>NZ_JADYVH010000003.1:0-687503 GCF_020193615.1 Bradyrhizobium sp. IC4059
GCGGGATCTGGCGCTGCTATGCCGAGGGCTCCGCGCCAGCTCCCGTCGCTACCACCGCCCAACCGGGCAAATCCAACAACCGGAGCCAACTCAGGATTGGATAAAACTTGGGGGCAAGGTCAGCCCGTCCCTAAACTCGCATCCACTACTCTCTCGATCAATCCAACATTCCCCGTCCATGGACCGCAAACAGCCTTTTGTCGATCGATCCCTCAATGTCAGCCCCATAGAGCACTCCCCTCGCGAATCAGGTGCTCAGCAAGGAATCACAAATGATTCTTTCAATTCAAGATTTCGCCGATCAGCGGATCAGCTTGAATGGTCAAAGTTATGGGTAATTGAAAGCCGGTGAGGACCGCATAGCGGTCACCCAGGCTGCTTGAAGTGGGTAAATGCACCCCAGCGCTTGAGCATGTCGTCCATCGCCCTTGGCAACATCGTTGGGTCTGTGAGAGCTTGGCGCGTTGTTCACGCATCCAGACCTTCAGATCACAGCGACCAGCGGGACGCTGCGCTCTCACAGGCCTTGCCGCGACAATCTCCATGCGTCCGCTCGCTGGCGCCACTAAAGCTACTGAGGGGCGCCGGTGGTTCCTCCCACATCAACATTGCCAGCAATAAGGCTGGCTGAGGTTGTTCACTATTGCTCGTGCGCGGCCCAACGATCGTCGCCAAGTCAACAGGATCGAGCGCGAGATGCCGTATCGTCGCGCTGTGGATGAGAGCGCATGCGGGGCCTACAAACTCTCCGGGACGATCTTGAGCTTCTCATCATCGGTCCGGCGACGGCGACGGCCAGTCTCAACAACCTCGAACCGTTCAATCTGAGCACTGAACTTATTGCCGACCATAAGCGCTGTTACACAGCACGCGCCCTACCCGAGAAGGCGGCCCTCACCGGAAGGAGACCTCTTTGCGTCGGCCGGCATCATTCTCTTGTTGTAGAGCTCGAAGGGTCATGTATCCCGCATCTCGCGGTGACTACGCGTTCTGAGAAAGGGCGAGATTATGACCCTCGCACATCGCTGTTGCGCAACGTATGGTGTGCAATTCCACCTCGAATTGATACTGAGACAGGCGACGTCCTGCTCACAAAGTTCCTAAGGCGCAGAGACTTCCTGGTGTGGTGCCGATATAACGCAAGTAGCGACTCATCGAGATTGGAAATCTGGGCAACGGCCGCGCAGTTTATTGGGTTTATTTTGCTGCTCGCGCGCTACACTGCCCCCGCTCTCTGCGCATACTCCCAGGACGCCTGCGCGAGGGGGACGGTGCGCTTGGCGGCCTCGAGAGCTTTGGCATTGGCCGCGGTACCCTCGCGGATGCGGCCTGCAATACCCTGGGTGATGCCTGCGAGACGGAAGAGATTATATGAGAAGTACCAGTTCAAGTCTGGAAGCTCAGTGCCGGTACAATTGGAATAGATGTCCGCGGCCTCTTCCATCCTAGGGATGTTGAGTACATGAAAGTCGGCACCGCGCAGACCCGGCATGGTCCACTGCATCAACAGGTAGGTGAAATCGGCCGTGGGGTCGCCGAGCGTAGATAACTCCCAGTCGAGCACCGCAGTCACCCGCGGCTCCGTGGCATGGAAAATCATGTTGTCAAGGCGATAGTCACCATGCACGACAGAGATACGTTTTTGCTCGGGGAGCGTCCGCGGCAGCCACTCGATTAGCTTTTCGATTTCGGGAATATATTGCGTTTCCGAGGCCCGATATTGCCTAGTCCAGCGGTCGACCTGACGCGCGAAATAATTACCGGGCTTGCCGAAGCCCACGAGATCGAGATTTTCGGGATCGTACATGTGGAGCTTCGCTAACGTCTCGATCTTGCTCGTAAAGATCGCGGGTCTCACCTCCCGCGAAAGACTTGGCAGGGTGGGGTCCCAGAACACCCGCCCCTCTTCCATGGACATGATATAGAATGCTGCACCGATAACGTTGTCATCGGTACAAAGCGCGTGGGCATGCGCAACTGGATATCCCCGTTTGCCAAGAGCCGAGATGACGCGGAACTCCCGGTCAACCGAATGCGCCGAAGGCAACAGTTTGCCGAAGGGCTTGCGGCGCATCACGTAAGAGCCACCGGGCGTGTTCAACCGATATGTCGGGTTTGACTGTCCACCCTTGAATCGCAGCACGGTGAGAGGACCCGTATAGCCCTCCACGCGCTCGCGCATCCAGGCATCAAGGTTTGTCTCGTTGAAGCGATGCCTCTCCTCAATAGGCTTCGTGCCTGAAAACTCTTCATCCTCATTTAGATCTTTGGCCAAGAGGCGCTCCTTCAGCTCTTCTTTGGAGCGCCACGGCGCCCCGTTTTCTCAAATTACCGCAGAATCGGCGTATTTTCGCAGTTCAAGCCTGGCGATCGAGCGGCAGTGCACCTCATCGGGGCCATCCGCGAGACGCATCGTTCGAGCGGAGGCATAGTGGCGCGCAAGCCCAGCCTCGTCCGACACGCCGGCACCGCCGAAGGCTTGGATAGCCTGGTCGATGACCTTGAGCGCCATGCGAGGGGCCGCCACTTTGATCATGGCGATTTCGAGCTGAGCGGTCTTGTTACCGACCTTATCCATGATATCGGCTGCCTTCAGGCACAACAGCCGGGTCATTTCGATGTCAATGCGCGCCTCAGCAATGCGCTGCTCCCAAACCGAATGCTCGGCTACCCTCTTCCCGAAAGCGACGCGCGAATTGAGCCGGTGGACCATTTTCTCCATGGCCTCTTCGGCCCTGCCGATGGTGCGCATGCAATGGTGAATGCGGCCGGGACCGAGCCGACCTTGGGCGATCTCAAAACCTCTGCCTTCACCCAGCAACAGATTGCCTCTGGGAACCCGGACATTCTCAAGCAGCACTTGGCCGTGACCATGCGGCGCATCGTCATAGCCAAACACGGGCAGCATCCGCTCGATCGTGATGCCGGGCGCGTCCAGCGGAACCAGGATCTGTGACTGCTGTTTGTGGCGCGGCGCGTTCAAGTCGGTCTTGCCCATAAGAACGGCAATCTTGCAGCGAGGATCGCCAACGCCTGATGACCACCACTTGCGCCCGTTGATGATGTAATGATTCCCGTCCCGCTCGATCCGGGTCTCGATATTGGTCGCATCCGATGAGGCGACTGCAGGCTCCGTCATGAGGAACGCAGAGCGGATCTCACCATCGAGTAGGGGGCGCAGCCATTTGCGCTTCTGCTCCTGGGTACCGTATCGGATTAGGACCTCCATATTGCCTGTATCCGGCGCAGAGCAGTTGAAGACTTCTGAAGCCCAACCGATGCGCCCCATCTCTTCCGCAAGCAGTGCATATTCCAGGTTGGTCAATCCCGCGCCCCGAAATTCATCGTCCTCATGCGCAGATGGCGGCAGAAACAAGTTCCAGAGCCCTTCGGCACGCGCCTTCTTCTTCAGCTCCTCTACTACAGGGATGATCTTCCACCTATCACCCTCGACATCTTGTTGATGGTAGACGGGAACGGCTGGCCGAACATGTTTGGTCATGAACGACCGCACACGATCCAGCCACTCCGTTTGCTTCGCCGACATTGTAAAGTCCATGTAACTCTCCTTCTCTTCTACCTTGCTTTAAGAACAACGATCATGAATGCTCGCATCTCCATTGCCCCCCGTCTCACTCGTCACGTCCTGATGGGGCACAGCCGCAAAGAACAGTGCCTTTTAATTCTCTTTTACGGCCACTTTTTCGCATCACTCTTTCAACGCGCTCTTGTGTTTATGGACAGTAGATCGATTCACGTCAGACGTGGCCTTGCCTGGGCTCGTCGCCTCCTGAAAGGACTTCACCAGCACATTTTCATCTCACGAATGCCTGCCCCTGATATAGGCTTATGGCGGTGGATCAACGAGAGGCTTTTTGCGGGGTTGGATAGCGGGCATAAACTCGACTGTGTCGACCGAGGAGTTTGCGGCTACCTTGGCGGGAACGGCTATTGACCTCAACATTTTACGAGCTTGTCTTCCATAAATGTGAAGATGCAATCTTAGGAAGTCACGAAGCTTTCGATTGCACCCGAGGGGCTCTGGATGATCTATGGTATGGTCAACTCTAAATCAGCTGACCTCGCTATACAGTCGGCTTTCAGTTTGATCGCCTCCGATACGCTGATGACGCCGCGCCCGCCGGCGACCACAAGCACTGGGCATCTCAATTTCGCAATAGGTGCTAGCGACGGGGCGGAAGCTATTTCTTCGTCTAATCCATCTGCAGCTCGCATCATCCATCCGACAGGCCACACACCGCGACCCGCCGCAGCAATGCGCCGATCAGAAGCAGCGAATTCCGTCGCGATAGCAGCCGACAAACCTTCTCCATAAGTGCCAGTGCGCGTAGCATCAACCTCGGGCCGAGCTGACAAATGTCCAAACAGCAAGACGACAAGAATTCCGATTGGCCGCGAAAAATTTGAAGACGTTTGAATGAGAGACAACGAGAACCGACAGACCCCGACTAACCGCTACAGGCGGGAGCCTTGCCAGAATCGTTTCTCCTGTTTCGTCTTCCTTGCCGATGCAAATGATTGCCGGGGTGCATACACCGAGTCCGCCGCCGGCAAGTAGTAGGCGGGAAGTTCGATGGGGTCGCAGCACAAGCGAATGGGGCATATTTTAGTGCATTAACGGCCTTTGAAGTTGCCAGGCGACTCATTGATGATGGTAACCCACAAAGTGCGGAAATCTCGGCGAGACTCACGTCTAGCATTCTTCATCGAAGGTTCCATTTTAGTTTGATGCTCAGCCCACTGCGCAGGTGGTAGAGGTCTCAGACACTCATCCATCTGGTCACCCAAGACCGTCGACTCATGGATTCGCAGAGTTCGACAGGCAAAATGGCCAAAAACATCGCGGTGTCTCGCCGCGCGGAAGCAAGATCGTCCATGGCGTGAGAACATGCGGCGCGCTCCATGCACTTGCCCCCTTAGTGTTGATCCGTCCTCCCGCTCAGGATTCGAAAGTTGAACCAGCGACTCGCGCGCAGATCGCCCAGTGCCCTTGAGTCCTTCGGCAAAACATCGATTTCGGCTTAGGCTTGTCTCTTCGCTCCGATTCTTATCCGCTCAGAAAGTCGAAGTTCCCTAATATCGCAGCCGACAGGGCCGAAATTCTGCGTGTCGTTACCTGAACGCGAAACTTTTCGACGAGGCTAAGGGCTGTTGGTCGCGCAATTGGCGGAGTAACGGCGTCCAATCTTTTTGTTTGGGGGGCGACGGCGCGGCGCCCAGATCGGCTCAAGGTTGCAGAATGTTGTGCATAACGACGGTCACGGTCGAACCCTGCTAAACTGATATCAGGTCGCTGAAAAAAGCTGCCCCTTGATAACAAGTCGCAGAATTTCGGTTTAGGACGGCGGATTTTAAGGCAAACGCGGCTCTCAACATTGGCTATCCTTCGATTTATGATTTCAAAAATACCACACTCCCTGAGAGTGTTGAATCCCCCGACGTTGCGCCCCGGCCCGATGCTGAACTCGGCAACCTGTAGCTTCGCGTCATCTTGGAGACGGTCCCAGAAGCTTGGGGACAGAATGTTGTCTTCGGCGATCCGGCCGTTGAACGTACCTGCATTGCAGCCGCCCGACGGTTGGTCGGCGCGAAGCGCCGTGGCGTTCAGCTCAACCCGCTGGTTTTCTATTCGTCATCAAGCGGTGGCCTCGTTCGTGAATGCCCCCGTGATGATATCGAGCGTGCTGCTGTTACCAGCGCTGCTTCGCCAACTCCCGCGGGATGCTAAAATCCCAGTTCTAACCTATGACTCGACGTATTGTGCTGAAGATCTGTTCAGGACTGGTGATCCCGCCGAGCGAACAAGAGTCGTAATCGGCAGTGCCGAAGGTGGCAAGCTTTGGTATAGCGAGCCGACACTGATCGACGTCGCGACGTTCGAGACGGATGTTGTTGCGTGCGTCTACGTGCTGCGATCCGTCGATCGCGGCTATCGTCTTCAAGTTCGTGGTGCTTCCACCGATTATACGACATCACAGACCGGTGCCGGCTCACCATCGCCTCTGTGGCCTGAGCGTGTCACCACATATCGCGAAAATGCTGCCGTGATTGCTAAGAAATGAACAGCGATCGACACCCGGGGCGATGCCGCCGCCGACCTCGGCATTGAACGTGGCTGCACCGCGCCTTGGTTTTGTTTCATACGTTCTCAGCCAGGCGCTGAAAGTCAAGCTACGCGTGCGCACGAGATCGTGGATCGGGCTACCGCCGCGATGACGGTCACCTGCCAAATTTAAGCTCGCCCTGCGCTATTCGACGGGAGTGGCCGTCGGGAAGGTTCGCAAGGTCTGTTTTCCGTGCCTGCACCGTCAAAAGAATGAGGAGAGCGAATTGAAGAAGCTGTTGATCGCGAACCGGGGAGAGATTGCTTTGCGTGTACAGCGCGCCGCACGCGACCTCGGTGTTGCCACGGTGGCCGTCTACTCTCAGGATGACGTCTGCTCACGGCACCGGATGCTGGCCGACGTGGCGCAGGCCCTGCCTGGCGCGGGCCCGTCTGCGTACATGGACATCGCGGGAATCATCGCGGCAGCGAAGGAGACTGGATGCGACGCCGTCCATCCGGGGTACGGCTTTTTGAGCGAGCGGACAGACTTTGCCCAGGCTTGCCGCGATGCGGGTATCAAGTTCGTCGGCCCCACGGTGCAGCAGCTGGCGCTGTTCGGTAACAAGGGTCATGCATTGCAGTTCGCGGCAAAGTGCGGGGTGGCAGTGATGCCAGCCACGCCAGGCGAAGCCTCGCTTGAGCAAATTACAGCGTTCTTCGACGCCCAGGGCGGCTCCGGCATCGTCATCAAGGCCTCGGGCGGGGGCGGCGGTCGCGGCATGCGCATTGTGCGCCGCCGAGAAGACATCGCCGAGGCATATGCGCGTTGTCGGTCGGAGGCGAGGGCTGCCTTCGGCGTCGACGCATTGTACGCCGAACGCCTTGTCAGTCGGGCGCGCCATATTGAAGTGCAGATCGCCGGCGACGGTACCCACGTCGTCACCCTCGGCGAACGGGATTGCACTCTGCAGCGCCGGTTTCAGAAACTGGTGGAGATCGCTCCGAGCCCCGTGTTGAAACCCGAACTTCGCGAGCGAATCACCGCTGCAGCTTGCGGCATTGCATGCCGGGTTGGCTATCTGAACCTGGGCACCTTCGAGTTCCTGGTCGAAGAAACCGAGGGTGGCGCGCATCACGGGTTCGTCTTTATCGAGGCCAATCCGCGGTTGCAGGTGGAGCACACCGTGACCGAGCAGGTCACAGGCGTGGACCTGGTAGCGCTGCAGATTGGGCTGGCAGCGGGCCGGAGTCTAGGCGAGCTGGGCATTGACCCGAGTTCGCCTCCCCAACCCAGGGGATACTCCATTCAGGTACGCATCAATGCGGAGCTGATGGATGCCACGGGTGCCGCGCGCCCGGCGCACGGACGCCTGGAACGGTTCGACCCGCCTTCGGGTCCTGACGTTCGAGTCGACTCGCACGGCTACACCGGCTATGAGCCGGCGCCTAGCTTTGATACGCTTCTCGCGAAACTGATTGTCACGAGTGCGTCCCCCCGGTTCGGTGACGCCGTACGCCGTCTGCAGCGGAGCTTACTAGAATTCCGCATTGTCGGCGTGCCGACCAACCTGGACCTGCTGCGCGCTCTCGCGCAGCGTGCGGACTTTCTCTCGCAGAACGTACACACGCGCCACTTTGAAGCGATTGTTCGGGAGCTAACCGAATCTGCAGCGGAAATCGGGGAAGCCGAGCGCGCGCGAGAAACGCTCCTTGAGGGTACGAGCGTCCGCTTCACCACAGCAGCGCCGCCTTCCGCCGACATTGACGAAACCGTCGGCTACGGAGCTGCGGCAGTTCGCGCTCCGCTGAGTGGGCAAGTGGTCGAGATCACTGTCCAGTTGGATGATCTAATTCAGCCAGGGCAAACGGTTGCGGTCCTTGAGGCCATGAAGATGGAGCACACGATTGCTGCCCAATGTGGCGGTCGGGTGATCGATCTGCGGCTGCAGGCCGGAGCTCAGGCGTTCGAAGGCCAGGTACTCCTGGTACTGGAGCCCCTCGAGACTGATAGGGTTTCCGGGCATTCAACGCACGGCACCGACCCACATGTGATTCGGGGGGATCTGCAGCGGGTGCTAGATCGACATACTGTTCTTTATGACGAAGCCCGTCCCGACGCCGTGGCCAAGCGGCGTTCGCGCGGGCAGCGCACGGCGCGTGAAAACGTCGCCGACTTGTGCGATCCGGACAGCTTCGTGGAATATGGTGCGCTAGCGCTAGCAGCGCAGGCCACTCGCCGCACGCAGGCGGATCTGATCGCGCACACGCCGGCCGACGGGCTTATCACCGGGATCGGGAACGTCAACGAGGCCTTGGTTGGCAAAGCGCACGCGCGCACCGCCGTGATGGCCTACGACGCCACGGTGTTGGCGGGCACCCAAGGAAAGCGCAACCACCTCAAAACGGACCGCATCGTCGAGGTGGCAGCGCGCGACGAGCTGCCTCTTGTGCTGTTCGCGGAAGGTGGCGGCGGCCGCCCCGGAGATGTGGACATTCCTTCGGTCTCCGGCCTCTTCCAACCGTCGTTTGCTGCATTCGCTCATCTCAGCGGCAAGGTGCCGGTCGTAGGCATCGTCTCCGGCCGCTGCTTTGCCGGCAATGCCGCTTTCCTAGGATGCTGCGATGTCATTATCGCGGATCGGTCCGCCAACATCGGCATGGCCGGTCCCGCCATGATCGAAGGCGGCGGCCTCGGGGTCTTTCGCCCTGAGGATGTTGGTCCAGCCTCCGTACAATACGCAAACGGCGTCGTCGACGTTCTCGTGGAGAACGAAGCACAGGCCACGCAAGTTGCCAAACATTACTTGTCCATGTTCCAGGGCTGCATCGAGCACTGGATCGCGCCCGATCCGATCCACTTGCGTCACGTCGTGCCGGAAAGCCGCTTACGCGTGTACGACACCCGCAAGGCGATCCAGGGCATCGCGGATACGGGCAGCGTGCTAATGCTGCGGAGCGGATTCGGTCTTGGGGTCCATACGGCGCTCGCTCGCGTGGAAGGACAGCCCGTGGGCATCATGGCCAACAACCCGCATCACCTCGGGGGCGCGATCGACCCGGATGCCGCGGACAAGGCCGCGCGTTTCATGCAGCTGTGCGACGCACACGGGCTTCCGATCGTGTCCCTGATTGATACGCCGGGCTTCATGGTCGGCCCCGAAGTGGAGGCTCGCGCGCAGGTGAGGCACGTCTCGCGCATGTTCCTCGCTGCCGCCAAACTGCGCGTCGCCTTGCTGGCAGTTATACTGCGCAAAGGCTATGGCCTGGGCGCCATGGCAATGGCAGGTGGGGGCTTCCGGTCAGCGAACCTCACCATCTCCTGGCCGACCGGCGAGTTCGGGCCGATGGGACTGGAAGGCGCCATTCGGCTGGGCTTCAAAAAAGAGCTGGAGGCAGTTGCCAATGGGCCGGAGCGCAAGGCACTGTTTGATCGACTCGTGGCGCAAGCCTACGAACGTGGACACGCGATAAGCACAGCCGCGGCCGTCGAAATCGATGCGGTCATTGACCCCGCTGAAACGCGCAGGTGGATTGTACAAGGGATCGCGTCGGCGGCCTTGCGAGGTAGCCGCGCACGCCGCTCGTTCATAGACGCCTGGTGACATGAGCCGGTGGCATGCAAGACGCCACGATCCGCCCATTGTTATCGACCATCAGGCTCGCACACGTGACGATGAGCGTGGCGCGCAACGATTTGCTTGGGATCGATGGTCGGGCCGAACGGACGATATTTACGATTGGCTAAATCGACGGGCGAGTACCAACACGAGCAATGAAGCGTCTGCCAACAGCGGTCTGATGGTGATCGCGTCCATTTTTTGAGGCCACACAAGTGGAACTTGATAAACTTGATGGCAAGCGCCAAGAGCAGGAGTCCCACGCGCGAGGATCGTCTCCTGAGGGTCGAGTCGCACTAGGAGCAGCGGGAGGACTTGGGAAGGCCATCGCGACCGAATTGCGTGAACGAGGGGCGGACGTGCATGGCGTGGACATCGTTAGCGAAGGTGTTTTTCACGCGGATCTCTCCACTGCGAGCGGGAATCGAGACGTGGTCGCCTATGTACTTGCAACCGCTCCTGACATTCTTGTCTTGAATCCCGGATGTCAGTTCATCGCAACACTCGATCAGTTTCCGGATGCCGAATGGAATTGTCTTCGATCTGTAATGCTGGATGGACCATTCTTCGCGCTAAAAGCGGCTTGGCCGGCTTTGACGAAATCTTCCGGTGCTTGCGTCGTGGTCACGGCATCACCCGTAAGCTACGGGGGGCGCGCTAGAAGGCTGCGTACTGTGCCTCGGTCTGGTCCGCGTTGAGGCGTTGGTGGGCGCTGCGCATGGTCTAACCGTCAACGCGATCGCGCCGGGCGGATGGAAACCGGGCAGATGCGTGGTCAGATGGAAGTTCAGGCCGCAAACCGAGACATGAGCGCCGGCGAGGTAATCGCCCTTTTCCGCGCGGAGCAAGCAGGCGATCGCTTCGTCGACGTGCATGAGATTGCGCCAACCGTTGGCTTTAAAGCCTATCGGTGGCGCACAAGACTGACGCCATCGGCCCCAAGGTCCTGGAGCGGGTGGTCGTCGATACCAAGGCGCAGCCCAAGGCCATCGCGCATCCGACTGATGCCCGTCTGATGCAATGGGGCACTCACCAAGCTCGTCGGGCTCGCCAAGCGAAGCCACGTGCCGCTGCGCCAGAGCTATCTGCTGGCCAAGCGCGCCGCTTCATGACCGGCCGCTATAGCCACGCCCAACAGTTCAAACGCGCGCGGCGCCAGCTCAAGTTCCTGCGGACAGGCTTGGTCGGATTATCCGCGACATCCGCCGCAAGATTGATGGCGATACGGTGCTCAAAGCTCGCTTCGGCCCGTTGCTCGGTTTAGCGCAGCAGGTGCGCAGCCACGACAGCATCAGCGCGGTCCGAAGGTCTATGATACGCCTACGATAAAGACCGCTAAAACTGACGCCTGCGCGCGGGCACGGCGCGAGCTATATGATGGCGTTGGGTGAAGGTCAGGGGGCTTTCTGATCGTCGAATTTGGCGGCTTGGCGCAGAAGCTTCCATTCCCTGGGCAGCAGTTCGTGCAGCCGCGATGCAGGCAGATCGGCGATGCGGGCGAGGACGTCAGCAAACCAGGCCTTTGGATCGACGTCACTGAGACGACACGTCGTGATCGTCGTCAGCAAAATGGCGGCACGGTCGGCACCACGCTGGCTGCCCGCGAAGGTCCAGTCGCGCCGTCCCAAGGCGATGCCTCTCAAAGCGCGTGCGCCGTAATTATTGCTCAAGCAGATCCTTCCGTCGTCAAGGAAGCAGGCGAAGCCCTCCCAGCGCCTGAGCATGTAGTTGATCGGCTTCAGGACCTCGGACGAGCGCGAGAGGGTTTTGCGCTCACGCAGCAGCCAGTCGAGTGCGTCGTCGAGAAGCGGCTTGCGCTGTCCATGGCGCACGGCGCGCCGCTCGTCGGCGCTCGATCTCGAACAGGGCATCCAGCCGCCTGACCGCCTCCAATGCGATCGGGGATACCGGTTTGCCCTTCTTGCCTTGCCGAGCATTTTCTCGATGTCAGCCAGCGTCGAAGAAGCCTCGCCGTGCATGTGCAAAGCAATACGCCGGCGTAATTGGTCGTGTCCTCTTCTGCGGATCGAACAATGGCTCGATACGGTTGTAGCAATCGGCTTGCAGGATGCCGGCGCAGATGCTTCTTGGGATGCGCCTCCTCGGTCGATCGACGTGTAATAGACCGCGTCGTAGGCCCGACGAAACGGCCGGTCATCCCGCACATACGTCCAGATCTGCCCTGTCGTGCACTTGCCCTTCGGCAGGATACGGATGGTGGTGTCGTCGCCATGAAGTCGCTCGGCGACGAGCACATGGCATTCGATCAAGTGGAAGAGCGGCATGACGGCAAAGGTCCCGTGGTCGATCTGGTCGGCCAGCGTCGCTAGCGGCAAATCGATCCTTTCGGTCTTAAAGCGCACGCTCTGGCGGTTGAGCGGGATAAGCATGCCGAAGTTGTCGAACAGGATCGTCGCCAACAATTGTGGGCCGATGAAGGCGCGCGGCGTGGCATGGAACGGCGCCAAGCGGCTGGCTGATCTGCTCGCAATCGCGGCAGGTGAACTTTTCGCGTACGGTCTCGATGTCCTTGAAGCGGCGCGGGATCTCCTCCAGCGTCTTGGTCACGTCCTCGCCGACCTTCGCCAGCCGCGATCCAATCGCAGCAAGCGCAGATCGTTGGAGCTTCAACGACAACGCGCTCGTGTGCGCACCGGCTGCTTACGCGTGAACGGACGTACGTTCTGCGTCTTCGCTGCCGCCTGTGCGGCAAGCTCATCCTCACTCGCTGTGGTGACGAGTTCCTCGAGCTCCAACTCCAACTGCTCGAGCAGCCGTGCCGAGCGCTCGGATCGCCGCCCGTGCAGTTCGCGTTTGAACTTCTCAATTCGCAGCTCAAGATGCGCGATCAGCGCCTCGCCTGCAGCGCCGCCAGAGCGCTGACAAGGTCCGATGGAAGATCGTCCGGCTTCGATATCATGAAGCCATTGAATCAGATCAAGCCGCAGATTTAAACTAAAAACGGCTATCCGACCCGTGTCGGACTCTGTGCTTCTTGCGGGTTGCGCCAATCCATTCCGGACAAGAGGCAGCTCATCTGAGCCGGCGCGATCGTCACAGCTTCGCGCGCAACCCGATGGCCAGATGAACCTTCCTCGATCGAGTCTTTTGGTGAACAGGCATGCGTGTAGCCTGTCGCAAGCCACACTCGCGCGCCCGTCGGAACCGGGATCACCGGCCTACCAAAGCATCGAGTACGCGACAGAGCGCGTCGCCATCAACGTCGTCATCGACCCGGATGCGGTGCCCGCTAACAAGATCTATCTCGATGATGCCCAGGCTCTTCCGGCGACGCGCCGTCGTCGGCGTCAATGGCGCTTCGGCAACCTCCCGCACAGATACAGACGACCCAATTGCGGCCGGCACGAACGGCGCCATATTCACTGCACCGTGCTTGCAAACTCTTTGCGCCAACCTGAACCGGCCACGCGAGCCACCTCGGAAGCACTGGCGCCGGGCTCGAGCGATGATGCAAAAGCTGTTCCTTCTCGCCTGCGACCACCGGCGCCGCCGCTCGACCGATGTGATTACCTCCGCCCTCGAATCGTCATAGCGCTTCTCCTAGGATTACCCCTAGGACCAGCAGCCATCGCGTTTGTCAAACAAGGCGGCCTTCAATGGAGCGATACCCTGCTCCTGCCGTGGCTCGCAGATCAGGTCGCACAGCGGGCGGAGGCCGGCGCGGTTAGCGACAATCTCAAGGCGGGCATCACCCGGGCGTGCTTTCACGAGCCGATGCTCAACCGGACTCATGCCGATCTTGCCCGCCAGTACCGCACCGCTATTGTTCCATCACGGCCGTACCGTCCACGCGACCAAGGTCGAGGTGGGCGTCCAAATCGTTGGGCGATGGATTCTGGCGCGCTTGCGCAACCGCCGTTTCTTCTCGCTCGCTGCCCTCAACGAGGCGAACCACGCACTGCTCGTCGATCTCAACAATCGACCGTTGCGAAGCTGGGGACGAAGTCGGCGCGAGCTATTCGAGGAGCTCGACCGACCGGCACTGACCCCATTGCCCGACGAACCCTACTAGAGTGTGGACTCAATTGATCGAAGTCAAATTCGCACGGAAGCGAGTTGAACGAAAGCGAAGAACGTCGCGCCGAGCTTGTCGTAGCGGGTGGCGATGCGTCGAAACCGCTTCACTTTGTTGAAGAAGCGCTCAACGTGGTTGCGCTCGCGATGATGGCCTTCTTCCACAGGAGCCTCTTCTTCCGGTTGGATTTGTTGGGAATGTTGGGGATCGCACCTTGATCGCGGATGTGGGCACGAACACGATCGGCGTCGTAGCCTTTGTCGGCGATGACGACGGCGCGCGCATCGAGTCCGTCGAGCAGGGCCTCGGCGCACGCCACGTCGTGGGCCTCGCCGGGGGTGATCACGAGGCGGACCGGCCGGTCTTTCGCGTCGACGCGCGCGTGGATATTGGTGGTGAGGCCGCCTCGGCTTCGGCCCACACAACGATCTCCACTCTTTTTTCACCCCGAAGCATGCTGATGGACCCGCACGACCGAACTGGCGATCATCTGCACCTTGCCATCGTGTGCCTTGACGACCGCATCCATCAGCCGGGTCCCAGATGCCGGCTTTGCGCCAGCGGTTGAAGCGATTGTAAGCGATCGTATAAGGCCCGGATCGCTTGGGCAGATCTCGCCACGGCGCTCCCGCGCGCAGGACACAGAAAATGCCGTTGAGAACGCGGCGGTTGTTGCCTGGCTTGTCACCTCGACGGTCCTTCGGGGTCGTAGCGCATGATACCAGCCCCGATGTTCGGTACATGGTCCGCCCTGATCCGCTAGACGAATTTGAGTACACGACATAGTACGCTGAGTGGAAGCGCTGTCGGGTCAACCTTCGATTATCATGTCGCTATTGCAAAAATTATTGCAGCGTGCCTCACAACCTCGTGCATAAAGAGGTTGAGGCACGGATCACCCGAAAGACCGTCGAGATTTTCTTGCGCGGCAAGCGCGTCGCCTCGCATCTGCGCAGCACGCAGCCGCATCGTCCGACCACTGCTCGCGAGCATATGCCAAGCTCGCATCGCCGCTACCGCGACTGGGCCCATGAGCGTATCCGCTCCGAGGCCGCTAAGGTAGGGGCCCGACGCCGAGACCCTGATTGAGGTCATCCTGCGCTCGCGGCCGCATCCGGAACAGGGCTTCCGCTCGGCCATCGGCATTCTTGGACTGGTAAAGAGCTATGGGGAGGAACGTGTCGACGCCACCTGCGCCCGCTCGATGCTGCTCAATGCCCGTTCCTACAAGTCGGTAGCCGCCATCCTCAAGTACGCCACCGATAAAACCGCGCCTCCCGGCCCAGGAGGCGGCGCCCATTCTCCTCCACGCCAACATCCGCGGCCGCAACTACTACAAATGATCAGGAGATCATCGTGCTCATCCAACCGACCGTCGAACGCCTGCGCGCACTCGGCCTCACCACCATGGCAGACACCCTCATCGAACTGCAGGACAATCCCGAGGCCGCCGATATGCCGCACCCCGATTGGCTCGGCCTCCTCGTCGATCGCGAGGTCACGTCCTGCGACAACCGCCGCCTTCGTACGGCGCTTGAGCATTGCCAAGCTCCGGCAGGCCGCCACCATCGAGAATATCGATGATCGCACCGCTCGTGGTCTCGACCGTTCCCTCTTTAAGACCCTCGCCACCTGCCAACGGACCCGCGAGCACAACCATCCTGTCATCGTCGGTCCGACCGGCACCGGGAAGTCCTGGCTGGCTTGCGCGCTTGGCAACAGAGGCTCTCGCGATGGCTTCTCCATCCTCTACAAGCCCGTCCCCCGCCTGTTCGCCGATCTCGACCAGGCGCGTGGCGAAGGCCCTCTCGCACGCCTGATCGCGGCGCTGGAGCGCGTCAATTTACTCATCCTTGACGACTGGGGACTCGAACCGCTCACTGCCGACTAGCGCCGTGACCTGCTCGAGATCGTCGATGATCGCTATGACAAGGGATCATTGTTGATCACAAGCCAGGTCCCCGTGTCGCAATGGCATGACGTGATTGCCGATTTACGCTCGGAGACGCCATATTGACCGCATCATTCACAATGCCCACCGCGTCGAGCTCAAGAGCGACAGCCTGCGTCGTCGGGCCGACGACCGGACAACAGCGTGACCACCGCGCGCCCCGATCGCCCAACCAGCCCACACGCCCCTCCCGCGCGCGCCGCTGCGTCGCTCGTGGGGGCCACTCCGCGCCGCGCGCGGGGCCCTCCCAGGGCCGCTAAACCGATCTCCAGACCCTCCCGCCCGTCTTGACCAGGAAGACCATTTCCAGCACACATCAACACGTCAGTCGTGTTCGCCGCCGCAAGTGATGACCATCGTTTGGAAACGGTGATCACGATCGCCTGCAATCGCTGATCACCATCCCTGGAATACGCACGTAGGGGCTGGCGATGCACCGAAACTGCTTCGCTTATTGAAGAACGCTCAACGTGGTCGCGCTCGCGATAGATGGCCTTCTTCCACCGAACCTTCTTCTTCCGGTTGTTTTGCTGCCGATGTTGGGGAGCGCCCCTTGATCACTGGTCTGAGCGCGAACACGAGTGGCATTATAGCCATTGTCGGCAACGACGATGCGCGAATAGAGTCAGTCGAGCAAGGCGCCGGCGCACTTCACGTTGTGGGTCTCGCCGAGGGTGATCATGAGTCGGAGCGGGCGGTCTTCGCGTGGTAGATTATGGTGGTGAGGCCGCCTCCGCTTCAGCCCACGCAACGATTTCCACTCTTTCACCCCCGGAGACATGTTGATGGACCCGACGGTCAAACTGTCGATCATCTGCGGCGTTGCCATCTTGTGCCTTGACGACCGCATCGATAAGCCGCTCCCAGATGCCGGCTTTGCTCCTGCGGTTGAAGGGATTGTACGCGGTCGTATACGGCCCGAATGGCTCGGGCAGATCGTGCCACGGCGCGCCCGGACGCAACACCCAGATGGTGTTGAGAACGCAGCGGCAGCTGCCTGGCTTGCGACCTCAACGGTCCTTCGGGAGAAGGGGTTCCATAACACTCCATTCGAAATCCGTCAGGTTCGTAGGGCATGATCCCAGCCCTGGTGTCGGTAGCTTGAATCATGATCCGCAGTACAAATGAAACAACCGTCCACCACAACTCTCGCGATTGCTCCACGTGTATCGCACTGCCAAAGACGTCAAGCTTCCGACAGCTGCGATTTTCATGAGTACCGTCTGGATAACGGGGGCTTCCCGACAGAAAGGGCGGACACATCGGAATTTTCGCGCTCATTGCTCCCACTACATCCGGCGACGGTATTGGCCCGTAGGCGTCACGAGAGTAAGGTAATCGTTCTTGTAGGCCGCGTACTCATAAATTAACCGCGTCGATCGATGTCCGCTCATTCCTCGATTGTATTGCTAAACTCCGGTTGGGCGACTCGCAAACCATGATTCCGTTGGTTTGGGGCGGCATCTGCGGGAGCAGCGATGATTGGGCAGCAGGAGAGCGGCCGGGCCCAGTTCATTTACTCGTTAGATCTCGACAAGGTGGCGGCGGCTGTTCACCTGATACGGCAACTTGACGGCAACTGATCTCTTCTAGCATTACAGTTGCATTCTCTTCGAGGGTTCTGAATCCATGAGTTGCTTGGCATCTCGCAACGATGAAGCCCACAGCGCCAACGTATTCTCAACCGACGCACCACCAATCATCAGATCCCGAATCATGGTCACCCACCGGGCGGAAGCGGCCGGCGATCCAGACCCGCGGCGCCAGCAGGCGATGGCGGTCGGATGCCGACGCACGATGACGACGCGGTCCTGGTCATCGATGAGACCGGCTTTTTGCAACAGGGCAAGCCCTCGTGCGGGGTCGCACGCCAGTACACTGGCTCGGCGGGCAAGATCACCAATTGCCAGATCGGAGTGTTCGCCTCCTATGTGTCGCGGCGTGGCCATGCCTTCATCGACCGGGCGCTCTAACTTCCAAAGGAATGGACGGACGAATCCGCTCGCCTGAAGGCAGTGCATGTACCGACCGATGTGAGCTTTGCGACGAAGCCTAAGATCGCGCGTCGAATGATCGCTCGCGCGATCGCCGCAAAGGTGCCGTTCTCGTTCGTGGCGGCGGACAGCGTGTACGGCACCCGAGAGATCGAAACCCTGCTGCGCAAGCTGGGCAAGGGCTATGTTCTGGGTGTTGCTTCCAATCATGTGTTCCGTTCTTGGGCAAGCAGCAGCCTGTCGCCGGCACTGCCTCCGCGATCGCGCAGAGCCTTCCCAAGAAGGCCTGGCATCGCCTCTCGTCCGGCGAAGGGACCAAAGCTCCGCGTTGGCACGACTGGGCCTCAATCAGAAGACTGTCGCGAAGTGGAAGCAGCGCGAGACCGTCACCGATCGTTCGACTCGCCCCAAGGAGCCAAATCCACTGTCCTTTCCATCGCGGAGGAGGCGATCATCGTCGCTTTCCGGCGGCACACGCTGCTGCTCACTCGACGATTGCCTCTATGCACTGCAGCCTGCCATCCCGCATCTGACGTGGTCATCCCTGCATCGCTGCCTCCAGCGCCACGCCATCAGCCGATTGCCGGAGGTCGAAATGGCAAGCCCTCGAAGAAGAAGTTCAGGGCTTATCCGATTGGTCTATTTCCACATCCACATCGCCGAACTCCAGACCGCTGAAGGCAAGCTCTACCTCTACATCGCAATCGATCGGACCAGCAAGTTCGCGTTCGTGCAACTGGGCAGGAAGACGGGAAGGAACCTCGGCCGCGGCCTTCCTGGAAGCTCTTATTGCGGCGGTCCCCTACAAGATCCACACGATTCTCACCGACAATGGAATGGCGCTTTGGCCATAAGCACGTCTACGTCGCCTGCTCCCGTGCGCTACTGCTCAATACCCCTTCCTACAAGTCGAGTCGTCGCCATCCTCAAGAACGCCACCGACAAAGCCGGCTCCTTCCGCCCATCTACGCGATTAGCTTCGGCGCACAGGAGTGGAACGGTAACAAAATCTGCTAATCAATTCACGCTTACTTACTGATGGCGCATGTCGCCTCGCCTGAAAATATGTCGACGCAACCACTATCGCCGCCGCCTTCGCTGAACGAGGTGCAGAAGATGGTTTCTCGCGAAATGACGGTCGAGGATGGCGCGGTCGTCACTATCGGCACCATTCATGGCGGCGCGGGGACCAACATCATCTGCCTATCTGTCGACATGGAGTTGACAATCACGACGGCTAGCTCGCAGCGCAGGCGGCTGCTCTCCCGTGAGTACGTGAACTGGTCGAAGGCGTGGCTTCGATGCACCACGCCGAACGCATTAGGGGCGGTGTAGCAAAACCCGCCAAATCAACTTGGGCGCCCGTCGCCCAAATACAACCTTATCGCACTACCTGCATGAAGACAGCCTGATCGTCTTCGACCGTGACCGTGCGGATCGTGATATTAGTGTTCATGCGCCCCTTGACCAATCGCTCCGCCACAGACCTCTCGCATCACCCGCTCGATTGCTTCGATGTCATTCTTGACTACCTGACGACTGAAACTGACCCACGTCATAGAAATGCCGGATGAAATCCGGGCAGACGCTGAGCGGGAATTACAGGCCGCGACCGGTTCCAATGTCCTGTTCTGATCGTAGCAAGGAAACTGGCCCGCCCCCTGCAACGTGGGAAGAACAGGGTGATACTTAACGAAAAGTGGGCAAAGTGCTGACCATGGATCGCCTTCAAAAGCCTCTCTCTCGATTCCAAATCGCCTGCCCATTCGTGCCCCTGCGGGTACCAAGCGAGTTCCAGATCGGATAATAGTAGCATTTCAGAAAACCCTGCCTTTGCTGCGCAAATCGAGGAACTGACCAGACAGTGCCGTCGTCGACCTGAAGAAGAGGCGCTGGCAGTGGCGGTTGTATCGCTCGCCAACGCAACGGAGCTTCTGTGCGCTCTACCGGTGGAATGGATGCGTGACCCGCACAAACCGCAGCGGCGCTCTTGAAGCGTCTGCATTCTCAGTTGGGTTACAACCAGCTGGAGCGCGGCGTTTCGTATGTATGTCGCGGGCTACAAGGGATCGTTATTTTGGTCAACTGCCGCACGAGGTGGCTCATGCTTGGCGCATGCAAGCCTCCCTATGCATGAACGCTGATCAGCGCGATTTGTAACGGAGCAGTCGTGACTCGTGTGGTTCCTTCGAAACGCGTGTCATTAATCCGACGCGCGTCGCAAAACGAACGGGCTCCTTAGAAAAGGCGCGATATTTTCTATCGAGCGACTTGGTATGTGATTTGCTTGCCCGTGAATCTAAGCAATTGGAGGGCGAGCCATCGTAAATCTCATGGATAACTCGCTGAATGCAACCGGTCCTCTACTTCCCGTCGGCGCAGACGGCGAACGGCTCGCGCATCACCCGTTGCAGATTAATTTCGTCCATTGCGATTTCGGGAAAATGAACGCAGCCGGAGGACGAAGCTGGTGATCCAACCGAAAGCGACGGGCCGCCATTCTCCACTTGATCCACTCTCTTGCTGTGGGACAGGGGGGGCACCCAAGCGGACGCGAAAGCCGCAACAACAGAACCGCTAACTTTCAGCCCAGGAGGAGTTTCAAAAAGATGCCGATCGACTACGAACAGCTCATTGCCATGAAGAATCTCAACCAGAAATATAGCTACAGCGATCGCGAGGTAATGCTTTACGCGTACGCTATCGGCATGGGTGCCGATCCGCTGGATAAGGAGGAACTCGCCTTTGTCAATGAGGCGACCGCGACGCCGCGCCCGTTGAAGGTGGTGCCGACCTTCGCGTCCGTGGCTGCTTGGGGTGCGAAACCCGGCGAGATGAACCTCAACCACGTAATGTTGCTGGACGGCGAGCGCGACATCATCTTCCACAAGCCGCTTGCGACCGCCGCTAACATCACAGCTGATTCCACTGTGCTTGCGGTGTTCGACAAGGGCAAGGACAAGGGCGCCGTGATCCAGCACCAGACCGTATTGAAGAATACAGAGGGTGAGCCGCTCACGACGATTGTTGCCTCGTATTTTGCGCGCGGCGACGGCGGTTTTGGCGGATCATCGGGTGGCCAACCCGCCCCGCATCATGTCCCGACCCGCGCGCCTGACCGGACAGTCGATATTTTGACCCGCCCCGATCAGGCGCTGATCTATCGCTTGTGCGGCGACCGCGGCCCGTTGCACTCCGACCCCACATTCGCGAAACTTGCTGGCTATTCCAGACCGATCCTGCAAGGTATGTGCACCTATGGCATCACTTGCCGGGCTATTTTGCAAACTTACGCCGACTATGATCCGACAGCGTTCAAACGGCACTCGGCACGATTCTCTTCGCCGGTCTATCCTGGAGAGACTGTGACGCTGGAGATGTGGAGGGATGGCGACGTAATCTCGTTCGAGGCGAGGGCGCGTGGCGCTACGGTGATCAAGAACGGGATGACGTTGTTGGGCTAAAAAGGGATGTTTCTGAGCACCATGTCGGGTTTACAACGATACTCCGTCTTGCCGCGCGAACACTCGAACGTCAGGCTGCACTGGTACGCTCCTTGCTAACGCTAGCTAAGAGATGTCATTGCAACTTCAGACCATTGAAGGACATCAGCATGAGTGGACTGCGAACTTAGCAACGTGGAATTACCTACTTCAAATAGCTGGTCAGCGAAAAATCGAACCAAAAGAAATGTTCGAAATAAAGCGCACAAAAGTACTGAGAGACTTTCAAGCGCATAGCAAATGATTCAGGGCATCTCATGAGCGATCTTGAAATCTTGAAAACTGAGGTGAGGACACTATGGGCCAAAGCGACGCGGGCCAAGACGGATCTGTGTGACCTTTTAGGGGAACTTCCCGCCAACTGGACGTTAATCGTGGCGAAAGCGCAGGAGGCGCACGATGCGTTTTCGGAACTCGAGCGCAAGCGCGGTAACCTGGAAGAGGTAGAAGAGGCCTCTGGATATCCAAGCACGGCATTTGCAACGCGCGACGGCTGTAGCTCGACGCCGGATTGCCTGATTTCGCTCAATCAACAACCGTGCAACGGCTGCGGACGCTGTTTCAGAATTTGCGGAGTTTGAGAGAAATCGACGAGGCGGACGATCGGTCAGGCCAGCGATATGACCCGCCGCTTTCAGCTGAAGTGAGCGGATGCAACCTCGCGCTCGGTTGCCTGCATCAGGCCGCCATCTAGCTACGATGGCGACGGCTTTCGCGCCGAAATCGTCAATCGCGGCGCCAAGCTCGTCATTCCAAACAAATCCAACAGGGTGATCCTCACAGCTTCAGCAAACGCGCTTACAAAGGGCGCAACGTTATCGAGCGCTGTTTCTGCCGGCTCAGGTACTTCAGGCATGTCGCGACTCACTAGGACAAACTTGCCAGCCATTCTTGGCAGCCATCCACCTCGCCACCATCTGCCGACTGGATCAATTGAGTCTGAACCTGGCACCACTTTGGCACATTCGTCGATTTGGCGAGCCTGCAATGATTGGCTCGAAAATGGGCGATGAACCTGATGCTCATCAACGTCTGGACCCGCAAATTCGGCAGGGTCCTCCGTTTGCCGCAGGGCGATATGCCGGCCAGGCTGGGCGCTGGCCGGCCCTTCCAAATCTGCGGTGTTGCGCCGGTTCGGTGAACTCTCCGCGGCCCGGATGGCGGAGGGGGGCCACCGATCTGTCGCGCCTCAATTTGCTCGCGGTCCAGATCGATGGGGCTTCACGTCGACGATGATCTGATCCTCGTGGCGCGTTGGGGTTCGACAGCAATGGGGAGACGCTTCATCTGGCCGTTGTCGATGGCGCGACAGAGAATGCGCCTACCGTACAAAGCACTCCTGAACAAGCTGGTGTGGCGTGGCCTTGATCCTGGCATCTGCGGCCTCTTCATTGTTGACGGCGCGAAGGCGCCGGAGAGGGCGATCCGGCAGAACTTCGGCAGTCACACGCCGATCCGCGGTGCCAGGTTCATAAGGCTCGCAATATTGTCGAGCGCTTGTCGAAACATCTCCATGCGACAGTCAGAAAGGGCTGCCGCCGGCCTGGCAAATCAATTACCTGGGCGCGCCGAACATCTGATCAAGAATCTGGCCCCTCGACTAGAGCTTGAGACACCGGGCGCATCGGCCTGCATCCTCGAAGGCCGGGATGAGATCTTCACGGTGATGCGCCTTGGCCTGCCGTTGGAACTAGGGCGTTCGCTTGCTTGATACCCAACATCATCGAGAACATGAACAGCACGATCCGTCGCGTTTGTTGCAACGCCAAATGCTGGCGTGACGCGAGCATGGGTTGCGCTGGACGCTACCGACATGATCGAGGCGGCTAATGGGCTTCAGCCGCCTGAAGACGTGCAAGCAACTGCCGGTCCTCGCGTCGGCTCTGAAGGCCATTCAGACCCGCCACGCTCCGCTTGAGCAGGAGAGGAAGGCCGCGTAAGGTCAGACTCCCGCACCGGCCGCTCCGCGAACTTCAACATGAAGCGCGACATCCCCTTACTATAACTCGCCACTTTATCCGACACTGCGCTACCTGAACCGATGCTTCGCGCGTCCGGTGGTGGCTCAAAACTAGCCTCAAGCGACGTCGCCGGCGATGATTGGATCCGCAGGGTCTCTTTGCGCGATCCAACGCTCTTCGGCCATTGGCCTGCGCTATGCGGCGCAACGGCTGGACGATAAGAGCCGTATGAGCCGCGAGGCTCACGTACGGATCCATGAGCCCTGCGCGGTGAAAGTCCCCCGGGCGATGCCTAAAGCGTGATGGCATTAGGTTCGATAGCCTGAATTTTTGAGGTAGTTGGCGCATTCCTCGGAGGTGAAGGCATCGAGTGCATGGCCGATTGCGGTGCAGACCGCGTCGACGGTTCGGGCGGCAGCTTTGCGGACGAGCTGCTTGAGCTTGGCAAAGACCTGTTCGCTCGGGTTCAGGTCTGGCGAGTATTTTGGCAGGAAGAAGAGTTTGGCGCCGACCGAAGGGATGAGCTGGCGAACCGCTTTGCTCCTGTGGCTACAGAGATTATCCAAGACGACGATGTCACCGGGCGGAAGGGTCGGCAGGAGAACCTTCTCGACATAGGTGCGGAAGCTCACGCGATCGATCGGCCCCTCGATGAACCATGGCGCATCGATCCGGTCATGGCGCAGTGCGGCCAGGAAGGTCATGGTCGTCCAGCGGCCGTGGGGAACTTTTGCGTGAAGCCTGCTCCCGCGCGGCGCCCACCCCCGCAAGGGCGCCATATCGGTCCGGGTCCAAGTCTCGTCGATCAAGACCAGCCGTTCAGCTTCGACGCGATCTTGATACTTTGCCCACTGGGCTCGCCGCCGCGCGACGTCGGGACGATCGCGTTCGCCAGCCGCCACGCTTTTTTTTGAAGCTAAGCTTCTCGGCATGCACGAAGTCCCATACCGAGTGATAATCGACTTTCAGGCCGCGCCCGGCGAGCTCGGCTTCGAGACCGCGTATGGTGAAATCGCCGTCCTTGATCCGCTGCGACAGCCAGACCGCGTACTCACCCGAAATTGCCTTCGGCTTGTAGCCGCCGATCTAGCTAGGCTCGACACTGCCGGTCCATCAACGCGCTTCATCCAGCCGATAGCCGTGCTGATTGCCACCCCAAACTGCTTGGCGGCCTGATTGCGGGACATCCCGCCCTCGATCGCGGCCCACAACATGCTTGCGAAGATCAAGAGAGTACGGCTTGCCCATCCATGCTGGCCTCCGTCCAGCCAGCATGGTGAATCAGAAACCGACTGAGCTGGGAATCCCAAATCGATTCAGACTAACCCCATCCCGCTTTAGTGCACTGCCGGAGCAAGCAAGAAGCGGAACCCCAAAGCCTCGATCTCCAGACTCCACTCGCGGAATGCGAGCTTGAGATGCACCCCACCAAAGCTGGATCGTCTACTGTAAGGACAGCAGGCAGAAGGAAAGCTATGAGAACGCGAAGTTTGACTTCCTCGGCTGCTGCTTCGGTCCCGGACAGGCGCTAGAAATCGCAGCCTCCTTGGTGTTCTGCGGCTTTCTGCGTGGGCTCGATGATCGAACTTACCGAACACAAGAGCCTGTCGCACGAAACTCTCCGGCGGGGTCTGGCGGAAAATGGCCTTAAGCCCTGGCGGAGGGATATGTATTGCACTCCACACATCGACGGTGAATATGTCGCCCGAATGGAGGACTGCCCGATCTCTATGCCGAGGCGCCCGATCCAAAGCGGCCGGTCCTGTGCTTCGACGCAAAGCCCGGTGCAACTCATCAGCGAGGCGCGTCAGCCGAATCCGGCCGCGCCCGGTCTGCTCGAACGCTACGATTACGAGTATTGTAGCAGCGGCACGGTCAATCTCTTTGTTTTCCTCGATGTGCATCGTCCCTCGCACTAGATCAAGTTCACCGAGCGGTGTGCAGCAGAAGATTGCGTCCACTGCATGCACGACAACGTCGACCTCTATTATCCCCATGCCGAGACCATCCGGGTCGTTCAGGACAACCTATCGATCCACTCCGCGGGCGCACTCGATCAGGCGTTCCCGCCAGCCGAAGCAAGGCGGCTCTTGCGACGGCTCGAGTTTTACTACACCCCCAAGCACGTCACCTGGCTCAACATCATGGAGATCGAGATCGGCGTCCTGTGGAGTCAGTGCCTGGATCGCAGGATCGGCGATCCCAAGCGGCTGCGCCGCGAAATCGCCGCCGGGGGACGCAAACGAAATGCTGCCCGCACCCCCATCAAATGGATGTTCACAACCGACAAGGCTCGCGCAACGCGCCATCCTGCCATTGCCAAAGAGTCACAACCCGTGCAGGGCTAACAATTCCACGACTTCGAACTTGCTGTTGACGTAAATCGCAAGATCGATCGCGCAGAGTTTGCGTCCGTCCAGTGTCGTCTCATCGGCCTAAGGCCCTTCTCGATATCGAGACGCTTGCCGGCTGCGGCGCAGGCTGCCCCTTGAGCCCGTTCTGCTTGGCAACTCCAATCGGTCTATCGATCAATTTGGCCGGAGTGTCGCCGCGCGAACTGGGAGGCTGGCCAAGAATCGCTTCTCACCCGTATTACACTCGCAGATTTGCGTTCCGCGAGCTACCGTGACGTCTTTCACACCAACGAGTGCAAATTCTGTTCGGTTTCTGACGGAACGTACGTCTGTCCGGTCCAAAACACTGACCCAAACTGCAGCCTGAGAGCCTTTTAAGGATTGATGGTGCTGAAGAGCCTTGGCACGGCCTTTGCTCCTAACCGCTAGTAACACTGCATATATGCGAAGAATGGGCGAACTTCTCGGTCACTTAGACCCGTTGTCACTTCCGAGAGGGAGAGATGCATTTGTTTATTAGAGGGGCGGCGTCACCAGCGGTGAGCGTCAGGAGTCGCTCTGAGGGAGTGCTGAGCGTGCAATCAAAGTGGATTATTTGCGGATTCGCGCATGCCGTTCCGGCGAGCAGATGCGCGGGGCGTCCGAGGAAAATCCTGGCGCTCATCCCAAGTTCCATCCGGTGTTACATGATTGTCATCAGTCAACGAGGACATTATGCCTGAAGCATATATCTACGACCACGTTCGTACCCCGCGCGGCCGTGGTAAGTCCGACGGCGCGCTGCACGAGGTGACTGCGCTGCGGCTTGCCGCTGTGCCTATAGAGGCACTGAAGGAGCGAAACAACTTACCGGAAGATTCTGTCGATGACGTTATTCTCGGGGTTGTCGATCCTGTCGGCGAGGCCGGCTCGGACATCGCGCGTTTCGCGGCGCTGAAGGCGGGACTTGGTGAGGCTGTACCCGGCGTGCAGATCAGTCGCTTCTGCGCCTCCGGCCTCGATGCTGTCAACTTTGCTGCCGCTCAGGTCATGAGCGGCCACAACCAACTGGTGATCGGCGGCGGCGCCGAATCCATGAGCCGAGTTGGCATCGGCGCCTCCGGCGGAGCCTGGTCAATGGACCCCTCCGTTGCCGTGCCCGCTTACTTCATGCCGCAGGGCGTATCGGCCGACCTGATCGCCACAAAATATGGCTTCTCACGCGACGACGTCGACGCCTATGCGGTGCAGAGCCACAAGCGCGCCTCAAAAGCCTGGGACGACAGCCTCTTCGAGAAGTCCGTCGTGCCGGTGAAGGACATAAACGGTCTTACTATTCTCGCCAAGGATGAACATATTCGCCCGAACACGAGCATGCAGTCGCTGGCACAGCTGAAACCCTCCTTTGCTGACATGGCGGCAATGACGGGCTTTGATGCGGTCGCGGTGCAGGCGCATCCTGAGATCGAGCGGATCAACTATGTGCACCATGCCGGCAACTCGTCGGGCATCGTCGACGGAGCCGGCGCTGTGCTGCTCGGCAGCAAGGAGGCGGGAATCAGATTCAGCCTGAAGGCTCGCGCCAAAATCCGCGCTTTCACAAGCGTCGGCTCGGAACCCGCGATGATGCTGACTGGTCCGGTCGATGTCACTAAAAAGTTGTTCGCGCGATCAGGCATGAAGAAGTCCGACATCGACCTCTTCGAACTTAACGAGGCCTTCTCTTCCGTCGTCCTGCGCTATATCCAGGCCTTCGAGATCGACATCGATAAGATCAACGTCAATGGCGGCGCCATCGCGCTTGGCCATCCACTCGGCGCCACAGGCGCCATGATCCTCGGTACCGTGCTCGACGAGCTTGAGCGCACTCATAAGGAAACCGCGCTGGTGACGCTATGCGTTGGTAGTGGTATGGGAACCGCAACCGTAATTGAGCGGGTATGAACGCGTTGCTCATACCGAGGCAGAGACGCCGAAGCGAACTGCGAGCCCGCAATATTGGAATGAATTCGTGCGTGCCGTGAAGCGCGTTTGCGCCATGCAATTTCGGGTATTTCTGGCGCAGCGTGGCAGTCGGCGTTAATGGAGGATCAAATGCAAAACTTCAAAGTCGAGACTGAAGCCGACGGCATTGCGTTAATTACATGGGATGTTCCCGGCCAGTCGATGAACGTGCTGGACGAGACTGCGGCTGGCGAGCTCGGGGAGATCGTTAAGCAGGTCTCAATCGATGCGGCGGTCAAGGGCGTCGTCATTACGTCCGCCAAGGAAGCTCTCTCGGCTGGCCTCGGTCCTTCGATGGTCGAAGGCATGAACCGCACCTTCGGTCAGGTGTTGAGGGAGAAGGGCGAGCTGGCCGCGAACCAGATGCTGTTCGACGAGAGCCGCCGCTTCTCGCTCGTCTTTCGTGCAATCGAAACGTCACGCAAACCTTGGGTCGCCGCGATCAACGGGCCCACCGTGGGCGGCGCCTTCGAGTTGATGCTGTCCTGCCATTACCGCGTTGCGGCTGACAATCCGAAGACTCGAGTTGGCCTACCTGAGATAAAGTTTGGTCTGCTTCCGGGCGCCGGCGGCACCCAGCGTGTGCCGCGCATCGTTGCGCTCCAGGACGCAATGCAGATCCTCCTCAAGGGTCACGAGATGAATCTGGCGCGTGCCAAAGAACTGAAGCTGATCGACACCATCGTTGCGCAAACTGATCTGATCAGGGCGGCAAAGGACTGGATTAGGGACGGCGGCAAGGCAGTGGCGCGCTGGGATGAGCAGGAGTTTAAGCTACCGAACGGCCCGGTCTTCTCTAATGCCAGCAGGATGATATTTCGAGCCGCTAACGCCCTTCATCGACGCGAAACTTACGACAACTATCCGGCCGCGCGCGCGGTCATCAGCTGCGTCTACGAAGGTTTGCAGCTACCAATGGATGCGGCGCTTCGTGTCGAATCGCGCTATTTCGCGCACATCCTTCGCTCGAAGGAGACGCAGGCGATGGTCCGCTGCCTTTTTCTTTCGACTCAAGAATTGGCCAGGGGCGCGCGGCGGCCGCGGAACGTCCCGCCTACGAAAGTAGAGAAGATCGCCATAATCGGCGCAGGCTTCATGGGTGCTAGCGTCGGTTATGTCTCGGCGATCGCTGGTATCGATGTTGTCCTGATTAGCCGTCATCAGGAGAGCGCGGACAAGGCAAAAGCTCACGCCAAAGCAGTGTTCGATGATCTCATCGCAAGGGGCGGCGCCAATAAAGGTGATCGCGACAACACGCTTTCCCGCATTACCGCCACCACCGATTACGCTGCTATCAAAGATTGCGACCTCATAATCGAATCGGTGTTCGAGGACCGCAAAGTGAAGTTCGACACATACGCAAAGGCGCAGCCGTTCCTTAAGGAGGGCGCGATCTTTGCCTCCAACACCTCGACGTTGCCGATCAATTCGTTGGCCGAGCAGTTCGACGACCAAACAAAGTTCATTGGCATCCATTTTTTCTCGCCGGTCGAGAAGATGAAGCTGGTCGAAATCATCCGGGGTAAGAACACTGGCGATGTCGCAGTCGCGACCGCGCTGGACTATGTGCGGCAGATCGTCAAGGTACCCATCGTGGTGAACGACTCCCGCGGGTTCTTCGCCAATCGCTGCGTGCGACGCTATATCGCCGAGGGCACCGAAATGTTTTTGGAGGGCGTACCACCCGCGATGATCGAAAACTGTGCTAAGATGGCGGGCATGCCGGTCGGACCGCTCTCATTATCGGATGAAGTGGCGTTGGATCTTCGCTTAATGGTGATGAAGGCGACCGAAGTTGATCTGGGCCGGAACGCGGTCGATCAGGCACACAAAAGGCTGCTGGTCGAGTTGGTGGACAATCAGGGCCGCTTCGGCCGCAAGAACGGCAAGGGCTTCTATGATTATCCAGAGAAGGGCAAGGGGAAGAAAAGCCTCTGGCCCGGCCTTATCCAAATGCAACCGAAGCGTCTCAATCCGGATACGCTCGATGTGGAGGAGCTGAAGCTGCGCTTTTTAGTAGTACAGGCGTTGGAAGCGGCGCGCACGGTAGATGACCAAGTAATCACCGATCCGCGCGAGGCTGATGTAGGATCGGTCCTGGGATTCGGCTTTGCGCCCTTCACAGGGGGCGCGCTGTCCTATATCGACTCCATGGGCACCAAGAAGTTCCTTGAGCTCTGTCGCAAGCTGGAGGCCAAATTTGGCGACCGTTTCACCCCGCCTAAGCTCTTGCGAGATATGGTGGAGAACGGCGACACATTTTACAGCCGCTTCTACCATTGCCCTATCGATCGCCGTGGTAGTCCGTAAGCGCGATAGAGGGATCATGACCACTTGGCTCGTTTTCGAGAGGCGGGAGTTCCTTGCCCGTCTCGAGGCAACCTGCAGGCAGCTCGACGAGCACAAGCTCGACGTGGCGCTCGTGTTCAGCCCCGCCAACCAATATTATCTCACGGGCTACAACTCAGAAGCTCACTACATTCCACAGGTGGTGATCGTGCCCGCCGATGGCTCGCAGCCGACTCTCATTACGCGCGCGATGGATGCACCTACGGCGACGCTCACCTGTTACCTCGATACAGCCCACGTGATTGCCCTGCCTGAGAGCTTCGTGGGTATCTGCGAAAAGGATGGCTTCAACTTCATCTGCGACCATCTTAAATCGATGGGCTTCGCATCGAGGCGCATCGGCGTCGAGATGAGCGCCGGCACGTTCAGCGCCGCCTCCTGGGAAAAGGTCAAAAGGCTGCTGCCGAACGCTGCTTTTAGGGACTTTAGTGGCGTCATCACCCGGCTGCGGCTCATCAAATCTCCGGCGGAGATCGCGTATATGCGTCAGGCCGCCGCTATTGCAGATGAAGCGATGAGGGCTGTGGTCGACACGATTGGCCCTGGCGTTCGCCAGCGCGACGCCGGTGCGGCTCTGGTTGCAGCGCTTGTACGCGGCACCGACGAATTTGGTGGCGACCGTATCCCCCTCCCAAAGGTGGCCGCAGGAAAGCAGCGCGTGAGAGCCCCGCATCTCACCTGGACTGACGGGGTTTACAATCTCGGTGATCCGGTCAATATCGAACTCGGTGCTAGCCGTTGCCGTTATATCGCGGCGCTATCGAGGTCCGTTTCGGTCGGGAAGCCCAGCCCGGCGCTCAAGAATATCCATGCAATTGTGCTGGAAGGGATGGAAGAAGCAATTGAGCAGGTGCGGCCCGGAAATGTCTGGGGCGCCACCTCCGATGCATTCCAGAAAGTCATCGTGCCGCGAGGCTACACCAAGACGTCACGCATCGGATATTCGATCGGCATCGACTGGCTGGAGCCGACCGCCAGCCTCCAGCAAGAGGACACAACGACCTTCGTGCCGAACATGACCATGCATATGATCTGCGGCATGTGGGAGGAGAAGGACATTGGTTATGTCCTTAGCGAGACGTTCCTCGTCACCGAGAATGGTGCAGAGCGTCTCGCGAAAACACCCCGCGCGCTCTTTGTGAAAGAGTGAGCTGCTTGGCGCGCGATCCGGGTACAGGGGTGTTGCATTTGCGATCTCTTTAGGGACATCCGTCAACTATAGGTCGCCCTCACAGTGGAGTCCGTGAACGCACCGATCGCCGCGCAACCTGCTGACAAACCTTTTTCATCCGTGGGACCGCGTATACGAGGGAATCTCGATGAAGTTGGTGAAGAACCTAGGACGGTGTATCCTGACATGGCAGCGCAAACAGACAAATTGTGAAAAGCGCGGAAGACTCTCAGACTTAGTAGGTTTCTCCCGGCCGGTTCTCAGATAACAGTTGGAGGCGCTTCCGGTAGATGTGCGTCGCGAACCCAAATACGTTGAGAGGTGCGCCGAAACCTAGGGATAGAGGAATGCATAGCCGTCCATTGTTGGCAGCGGGTGTTCAGTGAATCGCTTGCTTGCGGAGGAGATGACCACATGAGTGAACTAACTGCAGCGTGCAACATGAAAGTTATCGAAGCTCTAGAATCGAACGTCCGCGCGTACTCACGCTCTTTTCCAGCTGTTTTCAGCAAGGCGCGCGGTTCAATCATGCTGACGACGAGTGGTCGAAAGGTCATCGACTTCCTCTCCGGTGCCGGAACGCTGAACTACGGCCACAACAATCACGAGATCAGAACTGCTATTACCGAGTATCTAGCGTCCGACGCCGTGGTTCATGGGCTCGATATGGCAACACCCGCAAAGATCGAGTTTATGGAGACCTTCAGCTCTATCATACTTCAGGAGCGAAATCTGCGGTACCGATTTCAATTTACGGGACCGACAGGAGCTAACGCCATTGAGGCAGCATTAAAGCTCTCACGCAAAATAACAGGACGTCAAAATATTATTTCGTTCACAAATGGATATCATGGTATGAGCCTGGGAGCGATTGCCGCGAGCGGCAATCGCTTTTACCGGAAAGCCAGCAGCATTTCTCTATCCGGTGCTACGTTCATGCCGTACGACGGCTACTTTGGGCCAGCGAATAACACGGCTGAGTACTTGAGAAAGATATTGATGGATGACAGCAGCGGGATTGATCGCCCAGCAGCCATCCTCGTCGAAACTGTGCAAGGAGAGGGGGGCATAAACGTAGCTCGCAAGGAATGGCTGCAATCAATTCAGGCGATAGCAAAAGAGGTCGGGGCCGTTTTCATAGTTGACGATATTCAAATGGGCTGCGGTCGCACTGGCGAGTTCTTCAGTTTTGAATTCGCAACGTTGTCGCCAGATATTGTCGTGATGTCGAAAGCTCTGAGCGGATATGGTTTGCCGTTGTCGATGTTGTTGATCAAAGAAGAGCTCGACGCATGGCGGCCAGGAGAACACACGGGCACATTTCGAGGAAATAACCTTGCGCTCGTATCGGCAAAGGCAGCGTTGAATTTGTATTGGCGAGGTCGGACGTTCTCGCAAGAGATTCGACGCCTGGGAGATCGTATGCGAACTCGACTTGACGCTATTGCATATGAGCATGGAAGCCACTTTGTTGTTCGAGGGCGGGGTATGGCATTGGGATTCGATTGTAAAATCGCAGAAACCGCGGAAGCGACGTCGCGTAACGCCTTTGAAAGGGGATTAGTTATCGAACGATGCGGGGCCATTGATCAGGTCATAAAATTTCTACCCGCACTCACCATCGACTCCGATACGCTAAGTCAAGGCCTCGACATATTCGAGGAGGCGTTGGTAGAGGCGATGAAATTGGACAAACTCAGAGCGAGCCAGAATCACAAGTCGTTCAGAGGCAAGCCTGCTATGGTCTAAGACGGCCATCGCCGAACAGATCTTCTTTGTGATCCTTTGGACAAGCTCAATGCCTTTACGTCGGAAGCGAGCTGTGGCTTCTCATCAAATCACGCTGCCCGTCTGAGGCTAAGCTTCGGGAGAGCGATCCCTGGGCTCACAGTTCGCATGTCAAAGTGGCCCGTACTCTTTTCCACTTTCATGAAGAGAGCCTGCCATGGACCATAAAAACAGACGCACGAAGTGTGGGCACTGTCCTGCCAGTGGGCGAATGGACAGGACCCATTAAGATCTGCAAGAACTGCGTTCTGACAGTAGCGCCAACAATCTGCGCTATAATTCTACGGCGATGGTTCAAACCGAGCATATTGATCGGTTCTCCTCGCCAACGATCTCGTAACCTATTTCCCTTATCGGCCGAAGGTCAGCAGTGAGGCAGCGGTCATCAGTTGCGACTGGGAAGAACCTCCTCTAGCATTACAGTTAGTGCGCCGGGAGACGGCAAGCAGTAGGCGGTGGAAGTCACTGCGATGAAAGAGTAGCGATTCACTTCGGCCCGAGGCGTGCGCAGGCGTCCGCGCGAATGCGGGCGAAGCGACGGCAGGGGAGCACAGCCATCGAGCCGCGAAAGAGCTTATTCCCGAGAGCCGATGCTGTCAATTGACCGGAAGGCAACACGAAGGGCGCGATATCGCGAGCGTCCGGTCGTCTCGGCGTGGTCGCAGGCCCTGGCATGTGCAGGAGCGTTTTGTACGGAAACGGGGAGCTCTCTTGCTTGTCCAGGTGCTCACGGAGCAGTCTGGCCCGCGGTGGGAAGGCGTGGAGCTGTAGCCGCGATGAACGATCTGGAGAAGTCTGAATCCGCCATAGTAGCTATGAAGTCGTCGAACAAAGCCGGAAGTCCGGTGGCGGAGGCGATGGAGGGAGGGGCGGGGACTAAGGGAAACGCGAGACAGCAAAGCACGCTCCGGACACAAGGCCGAGATCGTGTGATGAAGGAGCTTGTTCGCCTACGGTAAGGCGCAAGGCAGAGGTAGGAAAGAGCGGTTCACCGCGCTTCTCCACCATATCAACGCCGACACGCTCGGTATGGCTTTCTCTGCGCTCAAGCGCAAAGCAGCCCCCGGCGTGGATGTTGCGACATGGCAGGACTTCGAGACAGATCTGGAGCCTCGGCTTTCGATCTGCACCGACCGGTCCACGGAGGAGCGTATCGTCCCCAACCGTAACGCGGACGTATATCCCGAAGGCCGACGGTCGGGAGAGAGCGCTGGCGATCGCGGCCTTGCAGGACAAAATCGTTCAGGGCGCGACCGTTATGGTGCTCAACGCCATCTACGAAGGCGGCTTCGTTGGCTTTTTCTACGGGGGTTCGACCCGGTAGAGGTCCACACGATGGGCTGGACGCCGTGCCGGTAGTTCACAACCCTGAAAGATGAACTGGATACTGATGCCGACGTGCAAAACTTCTTCGGTAGTGTGAACCAAGACTAGCTGGTCCAGTTTTTGGAACGCCGCATCGGCGACAAGCGGCGCATCATCCGCCTGATCCGTAAATGGCTCAGGACGGGGTCGTAACGTGGCCGACAGGGGAACGGGGCAGGGACCGGTGATTTCACCGCCTCGCCATGCTTACCTGCACTACACGTTCGATCTCTGGGCCGAACGCTCGCGGCGGCAAGAGGCCCATGGCGACATAATTATCGTGCGCGATGCCGATGATCTCGTGGTTGGCTTCGAGCATGAGGACACGCTCGCCGTTTCCTTCATGAAATGCGTGAACGGCTTGAAGCATTCGCGTTGACGCTCCATCCCGACAAGCCCACCTGATTGAGTTCGGTCGCCCTGCGGCGACCAATCGCAAAGGGCGCGGCATTGGCAAACCGGAGACGTTCATGTTTCTCGGCTTCACCCACATCTGCGGTAAGTCGCGCCGAGGAGCTTCCTGCTCGAAAGGAAGACCCGAAAGTCCGTGGAAGAAGCTTCAGGACATCAAGGAAGAGCTGCGACGACGGATGCATCAACCCATCCGCGCCCAGGGTGCATGGCTGAGACAGGTCGTCAACGGCCAGTTCGCACTATGGCATTCCCAAAATGGGGGCGCTCTCGGCGTTTCGCTACCATGTGACCGATCGTTGGCTTCGAACGCTCGGCGGCGAAGTCAACGAGGCGGCTTCCCCAGGATCATATCACGAGGTTGGCGGAGAATGGCCAACCCCGTATCCTCCATTCTTGGCCACAACAGCGCTTCGCGGTCACCTGCCCAAGGGTAAGAGCCGGATGCCTTAATTGGGCTCGTCCGGATCCGCGCGGTGGCGCTCAATAATGAGTGCCGCTACCGCGAACAACTGATTGAGGGTTCCGAATCCATGGGTGACCACAATCCGAGATCTGAATTTGTTGTGCGTCAGTTCAAGATACACTGACGCTGTTGGCTTCCTCGTTGTGAGATGCCAAGCAACGCATCCGTCCGCTGTCTACGCAGAAGCGGGTGACGGCCGCGGCGCGGCAGTGTCACGACGGACTGTGGGACAACAAGCCGCGCAAGATAGGTTAGATGCGGTCGGAAGCGGTTGACGATCCGGGCCCTTGGCGCCGGCAGGCGATCCTGGGCCAGGGACAGTGGGATGCCGATGCGCTGCGCGACTTTGTCCGTGAGTACGCGCTGGAAACGCTTGGCGATCAGGAAGCCGTTGTGGTCATCGATGAGACCGGCCCTTTGAAGAAGGGCAAGGCCTCGTGCGGGTCGCACGCCAGTACACCGGCTCGGCAGGCAAGATCACCAATTGCCAGATCGGGGTGTTCGCCACCTATGTGGCGCGGCATGGCCATGGCTTTTATCGACCTGGCACTCTACCTGCAAAGGAATGGACGGACAAGCCCGCTTCGCCTGAAGGCGGCGCATGTGCCGAGGGATGTGCGCTTTGCAACGAAGCCCCAAGACCGCACGCTGAATGATCTTTCGCGGGATCGCCGCAAAGGCGCCGTCTCGTTCGTGGCGGCGGTCAACGTGTATGGCACGGGAGATCGAAACTCTGCTGCGCAAGGCCGGCAAAGGTTATGTTCTGGGTATTGCTTCCAATCATGTGTTCCGGTCCTGGGACAAGCCGGAGCCCCGGCGCCGCCGCCGCCATCGCGCAAAAACCTTCCCAAGAAGGCCTGGTGACGCCATTCGTCCGGCGGACGGAACAAAGGTTCGCGCTGGCACGACTGGGCCTATCTCAAACTGGCCGATCTCTAAGTCAGTGAATACAACGATGACCTTGCCGGGGAATAGACGCGGGGTCTCCTGATCCGCCGCAACATTGCCACGGCAGCTTGGCCAGTGTCTCCACATGGTGGCGCACGGCTACGTCCATGCAGAAGCTGCCATCGGTGGAAGGCCATCGCTGGGCCATCGAGCACAGCGTCGAAACCGCTAAGAACGAGCTTGGCCTGGATCACAACGAAACCCGTTCTTGGCATGCTCGCTCGTCATGCTTGCCTTCGCGATGATGGCCGTCATGCGTCATCAGTCCAACACTGGACCACCGCTCAAAAAGGCGCGACCGCATCCTCGACCGAAGCGTCGTTCTTGATCCGGTGGTCGATCTAGGACATCCGCCGTAAGGCTACGCCGTAGCCGAGATTTCTCGGTGCGCATCCCCGTCTTGAAGTGACCTCAGGTTTCGCGTGCAATACAGCGTCAGACCCAGGAAGTAGAGAGTTTCGGGGCGGTTGCTGCCGCGCTTGCCAGCGTGTCTTTGCGCGAACTGACCAAACTCGACCAACTTGGCCTTGATCCTCTCCAGACGGAGACCGAACTTCGCCAATCGTAGCCGCAAGGCGTCCAGTACGCGGATGGCGTCCGATCGATATTGGAAACAGATCACAAAATCATCGATGTAGCTCAGCAGTCGGGTTAGCCTCGCAACCGTCCCTTCACGTCACGTTCAAACCGAATGTGGAGAACGTAATGAAGGTGCACGTTGCTCAACAGCGCACAAATCGATCCACCCTGCGGCGATCCCTGCTCAGTTGGATTAAGCGCTCCGTCTTGCAAGATGCCCGCTTTCAACCACCGCCGGATCAAGCTGATCAGGCGTGGATCCCCGGCAAACCGGAGGACTCAATCATGACTGAGACTCCCGAAGAACTTCTTCGAGTCCGCCTCCAGCACCCCGCCGATGACCTCCTTGAGGGTCGCCAAGGCGTGATGGGCGCTGAGCTCCGGCCTGCCACCGAACGAACAGGCAAGAAGTCCTGCTCGTAGATGGCGGACAGCACTCAGCCGTGGTGCGCTGGAGCGCCGGTCAGCGACAGTCGGCACCCCGAGGGGCCGCTTCTCCGTCTTGCCTGGGCTTTGGGATATAAACCCGCCGAATGTTAGGCGCGCGATATCGTTGCCGGTGGGGCGATTAGAGCACCTCCCGGTCCCGTACAAGAAGCTTCTGCACGTGCCAAAGGTCTGCGACCACGCCGAGACGATCGGGCGCTCGCGATGTCGCGCCCCTTCGTGTTGCCTCCGCTCGGTTGACAGCGTCGGCTCTTAAGAAAAAGTTCTTTCGCGGCCCGATGGCTGGCTTATGCGCGCCTGCCGACGCTTCGCCGACATCCTCGCGGACGCCTTCGCATGGCTGAGGCCAATGTGGATCGCTACTGCTTCATCGCAGTGAACTTCCACTGCCTACTTGCCGGTCTCCCGGCACCAACTGGAATGCTGGCGCGTCTTGCTTAGTCTTGGTCCTCTGAGCCGCAAGCAGATTGCGGGCCGACAATGTTCCTAAGACCGCAGGACCGCCGATGTCATCTCCTTCAACCGCCGCCAGTCCCATCGATGTTACTACGACAACGCGAATGCTGATTTGTTTCGGGTCCGGTATCTGTCTTACCAGACTAGGTAGTGTCGCAAGTCGCTACCAATGACGTACGATCGAGTTCGCCATACGGGCGATGATGATGCCGTATCATCACGGCAGAACAGGTGTAAAAATGGACAGCGTAGTCAATCCGCTCCAACTTTCACGGTTCATTAGAGTATATGATGACGCCGCGGCGAACAAAGGTATCAGACTTTCAATAGGATTTGATTTTCACGACTATGTCTCGATCACACGTTCTCTTCCAACCAAGACACCGACGTATCCAATTTTCCGACCAGATCGTTCGCCAATTGAAAAAGGCAAGGGATATTGGCTCATAGGCCTCGACAAGCATAACGAGGTCGCACTGGCCGAGGCCGCTCGACTATATGATCTTTCGCACACCAACTTTGCCGAGCTTCTTGAATCTTTGAAAATGTTCTACGCTGATCCGGCCACACATGCGCATCCTCAGGACCGTTGTATCTGCACGGCGCCAAGCGCGCGAAAGATTACGGGTAAAATGGCCTACCACGGGGATGTGTGGGTGCGCCCGGAGTTTAGAGGCCAGGGCATGCTAAAAATCATGACAGGAATACTGCGCGGTGTGACTCTTGCCCTGTGGGCTCCTGACTACGTATGCGGGCTTGCAGGAAGGTGGTCGCTAGATAAGAGCGTGTACGGTGCGATGCATCATGAGCCAGGTGGAGCGATGTTGCACCTAGTGGAAGAAGATATCGTGGCCGAGGATTGGCTTCTGTGGACGACAGGCGAAGAATTGAGGAACCTTCTTCTTGCTTCCCACGACAGAAGCGATCGCACTGTCGAGTCATGACGAGAATGGCGGTACGATAAGATGTCTGCACAGGCCTGCGTGATCGCCGTGCTTTGCACATGGACCACTAGCTACTCGACAGCAGCGTCGAGTTTCGGAGCTGCGATCCACCAGCACGAGCGGGCTGCCAACTACCTGGTTAGCACGCGGACTAGACAGGGAGACATTCAGAATCACATCTTGCGAGCTGACTGCGCGAGGCGAAACAAGTGGCTCGGCGGCACTTAATTTCATTTTCACCTAGGGGTTGATCGATTTCACTGCAGCGCGTTCGATCTGGAGGCCGAGCTCAAACTGATAGGAGCGCGACGTCCCTACAAGAAGTAGACTTGGCGCGATTCAGGAAGGGCAAATAGATTGATGAGGGTACCTTGACCCAAGGGTTTGCCGGTTCGAACATCGACGGAACTCCGCGTGTCGGGCCGAAATCTGAGAGTAGCTTTGCCCGCGCACGGCTGGTGTTCCCTGATGGTACTTCGCGAGTGACTATTGAACGCGAGTCGGGCCCACTGTATGTTGAGCGCGGATTAGGCAGCTATCTTTTTGATGTCGACGGTCGCAAGTTTCTCGACCTCGGTGCCAACTTTACGACGTTGATTCATGGTCACGCCTTTGCGCCCGTTGTGGAAGCGCTAAGATATCAACTTCAGCGCGGTAGTTGCTTCGCAAATCCGACGGAGATCGAGATCGAACTCGCCGCACTACTCTGTGGCCGAATTCCGCAGGTTGATCGTGTTCGGTTCGTCAATTCGGGCACTGAAGCCGTGCTGTTTGCGATCAAAGCTGCGCGGGCCTTCACTGGACGCTCAAAGATTGCCAAACTCGAGGGTGCATATCATGGCGCTTATGATTGGGCGGAGGTAAGTCTAGAGGCGACGCCGGAGAATTGGGGTGCTGACGCAGCACCTAACTCTACCGCGTTCTATTGCGGAATGCCGGTAAGCGTGCTCGATGAGGTTGCTGTGCTGCGCTTCAATGATGTTGAAGGGACGCAGAGGATATTATCAATGCATGCGCAGAAGCTTGCTGCTGTTCTTTTGGATCCGATGCCAAGCCGGGGAGGGCTAATTGAACCGAAGCCGGAGTTCATTGATGCCATTCAGCAAACCGCACGTAGGAACGGCATTTTGGTGATTTCCGATGAAGTGCTGAATCTCAGGCAGAGCTTCCGGGGGGCTTCTGCCCGCTATGGCCTTGTTCCGGATCTTGTCACGATGGGCAAGATCATTGGCGGAGGTTTGCCCATTGGAGCGATCGGAGGTCGCGCAGACGTGATGAAAGTCTTCGATGCCTCTGCGGGTCGGCCACTGCTTCCGCAAGGCGGTACCTTTTCCGCCAATCCACTGTCCATGACAGCGGGGCATGTTGCGATGCGGCATTTGGATCATGCGGCTTTTGCGCATCTGGAGACACTTGGACACATTGTTCGGGCGGGGATTAGTGGCGCGATCTCAAGCCGACGCGCGCCCCTGTGCGTGACCGGAGCTGCCTCGCTTTTTCGCATCCATCCGATGACAGCAACTCCGAATGACTATCGTGAGTCCCGTCCATCGCCTGCCGGGGCAACCCTCATGAAGCAGCTCACGCGCTTCTTTGCGGAGAACGGCGTCATTCTTCCACGTAGCGCGGCCGCTTCGATCTCGACACCAATGACCCGCGCCGACGCCCAGTTTATCGTCGACGTGTTCGCGGGCTTTCTCGACAGCCATCAAGACGTGCTGGACGCTGCAGAGTTTCGCAGATAACTGGGTGCGAACCGCGCCGCCCCCGATCTCGTTTGCCACCTGCTCCTCTCACGAGGGCAATTTGCCCCTGCAGAATCGCGCCCGGCACAAAGCCAGGTGGCACGTCTCCGGCTAACCGCTTCCACGACCTTCGCCGCATCGTTTGACGACGCCACAGAAACAACAGGCCTGGGGATGTCGCCGCGCCACGGCGGACACGCTTGCAGCCGGCGCAAAACTCTCCGCGACAATCGCCTCCTTTTGCGCGAGTCGACCAGCGCCGATGCCGGCCGGTCCCGGTGATGATCTGACGCGCTGCAGCGTGTCGGCGCCGTCTTCGAGGTTAGGCATATACCTATCCTTATCGTCATCTCTACGACTATCCTTTGACATGATGGCTCACGGAATCTTCCTAACCGATCAGATCAGTCCTCACCACGTGGTCCGTGGATGACGTTCACCGGCCTGCAATCGGGTCGCCAGCTCAGCGGGTGCCAATGAGGAAGTGGCGCTGGCAGCGTGCTTTGCCCACGTCAGAAGACGGTTCTACGAGCTTCACGTCAACGAGAGCTCTCGTCGGGTGACCGAGGACGTTGCCACCATGGGCGGGCTGTGGGAGATCATGGCCAAGATCGGCGGCCTGGATCCCGAAAGGCGGATGAAAGCGCGCCGAGAAAAGTCGGCCTCGATCGTCGCTGCGCTCTTCGATCTTGTGGGACATGGAGCTGCCGCGCCCATGGCCGAGGCCCTCTATGCCACGTCGCCCTCGAGCGCTTCCTGAGCGACCGCCGTATCGAGGGCGACTCCAACACCGTCGAGCGGGCATTCCGCCGCAAACCATCACAAGAAAAAACGGGCTCTTTGCGGGCAGCCATGGCGGCGGCCGGACCTGGGCGGCCGGCGCCTTCGCTTCTGCAAGCTGCGGACCACGAAGATGAATCATGTCGGCCGCAAGCCTGGCTCACACCGAATGGATCGCGCAGAACTGGCCTATCTCTCAGGTCTATGCTCTCATATCCTGGCACTTTAAAGCCTCAACGGCCTCAGCTTTTCTTTCAATTACCCACATTTGACGTCGGAATTCGAACGACGCGCCGGGGGCGTAGATGTGGTGATTCGTTGTCGAGCACCTGATCCGGAGGGGTGGGTTGCTCGATGGGCTTGGTGAAAGATCGCGCGGAGACGAGTGCTCACCGATTGACCGGTATTGGGAGGTGCGTTGATCGGGAAGCTGCGGGATGTAAGTTTAAAGATGAAGGCTTGGTCGCCGGTTCTGCAAATTGCGCGCACGTTCGGGAGCGACATGGGCCAAAGCATCCCGCTGGTTTCTCAGGACTGGGCCAACACGAAAGCCGCCTTTCGCCTCTTCTCCAACGAATGGGTCAATGAGGCGGATATTCTTCGGCGACGCGCGGGCGCGTAACGGCGACAGAAGACCGATTCTCGTCCTATATGACACGACGGAATTCAGCTTCAACCGCGAGAAGCCGGATCTGATTGGCTTTACGGGTAAAACAGCAGGGCGCACGTGCGGCATCCTGATGCATGCGAGCCTCGCCGTGACGACTAAGGGGTTTCCGCTCGGACTGGCGGCAATCAAGTTCTGGTCTCGCAGAAAGTTCATGGGAACGACGGCGCGGGAGCGAACGATCAATCCGACACGGGTTCCGATTGAGCAGAAGGAGAGCGTCCGCTGGCCGGAGAATTTCCGGCAATCGACCGAACTTCTCGCTGCCCCTGGACGATGCGTTTCATGTTGCTGATCGCGAGAGCGACATCTATGAGCTGCTTTGCCTCGCTGAGGAGGTCGGAACGCGTTTCCTGGTGCGAACATGTGTTCATACGCTTGCCGGCGACGGTAACCATACAATTCCTACGAAATGGACGAGGTTACAGTCAAAGGTCTACATCGGATCAAGGTCAAGGACTTACAAAGGCGACCCGGATAAAGGGCTTTGCTTCGAGTTCCGCAGCCGATAGGCAAGCAGAAGAAAATATCTCGCACTCACTCTGGCGGTGATCCATGTCTAAGAGCGGAGAAGGCCGAAGCGGCGAAAGAAGATCGAGTGGAGTTCCTCAATGATCTCCCGGTCCAATCGCGCGAGGACGCCCTCGATAACATCGAATGGTACGCGTTAGGGTGGAAGATCGAAGTGTTCCATAAAATCCTCAAATTGGATCGGAAGGCAGAGGAGTCGAATTGCGAACCGCTGAGCGTTTTTGTCAGTCTGATCGCGTTTTCTGCATTGTGAGTTGGCGCGTCTTCTAGATGACGATGCTCAATCGTTCCCCTTCGAGTGCCCCACCGCAGACGGCGCTGCCGGCTCCCAAAATTAGGCTTCTTGATCATTTTGTGAAGGACAGGAGTGGCGATCGCTTTCGACGAAGCATGCTCTGCACTATGTCATCAAGGTCGCTGTCTGACGTCCAGCTATCGCCGAAAATTGGTGACGGTGGAAATCGGAAAGGGGGCATATCGTGGGGGTGTCTGACCTCTTTACTTCTCCACAGGAGCGATATGTTGTGTCCAAGGATAACATCATTAAGCTGATTGAAGCCAGGAAACGTTCGCCGACCAACTGACAGAAGCGTTGCGCAGCGAGGCACGTGCCCTTCTCGCCCAGGCATCGAGTCCGAGGTCGACAAGCATGCCGATGAAGACCGCGGACGGCCGCCAGCGCGTCGTCCGCCACGGTCACCTGCCGGAACGCGAGGTGATGAACGCTCTCGGTCCGGTCGCTGTCCGCCGGCCACGTGTGCGTGAGCGCGAGGCGACGCCACCGATCCCTACCGCATCCAGTTCTCTCCGTCGATCCTTGCACCCCACATGCGCCGTTCTAAGTCGATCGAGACGCTTCTGTCGATCCTTTATCTGAAGGGTGTCTCGACTGGCGACTTCTCGGTGGCGCTGGCTGCGCTGCTCGGCAAGGATGCTGCCGGATTGTCGGCCTACGCCATCGGTCGCCTGAGGGATGGCTGCCTCGACGAACACGCCGCGTGGCAGAAGCGCAATCTCTCGGCGAAGCACTACGGCATCCTCGTGCTGATCGGTGCGACGCCGGAAGGGTGCAAGTCGCGCCTCCGCGGCTCGTCATCGCCGATGGCGCACTCGGCTTCTGGAAAGCCGCCGACGAGGTCTGCCCGAAAACGCCCGAGCAGCGCTGCTGGGTGCACGAGACTGCAAACGTGCTGGCCAAGCTTACGAAGAGCCAGCAGCCGAAAGCCAAGCGGGTTGCAGGAGATTTGGATGGCTGGAACGAAGATCGCCCGCCTTTCTGTTGCAGATGTCCGGCTTGAAGTTACATCGCGCGGGTCATGTTGGCGACCAGCGCTGGGCGTGCCCACAGGTAGTCCTGGCCATTCGTCAGCAAAGCCCACACTGCACCGTGACTTTGCGAGCCACGGCCACCGCGGCGATGTGATGGCCGCGTCGGACGCAGATGCGCACGAAAAAAGCATGCAGTGGACCGGGCGCCTCGGCCTCGGCCCAGGCTGCCTCGACCAGCATGGCGCGCGCGTGAGAACGGCCGATCTTGCTGATGCGACCGTGATGGGCTGCTCCCAGTCCCGACCGCCGCACCCGCGGGTTCAACGCGAAATAGCTCACCAGCTTCTGCGCGCCGTTGAACCGGCTGATCTCGCCGATCGCCGCCACGATCCAGGTGGCGACCGCCAGGTTCACGCCGGTGATCGTCATCAATCTGTTGACGCGTGATCCTCGATGGCGTCGAGCAGGGCCTGGTCTTCCGCCAGGCAATCAAGCTCACGGATGTGCCGATCGAAGGCCGCCCGCTCATCGTCCGGCAACTGTTAACGGCAAACCACGGCGGCCGTGGGTATTGAAAAGATCGGCATGCGGGGTTTTCGGGATCAGGTGCGCCTGCAGGATTGAATTCACCTCGTTCTTGGGCCGCGTGCGATACGGCGCGACTTGGCAGGCCGCGCCACGAGCCTGCGCCTGTGCGGGTCTCCGCGTCAGTCGTCCGGATCTGCGGCAGGTATCCCGCTGCCTGCAGACTGGCGAGCGTTCCGACGTCGATCTTGTCTGGGTTGACATAAGCTTGGGCAATCGCCGTCACCTGCAACGGATTGGCGATAATCACCCGCGCAGCGAATGGCGCCAGCACTCGAGAACCGCCATGCTGTTGCCGGTCGCCTCGAGCACCACATCACTGGCCAGTACGGTCTTGCCAAACCCTCCAACGCGGTCCGCGTCATATGAATGCGGTCCACATGTGGAAGCCTACCGTCCTTCCCAAACATCGGCTTTCCGAAAGTTCGGTTGGACGTCGATCCCAATCACCCGTCGCATTCGCACCTCCTATCAGACACATCATGGAGCTGCGGGCGACACGGCAACTATGGATTCGCGTTCTCAGCACAACCGGGTGAGTCGCAGAGGCGGCCAGCTACTAACTCGAGCTCTCGGCACCTCGTGTGCATCGGCCTACCCGACTTCGTGCTCCTGGTGCTTCTATCCCGATGGTCGCAACATACACCACGAGGTAGAACACGCAGCAGAACGTTGGCACTGAGACATCTCGTCCCGGTTACCAATACGTCGAGAGCGTGTTTGCGACGGTGTGCCACCGCGCCACCCGATCGAAGGGTTGTCCGTCGAACAAGACCGCGCTCGCCATGGTCTTCAAACTGGTCAACCGCAGAAAAGCTGGCGGCGTCTCGATGGCCACAACCAGCTGCCAAAACGCATTCTTGGTGTGGCGTTCAACACGGGATCGAGGTCATCGCCAAGCCAAACGACCGTCAGCCCATAGCCGCCCCGGAAAGACGCCGGGGACACTTGCTATGCCAAGGTCAAGAGCGACGCCTGCCAACGAAATCCAGCCCCTGCGACTCCAGGCAGAGGGAGTAGACGTGAAATAGACAATTGAGGGCAACGCGATAGTTTCAGGACCTGACCGGTTATACCCGTGGTGGCGCTGGAAGGCGGTGTCCAGGCCGAGCATGTCCGTAGTTTCAATGTTCGTCGACCGCTCGGACGTCATCCTTGCGTATTGCGACTGCCTATGGGTATTGACGCCGGTGGTTTGGGACACTTCGCTTCGGGCTGGGCTACTAGTGCGTACACAACATCAAAGCGTCCGGACGGTAGGTTCTGTGTATCCGATCCGTTCGCCTGATCTTCCCAGTAGGCCAGGCTGTCGCTTAGCCCCCGTGACCAGTCGATAACATCCTGCCAATTGGCACGTAGGGGGGTGTCAGAGTTGTGAGTGTTGTTCATGAATCCTCCTTTTAACGGGTTGTTGCTCGCTCCCTCTGCGAGTGGGGGGACAAAAAGAAATTGCCGGGCCTTCTTCTCGCCTTCGAGGGGAGAGCTCGTAACGTCCGGGCAATCGCGACACCTCCGGCCTGAAAGCGTTTCCCTTTTTTACTGAAGGGGCGCATAAGCGCCTGTGTTTGTCTGGTGAACGACGATGTAGTGGCCTCATTTATATCCGATATAATATTGCTCCCCGGGAGCGACGACTTTCATTTAGCTTCAACCATCCTCAAATTTTCCTGCCTGCCCGCTCCCAGTAGGTATCACGCAGCCGGCGCTTGAAGATTTTTCCGGAGTCTTCACGCGGCAGATCAGTCTGGAGCTTGATATGAGCTGGGACCTTGTAGTCGGCCAGCGAAGCCTTCAGGCGGGCGCGAATGTCGATCACGTTGAGGATGGTGCCCGGGTGCGGCTCGACCACCGCCATCAGCGCCTCCCCAAACTCCGCATCTGGAATGCCGAACACCGCACAATCATGGACACCGGGCACCCCGTGTAGCACCGCCTCGACCTCAGCCGGGTAGATGTTGACCCCCCCCGAGATCACCATGTCCTGCTTGCGGTCGCACAGGAAAACGTAGCCGTCCGCGTCAATATAGCCAACATCACCAGAGGTGATGAAGCCATCGCACTCGATCTCAACGCGCTTGCCCGGTTTGTTGTGATAGGTAAAATCCGGATACGCCGCGACGCGGGAATAGATCTCGCCAATTTCTCCTGTGGGCAACACCTGCCCGTCGGCGTCCACAATGCGCAGCTCGGCCCAGGCCGAGACTCTGCCGACCGTGCTCGGCTTCTTCAGTGCGTCGTCCGAGGTCGCAAAGGTCACGGCGCCCGCTTCGGTCGATCCGTAGAACTCATAGATGATCGGCCCCCACCAATCAATCATGGCTCGCTTGACCTCGGGTGGACAAGGCGCGGCGCCGTGGATAACGTGCCGCAGCGACGCTAGGTCGTATTTCTTGCGCACGGATTCGGGAAGTTTCATCAGTCGGATGAACATGGTTGGCACCACAAAGGCAGTGTCGATCTGCTCTGCCTCGATCAGGCGCAAGAATTCCTCAGGCTCAAAGCGCGGCATCAGCACCAGCACGCCGCCCAGCCGGCTCGACCGAATGCCGAAGGAATTGGGCGCGGAATGATAAAGCGGTCCCGGCAGCAGCGCCCGTGAGCCAAGTCCATAGATGATCGTACGAATATCCTCCAATGCAGCATTCTGCTCCGCAGTTGGCGCGGCACGCCGCACGCCTTTTGGATGACCCGTGGTGCCAGAGGTATAGATCATGTTCATCGGCTGCGGTACGGACGGTCCCTCATAGGGCGGCTGCTCGGCAATCCAGGTTTCGAAATCGCGTGCAAAATCTGGCTTTGTGAGATGGTTGGGAGCGATCTTGTAGGCAGTGACAATTTCCGGCGGCGTCGGCACACTTAGCACTGTGACATCTTTCGGAACTGCAATCGTTAGTTGATGTAAAAGATCGGCGTGGCCGATCAGCACCGATGTGCCGGAGTCCTTCAAGATGTAGTTGATCTCCTCCGTCTTAAAATGCCAGTTCACCGGTACGCCATAGGCGCCAAGCCGCATAGCGCCATGAGCTACTTCTATAAAGGCGATATCGTTACGCATCAGTATGCTGACGCTGCCGCCCGGGCCTACGCCGAGACGCTTAAGGCCGCCGGCGATGCGGCTTGCGCGATCAGCGACGGCCGCATGGCCGCGCCGCCGTTCGCCGGATATGATGCCGAGAAAGGGTTTGGACGCTTCGCACATTGTTGTGTTATCCTTAGTGCTGCAGTGGGGATCAGCACTTCATCGCCTCGCCAGAAGAACCATTGTCGCATTGATTGGACGTACGTGACGCCGCTCGTCCTCCCGGTAGGGCGTTGAAGGGCTTTCCGAAGTCCTCCAAGCACGTGGCGTAACTGCTTCGCAGCGGTTGAAGTTGGTGTCCGGCCATTTAACCAAGTCTGCGCAAGCGTACGCTCTCGTTCGGCCCAAACATCGATCTATGCCTGCCGCAGTGGCGTTAGTCTAGCGAGAAAACCCTCAAACTGAGCGCCTAGAGGACAGCTGAACGTCGAGCACCTTGCGGGCGACCAGTCGCGAATTGATTACGAGCGCTGGCAAGAACATATTGCGATTGAGGTATCATAACTTAATTCCTCGAGTCAGTTTGACTAGCTGACGTCCGAACCGCCTGAACCTGTCCGACGGCCGCCAAGCAAAAAGTTGCATGCTTCTGTAAGGAGTCCAACTACCAACGCTGGTACTTGACCCTGGCGCGAGTGTAACGTGTCGCTGTAAGATCAACGCCCGAGGCGCAGCCCCGCGATCAGAACTCGAGAAAGTTACGGGAAACGGGAGCGGTGCGTTTGTCAGCTCAGCATTGCTTCTAACTCGCGCCAGCACAGTTGGAACGGATGATCTCGCGCGAGTTAGCATCTTGCCACATCTATCTGAGCTGGTACCTGCTAAGTGACTTCGCCAATGCTTTATTCGTTCGGACCGAGGCTCGGCGGCGCTCTCCATAACAGGTGTACTGGCCTCCTATTCGGTCGGATGTCGTCAAGCGGCCTGTTGTGCTGGCCCACCTAAGTGGTGGTGCGCCTGCTTGGTAGACGGAATGGAGAATTAGATGCAGCAGCCAGGCGCGTTCCGTAGTCGTGGTGGACAAGCCCGGAAAATTTCGAAACACCGCCTACGTGATCAGTAAGAAGCGTTCTCGGCCCGAGAAGCCCACGAGGCAGGTCTCATGCCGTTCAGGGACGTTGCACGATCGGACGGACGTTTGCTTTGGACGCTGGTCCCTCGTCCGCAGGTAGTTGATTTGCTGCCGTGTTCCTACCTAGGCTAGACAATCATCCCGTGATCAACTCTGGTGCTATCGAGGCGATTGGGGCGCACCGATCATTGCACTGGTCTTGCGCACGAGGCGGAGGTAGTGGAACGATCCGGTACGGCGCCGCCGCTGGTGGGGACCCTTGCCCATTAATCGAATGTCGCCGCCTTCAGAAAGGCCGACCCCGAGACGATGCCAGCTTTATACGAGGTGGCGTTTGACAAAAGCAGGATCTCAGGCGCCTGTGCAAAGCCCGAAGTTATGTCGGCCGGTTGCTCCCACCGCGCTCATCGATTGAAGCTGATCTGGCCAGCGCCAAAACTCGGACCGCCCTTTGCGGGATACGCTTCGCACCGCAAGTAAATGCGACGTCCTTGGCGTTAACTCTTCACGATCGTGGAGTCGAACCGCTTTCCGCAAATTCACGCAATGAGGGAGCGAGAACTCTCGTGTCCTGCGGAATTATCTGACAGCTGGGACCCGCTCCAACGGGCCAATTCTTGCCGGCATGCGGGCGCGCCAGGCACCTGCTAGACGAGGGCCAAAAGAAGCTGTAGTGCTCAATGGTTGAGACTACAGCCGTGGTAGAGAATATAGAACCACTTCTCGACGTTACAGGCATCGATAGCGTACATATCGGGCCCCACTGATCTAGGTTATCCTACGGGCTCCCGCTCAAGGTCGACCACACCAGACCGAGATCCTGTGCTTCTACGGGAAGGTCGTGAAGGAGCGCAGCAAGCGCAAGCTCAATCCAGGGATCCATTGCGCCGCTGCTGAGGGAGCGGAGCGCGCGATCCAAATGGGCTTCAAGTTGGTTACGCTATCCGACGAAGAGGCACTAATGTCTACCTACGCAAAGCGGCAGGTGAACCAGTCGTGAAATGTCCAGCGGCTAGGCATAAGAGAGAGTACTGTTCTGAGCCTAAGCGGACTTGAACGGCTGATCTTTCCCCGTAAAGTAGTAGTACCGAGCGGCACGCCAGCTCAACGGATTGCAGTTTATAGTCGTCGTGAACAACCGTCGTTGACGTCCATCCATTCGAAACCTGCGTGCTCTCTAAGCCTTCTACAGGTGCCCACTCGTTCGGAAAAGCTTCATGCTGCTTGCGTGAAGGCCAGTGCATCCGCGGCCGCGGCACTTCTGACTCACGTGGCAAGCGCGTTGAGATCCAGTGACGTTAGGAGCGTGACGAACCGAAAGAATAGCATTATCATCAAAGATCGCAGAGAAACGGAGGTTGGCCACGGTCCCAAATATGCGCTCACGATAAAAGGTAGCCAGAGTCGATGAGGATGATAATTTGTCGGAAAAAAGAAAAGATGCGCACGTGATTTCCGCATTAGTGCGCGTTCTCGTGTCACGCACGCTCTAGCCTATCTGATGTGGTAGCTGCCCAAGCGACGCTGCTAGTGCTTAATCCACTTTCTCGCGACAGGCCATTCGAGCTCAAGGACTAGCCCATTATGCTTGATGGCGTGAAACCAGTCGGCGTGGGTTCGAACAACTGGCGGCGTCTGCATGCTTCGCGAATGTGGAGAGTGAAATGCAACATGTGAGCCTTGCTTTTGATGAGGTTGGGTCGACAAAACATTTTCGAAATACCGCCTACGTAATCAACGAGAGCCAGAGATACTTCGATGCGGCTCATGCATCCGGTCTCATGGCTGTTCCAGGACGTTCGACGACTGGGCGTGCCTTTGCATTGGGCACTGGACCCATTAATGATCGACGTGTGATGACGGATTTCGTGCGATGCTCTTATCTAGGCCTTGACAACCACCCGCTGATTGTCGCTGGCGCGATAGCGGCGATCGAGGCACATCAGTCGGTGCACTGGTCGTGCGCACGAACACGTCTCAATTTTGATCTTCTTGCAGATCTTGAAGTGACGCTGTCCGAGTTGTTTGAGGCGCGCGTGCTTGGTTTCTCGACGGTCATGCTCGCCAACCTTGGCGCGATGCCACTTCTTGCGTCTGGACAATTGACAGGCGGAAAAAAGCCGGTGATCGTGTTCGATCGGACGGCGCACATCTCACTGGCGTATCATAAGCCGGTCGTCGCCGATGAAACGAGAGTCGAAACAATTCAGCATAATGACATCAGCGCTCTCGAGAGCCTATGTCAAAAGCATCAGGTGGTGGCTTATGTATGCGATGGTGTCTACTCAATGGGAGGAAATGCGCCAATAAAGGAGTTGCGGCAGCTCCAGGAGCGATACGGCTTATTTCTCTACATCGACGATGCGCACGGCATATCGGTGTTCGGGCAGCAAGGCCAAGGATTCGCTCGCTCTCAATTCCCGCTAGAACTTGGTGATCGAACGATCATAGCGGCGTCGCTCGCTAAGGGATTTGGCGCTTCCGGCGGAATGTTGATGCTAGGAACAGCCGAGCAGGAGGCGATGTTTCGGCGTTACTCAATCCCTTACGCGTTTTCAGTAGCGCCCAATTTGGCTGCGGTAGGCGCGGCGCTAGGCTCGTGCAAAATTCATCGCTCATCAGAGCTCGCGCAGCGGCAGATGCGCTTAGCGCGACGGATTGATCTGTTCGACAGTCGTATCGCAACTGAGGAGCGGGGCAATTCGCTTCCGATCAGGATGATCCCGACTGGATCGGAAGAGAAAGCCATTAAAACTTCAAGAGAGCTGTTCGATGCAGGCTTTTATACGTCGGTCACATTCTTCCCGATTGTGCCCCGGGGAAAGGCGGGAGTGCGGGTTTGCATTACGGCCGATCATGCTGTCAGTGACATAGAGCGGCTGTGCGACTGCATAGCCGCGACGGGCGCATGCGACGTTCAAATAAATCCAGTCCCGTCGTGAGCGCTGGCTATATGCCGAAACGTCGCGGGTAGCCAGTGGCAGTTAAAGAGCGACGATTGCAGCGTCGGAAAAGATCGATGACGCGCGACCATCATGAGGCAAAGCGGCTTTTGGTCACGGCCCGGATTGGCTCTCTGGCCGCTTGGGTGTAGTCAGTTGGGAGATGTTATGCGAATAGATGAGGCAGATGCAATGGAAAGTCCGGTCGCTCTCTACGCAAAATGCGCTCGCTGCCGCGTTTCACCTGCTGGACCGTCATGCTGACAGCTGGCGAGCCTAGGCACCGAAATAAGGCGCGCGTTGCTCTGGTGACCGGAGGCTCACGAGGGATTGGCCGCGGCATTGTGCGCCGCTTCTTAGCTGATGGCTACCATGTCGCATTTGTGGCGACGCAGCCGAACCATGTAAAGTCTACCCTAGTGGATCTTGCGCATTCGGGAAATCAGCTTTGTGCTGAGAGTATCGACGTAACGCAGCAAGGCGAGATGGCGGGGTTTATCGATCGGATCCGAGCGCGTTGGGGCGAGATCACGGTTTTGATAAACAACGCGGGCATTTCCCCCAAGCGGGTGGACAATAGTGCCCCCTGGCTTTCACAGATGTCGTCTGACGAATGGACGCGCGTTCTTGATGTCAACCTCAAGGGGCCGTTCATTCTTATGCGCCTTATGGCACCAGGAATGATCGCGAATGGCTACGGACGCATCATTAACGTCGGGTCGATCGCTGGCCGTGCCGTGCCTTTCATCGCAGGGCCCCATTATGCCGCGTCCAAGTCAGGCTTGATCGGGCTAACTCGTGCTGCTGCACGGGATCTCGGCCCTTACGGTATCACGGTGAATTGTATCGCTCCTGGAAGGGTTCTTAGCGATCTGACAGGTTCGCCTGATTCCGCAATCAACCAATCCGCTCTTACCCGGATTCCGGTAGGCCGCTTCGGTACTCCGGAAGAGGTGGCGCACGTCGCGGCCTTTCTGGCGTCGCCAATGGCTGCCTTCATCAGTGGTGCAACCATCGATATCACCGGCGGAGAATTTGGTGCTTGAGATATAGAGCATTCTCATCATGAATATTAGCCACTCGGCTGCACCGTGTTCTCGAATTCACACGACGTTTGGAAGTGCTCCGGCGGTACTCTGTGTGGCGTACCGCCGGGACGCATCCAGATGGCTTCGGCGCATGATGAAACGAAGAAGGGGGCGCTCGGCGTCACAATAAGCCGAGTCAATGGCGTTCTTTCTGCGAAATGATCCGTCTTCAATTGCGCGACGGTCCTGCTCTGGTTCTCGGTGTCGACGGTCTGAAGCACGTGAAGCAGATCGAAGGACGCCTCGAAGGCTTAGGAGCCGAACGGCGCAGCAGTGGGTTGCTGAGTTGAAACGCAAGATCACAGTTGTACTGGTGCCAATGTCCGATCTCCTCGAGGATGAAAAGAAGATTGCACGTGGTGCAATCGTGCCCCTCGTGCTCGGCAAAGAGAGAGCGCCGAATGGCCTCTCCCGCTTCAGCAGAGAACTTTTGCAGATGCGGAATCAGAAGCGAAGAAGCGAAAGTCGAAAATGATGTGCGGACGACAATCGATTGTTTTCCGCGGTTGCTCGCCGTCGCAATTTCGTGGCAGTGAATCCGACTGTCTCGAGCGGTTCAGAGACGGCTTTGGGAATAGCGTCGCGAAGTTGGTCAAATCACTGAGCCGTTCACGCCGCTCGATCAGGTCAGCACCCAGATAGTCCCGCGGTACTACGCATAACGGCTGAGTGAACTCTGTGTTGCTCTCAATGGTAGCGGCGCGAGCGACGCTGCTTTCGCGGGCGACGGTCACAAAAGCGCGGATGGCCTTTAAGGAACTTCGTCGTTTCGAGGCGCCACTGTCTGCCCCGGCGCGACATCCATCACATTATTCGAATCCATAGCGGGATTGCCGCGTGTAAAGGGTCGGCCGCGGGACAATACTATATTGGTCCAGGTTCCGCGCAAGCTCTGCATCAACGGATCGGTGCTTTCAGAGGCACTAAGCCCTTTTGCGGCGAGCCGCCCTCTGCTTGCGACCGGGTGGAGGTGCCTCACCCTTAGATGGCCTCACATGCAGCTCTGAGACAGCAACGCCGAGCGTCGCAGCCAAACGATCGAGAAGATCGATTGTCGGGTTCGCCTTTTAGCGCTCAAGTCCGCTCATGTCGGAGGTTTTCGGTCGAGTTGGTCGATATGTGTCATCGAAGCGCTATTTCTCGGCGCTAGTTCGTGAGCCGCACCAGCGCTGGTATGGCGACCGCCCGTCTGCCAATTCGCGGCGACGCAGGTTTTGAGGCGCTGACCCGAGCCCAGCCGTTCCGCCGGGCTCGGCAGCCGTTCGATTCCGCTGGCCATTTGCGCGAACGGCGATCGTAAGGCAAAGGCGCTGACTGCAAGCAGGGCTGATGGTCCTCAACCGAACGAATGGAGTTGCAGCTTTGATGAGTGAGCCGGCGCAATGCGACAGCCCTTCAGATGAGGCTAGAATGGCCGTCCCTGCAATAGCACAGAAGCGCGTCATTGCGACGCAAACCGATGCCAAGACTCCACCCAAAAACGGCTAACGACAGATCCGATGACCATCGCCGTCATCATACCAGGCAGCCTCGATTGATTTCGCCAGACATTTGCTGACGAACGCGCGCTATCGTCAAGGATTTGTTCCGCAATCAAAAGTAATCAAGCCGTACGAGCTGTGTTAGTGGTGCTCGGTAAATAAACGCCAAAGACTCGTGAGCAGGGGCCTTTTTATCTCGAGTACTCAGACATGGGGGGCTCTTCTACAGACGAGCGACTTCCTTCCTGCAAACGCTGCGGAGAACGCTAGCGCCATCAAGGCCTCGCCTCTGACGCAAACGCTCGTCCCGAACTCGGGAGGTAAAAAGTATTCACAGCAGATCATCAAGCCCGATCAGATTGGGTGTTTCTAAGTAGCACGAACGACTCTGAACGACCTTGATGCTAGCTTGGTTGTGGTGGTAGCGCCGCAGCTCCGGGCTATCCTGGGCGGCCCTGGCGGACCCGGGCTTTGGGGTTTGCTAAGCAGCCTCCAGACGTGGCCGCGGACTAGATGCAGGACGGCAGTAACGGTCGCGGCGGGGCCGTCCGTACTGGTGGTATAGGGCGGTGCCATAAAAGGTCGTGCTGTCGTGGTTTTGTCACCAGCAACGCCTGGCATTGAGGAGATTCCGTAAGCCTGGGCGGGCGGGTGCGGTACCGTCAGATGGCAATTAACGCGGCACCAGGCGGCCTGTCCGGTGCTCTTGCTTCAACTCAACCACTTTGGGCAGCGGCAATGCGGTGGGCAGGCAGAAAGGCAAGGTCACGCCGTAGTACGTCGTCCGCCGGTCATCACTTCGATCAGCAGCTGATTGCCTCATTCCTTGCGTCCTCTCATGGCTGAGAGGACCAAAGCTCGCCAGCGTGCGATTTGTCTGCCTCTTTAAACTGACTGCGTGTCGAGCGCAAACGCTCGAGACCGATAGAACGTGCAGGAATTGGGCCAGCCGATCCGTACCGAGCTCACCTCGAAGCCGCCAACGTTCGTTCGTGAATGTTAGCCTGAGCAGCCGCTGCTCTTCCTACGCTCTTCATGAGTTCATGTGTTGGTCTAAATATCGAGTTCGATCTCGCGTGTAACCTCGATGATGCTCTCTGGATGGCCGCCGTTCTCGGCGAGAGCATATTTCAAAGCTTGGGCGCGGTCGACAAAAAGGCCGCCAAAGGAGCCGCCTTGTTCACGGGCAACCCAGTTACCGCGCCGGTTCCTGCCAACAAAAACAATGAGCGGGGCCGAGCCAGGCCAAGGAGGCTCGAAGAGCTGAGTCATCATGTCTCATCCTTGACCTGGCCAGCCGAGTTGCTAATAATGATTACCCGCTTCCAAGTCGCGATTGGAATTTTGACGCTAGCTTGTATGACGGCTGTTAACGGAGAGGTGGCGTCAAACATCGGTTCGATGCCGGGAAGCTCAGAGGTTTTGGCTCCGGCCGCCCGCCATAGAGTTCGGCTGCAGGATACCTTAATCCTAAACCGAGTGACCCTGCCAGTTCTGGCAGGCAGCACGGACTCCGGAGCTACCTGAGAACGACTCGTGGCTTTGGCTCTGCACTCAGCGCCCGCTTTATTCCAAGACGCATCGGCTCTGCCGCACCGGCACGCGCGACTTCTCGGCGTTTCTCTGGGATTGATCTCTATGGAGGCAACAGGCCCAATGTTAGAAGTCACGCCAGCCCATGGAGCGCCATCTCAAGTTGTTTATTCCGTTCTCACGATCCAGTGCTGAAGCTTGGTTACTTCGGCATTTTTGGGGATGTTCAGCTGGCTGCTCACGTCTGTTTGGCTTACATCCTGGACTCAACAAATGGCTGCAAGCCGCAAGAAATTGTTGAGCAGCAGAGACCCGTGTTCGGTGAGTATCGATTCCGGATGAAACTGCACGCCGTAAGTTGGTTGATAGCGATGTGCGAGAGCCATGATCTCGCCTTCCTCGGACCGCGCTGTCACCATCAGGTGCGGTGCGGAGCTCGAGTCGAGCTTGACCACAAGCGAATGATAACGACCGACGGAGAGTGGTGAGGGCAGTCCCTGGAATAACGGCCCCCCTTCATGCATTATGCGAGAGGATCGCCCATGCATGGGGCGTAACGCTCGCGTCACTCGTCCGCCGAAGACGCTTCCAATACATTGATGCCCCAGGCAAATCCCGAGAATCGGGGTGCGGCCGGAAAGCTCGCGGATAACGGCCATAGATATTCCCGCCTCGGTTGGAGTGCAGGGACCAGGAGAGATAACGATCGCGCGGGGATTAAGCTTGATCACGTCGGCGACGCTGATGGCGTCGTTCCTGACAACCTCGGTTGACTCGCCGAGCCTCTGAAAATACCGGCCGATGTTGAACACGAAAGAGTCGTAGTTGTCGATAATGAGGATCACAGCGGACCAGGTACTTCAGTACCAAAAGCTTCAAAGATTCGCTGTGCCTTCGCAAGCGTCTCAGCGTACTCGGCTTGCGGATCAGACATCGCCGTTATCCCGCCTCCCGTATGAAACATGGCTTGATCGCCATCAATAGTTACCGTGCGGATCGCGATGTTGGTATCCATATGCCCGTTAAAACCGATGAAGCCGATTGCCCCGCAATAGACCTGTCGAGCCACTCGCTCGATTTCCGTGATGATCTCCATCGATCGCACCTTTGGCGCCCCCGTGATCGAGCCGCCTGGAAAGCAAGCTCGCAGCAGCGTGACGGCGTCTTGGCCCTCTGAAAGTTCACCTGTGACAATCGAGACGAGGTGGTGCACCGAGGCGTGGGATTCGAGGTTGCACAGCCCTGCAACTTCGATCGAGTGCGGCGTGCAAACCCGCGACAGATCGTTGCGCAGAAGATCGACAATCATGCAGTTTTCGGCGCGGTCCTTTTCGGACGCGATGAGGACCTGTGCGCGGTGCTGATCCTCCGCTGAATCATTGCTTCGCGCTATCGTGCCCTTGATAGGGCGTGTTTCGACGTTTCGTGCGTCGAGTTTGAGGAAACGTTCCGGTGAGCTTGAGGCAATGGTGAGCTCGCCATAGCGCAACAGGGCCGCAAACGGCGCCGGATTGAGTGACCGAAGCCGGCAGTAAAAGCTAATCGGGTCGAATGAGATCGGCATCCTCGCAGTGAAACGCTGCGCGATGTTCGCTTGAAAAACGTCTCCTGCCAGAATGAGGCCGATGACGCGCTGTATGGCCGCGATGTAGTCGTCAAGGGTGAAGTTGGACTGCCATGCGCCTAATGTGCTAGGGAGTCCCTTTAGAGCTGGCGTCGGCATGTCAAGCAAGGCAGCGAACTGATCGGCGCGCCTGCGTGCGCGTTCAAGTCGAGGCGCAGTCTCCTGAGCCGGCCATCCTGTAGAAGCGATCCAGCACTTGTGATCCTGATGGTCGAAGCTGATGACCACGTCATAGAAATGCAGGACACATTCGGGCAAAGCGCGACCGGCAATCGCAGGTGGCGGCAATCGCTCAAGTGTCCTGTTTAGGTCGTAGCCCAAATAGCCGGCTGCACCTCCCTGAAAGGGAGGCAGATCTGTTCGGTTCTGTTGCGGATATCTAGCGAGTAGACTCCGGAGGGCTTCCCAGGGGGTGCCCGCAAGAGCGATGCCATTGCAACTCGCTTCTCCATTGCTGACCACGTAGCTACTGAATGGATCACAGGTAACATATGAGTAGCGTCCCAACTCGCTCCTGGCGGTGCTATCCAAAAAAGTCAGGTTCGGTTGATTTCCTAGACGCCGCATCGCAATGGCAGGTTCGATCCATCGAAGTTCGCGGACATGCATTTTAAAACCAGTTGCTCTGCTCTGTGACAGGGTGTTCCGTTCCATCTGGCCGGACGCTTTTTGCCGGTTGCTGTATGGACAGGCGGTCCTCTAAGGAGCCGCCCGCATCTGAAGAAAAGCGCGATCAATCTGGTTTTCGAGCTCGATTGCGTTCACTGAGCGTCCTTGGAAAGCGAAGTCCGTGCCGAATTCTCCCGGTGAAGCTGCCTTCACTTTTTCGGTGAAACCGGGGTCTGACCATCACGGATTGTCTGTGCCCTGCGGCTCACGGGCTCGGTCTTGCTCTTGGCGCCGGCACAGGCCAGCTGTTTGTGAGCCTAAAGAGCTTAGAGGAGGAAAATCAGCCGAGACGAACTCGCCATGCATATATTGGGAAGTTTTTCTTCTTTTGCCGCAGAACTTCCTCAGGAGGCGCCTCGTCAGAGCAATGAACTAGCTAAATCCGGACTTGCCCTTCGCCCGAAGACCGAAAAACCAACTGTTTGACGCCCTCCTCCTGTGTGACACCCCTAGTGTGCTTTCGCCCAGCCGTCTTTCAGGAGCCCGTATCCATTAGACACTATAGTCCGCCGCGAACCGTAGCTCCCGAAGAGGTCGCACACGCCTGATTGATTCCTGGTATAAATGATGCCCCTTGTAAGCTGCGAGTTCGGCGTCGCTGTCGAATTCGCCGTAAACGATGACATCGATATCGTTCCCGAGTGCATCGCTCTTGCGATTGCGAGCAATCTCCAGCCGACGCGGATGTGGGATTTTCGTGAGGATCGATAGACCTTCGATTATGCCCTCAATTTGAGCTTGGTCCTTGGCGGTGAATAACACGATGTGACGAATCATGGATAATCGGCGGTCCCGGGGAGTGTAGCTGGGTTTACTATCTCGAACGTGAGCTCGCTGCAATGGCGGCGCTGGCGCGCAGCCCGCGGTTGGTGCTCAAGCCTTTGCCGACGAACGGCCGCAACATGTTCTCGCTCAGAGTCGAAATCGATATTGCGTAGGGCTCTTTTCGCAGGAATCATGCAATTTGGATGCATTTCCGCCGTCTTTGATCGAGAGCGCGCCCTTATACCTTTGCCCTCGAAAAAAAAGCGAGCTCCAATCGAGTTTAAGAAGATTTCCTACCAAGCTGACAATGATGAATGCATGAATCCAGCCGCACAAGTCAGGCACTACAATCACGATAACAAAGGGCTTGTCCGCTTTGATTGGACGGTCGTCGAGGCAGAAGCTTTGTATGGGCTGCCGTTTGCAGACCTGATATTCCAGGCGCAGAACGTTCATCGCGAGAGCTTCGATCCAAATCACGTCGAGACCGCTAGCCTACTTAGCATCAAGACAGGGGGCTGTCCGGAGGATTGCGGCTATTGCTCCCAGAGCGCGCACTTCGCTACAGATCTGAAGGCCACCCGCCTGATGGATGGTGGCGATGTACTGGCCGCAGCAAAGCGCGCCAAGAATGCAGGTGCAACTCGCTTCTGCCTGGCTGCGGCTTGGCGTAGTCCAAAAGAGCGCGATCTTGATCAGGTGTGCGACATGGTCAGAGCCGTGAAAGGTCTTGGCATGGAGAGCTGCGTCACGCTCGGTATGCTGACCGCGAGCCAGGCGGCAAAGCTCTCTGAAGCTGGGCTCGACTTCTACAACCATAACGTCGATACCTCGCCTGAATTTTACGGCAGCATCATCAGAACCCGTACACTAGCAGATCGCATCGATACCCTAGCGCACGTTCGCGGCGTCGGAATCAAGATCTGCTGTGGAGGCATCATTGGGATGGGCGAGCGCATCGAGGATCGTCTCGGCATGCTCGTGCTGCTTGCAAATCTGCCAAGCCATCCGGAAAGCGTGCCGATCAACCTATGGAATGAGGTCAAGGGCGTGCCGGTCAATGAAACCGCCCAGCGTCCTGATCCGATTGCCGTGGCGCGCCTGATCGCGACTGCTCGAATCATGATGCCAAAGAGCGTGGTCCGGTTGTCGGCCGGACGACAATATATGACGGACGAACTGCAAGCTCTGTGCTTTTTGGCTGGCGCGAACTCAATCTTCATCGGTGATACGCTGCTGACGACAGAAAACCCCAAGTTGGATCGCGACGCGCACTTGTTCGCGCGGCTCGGCATCACGTCTGAGCTTGCCGAGCGAAACAGCGCAGACGATCGAGGCGCTGACGGGCGAGTGTGAAGTGAACATCACCCTCATGAAGGGCAAAATCCATCGTGCTTCCGTGACCGAAGCCGATCTTCACTATGAAGGATCAATCTCGATTGATCGTGCGTTGCTGGACGCGGCGGGGGTCCTGCTCTATGAGCGCGTTGAGATCTGCAACATGGATACGGGGGGCGCGCTTTGCAACCTCTGTCATCGAAGCACCGCGTGGGTCCGGTATCATCGGCTTGAATGGTGCTGCGGCACGATTCGCGATGCCAGGAGACAAAATTACTGTCATTGCTTATGCATCCTTTGACGAAGCCGAAGCAGAGGTATTCCAAGCGCGTGTCGTGCTCGTTGACCGCAACAATGGCATCCTCATCCGTTAAGACCTGAGTGGCATGTTCAAGATCGTCGTCGGCTGCTATCGCCAAAACGCCGGCAGCATGGGGTGGAATGCGCAATGAGCTCGTCGCGAATGGATAAATTCGGACCCTATGTCAAGGAATTGCGCGCGCTGCAAGATGACAACCGCTTGCGCGGTCTCAATTCGCGTGCGGGAATTGATTTTTCATCTAACGATTATCTGCAGCTTGCGAGTGCATCGCGTATGAAAAAGGCCGTCTTGGCGGCCATCGAACGTGGCACGCCGCTCGGTTCGGGCGGTTCGCGACTTCTGCGCGGCAATTGTGAAGAGCATGAATGCCTCGAAGCGGAAGCCGCCCAGTTCTTTGGCGCAGAGACGGCGCTGTTTTTTGCGAGCGGTTACATCGCAAACTTTGCGGTACTGACAACGTTGCCGCAGCGCGGCGATCTGCTCGTCCTCGACTCTCTGGTTCACGCCAGTATTCATGAAGGCGCGCGAGCTGGTAGGGCCGAGTTTCGCCTAGCTGGCCATAACGATGTCGGAGCCATCGAAAGTGCGATCCGCGACTGGCGTGCGGATGGAGGAATGGGACGTGTCTGGATCGTCACGGAAAGCCTCTACAGTATGGACGGCGACTTCGCCCCCCTGGATGATCTGGTCGCGCTCGCCGATCGCCTCGACGCTTTCCTGGTCGTTGACGAGGCCCATGCTACGGGCGTTTACGGTGAGCAGGGCCGAGGGCTCACCAGCCAGTACGGTCGCCGTGAAAATCTCCTGGTGATACATACCTGCGGCAAGGCCTTGGGAGTGGCGGGAGCGCTTGTCACTGCTTCCGGTGTACTACGCGACTTTATGATCAATCGTTGTCGTCCGTTCATCTTCGCGACCGCGCCATCACCCTTGATTGCCGTTGCCGTCAGCGAGGCACTGCTTATCTTGCAGCGGGAGCCCGAGCGTCAGCGGCGCCTCGCAAGGCTGGTTGCACTCACGCATCGGAAGATGGAAGCCCGCGGCGTGCGATGTCCGTCCAGCTCGCAGATCCTCCCATACATGGTCGGCGACAATGCTCATACAATGCGGCTCGCCTCTGCGATGCAGGATCGGGGCTTCGATATTCGCGGAATTCGGCCGCCCACAGTGCCGGCGGGGACAGCGCGGTTGCGAATTTCACTGACGCTGAACGTCAACGAGGATGATGTGGTCTCAATGGTCGATGCGCTCGCTGACGAGACGAAGGGAACGGCTCGATGAGTTTGCGGATCGTGGTGACCGGAACAGATACCGGGATTGGGAAGACTGTGTTCGCCGCAGGCTTGGCCGATCTTCTCGGCGCGAGTTATTGGAAGCCGATACAAGCCGGCCTCGACGGAGAAACCGATACCGAAACGGTCACAAGGTTGGCTCGTCTCTCAGACGATCGGGTCGTGCCGGAGCTCTATCGGCTTCGAACGCCCGCATCGCCCCACCAGTCTGCCGAAATGGACGGGGTTCGCATCGACCCAGCTTCCATATATCCGCCAGACACGGAAGGACGGCCTCTTGTCATTGAGGGCGCCGGCGGACTTATGGTCCCGCTAAGTGGTGAAACACTCTACATCGACGTGCTTGAGAGGTGGCAGCTTCCGGTCGTGGTTTGCGCGAGCACAAAACTCGGTACAATCAATCACTCGCTGCTGTCGATCGAGGCTCTTCGAAGGCGGCAGATCACGATTCTGGGTATTGCGTTCATCGGCGAGCGCAACCCGGAAACTCAGACTGCCATTCGTGAGATCGGCCGCGTGCGCTGGTTGGGACGACTGCCTCTGCTTTCGCCTCTCACGCCAGAGGCGCTTCAGACGGCATTCAAGTCTTCATTCCGTGCTGACGATTTCAGTTGAAATGCCGAACCCGAGCTCGCCAATTTGGCATCCGTTTACGCAACACGCGCTTCAAGGCGAGATGACAAGGATCGCGCGCGGTGAGGGGGCTTATCTTCACACTGCCGACGGCCGACATATCATGGACGCAATCTCGTCCTGGTGGGTCGTGACCCACGGTCATTGTCACCCACATATCGTCAGTGCCATCCAAGACCAGGCGGGCAAGCTCAATCAGATTATCTTTGCTGGTTACACCCATGAGCCAGCCGAGGAGCTTGCGGCGCAACTCCTGCAGCTCACGCCGCCTGCTCTTGAGTACGTCTTCTTCTCAGATAGCGGTTCGACGAGTGTCGAAGTCGCGCTGAAAATGGCGCTCGGCTATTGGAATAACATCGGCAGACAGCGGAGTCGCATTGTGGTGATGCAACACTCCTACCATGGCGACACGGTAGGAGCGATGTCGGTCGGAGCCCGTGGCGTGTTCAATGCAGCCTATGAGCCTCTTCTCTTTGACGTCACATCAATCCCGTTCCCGGCAACAGGCCGCGAGCGGGACACGCTCAGTGCGTTATATTCAGTGTGTCGGGAGCAGATGCCGGCGGCCTTCATTGTTGAGCCGCTGATTTTGGGGGCGGGCGGAATGCTGATGTACCCGGCCTGGGTGCTACTGGAGATGAAGCGGATCTGCGAAGACTGGGGCGTTCTCTTCATTGCAGATGAGGTCATGACGGGCTGGGGTCGAACCGGAACGCTGTTTGCGTGCGAGCAGGCCGACGTCACTCCAGATATCGCCTGTTATTCGAAAGGGCTCACTGGTGGATCGCTTCCGCTCGCAGTGACGCTCTGTCGCGCTGATATTTTCGACGCGCACTATTCGAAAGATCGCAATTTGACGTTCTTCCATTCGAGTTCATATACGGCGAACCCGCTTGCCTGCGTCGCCGCAAAGGCCAATCTGGATCTTTGGCGGAGCTCCGATGCGCGCACGCGCGTGTCAACCCTCGCATCCATGCAAGAGGACGCAATCCAGCCGTTTCAGACAGATCCGCGCTTTGCGAACGTTCGTCGGACCGGCACCGTCACTGCGCTTGATCTGAAAACAAATGACGCCGGCTATCTCGCCGGCATCGGTCCGAAACTTCAAGCCTTCTTCAAGGACCGAAATCTCCTCCTGCGTCCGCTCGGGAATACGATCTACGTGATGCCACCTTATTGCGTTACAGCCGCTGATATTGATCAGATTTATGCGGCGATCAGGGAAGCTGCCGATAGGTTCGCTTGATGTACGGCGAGCAAAAACAGCGAAAGATCCGGAATGATCTCTTGCGGTGGATACCCTCAAGTAGAGCCGAAATATTGCAGGATTTGCGCGGCCAAATGCCATTCTTGCAATATTCGGGATCAAAATAACAGTTTATAGGTGGGGAAGTTTGACGCAACTGCTCTCAGAGGCCCCGCCAAGAAGGTGCGCATCAGGATCATTTTGCTGCGCCTGCTGGTTCGTGCATACCCGAGAATCGGAATTGGCGACGCCGCACATGATGTGCGGGCGCTGTGACGTAGAAGTGGAGAGTGCATGGGACTGATCTGGTGGCGCCGATAGGAGGCAAACATGCGCAATAACTCTCACGCTCTCCATGGTGGTTCAGGAAGGTGCTGCGCTATTTGTGGCGGGAAGTTCGGTTGGCGCGACATCGCCCGACAGGCCATCGAGTCGAGCGAGGCGCTTTCAGGGGTGGTGTGGAAAATTAAGTGACACGGACCTCGGCAACAATCGTTGAGTTCAATGCTTACGGGCTGAACATTGGCGCTACGGCTATGCTGTCATCTGGCCGACCTTGCGCGACCGCCTCCAATGATGCGCTCACATCGTACTATTTCTTTTGGCTTTCTCTCGCATGGATTCCGTTCGCCAAGATGGGTCTGTCTGCAGAACGGGACACTTCCTGACCAATCGACAGGGACGGGTGTGATGCTGGAAGCAGCTTCCGACTCATTCTTCGGCATTTGCCGCAGACAGGCTGCGGGTTGAGCGCTATTATGGTATTGGCCACGAACGGCTTGCGAACTCTAGCCTGCCGCCCACGCTCTCCGGAACTCGCATCGATCAGCCTTGCCGAGGTGGGCGGGCAAGGAGGCCACAGGAACTACTGCTGAAGCGGCAGAATCGGTTCTTCGAAGTTGGTCTGGCCGCATAGCGCAGTCTGTCGGATGGCAATCATCGACCGCCTTCGCTTGCATTCAACACTCGGGAAAGGCATGGCGGCCTCCGGTGAGCTCCATGCGGATGAGATAGATGGTGGGTAGAGCTATGGCTTGAGCGGGGATGCCATGTCCGATCGATTTTCAACTTACGAAGTCTCGCTTGAGCGTTGCCGTCGAAGGTGGTCGTGGTCCATCTCCGCGGCGAATGGCTCGTTGGTCGTGGCGGGAACGCAAAGCAGCCGAGCCGCGGCGCGCTATGAAGCCAACAAAGCTCTCTTCCTGTTGTTGCAAAGTGCGGCGTATCGACGGCAGCTTCCGTGTGGTTCGAGCAAATAAAACTGTATCGTCGCGCTTTGGAAGGTGCCTTGATCGATGCTCCCGCGTGGAGGTGAAGGCGCTCTCCTCTTCTATCAACGTTTACGGTCCGAGATCAGTGTCGCAGGATTTCCACGCATGAGCCACACTTAAGAGTCGCCTTTGCAAGCGTCACCGTTCCAGTCCTGCAGCAATGGAAAACGGAGGGACGTCCCGTCGCGATGACGACAGCTTACGATGTGGTCACGGCGCGCATCGCCGACACAGCGGTCGACATCATTCTCGTCGGTGATAGTGTCGGCAATGTCTACCTGGGCGTCGACGATACGCTTCCCGTCAGCATGGCAATGATGAATCATCACCTGGAAGCAGTCTCGCGCCAAGGCCTCGTGCCTTGATTGTGGCCGACATGCCCTTTCTCAGTTCTCTTCTCAGCCTCGCTGAGACAGTACGCATGCCGGAGGTTTCCTGCAGCGGGGGGCGGCGCCGTGAAACTCGAGGGCGGCGCCAAGCTTGTTGGGATCGTGCGCGCTTTGGTGGATTGCGACATCCCGGTGATGGGGCATCTTGGTTTTACCCCTCAGAGCGTCAATGTCATGGGCGGCTTCAAGGTGCAGCGAAGGGCAAGAGCCGAAGCGTTACGTCTGCTCGCTGATGCTCACCGTCCAGGAGGCCGGCTACTTCGCTTTGGGCCTCGAGGGCATTCGGGCCGAGCTCGCGGAACGCACAACCGATGCGCTGACCATACCCACCATCGGGATTGCAGCCGGGCCAAGCTGCTCGGGCCAGGTGCTCGTGCTCCACGACGTCTTAGGGCTGGTCGAAGGTAAAAGGCCAAATTTCGTTGGCGCCTACGCGAATGGGGAGGTTCTACAGGAGGCGCTGGTACGCTGGGCGGTCGATGTCCGTCAGGGCACATTCCCTGGGACCAGGAATGCTACCGGGTTCCCGAGGAGCTCCGCGAGACCATCGCGAACTGAAAGGCTCCAACACGAACGGAGTGAGGACGAAATGCAAACAGTAGAACTGAGTAGGGTCGACGAAAATGCAATGCCAAAGACGCCACCAATGCCGGCGATCAAGTCCTAGAGCCCACTCAGAAGAACCCCGTGATGGGGAAATTGGATGATAACCGGCGCGCGCGCGCGGAAATTTGAGCGTCGATAGGTTATTGATTGCACCAAATCAGTACCAAGAGCGCACTAATGTGCAGCATTACACCCCGATCTTCGCTGGTCGGATAGTGTGTCTGGAAGCGGCACGGGGGAGAAGGACATGGTTCGCCATTTGTACCGGCTCCGAATGCGCACATGCGCAGCTGCATTGCGGCAGCACAGCAGGCGCGAAATGCTGCAAAAAGTCCGGTTTCATTATAGTCTCGTGCAGCTTGGGAATGAATTGAAATCCTCGGACAAACGCTGTACCGCGGCCGGACATCCATCTTAGAGCTTGAACGGGGCGCGATCGAAGTCGTTCCTCACAGCCTCGCTCCCCAAGATCCCGCGGAGCCCGATGGCATTGCCGTCTACTGGAACGCGGATCAACGCCCTGACCTTCACCAGCTCTCCAGCCCTGCGCTGGAGCGGCCATTCGCCTGGTCGACAACGCCCGCAGGCGTGTGAAGCGCTAGTCTGTACGCGATCGCCTCCTTGACATGGCTGCGTGCGTTCGCCACCCGCCCCAGGGCGGCCTGGCTCACTGACGCCCTAGCAGCTTCCGCAGTGGTTGCAGCACGATCGTGGGCTCCAACATCGGGCCACAACTTAGGTCGAAAATTGTGCGATTGACGTGAGCGATCTGCTTTCGTCGGATTGCGAAAAAAGGCCGTGCGAAAATTCCGCACGGCCAAGTCAGGGAGGAAAACGCCCCAAAGGGCGGCTGAAGAGAGCATCAAGTGAGTGCCCACACTCACTGGGAGCTCCAAGCTTGCGCCTACGGTCAAGTCGCGCAAGACGGATGTTGAAATATCCGTTTCTTGCGCTGATTGAGCCCGAATTTAGCGCAGGCGTCGCATGTTTTATGCGAATTTGATCGTTTAGATGCAGTTATTGCGTGAGACGCTCAATTCAAAATGATCATGTCATCCCGCGCTCTGTGTTCGTCAACTAACGCAACAGCAGTTAGGTCGTGCACCGGCACGGGGCGCGCGCGTTTTGCGCACGAGTTCATGATTCGAAAATCAATCTAAATTAGGCAGCGCTCTTTGTTGATTGGCGAAGCAGGTTGAGCCAGTCCGATCAACGTGCGCGTTACTTGCTGACCTGCGATTGTCAGCACTGCTCAAACAGATCAGGTCACATCGAGGGACAAAAAGTGAGCAAGAATTCCTCCGGCACTCGCGAACGTCCGTCCGTCCAATGGGGCTTTCGAATCGGATTGCGCGAGCAGATGGCAGTGCTCGGGATTTCTGGTGTGCTGGTCATCGGCGTAATCTGCGCCGCAGCTCTGCACTACGCGAGTATCGTTCAACGAGAGGCGAGCGCGAGCAATGAATTGAAAGCCCCGTGTCGTTTCATTGTCACAAAGCTTTCTGGAGTCTGGCCAAATCGCGACCGAGTTCCTCCGCAAGCCCACTGAAATGTCGGTCAAGACACATGCGGATCTTCTTGATCGCCAGCTCGAAGATTCAGGTCGGGTCGAAAAGCAGATCGGGGAGTTGCCCGACGATGATGCTGCGGCAGGCGCCTCCCTGCGGCCGGTAATTAATCTCTATGCGACCCGCTTTGGAAACGTCGTTTCAGCGCAACGCAACCTAGGCTTCAATGAGAATGACGGATTTCAGGGCAAGTTGCGCACAGCCGTGCACGCCGTCGAGGAGCGATTGAGCCAGGTGAAGCAGCCGCGCCTGACGATCTTGATGCTGATGATGCGCCGCCATGAGAAGGATTGTATCTTACGGGGCGAAGAAAAATACGGCGATCAGCTTTCCGCCAGACAGATGGAGTTCCAAACCGAACTTGCTCAGGCAAGCCTGCCTACGGAGGAAAAATCCCAGCTTCTCGAGCTGATGCGGGCGTACAAGGCAAATTTTATCTCATTCATGGTGACGCAGCAGACGCTCAGCGATCAGGTGGATGATCTTCGACAGATTTACGGCCGCATTCGACCGGCAACCGCAAAGGTCATGTCCGCGGCAGACGCGCATGCGCACGCTATGGAGACCCGAGCCGGAGAGATTCGGCAGAGGCTGGTCTGGCTCATTCGACTTGCAACGCTGCTCGCGGGCCTGTTCAGCATGCTCTTCGGACGGCGCATTGCCAAAACCGTCGCCTCGACGACCGCGGCCATGCGCCAGCTAGGTGAGAGTCGGTTCGATGTAGTTTTGCCGGGCCTTGGTCAAAAGGATGAGCTCGGCGATATGGCCGAAGCGGTAGAAATGTTCCAGCTGAGAGCTCGTGAAAAGCTGCAGGCGGAGCTTGATGTTAAGGTCGAACGGGACCAGGCTGCTGCTGACCTGCGTAAGGCCGATATCGCTCGGCTTGCTGGCGAATTCGAAGCAGCCGTAGGGCAGGTGATCGAAGCCGTTTCGGCCGCCTCGACGGAGCTGGAAGCCTCGGCCCGGAGCCTTACCTCTTCCGCGGTTGAGAGCCGCCAACTCTCGATGGAGGTTGCCTCATCATCCGACGACGCGTCCGCCAACGTTCAACGCGTAGCGACCTCGACAAGCGAGATGGCTATAACTATCGTTGATGTAGGGCGGCAGGTCGAGGAAGCAGCGGAAATGTCGCGCGAAGCGGTCCGTAAGACCGAGCTCAGCGATCAGCGCATGGTTGGTTTGGCGTCCGCGGCAGAGCAGATCGGCAGCGTCGTTCAACTTATCGCGGCGATCGCGCGGCAGACCAATTTGCTCGCGTTGAACGCGACAATCGAGGCTGCTCGCGCGGGCGATCTCGGCCGAGGCTTTGCAGTTGTCGCCGAGGAAGTCAAATCCCTCGAGATGCAAACCGCTCAAGCGACCATCGAGATTGGCAAGCAAATCAACGATATTCAGGCTGCGACAACTGAAGCCGTCGGCGCGACTATCGAAGCCGGCGATATCGTCGCTCGCATTTCCGACATCGCTATGACTTTTGTCGAAGCCATCGGCGAGCAAAAAGAGACCAGCAAGAATGTCGCGTTCAACCTGCAGGAAGCTGCGAGTAAGACCACTCAGGTGGCGGCGAGCGCCGGTGAAGTCACGCATCGCGCGAGGGCAACAGGAGGGGCTTCGATGCAAGTGTTGAGGTCTGCCGAACTGCTGTCTGAGGAAAGCTCAAGGCTGAAGCGCGAACTTGGTGGTTTCCTCAGAAGAATCCAAGCGGCATAGTTGGATCAATCGCAAGCTCGCATCTTGCTCGGTGACGTAAGCGCGGTACGGCTGAACCACCGAGACGGCGCCGCGGGGCGAAGCAAGTTCGCAGCGGGCTTCTCCAAGGGAGACGAGTCTCTTTCGTCTTCATGATGCGGCGCGATCACAGGTGCCTAACAAATCCACACGACCTGACGCTACAGCAGACGAAGGCGTAGAGTATAGTCTCGTCAACCTGCGTCAATAATTGCCGCGCCACTCGGGCTGGCGACCTAAATCCTCGCGCGAGCGCGATCTTCCGGGTAGGCTTAGCAGTACAGCGAATTCCTGTCGCCCCGCGATCAGCTGCGGGCTTCGTAACATTATTTGGCGATCTAGATTTACAAACGGATCGAGGGAAAATCGACATGGAGGCGAGAACGCTCTCGGAGAGGCGGATTGGCTCGCCCTGCAAAAAAAATCTGCACATCGTGAATCTTAGAAAGCTGATTTTCCGGTTGCGCTGAAAAAGAGTTCGTCTTCGACTGGCTTGGCCGGTTAGTCTCTGTGACTCTTCGTTCGTCATAGTGCTCTCCTGAGAAAGCGCTGATGAGCTGGAATGAGGTCGTTGACGAATCCGTGTAGGCGGTAGGCGCGAGCAAAACTATGGTTCGTGTTGTCACGAGTACACAATCGGGTTGAACGTTCGGATGAATGAGAAGGCGTCGCGTTCACTTTCAAGCCTTTCGTTGTCCTTACAGCCGTCGGCGACATCAACGCTTATTGTCTCCCTGTTGTGAACAGGGCGTCATCTGAGCGTCAATATGGAGGCATATCTGCACAAGCACGTATGCGGCGGCACCTTTTGGTCTACGCCGGCGGTGCGGGGCGTGTTCTGGTTGATGAAGGAGCTTGTGAAATGGTGAGCACGCGTGAAGTTTCTGTCGATGACGCCACAACCGTGAGCCAGATGGTTGGGGCTCTACTTACAGAACTCGGCGCTAGCGACGTGCAGGCCGAACTGGATGCTCGGCTGGTGGCCGACCTGCTTGCCACGAAAGAGCGCATTCATGGATTTCTCGGTTTTGTCGAAGAGCGCGCTGTGGGCATTATCATGGTGGCGGAAAGTATCTCGCTTTTTGCGCGCGGCCCCTACGGAATCATCACTGAACTATATGTCGTGCCGGACCACCGCTCGTCTGGGGTGGCGATGAGCCTCATCGAGGCGGCCGTGGCCCTCGGTACCGCAAAGGGCTGGGGGCAACTTGAAGTCGGGGCTCCCAAGCAACCGGTGTGGAGTCGCAGTCCGAATTCAGCGTTGTATTTGAAGGCCGGCTTTGCTGAAATGGGTCCGCGCCTTAAGTTGCCCCTCCACGACGTAACTGGTTCACGAACTCCGGCGAAACCTCCGCCCCCTTCGCGATTAGAGCGTAGGCGACGACATGTGCTGCGCCGCCAAAATCCGGACACAGCTGTTGCACGGGCGGGTTGGCCTGCGCCCAATTAACGTGGTGAGGCTTGCAAGGCAGGGCCGACAACTAGGGCAGGGACCGCTGCCAACCTGCTACATTCCATGGTATGGAGTTCGCCGGCGCGGGGCCTTAGGCGCCGCGGCTGGCGTCTGTTGTGTCGCTCCTATACGGAGAACCACCATGCGGGTTGCAACAAGCTGGAAAACGTTCTCCTATGGCACGATCGCATGCGCGTCGGATAGCGGACCTGCCATCCACGCAGGTCAATAGAGGGGGGCCAGAGCCCCTCTCGAAGTGGCAGCAGGGGCTTGGCAGCGAAGTCGGGACACCCGATTAGATTATGAGATTGCGGAGCAATAGCCTTCAGGAGGATGGAGGAGGACGGTGCTCGGACTTTGTGAATTTCAGGGCACGCCTTTTCATGGTCGCGGTTTCTTGGTTTTGGATCTTTCCGGTAGTTTAGGACGTGACCGCTCAGACGATCCAATTGACTCTCCCTCTTGATTCCTTTTCATCGGTCCCTCTCTAACAAGGGGCTTACGCCCGAGTGAATCATCAAAACATCAGGGGCCGAGATCGCGCAAAGAATACGCCGCGCATTCAGAAGATTGTCGGACTACACCCAGGATCCTTGTTGGTCTGCCAGGCAAGCGTTCTGCAGCCGGTGCCTGATCGCGCTAAGTCTGTTGCCCAGCTTGCCCACCTCCTGAACAGCAAGGTCTCTAAAAACAAACCGATCGAGCTTTTCCTGTTTCGCGGCGATAATCGCGCGACGTTTGCTGGCGTTGTCTGCCAATGAAAGATGTATGACCCGGGCATCTCGCGTGCATGGCCTGATGACGCAGCAATCTCTTCCTCTCCAGCAGCTTCGATTGCATGGTGACGAAAGATGAATCATCCTTCATCAGCTTTGCAAGCACGTTGACCGGAACACCCTTGTTCTCGTCCAGGTCCGCCAACCATCAAGAGCATCATTTGCGTCCCGGTAATGCCAAGCGCAGCAGCGCGCGGCGATGAAGAAGATCATTCAGGCACGCATTGATCAACCGGATCTCGCGCGTGAAGCGACGGACCTCCTCGCCATCCTCCGCAGGCCTGTTTCCGGGTGTCTTGTAGGGCGGACGAGATCGGCGCCATTGTATGCAAGGTGCTCGATCCTCAACTTTGTTTGGGTTCAGAATTCGACAGAGACCAGGCTGTTGGGCCGACCGACTGTGAGCTGGGAGTACTGGGCGTAGGTCACTTCCTATTGCTCCGCTCCCGGCAGTCGCCGTTTCGATGCACATGCGCCGCAACTTCGCACGATCGCCAAGGTGGAATTCTCCGAAGATCCCCGCTCCAGCGCAGAATTTTGGCGTTTAGGGACGCCGCGCGTGCGATGGCCGTCTCGCTAGGGCTGCAAGACTACAAGTGAAGAGTGAAGCATCGGAATTGGCCCAGCAGGCCGTAGCCACATGCCGTGAAAGGGGAGGCGGAGGCACAGGGAGCAGGGAGCAGGGAGCTGAGGCAGACGATCGATCGAACGAAAAAGCGGTATTGGATCTTCGATTACTCGATCAATTCAACTAGGAAGCGCGCTGTGCTATCATCGCCTTCAAGTTGGGGGATTCTCCGATGTTGGACGCCACTACCACAGCACTTCTGCGGGAGATCCTCGAAACCGTCTGTGTAAACGTGCCTGGGAGTGATGGTGGCGTGCGGGCACATGTCGCCTCGAAGCTTCTGGAAGCCGCCAGCAAAGGTGAGAGGACGCGCGAGCGTCTCGAGCAGATTGGCCTCGATGCGCTTCGCCACGCGCCGAGCATGTGGCGGTAGGCGACTCTAATGATGCTGTACATCAGGGGAACATTACGAATCTCAGAGTTGACCGTCTCCGAGGAAGAAGGCGCTCCACGCAATCTTAGGCCAGACCGCTTACAAGAGCTCATTCAGTGAAAACTTAGCGGCGTGGGCAGATTAAAGGCAGCCTTGCACTCAACCGACCAGGCTCCGTGCACTCGGTACACTTAGTACCCTGTCGATGATGTGATATGGCGTCAGGAAGTCGAACTTGTGAGAGTTACCAGAGTCTCAGCTCCCACGTGCTGTCATCTTGCTCCCGTTCCGGGGATCACCGCCGCGATGAGGTCGGGTTCCCGCAAGCAGGCCGGTTTCGAACGAGTTGCAACTGCCATAGACGGCGGCCATTCGGAAAGTTGAGCTTAACAGGAGCTTAGAGGCCAAATGCTTCGACGTGGGGCTTAGGTGCCGCTGCGCCAGTTCTGCATTCGTAAAATGACCTGGCTGACCCAGGCGAGGGCGGGCCGAGTGCTCGCGACGAAAGCTGCGGTGCAGATCGAAAGTATTGTGTCGCTATGTTTCCTCGGAAGTCCAGCGCGTAAGTTGCTGCGGCTCCAGACGTCGTGGAGCTATGGTGCATTGGCCGGTGGCATGGGCGCAGTCGGCAGCGGCACGAAGTCAGTATGGAGCTGAACGCGTGCGGACACCAGGATCGCAAAGGTCACAAGAAGAATGAAGAAGCCGCGCATTTGACGAAATCAATCCGAAAGCCATGTAGCAACTATGAAACGGCTCGCTCCGATGCTTTCACAAGGGCCGCGAAGCGATAACTACGAACCCGCGGCTCGTGAGGCGCGAACACCTTCGGTTCGCAAAAGCCGGTAATGGTTATGCTGGTAGTCCTGCCGCGAAACAGCAAACTCGTCCCTGAGAACGACGAAAACATGCATCACCAATCGAGAAGCGAAGGAATTTTGCATCGGATTTGAACAAAAATGCTGATCGGGCGGGAAAGCAGCGGTGGCTGTATTTTTGCTTCTTGGCGCAATCGAGGAACGGCTCCATGCGCGATCACGACTTTGTTTCGGGTAGCCTCTTGGCCCTGACCGCTGTCGGTATCGCGCTTCTCTGCTCTAGCTTGCTCGCATTTGCCTTGATTTAGAGCGCCGTAGCTGCAGCCAGGGAAGCCGCAGAGTTCTGGCTTCCGAGCGAGGCAACAAGCGGATCCTGGAATACTCGTGCTGGACACAGCACTGCCTCCAAGAAGTGCATGGACTGCTTCGGACACGACGAGAGCGCGATCGCTAGTTCGATTTGAGCTAGCGGCGGCACCTCGATGGCAGCAGATCTTTCTGGAGCCGCAAGAGCTGTTTGAGTGACCCCGAAAAGAGATTTTTTCAATATTCGCGACGACGGCCAATTCATCCGCCACGATGCAGGTGCGGAGCTACCCATATCAAGGCTGCGCGCGAAGAGGCGACCACTGCTCTCGGAGATAGCCCGCCAATGGGCTAGAAGCAGGCCGCATCACTGCATGCCGGTTGAAGTATGCAATGACATTGGCCCTGTCTTGCAGCTGGCGTTTCCAGCGTCCAAGGGGACGTGGATGAACAACACGTTCCCATCCGGAGCGTTGATGCTGTATCAACGAGACAACCACAAGGGTGTTGTCTCGTGAATTGCCGGAAGCGGCAGCGCCAAGGCGTTTTCTGCTGCTGCGGCGGCTGGAAGATCAAAAACAATATCCCCGTCGTGTTACGCTAGAGGAAACCGAATTGGATGGTTCGAGACTGAAATTGACGAGTGGCTCGCGGAAAAGTTAGCCGGCAAGAAAGTGGCCGGCTCGATGAGCAGAAAGACGGCGAGGGGTCGGCCATTTTCGCCGCTAATCGTCATGGACGCAATACTAAGTTGTTCCGCCGCGACGAGCTGGGGGAGCAACATGGTCAACGCATTTCGCAACACAGTCATTGCTGTCACTTTTATCGCAGGCGCCAGCGTCAGCATTTTGTGGGATTTTAACGGCTACATCGCCTGTGGCCTTGCGCTAGTAGTCTCATTCGCGGCCGGCTATTGCGTCGAGCGCGCCTTCATCAATCGGTCCCATGCGAGAGCAGAGGACCGACACGACGGTACATGATCTATCCAAGCTTGTCCGATGAGCGACTTGAGACACGTCGGACGGTTCCCGCTGATCCGCCTCTATACCGGTGCGCGTGCCGGCGCCATAGCCACTGCTTCTCCGCTTCGGGCCGAAGGGAGATCATTTGTTGGCCTAGAAAGCGGATTTTCAACCGCGCAAAGTCAAGCAAAAGTACGGCAGCGCCAGGCTTTGGAGGCGAGCGCGCATGCCGGTCGTCGAGGTTGATGTTGAGACCGGCAAGGTCAAGTTTCTCGACTATGTCGCCGTGCATGATTGCGGCCCGATGGTAAACCCGATGACACTCGCAGGCCATGTCCGCGGCGGTACGGCGCAGGGAATCGGTTCAGCAGTCTGTGAAGAGTACAAGTACGGCGACGATGGCCAGTTACTGAACGCAAACTTCGCCGACCCATATCCTGCCTAGTATCAACGAAGTGCTTCCAAATGTCCGGGTTGGCCACGTGGGAACGCCATCCCCTTTACCGAATACGGGATCAAAAGGCGGTGGCGAGGGTGGCAGAATGGGCGCTCCGCCCGCCATAGTCAGCGCAATCGAGGACGCGTTGAAGCCCTTCAGAGTCAAGGCGGACTTCTTGCCGTTGACGCCGGCGAAGCTGCGCGACCTAATTCGTGAGGCGACGGTGAGCGAGTAGCGCTTCGAACGTTGCCGAGCAAGTCCGAACCGCGCAAGCGCGCAAGTAGATCGCGCACACGGGCGGCTTTTAGCGGGGCATCAAAGCCGCCGGGCCAGTTTACGCTGCCCGTCGATGGGAACAACGTCGCTCGCAGATTGCCCGCAGTCAAACACGTACAAAAGCCGACGACAACTCGACCTGGATCTCCGCGGCCATCTACGCTGGTCGTAGCAACGAGGGCGTGACCTTGCCCGCGGCTTAATTCAGTTTGAAGCTGGCCCAAGGCAAGGACCAGAGCATGAAGCATAGTTGCTTTTCGGAGGGCAGATCATCGGAATCTTAAAGGAGCATGAGGGCAGCGTTTCGGTCGCCGATCTGTGCCGGAAGCATGGCGTCAGCGACGCCAGTATGGACCTTGGCCACGCAGCCATGGCCCGGCGGCGGAACGCGATGAGCGCGAGGTCGGTGAAGTCGCGTCGTTCTTCTCCCATCTTAGCATTTGCAGCAATACGTAGCGGATGCTACATGATGATGTAGAAGCATCATCGCAGTATCTTCCTGGAGGCCTGGTTCAATGCGGTTGTTGACAGTATCGCGCGGTTGCGCCGGTCCAGCTGTGCCGGTAAGGAGGCCTCGAACCAGCAGTCTTGGCCGCGTCATGATCGTCATGCTCTGTTTGGCCGCCGCCATGGAACCGATATACGCGCAGAGCCCGTCCGAAGGCGCGGCAATCGGAAGCGCCGTCCTGCCTCGCGACCTCAGTCCCTGGGGCATGTTCTTGCAAGCCGACGTTATCGTAAAGGCGGTGATGATTGGACTGGCTTTTGCCACCCTTGTGACTTGTACGGTATGGCTGTCCAAGACGATTGAGATTCTCAGTGCCCGGAGGAACGTGAGGCGCTCGCTGCACGAGCTCGCGAAGGCCAGAAGCATCGAAGATGCGGTGCGGACGGTGCCCCCGGGGCCCATAGCGCGGTTGCTGGACGGCGCTGTCGCGGAGCTGGGCCTAAGCACCGATCGCATGGACAGCGAGGGCATCAAGGCTCGCATCACGTCCCGATTGCAGCAAATCGAGGCTGGCGCAAGCCGGCGCATCGCATTCGGCACCGGCGTGCTGGCGACAATCGGTGCGACCGGGCCCTTCGTTGGCCTGTTCGGCACGGTCTGGGGCATCATGAACAGTTTTGTAGGCATATCGAGGTCCCAGGCCACTAATCTGGCAGTGGTCGCGCCCGGCATTGCCGAGGCGTTGCTGGCGACCGCGCTCGGGCTCGTCGCGGCGATTCCGGCGGTGGTGATCTACAACCTGTTCGCCCGTCAGATCGCTGCCTACCGGGCACTACTCGGTGACGGCGTTGCGGAGATCGTGCGGCTCGCAGGCCGCGATCTCGACGGCGGCGCGATTGTCGTGCGACGACCGCAGCTCGCGGCCGCGGAGTGATCCCGTGGCGGTTAATCTCAGCCAGTCCGGCACCGAGCTCGCCGAGATCAACGATATCAACGTGACGCCGTTCATCGACGTCATCCTCGTATTGCTCATCATCTTCATGGTGGCGGCGCCGCTCGCCACCGTCGATGTCGCCGTGGACCTGTCGGCTTCGAACGCGCAGCCGCATGCGCGTCCCGATAAGCCGGTCTATCTCACGGTGAGGCCCGATCTTTCGCTCTTCGTCGGCGAGGCGACAGTGAGCCGCGCGGTGCTTGCCGCCGCGCTCGATGCCGCGACCGAGGGCCGGAAGGACAGCCGGATATTTTTGCGCGCCGACAAGGCCGTTCCCTATGGCGAGGTGATGCAGGTCATGAATGGCTTGCGGAGTGCCGGTTACCTCAAGGTTGCGCTGGTCGGCCTGGAGCAGTCGGCTGCGCCATGACGGTTCTTGCGGCTGAAGACGCCTCGGAGCTGAGGCGCTGGACTTTCTCGGGGCTTGTCGTGGTCACGCTGTACGGCGGTCTCACGGCCTCGCTGGTCGCATGGGGCGAGCCGGACTATCTGGAGCCGGACGAATCCTCCGGCGCGGTTGTTGTGGATCTTGCGCCGATGTCGGCCGCGCCCTTTACGATGCCCACAGATGTTGCGCCAGGCCCCGAGCAGACGCCTGCCGAGGCCCGACCAGAGGCGAAGCCCGACACGCCGGCACTGGAGGACACGCCGGAGGTGCCGCCGGCCCATAATCCCGAGGCTGTCGTCGATGCGCCGACCACGGCGCAGCCCGAAGCCGTGCCCGAGCAGCAGGCCGCCGCCGCCACGACGGCACCGGCTGCGGTTGCAGACCGCGTCGGGCCGGTGACCACGGCACTGACGCAGGGGCGGCCGGACCGCAAAGCGGAGCAGGCGATCGCCACCTGGCGTTCGCAGATCCTCGCCTTGATCGAGCGCAACAAGCGCTACCCGGAAGCCGCACGTTCCCGCCATGAGCAGGGGATCACGCAGGTCCGGTTCATGCTGGACCGCAAGGGACTGGTCAGCGATGCGCTGGTCACGCAAAGCTCCGGCTCCAGTGCGCTCGACAGCGAAGCTATCGCCTTGCTCCAGCGGGCGCAGCCGTTTCCTGCGCCGCCTGATACGTTTGCGGGCAAGTCGGTCGCCGTGAGACTGCCAATCCGCTTCACGGTCAAATAGCGGCCGGTTCAGTCTAACGGAGCCGTCAATTCCTCGCGAACAGGTGATCGGCGGCACCGAAGCGGTAGTTGACGCCGAGGCGCACCGCATCGGTCCTGACTCGCCCGTCGGTATCGATCAACGTCACCGCACCGTCAGGCAAGGTCGGCGTCGCACGGAGCGCTCCGAGATCGGAATGCTGGTAGTCCATCGTTCCGGTCCAGTTGCCCGTCAGCCTCATCTCGATGCCCGCGCCGACGGCCCAGCCGAGGCGGAACCCATCCACGCTGTAAGGTGTCGTGAAGCCAATGCCGGCAGCCGTCGTACCCGACACTGAGCCGGAGGCCGTGACGGTGCCAAAGCGAACGCCGGCTGAGACATAGGCGAGGGTTTCCGGGGTGACCGCAACGCCGATGCGACCCCGCACGGTTGCGAGCCAGTCGAATCGGTAGGAAAGTTCGGCCGACATCCGCGCCTCAAGCGGAGCCAGCGCCGGATTGCAGACCGCGCCCGGGCACGTGCTGGCGGAACGGCCGTGCTGGTCTGCGTAAGTGAAATCACCCTCGATGCCTGCGACCAGGCGGCCCGCAGTCCAGTCGTGGCCGGCCAGGATGCCGACGTTCGCATGATCGAGTCTTGCGACCGGCGTGTTGCCGAACAGCGGCGTCTCCGTCGCGGTTTCGATGAAGCCGGCATTGGTCTTTGCCGTGCCCCAGGCGTAGCCGGCATGACCGCCGGCATAGAAACCGCTCCAGCTCCATGCGGGCGCAGGAGTGGCCTTCGTGAAGAACGTTGCGTTCTGCCCGCGCGCCGCGCCGATCGGCGCATCGGCCGGCGCGTCAGCCCCGTACTTCATATTGAGGAACAGCTTGAAGGTTCTCCCGGGCAGCAGGATCTCGTCCTTGTGGAATTGCACTGAGTTACGGATGTTGGCGTTCAGCAGATTGTCGCCGACCAGGCCGGTTGCGATTTCGACCGGCCCCCAGGCCGACATCCGCCATCGCTGCCGGTGCTCGATCTGAACCTTGAGCAGGTCGTAGCCGTCAGTCGGCGTGTCAAACTCTGCAAGGTGGTTCTGCCTGAACGCATGCAGGTAATGGAGCCGCGCGTACCAATCGTCGTTGCGCCAGTAAACGCCACCGCCAGCCCGGATCGGCGGGATGCGCGGCACGTTGGTGCCGTCGGTGAAGGTCGCGCGCACGACATCGAACTGTCCCTCCACGCCGAAGATGCCGTTCGCGAGGGGCGCCACGTCCCATTGCCAGGTCAACTCGCCGCCGCGGAAGAGTGCATCGCCCTGCGAATAGGCGACCTGGATGTAGTCGCCGCTGCTGGCGGGCGCGCAGCTCGAAAAATCCGCATCGCAGAAATTGCCCGTCGCCCGGCCGTAGATGAAGTTGCTGTAACGGGTGTAGTAAAGATGGGCATCGAACCGGACATCGCCACGCGTGCGCGTCAGGCCGACTTCCACGGTGTTGGCGGTCTCGAGCGTCAGATCGGGATTGCCGATTTTGAAGGTCTTCTCGGAATCGTCGGGCCCGCCGGCAAACAATTCGAGCGGGCGCGGGGCGCGCTGGATCCGCTGCAGCGTGAGACTCGCCTGAATGTAGGAAGGGAGATCCTTGATCGTCCCGAAGCTGATGCTGGTCGGCAGGAAACTCGATCCGGATGGTGTGCTGCCCGGCTCGTTCGGCGGGGGCAGGTAGTTTGACGGGAATGCGAATGCCGTACCGGTTACCTCGACATGTTCGAGGCGGCCGGCGAGCTGCGCACGCAGAGTGTCGGTGAGCTTCAGTTCCTCCAAAAAATAGGTGGCGGCCGTCGTGGTTTGCGCCGGGCGCAGGATCGCCTGGCCGACCGTATCCAGACGCTGGTAGGCTCCCTGGGTGCCGACGATGCCCGTCAGAGCGCCGAACGGCGTCGCGAGCGGCTGCGTCTCGAACTCGAGCTTGCCCTCCGTCTGGCGATTTTTGAACGTTGCGCCGATGCTCTGGAAATCGCCGAGGACCGCGCTGTTGTTGACGACCTCGTCGTGCCGGTAGTCCGAAAAGCCAAGCCAATAGCGCACGGCTGCGAGGGCTGCTGCGTCGGGGCGGTATTCGCCCTTGCTCGCGATCTTGGTTTGCTCGAGCTGGTTGTGCTGCTTTGCCTCGGAGGTGGCGATGCCGGGGATGTGGTAGTCGCTTGTGAAGCGCGAGACCGACAGGCCGGCATAGCCGCCATCAAACAGATAAGAGCCGCCGATCGATGCGACCGCACTATGTGCCGCGGAGTTAGGTTGGCGTCCGTTGAATGTCGGCGCGGGATCGGGAGGAGCCAGATAGGGGTAGCTGGGGATACGATAGTCCTTCGCTCCGCGGCCGTAGACATCGGCATGCACGGCGGCATTGCCGCTTCCGGCGTCGAGCAGCAGGCCGCTTTCCCAGCCGCTGTCGACCGAGGTGATAGCCGATCGCAGCTCGGCGGCCATGCCTCCGATCGGCGCGGCGGTCGGGATGCGATTGTTGGTCACGTCGACGACGCCGCCGACCGCCTGCGACCCAAAGCGCAACGCGGCCGGCCCGCGAAGCACCTGCGCGCGCTGCAGCGCCAGCGGATCGATCGGCACGGCGTGATCCTGGGCGATGTCGGAGACGTCGACGGCGCCGACGCCGTTTTCCTGGATGCGGACCCTGGCATCCGACAGTCCGCGCAGGACCGGGCGCGAGGATTGGGTCGAGATACCGGCCGACGTGGCGCCGGGCGCGCTGAAGAATAGATTGCCGAAGCCCTGGGTGGGGCTCGACTGGATTTGACCACTCGTGATGGTGGAAGGCACGAAGGGCGGGTTGCCGGAATCCGGCGTCGTGGATTGGGGCGCCGCCGGCGCTGGCGGTGCCTCCGTCACGCGCCGGTCGATGGTCTCTCCGCGATTGGCACGGCGTACCAGCCTCTTCTGCCGGCCCTCGACCGTCACCAGCGGAATGTCCACATCGGCCGGCGAGCCGGATGACGCAGGCGAGGCGGCGGTGCTTGATGATTGGGAAGCAGGCGGTGCGGCCGCCTCGGATGGGGAGGATGTCGCGGGAGCGGCGGGCGCCTGCTGGCCTGGTCTCGCTTGCTCGGCCAGTGGAGCGGGCGTCGCCCCAGGTGAGGTTTGCTGGGCGTGAGCGAATTCGCTCAGACACATTATGACAATCGACGTCGTGCTCAGAAGAGCCGAGCGAGTTAAGCGAATGTGCATTTTCTATCCCCGCGGCAGCACCGCGGGCAAAGCGGCACTTAGTAGGTACACCAAAATGTAGTTAAAGCTACAAATGCGCAGCAAAAACTACAATGTCAAGCCTGTTGCAATTGCGAGGCTGTTGCAACAAGCGCGAAAGCAACTGCGTGAGCTTGCAATGTCGCTAGCGAGGGCTCATGGTCGGAGCTCTGAGATTCCGGATTTTTCACATGCGTCCAAAGCCTTCCGCGGCCGCGCCATCGCGTCATGCGCTTCCCACCGAGCAGGCGCAGGCGCGGCGTTTTGGCAAAGCTCGTTCGGCGCGTTCGACTGCGATCCTCGAGGACTATGTCGAACTGATTGCCGACCTGATTGATTCGACCGGCGAGGCCCGCGCCACCGATATTGCGCGGCGGCTCGGGGTGTCTCATCCGACCGCGATCAACACGATCACGCGGCTGAAGCGGGAAGGCCTCGTGGTGGCTCGTCCTTACCGCGGTATTTTCCTGACTGAGAAGGGTGAAGCGCTCGCCAAGCGGGTGCGCGCGCGTCACCGTCTGGTCCTGGAAATGCTGCTCGCGCTTGGCGTGCCTCGGGAGACTGCGGAGGCGGACGCCGAAGGCATCGAGCATCATGTTTCAGAAGCGACCCTGAAGGCATTCTCGGAGTTTCTCAAAGGGCCGCGGGTGAGGAAGGCTAGCTGACGGTCCATGACCCGCATCAATCGGCAGGCTTGCGGCTCTGCCGATGTTGAGACGTGGGCGCCGCGCGTCGGAGGAGCCGCCCGCTGCTGCAGCCGTGCCCGCATAGTGCTTTGATGCGTGGCCTGCAACAAAGCTAGCGCGTTGGCCACCCTTGCCGCGGCCCGTTTGATTGGCAGCTAAAATTTAGGGAGTGTTGATAAGAACCTTAGGGACGAGAACGACCAAATGCCCATGTACGAGCAGCCCTCATTTCGCGCCAGAGCGGCGGAGTTGCGGTAGAAGACATCCGCTCGTCCATTACGCTTCCTCCGGCCAGAGGGAAGGTCGTGTCTGGGGCAGACAGAAGGAGAAGTGGGGCGTGGCGTTGACGCCGCAGCGGTTGATCGACGCCAACGCGCTGTGCGACACTGATCCGGGAGGGTTCAATGGGCGCATGGAAGCAGTATCAGGAACACGCGGCAGCACTCTTTCGCGAGTTGGGTTGTGAAGCCACAACTGATCTCGAAGTGCAGGGTGTACGCGGGAAGCATCTCGTCGACGTCTCGGTCCGATTTTCCCGATTTGGTCTTCACCTACACTGGATCATCGAGTGCAAATTCTGGAAGAGTGCGATACCAAAGGAGAAGGTTCTCGCGCTCAAATCCATCGTGGAGGATGTCGGCGCCGATCGCGGGATTCTGGTATCTGAATCGGGCCACCAGTCCGGCGCAATCGAGGCCGCCCGACTGACCAACATTACGCTCATTTCTCTGGAGGGGTTGAGATCGGCGGCCCGTGCTGATTTGCTAGTGCTCGGTCTGGCGGACATTCAAAAGCGTGCGGCCCGGATGAGGGACTACGTCTTTTCTCTCCGAGACGACGAAGCATTCGTCAGGCTATTCTGAGAGTAAAATGCGAGCGGGTATCCACGGTAACCTGGCTCTTAGTATTGGCGGTGCTGTTTCGATTATTGGCATGAGTCTTGAGCAGGCCATGCTTGGAAGATTTCCGGCTCCGTTACCGGTGTTGAACGGTGGGGAGAGGTTAGTCCGCGCGAACAATCGGGACGAATTTGTTGCTGCAGCGTCAGACCTTCTTGACAGGCTCGATGCTCAGATTGCTGAGCTAAAGGGAGAAGCGTCGTCAAAATAGCGGGTCGTGGTGGACCGGCCTTTATGGCTTCGCTCACCGAGCCCTCGGTCGCAGCGCTTTGGGTGACAATCCTTCGCGCAAGGTTATGTTGAGCGCTTCGCTGGGGCACTCGCTGAAGGGCCCCCTCCGCAAACCGACGTAGCATCGCCGCAACACCATCCGGGAAACGATCCGACGTCCAAGTCATGCAATTCGGCGTGCTTCGCGCGTCCCATCAGGTTGATCGCGACGGACGCCCGAGATGTGAAAATGGATGCAGCCGGATGATCATGAAGCAGGTGACGACCGTAAATTGGGGCCAGCCGTCAAGCCGAAATCGTCGACATGAGCCGAAGGTCTTAGAGGGCTGGAACATTTCGTTGTCAGGGTGGCGTATTTGCGTGCTGGACGATCCCGTAGTTTCTTCATGAGCATCCAAAACTCAAAAGCCTACTCGGATTGCTAGTTCACTCTGCTCCTCGAATCGATGGCGGCGCCTAGGTCAGCCGCTCGATCATATCGGCCGCCACAGTGATGTGGCTGCTGCATTGGCTGAATGCCATATCATTTGCGGTTCGGTCATCGCTTCGATGTGCTTTCTTTGCTCGGGCGTGTTCGCTTCGATAAAGGCTTTGCGGAGCTCGATAATCCAGTTTTCGATTGTGCCCTGCTTATCGCCGTGAGCGATAGAGTTGCGCAAGTCGTTTCCGACTGCGAGCAACTTCCAGAGTTCCTCATTCATCTCTTTCACGAAGAGCTCTTTGGCAACGTACATCTTGCCGGCAAATTTCCGGCCTCGCTTTCGTCGCTTGCCCGCGGTCAGCAAATAATTGAGGGCCTGTTCGGCAGCCAAGTGACCTTTGAGGACGGTGACAATCCGCTCCTCGTACGCCTTGATCCGTTCTGTGGCTTGCCGATGGGCTTCCTCAAACATCGTCTCTTGTTCGGTCGGTTCTTGCTCTTCCAGCATCACTCAATTTTCAACGTGTGCCACGGCACGGAAACGAGCCTCCCGCGACCGTCGGCAATCAGCGTCTGTGACGCGTCTATCATCTCGCGCAGCATTGATGCGAAGGTGGTGTGCTTGCTTCGATGGACGCCGGCCGTCGAATCTCAGGCGATCAGACAACATGCCCGAAGATCACCCAATCTGACATCGGGAGGTCCATCAAGGCCTTCGGCGGTCCAACACTATTCGATGGTTGATAGCGTATCCACAACTATTCGGATACAATGGGCGAGTTGACCTATTATAGATAGTAGACATCAGAATATGCTGCCCCCTTAGGAGGGACAGCGACATGTACTTGAGTCTCATCGAAGTCGTCAATTTCAGAAAGCTGCTTTCTGTCCGGATCGACCTTGCGGAAGAAAAGACCCTATTCGTTGGGGCAAACAACAGCGGTAAGACGTCGGCCATGCTGGCGATGCGGCGTTTTCTCATTCCAAGGCAACGCCAATTTCAAGTCCATGACATCACACTTGTGCACTGGGGGGCGCTGAACAAGATCGGGGCAGATTGGATGGCGGCGCGCGCTGGCGGAACCACACCAAACCTCAGCCTCGATATCTGGACACCGCACCTCCCCGCGATCGATGTTTGGCTACGGGTCGCTCCAACCGAACTTCACCACGTCAGCAAGCTGGTGCCAACGTTGGATTGGAGTGGCGGTTTGCTTGGCGTCCGATTGAGACTGGAGCCGAAGGATCCCGTAGAGTTTCACAAGGCCTTCGTGCAGGCGATGACGGACGCGGCTGCCATAAGAGGGGCTGGCGCAGGGGCTTCGCCGGAATCTGAAGGGGACGAGCTGAAGTACCTTACAGTCTGGCCGGCCGACATGATGGATTTCCTGGCGCGTCGGTTAAATCAATATCTAACTGTAAGATCCTATCCGCTCGATCCATTGAAGCTTGTCGAGCCCGCGAACTCCATTGCCGTACCTCAGCAGCTCGCGCCGGTCGTTCCCGCGCTCGACGGTGATCCACTCGCCGGCCTGATACGAGTAAACGAGATCAACGCTCAGCGAGGATTTGGCGGCACACAGAATGAGCGAGAGGACGAAGATGGTCTTACGACACGCTCGCCAGGACGCTTATCCGAGCAGCTGCGGGCCTATTATCGAACGCATCTCGATCCCTCTGAATACCCGGAAGCGAGTGATCTGGATGCGCTTCGAGCGATCGAAGCCGCCCAGCAAGCGTTCGACCTCCGCCTCACCGAAAGCTTCAAAGGCGCCTTCATGGAGGTCGAGAGGCTTGGATACCCCGGGGTCACGGATCCCAAGCCGCGGGTAGCGACCCGAATACATCCTGTAGACGGTCTGAACCATCAGACCGCCATTACCTTCGAAGTGGACGTGGTACGCGAAGGCGGTGAATTGGTGCCGATCGCAAGATTACCGGAGGCAAACAACGGCCTCGGCTATCAGAACCTTATCTCCATGATTTTCCGCCTGATGAGCTTTCGCGACGCGTGGATGCGGGTTGGCAAGGCTGCACGTAACCCCAACGCGACTGAATTCGAGCCCTTGCATCTCGTGCTTGTTGAAGAGCCGGAAGCGCACCTGCACGCGCAAGTCCAACAAGTATTTATCAAGAAAGCATACGACGTTCTCCGGGCGCATGAGGATTTGCGTTCCAGCACTTTGCTGAGGACTCAGCTAATTGTGAGCACGCATTCCAGTCACGTCGCTCACGAAATCCAGTATGATTGCTTGAGGTACTTCCGACGCCTTCCTGCGGGCTTGAACGGCATTGCGGTTCCCGTCTCCATCGTCGTGAACCTCACCAATGCGTTCGGAAAGTCGGATGAGACATCGCGCTTTGTCGCTCGTTACCTGCGTGCCCAGCACGCGGATTTATTCTTTGCCGATGCTCTTATCCTTGTCGAGGGAACTGCCGAGCGCGTTTTACTTCCTCACTTCATTCGCCGCGGCTTCCCAAGGGTGGACCAAGGGTATGTCACCATTCTCGAGGTCGGCGGTAGCCATGCGCACAGGCTGAAGCCGCTCGTCCATCACCTAGGGCTCACCACATTGGTGATCACAGATCTCGATGCCCAGGGGAAGAAAGTGACTCCTGCAACGGAGTCGACCAAGGAGAAGATCAGCTATCACGCCGCCCAGCCGAAGCTGGGCGCCGGGCTTACGACGAACAACGACACGCTCAAAACCTGGTTGCCGCAGAAATCGAGCCTTGATGAGTTGCTGGATGGAACCGTAATCAAGAAGCTTCCGGGTGATCTGATGCACGAGGTCTGCGTGGCGTACCAAACGCCGGTCCAGGTCATTTGGCCAGAGACCGCCACGACTGCGCAAGCTGCTCTGCCTTACACATTCGAAGATGCGCTCGCGTTTGAGAACATGGCGTTCTTCGGGCGCTTGGAAGGCGCGGGCTTGGTCCGAAAGTTCAGAGAGGCGATTGCGGGAGCAACGGACGTCGCAAAGATCGGAGAACAGCTGTTTGAGGCTCTCCGAAACAATGCGGACAAAGGAGCCTTTGCACTGAATATTCTGGTGGCGGAGGATTTCGAAAGTCTCAAGATCCCGCGCTACATCGGAGAGGGGCTTGAGTGGCTGGATACTCAACTGAGAAGAAAGCAGGTTGAACTGCTCTCGACGGAACCGGAGTCCACAGATGCCTGACCATCTACGCAGCGAAGATGATCATCGCGATTCAGACGCCGATCGGGTCATTGCGACGTGCTTGGACTTGGACCATCCCAAAAGCTTCTTTCTGTTTGCCGGTGCTGGCTCGGGAAAGACGCGTTCTTTGGTGGAGGCCATCAAGCACATAAGACAGAGTTCTGGACGGCGTCTGGCGCTGTCCCGGCAAAAGCTCGGTGTCATCACCTATACCAATGCGGCTTGCGACGAGATTCTTCGCCGATTGGATTATGATCCGCGCATTGACGTCTCGACGATACATGCCTTCGCTTGGTCCTTGATCTCCGGGCACAATGAGGACATCCGGTCGTGGGTAAGGACGTCATTGACGAAACGAATTGCGGAGCTTGAGACAATAGTCGCCGGTACGAAGAATCGGTCGACCAAGACCTACCAAGAGAATGTCCGTTCGCTTGAGAGCCGGAAGCGGCGTCTGACCGCTCTCGATGGAATAGTGAAGTTCGTTTACAGCCCGACTGGAGACAATCGGACCCGAGACGCTTTGAACCACGCTGAGGTGATTGGCATCACATCAGAGTTTCTCACGTCAAAAGGTACGCTTCAGCGTCTCTTGATTTCGCGATACCCGATTTTGCTGGTCGACGAGAGCCAGGATACGAACCGTCACCTCATGGAAGCTTTGCTGAAAGTTCAGCGTGATAATGCGGAGCATTTTGGGCTCGGCTTACTCGGGGACACGATGCAGCGCATCTACGCCGATGGTAAGGTGGATCTTGGCCAGGGCCTGGACGGCTGGGTCTTCCCGCGCAAGGCTATGAACCATAGGTGTCCTCACCGGGTCATCCGCCTGCTTAACCGCATTCGCAGCGAAGTGGATGACGTCACCCAGATTGGGCGCGCGGACAAGCCGGAGGGACACGTCAGGTTGTTCGCGGTTCAGGAAGCCGACAGCGATAAGCAGCGCGTCGAGCAGCATGTCGCCAATAGAATGGCGGAAGTCACAGGCGATCCAGCCTGGAAAGATCAGCCTCGCAACTTCAAAACGCTGACTTTGGAACACCATATGGCGGCGGTGCGGTTTGGCTTTGCCGAGATGTTTCGCCCGCTCTATCGCGAAAACCGCGTTCAGATCTCGCTTCTCGAAGGAACGTCTCCGTCGTTGAATTTCTTCAGTCGACAGGTGCTGCCGGCAGTCAAAGCGCTGCGGTCAGATGACGCGTTTGCCCTCGCCAGCATTGTTCGCCAGTCTTCACCTCTGTTAGCTCCGGACGCTCTCAAATCAGGGGGCAGCGAGCAGCTCAGACTTGCGAAGAACGCGGCAGATGCTCTGCTCGCGTTATTCGCTTCGTCGCACAAGCCGACGTTCCGGGAAGTGCTGGAGAATGTTGCGGCCAGCGGGCTCTTTGATGTTCCGGAGGCGTTGGCGCCGTTTGCGGCGCCGGACGATACTTTTTCGGATGAGAATGATGAACGAGAGCCCGGAGAAGTCTTGGCCTGGCGCGAGATGCTGAACACCAACTTCGAGCAAATTGAAGCCTATGACGAATACGTCAGCGGAAGATCACCGTTTGGTACACATCAAGGCGTGAAGGGGCTCGAGTTTCCGCGCGTCATGGTGGTTATAAGTGACGAGGAGGCGCGGGGCTTCCTGTTCAAATACGACAAGCTCTTTGGCGTTGAACCGCCCAGCGATACCGACCGCAAGAATCTGGCCGCCGGTTCGGAAATCAGCAACGACAGAACCCGGCGCCTCCTCTATGTCACGTGTAGTCGGGCGGAGGAGAGCCTGGCCATCGTATGCTATACAAAGGCGCCCGAGGAGCTGGTGCGCAACGTCGTCGAGCGGGATTGGTTCGCAAGTGGTGAAGCCGAGGTGGTTGTCATTTGATCTGTGAACAAAGTGATTTTGCCGATGCGGCCATCCGAGATTGCCTGGCGGGACAAGCCCAGCCGACGGCTGGGCACATCGGGCAGGGGCGCGGCGAGGCGTTTGCCGGCGCGGATGTAGACTCGGCCTCAAGCTAATCCCGATATGTAGTGTACTGTTGCGTCGATCGATCGTCTGTCCGACGCACGAGAATCAATGTGCTTGGGGGTAAATGCCCGCAACTGCCTTTTCAGTCAGATTCGCCCGCGAACTCGATGTAGACCAGCTCGCGGTGTTGATGACAGGCCAAAGTCCGAGCGGAACGAGATGGAGCTGAGCTTCTCAGCGCGTCAGGCGACGCGATCTGCGCCGACATCCAGTGCTCATCGTGCGGTAAGTTCGGTGCTCGTGTGGTTCGCTCCGCAAGGTCGCGCGCATCGAGGGCCATTCTCCGGCAAGCGCACTTCAGGTTCGTCGATCCCAATGGCGGCAACGCCCACCACCCATTCTGCGAGTTCTACGGCGATGACGAGGATCGATCCGCGCAGGTAAGCCTCCTCGACTTTGGTTCGGAGAAAAGCACAGAAACAAGGGCCGTGAGGCTGCTCGTATGCAAGGTATCGAGCAAGGGTTATTTGACCAGCGGCGTATTCGGGACATGCGCCAATGGTTTTTCGATCTCAAGTCTGCCAGCCGCTTCACCCTCACAACATCGCCGGAGGCGATTTCCTGGACGCGAGCACTCCATCGTCATCCCAGTTACCAGCGTTGGACATTTCACCCATCTCAGGCGGAATTGCCCGCATTCAATTGGAGAGCCGCCGCCAAATATCAGTTCACCGAAGATCATCAGCATCTGTTCGAACTGATAAAGTTTGTGCCAATCGACGACGGGATTTGTCGACACGCGAGAACTACTTCGGAAGCACTATCAGCGTGAGGTGTTCGATCCGACTGTACTCCAGCGCTACTACGACGCAGCGATCTCGCTTGCTGCCTTCGTCGCGGTGAATGGCGGAATCGATATTGGTAAAGTCCGTCCTGAGTCTTTTAAGTTAAAGGTAGCATCGGTCGCATTGCTTGCTTTGTGCGCCTTGGTGCTGTTCGTCTCGAATTGGGATATGAATGCTGCCATCACAGCCTTCTCCAGGCTGTTGTTGGCGCGGGCGGCGAGTGATCTCACGGTCGGTAACGTGATCGGCCTAAACCCTTTTCACGAGTACGCGGCGTGGCGGGTTCTTATCCTTTCTGGGCAAGTGGCTGCCAAAAGCGCCGGCGAACTGGACTACAATCGCCAGCTTGCCGCAACCGAGGCTGCGCTTCGTGAGCAGCATCGTCGATGGAAGGCGCAGCAGTCCTGAACAGGAGCAGGGCCGCACCCGAGTGGGTACCATCAGCGCAGCCCGATTGTGATCATTTTCTCGGCGAAGCAAGCGAACGAGCCGCGGATGCGCGTCGCCTCACAATTTTTCCGATTTTGGTGATCGGGCCGATGGCCTGGTGGAACCTCGATTAGGAAGTCGGCTTTTTCACCAGTTGACACAGCCGACCGAGCGACTTGGAACCTTCTTCTTCATCAACGATTAACCAAGGTCGGCCGTTGAAAGACGGAGCGGCGCCCGACACCAATATGACAAGTTGGGCTCGGTCGCATGGTGTCGTCCCGATATGCCCGATCAGGCTTGCAACACGAGACCCTATGAGTCGCACCCCATCACAATTCAACAACAACAACAAACAACAAGCGGCCTCGCTTACGGATCCGGCTCCGTATCCCAGTAGAGATAGTCCAGCCAGTCGCCGTGGAGGTAGCGCGGCGGGAACATTCGGCCGGCGCACGGTGCCGGAATACGCTAGTGATGAAGGCTTTGCTGGGGCAATCGGCGCGCAGTCCATCGCCGATCGCCCCACGTCATGTCGCCTGTCGACAGGGGCGCGCTTGCTCCTCAGAAGCCACCTGTTCGGCCCAGTTGTCCAGGGACGCATCGGCCTTCCGGAAAAGCGCTGCGTGGATCGGGTCATGGAGCATGATCTGCTTCAGAGTTTGGCCTGCGATCGAATCCTTGAACGCGACCTGATGACCGAGGGAGTCTAGGCTGTGCAGGCCGAATTTGTGCCTGAGGAGCCGTACATCGTCGCTGTGGAGGTGACCGAGAAACATCTGTGGCTCTCGCGCGGTGTCGTGGCAAACCGCCCAGCCCGGCGGGCCTGAGGGCATTCCGCGTCGCTGCCATCCCTTCTCTGAATAGAAGACAGGGAAGGGCGAATGCTTCTCCAATGAGGTCCTCACTGGACTCGCGGCTGCTCAAATTCACCATGTGGAGAACGACGCGCCCGGCCTCCACCATCGCGCGAAACGTGATGTCGGCGACCTCCTGCTCATGGAATACGAACTTCATCGGAGACTTCATCACAGCTTCTTCCTCGAGAGGTCTTTGAGTGGGATCCGGGATATGCAAGGCACGGGATTTGGCTGAATTGACCCCCTCTCTTTTTTCGAACCCCAGAATTGGAGAAACAATCGAGGCAAAATTCGAAAGTTCTTTGAGGAGGATCTTCGATCGAGTCGTTCTCAAAACGAAATCGAGTGGTTCTTAAAGCGGAAACCGAGTCGTTCTCAAAGTGTCCGCACAAAGGAGTAAGTAAGAAAAAAGTTGGTGGGCCCGGCAGGACTCGAACCTGCAACCAGACCGTTATGAGCGGCCGGCTCTAACCATTGAGCTACGGGCCCCGCTGCGGGCGACCGCTGAAAGACAGCCCGGAACGGTGCGCGGGCTCCTTTATAGGGTGACAGGCATTCTGGCAACGCCAAAGAAGGGCTGATCGAGGTCACGCGAACAGGCTGACTGACCGGGTGAGCTTCTCGTCGCGCTCCAGCGCAAGTGCCGGCACCGCCTCAGCATGGCATGCCGATCCGATATCCCATGCGTCCGGTATCGAATCTGACCAAAACCGTGGTTGCTGTGCCGCCCTTCTTCGCCGCTCGTTAGGTTGCGAACAAGGTCGCGGCAGGAGCGCTCACGGTCACCGGAGATTACGGCTATCACCGGGGCCCGATCAGGGCCGCTTATCAGCATGGATCGGCTTTTTCGGCCGTAAGCCTGCGCCCGGAGCTCTTCGCCTGAGGTCCATCAAATAGGTTCGCCAATCGCTCTGGGAGGAAAAATCATGCACGTTGCACATCAATCACCGACGTGTGATTGGTGCTTTGGTCTCCTCACGCACCTCAAATCCCGGGGATGTCGTGTTAACCTTCCCTTTTCGGATCTACGTCTTATGGCCATCGGCGATGATGTTTTCCGACATACACTCGCGGCGGCGCTCTTTTCTCTCGTCAAGGTCCCCAGCGTTCCGAAGCCAGTAGAAGCGCTTTCAGTCTTGCGTGAGCCCGAACTCGCTCGCCCGGAACCGATCTTGTGTCCACTGCCTCAGCGCATCATCGTTGAGTCTCGAGCTAACCAGGGCGTTCCATTTCTCACCTGCCTCTTTCCACTTTACTCTCCGATCCGGAAGAGTCCGCAGCAACCGGAATGCGCTAGTTGCAATCTTGCTTGGCTCCTTATCTTCAGCTGCGTCGCGGATCACGTCGAAGACTTGCTCCGGGAAGATCCATCCAGCACCCGTAAAACGGTCGGCAAATATGTACTCGAATGAAGCGCGAAACGCGACGGCGCCTAAAGCATCCTCGTGTTCCGTGCCTGCACTACGCACGTCAAACCATTGCAGCAGTCTTCGAACAGCGGCTGCGGGGGCAAACTCGCGATCACCTAGAGTCAGAGATACGAACATGTACGCGATGTCCGATTGCAGTTCGTCGTCCAGGGAAAGATACCAATGTTTAATCGCCTCAATAGGTGACATGAAACAGCCGCAAGAATAGTGGAAGAATAGGGCGCACGATCTAGCCCGCTTGTTCCAGTGCTGCCATGACTCTCAATTCAATGTCTGATGATCTGCGTGCGACAAAGTCGCTAACATACTCCTGCGACTAGCCGTGCCGCATCGAGGGCGCTATCCGCAGCCCCATCGCGCTTCTTTGCAAAATCACAGCCTCCGAACACAAAAGGATAGGAAGAGACGGGGAACAGGTGTAACTCCGGTCGATGAAAACATTTCGGGCGGTTGTCCTCACACTCGAGGGCGAAATCATTCTGACGATTGGTTTAGTTTGTGCCACCGAGGACGAAGCCAAGGCACGTGCTGAGGACCTGCTCGAGCACGATCCTGTAGAACTCTGGGATGAACCGCGCAGAATTGCGCGCTTCGAGCCCGAGCACTAGCCAGCCTCGCACGGGCACGGCTTCTCATCGTCTCTCCGAACAAGATGCAGAAAACGATCGGCGAAGCCTGGAGATTCGACGCAAATATGCGTTCTGTGCTTTTTGTTGCGCAGACGGCATGGTCTGTAAGGCGCGTGCAACATGGCAAATGCTTGAGATGGACTTCACGCGGGCCGAATGGAGCGGCTGCAGCGAGAGTTTTCTTCCGGCCGCAGCTGAAGGGCTAAAATCATCCGATGCGCAGATTTTCTGCGGACACTTTGCCTGAGCTGGCTGTCTTGAACCCGAAGCTGATCCGGGCGTAGCCGGCCTTCTCAACCGCCTTGATTTGCACGAATAAGTCGACTCCACCATGATCAGGCTTGATGATGCCGTAGCCCTTCGTCGCGTTAAACCACTTTAACGTGCCAGCCGCCACGTCAGTATCCCCAGTTAAATGACCGCGATGTAGCTGTTGTTTGCGCAACGATCGATTCCTTACCTGGTGGGTGCACGTGACAATCGCAATCCGCTTTGCGGTCTATGGCGGGTGGCGTTCGCGCCCGGCCGGCCGATTGCGGCGGCGATGTCTGCGACTGGCATTGCGGCGTCCCGACGTCAGAGGAGACGCGGGAAGTTTACTTGGGAGAGGCGTCTCGATCGTGTCTTCGAGCGCTCGCTCCTGAGTGATCGTCACCACCGCACGTTCCAGTGAAGCAAGAAAGGCGCGTCCCCCTTCTGTTATGATCCAGTGCCCGGAGTCTCGCTCAACCAATTTCTGCCCGAAAATATTGAGACCTGGTGCCCGCTCGGCCAATCGCTTCATGCGAGCCGTCCACTCCGGGCCGCTGGTGTAGAACACTGTGAGGTAATTCTTTAGGACGGCGAGACTGGCGCGGCCCTCCGGTTGGCCGGCGAGAATTTTAAGTATCGAGAGCTGAAAACTCACATCCGTCAACCAAACGCCGCAACACGAACGCCGTATATATATTAGCGGCACCCCTTCTGGGCCCCGCGCTCCGTTTCAAAACGAGAACATGAAGAGTAATGCTAAATGCGCGGAACGTCCCACAGTCTGGATACAAGCTTAAACTGCCGTTTCGAATCCGGGAAGGGGCCTTTTGATGTTATTCATCGGCTACGCCGGAACATTGGGCTGCCAAGCATCCAAGCTGATTGACGCTGGACAGCCCAGAGCTTTACGAAAGGCAAGCCTCAACGTCTCACAGCGACCAGCCAAATTCGCGAGAGCGCCAGTCGAAGGTCGCGACGTGCAAGAAGAGTGAGACTACCATACGCGCGTGAATGTATCCGCGCCCTTCAACTTGCCGGGCTTGCCGTTCTGGTCAACGTAGAACAGGGTCCATGACGTTGGCATTCTGGAGCCATTAATTTTGCCAACCCAGCGGGTAAAGGAATTGCACTGGGCAAAAGTGACAACAAAATACAACCCCCTGGGACTAACCGCTCCGGATGCTGGATAGGAGATGCCTTGGCACGCAAAACCAAGCGCGTGGTTTGTGAAAGTTCCTTGTATTGCCCCGCTGTTGGCGGACAAAACGAACAGGTCTGAACCCCGTTCATTCTTCCAGAATGAAGGAGCAGGAAGACCCTGCGCGGTGGCCTCGCTCGATACCATGAAGCATTGGGCAAGCAGCAAAAGTCCTAGAAGTCTTTTCATATTCAAACCTCGGAAGAAGTCGCGTAAGGGTAGCAACATAGATCGTGTAATTTGGTACAACTTGAGGTGACATTCGCTGCCTTATCCTGCATTCGGCAGTGGAATGCGGCGCATATACCCGAAATCGCGCCGGATCCCGGCGCCCTACGGCCTGAATCCCCCGAATGATTGGTCGCGCCGGCGGCGCGGTAAGCCGATGCTCGGCTACTTTGATGTGAGGCAAGCGCTCCCGGTCGCCGAAACGGTCGGCGCGGTGCGGAACCAGAGGATGAGAGCGACATCGGTTTTTTTGCGATCTTCGCCAATTGCGCGCCGATTTTCTGATCATCGAAAGCAAGTTTGAAGGTCTCCCGGCGTCTCGCAAGCAACCGGCTGACTTCCACCACCTCGCATCAGTCCTCGCTGGGTGCGTTAAGCCCCCCGTATCCATCCGTTTTCGCCGCTGGATCGGCAAAGCCATAAGAAGGTTTGCGTTTACAATAGAACACTCCGCGGGGAGAGATCGTGGGAGTCCCGAGGAAAGTCATCCGTCATCTTGGTGTGTCAGTGCTCACTTAACCCCGCCGATTCATGGAGTTTCAACGGCAAGGAAGTTGCCGTAACAGCAGCAAGGTAGCGCTGGCTCTCGGAGCACGCCGTGAACTGAGCTTGAGCACTGGCAATATTGGGCAAAGAGGTGCTGTCGCCGACAGTACCACTTGACGGTTGGCCGGTATGGCGTCAACGAGAAATGCCAATAGGAACTGGACATGGATGTGATTGATCAAGCGAACGCCTCGGAGTTGCCGCCCGACTTGCACAGGCCTTCAAGCCGCTTTTCTTGGATCCTCGTGCTTTTGGCCGTCTCCATCGGCCTGTGCGCTGGGGGTGCCTATTATTGGACTAGCGCCGAGACATTTTCCGGGACGTCATCGGCGCGTGAAGCTGCTCAGATGACAGGCTTGTCACACGAAGAAAAGGAAGCTCTCTGGGAGATCCGATTGGGACAACAGAAGGCGAGTGATGAGATTGAGAAGGCAAGTGATGGAATTGCAGAGCTCAATCGCAACATGGGTGCGCAGCAAGCTGATTTGAAGCGGATGGCCGACCAGATCGAGGCATTGAAGGCCAAGATCGAGTATTTGCAGAATTCACCGGTCCCTACATCTGTGCCCGAGGCTCCTTCTCCACCAGCAGCCCGTCCTGTATCGAGGCCGGTGAAGAGAATGGTCGAGCCCTCTAAGTCAGAAGGCCCAATCTCGGTCGGGGGTGCGCCGCTAATTGCTGATCCCGGCTCCGACCAGCGTTGATACACTCAGTGTTGTCGCGGGCGCTTCAGCCTTCCGGCCGGTCGGCCGAGCCTCAGTCGATTTTTCTGCGTCTTTTGAGTTCGAGAGATCAAAAGGTCGAGGGCTGCTTCAACCAGCAGTCCGACGAATGGCGTTGCCGTACAGTTTAGGTCGTCAGGCCGAGGTCGGCGCGTATCCGGCAGAGCTGTGCTGTGCAAGATCCGGGAGTCGCAATCAACTGCGCGAGCCGACTGGCGCGACGAGCGTGGGCACACGCAGGCGCCGCAAGCCGCACTCGAATGACCGAACCACAAGCTGAGGAGCGGCACGTTGATTTGGTCATCGCGATTGACGGCACCATCCTGGGGCGTTTCGCGGCATTTTGCGTCTTTGCCTAGGACGAGTCAGGGAGTGCTCCTCGCGGTCGGTCCTTTGGAGCGTTTGAATTTAACCCTGTATAGGTGAAGGGGCAAGCTAGCCGATGCTCGGATTCGTCTCGTCTCAGCTTCGCGCGACGGAAGAGTGGCCGTCTTAGCTCGAGGAACCATTAAGCGCGCCTGTTAGAACTGGTAGTTTGCGGACCTGGCGGACCTCGCCCAAATTAAGCGTAGTTGCGGTGCGCAAGCGGCCGCAAGGGCGTGATTGCGATCGCCTTCGGCAGAAACAACAATATCGAGGTCCGATGATCGCCTTCCTATCTGACCGCGCAAACGCCGTTACTGCCCTGGGGATCCTTTGTTCTGGAGCAGCGATGGGGTTAGTAGTGAGAGGGCACCAGGAGGCAGGAATAGCGCTCGGACTCTGGGCCATTATCGCTGATGATGTGGATGGCGAAATTGCCCGGCGTACCAAAAATCGAACGATGGCCACCAAAGCCATTGGTAAAGCTCTCGATGCGTTCTCGGACCTCATCTTTGGATCAGTCATCCCGGCAATTGTCATAGCATCTTTCATCGATCTGCCAGCATCTGCGGTATTCACAGCCTTCATGATATTGATCGGAGCTCTTCGCCTGGCATATTTTGACTATTTCGGATTGGACCATCGCGGTTATTCGACCGGTCTACCTCTCTCTTACGCTCTGCCAGTGCTCGCGGCGATCTTGCTAGTTGACCACACGGTTGCGCCGCTTGAGTTAGGCATCGTTCTTCCTGCCTTCTTTGTGCCCCTATCATTGCTCCACATCGCACCGTTCAAGATCAAAGCCTCAGGCACTCTTGTGCATGTGCTCACGATCGGCTCAGCGATCGCTGGGTCCGCCGGACTGCTGATGACGAGTAGAGTGGGCCAATAATCGGGTTTGCAACGTCACAAGGGCGAGAAATGGCGAGCCTAACTAACGGCGTGGTATTTGCCGGAACCAGGGGACTTGCGACCCGCTGTCTTCTGTTTGTCATTGAGACCTGCGGCAAAGACCGCATCGCCGGCGTTCTCGGCACTTCCCGGTACGAGAAAACATGGTGGCGGCATGAAACCAGTGAGGAGCTTTGGCAAGTCGCAGATCGCTTCGGGATACCGTTTTTCGAGTCGATGGACGATGTTCCTCCTCTCGGAAAATTTCTCGTCAGTGTCATGTGGAACAAAATCTTCCCCGCCCGAATCCTCGCGGGCTTTGATCGAGGAGGCATTAATCTTTATACGGGCCCACTCCCCGAATATCGCGGCAGTTTTGCGCGGACGCATGCCATACTCAATGGCGAGAAGAGCTTCGCGGTGACTGTCCACGATCTCTCGGAGCGAGTGGGCAGGGGCGATATTATCGGCGAGTTGCAATTCCCCGTGCTGCCTTCAGAGACAGCTCTTTCTTTGGATACCAGAGCCCAACTTTATGGCTACGCGCTGTTCTGCCAGGTGTGGCTGCGTTTGTTGGACGGATCGGCTACCCGTCGCTCCCAAGACGTGTTGATCGCTCAAGATAAGCGCAAGCCTTGCTTCTATCCAATGCGCATGATGACCGCACTCTTGGATTCCTCGGACGTTCCACGCAGCGCCGAAGAACTCGATCGGCTCTATCGCGCTCTATATCTTCCACCACGGATTGAGCCTCCGAAGTGGCTCGTGGAACGAGACCTGGCCGATGAGGTTCGGACGCGCGTTCGTGGTGTTTAGCCTCTAAGGGTCAGGTTTGACTTGGCGCGCAGCGCGGCAGGTAAACCTACTATTTGAGCTCGCGCTTTTCGAGGAGGTCAACGAAGGCCAGTTTGTTGCCAGCACACTGCGGCTCCGCGACCTGACCGTGATCTAAGCTCTGGAGGGCGTCTGGAGCATCCAGCCTATCGAGAGGTGCCGGCGAGCCGGCGACCCGACCGCCTGGGCGCCGGCTTAGCACGCATGAGGAGGGCTAGCTGTGTGTGGAATTTGTGGATTCATTGGACGCATTACCGATAAATCAGTGACCGAACGGAACCTCGCGCGTTGCGTTCAGAGGCTCGCCCACCGCGGGCCCGACGCGAGTGGCAGTTGCGTGACGTCCTCGTTTGCCTTCGCGCATCGGAGGCTCTCTATCATCGATCCGGACCCTCGGTCGAATCAACCGTTCCTCGATGATGAGCTCGGCCTGACAGTCACTTACAACGGGGAGATCTACAATTACCGAGACCTAAGGCGAGACTTGCTCCGGCTCGGATACCGCTTTCGGACAGAGTCGGATACGGAGGTACTTTGCAAGGCATTTGCTTGTTGGGGGATTGATAGTGTCAAACGTCTGCGGGGAATGTTTGCTTTCGCAATCCACGACCAAAAGACCGGCACAGCGTTCCTCGTCAGAGATCGGCTCGGAATTAAGCCGTTGTACTACGCTTGCGCAGACAATGGCGTTGTCTTTGCCTCACAGCCGTCAGCCATCCTGCATTGGCCAAGAGTTCGCTCAAAGCTCGATCCGGTTGGGCTATCAAGCTTCCTCTCCTACCGTGCCGTCTTTGGCGAGAGATCGCTGTTTGCAGATATTCAAAAGCTGCAACCTGGCAGCTGGCTGAAGATCACAGCGCAATCGCGCGAGCATACGCGTTGGTGGGATCCTGCGCGCCTCAATGATAATGGTGATTGCAGTTCTCTCGAAACGTTGATCGGCGGCGCCGTGGAGGAACATTTGGCCGCCGACACCCCAGTCGCCGCGCTGCTTTCCGGAGGGCTCGATTCCAGTGTCTTGGCCTTCGAGCTTTCAAGGCAATCTTCACAAAGGCCGACATGCTTCACTGGCGTCGTATGCGATGATGAGTACGATGAAAGCCCCTATGCTGTCGAGGTCGCTAAATCCCTCAAGCTCGCCCACGTCTTGGTTCGGCTGCCCGGGGCAACGAGCCTCGATGTCGTTAAGCGCCTTACCGCATTACGTGGTCATCCAGTCGGCATGCATAACGAAGCGGCGATGTATTCGCTTGCGCGGGCGGTCGGCCACTCTCACAAGGTTCTCCTGACCGGCGAGGGTGCCGACGAGATATTCCTTGGATATAGCCGGATCTTCAGATTGCCCTTCGACCTTCGCCGACAGGCATTGCTAGCCGCTTTGCCTGACGTCATTGGCCGCCCGGCGCGACGTCATATCGGCCTTCCCAAGTTCAAGGCGAGCGAATTCGAACTCTTTCTTGGGCGTTACACCTACTTCCCCCAATCAGAGAAGCTGGCACTGGCGACATCGGTATGGAGAAAGGACATCGCTTACGATGCCGAGCTGATCGATTGGATGAACCACGCCTACCATTCAGGCGGCGCTACTCCGGTCGATCGCATAAGGCAATTCTTTGTACGGCATCATCTATCGGCGCTGCTCGAAATGGTCGACAATACCACAATGGCGGCCGGGGTGGAGGCTCGAGTGCCCTTCACAGACCATCGTATCGTTGCATCGGCTCTGCGCATGTCGTTCTCAGAACATCTGCGTTGGAAGCATGCCTTCGCCCCGTTTCAGGCGGCCTTCACTTCGATTGAGAAATTTAGCGAGACGCTCGACGTTTCCAAGGCCGCTCTGCGCACTCTTTACAGAGATCGAATACCCGCAAGCGTGATCACGAGAAAGAAGCTCGGGTTTCCGTTGCCGTTAGGTAAGTGGGCGACAGACCAGCGCTCGGCGCCGTTTCGAGATTTAATCTTCAAAGACTGTCCCGCGATCGCCGATTATCTCGATGTTGGCGCTCTCCGACGATGGTATGCACGCCACTCTCAAGCGGCCAACGATAGATTCGGAAAACAACTTTGGTTGATCTGCAATCTAGAAGTCTTCCTTCGCGAACTATCTTCATAGATCTTTTAAGATCGGATGCGGTGGGGCGAAGGCAATGCGGAATTCCGTACCCATCAGCGGTAAGCCTCGAGCCGATCGGTACGGAGCGGGAGATTGCCAGAGGGCGAAATGGAGAATGTGTGGACGCGCGATCGTGCGATCCAGTGCGCATGATGCGTTCTGAGGGCAGCTGGAAGTGCGGTGAACTACGCGAATGAATTAAGACACGTGAAGGTAGTCGGCCACAATTGCGGCCTAACCGTTCTGCCCCCGGAAAACGCACATTAGACTAGCGCGCTGTAGGAATGCAGGGCAGGCCATCCTGACGGCTGGTTATGCTAATGTCGGACGCTGCGCATACCGGCGCTGCCGACCGATGGCACCATTCGAATCAGCTGATGGTGGCTATGTTTGGCTTTTAGCGGCTACCAAAAATACATCAACGTCCGGGACCAGAAACGCTCGGCGTGTCAGGCCGAAGTTGAGGGCTAGCATGAATCCTGGGCAGCGGAAGCGCAACATTCGCCAACTTTGGAGTCCAGCAAGAATGACCGCCCTTTCCCGGTCGGCACCGAACTCCGTCATGCTGGCAAAGCTCTCGTGGTCGACGCGCGTGGCAGCATCTTCCTCGGCGGGATCTTTGAGAGGATCATGGAAGAACACGTAATTGACGTCGGCCCCGGTCACAACCACCCAATGAGTGATGGTTTTACCTTCGAACTCAATGCTGACCATCGCGATGGGATACCACCCCACCGCCATCCATTTCGAGAGGTCGTCGGGGCTGTAAGTGCCAATATGGACAGGGATGCCGCGCTGGCATGCTTCGGCGAGATCTCGCTCCTGGAGAATCTGCATCACCTCCACCTCGCCGCCTTGTGAAGCGCGAGACTGAAGAAAAAGCTGATCATGGCTCACGACTACGAGGGTTGCGAAGCCCGGCGTTTGAGAGCTAATGCCAGACCAACCGGCCCGCAGCCGTCGTGAATGGTGGTTGCCTCTCGCCAGATCTCGAGCTCAGCTGTTTCATTCGGCTGATATCGCTGGTCCAGCGCGGACATGACCATCATCAGGGAAGATGGTCCACAGTGAACTTCCTCTTTTGCCGATACAGAGGAACGTTCCTGACCATTTGATTTGTTGAGCTTTCGAAGTCCGGACGCGACATGACGGCACCTCAGATGGATGTGAAGGAAGCTTAGCGAGGTATCATCTGGCGTAGCGACTCGCTGATTGTCATGAGTGCGATCGCTGTCGCTGCGATGACGAGGCTCGGCGCGAGCGCGATCCACCATGCGGTCATCAAATAGTCTCTGCCGAATCCCCACCATATTACCCAAGCTGGACATCGGCGGTTGTATCCCCAGTCCCAGAAAGCTCAGGGTGCTTTCCAGGAAACCGTCTCGGTGAGCCCAAGCGTCATGCCGACCACAATGGTGGGTGCACAGGCAGGCAGTTATGCCTTGCGTAGATATGGCCCCCCGAAGCGTTATAGGTCCGCGCCGCCGTCACATGGAGTCGATTGCGGGCCGTCAAAGCCAGTCCTCTCGCGATGCGGGCGTGGCGCTCCCAACCGTGCAAGCCCACAAGCCACACAAGAAGTACCAGGAAATTGCCAGATATTGTTACGACAAGGAGTGCGGTGATCATGAACGGCACAGCAGCCTCCATATCGACAAGTGCCATGACCCCCCTCGTCGATCACTCCGCCAAGCTCGGCAGCGAGAAAGCCCAATGAAACGCCGAGCAGCGTACTGATGAAGGTCCCGCCAGCCGCAACGAGCATGCTGATCTGGATCGAATATATCAAGCGAGCCAGCACGTCCCGGCCGAGCTCGTCGGTGCCCAACAAACGTTCCAGCGTGCCGCCGAAGAGCAGTGGTGGCGAAAGCCGTGCACCAAGGAGATCTGTGCTGGATGATAGGAGGAGATCACCTGGGCCAGTGCGGCAATCAACAGACATCCGATAATCCATATGGAGGCACCATAGAGTCCCAGCTTGGGTGGCCTACGTGGATCGCGTCCGGCTTTTCGGCGAACGAAAGATGTTCCAAGTCCAATCACGTGCCAAGACGGTACTCATCTATGTCTCCGAGGAGTTCGACCGCGGATCGGGCCAGGTGTAACCGAGATCGACGGCCAGGTTGGTCATGATCATCGCAGTGCCAGCAAGCAGGACAATTGCCTGTACCACTGGAATATCTCTGTTTCCGAGGGATGTGAAAGAGATTTCCGATACCCGGACCATGAGAAGACCGTCTCGACGACCGTCGAACCAGTTACCGCTCCGCCGATGAGCAGGCCAAGTATGGTCAGGATTGGCACCGCCGCATTTGGCAGTACGTGGTGGATCACTATCCGCGAGAACGGAATGCCTCGCATAAACGCAGCCAACACATACCGGCTATCCAGCGATTCACGAACGGCCACGCGCGTGTAGCGGGCAAGCACAGCCGAACTTGCGGCCTCCATGGTTACTGCCGGCAAGGCCAAGCCGCGCCAGCTGTCAGCGCCGCCAGTCGGCGACCAATTGAGCTGAATTGAGAACACCAGCATCAGGACGATTGCCAGGAAGAAACTGGGAACGCACAATCCCACGAGGCTCGCGATCGTGCACGCACGGCCTATGAAGCTCGATGGAAACACCGTGGCAGCTATTCCTCCCGCAATGCCCGCGACCGCCGCCAAGGTAAGAGCAGAGCAGGTGAGCATTAGCGTCAACGGAAGGTGGCTGAGGACGACACCAAGTGCATCCTTGTCGGTAGACGTAAAGAAACGCCTAAGCTGCCTCGGACGACGTTATGGAGATAGGCCAGGTACTGTCCCAGGATCGGGCGGTCGAGCCCCAATTCGCCCGAGTATGCGGCGCTCATGTCCGCGGTCGCATCCGGCCCGAGTAAGACGGTTACGGGATCGCCCTCGCAGCGGATAAGAATGAATACGCTTGTTACCGTCAAAACAGGCGTGACTAATGCGCGGGCAATTTTGCTTGCAAATACCATCTGCGCTTTTCGCCTCATGCAGCTATCACCTCTGCGCCGGCAAGTGCCGCCGCCCTATTGGCTGCGAACAAAGCTTTGAAGTTAATGATTCCATTTCCAGGCCGAGTTCAGAGTTGGGCACCGCCCTCAGCAGGGACTTCATGTAATCCGTCTTCGGGGCGAGCAGTACCTGTTCGCGTGAACCGCTCTCAACGATGCTTCCGCACTTTACACGGTGATCTCTGAGCAGAGATAGGCAACGGATCTGATATCATAGCGGATGAATAAGAGGGAAAGACCCCAGCAATGGGTGACGATTAGTGCGAGTCTGCCCTCCGCCCAGGAGGCGCGCCTGCTTGAAATGTCCACTTCGGCGCCGGTCTTCGTCAAAGAGAGCCTTGATTGCTCCGGCCGTATTCCGATCAAATTTGGCGAGAATGTACTTTGCGCGCCAAGAACCAGCTTCAGAGTCGACTTCAAAGAGATTAGTTCCACGGAGCAGTCGCTTGCAGGAAAGTCTCGATCCGGAAAAGCGCAAGCGAGCAAATCGAAGTCACCTGCCTCCTTCAAGGTCTAGGTCTCGTCCCATTCCCGCGGCCAAAGCGGCTGGGCGCAAAATGACTGTTTCGCTACCACCATCACTTGGGATGTTGTTTTCACATTCTGTGCCGGGACAAGCGCTCGCGTTCTGCTAAGACAATGGGCGGCCGCTTTGATTGCGGCCTCCGTCAAGCTTACGGTTCTTGGCCGTTTTTACCCGCCCGGCGTCAGAGGCAGTCGCGAATGTCGAAGACGCGCAGCGACAAACCTTCCGTGACCGTCTTGAACTTCACCCCTGGGCGATAGGATCAAACGTAGTCGGCTTCTGCAAAGATGCGCTTGGCGGTACGCAGATCTTCCGCGTCATCGATTTCGTACCACCTGAGGCCATCGCATCTCACCGCAGCCAGCAGCAGGCCTCGTGTTTCCACGAGATAGGAAAGAAGCTCCTCGGTGTAGGCCTGGGTAGCTCCGGCCCTGATCATATCGTCTAGGGCCGGAATGACCTCTGTCCGCAGAGTAGACGCGGACAGCCGTAACAGATTCATCGTCTTGTAGAGAGGGGGGCCACCCGCGATAAGATCTCGCGCTGTTTGTTTCAACCGAAATTCTGAAATGAAGCCAAGATCGGACAACAGGACCGCCGATCCCTGCATCAGCTCATGGAAGGGAGCGACAGCAGCAGCGTTGGGCGCTTCAGTGATGATCAGCTGCCGCAATACATTTTCCTCGAAGAAGACGTCGCCCTCAAGAAGGAAGTAATCTCCGGAAAGGAGTGCGTCACGCGCCAGCCAGAGCGAATAGGCGCTCCCAGTACGGTCGTAAACGGAGGATTCGACGTAGTTAATCGCAACACTGCCAAAGCGGCTGCCGCAGGACTCTTGGATCGCCTCTTTACGATACCCCACAACGATCGTTACGTGTTCCACGCCAAGACACCCAAGGTTATGTAGCGCGTTGTGCAGGATGGGGGTGCCATGGATTTGGACTAGAGGTTTTGGGCTTAGCTCTGTGAGCGGCCGTAGACGAGAGCCCACTCCAGCGGCAAGAATGAGAGCATGCTTGGGAACATTCACAGGCATTTCAATTCGCTTTCTTCATCCCGAGTGTTGCTCCGCAAGCGTCGTGAACGCCTCTGTACGGTCTTGCCGCGGACGCGTCAGGCAACCTCGCAGATTGAAAGAGGTAGGCATGAATTGTCCTCGATCATACACTTACATCAGTTGCTGTGCGTGCTTCCTTGAGCCGTAGGGACAGATGTTTAGCCCTGTCCAGAGCGTCTCCAGGAGTTTACGTCGCAGCGCGTCGGGTGACACGAAGCGGGAACGACCACAGGTGAGGGGCTCATCGGCAGGTTTTGACAAAGAAAGCTTTAGGTGACAAATCCATGCTGCCATGGACTAGCGGGGCTGCAGATATTGCTTTTCGGCCACGGCGAGTTCGTCATACCTCAGGAGCTCGAATATCTCGCTGAGCGGTGCGATCTGAGGTTCAATGCTCGCAACGCTCTCTTGAGCTGCGATACTATCGCAGACGCGCCGCATTGCAGCTGCCGCAGCTCGCATGGAGTGATTGGCCCAAATGACTGTGGAGATGCGCGCATCCCGATAGGCTGAGACTGGCGCTCGATAGTATGTCGTCGGAACGATTACGACAGGGAGCCGGTTCCGCCACTCGGTGACGAACGAAAGTATCTCGTCCGCGGTACTCTTTCGCGAGTGAATCAAGATTGCATCCGCTCCCGCGTCGGCATAAGCGTGAGCACGCAAGATAGCTTCGTTCAATCCGTGCCCGGCGATCAGCGCCTCGATCCTGGCCACGAGAACAAGATTTTCGGCGACTGCATCCTTTACAGCCCGCAGACGACCGGAGAATTCATCGATATCGGCGAGCGGATGCCGCTCACCAATGAGCGAGTTCAGCTTCGGGAAGCAGCTGTCCTCAAGCGAGACGCCTGCCGCGCCAGCCTGACGAAGTTTGCGTGCGAGCAGGCGAGCATTGTTGAAATTGCCGAAGCCGCCATCCCCATCAACGAGCACAGGTAGCTCTGTCGAGTCCACTATGCGCTCGACGCTCCGGACGAGCTGGCTCCATGAAGCTTCATTGGCGTCACGATAGCCGAGCGAGCTGGCAATCGACAGACCAGACGCCCAGAGCCCCTTGAACCCTGACCGCTGTGCGATTGTGGCGGACAGGCCATCATGCGCTTCCATCAGAAACGAGAGCTCATCATTCGAGCAGACCTGGACATGAAGCATTTCGGCAGGCGACGGCCGCGCGCATTGATGACCTGCGGTGGGCCGAACGGCTAGTGGTTGATACTGCATGCCTAAATCCTGGAAAACGAGCGATTGGCGACCAATGTGACTGCTCATATCGTTTCGGCGTGATGCCGCTCAATGACCAGCATTGGTAGGTTTATTGGGACCGCAAAGGCTTGCATGATCGGCGTAGGAGGCGCGCCGAACGCAAAGCTTTCGCTATGGATTGATTGGCGTCGTGCCCAAAAGCTGGAAGAAGGGTTTTGGATGCAAATGAATGAACTTTCGTTCGCGAGCCTGGTGCTGCGGCCCCCAGAGAGAATTGCCCCCCACTCCTCGGCGGGGAGGAGCGCTTAGTGAAAGGGTGATATCCGGCTCACATAGAGTTTGGCGCAAAATATCGAACAGGCGCGATTGTCGCAATGCTGCTGTCAGGTTGACGACATACGTCGCAAGCCTGTCGACAGGGCTGTGGCGGGATGGCAGGATTCGCGCGAATGGCGTGGCAATCGCCGAAGAACTTGTCCTGCCTCGCCGACAATTTGCTGGCGCCACTGAGTGGTATGCCATTTGCTGAAGCTTTCCTGTTCTCTGGACTACAGGAGAAATTCATGGCGGATGAGAAAGAGGTTGTGCTGTCGGAACGAGAAAGACAGTGTTTGCGATGGGTCGAGGAGGGGAAGTCATCCTGGGCTATCGGAGTCATCCTGAAAGTGAGCGAGAACACCGTCAACTTTCATGTCAAGAATGCGATGCGAAAGCTGGCAACGTCCAGCCGGACTTAGTGCGTCGTCAAGGCGCGACGTAAGCGTCTTATTGAGTAACGGCCGCAGTTCCGTTGCCGCTCATACAGATCTAGCTAAATGAAAGGGGCGACCGTGGTTTGCTCCGGCGGAATGCGAAGCGAATGACGGGCCCGCAGCTGTAGAGCCATAACATAGACGCTGTTACCATGAACGCGGCCTGCTTCTATTTCGTCGCCGATTGTCACGGGGCGCTGTGGACCACTAGGCGAGGTGAGATCACGGGCTCATGACGCTCCTGAAAGCTCAACGGCCGGTAGGATCCCTATGTTAACGTTGTGATCGGTCCGTCCGCCCTGCTGCGGACGCGGCGGTCGTATGCGGGTCGCAAATTGAAGAGAGGTGATCGTAGCGGCTTAGGTGCTGAAGTCGTGCTCATCAGAAAGGTGGTGTCGACGGCCTGGGCCGGACACGAAGACGGCAATAACAGTCCGTGAACCCATTCCCAAAAGCGTGCTGCTGGTAGACGTTGCACCATAGTCTAGCGCTCTGCGCGCTCAATCAAGTGCGGGCGATCCTCACGAAGCGTAGGTAGCTTATTGAACTACCTTTCGCGGACTGCCAATGCGAATGCCGTGTTCTTCCGATGATATAGCTGATCGAGATAAGCTGGATTTGTTTGCGGCGCACGGCGCGATCCGGGTGTTTCCGGAAAGGCGGACGGCTCCGAACTCGAGGTGGCTGAGTTGGGCCACGACCAGAGGGCGTCATCGATGATTTGGAAGGTTGGCAGTATGGGGACGGCGTTGAGGAGGAGTCGAGGCGCGCGACGCGACCACATTCAACGCGCCTTCGGCGCAGCGGTCGTACCCAGGTGCGCTCGCGACCATGGATAATACTTGAGCGACGCCGCTCTATTTAAAGCCCTTTGAGCGCGATCTTGACATCTTCATTCATGCTGCCACGAAGTATATCGTTGGTCACTCTTGCACCCAGCGCTCCAAAATGATCCCGGCCATAGGTTTGGAAACGAGAGTTTTCGGGTGCGAGCGGCCTGTTCGGACTGTTGTTGAGATCGATGTCCAAGGCCCAGCTTCGGTTGGCCGCCCCACGACCAGCCGATATCTGCAGCTTGTCGAAAAGGAAAGAATAATCGAGAGTTGTCGGGGCTAAGGTTCGTTCAAGGCGACTGGATTGATGATTGAGGACTATGCGTGTTTCGATCAATTCTGATGATTAACCCGCGCGATCGAGCCTTTGGGGTGCACGACAAACTGATGCAGGTCGTGCTGTGAGGAGGTATTCGCTTTCTCAATTTCGCGCGACCAACGGTGAACACCTTGTGGTCGTTAGGGCTCGCCGCGTCATGGCGCCTGCGTGCAAAGTTGTGCCGCCCGGTCAACTACTAACGCTAGTCATTGATCTGGATCACAGAAGCGTGTCACTGCTACATTGAAGAACATCACGCTGATCAAACTCACCTGCAGGTGTTTGGCATGCAACCTCAACCACTATCTGCTCTCCCCGTAGCCCTGATAGTCGCGCCTGCCTTGTCGCCTGCAGAATTGCTACCCGCTCAGATCTGCACCAAGAGCGAGCTCTCCTTCTTGACGGAAGCTCATAATGCGCTCTCGGGCGCGATCACCAAGCGCGGAGGTCACTCGGCGTCGGGCCTGTCAATTGCCTCCTCCCTCGGCTACGGCGAAGGCGACGGAGCATCATGGAACCAAGTCGTTGACGTGACCGAACCCATCGTGGACTGGACCGAACTGGCTCACGGTGACAGCGGCCGGGAATGTCAGCAATGCACATCTGCTTGCGAAAACTCGGTCAGCGCGGTGCTGCGGTGTCGCGTCTACGACAGCTGCTATACGAACATGACCTCGTCTGGCCAACGACATCCTCTAGTCAATCTTGAAAGCCTCTCGGGCCGTCTGCGGGAACTAAAGGAAACAGTCGCGGAGTTGCTAGGCCGCGTGGCCGGAATAGCAGCGCGGATCGCCGTGCATGGAATGGACAAAGCAATTTCAAGTGCCGGAGCCTCCGTTGTCTCGAAAACACATGGCGTCATTCGCCTCGTCGTCACAGCATTTTGCGTTAGGTCACCCATCGTACTTGCGACGAGGGGACATGACTATGCGGCCTGACATCCCACAGGCTGTCATTCTGTCCGAACGCGACCACGCGCGCGGGTGGATCTACCGAGAACTCGGCGTCGAGCCATTCATCCAATGCGCTGGCGTCCGCACGAATTATGGAGGAAGCAATCCGAGCGACGAGGTCATCGAGGCAATGAACGCGGCCGCCCAGGCGTTCGTCGACCTAGACGAGCTCGCGGAAGCCGCAGGCGAAAGGATGGCTAAACTCACCGGCGCCGAATGGGGTGTCATCACTGCCGGCACTACAGCCGCGCTAGCATTAGCCACTGCGGCGTGCATTGCAGGAAACAACCCGGAACTGATGTTGCGGTTGCCGAATACGTCCGGGCTACGCAAGACCGTGTTGATTCCGTCCGACCAGCGTTTTGCCTATGAACAGGCGCTCCGCGTGGCGGGCGCTGAAATCGTCAGCATTAGTACAACAGAGGAGTTTGCGCACGCACTGGATGGAAGCGTAGCGATGATCTGCTTGCTCGGTCGCATGGACATTGGGTCGGCATTGCCATTGAGCTCGCTCCTCCCTTTAGCACGAGCGCGCGGTGTGCCGATTCTCGTCGATGCCGCCGGCCTTTCTCCAGACAAGCCGGACAGCTGGATCAAGAAAGGAGCCGATTTGGTCGTTTACGCAGGTGGCAAGTATATCCGGGGGCCACAATCGACTGCTATCGTTCTTGGTAAGGAGCGGCTTTGCAGGTCGATCTGGTGGAACGGAACGCCTCACCAGGCATTTGGCAGGTCGATGAAGGTCGGCAAGGAGGAGGTGGTTGGGGCCGTAATTGCGCTCGACCGCTGGATCAATTCTCAGTCGGCGAAAGACGAGCGGGATAAGTGGCTTCCGCGATTGAAACGGATTGAGGCTTACATCATCTCGCTGCCAGGCGTTACCACGGAAGTGCTGCCCTGGGCGGGTTTTGGGGCAGCTGTTCGGTTGAAAATCATCTGGGATGCCGGCGTCATTCCTTTTAATGCGGAAGACCTAAGGCTTGCGCTCTTGCAACAACGACCGCGGATCCTGATCCACGATTTTTGGTCCACGCCAACGTCAATCATCCTGGATCCCGTGAATCTCTCCGATGACGAGGCGGATATCGTCGGCCGCGCTTTGGCATCCGCATTTCGTAGGCCCCTGTGCATCGTTCAAGTTACTCCCTACTTCCCAGCGGAAGTGAATTTCTCAGGGCGCTGGCGTGTCGAAATGCAGTTCCTTCATGGGTCTGCGACACACCAAATCAAGATTCAGCAGGATGGTGAACTCATATCGGGTGTCCACCACACTGCATCGTCCTCCGGAGTCATATCTGGTGAGGTTCATGGTCGCCATATTCACTTCGAGGCTGCGCACGAGCAGGTGCCGATTTCCTTGTTCTACGGGTTCAAGGGCGAATTCGCACAGGACGGCTCCGTCAGTGGACAAGTGCGTCTGGGCGGTGCCACCAAAGAACATCTCGGGCCGGTGTTCAAGGGCCAATACGGTTTTGCCAAGTGGCATGCAACACACTGCGCATAAGCGGTGGTAACTCGGCCGAGCACGCAGCTTGTCACGCGCGGCGCGAGCCCGGTCGACCATGTGGCTTCTGCAGACGAGGCACAACTCGGGGCGGCGGACACTAAGGATGGCGGAGTGCTCAGGTCGACAGGCGGACGCGGCTCTGGTGCTTCGAGGATCGCTCGGCTGTGTGCGAGCTTGGCGGCACGGCAGGCGTTTGCCATGAAAGATGACGGGTACGGCGGAAACCCGTTCGGCAACTTGTAGGGCAGAAAGCGCCGGCGAACTCCTCAATGGCGAGCGTGATCACTTCGAATTCGTTGCCGGCGCGATCAATTCTTCCGTCGCAAGCGGATGACCCTGCTCACAGCTGAGGAGCCGATTGTTAGCGGTCGCAACGCGATGGGGGTGTAGCTGCCCGAGATAGACAAGAACCTGCTCTGGTTCCGCCGAACGCAGCATGGCGTGACGACCCATTCGACTTTGCGAAGGCGTTGAGCTGGCGGCCGAATGCCGCCAGTTTCGCTCAGGAGCGCTGGGTGGCCGAACAACTGGAGTTTCGCGTCACCAGACGCTTCCTGCAGGCACTGCACGAACAGCCGCCGGTAATCGTAATCGAACCCGAACGAAAGGAGGAAGCCGGGGCGCTAGCCAACCCGGCTTCCATCAGGGGCAATCCCGCCCGCTGCCGGGCAACGAGGCAATGTGCATGCGGATGATGCGTCAGGGGCTGGCCCCGGGTATGGAAAATTGCGATCGTTCCGGTCTCGGCTCCGATATGCATCGGGTTGACGCCGATAAGAGGAGCGTCTTGAGCAGGACGTCATTGACCACCGCCTTGTTCCGAAGCGCGATGGTGGCCACTGCCGCCGGCACGTTGAAAAAAACTCGAAATAGGGCACAGGCAGCGGATCGGCCAGGCTCATCTCGATCACGACATCAAGCTTGGTATGCTGGTTATAGGCGGTGAGGGACCTGCTTGAATCAACGGGTAGCTTCATTTGGGAGCTCCGTCGATGGATGTCCAACATTGAGAGGGTGCCAGCCATCGCCGCTGACCCATAGCCTCCCGCGCGATCGAAGCCGCGCTTCGCAAGCTCCTTGTTCCGATTCGCAACAAGCTAGACCAAGAAGAAGCCAGTGATCCGCTTCTGTCACTTCATCAACGGAAGCAAGTAATCGAGCAGTGTCGCTTCGTACCTACCAGAGTTGGTAGTGTCAAAAGCAGACGAGGCTTGGTTTGACTGGCCGCATTCGGGGTGCTCAGCGCGGTTTGGGACTCGCTCCACGGCTTTACCTAGCGCGAGGTGTGCAAGATCCGCGTGCCTCGAAGCGCCGCACAGAATAAATGCGATGGCGAGCAGCCGTGGGCCTGCGATCGCCAAGAGGATAGCATGGTGGCTCGACACCTCAGATTCCCGACGGTGGCCTGCGGCAGCTGGCGTGCATATAGCCGTCTGGCTCTTCCGCAAGATACTATTGCGTGTGAGGGCGTTCTCTGTGCAGAGAGCGAGCAACCAGCCCGGATCATACTTGGCCCGTTGGTGAGGCGAGTGTCGTCCGGTCGAGTGGGGACACAGGACGAAAATGAGGCGTGCGGATGTGCTGGCCTTGGCCTTGTCGTTGATCTGCGCGTTCAGTGCGTGAGCCGGGACGGCCGACCGTTCGACGGGGCTGTTTGCATTCCGCCCGCCGCGTCATCTCCGTCGGAAGCATTCCCCCGCGACGAGCTTGTGGCTGCAGCACCGCGCGGAGCAGCGCCTATCGGCTCGCGAAAAGTCGACATTCAGTTTGCACGAGGCGGTCCACAGCAACAGCTCGCGTAACTAACCTGGCCGTGTCATTCCCATAGCTATCTAGTGGGCGTCCGGTGAATGATTGCTCAGCAGATGGGGAATCAGGTGACTTGATTAACGCGCCGCGTTTGCGCGGCCTCACAGCCTTAAGGGGCTTCTTGCGGTAGACGAGGTACAAATTGATGCCGCACAAATATGCAAAGCCGGTACCCTGTTCGGTCCGGTCAGTCAGATCAAAACTCGCCGTCGGCAAGAAGGAGCCGCATGCGATAGTAGAAGAGGAGTCTATCAGGTGCCATTCTAGTCGGCCAGAAGAAGGAATGAGCGTCGATGAAGCGGCCGAGCGGTTTTACGTAAGCTCCATACCTGTTCGACAGAATGTCGTCCGACTGTCATGCGAAGCCGCTGAGAGGATCGATCGTTATCGTAGAAGAGGAGAGATACGAGGCTGATAAGCACCCCATAACGAAAAGCCGGATTCCACAGGTATGGCATGTTCTCACTACAAGTTGGTCTTCCTAGATCTGGTCATGGATGTTCGTGCCCAACGTGTCAGCCGCAACGGGCGGCCAATCAAGGTAAGGCCAATGGAATTCCGCCTGCTCCAGCATTTCCTTGAACACCCGGAGCAGGTCTTTTCTCGGGCCGAACTCCTAACGATCATTGGGGGCCAGAACCTCCATGTCCGTTCGCGAAGTGTCGACCTTCAGATTAGCCGCCTGCGCAAGGCACTCAATGGAGACGGCCAGCGCAACTATATCCGCACCGTGCACTCGCGAGGGTACTCCCTCGATGCGCAGGAGTAGCGCTGCCGTCGGCTCGGCTGCTCATGATCGGGCACCGGTCCTTATCTCTTGGTCGCGATTAAGCCGAGGCAATCAATCATCCTCGCTTCTAACGTTTAAGCGCATCCTGGAACGGGATAGTACCATCATTACCGAGCTTGCAAACTTATTACGCACTTTGGTCAGCGGATTGCGGTGTGAGATAAACGATCTGACACCTTTTGTTGTGTTTGTGAGGTCCTCGACACAAGTTTGTTCATGCAAACACTGATTGTGCCTCTCTAACTAAATAGCTGAAAGCCATCACAAACGTTCGGCTGGGTCAGGCACTTGGCATGCGTTTTGAAGTCCTTCGTTGCGGGCCGCCGGAGCTGCCGATTGGCATCGATCTCTGGTAACCGCCATGAGAAGAGAAGGAAGCAACGTGTCGGGTCGACGTCAGAGTGTATTCGAGGGTAGCATCGGCAAGTCCACAACCTCGCGAAAATGCCCGCAGCCTTTGTCCACCTCGGGCAGAGCATCCTAATTGTCGGCGGCAACCTCAAACCCGACTTCACCGGTGCGTACGCGCTTGTTCTTTTGCAAGATCGCCAGACACTTACAGGAAGCACTTCGCTCCTGGATTTGCCTAGCGATGCGTGGACTACGAGTTCGAAGGGATCAACGACAGCAACAGCCTTACAGGGATTGCTCCCTCACATAGGCACAGCGGCACAAACGTTGAAGCGGGAATTCGGGCGCGCGACCAGGCGCGGCCGGCGCCTGATGGAGGACAAGATGCAAGTTGCTCAGAAGCGGTCCTTTGGAAGCTTTTCCGAAGTAGCGGAGACTTATCCGGGGCGCCCGCCCTATTCACGGCGAGTCCTTCAGATGCTTGTCGACCAAGTAAAGAACTTGACCGACAGTCCAACTTTCGCGGATATCGGCGCTGGAACAGGCGCGATCGCCTATGCCTTGGCTGGCATGGGGCTTTCGGGATATGCAGTCGAACCTGATGGTGAGATGGTAGCGGTGGGACAGAGGCTCGGCCCAGCTTATCCGGGCGTCTCTTGGATTAATGCACCTGGAGAGTGCACGGGTTTGGCCGACGGTTCGCTGGATTGGGTTTGCTACAGCACGTCGTTCCACTGGACGAACGCGAGCGAAGCGCTTCGAGAAGTCATGCGAATCTTGCGGCCCCGCGGGTTCTTCACGATTACGACTTTCCTTAACGATCTTGAGAACGATCCGTTTCAACTCGAAATCGAAGCACAGGTACGCGACATGGTACCGGCTTTGCGGCGGGCGCGTCTTCCATTAGTCGCCGAGATGGAAAGCTACGAGGCGCTCCTCAACCAATATCCGAACCTGCGCAACTGCATTTCTCTCGCTACCACCGAAGCGATCTCAATGAGTGAGGAGCAGTATCTCAACTATTGGGCTGGTTTTCACGATATTCCGAGTCAAGTGACCCCCGAGGTGTGGACTTCCATACTGCAAATGGTCGGGGCGACGTTTCGAAACAGGCGGCCGGCGAGCATACGATTTCGCTCTTTTGCATGGCATGCTCAACGAGCCTGAGCGGAGCGCCAAATTCGTAAGATCAGTTTTAAAAAGACAATCGCGAGATGCGACCACCAAGTATGGGAACCGAACCGAGGAGAAGGCTAGCGGCGGCGATCTGGAAGGATGATCGAATCGTTGTCGCGGCACTGGGCGGTATAGAAATCATTAGCTACGGCACACTCTACTACAGCATCGCCGTTGTAGCGAACGATGTTGCCCGCGACCTCGCAGTCACAGATGGGTGGATATTTTCTTGTTTTTCCTTCGCTCTGTTTGCGAGCGCGCTAATGTCGTTGATTGCCGGTCGCCTTATGGACCGATACGGCGCCGCCAGAACGATGGAAATAGCCTCAGTTGTGGCAGCTATCAGCTTAGGAGTAGCCGCAGTCTCGTGGAATGCGACCGTATTCGCTGTCGCGTTATTCGGCATGCAAATAGCCTCCGCGTTTCTTTTTTACGAAGCTGCAGTTGTGTTCTTGGTCCAACGAGGTGGAATCCAGGCAAAGCGGCAGGTCACTCTGCTGACGTTGGTCAGTGGGTTATCATCAACGCTATTCTGGCCGCTCACCTCTTTGTTGCTCACTTTGATATCCTGGAGAGAGATCTTTGGGATCTACGCGGGCTGTAATGTACTCATTGCCCTTCCGTTAATGGTATGGGCTCGTCGGAGGCCCGCCCTTGGCGCTGCAGGTCTAGATAAATTGCACAACTCGCGGGTCCGCTCGCAATCCGCTCGCAAGGCGGTTGATTTTGCGTTGATAACGCTTGGTTTTTCGCTCGCCGCATTTATCATCTCGGCATTCCTTGGTCAGATGATTCCAATCCTTTCATCGGTCGGCTTAGGTCCGGTGGGCCCTTTCATTTCAGCGCTCTTCGGACCGTCTCAGGTCTTAATACTGCTTTTTGCGGCTTCGCTCACCGAGAGAATGGCCGAAATTGATCTCACCCTTCTCTCATGCCTCCTGCTCTCCGCGGCTACGCTTATCGTCGCACTAGCTTCTCACTCCGTCCTTGGAGTTGCGCTTTTCGTTGTCTTGCTTGGGTTCAGCGCCGGTCTAAACTGCATCTGTCGTGGAACGCTGCCCTTGGCGACGTACGGGCAGGACAGATACGGAAGTCGAGTTGGGTTGATCAACGGCTTTCGATTGTTATCGACGTCTCTTGCGCCATTATTCTTCAGTTCGGTCCAGGATCATTATGGCATCACCGCTGCATTAGCGTCCCTTGCCGTCTGCGGAGCGGGAAGCATGCTCGCGTTTGGGCTCGTGAGCATCCGATCAAGGCGATCACTAGAGCCGAGTGGTGGTGTGGTAAAGGGAAAGAAATGAGGTGCGACGTCAATCCTCAAGCACGAGTCACTAGCGATGCGACCGCCAACGTATGCCTGGCGTGTCTGAGCTTGCTCGTAACGCGCACAGTTGCAGCAAAGGCGGTACGTAGGAGCAAAGCGGGGAATGCGACTGCCAACAATCGAATAAAACGCAGGTCGACACAGACGTTGGAATCTGATCGGCGCGCATCGCGAATTCACCTTATTGTTTCATGGGAGCCGCAACGCGATCTTATCACCGCTTTGGCGTCGTGGTCCGGCTGCCCGACGGTAAGCCGGCATCATAATCGATAGCTTTCGGCCGAAACCATCGCCATCATTTCTGCAGGCCTGGTTAGGCTAGAAGGCGCGGCTTGTCGCGGAAAGATAACAGCGGACATTCTAGCTTTCGATCGTTGGGGGAAAGGCGATCGACTAAAATCCAGGTGCCGCGGGCGGATTGAGGTCGGCGAACTGCTCAGGGGCCTCTTTCTAAAGCCGGCAGTGGTCGCCGCCGTCGCGGGGCCTGTGAAATTGCATTTGTCCAGCGCGCAGGTCGCCGCAAAAACTGCAACAGCGATTTCACCAACGTTACGGCGATCACCGAGGACCGGCCTGTCGATCTGGTTATACTCCAATGGTCAATCGCTTTTGGCCGTGGGGTTTCAACCGCGGCATCGCGGCGCATTCGCGCTGTGCTCGGGCGATGCTTGTGGACCTCTCAAGCAGCGACATCTTTGGCCTTCGCGTCAAGACACAGATAGCAAGTGGCGGAACCATGGTCTAAAGTCGGAGTCTGACCGGCGAGTTATTCACGGCGTTGCGAGGGTCATCAATTCTACAATCTGTCGAAACGAAATTGGACTCTATCGGCGGCATAGATCACCCGGTAACACCAGACCGGTTCACCGTGCTGATCGATGCTTGATGCGCGCTTTTCCATGACCGGCCGAGCCAGGGATTGATCCAGCAGGGACGCCTCCTCCTGGCTCGGCATCCGCGCGAGCAGGTTGACGTCGATCTGGGCTTTTTCCACCAAAGCGAAGTGCTGTAGCGCGTCTTCGACATTTGCCTCGGGACCAAGCGCCGAGACGAAACCGTCGAAACGCGGTAGTTCCAAATAGCACGTGCTCAAGGCGAGGGGGCGGTTGTCGGCCTCGCTGACGAGTCGGATTCGTAAGGCCGAAGAGCCTAGCGGTAAGCGAAGGGATTGCCGCACCCAGTCGTCGGCTTGGACGATATCCGCCGCGAGCAACCTACGGCTCGGCCTCATGCCATTGTCGATGACGTTCTTCGAAAAAGTGTGGCGTCCGCTTAGATGATATTTGATCGCGTCGAGTTCCACGAACGAGCCACGCCCGTGTTCAATGCGGATGATCCCCTTGCTCTGAAGGCTCGCTAGGGCCTTGCGAGCCGTCATGCGGCTCACGGCAAAGCGTTCAGCGACTTTGGTGTCGGATGGCAGCGGCCTGTTGATCTCGAAATGCCCGCTCAGGATCTCCTGCTTCAGCGTTTTCGCGATGAAGCGCCAACGGGGGCCTTCCAAGGCATTGCAATCGGCTTCATCCACATCGAGAGGGCCATCGACTTTATCCATATTGTATCCATTCTGTGTCATGAGGCTGTCATCTTAACTCGTATATACGAGTGCGGCCGTCAAGGGCGGGCTGCTTGGCAAACACAAGCGGCGGCTGTTCCAAGCGGACCAATACTCGATGGGGGTGAGGCCGCTGCCATGACATCTCAAATGATCACGCGTCGCAACTTCACTGGTTTGATCGGTGCCGCTGCCCTGTCCACGGCGTCGCCGCCCTCCATGGCCCAGCAAACTGCGCCTCGGCGCGGCGGTCGCGTGCGGATCGTTCTACAGGAGACGGCTTCCTCGTCATTACTTGATCCGACCAAGGTTGCGTCGTGGGCGGTCTATTTCGCCTATGAGCTGATAGGAGCTCGCCTCGTCAATGTCGATTCGCATCTTCAGCCTATTCCGGCCCTGGCGGAGAGCTGGGAAGCCGCCAACGGCAAGGTGAACGACTGGATCTTTCGCCTGCGTCGCGGCGCCGAGTTCCACGATGGCAGATCGTTCACGGCGCGGGACGTGATCTACACCATCAATCGATTGCGCGATCCGGTAGCGCAGTCGCCTCTGCGCGTGCTTGTTGATCACGTGAGCGATATCGTTGCTGAAGACCCGCAGACGGTCCGCTTTAAGCTGACACGTCCCGATGCCGACTTCCCGCTGCTGCTCGCCCAGGATCGCTTCCATATCTTGCCTGAGGGATATTCGCGCTTCGACAAGCCACTTGGTGCGGGTGCCTTCATCGCCAATGGTCTAGATCCGGCTGGTGTTAACACATATCGCCGTAATCCGAACTTCTGGGACAGCGGCAAGCCCTATCTCGATGAGGTCTCATTTCAGGGCAACCAGGATCCAATCGCGCGCGTTTCGGCCTTGCTCGCCGGGGACGTTGACGCTGTGCAGACAATTAGCTTCGCGCTGGCTAAACGCGTGGGCGCGGCGACCGGCCTTGAGGTCGTGTCATCGCCCAGCGGTGTACACAACGTTGTCGCGATGCATGTCGACAAGGCGCCCTTCGACCGCGTCGAGGTGCGCGAGGCACTAAAATGTCTGTTCGATCGTTCCCTTCTCCGCGACAAACTGTGCGTGGGGCAGGCGAGCATCGGCAATGACCATCCCATTCCTCCGTTTAGTCCGTTCTACCATTCCGAGTTGCCCATCAGACCCTACGATCCCGATCGGGCGCGGACGCTGCTTCGCCAGGCTGGCGTCGATCTCGGTCAACTCATTTTGCACGCCTCCGAGGCCGTTACGCCCAATGTTGCTGTCGACCTCGCGCAGATGTTTGCCGATACGGCGCGCCAGGCCGGCGTCAATGTGCAGGCGCGACGGGATCCCGTTGCTGGCTATTGGGACAATATCTGGCTCAAAGAGCCGCTGATGGTGGGTGGTTGGGGCACGCGCTACACACCCGACGCTATGCTGCGCGTCGCCTATCGATCCGACGCCAAATGGAATGAGACACGGTGGAGGCGCCCCGAGATCGACCGCATGATGGACGATGCCGTGGCCACGACTGATTTAGCCCGTCGGCGGCTGTTGTACTGGGGGATCCAAGAGGCGATCCACGAAGAGGGCGGTGCCGCCATCCCACTGTTCTTCAATCAGCTTGACGCCAAGGCGAGCTATGTCAAAGGCGTTGCACCGTCACCGCTCGGAGCGCTCAAGGGCTCCGCGTTCTCCGAGATATGGCTCGATCGCAAGGTTTGATCCCGTGGAAGTGCTAACACCATTTCACGCCGCGCCTGAGCGCGTGCATTCAAAGCGTGCCACAGCGTGGCTGCTGTTGCGTGGCATCCTCACGCGTGTTGCCATTCTTATCGGTGCATCCGCTCTGATCTTTCTCGGAACGGCAGTCATTCCGGGGGATTTTGTCACAGAGTTGCTGGGCCAGGACTACACTCCGGAGCTCGCTCAACGCATGCGCGTTGACCTCGGCCTCGATCGTGGCCTTGTGGAACGCTTCGCCCTCTGGCTCTCCGCCTTCTTGACCGGCGATATTGGCCACTCATTTACGACCCGGACCGGTGTCTGGGAAGTGGTCGAGCCTCGACTCGAAAACACCCTCGCTCTCGCTGCCGTGACGCTTTTGTGGTTTCCGGTCGCGATTGCGGTGGGGCTTGGAGTGTTCATGACTGGCCGACGTACCCGGCATTTCTTCAGGCTCGTGACGCAAATTGTCATCTGCACGCCGGAATTCCTAATCGCCTATATCTTCATCTATGTGTTCGCCGTGGAGCTTAGGCTTTTACCTGCGGTTTCGCGCATTTCGCAGGGACAGCCTTTCCTGGATCAGCTCCGTCTCCTCATTCTGCCGAGCGCTTGTCTCGGCGTCGGCATGGTCGCCTATGTCGGGCGGATGGTGCTCGCGCTGCTCGCCACGGAGGAGCGCATGGATTACTTCGAGTTTGCCAGGCTCAAAGGATTTGGCCGGGGCGAAACTGCGCTGCGTTATGCATTGCCTGCGATTACACCATCGATCCTCAATCTCGCACTGACTTATTGCGCCTATCTGCTGACGGGCGTGCTCGTGATCGAAGTCGTGTTCGGCCTTGCGGGGCTTGGTGACCTCACCGTGTCCTCTGTTGTATGGCGCGATATCCCCGTACTGCAGTTCTGCGCGATGCTGATTACCGGCATCTATATGCTGCTCTATTCATTGTCCGATCTCGTGAGCGGTCGCTTCGTCGGGAGGACAGCGCTGTGACCGAGGTGCTGCGGATACGTGATCTCACAGTAGAAATCGCAAGCTCGGACAGCGCCGTGAACCAGATCGGCGCGCTTAGTGCCACTTTTGTGGGCGGTCGCCTCCATTCCGTCATAGGCCCCTCAGGCATCGGTAAGACGAGCCTGTGCCTGGCGCTTATCGGCTGGCAGCGTCCCAATCTCCGTATCACGGGTGGCGATACCTCATTTCTGGGCCGATCACTCACCGAAATGGCCCCCCGTGATCGGCAGGCGCTTTGGGGGCGGGACATCCTCTACATTCCCCAGTCGTCAGCCACGACCCTCGTTTCGAGCCGTGGTGTAGTCGATCAACTCGCTGCCTTTCCCGGGGACACGAGCTCGCAACGCATTGAGCGCAGGCTTCTGCTTCGCAGCGCCTTCGATCGCCTCGATATTCCAGGGTTCGACGAGAACCGCTATCCGCACCAATATAGCGGCGGCCAGCTGCAGCGCATTCTCGTCTCTAGCTTGTTCTGCGCTTCACCGCGCCTCGTCATCCTGGATGAACCGACGAGTTCGCTCCAGCCGGCGCTGAAGAGCACCGTCATGACTGCCATCAAAGCGCGTATTCAAGAGATCGGCGCTGCAGCCATAGTGGTGACCCATGAGCTCGCTTTTTTCGAAGCCTTGTCGGATGGAGCCATCGACCTTGCCCGGCATCTGAAGCGACCGCTTCCCACCAAAGCGAGCACTTCTCGCCAAAAAGACCGCAACAGCATAAGGGCGCTTGCCCCAGAAAACCGTCCTACTCCTCTCGACTCGAACACGGGCAAATCACAGCCGCGGCATGCTGTGCCGCTCCGTATCGACCGACTGAGCGTGCATGCGCCAAGCGGGCGTCCGCTTGTCGCCGATGCCTCGTTCTCGCTGGGCGCTGGTAGCTGCATCGGTCTTGTCGGCCCGTCCGGCGCAGGTAAGACGACGGTTCTTCGTGCACTTCTTGGTCAGCACCGTGACTCCTCGGGGGAGATCTTGGTCGGAGGGCGCCGTCTACCACTCCACTATTCGGCCCGCACAACCGCCGAGAAGCGTGTTTTCGAGTACGTCCCTCAGTCGGTTCGGTTGCACCTCAACCCGGCGCTGACGATTGCCTATCTGATCGGCCGCAGATTGCGTCAGGCCGGGGGCGGCGAGAACTCAAACGAGGCTGCAAAGGTTCTCGACTCGGTTTTTCTTCCGACAGGTTATCTGCGCAAGCGCGTGTCAGAGCTTTCGGGCGGGGAATGCCAACGGCTTGGGATCGCCTTGGCTCTTGCGTCGCGGCCACGCATTCTTCTCCTCGACGAGGTGACGGCCTCGCTCGACTCTGCCAATGGCGCTCTTGTCGTGGAGCTTCTGTGCAAAGTACGGGATCATCGTTCGGTCAGCATGCTCTTCGTTTCACATCAGCCGGACATGGTGGCGCGGCTCGCCGATGAAGTGGTCGAAATGCGTGCCGGACGCGTGCTCTCCTCTGTGATCAGTGTCGACGCGACATCGCCTCCCACGACGTTCCCGAACTGGGCGAGCGCTTTCGAGCCGGCGCATTCTGTTCGACGGGGCCGCACATGAGGGTTGCCGTTTTCGCGATCTTTTCGCTGGTTCTCTTCATGGCGCCATCCTTGATCGACGCGCGATGGACGGAGCGTTACGGCGCCGAGCGGTTCGAGCCACCATCCGCGACACACCTTCTTGGAACGGATCACCTCGGGCGAGATCTATTCGCCGAGACACTCGCGGCTGGCCGTGAGACCATGCTCATTTCCGTGACTGCGGCATTCGTCGCCTTTGGTCTCGGCCTCGGCCTCGCGGTGCTCACGGGCCTGTCGAGCGGTTTCGGCGGCTCGGTGCTCGCCCGATCGATGGATGCGCTGATCGCGATCCCGGGTCTGATCATCGCCTTCGTGCTGATCGCGGCCCTCGGATCGAGTACGTCCAGCCTGATCGCGGTCATCATCGTCGTCGAATTCTGCCGTGTGTTCCGATCCCTGCGCGCGCCCGTCGCTCAGGTAATTGCGCAGCCGTTCGTGGAGATCTCGCGTATTCGCGGAGAGGGCATCGGCTACCTCATCTTTCGTGACGTCTGGCCAAATATACGGGCCTATGCAGCGGTAGAACTCATCAACCGCTTCGTGTCGTGCCTGATGTTCCTGAGCGCGCTCAGCGTGTTGGGCCTCGGTGTGCAGCCCCCGGCAAGCGATTGGGGCACACTCATCAAACTCAATGCGGCGGGTCTTCTTCTCGGATCGCCTGCGCCAATTCTTCCTGGCCTATTCATCCTTACTACCTCGCTGCTTGCCCTTTGGGCCGTCGGCGAGGAGCGTCTCACCGCGTCCCGCAACCGACCCTGACACTTCGAAACAGGACATGACCAAGCTGTTCTTGCACTCTTACGGCCTGCGCTATCACTATCGTTACAAACCCGGCTTCGACGTCTTCTCATTGATCGATATCGCAGCCGAGCTCGGGTTCGACGGGATCAACGTATCAGCTCACCTTCCGGGCTACGTTGAAATCTCCGGACGCGAACGCGATCACCTTCGCAAGGTGCGACGCCATCTCGATCATCGCGGGCTACTCATCGACATCGAGACCCGCGGGACCGAGGTCGCCCATCTAAGCGATTGCCTCGCCATGGCCGCTGACGTCGGAGCTGGATACCTCAGGACCTTCACGACAGGTGCGCCGGATCGCCGCCAGCGCGTGAGTGAGGCAAAGAGGAATTTATCTCAGCTCACTCCGATAGCCGAGCGGGTCGGCATTCCAATTCTCCTGGAGAACCACGAAGATTTGTGCGGTGCCGAGGTCGCGGAGATCCTCACATCGGTCAATAGCGCTTGGATCCGCGCGTTGTTCGATTATGTCAATTCGATGATCTTCTTTGAGCATCCCTGTGATGCTCTGGAGGCGATGGAGCCCTGGGTATGCTCCGCGCATCTAAAGGATTGCGTGCTATTACCCCCTGTGCGTCAGGGTGAGGAGGGGACCCTGCTCGGTGTGCCGATCGGTTCCGGCGTTGCACCTGTCGCAAAGCTGACGCAAAAGCTCGCAAGCCTCGGGCTCGACCGCATCTGCTTCGAGAACACGTGGTCTTATCGCGCCCCGCTGCGCGACCGACGCGGCGCGGGTGAGCCTGGAGAATCCATTTTTGGTTGGGCAAATCTCCGGGGACTGCCCGCCGAGTGGATGATTAATGCCGCCGAAATGGCGCAGTCGGCCCCTGGAAAGGTGGTTGAGCTGGAGATGCAAGCTCTCGATCAATCCCTCTGCTGGCTTAGAAAACTGTCTATCGGCACCGGCCTGACGAGGTCGGATGCGAAGGCATAGCCCACCGGATGCTCCCGGGCGCGCAGGAGATGTCCCCGATCAGTGATGGTTCTGTGAGGGCGGTGATGGGTTCAACATCATTCAGAACTTGCTCGAAGGCGATAGAGACGGATCGCGACAGAAGTGTGGAGTTCGACATGTCTCCGGACGACGGCGCCGGCCCAGCTGCGGGGCCCATCTGTTTCGTGGCCGGGCTTGGACTGTGCGCTTCTAGGCGGAAACCAGCGGATCGTCCTTCTCGCAGTTTAAGAACTCCCGTCGGTTCATACCTAACTCGCGTTGGATGATGTGACTCAAGAGCAGAGCAGTCTATCGATGCTTCCGCGCCCTGGCAGCTGCGTGGTGCGGGCGAGTATGCGGTCCTTTGTCAAGAATGCGATCCTGGCGAGGCTGCCTCTCGAAGATCTCGCAGCAATAGGGCAGTGTCTTGAGCCTGTCGTTCTAAGAGAACGCATCGTTCTGCAAGAGCCGAAAAGGAATGTTGATTACGTCTATTTCATAAAATCGGGACTCGTATCGCTAAGGATTGTCACCTGCGGCATTATTCTTGAAACGGCGGTAATAGGATTTCGGGGGGCGGTCGGCGCTTCGGTCCTATTGGGAGGTCATCTCTCGACGCATCAATCTGTCGTGCTTTTTCCTGGAACCGCTCTCAGGATCCGCGTCAAAGATTTGCGTCAGCTGATGAACGAGCGTCCGCAAATCCGGGAACAGCTCTCTCGCTACGTCGACGCTCTATCATTGCATTGCGCTCAGACAGGATTCTGTGGCGTTTGGCACCATCGCGAAAAGCGGCTCGCGAGCTGGCTCTGTCTATCGAGTGACGCTGCTGACACTCATGTGCTCCCAGTTACCCATGACTACCTTTCGTCCGTCTTGGGATTGCCTCGTCCGGGGATAACCGAGACCCTGAACAAGTTTGCCGAACAGCGTCTTATTCGCAAGGTGCGCGGCGTGTTGCGGATCGATGAACGCAAGTGCCTCGAGCAAAGGGCATGCACTTGTTACAAGCTTGTTTCCGAGGCGTATGCCTCCTCGGGATCCGCAATTGCAGCGAAAGAGTCGACCAACTAAAACAGCGCAGCGAATCTTCTGTTCAATTTGTAAACGATTGTGCGGCAGGTGTCGCCTGGAGGTGCGCAGGCATATGCCTCGGCTAATGCTTTCAGGACGTTCAGCTTCAATCTCATGACGCAAGATGCGTTGCTATGAAGCATACGTTCTTAGCCGATTGCAGTCCGAAGCATACAGTTGTGAGGCGATTAGAGCACACCTGCCAGAGCGAGCGTGAAGGTTCGTCTGTTTCCTACACAGTTTCCGCGCCGATAACGAGGGTGATCTGACAACATTGCGATGCGAGCTGCGGAATGGTCCGCGCCGCGACGTTCACTGGTTTAATCAGTCAGGTGGCGTTCGAATAAAGCCCTTTAGGTCGAGAGTGATTGGGGGCGAAGGTGATGGTCTCTTCGGTGCGCCTTGCTGGCCGCCTTTGAGATGGTACAGTTTAGAGGCCTGTTATGAAGTTGGTGGAGAAGTTTTTGTTCGGTTCGGCGGTCGGTCTGATCGCCGTGGTCGAGGCGCATGCAACCGATCTTCCCTGGAAGGCCAGGCCAGTCGAGTACGTGAAGATCTGCTCGTTGTATGGGGCCGGCTTCTATTACATTCCCGGCACCGATACGTGCATCAGGTTGGGCGGGTATCTGCGCGTCGAAACCACACTGAACACGAGCGGCCATTATGACATGCCCAGCAGCGGCGTCCCTGGCGCTCGTAATCGCCTGACGGACTATTACAGTACACGTTCTCGCGAGTATCTTTCTATCGATACACGCACTGCGACCGAATATGGTGTAGTGCGCACCTTCTTCGATGGCGCCTTTACCTGGACCACAGGTACCTATGCCGGCGTGGGTACAACTGGCGTGAATGGTTCGACAGCGTACACGTCGTCACTCGGTTCTGCGATTGGCGCTGGTTCCCTTGGTGTCTATAACGCCTTCATCCAGTTCGCTGGGTTCACTTTCGGCAAGGCGACTTCGCAGTTCAGCTCGCCTTGGACTGGATATCCTGGGAACAACATCGAACTGCCTGGCGGCGGCGGCTGGGAGCCAGTGAACCAGTTCACTTACACCGCTGACCTCGGTCAAGGAGTCACGGCTTCGTTCTCAGTCCAGGATCAAGTCGCCAACTACACGAGCAATGTCTGGAACGTGAGTGCGGCGACAGCCACCGGTCTAGCCGTCGGCGCATACGGTGCCAACGACATCGGCGGTTCGCGCACACCAGACCTTATCGGTATGGTGCGCGTTGACCAGGCTTGGGGCCTCTTCCAGGCGTCGGTTGCTGCACATGACAACCATGCTGCATATTATGGCGCATCCGAAGTCACGGGCAATCCGAGCGACAAGTGGGGCTGGGCCGGTCAGTTGGCATTGTCCATCAAGAACGTCCCGACGGGACCGGGTGATACCATCAACATCCAAGGCGTGTATACGAGCGGCGCGAGCCGCTACAACTTCGATAGTTATAAGTCGACCACCTACGCGATGTATGGTGGCACCGGCCTTGCGGGAGCTTACCAAAGCATCGCGCTTGCTGGCATCTCTGACTCGGTGTTCGTAACTGGCGCCGGCCAGGAGTTGACCACGAGCTACGGCTTTAACGGCGCGTACACCCACAATTGGGATCCTTATTGGAGTAGTGCCATCTACGGTGCGTGGACGGCTGTGCGGTACAACGACACGGCCAAGGGCTACGTCTGCGGCGCGTTCGTCACGGCCCTCGCGTTGTCAAGCGGCGGTTCGGGCTGTAATCCCGACTTCAACTATGCCGTTCTTGGCACAGTTACGCGTTGGACTCCCGTCAAGAATCTGACTTTCTCGGCTGAACTCTCTTACATGGTGCTCGACCAGAAGTACGCGAGCGGAAGCACTGTGACGCTGCCGCAGCAATCCAATATCGCTAAGCCGGGTACTGTGTACGAACTCAAGGATCAGAATAGACTGACGTTGCTGCTGCGCGCTCAGCGCAACTGGTAGATCTTGCGAACTAGCGAAAGGAGAAAAGTAACGCCTCTATAGATCAACGCTAACCTCCAAGAAGGCTTTCGGCATGTCCGTCGGAAGCCTTCCAACTCAGACGCGATGATCCGATTCAAGATCGTGTCTACGGCGCAGCCACGTGCGTCCGCGAATGCCTTCCGCAATCTTGAAGTCCACATTAGTTCGAGGGACGCTAGGCAAGCCTAGCCGCGAAACATGCTTTCAGCCGAGCACAGTACAAATGTCGAGGCGTTGGAAATGCTCGCGGAGCGGTACTTAAGCTCGTATGTTCTTGACGTGGTTCCCGCGCCAATGACGAACGCGATCTGCGAACGCAACCATGCTTACGCGGACCCGTCGGCGCCGAGATGTTCGCTGGCTTTTCCAATCGTTTCGCCAACATAGCCGATCCTGAGAGATCATCTAACAACAACACCGTCGCTGGGAGGAGTCCAAGGCATGAAAAGTGTCAGGAAGGTTCTTGTACAGGCCGGGCTTGTTTTGGCATGGAGCTGAGATTTCATCGGTGCACGGATGATCAATGGCGGAGAATCGGGTTACCTGGTCCTCTTCTGGAGGTTCGCAATGGCTGCAGTCATATTCTCTCCATGGCTGGGCCTGACATTGATCCGAAGGGTGGCGGCTGCGCGACGTTGCGAACGAAAGCTGTCTTGGCTCTTAGCAATGTTCTGCTCCATTACTTTGCAGTAAAGGCCGTCGCAATAGGCCTGCTTCCTGGAACGGCAGCATTGGTAAGTGCATTGCAGCCTCGTGCAACGACCATTTGCGTTGGGTTAGGCGAGAGGATTTCTGCCAGAAAGTGGCTGGGGTCTTTGATTGCTCTTGCAGGCGTAGTACTTGCAACGGGAGGGCCAACAGGGCATGGCCCGCCTTCGGCTTATGGATTGGCGGTAGCAGCTACGCTATGTCTGGTGTTGGCGACGCTTGTTTCAAAATCTGAGTCCCAACTCTATGTCCATTTTTCCTGCATTAGCAGTACAAAGCGCGGTCTCAGCGCTTTGTATGCTCCCCTTGGCCGTTCTGGATGGAAGACTCGCTCCTCACATGACGGCGCAATTTGCCACTGTCGTCCTGTGGTTCGTAATTATCTCAACCGCCGTGGGTTATGGACTTTACTGGTTCTGCCGACGGGAAAATGCGGCGAGTGAAGTTGCAATCCTGATCTATCTTACTCCCGTGATTACGGCGGCCTGGGCGTACGTTGTGTTTGGAGAGCCGACGGCAATGAAGGCAACTCTCGGATATTTTGAGGCGTGATAGGTATAGCTATAGGAAACGGCGCGTTCACGGCAAATTAAACTTAAGCCAAAAGTGAGATTGCCGGTTTTCCAAATAATCGATTTTCCAATTCACACTTCTGTCGCGAGTTGCAGGCGCGCATGGCGCCGGAGATGATCTCGTCTTCATTCCGATCGGATACGGACCGTACGTCCGCCCACGTCGGCGGAACTAAGCTGGCAAGGCCGAATCTTGCGATCTGTTAGTGCCCGGATCGCATGCGAATGCCCATCTAGTGACGTCGACCGTCTCGGGTAGACGGGCTTCTCGATAACGCTCAACCTGCCGCTGATCTCGCGCTTTGTGTATGCAATTCTCCTCCCGTTGAACCCATTCGCCGGCGCTGCCCCCTAGCTGACAGGGAAGTTGGGGCGGCACCAGTTTTACTGATGCAACGGGGGGCGCACCGAGCAACATCCTGGCGAGGAAAGTGGCCGCGCAGAAAGAACTTCGGGCCATCCGCCCTGATTCGCAGTGCCCCTGGCACGAATAGCGCGGTTCCCAAGTTGATGGATGGCAAGGCTAAGCTGGATCAAAATTGCTCACGCCGGGCTCTCCTTTGTGAAGGTGCACTCCGCGATCAGCAGATCTTCGCTGGTGTTGGTTTCGGAGCATCTGAGATCGTCGCAGCGTGCCGCTGTCACCTGTAGGACACGCTTTTCACTGGTTGAGCAAGAAGCTCCGAGCAGATCGTATTCGAGCATCGACTTCATCAGTTCGCGACCGCTCGGGGCCGATCTGCATAAGCTCGGCATCGAGCGGCCGACCGGCTTTTTTCTGCACACGCCATGGCCGCCCCCCCGGATGTCGCGCGCGGAAGAGGGATACGACGAGCCGTGAAGTCGGCCTTTGACGCTTTAGCGGCCCCACGGAAGCATACACAGGACAGACTGTGGGATCTGCCGGCGGCGACAGCTTCACGCCATGATCATCGCGGACAAGAGGTCGGTGCCCGAGAGGACTGACCGAACGAAAAGCATAGCACGGTGGATGACAGGCTTCTGTAGCAGGACAGAGGAGCAGTCCAGGTCTTTGGCGCTGACGCGGTTCTTGCAGACCGCGCAGGCCTAGGAAATCAAGGCATCATGCGAGTGGTCCATCACCAGAACGGGGGCGATACACTCATGTTCTATGCCTGAACGACGCTGATGCGAGTGGTGGCGGCGCCAGTCGGCGCGCTGGTGCCCGTTGATCGCTCCGCGGCGAAAAGCGGCGCTTGCTCTGAGGCCGCAACAGCACCGCTACGGAACAGTTCGCAGCGAGGGTTGCACGGGCCTTGAACGGCCGCGGATGATCAGGCAGCAGCGGGCATTCTCGATCGAAAATCTCGCCCTTGATCTCGTTTGTGTCATAGGGCTTCGATGAGGGCCACGGCTCGTGCGTCGGTCCCCGCCCCGTGGATCAGGATCGTTTAAGCTGGACCGTAACTCCCTCAATTGCTGCTGATGCCCAGCTTCATTTCGCCATTTTGTTGCGCAGAAGAACCTGATCTGGTGCTTGTATGTTGTTTGTTGGCTCAATCCCAAGACGTGTTGCAGCGTAGGTCGTTTCTTGGGCATTTTTACTCTCCTCGTCTCGAGCACAATTCTCCCGGCAATCAGTTAACGAATCGAGTTATCGGCGTGACTTCGTGTGTTGCGCAAGGAAAAATCTCCTCCAACTCGGCAATGCTTGCAGCCGACGGGTCGGAGATCGCCATGCATACCACCCTTAGCATGATGTCGATCTGGCTGCTGATCAATGCGCTGATCGTTGTCCTGATGATGCCCGTCGACAAGTCTGCCAGGTGATCCAACCAGCAGAACCTCGGATGCGGAGGTAAGCAGCATCGCTGCGTCCCAGTCTTGCCACTGAAGATCGAAAAATGCTGGCGCTGTCTCACAGGCTGTCCGCCGACACGCTGTGATGTCCGCTTGGCAACCAATGGCGGCAACGGAACATGGTCGTGCAGCCCCCGAACGGCTGAAACTTGCGACTCCTTAGCCGGCACGCAGCTTGCAGTGAGCGGCGCATGACATAGCGCAAGCCGCGCTATGTCATGCGCTTGCACGGTTTCCGCCGCGTCTGCTTGACGCGCCAGGGCCGGCCAGCGTGGCCCGCCGATCTTATCGGGAAAAAGTCCATGAACACGCCACCACTCTTGTCCGCGGTGTTGCCTTCGATTGCTAGCGCTACGTCCACGGCGTTTTCGCAGGAGCGAACGGATGCGGCGGTGACTGACGACCCATTCCTTTGGCTCGAGGAGATGGAAGGACCAGGCGCGTTGGCTTGGGCTCGCGGCGAGAACGAGAAGACGCTCGGGGTGCTTCAGTCAGATCCTCGCTATCGGCCCTTCTACGAACAGGCGCTCTTCATCCTGCAGGCTAAAGATCGGATCGCAGATGTTCCATCCGAAGGGGGCGGTTTGGAGCAGTTCTGGCGAGACGAGAATCAGGTGCGCGGCGTCTGGCGGCGCACCACGCGTGAGAGCCATCGTAGCCAACACCCAAAGTGGGAAACCATCCTCGACGTGGACGCTTTGGCCGCCGCCGAAAACAGAAATTGGGTCTTTCAAGGTCACAGCTGCCTTCCGCCTGAAGGGCGCCGTTGCCTGATTAGTCTTTCCGATGGCGGAAAGGATGCCGTGTCCATACGAGAGTTCGATCGCGCCGCCAAGACCTTCGTCGCGGACGGCTTTCATCTCCCCGAGGGCAAGCAGGACGTCAGCTGGGTCGATGGTGACACCCTCCTTGTTGCACGGGACTGGGGCGAGGGGACTTTGACGCAAGCCGGCTACGCTTTTGTGGTGAAGGAGCTCAAACGTGCTCAGCCGCTCAGTGAGGCTCGCGAGATCTTTCGGGGCGAGCCCACCGACGTTGGGGCGTCCCCCTTCGTGCTTCGTGACAGCGAGGGTCATATTCATGCGACCGGCGCCGCCCGCGCAATCAGCTCTTTCGAGTCCGAGTATGTGGTCTTCCGCCCCGATGGGCCCGTCAAGCTCAATCTGCCGAAGAAGGCCGAGATCGCCACGCTCGCGTGCGGCCGCCTGCTTGTGAAACTTGATGAGGACTGGACACCGTCCGAGGGCATCCGCTTCACGGCCGGCTCGATGATCTCGTATGACCTCGATGAATGGAAACAGGATCCTTTGCGCGCCAAACCATCGCTCGTCTTTCAGCCTGGGCCCCGGCAGGCACTGAGCGAGTTCACTCACACAAGGAACTTTTTGATTCTGACGATCCTTGAGAACGTTCAGAGTAAAGCCTTCCTCTACAAGTACGATCAGGGAGCTTGGTCGGCGACACCGATCCCGCTGCCGGAAGATACAAATGTCAGCCTGTCAGCCACCTACGATGAAGCCGACCGGGTCATATTCACCGTCTCGAGCTATCTCAGACCAACCTCAGTTTGGTCTTTTGATGCCGAACGCAAAAGCTTGGAGGAATTGAAGAAGGCACCCTCTGCCTTCGATGCGTCGAACCATGTCGTGGAGCAGCTCGAAGCCATTTCGCGTGATGGCACGTCAGTTCCCTATTTTCTGGTGCGGCCCAAAAACGCAAGGTTTGACGGCACGATCCCGACACTTCTCCATGGCTATGGCGGTTTCCAGGAGTCGCAACTGCCCTCTGATCTGGGATCGATGGGGCGGATATGGCTCGAACAGGGCAATGCCTATGTCGTTGCGAACCTGCGCGGGGGCGGTGAGTTTGGTCCACAATGGCACCAAGCGGCCCAGGCGGCAACGAAGCAGACGACATGGGATGATTTCATTGCCGTTGCCGAGGACCTGATCCGTCGGAAGATCACGAGTCCACGCCGGCTGGGCGCGATTGGCGGCAGCCAGGGCGGCCTGCTCGTTGGCGCCGCGATCACCCAGCGTCCCGAGCTCTTCAACGCGGCGATCATCGAGGTGCCGCTATTCGATATGCTTCGATACACCAAGCTGGGCGCGGGCGCCTCCTGGATCGGCGAGTACGGTGACCCCGCCATTGCCGAGCAGCGTGCGTGGATCGAAGGCTACTCGCCATACCAGAAGCTGGTGGCGGGCAAGACCTATCCCGCTCCCTTAATTCTTACCTCCACCAAGGACGACCGCACGCATCCAGCGCACGGCCGCAAAGCCGCCGCGAAGCTCGCCGCGCTGGGCCAGCCTTACTTCTATTACGAGAACATCGACGGCGGACACAGCGCCGCGGCCAATCTCATGGAAGATGCGCGTCAACTCGCCCTTGAATACACCTATGCATCGAGGCGGCTTTGTTCTGAGTAAGATCGGCGGACGGGCTGATCGAAGCCGATAGACTAGAGACAATTGGTTATCTCAACTCCTCACGTTGCTCAGCTGAATTCATGGAACGCAAGGCGAGAGAGCTGATGAGGGTGGGCGGACTCGATGAAGCTCGTCAGATGCGCGAATTACCGGTCTGAACAGCCTCCACCGCTGTCGAGCGGATTTCCTGGCGTCACAAGCACAACATGACGAGCTGGAATTAAGTTGCTAGATGGGCTTCCTTGAGGATTGTCAATCCGCGCCATGCCTGCATTGAGCTACGTGACATGCTCTGATCAACCATCTATTTCTCGTACGGCGAAGTCGCTACGCAAGTGGTCACGGATGCGACCGATTGCATATTCCTCCGCGCAGTCGCCGTCAGAGGCCGCGGCGACGCAGGAACGGCAGATCCAATCGACGCACAGCGTGACGCAGCAGTCGCCTTGGCTGCCACCCCGGCTGCGAAGCGCGCGGCACTTAACTCAGGTAAAGTGCTATCGTTCTCACGCAGCATAGATCCAAATCGACAGCGATTGTTGATGGGTCTGGAATGATTGTCTTTCCGCGGTAAGAAAGCGTTCGCGCAGGGTTGCACAATATTGTCTGCCAACTGCACGAGCGGGCGGTATGACCCCGACACATTTATCGCGATCGTCAAAACGTCTATTAGGACGCTACCTCATTCGCCGAACGTGAGGAGGTCGCCACATCGAGTGGACGCCAAGGACCATGTTTCGCTCGAGGGGATGAGCGGGGATTCCCTCGGGTCGTCATCGATTTCCAAAGAACCGAGTTGGTATTGGCAGCAGAATTCCCGATCGGTAACTTTCTGGGTCGCCCCACCCCGGCTTTGGGTTAAAGTTCCCGTTCAGTAACTTTTTGCTCTCAGATTGGAACCAAGCTAAAAATTCCCGCTCGGTAACTTTCCGCTGGACATCCGCCGTTTCAGCTCATAAAGTTCCCGTTCGGTAACTTTACCACGAGAGGAGCTATGAGCACGCCTCCAAAGGGCACTCCCCCATCAGGCGGAAACGACGCTCCTGGCGAGACCGGTGTCGCGCGCCAAGCCGCCGAGTTCGCTGCAGCATTCGGTCGCCTCATCCAGGCAGAACGCAAACGCCAGGGCCTCCGGCAGGACGAGCTGGCCATGGTGAGCGGGACAGGAAAGCGCTTCATCGTTGACCTCGAGGCCGGAAAAAGCACCTGTCAGCTCGGGCGCAGCCTGCACGTGGCAAACGTGCTCGGGCTGCGCATCCAGGATGTTCTCAAGGATGCCCAAGCCCGCCGCGCGAACACTTCCGAGACACCGGACATTCCCGACAGCGACGAGGAGGAGCCTCATGGACCGTCTTCCGGTCTACTTTGAGACGCGAGAGGTCGGCTGGATCACGACCGCCGACGAAGCGTCAGGCTTCACCTATGCCGAATCCTGGCGCGGGCTGACCGGCGCCTTCCCTGTGTCGCTCACCATGCCGCTCTCGCGGGCCTCGCACGATGCCTCGGCAATTCTGCCATGGGCGGCAAATCTGCTGCCGGAGAACGCAACTCTCGGGATCGTAGGTCATATGCTCGGCAAATCGCCGGCCGATGTCATCGGTCTTCTTGCCGAGATGGGCCGCGACACCGCCGGCGCGCTCTCCGTCGGACAGCCTGGCACCGGGCTGATCGCCGGAAAATGGCGAGAGATCCCCGACAAGGCCGCGCTCGAGCGCATCCTCAATGAGCTACCCCACAAGCCCTTCCTCGTCGGCGAAGATGGCGTGTCGATGTCGCTTGCCGGTGTGCAGACGAAGCTCGCCGTCGCTCTGGATGGCGACACCCTGTACATACCGATCGACGGTGCGCCATCGACCCACATCATCAAGCCCGATGGCGAGCGCTTACCTGGCGCCGTCCAGAACGAGGCATTCTGCCTGACGCTCGCGCGCATGATCGGAATCCCGACGCCGAAGGTGACGACCGGGACGGCAGGCGAACGTAGCTACCTTCTGGTTGAGCGCTATGACCGCCGTCATGACGGCAAGAGGTGGCGGCGGCTGCATCAGGAGGACTTCTGCCAAGCCCTGGGCCGACCGCCAGCTGCCAAGTACCAGAACAACGTTACAGGCCTAAAAGGACCATCATTGGCCGACATGGTCGGCGTGACCCAGCGCCACATGGCAGCACAGGAGACCGCCCGCTTCGTCGACCTTGCCATCTTCAATCCAATGGTGTGGAATACGGATTCCCATGCCAAGAATTACTCGCTGATGCTATCGGCGCGCGGCGCCGCCATGGCGCCAGGCTACGACATCGTCTGTGCGGCGCCATATCCGAAGATCACACGCAACATGGCGCAGAAGATCGGCGGGCAGAAGCAGGCTGATCAGCTTGGACGCAACCACTGGGAGCGCTTCGCCATCGACTGCAAGCTCTCTCCAACACAGACGATCCGTCGCGTCTCCGAGATTGCTCAGGCCGTGACGCACTATGCTATGGTGGCCAAGGCCGAGGTCGAAGCCATGCCTGCCCGCGGCGATCCCGTCCTGGACACGGTCGTCGAGGCGGTGATTTCGCGCGCACGCGGCTACCTAGAGCGCCTGAAGCAAGCGGAGCCAGCGCCGAAAGGCGCAGCAGCCCTATCGCCCTAGCATTACAGTTGCTATTTTCGGTGAGTTCTGAATCCATGGGTGACCATGATTCGGGATCTGATGATTGGTGGTGCGTCGGTTGAAGATACGCTGACGCTGTGGGCTTCCTCGTTGCGAGATGCCAAGCAACGCATCCGTCCGCTGTTTACGCAGGAGCGGGTGGCGGCCTCGGCGTGGCGGTTTCTCGACCGACTGTTGGGTAACGAGCCGCGCAAGACGGGTTGGATGCGGGCTGAAGCGGTCGGCGATCCAGGCCCGTGGCGCCAGCAGGCGATCCTGGGTCGGGGGCAGTTGGATGCCGACGCGCTGCGCGACATTGTGCGTGAGTACGCGCTGGAACGCTTGCCGATGAGGACGCGGTTCTGGTTTTCGATGAGACCGGGTTTTTAAAACAGGGCAAGGCATGGCGCGGCGTCGCACGCCAGTACACTGGCTCGGCGGGCAAGATCACCAATTGCCGGATCGGAGTGTTCGCCTCCTATGTGTCGCGGCATGGCCATGCCTTCATCGATCGCACGCTCTACCTGCCGAAGGAATCGACGGACGCCCCCGCTCGCCTGAAGGCACCGCATGTACCGAGCGATGTGGGCTTTGCGACCAAGCCCAAGATCGCGCGTCAAATGATCGCTCGTGCGATCGCCGCAAAGGCGCCGTTCTCGTTCGTGGCGGCGGACAGCGTGTATGGCACGGGCGAGATCGAAACCCTGCTGCGCGAGACGGGCAAAGGCTATGTTCTGGGTGTTGCTCCCAATCACGTGTTCCGTTCCTGGAGCAAGCCGCAGCCTGTCGCCGGCACCGCCTCCGCGATCGCGCAGAGCCTTCCCAAGAAGGCCTGGCGCCGCCTGTCGTCCGGCGGAGGGACTAAAGGTCCGCGCTGGCACGACTGGGCCTATCTCGAGTTGGGCCGATCTCGACGTCAGTGAATACAACGACGACCTTGCCGGGGAATGGAAGCGGGGTCTTCTGATCCGCCGCAACATCGCCGACGGCAGCTTGGCCTTCTTCTCCAGTTGGTGCGCCAAGGGCACGTCCATGCAGAAGCTGGTGTCGGTAGAAGGCCAACGCTGGCCCATCGAGGACAGCTTCGAAACCGCCAAGAACGAGCTCGGCCTTGATCACAACGAAAGCCGCTCCTGGCATGGATGGCATCGCCATGTCTCACTCGTCATGCTGGCCTTCGCCATGATGGCCGTCATCCGTCATCGGGCCAATGCTGAGCCAGCGTCAAAAAAAACGCGACGCCGGCGCACCAAACATCGTTCCTGATCCGCTGGTCGATCCAGGAATCCGTCGCATCGCTATCAAGCTCGCTCAACGGGGCATCTCGATCGACCGTGTTCTCGCATGGTCGCTCTGGCGGCGAGCTCACCAGGCCGACGCTTGCCGCGCTCACCTCAGACGAAAAATGAACCTGTAATGCTAACTTAGATGCGCCCAGAGCCTCTCATCGTGAAAAGCCTAATCAGTCTCAAATTATCCGACGTCAGACAGGTTGCCAACTCCGTTGTTCAACAAGGACCTGCAGAATGCAGGCGTGAGCTTGCCGCGGTGGATCACGACGTTTTCGTGCCCCATCGCGGCTCGCGCGCTCTGCCAGTGCCGATTGTAGCCGCGCTGTTCATTGGATTTCACATGGCAAGCGGCGAAGTCGGCGTCAGCCGCCGTCGCCAACTGCCACGCATGTACCGGCCGCTTCGTATGGATGTGCACCCACATCGGATTCGCCGCCGCACCGTTGCGCAGTGCCTTGGGCCGCAGCTTAATCTCAAACAGCGTCCCCGGATCGCCGCTCAACGCGCGCGGTGGATCCGGAGGCTCCAACTCCCCGGCCGCCCGCAACCCTTCAAGGTATTTCTGCGAGGGAAAGCCGTAGCTCTTCATGCAATCGATCATGATCGCGGCTCTTTGCCTCTTCAATGAGTTTGCCTGTCCCTGCACCTCGGAATACATCGCCTTGAGCCGGACTATCTTGTCGTGCACTTCGGGCACTTGCGCGGGCGTGAGTAAGCCACTTCGACGAGGCTCCTCCAACGCGGCTACACAGGCTTCGATCTCGGCGGCCTGTCTGTGGAGGCGCTCGACGACGATATTTAGGACGTGGTCGGCGTCCTCGGGTTTCATCTGACGCGCTTGCGAGACGGCGCTTTGCTGCGCGGGCAGATCGAACTGCAAAAGTTCGTCCAATCGCTTGAGCAGTCCCGTCAGCGCTTCTCTGGAGGGCGGAGCCTGCCACATCGTCAGGTTTCCGCTCGCCGACGATGACGCCCGCGCGCGGGCCTCCTCCGCGCTCGTGAGTTTCTTTGTACCCAAATCCGAGAGTACGATAACCTTGCGTGTTGAGCCCGTGCCAGCGTCGGACCCGGCGAGCTGCGGCTCAGCGCCCCCAGCTGTCGAACTCCCCTCGCCTGCGGCCGCTGCGCGCCTGCCTTTGCCCTTCCTGCGCGCTGCAGTGCCTTCGCCCACCCCGGCCGTATGTTCCGGCAGCACAGCCCAAGCCGGCGGTTCAATCGTGGCTGGCGTCTTTGGCTGAAGTGCCAGCAGCCGCATGACTTCGTCCGCTGTAAGCCACGCACCTTCCACTATCTGATCCAGCAATTCTAACGGAAGATCGGCTCCCGCTCCGGCGTCCGTCAGGCTGGCAACCATGCCGCTCACTCCTGACGCAAATTCCGAAAGCCGCTCCATGACTCCTTCCAGAACGTCGCGGTGCTCAGCGTCAAGCGGCGCTCCGTTGCGGTTCATCACGGCCTCGGCCGTCGAGGCGAATGCCGGAACAACATCATCGATGAAGGTCCCGAGCAGACGCACCCGCCCGTCTGCATCGATAAGGGCGTCTCGCACGGCTGGTCCCAACCTGCTCGCTAGGGAGAGCTGCGCGAGAGTGATCTGCGATTCCAGATACTTGTACTTCGTATTGAGTGCATAGCCGGTATGCAGTCGTAGCGCGGCCTCTTCGGACTTCCGCAACTCGGGCGTGCTGCTTGGTAGGTCGGCAGTAGCCGCGCAGACGGACTGCATCCGCTCCGAGCGCAATGCCCTCTTTCTCCACCACTCCATGCAGTGCTCATAGTAGGGCTCCACGCCTGAAAGCACGCGGTTCAGCTGGTCAGGCGAAGCGGTGCGGATGATCCTGCCGAGCAGGAGTGCTGCTTTGTGTCTGCTCTTCTCCAGGTCATCGAAAATCGCAGCAGCCACGGCGTTACCTTCGTCGGCCGCGCCCAGCGTCTCATCGCGGAGCTGGCGAGCCCGATCGTCGGGCAGAATGCGCACCGCCAAACCTCGGGGCAGAGCAGCGTAGTAGTCCAGAACTGCTAAGCCTGCCTTGACGACTTGATCGATCAGCTCTTGCCTCTCGGACAAGGTCCGGCCGCGCGTGGCTGCCCTACGACAAGTATTAAGGTCCTCAAGCAGGCTGCCCAACGTTCGCTTTGCTGCCTTAACCTCATCTCGTGTTGGCGCCACGACATCCGAAGTTGGTTGCCGGTTCACGAGCGGCGCGGTTCTATCTTGAGGCCCGGAGCGCATCCGCTCCACGACGGCCTCGAAAGATTGACTGCGTTCCCCAGGGACGAGGCCGAACTCCAGGCTCGAACTGCTCGATACCCCAGTGCTGTCGGCTCCTGCAGCTCCAACGTACGATTTGCCAGCTCGGCCGATGCCCGTCATATTTTATCTCCGGTAGAAGAGTAGCCTTCCTGGCTAGACCGCTTCGCTGACGAGTAGCTGACCAAGAGCGTTTTTCCCGATGCACAAGCCCATGTCGCCTCAGGTCCACTTCCATCGGAGCTGCTGTGCTGCTGAAGACAGCGGATGCCGGGATAAACGCCTCAGCTGCGGGATCATCACCTGCAGTACATGACCGCAGCCTGAAGCGCGAAATTTTCGCGAGCGCGCTGGGGGCAGCACACCGCCACTCGACAGCCTTGCATTGGGAGTTCATTTTCCTCTGGAAATTGCCCGCGATCGGCGCAGCAATAGGCGCGCGGACGTTTCGGGCGAAAATCCGTACGCGGGACATCGCGCATAATCTAGCGTCCTAAACCAGAAGCTCATGGCCTTTTAGGCCTTGGCTGACACAGAAGCGTTCGATGGAGCTGATAATGTCGTCAGCTGATTTGGTCCATCGGAATGGGCTGGGTCGGCGTTGTGCTGTTCGATGAAGGACGTGATCTCAGTACGTAGCTCCGCCACGCTGCGGTAGATGCCGCGCCTGATTTTGCGCTCGGTGATGAGGGCAACGAAACCTTCGACCTGATTGAGCCAGGATGAGCTGGTTGGCGTCAGATGGACGTGCCAGCGCGGTCTTTTGGCCAGCCAGTTACGGATCAGCGGCGTCTTATGGGTTGCCTAATTGTCCTTGAGACGTCGCGAACCTTGGCGACGAAGTCAGGATGGTTTGAAAGCTTGTAGGTCTCGAACCGATGTGGCTGCAGGCCGAAGGTGCGCCATATCCGCTGTACCGTCGAGACCAACAGTCCACTGGCCATCGCCATGCTGCGCGAGCTCCAGTGAGTTTGTTGGGCGGTTTCGTCTCAAGGGTGCGGACGATTACTGCCTCGATCCGGGCATCTTCGATCGTGCGCGGCGTCGCTGGTCGATCCAGGAGACCCGTCGCATCGCTATCAAGCTCGCTCAACGGCGCATCTCAATCGACCGTGTTCTCGCATGGTCGCTCTGGCGGCGAGCTCACCAGGCCGCTGACACGCGGCGCGCTCACCTCAAACGAAAAATGCAACTGTAATGCTAGGAACAGACGCATGTGACGACAAACCCGAGCCGCCTCACCGCCGGAAAACGTGGCTGCACATCTGCGCTCAAGGCTTCCGGGGCCGTCGCCGATGATGGGCGAGAGAGCCTCGTCGACATGTCGAATTGGCATCACGGCGTTGGCGACGCCGTCGGATTCGCAATTGAAACGCGCGCCAGAAGACCTTCCTTGCCTCCCGTAAGCCCGTACTCCTCTGCCGGGCTTGCCGTCGAGTTTAGCCGCTTCGGCTACGCCCTTCGCGAGCATCTCGAAAGTGTCGTCCGAAAGACGCAGGGCGCCAACACCAAGCCGTCGTCGCCATCTGGCTCCGCGTTCCCACGCTTCCATCCACGCAAAGCCTAGGTCGCTACTACGTTTGACGGCATTGAATGCTTGAATGAGCGCGCCAGCCTGGTTGATGTCCTTTTTGGCCTTATCCGCAAAGAACACATTCCGTTTGGTCGCGATGATCAGTTTGTGGACGGCGTAGCGCTCCGGGGCCGGTACAAGGACTGGCACGCCGGCGTCATGCAAGACAACAGAGCGGATGGGCTCATGGATCAGGTAGTCTAGGAACCGCAAAACCTGCGCCCCTACAGACTGCCACAATGAAGGCATCTGCGTCAGCCTGGAGGAGTAGTCCTCGTCGCCACGGTTTGGTGTAAGGAATTCGACCTTGAAGCCGGTGGCATTGGCAAAACCGCTGAACAGCTTGGTTTCATCGGGCGAGAATGAGGGCGCACATGTCGGATCCACCTTTTTCAGGATCTCTTCGATGTCGGGCATGCTTTCATCGATCCAGATCGAGATGCCGTAGAATTTCGCGATGTCCATATCCTCGGTCGTCACGAGCTCGTCGGGCAGCTTGAGGCCGACTACGCCGCTGTATGTCCGATAGGCCATCGAACCGACGAGCGTGGCGCGAAGCCGAAAAGTCCCGCGCGCGCGAGTTCGTTGACGACGAGACCTTCCATTTGGGGAGGGGCAGGGTAGCCGGCCCGCCTCAACTTCGCTGCTAGCTCGCGTCGCGCGCTATAGCCAATCATGGTGCGCTGGAAAGCTTCCGCGTGTTTGGCAATCTCGGGATCATCGATCGGACCGACATATTTGAGGGTCGTCTTCGCCGGTCCCTCGCCACCGAGGGCGCGTAGGTCTTCTAGTAACAGTATTCGCGGTTGGCTCGCTCCTTTTTTGAGAAAGGTCCGGTTTTCCGGAGCGGCTCGCCAGCCTCAATAAGAATCTCTCGCAGCGATTCGGCGGCTTGATCGTGCAAATCCGCCTCAACGGAGGCCGTTGAAAAACTGAGGCCCGAGATCATCGACCGCAAGCAGCGCGAAGCCGCAATCGCCGTCCGCGAGGCGCGCAATCAGGCCGACCAGTTCACTAAGAGCTTGCGGACCATTCTGGCCGATCTGAAGCGCGTCCACCGTCATGGAGTCGAAAACAGTCGCTACCCGGCTGGAAGCCTTTTTCGAGGAGTTCGTCGACTCCTGCTGAAGGAGTTCGAGTCCATCCTCACCGGTAACCATCCGTGCCGCTTCCGCAGCGCTATCGTCGATCGCGCGCGGAGGATCTCCTACACCCCGGAAACCATGCAGGTCCTCGCCGAGGAGTACACAGCTTCCAGCATGGCAGCCGACCTCGAGGACGGTCGAATGGCCGCTGCCGACGACCTGCTGGCCATCGAGAGCATCTTCGATCAGATCGGGGAGATGTTCGACAGGATCGAGGCCTTCCGCAGGCAGCTCGAAGCCCGGGTCCGCAACACCATTAATTACGCCGACCGGGGCGGGCAGGGACTCGTCTGCCGGGCGGCGGACCTGGTGCGACGCCTGGATGCCCTACTGCGGGACGGCAGGCACCACAAGGCGACAATCGAATGGAGCATAACTTCGTTCAATCCGTGCCCGGCAAACAGCGCCGCGATCCTGGCCACGAGAACAAGATTCTAGGCGACTGCATCCTTTACAGCCTGCAGACGACCACAGAATTCATCAATATCGGCGAGGGGAGGCCGCTCACCAATGAGCGAGTTCAGCTTCGGGAAGCAGCTGTCCTCAAGCGAGACGCGCGCCGCGCCAGCCTGACGAAGTTTGCGTGCGAGGAGGCGAGCATTGTCGAAATTGCCGAAGCTGCCATCCCCGTCGACGAGCACAGCTAGCTCTGTCGAGTCCACCATGCATTCGACGCTCTGGACGAGCTGGCTCCATGAAGCTTCATTGGCATCACCATAGCTCAGCGAGCTGGCAATCGACAGACCAGACGCCCAGAGCCCCTTAAATCCTGAGCGCTGGGCGATTGTGTCGGAAAAGCCATCATGGGCTTCGATCAAAACGAGAGCTCATCATTCGAGCAGACCTGGGCACTAAGCATTTCGACAGGCGAGGGCCGCACGCGTTATTGACCTGCGGTGGACCGAACGGCTCGTGCTTGATGCTGCATGTCTAAATCCTGTAAGCCGACCTAGATTGCCACCAACGTCGCTGCTCATTTTTTTTCGGCGTGATGCCGCTCAATGACCAGCATTGGTAGTTTATTGGGACCGCAAAGGCTTGCATGATCGCCATAGGATTGGAGCCGAACGCAGAGCTTTCGCTATGGGTTGATTGGCCTCGCGCCTAAGGCTGGAAAGAAGGGCTTCGGATGCAAAATGAATGACCTGGGTTCGCGAGCCCGTGCTACGTCCCGAGAGAGAATTCCCACACTCTTTCGGGGGAGGAGTGCTTAGGGAAAGGGTGATATCCGGCTCACATAGATTTAGAGCTCACATAGATTTAGACGCAAATATCGACAGTCACGGTTGTCGTAATGCCGCCGTCGGATTGGCGACAATGTCGAAAGCCCGTCGATAGGGCTACAGCAGGATGGCAGCCTCGTGCGAATGGAACGGCAATCGCCGAAGAACTTGTCCTGATCCGCCGATACTTTGCGGGCGCCACTGAGTGGTATGGCATTTGCTGATGCCATTCCTGTTCTCTCGAATCCAGGAGAAAAATCATTGGCGGATGTGCAAGAGGTTGTGCTGTCGGAACGAGAAAAACAGTGCTTGCGATGGATCGAGCAGGGGAAGTCATCCTGGGAGATCGGAGTCATCCTGAACGTGAGCGAGAACACCGTCAACTTTCATGTCAAGAATGCGATGCGAAAGTTGGAAACCACCAGCCGGACGCAGTGCGTCGTCAAGGCGCGGCGTTTGGGTCTTCTTTAAGCCGCGGTTTCGGTGGCGCTGTGGCGAAATACAAGCAGACAGCGATGATAGAGGTGCTGATACTATGAACAGTGCGTGCTTCCATGTCATCGCTGATTGTTACGGTGAGGCGCAACGCGGACAAGGTAATCAAGCTAACGGCGCACGCGCATCACACTCTTGAAACTGGGCGGTCGGTGGGGTCCCAATGTCCGTCCTCCGTTTGCCAGCCTAGCGGCGTATACGTGTCGCAAGCTAAAGTGTGGTGGATCATAGCGGCTGGCGTGCTGAAACTGTGATCACCCAAACGCGGCTCGGACGGCGCGGGCCGGACCTTAAGTCGGCAATGATGGTAGGCAGACGCATTTCCAAAACACGTTGCTGGTAGACGTTGCACGAACTATGACTCTGCGCGCTTAACCAGTTCGGGTGATTCTCACGAAACGTTGCTGGCTTAGTGACCGATACTTCGCGGACCATCAATGCAGACGTCGTGTTTTTTGATTATTGGGGCGTGTTCGATGCGTGCAACTCTCTTGTGAACCGTTCGCCGCGGCAACTGAAGCGAAGGTCAAATCGTCATCCGGATCCACAGGCATCGAAGCGAAGTGCGGTCGCGTCAGGGGCTTTCTATCGTTTGCATATTGGGCGACAGCTAGGCGATCCGACAGAAAGATGAGACGAGACCTTCGCATCCATGCCGCGATGTTTTTTGCGGCTGCTCTTGATGGCCGGAAGACTCTTCGCTAGATCACAACGGTTCACTATGGAGGTGCCGACGTGGCAATGGGTATTGTGAAGTGGTTCAATCCGACCAAGGGTTATGGATTCATCAGGCCCGAGGATGGAAGCCCCGATGTCTTCGTGCACGTCAGTGCCGTGGAAAAGGCCGGTTACACCACTCTCGAAGAGGGGGCCCGCGTAAGTTATCAGCCCAAGGCCGGGCGTACGGGCAAGATCTCAGCTGAAGATCTCCGGGTTGGCTGATCCGAAAGCCGGATGGCGTCTTGGACGAGAGCGGGGTCTCTGTCTCGGGTTGATGAGGATAGTTGTCAGGTAATGGTGAGGTCTTGTTGACGTGACCAGCTCCCCTTCTCAGCTGAAGCAACATAGCCGAGGCGTGCGCCGTCCAGGCATTTTGGATTGCGACACCGGTGAAGCGCTGTTGGCGCAGAGCCGTCAGTCCCGCGACAAATAGTTCTCGGTGCGGGCTGGTAGTGATTGTGGTTCGAGTGCGGTAAATGCTTCATCACGAGAGCCGAGCTAGAAAGGCGCGTCAGCATAGCGCCGGCGCAGAGTCTGGCGCGTCTGCTCTGCCTGAACTGCCTGCTGAAGATGGTCCGGAACTTATTGCCTGGCATGCGCCGCCTGAGGCACGAACTCGTCCTGGACCTCCATCAAAGCCGTCGGGCTCGACGCGGAGGATTGTCCACGCTCTGCTCCTTCTGTCAAGGACAGCACCGCTACACCGGAGACTTTGCGAGAAGCTGACGGGCTTTGCCGCTGTACAAAATAAGACGATGCGCCAGTTGCCGCATTCGGTCTTGCCGGTCACGGGCTACCATAATCCTAAACGTAATTGTTCAGGACAACTGCCCGCCAGCTTACCAATCTTTTGTGAAGCCACTCCACCATTCCACAGAGCGCCCGTAAACCCCGTTCCGTGCAGTGGTTTACGCGAACTCGACCCACATATACTTCGGCATGGTTGTCCGCCTCAATCCACGTGAGAGGCATGCCAGATCGTGCCAATTCTGGGACTCACAGATCTCACCGTTGAGTCACTGAAGCCCGGTCTGTATATGGACCGGAAGATGCCGGCCTTTGCCTTGCGTGTTCGCAAGAGTCGAAAGACCTGGGTCGTTGTCAAACAACCGCACCAATATTCGGCTGGGTGACTATCCTGACTTGAAATTTGCTGAAGCGCGCCGCCGCGGCTTTGCCGCTCTCGGTACTCCCGTTGGGGAAAATGAAACGTCAATGACCTGGGTCAAAAACATGCTGCTTGATTTGAAGAAGCCGATCGATAACGCAAGCGCCAAGGAGGGCGGAGAGACATCGAAAATGATGGGGGCTAAGGCGCCCATTAACTCATTTTCGTGCTTTGCGTTACGACACGGATTTGCGCCTGCAGCATAACCGTACCATACGCTACCTTGCGAGTAATCAGCGGAATTCGGTTTATGCGCGCCGCGAATCGTCGCTCCTCTTGAGGCAGTCACTCTGCAACCCTAAGGTTTATTAGGGGTATAAAATTCCACTGCTGAGCAACTGACCCTTTGAATTGGTAGAGCCAAGTAGGATTGCCATCTTTCGTGAGGCGGCTTTTGTTGTCGATGCACAGCTTAGCGTCGGCGATACTCAGAATAGCAATTCTCATCGCTGCTTGGGATCGGCAGGGTTGTAGACTGCAAGCGTCAGCGCTACTTCCGGAGCGATGCGATCGCCTTCCTGTGCGATTGCGAGCTTACCTGCGCTTGAGTTCAACGTTGATGCGCGAATGTCGGGTTGCAAACATTTTGCGTCCTGATGGACATGGAGACAGAACAAAATAGGACACACTTCATAAGTATACACAGCCAAGCGAGGTACAGCAGCCTTTCGGAAGAAAGGCACGTTGCTTGCTTGGGTGCGGTGAGCGTCGCCGGTCTTGCAGGGGCTGTGATGCTGGGGCGGGCCTGATATTGTTCAAGACCATTTCGGGTCCGCTCCGTTACTGCTCGCGAGGCAACATGGAGCAACGTATTCGGGCGGCTTCAGCGGCTATCGCATTCGCTCATGCGCTCGGTCGCGAAGTCCTCTGCGTGTACGAACATGAAGGCCGCAGGTACAACAGAATCAGAGTCCGCGTAACCGGGAGCATAACAAACGGTTACGACTTCGAAAGTGAATGCCACATCGCCGGTGCGCTACCGAGCATATATCACTTCGCTGCGGAGTCGCATTGGCTACTGAGGCCCAAGTGCCCAGGAGTCTACAGCGGTCTTGATTATTGCACCTCAACCTCCTTCTCCGTGAGAGCGACAGATGGTGTCCAGATAGTCGATTGGCGGAGGAATTCCTTCACATACAACGTCTGGTGGGTGGTCCGCGCAATAGAAGGAAGCCGACGATGGAGATTGTGCTAGCAATTGGCGCTGTACTCGTTTTCACCGCAATCACGGTCGCTTGCCTGTGGGCGCTTGGAGCCTGGCGTGGCTGAGTATCTTGGTGAATGAGCCCGATGGAGAAAGAACCATGCCGCTCCTTCTCGTTGAATTTCTGTGCGGTCCGGATTGGGCTGACGGACCCCCAAGCGGTCGTGCTGTTGTGGGTGTTGATTGTGTGCGAATGCCGCCGGAACAAACGGGTGCGGACTGCTCGAAAGCTATACGGCTGCGTGGCCTAACTCGCGGCCCGCTCTCAGGGCCGCGCGTTTTGAGCGGATCACTCTGCAAGCTTAAGGTTTAGCTAATTCGGAGAGTAGGGCAGGTCAGCGGTTGGCGTGACAGCACCGAAACGCCCATCTTGAAGGCCATGATCTCACCGGCGCTTCCTTTGTAGAAAACAAGGCAGTCACCATAGCTCAATACGTGCGCTAGATTGCGTCTATTCAGGGGAAGCGGCGCGCCGCTGACTTGAATACGCCGATGGCTGTCTTCGCGATGCTTTGTGATGCGCGTGATCTGGCGAGGTGCCATCTGGCTGACTCCGGTTAACTTCTAAACTCATACAGTTCGTCAGAAAGACGCGACACTCCCAGCTTAAGTAGGCCATTTCCCAATGGACCGCGAACGCGTGCGTTATTCTCGCTTGCTGATCGTCCATGGAAGAACGGCAGGCAGCCACGACGGGCGGTCTCGCCCCAGTGATCATCGTGCGATTGCTCTCTCGTCGGTTTTCCTCGGCTGCTGATCCCACCAACTCTCCCGCTCGTTTTTATCCATTCGAGCTAAGCCGCGGATAAAGGATTATAGGTTCCGCTACCGGGTTCGCTGTCGGCTACAATTGCCTCCCTCAGTTCTTCGTCAGTGAAGAACTCGGGGACAAAAAATCGCGATCTGTTCTTTGACGGACGGTTTGGCGTGCGCGACTTATTCCGCGAGGCATGGATCTTCGGACGGCGGTCTCGGTCCCGCAATGAGCAGCTCCACCGTGCTCGCGAGTATCAATTGCGGGAGATTTCGGAGGTCTTGAGCCTCTCATCGGGCAAGCAAGCGAGAACGCGCGATGAAGAGTGAAACCGAAACGCTGTTGACATTCGAATATTGTCCGGGCTCCAGATCGGCTTGAGCTTGGCGTATTCGGACGCGAGTGCTTGACTCACTGTAGGCTCGACCGTTCAATCTCCCACGCCATCCAAGATGCCATGCTGACTGAGGGTGAGACAGTCCGTTCCGAGCGGCGCAGTTGCGTAGCATCGCGACGTAGAATGCAAGCGGGTCACGAACTGATCTTCGACCAGGCTGGGCCAAACGCGGCTTCGGAGTTCAAGCGTGAGATCAGTATCGTGAACAGCCGTGGCATCAGATTGCGAGGAGCCTCCAACGCTCTTCTGCATTGGGGATCGACTGCCGATCAGCCGCACAGCGCCGTCACTCTGGCGTTAACGCTCGCCACTGTGGCTCACGCCACAACGTTTTGCGCAAAAATGGTGGGAGCACTCTGGCCGACATCGGCTGCCGGAGCGAGCGCTGCTAAAGGCTCGTGGTTGCGGCTTTCGCTCTCTTGCTCAAGACATCGGTTGTTTCAGTCGCGACAAGTAGGGTCGCCGGCAGCCAGATGGCGCGAAAAAACCTACATGATTCTGTCTATGAAAATGCTCGAGGGCATTGGCATGTCGGTTGCTTGAATGTGTGACGGCACCAATTTGGCCAATGATATTCCTTCAGCACCCGATCCAGGTATTCAATTGAAACGTGCCCACTTCATCGATGGCAGACGTCTCCTGATGCACTTTCCAAAACGCGTGCCAGCATCGCGAACTCTGCTACCTTCGGATCGCCGTTTGCTTTGCCGGCCAGAATCCGACTGTCCTGCAACGAGCTCGCGACCAATGGCGGTCCTCAACAAGGTGGCGCACACCGGGGTTAAGACGTTACGCTTCTGGACGATCGTTTGCGCCACCTTTAACCCGTGGCTCAAGCGCCCGTATCGGCGAGATGCCAAGCCTGGGTTCTTGGAGCTAAGCGCCGGCCTTGCATCGGTGGTCACACATGGTCAATGAGCTGTTGCAGGACGATTGGGATCCTGAGAAAATGGTCAGGCAGAAGGACGAGCTCACGGTCAAGCTGCTTCGTGCCCAATCGGTCGTCGCCGAATGTAAGGCAGGATTGGCGGATTTGGAGCGGAGGCTTGAGCGTCGAGCGATCTCATTGCCGATCGATGAACGCCACCGCAACTCTGCGGCAAGCAATTCAATACGTGACGCGCTACCGCGCGAACCGTGAAGCATCGATGATCCTGTTGACCAGGAAGCTGCCGTGGCGTTTTCCAGGCGATCATGAGACCATTAAAGCTGCCGTAACCCACGTTAACGGCGAGAATACCGACCGGCTTGCGAGGCATCATTTTTACGAACCCCGGGCGGGCGAACTGCGGCCTGCCGTTATGCCGGGCGTTTTGGTGATCGCGGCGCGTTGGGCCGGCGGATGGGGCGCGGAGTAACACCACATGCGGGACGTCTCCCTGCGGTGTTGACCAGAGCCTCCTGTCTGGAGGGCTGCTCACGCAGATGTCTGGATTGAACGTCAAGAGCTGTCCCCCTTACTCAGGGCCAGTTCGGTCGTTTTATCCATCTTCCCGGCCGTAACCTCGTCAGCTTTTCGAAAGCTTCTCCGAATACGGATATACCCATTGATCCTGGACGGGAGGCGGGCGTGCACTCGCACAATTTCGACTATCCAGTGTTGCCCCTCCGCCATCGGTACAGCGCGCCGGACTAAACCATCAGCCGAAACTGGCGGAAGAAGATGCCTTTGAGCTGCAACTGAATACAGCGCGCGTGGCAGGCCTTGCCTCGATGCCGCGGTCGCAATCCGCCGTCGAATGTGTCGCGCGCGGATCATGATTACATTCACGAGATGGTGAGCGGTCCCAGTACTCGTCGGAAACTCTCACCATCTACGGCTGAAAAGTATCTTCAGATGCTTTAAGGTGGCGGATTTTCCCGGCGAGGGCGGCAGTCGCTGCAGGCCAGTGATGACAGCACACTAAACCAGCTCGCCAACCCGGTGTTCAAGGAGAACAAGCACACAGGTATGGCTTTCCGGACGCTTGAAGAACAGCGCGGAGGTTCAGCAGCAGCAGCCGGGGTCAGGCGCGCGTGAGTGCCGCGGCTTCGGCGGGTACTGGGCCAATTTTGCTCCCAGTGAGGCTGATGCGCCGCTCATCGAAATCGTTATCAAGAGCAAGCACTGGGCGCCGACGACTTTCTAGATGCAAAAAAGCCGAATCTCGCGACCCGCTTGATTGGCGCGAGAAGGCCGACCATTGACGAAGCTGTCGGATTTTGAACCATCGCATGACGCTTCGTGTTTTTTGCGCATCTGCAAAGTGCTGCTGCGCAGGTGCACGGTCCGGGCCTCTGCTGCGTCTTATAAATGTCATCTTGCGCGCGCCAGTGACGCGCGCGGCGGCTAGATCGAGCCAGCGGCTCGATACCGATGGGGCGTGGATGCCTGACAAAGAACGAGGAGGTCGATGACAAAGCGTTTTCGCAACTTGGCCCTATTGTTCATACTCACCTCCATCGTTGTCTTCCCCGCCGCGAAAGCGCAAGATCGCCGGACTATCACCGAGCCTGTTGCACCTCATAGTGTGTGCGAGCGCCTCGTGCCGTCTGGCAAGCAAGATACGACCACGTTGCAAAATGCCATCGACCAATGTTCTTCCGGGGCCGCCGTGTATTTAGGGCGTGGCGAGTTCCGGTCGGGCCCGCTCGAGATGAAATCGGGTGTGACGTTATGGGTCGGACGCGGGGCGACGCTGATCGCCATCCCCGAACCTGCTGCTTACGACAAGGGCCTCGGACAATGTGGTCGTATTGCGGAAAAGGGCGGCGGTTGCCGGCCATTCATCAGCTTTTCTAGAACGCGCGGCGGCGGCATCTACGGAGAAGGCATCATCGATGGTCAGGGCGGCGCAATAGTTGGCGGCGGCGCGGAAACCTGGTGGCAGCTAGCGCGCCGCGCTCAAGCCCAGGGGGGCAACCAGAACGCCCCGCGCTTGATCCAAATCGATCACGCGCAGGACATCACTTTCTCTGGTGTCACCTTGCGCAACGCTCCCAACTTTCATGTCGCGATGAACCGGGTCCAAGGTGCCACGTTTTGGGGCCTCATAATCGATTCACCGGCGGATGCGCGCAACACCGATGGCATCGATCTTGGCGCGAGTCAGGATGTGACCATTACCCGCAGCTTGATCCGTACGGGTGACGACAACGTCGCAATCAAGGCCGGCGACAATGGATCGAGCAGCCATATCTCGATCATTGATAATTATTTCGGCTGGGGGCATGGCATGTCGATCGGCAGTGAGGTGAATTCCGGGGCCAGAGACATATTGGTGCGTAATCTGACGCTGGATGGTACGACGTCCGGCCTGCGCATCAAGAGCGATGTTAGCCGAGGCGGTCTGGTCGAGAGCGTGACTTATGAGTACGTGTGCCTGAGGGGCAACCGGTGGCCGCTAGCTTTCGATACAAAATATGATCCGCGCGCACAAGGCACGAGAATTCCGGTCTATCGGCGAATCGTTCTCAGTCATGTGCATGGCGACACCGGTGTGTTGCTGATGCGCGGCGTAGACGAGGAGCATGCACTTGACGTGACACTCGAAGATGTCCGATTTGCCGATTCCGCCACTTGGCAAGTTGAACATGCGAACATCACCGCAAATCACTCTGACGTATCACCGCCGCTGCCCGGACGAGCTGCAAAACCGCTGCTGCGCGACTCGGAGGTATGTTCCAGGGCGTTCCGCAACAGCAATCGGTAAGCACTACATCCGGCGCCGAACTCGGGTGGTGAGTTCAGCATCTGGGCCAAGATTACTGGTGTTGACGAAGGTCGACCTCCTGCCCGGACTTTTTTGCAATTGTCTGACGGTTTGCAGGGCCGGGAATACGAAGGTGACGTGGAGGTTCTGATTTGGCGCGAAAAATGTGTTGCCCATGCGCGGCGGCTATCCCGCAGAGATAGGCTCTGTCGACTGCGTCGAGGTGACGCTGACTCAACGAAGTGTAGGATTATGCGTATTTTCGTTCACCCTGCTGCACTTCTGACGGGATGTTAGTGCATGTCGTCAGCATACGCTCAGCCACTGTTGGTGTCGCATGCCGAGAATGCAGCCTATCACTCCGTGCAGCAAGCTATCGACGCATTGCCGGCGGAAGGCGGAGATGTTCGGATCGCGCCGGGTATCTATCGTGAGAAGGTCAAAATCTCCAAATCCGGTGTTCATCTCTCAGGGACTGGTGGCAAGCCGGAGCATACCGTCATTGTGTATGGCGACGGCGCGATCAATGTAGGAGGAACCGCCCGGTCGGCGACGCTGGATGCCACTGGCGATGACTTCCGGCTCGAGAACTTGACCATCCAGAACGACTACTCTCTCAACCCGGCCAATCCACCCTCGCAGGCGGTTGCACTATCCCTTACCGGAGACAGGGACGTCGTTACGCGCGTCCGCCTGCTCGGCGCCCAGGACACGCTGCTTGCCGGCAAGGGTCCAAACGGCAGAATGTCACGTCAATACTTCTCGAACTGCTACATCGAAGGGCATGTCGATTTCGTATTCGGCAACGCCAAGGCCTGGTTCCGGAAATGTGAGTTGCACGGCATCGCCAACCAGGCGGTCGTCTTTACCGCTCAGAGCAAGGCAGCACCGAACGAGGACAGCGGCTATGTTTTTGATCATTGCACTCTAAGTGCCGACCCTGCCGCACGCGATATCGCGCTTGGCCGACCCTGGCGGCCGTACGCCACAGTGGTCTTTCTGTCGACGAAGATAGATGCGCAGGTTATTCCCGAAGGTTGGCGCGAATGGGATAGGGGCAAGACCAACAACTTGAGCACGAGCTATTATGCCGAATATAGATCCTTCGGGGTCGGGGCTAACCCCTCAGGCCGCGAACCTTACTCCCATCAACTGACCGATGTGGAAGCCGCGAGATGGTCCCTGACAGCGTTCTTCGGGGGTGCCACAGATTGGCTGCCTGCGGAACCATATCGATGGAAGACAAAACAACGCTGACGGTGAGGGAGCGACGGCGATCCTCGGATAAATGACGGAGAGAGCGGACATGATGGAGAGTGGTATCCAGCAACCAAACTGCCGGGGCGTGAGAGGGGCAGGGCGTCGGCTGTCACTCCAAGCTTAGAGGAGCTCGTTAAGACGCTCCATCGCTCGCGGCGGGATGCGATCATCCGGTTATCCCGCCCTTATTGGCAGCCTGTCCAACTACCCGTCGAAGATTGGCGCCAATGGGCGTAAATCGAATGTGAGGCCAACATCGCAGCTCGATTTAATCGAATGCACAACCGAGCGCAGAAGGTCGTTCTTCAGCTCAGATGAAGGCAAAGTCGGCATAAATTTCTCGTCAGGCGCCGGCCGTCGGCATTCAAGATAACATGGTCAATCGACTCCCTCTCATGTCAAGTGCCGCGCTACATTTCCAGGTGTGCCGATGGCCGTTTTCATCAAGGAGAGCTCTGTTGCAAGAGCATGCGTTCATCACGGCAAGCAGACCTGCATGGGGCCGGTGACGGCGTTGTAGCGGCTCTTCCGTCGTCGGCGGGCTTGCCCAGCGAACCGATTCAAATGGCTCCGATAGCCGGGCACCGCGATTACCCAACGCCCCTTAGGCCAGCGGCATATTGCAGCGGGCGTCTCGCGCGATCCGCGATGGGGTCTTTACGGGCATACGCGTAGCCCTGTCGGCGGTGCCTTGAAGCTTGTTCCCGAAGGAAGGTCCCGAACCGTCTTGGAGCAAGATTACCAGCACATGGTTGATGACGGGCTGTTGCTCGATGTGCCGGACACGTTTGACGAATTGATGCGCCGCTGCGCGAAGATCGAAACGCGCGCGAATAAGCCAGCTTGAACTCTTAACATTGCAGGCGTGTCCGATAAATGTGTACTGGCGTGCTCCGCATGGAGAGTTGGTATGACTGACGATCCAGTCGTTGCGCATAGGAGCCTCAGTAGAGAGCTAGCAGCCAGTCTACTCCAAGCGTCGACCTGACCTACATCAAACGGCAGCATGACAGACAGGAGCAACGCCGGTCTCTCGATCGGCACTCCGCTGCACTCGCTGCGCATTACGCGTTCCTCTCGGCCCCCAAACCGGTGTACGAGAGGAACGACAACAAAATTAACAGCATCCTACGGCAGAGGGGGCTTCAGAGCGCGAGGCCGTGCTCATTGAGCACCTTATCTCTTAGGGCGCCCTTGATCTCACGGGCGATTTCTTTGCGAACTGCGGCACCCAACACTCGCTTGGCATCTTCGACGAGGCCAGCTTCAGCCCCGGTCAGGCCTTGATCGGCGAGCTGTTGCTCCATTCGGCTGTCGAACTCCTTTCCCATTGCACCAATGAGCTGGTCCTGCGTCTTGGCATGCTCTTCAGGTGCGATGCGGCGAATCACATCGTCCCAAGGCTGCCAATCCATTGCCAAATAGTCGGCAAATTCGGCCGCCTCGCTCTCCCGCACGGATGTCTCTGCCCTGTCAACGTCAGAGTCGGTAACGCCGGAGACTTCAAAGAAGCGCATGTCCGGCGCGACGTGTTGTAGTCCCAGCCGCTCGCGCAGTTTGCTCTGATAGGCAAGAAAGACTTCAACGGCGTCGATGTCTTCTACGTTGTCGACCGAGGCGAGCGAGTGAGCCTTATCGCGCGCGATCGCCTCGAGCGCGTCCATGCGGAACATGACGCGCCCCAATTCGATGAGATCGGCAAGCCGTGCCTTGTTGTCATAGAGGCCGTTCTCGACTTCCGCGATGAGGCGCGCGGTCTGCATTCCGTTCCAGGTTAATGTTCTGCGGTCCTCGCAGCTCTGGTTGGCATCCCATGCCAGTTGAAAGTACTGGGCACGCAGTTGCGGGTTTTTTGCCGCCTGACGCAGATCATTGGCCACCGATTGCCGGAACCCTTCATTGCCAGAGCTGACGGACTCGAACAGCTTGGCGAGGAAAAGCCCGTATTCCCGAGCGCCCGGCTCTTCTGCAAAGTTCTGCCAAGCGGCAAGCACCTCCCGATCGTCCTCCTGTGGATTGCCCTTCAGCCATTCTGCAACTGTTTCAGCTAGAGCGTCCGCCTGCTCATCGTCTGTCCAGGACGATTCACTTTCGTCGTCGTGCGAAAGGTGGACAGTCGGGCCGACATAACCCTCCGCGCCTAGGATTGTCCCCAGGTTCGCCAGCACCTGCTCAGATAGCGGATTTTCAGTCAGAACTAGGGTGCCACCATCGCCCAAGGCGGTCAGCAGGTCCTCGGGCAGACTGGTCAAATGGTTTTGGCTTACGTCGAGAAACCGGAGCGAAGCTGGGAGAGCCGGCGGCAGATCCGTCAGTTGATTTTGGCTTACGTCGAGAAACTCGAGCATAGCAGGGAGCGCCACCGGTAGACTCGTCAGCTGATTATCGCTGACGTGGAGAAATTGGAGCGAAGCAGGGAAGGAGTCGGGTAGGTTCAGCAGCCGATTGTGGTTGGCGGAAAGAAATTGGAGCCCGGCAGGTAGGACGGCAGGTAGGCTCTCCAGCCGGTTCGAGTTCACGTCGAGGCCTCTGAGCCCGCCCGGGAGCGCGGGCAGGCTGCTCAGCTGATTGCCACTAACATCAAGACGCTGGAGCGAAGCCGGAAGTTCGTCAGGCAGATTGGTCAGCCGGTTGAAGGGCACATCGAGCACGACGATTTCGCTTGGAAGTCTGGGCAGACTGGTAAGGGACAGCGACTGGAGATCCAGCATGGCGTCTTCACCCAGAGCATTGACCCGCCTTGCCGCTTCGTCCCGGTCCTCGAGGAGACCCACGTGCTGTTCAGAAGCCCAATTCTCAAGGGTCTCGTCTGCTTCGGTCGCCGCATGGGTTGAATGCCCGGAGCTTGCTGCGAAACCGGTCACGAATGCATCCCACTGTGCCGCCCCCCGCCCGTCTTCCGCCCCCTCTTGTTGGGAAGATGCAGAAGGAATGCCTCCGTCGGGCCGAATCTGTCCTGTCTCAAAAGGATCCATTTCACCTCCCTTACCACACCGGGCCAACTCAGCCCGTGACGACACCATCTAGGACCTAGGACACTTCTCTTTCGACAAGCTGACGGCCCTATCGCAGTCACCGCAGCGATGGCATCGAAGCAGGCATATTTTCGGTGCAACGATTTGGAACAGTGAATCCATGGCGGCCCGTTATCTCCGCCTACACGTTTCCGCACCGACGCGGCAGCGGCTTAAACATCGAGCCCAGGGCGCGGCAACGGTGCGTTACCTCAATGGCAGGCAGGGATCCCTTTTCGGCCGAGTCCGTGAAGAACGAAGAGCGGCAGGCGCTCGAACGCTCACGTCCGCGGCCCGTCCTTTCACATGCCAAGGCAATCGGTGCAACGCTGGTCTTTGCTACGGGTGGCAAACCGAGTGACTTGGGCGTTTTTGCAGCGAGACTCGTCAGCTGATCGACAGGTGGCCGTGCTAGCGGCAGAACGCTTTCACGTTAGCGGTCCTCTGGATCTGTCGGCCAACGAAATGGCAGCAAATGTTGCAGCAGCAGCGATCCATTCGCCGCCTCCAAATCGTGTGAAGCTGAACCGCCTTCGACCAGGGCGGGCCGCCGCGGGCGCACGTGCGCCCGCTCGAATGATTATTGCGCCAGCGCGCAAACTCCTGCTCCGCGGCCTTGCGCAGCGGCACGCGAATTTCTTAGTTTCTGACGAGGGAGATAAGGTGATGGACACAGGGCAGGCACAGCGGAGCGCAGGTTCTACCCCGGATAATTTTGAGGAAGGGGAGGGGGAAGGCTACCTCGGCGGCTTCAACCGTGCCTTGGCAAATTTGGTCGAAAGCTTGACAGGGTATCGGACCCCCAGCTCCGCGCGCGCGCGGATCCTGGACGAGTGGGTTGGCGAAGAGGGGCAGGGCTCAGCGGAGAACCGCGGACAGGGGCGCTCGCGAATCAGGGCTGCGGACAACATGCGCTCGCACTTGGTCGATTTGTCATCCCTGTCCTTAACCGCTTTGCCCGACGCCCTGCCGCCGAGACTGCTGAACCTCCGCGCCATGCACAACGAGCTAAGCAGCCTGCCCGCTAGCCTCCCACCTGGTCTCCACGAACTTTTTATTAGCCACAACCGCTTGACCAGTTTGCCGGACGCTCTTCCGGCGAGCCTCTATCGCTTAGAGGTGAGCGATAACAGGTTGACGAGTCTCCCAGATAGCCTCCCGGCGGGGTTGGGGATCCTGAACGCAAACAACAACCGACTGACTAGGTTGCCCGACGCTCTCCCGAGCAGCCTCACCTCGCTTGCGGTTAGTGGCAATCAGCTGACCGAACTCCCCGAGTCCCTCCCATGGCGGCTCGTTGAGCTCGATGTCAGCAGCAATCAATTGGCCAATCTCCCCGAAACCCTTCCGAGCTGGCTTGAATCGATCGATGTCAGCGGTAACCGGCTGACCAGCCTGCCCGAGGATCTCCTACCGGGGAGTTTGAGCCATCCGCTGCAGAACGTCGAGTTCGGTAATAACCCATTCCCGGACGAGGTCCGCGCTCACCTCGCGGCACCCCATCTTGAGCAGCTGCCTCTGGACGAGGCTGCCGCGCACTGGCTCGGGGACGATCCGACGGCCCTAGCCGAGTGGCAGCACTTTGCGGATGAGCCTGGCGCCCAAGACTACGCCCGGTTCCTAGAAAGGCTACGTGGGACCGTCAATTATGGCAATCACGAGTTTCGGCAGGCCGTGGCGGACGATCTGCGGCAGGCGGCGACCAATCCGAGATTGCGCGAGCAGTTTTTCACACAGGCTTCTGAAGCCAACGCGAGTTGCGAGGATCGTGTTACTCTGCACTGGAACGGTATGCGGACCGCGCGCCTTAATGCTGACGTCGAGGAGGGGGTGTATGATGATAGGCTCGGCCAACTCATCCAGCGCGGCCGCGTTGCGTTCCGCCTGGACGCGCTGGAAGGCATCGCGCGCGACAGGGTCAACGCGCTCCTCACTCTCCACCCGGACTTAGACGACGTTGAAGTCTACTTGGCCTATCAAAATCTTCTTCGCGAGCCGCTGGAGCTGATTCACGTCGCCCCTGACATGCGCTTTCTGACGGTTTCTCACGTGTCATCCGATGATGCGGCGCGCGCACTGGACTCGGTTCGCGAGCAAGAAGCGAACCAGTTTACTGACTACATGGCAACCCGCTGGCAACCCTGGGAGACGGTGTTGAGGCGAATCGCTCCTGATGAATATGAAGCGATGCAAGACCGGCTCGTCGAAGCCATGGGCGAGGAGTTTCAAACCCGCTTGGATCAGCGACTGGCCGAGCACGGTCTTCTAGGCGATCCGGATGCGGAGCGGGTGCTCGGAGCCCAAGTCCGAAACGAGCTCGCCAGCGAGATCAAACGCGATGTCATGCACCGTGTGCTGGCCGAGCGTGGCGGCCTCGAACTCTGAGGTCTCATCACGCCGGAGATATATCTATCAATGCTCTGTGGTGGAGCCAAAAATCGATTGTCAAAGCCTCGCCACTTGCCGCGAAGGTGCTGTCGCACTTTGGAAAATGCGGGCCTTTCGGTCTTGCCGAGCGATGAAAACGCGCGCGCAAGGCGAGGCATATCTGCGTCAGCTCAACAGCTCCTCGGGACCAGAGCTCCGTCCGTCGGAAGTTGTTGAGCAGACCAGACAGGGCGCTGCGCCGGCCAACCAGATCGTTTGACGTGGGAGTTAACTGTTCGTCGGATCTAGTGAAATTCGAGCCCTTCCAGCGAGACTCCATCTCGCCAAGCAAGTGTTGGAGGACCGTACTCGTAGCTTACGACGGCCCATCCGTCATCCGGGCGAAGTCGTTCACGCGCCTGATCGAGGCGCTTCCGAGACTGCACGACAAGCATTGCGGTTCCGCAGTCAAGGGCTGAGGCGGATTGAAGCGAACGAATGAAGTCTGCTGGATCTTCATTTGCCGAGCTGGCTTGCCAAGCTCATCCTCGAACTGCGCGCTGCCTGTCCGATCCCGAGCGCCGAGAGGCGCTCGGGATGACTACTAAGAACTCAGGACAACCTGCACATCTTCTTGAAAAAGCTGTCTGGGCGATTTGATATCTGAACTCGCTGTTCGTCTCGTCTAGGCGACTACGCTCCCTCAAGGGCAGCCCTATGTGATCTACGTCTTCCGGGAAGCGGGGGATACGCCGTAAGCCTTCGAAAGGGACGTTCTGCATTCGAGCGAAAGCGCCGGACCTGGTAAACCGCAGTAGGCCAATTCGGTCCCTCACAAGCGCAGCCGAAAGCAACAAATGGAAGTCCAGGTTACCAGAACGCCCCCGGTCTGCGTCAAGGAGAGGTCGCTGTCCGTCATTGAAGAGCACCCGCAGGATAAGCTCAGCGCCAAAGTTGATGCGAAGGAGGAGAAGATGCTCGTCACGCCATGACCTTAGACATTGTTAGCGGCTGAGTGAGTTCCGGGCCTGATGCTTGAATTCCTCACACGATCGACAGGACGATCCATTGGTATCATCGCGTACGAAATTCGTCGACTGAACAGGCCGCGCGAAGAGGTGCGAAAAAATTGGAGCGCCTGTCGCCAGGCGGCGGCCGATGCGGGGCCGTCAATCGCGCAGCAATGTCCTGATCTCGTCAGCTTTTCGAAAGGTTGCGGCTACAACAATCCACAATCTGTTTCTTGCTAGACGATCTGCTACGAGGCCGTACCGATTGCTGTCGGGCCTATACAAACATGAGGAGAGCAGGGTGGATCCGGTTGACCCATTCTTCGATTCAGGAGCCTGGATGCGCGAGTACGCCGCCCTGCAAGAGCGGACCGCGCAGCGACGAGACAACCAAAGGGAGCACGGTGGTTTTGAACGGCGGCTGGAGGATTTGAGTCTCGATCCGTCAGATGAAAGCAACTCAAGCTCGCCTGATCGGGCTCCCGCAGGAGGGGGTCGAGCAGTCCGGCGGGAGGATTTCGGCGGTTCGATGCGGATGCCGCCGGACTCCGCTTTTAGGGAGAGTGCGCTGGGCGGCACGCGGCGGAGCGTAGACATTCCCAGCTTCCATTTTCCCGCTTCGGCGCAAGCGCCGCAGTCCGGCTTGCGAGATGATCCGTTCAGCAGCGCGCGCTACAGCTTTCCAGACGCAGAGTCTGCCGCGTCGGCCAAGAGCGGAAGAAGCGGCGGATTATGGTCACGCTTCAAGTCGGGAATCGGCAAGGCTTTTGGCGGGAGCAGCAGCGAAAAGTACTCGCGCAATGCGGGACAGGGGGATGCCTTTTCCACGACTCTTCGCATTGACTATGCTCGCCAGCCAGGCCGGACGCGCGCTGTCCCAGAGGAGGACGAGGTGCTGATAAGAGATTTCAGAAACAAGGCCGCGGGTAACCTCACCGACGGCACGATCAAGAATGCCGCAGCCGATTTGCGCCATTTGAGCGCGCGCCTGAGCACCGCCGGCAGGCCCTCAATTGCGGATCGAATTCAACGGGAATCAGAAAACGCGCAGCAGGACAACCCGGAGGTGGAAAACCATCAGCTGGAAGCTGAGCTGGATGAGGATGTCGATACCTACGCAAAGGACAGAAGCAGACGCATCAAAGCGGCCTTGAAGAAGCTCCGTGAGGTCGGTGCCGGAAACGCGCTGGCGCCTGATCTCCGCCGACTGGCCCCTCACCGCGCGGACGCAATCCTCATCGACATGTGGTCGGCGGCGGAAAAGGCGGCGCACAGGATCGAGCCGGAGACGATCGACAGGCAAGCTCGCCGCATGTATAGGCTAAGTGAGTGGCTGCAGATGCATGATCGGCCGGCAATGGCTGGCAGACTTTCCACCCCAGCCCTTGACCGGGATGTCGAGGAATACAGGCGCGAAACCAAGGACGGCAAGATCAAGCCTGATCTAGTCAAGCTTGGCCAATACGAGCAAATCCTGGAGGCGAACAGGGCGCTTGGATTGCCGCCTCCTGAGGATCCGGGCCAGCCTTCTTGGGAAGCTGCTCGACAGCCGCACTCACTGCAGGAGCCTCCTGCAACGCCAGCCACCCCGAGCGCGGGAGCCTGGGATTGGCTTGGCGAGCAGATCCATGGGCCCACCACATCGATGCGAGCGCCCAGCGATTGGCAGGCCGGTTCGTCGCAACAGCTTCCCGCAGCCCCGGCAACGCCGAGCGCGGCAGCCCGGGATTGGATTGGCGAGCAAATCCACGAACCCGCCTCACCAGTGCCAGCGCCGCACTGGGCCGCGCAAGCTCATCCGCCGCTCGAGCTTCCTGCTACTCCGGCCACCCCGAGCCAGGGAGCCTGGGCCTGGCTTGGGCAACAGATGCAAGAACCCGCATCGCCGTCATCGGTAAGGCCCCGATCCTCAAACATCTACGGCGGTCTCGACTCCTTCGTTGATCTGGATCCACCCACACCGCACGATTTGCGTGACGATGCGCGCTCTGCGCCAGCACCTGAATTTGCAGCCACCTCGTGGTTCGCAGGACCGCCGGGGCCGGCTGCGGAGCTGCGGGATATCGGAGCGATCGTTGGCGCTGACTGGCGCCACGGCTCCAGGGCGGCTTCAGACGTGTTGATCGACGTATTGAGCAATATCAATCTGCTGCCAAACCAGTTCGGGCCAAGTCAGTTTGCGATCAATGGGGAGCGCTATTCCGCGACTGTCGGGCCGGAAGGCCCCATGGATGTTCGCCTGATCCATCACCCGCGCGCTGGCGGGATAAACGAAGCTGGCCCATCGCAGCCCCTCTATCGTCCCCCGCAGATCGTCAGGGCCGCGCGACCCGACGAAGGTACAGTCGATCTTGGCTATTTGATTCGGGGCGGATGGGAGCACCGGGAGCGATTCCTGCCCGATTACCTTGTCCGCGTCCTTGAAGGCCAGCGCATCATGCCCGAAGTTGGGCGCCCGACCTATTTCGCTATCCGTGGAGTGCCTTATAGGGGCGAGTTGGTGGAAAGCGAGGGACGTCGGCGCGTTCGCGCCTATCCCGAACGTGGCTGAAGAATCAAACTTGGCTGCATTTCCAAATGCTCGGCGGCAGTTCGCGCGCGGCCTTCGCTCACGTCGCGCTTGATGGGCCATGCATCCAGTCGATATAGATTGCAGAGCTGAGGCGTGACGTTGGCGATGGTGCTGGCGGTCGGTTTATCGTGCTACAACTCCAATGCTCGTACTCAGACAGGGGTTGGTCTCGAAGACGACTGTCTCTCGCATTATCCTGCACAGCCTGATGCTCCTCTTGCCGATTAGCTTCGTGCGGCGCGGTTTTGCACAGGGGGCGCGGTCGGTGCGTGTCGGCCTTCAGTACCGCGCCTTCGGGGTTGATGAGAGCCACGTTCTGCGGGAAGGATTGAGCTTATCGCGAGTGCGCCTTGGACGCACGATGGGCACGACGAACCCCGTCGAGCGAAAGGTCCATAGATACTTCAATGCTTTAAACGAGTCTGTTGCTATTAGAGTCCCCGCTGAACTCGCGCACGTCACCGCCGGGCCAGCGACTTCCCGTCAAGCCTAGCAACAATGCTTGGCTAGCGCAGATACGGCGGATCCTTTCAAAGGAATCGCCAAAGCTCAAGTCCCTCGGGTCACGAGGAGGCCGTAGCAGAATGGCGGTTGCGATGATCAGAAGAATACCAACGTAGATAGCAACAGATTGAGCGCGTCTTTAGTCTGGGGAGTGTGCGTGATGCTTGTCGGGTTATGAATGTATGACAGCCCCACCCCTGCATATATTCCCGGAGCGAGATGGGCGGTATATGTTGCGGTGATTGCTGTTGTTTCGCGATGCGCAAGCTGCCCTTTGGCGAGGGCAGCATCCACCGCAAAGTTGCTCCAGCTCGTGTTGCTAGCAACGAGTGCAATCAGATCACTGGGCCGACTGTCAAATGCTCCCCTCGCGTAAAGACGAAGCTCGCTATACCGGCTGATCCTGTTCAGGTCCGGCGGAGCTTCCATAATGGAGAAGCCGCCATAGATGCCGCGAGATGGGATCCCATCGGGGTCGTTCTGCCAGAACTGCCTGTCCGCAGCGATGTAGTGAAAGTTATTCCCGCTTTCCCTCTCTCGCTTGGGATCCGTCAAACTCGTGTACCGGCTGCTGTTGAAACCAACGCCCGCCCGCAGCCAGGTATCGGGTACGCCGGGAGCTGCCTTGCTCTTGTAGCCGGCTTCATCAATGAGAAGAATGCCTGCGTGGGGCGTGCTCCAGTTCAAACCCGTGGGATTCTCCGTTATCTGGACATAGGGACCATCTGGACTAATTGAGCGCTGGACCGAGGCCTTGTTGTACAAGCCACGGGCAAAATTGTACTTCAGGTTGACCGCAGGCGTCGGTGCGGCATTGGTGCTCATGCCCCCCTGGAACAAGGCAGACATGTTCGATCCTGTAATCCCTCCGAACAATGTGCCGGTGAATTCATTTTGGTTTCTGAGATAGCCAAGTTTGAGTTCTAGCGTCCTGCCGAAGAAAGTCTGGTAGTAGGCGAGCGTATTGAGCCCCACTCGATCTGGTCCCGCGCGATCCCACGTCCAGTGTTGCTGCTCGGCCCCTAGTACAATTTGTCCGTCGGAAATGCCAAACCGGCTGAGATCGTAGGTGACGATCATGAAGTTTGCCGACGCGAATGTCGGATTCTGGCCCATATAGAGCTGGTTTTCGATCGTGCTTCTGGCGGCATTCGGCAGCAGGTTGTTTGCAAAGCTGTTGTGTGTCCAGCCGATGTAGCCGATGCCGACATCTGCAAGCGCCGATCTAACGCCGCCCTTGTCCTGATCGATTGTGTCCGCAGCGCCAGGTATGTTGAACCACACCCCTTTTTCACGCAGATTATCGTACCGTGCGAAGGGATCGACCGTCTTTTGCGTTCTTGTCTGAGCAGCTCTGTCCGCACCAGCGTGCTTTTCGAAAGGCGCACCGGGACTTGGCGCTGGCGCCGGGGCAGGAGGGCTGATTGCCGGGTCCATCCGGAGCTTTTCGGCCGGATCAGAAGCCTTTCGTCTTTTGCTGGCCTGATCCACAGGGTGGCTACTAGGATCAAACCCGCTGGCGGTTTGTGCCAGTACGGAATTGTCGACCAGATAAGCTGCGAGCGAAACTGCGATAACAAGCCAACGTTGCTTTCCCCTCGGCTTTAAATGGATGGAAAGTGCTCTGGCCGCCGGGTATCCCCAAGGCAAACTCGTCTCAAGAAAGTAATCACGCACGGCGCACCTTGCTTCCATCTCTGCCGGCCATGAACAGATTGCGCAGCGGCCTGATTGGCCAAGAGCTCAGCGTTTTCGCGTTCGAGAGCGAGGGAGGCGAGCTGGATCTCGATCGTTCCGACAAGAACCATCCACGCTTTGTAAAGCTGTTAGATCGCGACAGATGATCTGCTTCGCAACCATGCCTATGAACGACGCCGGTGCGCCGAGGGCCAGCCCCGAGCGTTGGTTTCATCGAGATGCTAAGGAAGAGCGCGCAGCGCCTCGCTGTCATGGATACAAAAACGTTGCAAATGTCCAGCTTGCTCACCGTGAGTCAGCCGATTTGGCGGTGAGGCCAGGCTTCACGAAGCGCTTCATTGGTATCGTTGTCACGGAAACACGAGACAGTCGCCAAGCTCGCCGAGGCGCCTTTGAATTTGCGCGTCCGGCAATCACACCACAAGGTCTAACCTGATGGCCCAGGAGGCCGGAGGAATCAGCCATCGAGCAACTTCGCCGCCTACCCGCGAGCAGGTTGCTGGCTCTGTTACCGCGGCTCTCACGGCAAAATCTGTGTTGCATCCGAGTCCCTTGACGTGCGCGGCGTTCGTTGATCACGCTTGCCATGTATCCGTCATCTCAAACAACCCGCCGGAATTGGGAGTTGAACAGTTTGCAATGATAGCTGATCCAATCGGCCATTCCGGCTCGGCCGCTCAGCCGTTGTGCCTATGTGGCGTGTGCCGGATGAAGTTTGTGATGTCGCAAGACGGAGTCTTGCAGTTTTGGTGACGCCGCTTGTCCTCGTCGTTTCAGCGCACAACTTGATCGATCTGTTCGGCAATCGCGTGTACTCAAGCCCTGCGAGGACTCGACGATCGAACTCGACGGCTACGGATATCGCTGGTTTCGAGTCGACGAATGAGCGCACTCCGACGGATATACGCGACCTTCGCCGGGCCCTTGACTGAATCTCGTCGGTCTGCCGCGGGCAGCAAGCGCCATGTGGGAGTTACTGATGAAGATAGCTCAGATTGCTTCGCTCGCCGAAAGCGTCCCACCAAAGCTCTATGGTGGAACGGAAAGAGTGGTCGCCTGGCTCGTCGATGCACTCGTCGAACTCGGGCAGGATGTCACCCTCTTTGCGAGCGGCGATTCCGGGACCCCCGCCACACTTTTTCCGGTCTGGCCAAAAGCACTTCGCCTTGGGCGACCACGCTCAGACCCGAACGCGGCTTTGGCTGCCCAACTGGAAGCAGTTTAGGATTGCGCAGACCAGTTCGACGTGATTCACGCTCACATCGACTGGCTACATCTGCCCATCCTCTATCGCGCAGGAGTGCCATTTATCACGACGATGCACGGCCAGCTGGATCTGCCGGGATTGCCGGCCGTGACCAGCAAGTTTCCAGAAGCTTGCTTCGCATCCATCTCGGATAATCAGCGCATTGCGCTCGCCAGCGCAAACTGGTGCGGAACGGTGTATCACGGTCTGCCCCTCCACCAGTTCGGCGCCTCATTTGCTGCCGGATCGTACCTGGCGTTTCTCGGGCGCTTGACCGCCGAAAAAGGCCCCGAAGATGCGATCCGCATCGCGCTCGCCGCCAGGATGCCGCTTCGGATTGCCGCCAAGGTCCGTCGCGCCGAAAGTGGGTATTTCAGAGAGAAGATAGAGCCTCAGATTGACGGCAAACAGATCCTGCTCGTCGGCGAGGTAGATGACGATTCGAAACAGCCGTTCCTTCCAGGAGCCGCTGCTTTGCTCTTCCCAATCAGGTGGTCCGAGCCGTTTGGATTGGTGATGATCGAGGCGATGGCCTGCGGAACGCCAGCCATTGCTTACCGGTCCGGTTCGGTGCCCGAGATTATCGAGGAAGAGGTGACAGGCTTCATCGTCCAACGAGGACGAAGCAATTGAGGCTGTGTCGCGGCTTGGGCAAATCGATCGAGGGCGCGTCCGCGCGCGCTTCGAAGAGCGCTTCACGGCAGAGCGAATGGCACGGGATTACTTGCGCCACTATCGCGCCCTCTTGGTCCGGTAAAGCTGGACATCCTATGTATCGCTTTTGGGTCAACGGCTCTGTGATCTACACCAAAATCGGTCGGGTCGGCGCTCCTGAACACTACATCAGAAAGTGGTTAGATGAAGCAGGGATCTTTCTTCGTTGGTAGGATACCTTGACCATATACTCATCGGCCACCGAATTTAGCGGCGACGCTCGGCCATGCCGGGTTGGGACGTGGATTGCGGTATCTCCGTGCTCAAGGGCGCGACCTCCAGGCGTGATGATCGAAGCCGGCACCTTTGGCTATCCGCGCTGGGTCAACCTTGCTGATGCCAGGAGGCAGCCGTGACCGATCGGACCATGACGGATCGAGCCCGGCGCATTGCCTTGCTCGGTGCTCCCATCGACATGGGGGCTTCGCAACGCGGCACCTTGATGGGGCCCGCGGCGCTGCGCACCGCCGGCCTTGCGACATTGCTGGAAAGCCTTGATTTCGAGGTCGTCGATTATGGCGATCTGTCCGTAGCCGAAGTCCGGGACCTCACCGACAGGCCGCCCGAAAAGGCCAATCATTACCGCGAAATCCAGCGCTGGACCCGCGTCCTGAGCCGCAGAGGCTATGAGATCGCGACGACCGGTGCGCTGCCGATCTTTCTCGGCGGCGATCACACGCTGTCGATGGGGTCGGTCAATGCCATGGCGCGTCATTGGCAGGAGCGCGGCCGCGAACTGTTCGTGCTCTGGCTCGACGCCCATGCCGATTACAACACGCCGGAGACGACGATCACCGCGAACATGCATGGCATGTCAGCCGCGTTCCTGTGCGGCGAGCCCGGCCTCGACGGCCTGCTCGGCGACGATCCGCGCGCTTCGATTCTCCCGGACAAACTCGATCTGTTCGGCGCGCGGTCGATCGACAAGCTGGAAAAGGAGTTGATGCGCTCACGCCGGATCAGGATCGTCGACATGCGCCAGATCGACGAGTTCGGCGTCGCCGTCCTGATCCGCCGCGTCATCGAGCGCGTCAAGGCCAGCAATGGCGTGCTGCATGTCAGCTTCGATGTCGATTTCCTCGACCCCTGCGTGGCGCCGGGCGTCGGCACCACCGTGCCGGGTGGTGCCACCTATCGCGAGGCGCACCTGATCATGGAGCTGCTGCACGATTCCGGCGTGGTCAGATCGGTCGACATCGTCGAGCTCAATCCGTTCCTGGACGAACGCGGTCGGACCGCGCGCACGGCGGTCGAGCTGATCGGCAGCCTGTTCGGCCAGCAGATCACCGACCGGCCGACGCCGAGCAATGCCATCGCGCCGGGCGAGTGATGGCCGCCATGCGTGCAGCACTTCCCACCAAGACCAAGCAAGAGCCGCCCGCCCGTCCATCCTTGTAGAGCCGTCCGCAGCCCAAGCGTTCGGCAAGGCTATTGAGACGAGCGCCCGGACTTGCCACTCCGGCGCGGCTAAAGGCCGGGCCCTTCCGCGCAACCGATCGAGGGGGCCGGAGCGGCGGAATCCGCTGCGCTCCTCTCTTCAATCAGCTCTCTTCTGATCAGCCCTCGGCGATTTGAGGCTATATCGAACACCGCCGCTCCATCCTCGAAATCTGGCCTGTCTGTCGGAGGCGCCTCTTCGGATCATTCCCTCGCGAAGAGCTTAGATGTTTAGAATCTGCTCACATGCGTGGCTTAGCTAATAGGGGTACGGTCGAGATAAGTGTCGAATGCGGCAGCAACTGCACGAACGACAAACCGATGCTCCTGCTTGACACGAATTAAACCCTCTTCAATGTCCACTATCCCGTCTTCGGCAAGCATTCCCAGCCGGCCTGCAGAATTGAGAAGAGGAATCGGATCAAATCCGTGAGCAGCACAGATCGCTGGTATGTCGGCCTGCAAATCGCACATTAGACGCTCGATGATTGCGGCGCGGAGGCGATCTTCGGCCGACAGCCAATAGCCTTTTGAGGTTGCCAAGCGGCCGGCCCGAACGTGTTCGTAATAGGAAGTGGTCGCGATCTCGTTCTGGACGTAACCCTCACGCAAACGGCCGATCGCGGACGGACCTAAGCCGATTACGGTTTTGCAGGTATCAGCCGAATAACCGAGGGAGTTGCGGCGCAGTCCACCAGCTTTCTCCGCCAGGGCGAGCTCGTCGTTGGGCAGGGCGAAATGGTCGAGCCCGATCTGGTGGTAGCCGGCCGAGACCAGGGTATTTGCAATGGCCGCGGCTTGCTCAGCGCGGGCAATATTGTCCGGCAGCGCCGTCTCATCGAGATGGCGCTGACGTTTCATATAGGAGGGGACATGAGCATAGCCGAAAACCGCAAGCCGGTCTGGCCGCATGGCCAGAGCTGTCCGCGCTGAGTCCACGCAGGACCGCACCGTTTGATGCGGTAGTCCGAAGAGAAGGTCGAAATTGATGCGGCTTATCCCATGCTGGCGTAGACTTTCGACGACAGAAGCCGTTAGCACCTCGCTCTGCAGGCGGTTGACCGACCTTTGAACTATAGGATCGAAGCTTTGCACGCCGATGCTTGCGCGGTTGATCCCGGCCGATTGTAACGTTTCGACCATCTCGGGCGTGATCCCACGCGGATCGATTTCTATGGCGATGGTAGGTGATTTTCTGAACGCAAAGCAGTGCCGCAGGAGTTCCATCAAGGCGAGAAAGTCGCTCGGTGCAATGGTGGTCGGCGTCCCGCCGCCGAAATGCACGTCGCTCACCGGCAGAGCGCGCGGCACTTGCTCTGCGACCAAGCCTATCTCCTCTCGCAACGCTGCCAAGTAATTGCGGACCGGTCGCTCGCTGCGAGTGAGGCTTGTAGGGAAGCCGCAATACCAACAGATAGAGCGACAGAACGGAACGTGGATGTAGAGCGATACGGGCTCATCGGGCGGCAGTCGCCTCAGCCATGTCTCACAAGTCTCGGCACCGACCATCGCGGAGAAATCCCGTACGGTTGGATAGATGGTGTACCAAGGCAGGCGAGCATCGCAATACTTGTTCAGAAGGGAGGTCTGCAAGTCCTAACTTTCCAATGCTCAGGCCAGCATAAAGCTGACGAATACCCTCTCTAATGTCTTTGCGATATGTCAAACCCGCCTATTGGTTTCTGAGATCTGGTCCCGTTTTCGACGCTACTGCAAACGCGGCTTAGGGGCAGGGTGAGGGAGTGAGAGTCGCTCGTTGGCGGCTATCTGAACGTTTAGGATATGAATTTCTCGTGCGGGCACGCTCGAAGCGGCTAGTCGTGTCCGACGAGCCTGCGCAGCGTTCAATCGCTCATACAAGGGCACGTCGTTTCCGCATTCGCTGAGGGCTAGTGATTTTTGCGACGAAAACAGGGATTGCAGCTCTCACCAGAAGCAGCTGAGCTTGCCGCAGATTTTCAAACCGGTTTTTCCAAACAAAGGCCGATTTGATTGCTCACAGGGTTCAACGGATGCCTCCCGTCAAAGGCCGGCGTGCCACGCAAGACAAGTTACTTGCTGGATAAGAGTGAGAGGAGCGCGATAGTACAACGTGACGCGACGTGCGATTCAAGTCCGTCGGCGCAGCCGACGAAAACTCGCTTTGATCTCTAGTATCGAACGCATAAGCCTCAATTCCGCCACGCTGCTTGTCTCATTGCCACAAGCATCATCACGGATGTACTGATGATGTTGGGGCGAACCCGGCGCACTTTCAGCCCCCCGGCCGAGTGCGTCGGGGCGCCTTGGTTTGGCGGCGTCTCGTTGCTGTCTAATGCAGCTCACCAACTCACAACGACTGTGGACGTTCTGCTGATGGCAAAGCGAATTCTGGCCAGATGCATCAGACGTAACACTATCTGCAATGGTCTATTCTGCGTGACCAGCTAGGTTGTATTCTTTCGAACATAGCCTTTGCAGCTATCGATCGGCGCCAGATCGCGCATCTACTCCGTTAGCCTTCATTCGCGTCGATGTGATGCACCTGCAGCTCTCAGTGTCACATAGGCCGCCTGGTCAGGCGTCGACCATCCAGTCACTATGTTCTCGATGCTGCGAGCTCGAGCCGTCTATGCAGGACCGGGGAGGGGAGATCTTGCGCCTTTTCATTGCATGAATGCGTTCGCATCCTGGTATTCCAGTCCATTCACAATGGATCGAGGAAGTTTGTGGTTCGGTAGACCAATCGAGCCTGCAGATGCTCTTGCGCGAATGCGAGCTGAGCCTACCCAGGTGTCGAGGAGATTGCCGCAACCGCTTGATCAGCCGAAAGTGGGTGCCCCACCCGACCTCTGTTGTACAATGCGGTGGCATACCAATGAAAGTTATTAGAAATGCAGTACCACGCGCCTCGCCAACGCTCGTACAGAGCAGCGAGATGATCGCGAAGAGCAGAGAAATCATGCCTCAACGATCTTGGCGACGATCTTCGCCGTTTCCACCGAGCCTTTCATAAGTTGTGCATCAGGTGCGGCCTTGTTGTGTTTCCGCAAGGGGGCTTAAGTGGGGATGGCGTGGCCGGAGCTGCAGTCAGGTCAAGGTCCTCAATGAGTGTCGTGTGTAGACCGTCCCATCAACTGCCGAACTTTGTACTTGACTGGGCTTGAATAGGGCTGCGCTTTTGGCCTTGAGAGGGCCGGACTCGAGGGGCCGCCGAGGTAAGCTGCATTTCTTGCTGTAAGTCACCTCGTGTCCCGGCTTCGCAAATGGTGCTGTCGCCTTCCCTACCAATGTCATGATTGCCGTTTTTGTGGGATCAACTCGCGAAAGAACCCCGACCGCAGGCCGGGGTTCCGATTCACGCAACCGCGTAGAGGTCTCTATCTAGCAAAGGGCGAGCCAAACTTGTAATTGAGCCGTGCCGTGATGAGATCGACATCCTGGTGGACGCGATCCGTACCAAGAGCCGCTGGGAAGCTGATGTTGCTGCGCTGCATGAAGAAGTGGTTATACTCGACGCCAGCTGACCAGTTCGGCGTGAGGCTGACTTCGGCACCGGCGCCCAGCACGCCACCCCAACGCACATCGCTGCTTTTGCCAATCTCGGTGCCAGTAGCCACTGAGTTGATCTGATAGGTGTTGCTGGTCACCGCAGCACCACCCTTGCCGTACAGGAGCACGGCATTGAACGCGTAGCCGATATGGCCCGTGAGTAGACCGAATGCATCTGTTGTGGTGCCAACGGTGTTTGCCGGAAAGGCGGTGCTGATATTGGAGCCGTTGAAGTCGGCCCAGTTGCCCTGACCTTCGATGCCGTAGACCATGTTGAAGATGTGCCAACGATAGCCAATCTGGCCACCAATGGTCCCGCCAGTCGAATTATGGCAGCCCTCGGGAGTGGCGCCATTAAAATCCCAGCAATTGTGGCTCGTTCCCCAGCCGCCATTTGCACCGATATAGTAGCCGGACCAATCGGTAATCGGGGCCGCGGCAGGCAGCGGTGCCGCTTTGACCTTGACAGGCTGCCCGGCCAGGTCCGTGCCGAAGGAGGGAGCGGCGGCAACGAGTGCGCCGATGGTTGCAGTCAGAATCAGAATGTTTTTCATTCGAGTGTCGTTTCCTTTCGGTGCCCCCCGGCGCCGTGCGTTTAACAATATGAACGCGAATTGCTGTAACTGCCGCACAACATGTCTTGGAAAGAAATGTGTCCAATCGTACGCGGCGTTAGATTGCGGAGCGCGCAAAATGCCGCTGCTCCACATCCATCGAGACGCTGCGGCCCGGCAGTGGTGCCTCGCGGGGCCCTTCTTTGGACACGAGCCGTTCATGATGACGTCGATGCGACTGCAAAGTTGGGAGGTGCTTGGCTCCTTCTGTTGCAAACCGGCAAACCGAGGCCGCGCTTACACACTTCGTGCATGCTGACGGCTCAGACAGATCGGTAATGAAGGCCTTGATTACGGGCGCGCCGGGCAGAGCCTCAGTAGAGGAAGGTCTGCTCGACCACGCTCTGACCCGATTTGTCTATCGCATAGACCCGTTAGATGCGTTTACCAAGCCAGACGCTCCCAGCGGTACGGCTGCAAGCGCTCATTGCTCCGTCGACGGCGCGAGTTCAGCACGCAAGTTGCGTATCGCCTCGTTTGCCAGATTCAGAGTATTCCGTTCGCCTTTTCTTATCGAACACTCAAGGTAAGTGCGCAATCGTCTATGAAGGACGGCCTTCAGATTATGTGCCAGCAAGGGATCCTTCTCGACGAAGCCCCAAGCCTTGTCAAATGCGACGCTCACGACAGCATCTGGCACCTGCACTTGGTCGGAAGAAAACTGATCCATCTAAAACACTCCTCGACATCCTGACACAAGGGAGTAACGTCCCAAAAGCTAACCGAGATTTCGTGACGTGTAGCAAGCAAGACATCAGCGTGCAGACCCCCGATCGAGCTGCTCTCGGTGCTTCAGGGAAGTTTATAGATCGTTGTTGAAAGTCGGATGACCGAATGTCGTATTGCCAGGCGCAGTCGAATAATTCTGAAAGGAGTGAAACGAGCAGGGATTCTAGCGCGCTTCTTTACCGTAGTGCGCTGTTGATTGGTGTCGACAATAAATTGTGGATATTCTTCCTGCAAACGGAAGATCCGCGCTAAGCCAGTCACGACTAACCGGACGTGAGCGGCCCAACCGCAATATTGTGATCTCGGAAAGCTATGTGAGGTTCTCGGATACGAACAGGTGGTGCGCGCCGCGTCTCAGCGCCACCAGTGCGCGGCGGACAATATCGGGGTGCCTCGCGGAAAGATTGCTAACGTGCGGAGTGGCTGATCGCGCTGTTCCGAGCATTAGCTTTGAAGGGTACCACACATCCAACATGTCGTAGCTACCTCATCTGGTAGACCTTGATCGGAAGAAGAAGCACCACATCCCCTAGGGCTGCTTGGGGAATCGTATCTGATACATGTAGCGAGTTCGAAGGTCGGCGCACGGAGCGGTCGGAAGCGGCGATAGCCGTCCGGTGTCTCGAACGTATGTGTTGGGTTGCGCTTCCGCGCTATCAGCTCTTGGTGGCCACAGGCGTCGAGGAACAGCAAGGTCTTGCTAGATCGAACGTAACTGTGTCGTCCGCGGCGCGAGATAAAGCGAGCCTGCTCTCGAACGTCGTCACGAGCAGTTGCGATATAGAAAGCCAGCGGAAGCGACCCGCTTATGGACGGGGAGCCCATAAGCCGCATACCCTCGATCTGGTGCGGACGACATTGGCACGATTGTCAGTCCAGCGATAAACGTTCGGTCAGCGCCGTCAACCCAGAAAAAGACAAATGAAAGTTCAGTCCGCCGCCGCACGTGAAAAAATCAGCTTGGCGATCGTCATTCGATTGACGGAAGTTCGTAGCGCTGCCGGTAGTGCCGCCACAGTCTGATCGAAGAGGCGTCCCAAAAAATGAAGGTCCTCGGGGTGGTAAACGCCACGGTCTCGCGACAGTCGCATTCGCCCGTCATCGGTGCTCGTATCACCACGCTGGCCGAGCTCCAGCTCCGCCGTAATCATTTGGCCTATGAGTGCATTGAGCAGTCGGATCGCTTCGAGCTCGTTGCCTTCTTCGCGCATGAGCGCGGCCACGATGTCGAGTTGCAGGTCGATGCGATCCTCGAGATCCTGTATGCGTGAATTGGAAGGGTCAAGTTTCACGGAATTTCTCCAAAATGGTGAAATGCAAGACAGGCGGAATAAGGGTATCTTTTCCCGTTCGCCAGATGCCGGATGCGTCGGCCGACGAATCGCTGCTGCACCGGAGGTGCGCACGGTCCCCAAACAGGGCGGCACACATCTCCCGCGACAGGATTGCAAAGGCGAAGTGAGCGAATATGGAAAAGCCGACAAGCGTTGTAAGTGGCCCGGAAGTCTATTGGAGGGTGATCGAGCCGTCCAGCGCGTCGGATAGCTGCAGTGACTCCAGTCGGGGTCACACAGGTGATTGTACTGCCTTGCTTGGAGCCGCGTCGACACGGCTGGATTGTTGATGCTATCGGCCTGGTCAGAGCGAGTAGTCCGGCCCGCACCGGTGCAAAGGACAGTTCACCTGCCCAAGTTCTATGCTGCGGACGCATTTACCTTCGCCGAACAGTGCGCGTGAAAGCTGTTTTCCTGGAGCCGCCGAGTATCATGGCAAAGGCGAGAGACGACAACGTGATAGATTGCGCGCCCGCCTGCGGTTGCTCATCGCACTGCATTGGTGCCCCGCGTGTTTCGCTGTCAAACATTGCGTGATGCAGCCACGACAGACGCGAATTGAGCTGCGACCAACCTGCAAAGAGCCATTGTCACGAGACATTCGTGGACTGTTCTTTCCGTAATCCGGCGTCGACTTATGCGGTGTTTGGGTTGAATGAGTAAAATCGAAAGTGTTGATGGGATGCATCCAGTTCGTTGATAGCGCCCGCGAGCAGCCTCACCGCCTTCATGGGAGCCGGTTAACTGGTTTTTCCCGCGGTCTGGGCTCACAGCATAAGGGATGTCGGGCAGGGTTGCTGATCCGTTGATCACCGATCATGGTTGACAAAGAAAAAGTCGCAGGGCTGCACGTTGCGAATAGCTTTGAAATGGAGCCGAAGAAGCTCTGCAGTAGTCCCGAGCCGAGGAGACAGACATGCAATCTCGGCGCCGACGATCCACCAGCTGTGGTTACCCGCAATACCCGGCTATAGCCTATGTAATGGGTCCTGATTGCTTCATGCCGTCCCGCTCTCTGTTCCCTGCGTGGATCCGAGCTTGCGCGATATGATCGGTACAGGAGAATGCGTCAATGGCGATCCGGCTGGTCATGCCTTCAGACCCGCCAGAGCTGTAGTCGACCGCTCAGCGGTCCTGTGCTGCCGGACGGATCAGGACAACGGGGCTGCTATTTGTCTATCATCGGACGTAGCACCTCCGTCAGCTCGACCCTAGCTAGCTCTGCGAGCGCCGCAGCGAACGCGAAAAACGCTCCGAAAGCAGCAAGTATAAAAGAGCTAGCGAGTATCGCTGCGATAACGTTCTGAGGGCGTCTCGTCATTCGTGATACTTTGCGTTTGGAGCCGGCGGTGCGTGCCAATCAGTACTGCTTGACACGTTCAACATGGCCGTCGCGCCAGCGGTAAACCAAAAATCCAGAAGCCGAGTTGTCTCCCTTTTTGTCGAACCGGACCGGGCCAATCACGGTGTCGACCGGCCATGAACGAAGTGCGCTGGCGACCCGCGTAGCATGGAAGGAGCCGCTCCGGTTCACCGCCTCTGCCCAGGCTTGCACAGCTGCATAGGCGTATAGCGTGTAGCCTTCACCGGACAGGCCGGAAGCTTTGAGTCCGGCGACAACGCCGGCCGCCTTGGCACTCCCGGCGGGATTGGGCATGAAGGTAAACAATGTGCCATTCCCAGCGCTGCCGGTAATCGCCCAGAATTCAGAGGTCATCAGCGGATCGTTTGCCATGACTATGAAGTCTGCTTTTGCATCTGATGCCTGGCGCACAAACAATCCGATTTCGGTATGATAGCCGCCGATATAGGCGACGCGCACTCGATCCTTTTTCATTCTTGAGACCAGCGCTCTGAAATCCCGTTCACCTGCAACATAGCTTTGCCTACTGACTTGTCGTCCGAGTCGATGAAGCTGGGCTTCAACCACGTCAGCAATGCCCTTTCCAGCAGTGCTCTTGTCGTCGATCACCGCGATGTTCTCGTTGGGATGGTTCACGTGAATGTACTCGGCGGCAACGGTCCCCTGTTGATCGTCGCGACCGCAGATCCGAAAGACAGTCTCAAGGCCGCGCTCTGTTAGCTGAGGAGTTGACGAGCCTGGTGACACCTGAACGATGCCTGCTTCAGCGTAGATGTCGGAGGCCGGGATCGACGAAGAGGAACAAAAATGGCCAACCACCAACAGGACGCGCTCTGTCGCGAGCTTATTCGCAACTGCGACAGCTTGCCTTGGGTCGCAGGCGTCGTCAGCGACCCTCAATATAACTTTGGCATTATCCGGAAGTAGGCCCGAAGCGTTCAAGTCCTCAACCGCCGCAGCTGCACCATCGCGCATTTGCGCGCCGAACGCGGCGCTGCTTCCAGTCATTGGGCCAGCCACGGCGATCTTTACTTCAGAACCGCGCGCAAGCGGGGCGGCGAGAGCGCAGAAGAGAATCGCCGCACTTGCAACAGAAGCGCGCTGCGTATTTGCAATTGTATAGCCTTCAATGCTCACTGAAGTGATCCCAAGTGGTTGTGATCAGACACTCATGCAGGTCAAGGCTGCTCCAAGCCAACCGTGCGTTGGCTCGACCAGCTTCCAATTTCCCTAGAGTCTACAATTTGACGTTACGTGCGGATCAAGCGGGTTTGAGGGGCATGGGTGCATCAGGAGCGCGCATCGGCGGGCTATGACCATCTGTCCGCTTAAGCCCATAAAGTTTTCAGCCCGCATCAGAGAGCGGCCAATCAACCTAGCGTTGTCAGGTTACCGTCAACCGACGTGTGGAAACGGCCATGAACGGGTCAGTACGGCTGATCCTCCAACCCACCAAGGGCAAGATCGAGATATTGCATTAGGCAGGGATCCCAACCAGCCAGAGCGCGGGGGGCGCTCAGTCGTGCAAGTACCTTCAGGATCATCGAAACGCGTGAATCGGCACCGGCGATTTCGCTGATCAGCGAGCGTGCCGCAACCGCGACAGCCTTTGCGCGCTCACCGCAAGGGTGCTCGCTCCGATCCATGCAATCGCGAAGGTCGTCACGGATTCGCCGCCACCGGTCCTCGCGCTCTGACGCCAAATTGCAGATGCATGGGGACGTTTGACTACGCGTCTCGACTCGCGACATGGCATTCAGAGTGGCAGGCAGCTCATCCACACTTACTTGCGCCTCGCCGTCGATTGTCATGTTGCGCAAACGGTCGCGCAACAGAGTTGCTCGAGCGACTTGAAGTTCTATGCGCTCTAGATGTTTGCGCAGCAGGTCCGTGAGAGAGGTCGTGCCCTCCATGGCTTTACGGATCTCGACGAGTGAGAAGCCAAGCTCACGCAGCGCGCGAATCTGGTGAACCCGCTGCACGCTATCCCGGTCATACATCCGGTGGCCGCCGTCAGTACGCTCTGTGGCTGCTAGGAGTCCTGTGTGCTCATAATGGTGCAGCGTGCGTACCGTTACTCCGGTCGCCTCTGCAAGTTCGCCAATGCGCAATCGGCGCCTTCTTGGTGTAGGTCTGTTCATGTTGTTCAATTTTGAAGCCTACAACCTGACGTCACGTATGATTCAAGCGGCCTTCTAAGCTCCAGCTGAATCGTCTTCCATTCCAGCGCGAGAGTGGTGACTATCCTTAGAATGGCGGCGGATCAACCCTGGGGGGAAAGGGTGATCAACAACTTCGACAGGCATGCCAGTTGAGCCTCGCCAGCCGCTGTACGCTCCAGGATGAGCTTGGCGATTGCCGTACGATTTTCTTGACTCCGCATCGATGGGGGTAGCGCGTCGACGGCGCTATCATAAAGTCGTCCGAGGGCAGAAAGCTCTTCTGGATCGAACACGCTGCTGCATAGCTTCAACCTTCAGCTCCTTGTTTGAATTGCGTCCAGGGCAGCGCACGTCGTCAAGACGTTTGGCTGCGGTAGGGCCAAAAGAAGTCATACCTGCGGCGCAGAGCGAGGGAGAAGCGGTGTACTGTAGAGTGATGCCATAGGGCCACACGCGAGCGCGATGCTTGCTTTGGCAGCGCGGCAGAGCCGCGCGATATGTATGCTCGACGCCCTCTATGCTCACGACGCATTTTGTTGCGACGCCAAATAGGCCGATCGCCTCCATCCATCGGGAGCAACTACTAACTCGGAGCGTTGACGACAGGAGCCCGTGCCGGTCCTGCCTTATCGAGAGACGCGCTTGGCGGTCGCGGTTGTAACTTTAACGCCTGGCCTAAGCGCGAACGTGCTGCTCCGTCTCCGTCTCTAAAGTCAGACCAACACTCTGCGGTTGTGACATCGCGCCTAACGCCAACGCGCGAAAGAAATCAAGAACGTCTCATGAACCGCGCGCCCGGAGGGTCTTTATCCGCGACAGGGAGAGCAAGCCAGGCAGGTGCAATTGTGTGGGTCGAGACAAGTGTTGGAGTGTGAAGTTCGTAGACTTCACGAACATCCTTACGGCAACGGCGAGACGGATTGTGCGAACTTCCCGGCACTGCCCGCTCCTTCCGGAGTGCTGGTCACGGGGTGCTCTTGTGCAGTTGCCATGCGCGTGGCCTCCTGGAACAATATTTCCCGTATCCACAGGCTTTCCGGGTCATTGTTGTGAATTGCGGGCCATTGAACCGCTTCAGTGAAGACGGGGAATGGATCCGGAAGCTCGACAATCTGAAGAGGCATGGTCTTTTGGAAATGCCTCACGAGCCCTAATGGCATCGTGCCTATGCGGTGCGTCCCAACAAGGAGGGGCGGGATCATGCTGAAGCTTTGCACGAGAATGTCGATGCGCCGAGTAGGGCTGAGATCGATTAAAAATGATTGCTCACTTGGCGTGTGGGGCGCACCTCCGTGCTTAACTGCAACGTGACCCATCGACATATATCGATCGAATGTAAGCCCGCGTTGTAATTCCCTGTTCGTGCAGCAACCTACGCAGACGAGTCTCTCCTCGAATAGGGCCGCCCTGGGGTGCGCGCTGGACATGAGAGAATCTGGCAGGATAACAAAATCGACTTCGCCCCGGCGGAGGAGCTCCTCGTGCTCAACGGTCGGCGCTGCCAGTTCGAAGCTGACGGTGGGAGCTTCTCGCGTGACGCGCTCCACGACATTTCTTAAGAATACAACTGTTATGAAATCAGGAAGGGCGATCCTGAATCGCCGGCTCGATCGAGCTGGATCGAACACGTCTCGCGCAATAACTGAGAGTTCGATGTGCACCAGAGCCTGTCGTACAGGGGCTGCGAGCCCTTCCGCGCGCGAGGTCAAGACAAGTTCGCGCCCCCTCATCCCAAACAGTTCATCGCCAAAATATGAGCGCAACCGGGCAACGGCTGCGCTCATGGCCGGCTGACTGAGATTGATCCTGCGTGCCGCTGAGGTGAGATTGCGCTCAGTTATCAGAGCATCCAGCGCGACGAGAAGATTTAGATCCAGACCTTTGAAACGCATCTCTTCTTATCCGGCGCAAACGTCCTTGCTGCGAAAAAACGTCCGGTGGCGGCTCCATCTGGAGCAATCGTCCTGGCTCGCCCGAATGGACATCGGCTCAACCCTGCCATCACGATAAGGAAGTCGCGAAATGACCACAAGAATGGAGAGCAAGCGGTAAGCCGATCGGCCGCGGCGGGAAAGCTTAAGGACCCTCCAAGCTGATCCGTCTCGCCGGTTTCGGCCGACCACGTAGCTGGTCCGTTCAGCTCGCTGATGGCAGATCATCCCAGCGTCCGTGAGCGCCGTGAGCTCCCCAAAGCGCTCCGTCGAGGGCTGCGTCCTGCAGCGCTAGTCGCGACGGTCAACCTACAACCTGACGCAATGTGCGATTCAAGCCATTTTATTAGCCAAGCTAAACATTTGTGATGGAGGCGTGTTCTATCCGCGATAGTGCCAGGGGAATGCAGCGCAAGACCATCAAACCACACCTGGGAAGTCACCTCGCTTACAACTGGAAAAGTCTTCGCAACGGATCGCTGCATTGTGAGGTCGTGGCAGTGTCTCCCCAGGAGACGACCAGGAGACGCGGAAGCGAGGAAAGGGACCGAGCACGTCGAAGGGCCCATAGCGTGCTTGGGATCTTCGGAGTCGCAGCTTGCGGTAAGCCTAACTGTCGGGCGACATGGAGAATTGACCCCCTGACGACACGAGGAATTGACCCCCTCGCGACACGGTCAGAACGGGGGTTTTATGCAGCGACTCAGTTCAGGTCCTCTGCGGTTCAAAGATCCGCGGAGGGAGGCCATGCTGGAGCCGGACGAGGTTTCGGCGATACTCCGGCTCAACGAGCTGGGGTGGGGTAGTAAACGGATTGCCCGGGAGCTCGGGATTAGCCGCAACACGGTGAAGGACTACGTGGCGGCCGGCGGCTGGACGCCGTATCGGCAGCCGCACCGCAAAAAGGCGCTCGATGGCCAGGAGATCTGGCTCAAGGAGCGCCTGCGGCAGCACCACGGCAATGCCGACGTGATCCGCCAGGAGCTGGCAGCCGAGAAAGGCATCATCGTCAGCCTGCGCACGGTCGAGCGGGCCGTCCAGCGCTATCGCCAGGAGCTTGCGGCCGAGGCGCGTGCGACGGTGCGGTTCGAGACACCGCCCGGCAAACAGCTGCAGATCGATTTTGGCGAGCGGCTGGTCGAGATCGGCGGTAGCAAGGTTCGCGCCCACCTGTTCGTCGCCACGTTGGGTTACTCGCGCCGGCACCATGTCAGGGCATTCCGCAACGAACGGCGAGAGAGCTGGTTCGATGGCTTGGAAAGCGCCTTCGTGAAGTTTGGCGGCGTGCCCGAGGAGGTGCTGTTCGACAATGCGCGTGCGCTAGTCGTGGAACATGATGCCGCGACGCGCACCGTCGTGTTCAATGACAAGCTGACCGCGTTTGCCAAGCACTAGGGCTTCCGGCCACGGGCCTGCGCGCCATATCGAGCCCGCACCAAGGGCAAGACCGAGAATGGCGTCGGCTACGTCAAGCGGAACGCGGTCGCCGGCCGCACCTTCCGGAGCTGGGAGGCCTTTGAGGCGCACCTCGAGGCTTGGACACGGGAGATCGCCGATCTACGCCAGCATGGCACGACGGGCGAAGCACCGATTGAGCGCTTCAGGCGCGCTGAGGCGCATGCGCTGAAGCCCATAGCCGGGAGGCCGCCCTTCCAGGCCGCACGTGAACTGATCCGTCGCGTGCAGGCCGACTGCGCGGTCGAGATCGATGGCAATGCCTACTCTGTGCCATGGCGGCTGATCGGCGAGACGGTGAGAGCCACGATCGTCGATGGCGCGGTGCGCATCCATCACGGGATCCATGAGGTGGCCGTTCATCCGATCTGTGTTGGTCGGCGCCGTCGCGTCGTCAACCCTAAACACTTTGAGGGCCTGACTGGCTTTAAACCGAGCCGTGCTGGCGAGCTCGCGTTATCGCCTGTCGCGCTGCCATCGCCGACGCTGCTGCGGCCGCTCGGGGAGTATGAAGCGATTGTGGGAGGGGGCTTCTGATGCGAGCCATTGTCTCCAAGCCCCTTAGCGATATGCTGACGCGTCTGAAGCTGACGGCTGTCCGCGACCAGCTGGATGGATTGCTGGATGAAGCAGGCCGGCAAGAGCTAAGCCTACGCGAGACCCTGGTGCTGCTGTGCGAGCGCGAGATCGCCCGCAAGGATGAGCGGCGCGTCGAGATGACGCTCAAACTTGCTCGCTTCCCGTTCGTTCGCGATCTGTCGGGCTTCGACTTCTCGGCCCAGCCCTCGGTGGATCCCAAGCAGATACGCGAGCTTGCGAGCGCCCGCTGGGTTGCCAATGGCGAGAATGTGCTGCTGCTTGGACCGCCTGGCGTTGGCAAGACGCATCTTGCGGTCGCTCTTGGCCGCGAAGCAATCCTGGCTGGGCATTCCGTTCAGTTTTCGTCGCAGCCACGACTGTTGTTGCGCAGCTTGCTAAAGGTCACAGCGAAGGGCGGCTCGAGGAGCGACTCGCGCAATTTGCCAAGCCAAAGCTCCTGATCATCGACGAGCTCGGGTATCTGCCCTTTGAGCCCAATGCCGCGCATCTGTTCTTCCAGCTCGTTAGCCGTCGCTATGAGAGAGGCGCGATCCTGCTTACCAGCAACCGCAGCCTCGGCGAGTGGGGCTCGGTCTTCAGCGACCCCGTGGTCGCCACCGCGATCCTTGATCGTCTGCTGCACCACATCACGTCATCACGATCCGCGGTGACAGCTATCGCTTGAAGGAGAAGCGCCGCAGCGGACTGCTGCAGAAGCCCGCTGCACCAGAAGCCAAGTCGGAGAAGAAGTCGTGAAGCAAGCCGCTCGCTCGCTACAGCGCTATGACGGGCGCGCTTCGCGAGCGGCTTGCTACAGTCCTGCAAACAACAAGGGGGTCACTTCCTCATGTCGCTGGGGGGTCAAATCCGGACGTCGCTTGACAGCCTAACAGCGCCTGCGAGTTGGAGGCGTTTGCTCACCAGATGCCATGTTGGATGCCTCCTCGAGCAATATTCGCCGCATCCAGATGCTCGCGGGATCGGTATTGTGGAACGAGGGCCACTGCACGGCCTCTGTGAATATGGGTAGGGGCAGAGGCGGTTCGATGATCCGCAGTGGCATCCGCTTTTCGAAGTGTCTCGCCAGTCGTAAGGGCATCGTGCCGATACGGTTCGTGTCTAACAATATGGGCGGAATCAGGCTAAAGCCCTGCACGACGACCTCAATTCGTCTCCTCAGACCGTGCTCAAGCAAAAACCATTCTTCGAGGTTCGGTCTCAGTGCTCGTCCGAACTTGGCAGTAACGTGCCCCATCGAGATGTATTTCTCGAACGTAAGCTGTCGGGATAGCTGCTTGTTCGCCCGGCATCCCACGCACACGAGAGTCTCCTCGAACAGCGTCGCCTTAGGGTGCGCACTCGACATGAACAGTTCCGGCAGAATGAGAAAGTCGACTTCGCCCCGACGGAGCAGCTCATCGGGTTCATCGGAAAATGGCAGCAATTCGAACCGCACGGCGGGAGCTTCTTGTGCCATGCGGTCCACAACTCTACGGAAGAAAACGATCGTCATGAAATCTGAAAGAATGACCCTGAAGCGTCGACTCGACTGAGTCGGGTCGAACGCGTCGCGTGATATGATTGAGAGTTGGATGTGCAGCAGGGCCTCGCGAACCGGACCTGCAAGCGCCTCCGCGCCAGGTGTCGGGACGAGCTCGCGACCTCTCATAGTAAATAGTTCATCGCGGAAATAGGTGCGCAGCCGTGCGATCGCAGCGCTCATAGCCGGCTGGCTCAGGTTAATTTTGCGAGCCGCCGCTGTGAGGTTGCGTTCCGTCATCACGGCGTCGAGCGCAACGAGAAGATTTAGATCGAGTCCTTTGAACCGCATGTTGTCAGTCTATCCATCGTGTGGATGTGTTCTATCGAAACAATCGATTTTACCAAATTGCGGGATGTTGGATAGCAAACTGAAGTTTGAAAAAGTAATTAGGCACACCACAATGGTTTATCGTCGTTTAGGTGAGCTCAGAGAAAAGCGCGTAGACGTGCGAGCGCACCGCCCCATCCGTTTCATGGGCGTCTATACGCGCGGCGTGCGAGCCGTGTTGCTTCTCCGTGCGAAGCGCGCTCGTTTCGACGCTAAGCGGAGCCTGATAAACGTTGGTATGCGGATTTCATCCGTTTCCATATTTGGGGTTTACTCGCGTACAGTTGAGCGCGCGTTCAGTCTCATTCTAGGGTGTGGGAATAGCGGCAGGCGCAGATTGCGGATGCCAAGAATTCCAGGCGCCTTTCCAAATGGCTCGCCTGTCCAGTGCATTCGGGGCGTGTCGAAGATGTATGATAGCCAGTTTGATCTGATGCCGCTCCGAAGCGCCGTCGATGAGGGCTGCGCGTCGGTGGCCTGCCCTCAGAGATCAAAGCGGCGGACATCGATACGACAGGAGGCGCAAAAGCTCTTTGCTGCAGACAGGTTCTGGCTAGTCGAATCGCATCGTGGGCATCTTCCGATATATAGCACGCAGGGCATTGGCCGGATGAGAAGCGCGAACCGAGCGCTCGCTGCCTCGCGAGCATGGGCCAGCGGCGCTGTGCAGGCGAGCGGTGCCGAGGTCCGACACAGCAAGTCCGCGCATCTCAGTTTTGATTGGCGGTTCGGCGACTAACGAGTTCACCCGACCGTCTCGCTCCTAATTCCACTGGCGCAAGGAAGCTTGCCATGAACATTGCCGTGTCTCCGGCTGCGGAACGCTCTTCTGCGCGCGCTCAAGTGCAGTGGAGCCTTCGTTGGGAGAACGAGCTGCGGCTCGCCGATCATGCCGAGCTCGCGGAGTTCTTCCGCAAGAGTTATGGGCCGACGGGCGCGTTCAATGCGCAGCCTTTTGAGGGAAGCCGAAGTTGGGCCGGCGCAAGACCGGAGCTCCGTGCAATTGGTTACGACGCGCGCGGGGTAGCGGCCCATCTCGGGCTACTACGTCGCTTCATCAAAGTTAGTGAAGTCGATCTCCTCGTAGCAGAACTGGGGTTGTATGCGGTGCGTCCGGATCTCGAAGGGCTCGGAATAAGCCAGGCAATGCGCGTGATGTATCCAGTACTGCAGGAGCTTGGCGTTCCATTCGGCTTTGGCACGGTTCGGTCGGCGCTTGAGAGACATATGACGCGACTGGTCGAAAGGCAGGGGCTCGCCACCCTGATGCATGGCATTCGCGTCCGCTCCACGCAGCCGGATGTCTATCCCAATTTATCGCCGACCCGCCTCGAGGACGTGGTCGTCGTGGTGTTTCCGCTGGGACGCTCGATAAGCGAATGGCCGGCCGGGACTTTCATCGATCGGAACGGGCCTGAGTTGTGACAGAGCATTCCACCCCATCCACTGTCCGCTGCGACTACGCTGACGTGAGCGGAAGTCGAGCTGTCTATTTGACCTTTGATGACGGGCCGAACCCATTTTGTACGCCAGAGGTGCTCGATGTGCTGGCGCAACATCGGGTTCCGGCGACATTCTTCGTCATCGGCACGTACGCGATTGAGCATCCTGACCTCATCCGACGAGTGATTGCGGAAGGGCATGAGGTTGCGAACCATACGATGACCCATCCTGATCTATCCAGATGCGGACCTGCGGAGCTACAGGATGAAGTGCTGACCGCGAGCGAGGCGATCCGTCTGGCGTGCCCGAAGGCCTCGCCCAGGCATATGCGAGCGCCTTACGGCATATGGACGCAACAGGTGCTCGCAATGACGGCGAGCGCTGGTCTCACGGCTCTGCACTGGTCGGTCGACCCGAGAGATTGGTCCCGCCCTGGTGTTGATACAATTGTGAATTCGGTGCTGGCGAACGTTCGCCCGGGTGCAATTGTGCTCCTGCACGACGGGTATCCTCCCGATGAGGAGAGACTGTGCACCGATACAACGCTGCGTGATCAGACCACGAAGGCGCTGGCATCTCTGATTCCGGCACTACAACGGCGCGGGTTTGTAATCCGTCCACTCCCTCAACTCCACTGAACGAGAACTGGCACCCTATGGACCTGCTCGCGACAACCAGTGCTGCCGCTGTTTCAAGTTATGCGCTACTCTCGACTGTCTATAAGAGCGTGCAAGCGCTTTATGCCCAGCCGACGATCAACTCATCGCTACAGGACAGCCTCGGACAAGCCGAGGTGGTCCTTCCCTCTGTGGATGTCATCGTGCCGTGCTTCAACGAGAATCCAAACACGCTTGCCGAATGTCTGGAGTCGATTGCCAGTCAAGACTACGCCGGAAAGATGCAGGTCTATGTGGTCGATGACGGGTCTGCAAACCGGGACGTGGTCGCGCCTGTACACCAGGTATATGCCAACGATCCGAGATTCAATATCATCTTGTTGGCCAACAACGTCGGAAAGCGCAAAGCGCAGATCGCCGCAATACGCAGCTCATCCGGGGATCTGGTTCTCAACGTCGATTCCGACACGATTCTTGCTGCCGACGTCGTCACAAAGCTTGTATTAAAGATGCATGACCCGGAAATCGGTGCGGCGATGGGTCAACTCATAGCAAGTAATCGCGACCAGACCTGGCTGACCAGGCTGATCGATATGGAATATTGGCTCGCGTGCAACGAAGAGCGCGCGGCACAGGCGCGCTTCGGTGCCGTCATGTGTTGCTGCGGCCCATGTGCAATGTATCGGCGTTCCGCACTCACCTTGCTTCTTGATCAATACGAAGCGCAATTCTTTCGTGGGAAGCCGAGTGATTTCGGCGAGGACCGCCATCTAACGATACTCATGCTCAAGGCGGGGTTTCGAACCGAATACGTCCCAGACGCGATAGCAGCCACAGTCGTCCCGCACAGTCTTGGGCCATATCTGCGTCAGCAGCTCCGTTGGGCCCGCAGTACCTTTCGAGATACGTTTCTTGCATTGCGCCTGCTGCCAGAGCTCGATGGATATTTGACCCTAGATGTTATCGGGCAAAATCTCGGCCCACTTCTCCTCGCCATTTCAACACTTACTGCGCTTGCACAGCTCGTGATCGGTGGCTCTATACCCTGGTGGACGGGATTGACGATTGCTGCAATGACTATGGTCCGGTGCAGTGTGGCAGCGCTTCGTGCCCGCGATTTGCGGTTTATCGGCTTCTCGCTCCACACACCGATCAATATCTTTCTTTTACTACCATTGAAGGCTTATGCGCTTTGTACATTGAGCAATAGCGATTGGCTATCCCGAAAAGTTACCAATGTGCCGGCGGAAGAGGAGAAGCAGCGTGTCATCCTGCGCCCCAATGCCGGACGAGGCGCGGCTAGTGTAGGGATGGGGCCTACTGCCATTCATACTGCCATTCAAAAAGGGGGCCTCGCGGCCACGGAGAGTGTTTCCGGTCGCGAACGCTCGACTGCCTACAAATAAGTGGTCGTCTCATGAATCTGGACGCGAACCATCAGCTATTAGAGCGAGAGTTGGCTGTCGACGACCCATGGCGCCTTGACAGCAGTTCGTTCGAGCAGGAGCGATACGCGCAAATGCTCCGGATGTCGTGTGGCAACGGAGATGCTGCGTCTGCCCTCGAAGTAGGATGTGCAGCCGGTGCATTCACGGAGATGCTGGCGCCGCTATGCGAGCGACTTACCGTTGTGGATGTCATGCCGCAGGCAATCGAGCGAGCGCGACTGCGGACCAGTAAGTGGTCACATATTACTTGGGTGACCTGCGACATTCAGCGGTTCTCGACCACTGAGCAGTTCGATTTGATTGTCGTGGCCGAGGTTCTTTACTACCTCAAAGACGTGAGCGAGATGCATGCGGCTATCCGCAACCTGGTGAGTATGCTTGCGCCAGGTGGCACTCTGATTTTCGGGTCAGCGCGTGATGAACTATGTCAACTCTGGGGGCATGCTGCTGGTGCCGAAACTGTGATCGCTCTCTTTAACGAGAGCCTATCAGAGGTCGAGCGTCGGCACTGCTGCACCGGATCGGCAAACGAAGACTGCTTGATCGTCCGGTTTCGGAAGCCAGGCGCGTTGTCAGAACAATCAAACGTCGGTCATTAGGCCAGGAGGACGTATGCGCATCTGCGGAATAAAGCTGACACATGACGGGGCAATTGCTGTCGTCGAAGACGGGCGGCTTCTTTTTTGTGTTGAGCAAGAGAAGCGCGGCAACAGTCCACGCTATCAGTCCGTCGACAATCTCGATGCAGTCGTGCGCGCCTTGGCGGAGCATGGCCTGGAGCCGCGGGATATCGATCAGTTCGTCATTGACGGCTGGGACGGGGAGAGTGAATCGCAGTTCCAGCTCCTAAGCGGAGCGGTGCAGGTCGCGCTGAAAGGCGCCCCATATGTCGAGCGTCATGCTGAGGGCCTCCTTGATCCGGTCGACGGCGTTGGCCTCCTCCTCGGAGGCAAGGAGTTTCCATATAAGAGCTACCCGCATGTCACAGGCCATGTCGCGTCGGCATATAGCACCAGTCCCTTTGCAGCCGAGGGACAGCCCTCGTTCTGTCTGGTATGGGATGGCTGTATCTTTCCACGTCTTTACTATGTCGAACCGCGCGGAGCTCGGTTCATCGGATCGCTGTTTCCGATGATTGGCCACGCCTATGCTGCCGCGGGCCTTCACTTCGGGCCATACCGGCAGCCGAACCGCTCCAATTGGGATCTGGGCATCGCCGGCAAGCTGATGGCTTACATCGCTCTTGGCTCCGTTGATGAAAGCATCGTGGAAGTGTTTCAGGAGCTTTATGAAACACGCTTGGCGGCCGACACGGAGCAGGCTCGCCGCTACCGCGAAGGCATCAACAATGCGGAATCGTCTCTTGCAGCTATGCACGCGTTCTTCGAGGCAAGCGCATTGCGCCTGGCCACCAAGCGAGCGGAGGACGTCCTCGCCTCGTTCCATGTGTTTCTGGAACGTCTTCTTGTTAGGGAAATCGCGCTGCTTCTGCTGAGATATTCGTCGCTTCCGGGAGCGCGAAATCTATGTGTCGCCGGAGGTTGCGGTCTCAATATCAAATGGAACAGCGCGCTTCGCGCGACGGGATTATTCGATGATGTCTGGGTGCCCCCGTTTCCGAATGACAGCGGCTCGGCAATCGGCGCGGCGTGCGGAGCCATGGCAGCGCAGGATGGCTTCGGGCCATTGCAATGGTCAGTTTACAGTGGTCCTGCCCTCCAGGAGAGCGTGGTTCCGCCGGACTGGGAGGCCGCACCTTGCAGTCTGAGTGAACTTGCGTCGATTCTTGCCGACAATAAGCCCGTCATCTTTCTTTCCGGGTGCGCCGAACTTGGGCCGCGGGCGTTGGGAGGTAGAAGCATTCTTGCAGCCCCAACATGCCCTTCAATGAAGGATCATCTCAACGAGATCAAACGTCGCGAGCACTTCCGACCAGTGGCGCCGATCTGTCTTGAGGATCGGGCGCCGGAGATCTTCAGCCCGGGCACGCCAGATCCTTACATGCTGTTCGATCACCAGACCCGGGCGAATTGGCGCGACAAGGTCCCGGCGGTGGTCCACCTTGACGGCTCGGCGCGGCTGCAGACAATTTCCCGCAACTCTCCTCACGAAATTGCCGCGCTTCTCGTCGAATTTGAGCAACTCACGGGCATTCCGCTGCTCTGCAACACGAGCGCCAACCTCCACGGACGAGGATTCTTTCCGGACGCTGCGGCAGCTTGCCAATGGGGGCGTGTCGACCATGTTTGGTGCGAGGGCATGCTCTGGAGCAAAACGGTCGCCAGGAAGTCATCGTCCACGGAACGACTTCTGTCAGCCTAAGATGAATATGTCCACTGTGGCGATCGACCTTGCCGGTGTAAAGAAGTCATTTGGCGACAAGCTTATCGTCAACGACCTGTCGTTCTCGGTTGCGCGCGGAGAGTGCTTCGGACTGCTTGGGCCGAATGGAGCTGGCAAGAGTACGATTGCGCGCATGCTCCTCGGCATGATTTCGCCCGACGGAGGCAAGATTACAGTCCTCGATGAGCCTGTGCCTTCCCGCGCGCGTGTGGCGCGTGTGCGCGTCGGGGTGGTGCCGCAGTTCGACAACCTTGAGCTCGAGTTCACTGTGCGAGAGAACCTGCTTGTGTTTGGCCGCTATTTCGGCATGAGCACTCGCAGGATCGAGGCGGTTGCACCCTCGCTGCTTGAGTTTGCGCGCCTTGAAAGCAAAGCGGACGTGCGTGTCTCCGAGTTGTCCGGTGGCATGAAGCGGCGGCTGACGCTGGCGCGTGCCCTGATTAATGATCCAGATCTACTCGTCATGGACGAGCCGACCACTGGGCTGGATCCGCATGCACGCCACCTGATGTGGGAACGCCTGCGGGCCCTGCTAGCGCGTGGCAAGACGATCCTCTTGACCACTCACTTCATGGAAGAGGCCGAGCGCCTGTGCGATCGGCTATGCGTACTTGAGAGTGGATGCAAAATCGCCGAAGGCAAGCCAGACGCCTTGATCGACGAGCATATCGGCTGCAACGTGATCGAGATCTATGGCGGTGATGTCAATCAACTTCGAGAGCTGATCAGGCCTTATGCGCGCCATATCGAAGTGAGTGGAGAGACGCTCTTTTGTTACGCGCCATATCCGGAGCAAGTGCGCGTGCACCTGCGCGGGCAAGCGGACCTTCGCGTACTGCAGCGCCCCGCGAATCTCGAAGACGTGTTCTTGCGGTTGACCGGGCGCGAGATGGAGAAATGAGCGATGGATGAAGGTTATGCATCGTTGATGCCGGCTAACGCGTACAACTGGATCGCGGTATGGCGACGAAACTTCCTGGCATGGAGGAAAGTCGCGCTGGCATCGATTCTCGGCAATCTCGCAGACCCGATCACCAATCTGTTGGGCCTTGGCTTTGGCCTCGGACTCATCGTGGGACGGGTTGAGGGGACTTCGTACATTGCCTTTCTGGCGGCTGGTATGGTCGCAATCAGCGCGATGACATCAGCGACCTTTGAAACCCTGTATGCGGCCTTTGCTAGGATGGGTGTCAAGCGCACCTGGGAGGGAATTCTGTTCACACAGCTCACGCTCGGAGATATCGTTCTAGGTGAGTTGGTGTGGGCGGCCAGTAAGTCCGTTCTAGCCGGGACAGCAATCGGGATTGTCGCTGCCGCGCTGGGTTATGCATCCTGGTCGTCCATTCTTTGTGCGATACCAACAGTCGCCCTTACCGGCCTTGTCTTCGCCAGCCTGGCAATGGTCGTCATATCTCTTGCGCCAACTTACGATTACTTCGTGTTTTACCAGTCGCTCGTCCTTACGCCCATGGTGTTTCTCTGTGGCGCGGTCTTTCCGACGAGCCAACTGCCCGACTCATTTCAGCATTTTGCCAGCTTGTTGCCGCTCGCACATTCGGTCGACCTTATTCGTCCAACGATGCTTGAGCGCGGCGCCGACAGTGCCGCCCTGCACGTAGGTGCGCTCTGTGTTTACGCGGTCTTGCCATTTCTCGCGTCGACAGCACTATTTCGGCGGCGCCTGCTGCGTTGACGTGAGTTGAGCGAAAGGGAGAAAGTCAATCGATGCAGTGACATGAGTCCTTCCGCGGTAGCTCGCGAGCGGCCTGGTCTGTTACAGCGGCTTCTGCAACGGCCTTAAGAGGCCGTGATCAAGCCAGCTCTATGGCCGCCTGTTCGGTCTGCATCGGACGCCAGCACCCTATTTATGAGCGCCTGTCGCTACGCGCCGAGACAGACCTTGTAAAGTCGTGTTGTGCTGTCTGGCCCGCGCACCGGCGGAGCGTGACTGTATAGGTTACTTCGGTGGGACGGCAGTTGGCCTTCCCGTCATGACGATGGAGAACGGGATGTTGTGCCCGGGACTGAGTTGTGACCTTGATAAAATCCATGAAAGCTCTCCGGAGCTGCCGAATAGATCTGTTCACGATGGCGCTGCGGTTCTTGTGCAGGATCACCGCGTCATTGCTGCTGTCGAAGACGAGCGTCTCAACTGTGTCAAGCCATCCAACAAGCTCCCTAGCAACTCGATCCGATACTGCCTGTCTACCGCAGGAGTCGAGCTCGGGGAGATCGACCGCATCGCGTTCTACGCGACTGAAGCTTATTGCAAAACCACGCTCGAGCGTCCTGTTGTGTTTCAGCCGGTTACGTTAGACGCCAAACTGTTGCTGCGGCAGCTGCTGGCAGGGGAGTTCGGGGCAGAGATCGATCCGTCCCGAGTGTCCCTGGTGAAGCACCACGAAGCTCATGTGGCCACGCCTCCTATGCCTGCATGTGAGGGGGCCATTCCATCCGACGCGCAGGGAGTATTGGGCATTGGACTTCGGGCAGGTCGATGCAACACCGCTGAAGAAAGGACAGAAAGTGTTGAGAGGACGCGGCCATCACGGATAGCCCTGCTATGAAGTTCTACCGACGCAGCTCGCCGGCACCGCGATTGCAGACTGTGACGCCGGGGGAGAAGAGACCCGAGATGTCTGTATCGATGTCTTTTGTCCAACCAGGAGCGCGCGAAAAGGAAATCGAGATGGTTAGCGGTGCGATGAATGATCGGTTCGTAGTGTCCCGGCGACGTACGGGTTTTGGCGACTGTCTGTGGTCCCTGGCGGCAGCTTGGCGTTTTGCAAAGCAGACAGGGCGGACGCTAGCCATCGATTGGCGGGGGTCTTGCTATCTTGATGAACCATTCACCAATGCCTTTCCGGTCTTCTTCGAACCGGTTGAAGACATTGCCGGCGTGCCGGTGATTTGCGACGACGACATCAACAAACGTTCGTTTCCGGGACCATTCTTTCCGGTATGGTGGAACAAGCCATCTATCGATTGCGTCTACCGCCCGGACGAGCAGATCTTCCGTGAACGCGACCAACTCGATCAACTGTTCCAAAGTCAGAGCGATAGTGACGCTAACACGGTTGTGTGTGATGCCTGCCTGATGTGGCGCTGCGATCAGGAGGCGGAGCGAGAGATCTTTCGGAGCATCAAGCCGCGAGCTGCAATTCAGGCTCGGATTGATGCTATCTACCGCGAGCACTTTGAGCCGTACAGCGTGATCGGCATTCATGTCCGGCATGGCAACGGTGAGGACATTATGGGGCATGCTCCCTACTGGGCGGACGCGGAGCGCGCCTTTCGACAGGTCTGTAATGCCATTGACAAGGCGAGGGCGTTACCACATGCGAAGCCTGTGAGGGCGTTCCTATGCACGGACAGCGCGCTCATCCTTGAGCAGATGTCGGCAATACTTCCCGATGTTTTTGCGATTCCAAAACAGTTCCAGGCGCCTCACGCCGGCCCGTTGCACAACGCCGCCCTCGGAGCCGAGGGTGGCTTTTCTGCCCTCACTGAGATGTATCTCCTTGCGCGCTGCGACACGGTGATCCGTTTTCCCCCAACGAGCGCCTTCACGCGCTATGCGCGTCTCTTTGCTCCACGCGTTATAGAGTTCGAGTTGAACGATCCGAGCAGGTTGATCTTGGTCGAAGACAACTCGCAAGAGCTCGTAACTTCATGAAAGTTGTAGCGCGCTTGATTGACCTGATTGTCGCTCTTTGCATCCAAGAGTACTGCCAGTTCTTGTACAGGCAACAATCGTCTGCCCAACGTGCTGCTGTTGGCGAGAACTTGCAGCGAAGAGCGGAACGAAGCGACGGCCGGGTGCCCTGGCTTGAGCCATGACGTCGATAACAACCGCCCTAAAGTGCTGCGCAGCGTTAATCAGACGGAACACGTCGTCGTCATGCTTCGGTAAGCTACAAATCGGAGCTGATCAGTGCTCGACCGTGGATGAACATATCAGTTCGCCAGCTCGTGCCTGGAGCCAACCCGTCCAGCGATATCCCGAGTTCTGCCCAGGGGTGCGACAAACAGAATCGACGAATGACAAATCTGACGTGCGAGGCGGGTACGTCAGTTTTGGAGTTAGCACGGCAAAATGTCCGTGGTCGCTCCCGAGCGGTCGTTGACTTCGGTGAGGCGGCGACAAGCCGCAGCTCATTCGGTTGCGCGATCAAGAAAGCGAGCGCGGTCCGTCCCCTGTGATGAAGCAGGCGAGTGTGCTAGAGAGCTTACGTAGCTGATTTGCCATTGTTGTCACAAAGCACACCCACGGCTGTCTGAAATCGGCCAAGTGTTCGGCGTGCGCGACGTTAGGACGCAAAATGGAGGTGATTTATCTGCACCGCAGTGGCGCAAATCCTGCTAATCGTCCGCTGGCCTAGCAGTAGAGGAGGCGGCCTTGGATCTCGATCTGCCGAATGACAATCTGATTAGAGAGCCGCTGGCCGAAACACATTTGGGTTGCCTCGTTTACGCCGATAAAGCGCGTGATAATCGTAGAGAACAAAAGACGATGTTGCTCACCGGGGCATCGCGCGGAATTGGTCATGCCACTGCCAAGCTGTTCTCGGAGGCGGGCTGGCGTGTCATTTCTTGCGCGCGCCAACCTTTCGACAGCCAGCGATGCTCCTGGGAGGCAGGGAATGACGATCATTTCCAGATCGACCTCAGCAATCATCGAATGCTGCCGCGTGCGATCACCGAGGTCAAGAAGCGCTTGGCTGGTGCGCCCTTGCACGCGCTGGTGAATAATGCCGGGGTCTCGCCGAAAACGCCCACTGGCGATCGGATGACGTCGCTGACCACGTCAACCGAGACCTGGATGGGGGTGTTTCATCTTAATCTGGTAGCTCCGATCCTGCTGGCGCAGGGTCTGTTTGACGAGCTAAGAGCCGCGTCAGGAGCAATCGTAAATGTGACTTCAATAGCAGGCTCACGGGTGCACCCATTCGCCGGTAGCGCCTATGCGACGTCGAAAGCGGCGCTTGCGAGCCTCACACGCGAGCTGGCCTATGATTATGCGCCGCATGGCATTCGCGTGAATGCGATCGCACCCGGCGAAATCAAGACCGACATGCTATCGCCGGACACGGAAGCCCGTCTCGTGCCAAGTATCCCGCTGCGCAGAGTGGGGACCCCGGATGAAGTGGCCAAGGTCATCTTCTTCCTGTGCTCGGATGCGGCGAGTTATGTCACGGGAGCCGAGGTGCCGATCAATGGCGGGCAGCATTTGTAAAGCCGCCGCTCTGGCGACGCAGCTGACGTGTCCTGCAGCGGCACGTATGTTCTCCGCTGACGACGCGCACGATCCGCAAAAAGTGAAACGAGGGCACATTGCAAGTTTCGTGTCGTGCCATAATAAGGTGTCACGGTTCTATGTCATCCCGTCAACACGTGGGGCTAGATCAGAGAGTGACATGCAAAACGAAGCTCGCCAATCCCAGCATGACTCCAGGGAGGATAATCAAGACAACGGAGACAGGCTCATGCTGCATATCCCATCCTCGGGCGAACGACCTACCTCGCAACCGGAGCCGGAGCGTAATCCCTCGGGGCAGCCGTCGTATGAGAGCGCGCTGGCCGGCATCTTCGAAATATCGAAAGTAGTCAGCGCTCCTGATCGGCTCGAAGTCACGTTGGCCAAGGTCCTTGGCCTGCTGCAATCGTTTGTGCAGATGCGACACGGCATCGTCTCACTATTCCGCGATGACGGCATCCCGGAAATTACCGTTCGCGCCGGCTGGAGCGAAGGCAGTGACGAACGTTACCGCACGTGGCTGCCGCAGAATGCAATCGCCCAGATCGTAGCGACAGACGGGCCTCTTGTTGTCGAGAGCGTAGCCGGCGAGCCGGCCTTCAGCGCTGCCGACCGGGAGCTTCTCGGCGCCTCCGACAGCGTGCGCGTATCGTTCATTGGGGCTCCTATTCGTATCGAAGCGAGGGTCGTTGGTACGCTGGCGGTAGACCGTATCCAGGACGATAGTTCCAGTCTTCGGCTCGAGTACGATGCGCGGCTGCTCGCTATGGTCGCCGACTTGGTGGGACAAACAGTGAAGCTACATCGCTTGTTCGCCTGCGATCGCGAACGATTGTTAGTGGACAAAGACCAGCCACAGAAGGTAGTTGAGCTTGGGGTGGTCGCTCGCGAGCGCAAGAAGCTTCACGCCCACGGGATTATTGGCGACAGCGCCGCGCTGAGCGGGCTGCTCGAGAAGATTGCGGTTGTAGCCAAATCGAACAGCACGGTTCTGCTGCGTGGCGAATCCGGCACCGGCAAGGAGCTCGTAGCCAAGGCAATTCACGAGTCCTCGTCCCGTGCTAAACGACCGTTCGTTAAACTGAATTGCGCGGCGCTGCCCGAGACGGTCCTGGAATCGGAATTGTTTGGCCATGAGAAAGGTGCCTTTACCGGTGCGGTCAGCTCGCGCAAGGGGCGCTTCGAGCTTGCTGACAAAGGGACGCTATTTCTGGATGAGATCGGAGAGATCTCAGCTCCGTTCCAGGCGAAGTTGCTGCGAGTTCTGCAAGAGCAGGAGTTCGAGCGCGTCGGCAGCAATCACACGATTAAGGTCGATGTTCGAGTCATAGCTGCGACCAATAAGAACCTTGAAGAGGCTGTGGCAAGGAGCGACTTCCGCGCGGACCTCTACTATCGTATTAGCGTAGTTCCCTTGTTGTTGCCGCCGCTGCGCGAAAGACGCACTGATATTCCGCTGCTAGCCAGAGAGTTCCTCAGAAAGTTCAACAGCGAGAACGGCCGTACGCTCACCCTGGAGGCGAGTGCGATGGATGTACTGATGAACTGCGGGTTTCCGGGAAATATTCGCGAACTCGAAAACTGCATCGAGCGAACAGCGACGCTGTGTACTGGGCCGTCGATTGTGAGAAGTGACTTTGCATGCTCCCAAGGCCAGTGCCTTTCCATGATGCTCTGGAAAAGCACATCGAACGACAAGACCGACGTGGCGGTACCCATGCAGCCGATGCCTGCAAAGTCCATCATTCCGCTAGCTCAAACGACGTTGCCACCGCAGTCTGTCTGCGAATCGGCCCCACTGGCACCTGCCGGCACAGTTCTCGTTGGTGGTTCGAGCATGACCGATCGCGAGCGTGTCATTGCGGCCATGGAAAAATCTGGCTGGGTGCAGGCCAAGGCAGCGCGCCTACTCGGACTAACCCCGCGCCAAATCGGCTATGCGCTGCGAAAATACGGAGTTGAGATAAAGCGGTTCTGAACAACCACATCCGCCGGAACTTCTGCTGCCAAACAGATAGTTGAAGAATGATTCCGAAGAGGCAATCTACGCCCTCTGAAGGGAATGGGCCGGCCTGCGGCGACGACGTGGCGCGCGCGCAACATGGATTTGTGCGCCATGAGTTACAGAGCCTCACCTGCGCACCATACAATCGCGAACCGTCGGTAGCTCGAACATGTAATAAGCTATTATCCCTATTCTGCGGACGTGTGAGCGGCAATGCTTAACCGTCGATCGGTCCGATGCCCGCAGGTGGTTCGCGGCAGTTAGCCTGCGAGCATTCCTTGCGTCTCTCGGCTGGCGTGACGAGCGGAACCGCGTTGTCGGTGCCCTGACTTGTGTCGGCATTCGTTCGTCAGGAAGAGCGGGCTGGAGCGACTTATCGCCCGTTTTAAGCCCTTGTGACAGCGAGCCGATTCCGAAACGGCGGCGATGGTACAACACTTGCTGTTCTCTTCGTAGCTATCGCAACTGTTGGAGCAACATCGTGCACAATGTCGTCTGCATCAAACAGGTTCCGGACTCGGCGCAAATCCGTGTTCACCCCGTGACCAATACAATCATGCGCCAGGGAGTGCCGACCATCATCAACCCATATGACCTCTTCGCGCTCGAGGCCGCGCTGGAGGTGCGCGATCGATTCGGCGGCGAAATTACCGTGCTTACCATGGGACCGCCATCGGCAGAAGAGTCCTTGCGAAAGGCGCTGGCTTATGGTGCTGATCGCGCCGTCCTACTCACCGATCGCTGCTTTGCGGGCTCCGACACACTGGCCACAACGTATGCACTTGCAACCGCCATCCGGAAAATCGGTAAGGACTATCGCCCGACGAATCTCATTTTCACGGGAAAGCAGACCATCGACGGCGATACTGCGCAGGTAGGGCCCGGCATCGCAAAGCGAATGGGCGTAGTGCAGCTAACTTACGTCGCGAAGATCCGATCCTTGGACCTCGCCGCTCAAACGATTGAAGTGGAACGACGCTGCGAAGGAGGTGTGCAGGTGTTGCAAACCAAATTGCCGTGCCTCGTCACCATGCTTGAGGCGACTAATCAGATCCGGCGCGGCGCGATGGCGGATGCCTTGCGTGCAGCGCGTGCCCAAATCGTGAAATGGAGCGCGCAACAAGCCGGTGTCGAAGACACCTCCAACTGCGGCCTCAAGGGCTCGCCGACGGTCGTTAAGCGTGTGTTCGCTCCCTCTGCGCGGGCCGAGAGGGCGGCGCTGGTTGAGGCCGCTGAGCAACCGGCGCAGGCGTTGATAGACGCAATTTTCTCGCTTCAACCGAAGCTCGAACCCGATCTTGCGGCACTTGCTCGTGACGCTCGATCCGGAGAGTCCAGGCCATGATAGTGGATACGCCCGAGGAATGTATCACCGCCGCACCCGTGTCGGAGAGCGCACAACAAGTGCCGACGCATCTCGGCCAGCTACCAATAGCGTCTGCCAATGGTATCCGTCGATATCGCGAGCAGCGGGGCCGCATGTTCCGTAGACCACCGCGCGGGATTGTCGGGGCACAGACAAAGGGGCCTGCGCATGTTCCAGGGTCCCGTTCGGCCGTGTTGGAGGTCGTGGAAGGCCATTGCTTCTCACGTAACGGGCACGAGCCAAGACTGAATAGTCAGCGACCCGGGTCACCGTACTAGCGCTGCCGTCTGCACGCACAAAGCGCTGTCGCTGGCTTCGGAGCGCAGAGTCAACCTATGCGTCGCCTTTGAAGCAATCTCCGCGATTGAGCAGACCTGTACGCATGTGAGCGGCCGCTGGCTCTTCGCTGTTTGCTTTCTGACAGCGGCGCGCAGGCTCTGAAGTTCGATACACTCGCAATGAGGAGGCGTCACGACCGTTTTATCAACTTGGTCAGATCCTACGGAGCGAATTCAACAGTTGGCATGATGATTGCTGTGAGCCACCAAGAACTTAGAGGCGGTCATCGCGAACGCGAAGAACGGGCGAGGGTCTCTGTGAGATGCTTTGTGCCGCCAGCAGCGGTATGACACCAGCCTCCAAAGGACTTAAGAGCATCATAGGTACAAATTGGAGACTACAATTCTGTCCCAGGCTGACAGCGGTTCGACGAAATGGCGGGAGCAGCAACCGCGAGGCTTTGATCCATTCGCCCAACATCGCGAAAGCTGCAAGCGCGCCGAGCGGCCAGGCACGCCACTCGCGCACGCGACATTAGCATCAAAATGGCGTGGGCGGCGCAGTATCCATTATGAGTCTCCGCGCGAATGCTGCTCGTGGCGGGCGTTGCGGCGTCGGACTGCTCGTGGACGGGAATCCGATCGGATTCCCGCCGCTCCAATACTGAACGCATTCCTTCAATGCTCATGAGTTGGACTGAGCATGGCGCTGTCTGCCATCGCGAAGGAAACTACCGAAAGTTCGCCTGGAAGGTGAACGCGATCATTGGCCCTTCGAAGCCGATGAAACCCAGGACGGTTAATGGTTGGCCCGGACACGAAGTTGCTCCGTCAGGGACCGTTCGCTTCTCATCTGCAGGGGTCACATGACATCTCAAGCGTCTCGAGCTGCAGCGGATCAGCCTCCGAAGATATGCTGCGAGTACCTGACCGAGCAAGCGCGAGCCCTGTTCGGCCCGCATCCGTTCGCCGCGCAGATGTCCGAAGATCAGGTAGCCAGTCTGCTGCCCGAATATCTGGCGATGTCACAGGCGTTCCCGTACCTGCAGGCGGGGTCCCAAAGGGACCTCATATTTGATGCAATGCGTCACAATCGGGATATTGCGCGAGACATTGAGCTGACCAGCGTGGTCGCGAACTTTATCTGTTGGGATGAGACCGGTGGCCATGGCCGAATTCTCCAGGGGGGCAAGGCCGCGCTACCGGATATTCTGTTGACGAAAAACTTTCACTCCAACCTGTTGAAAAAGGATGCCTCCCAACTACTCGGCCGAGCAATACTGCCCAACTATACCTCTAGGACGAAGCAGTACCTGCATTCTCTCTATGCCGGATTGTCCTCGAAAGACTCCCTCGTTCGTTGCGCTTACATGGTAGCTTTTGAGCTACATGCTGCGGACATGATCCAGTCGCTGTGGACCACTCTGGCCAAAACCTTCAAAGCGCAGCCGGACGATCTTGAGTATTTTCGCAGCCATGTCGGCGGAGAAGATCCCGCGGAGAAGTACCACGGAGAAATGACAGGCCGGCTGATTGGTGAACTTGTGCAGCCTGACCGTAGTGGTCGCTTTTTGGATGAATTCTTTAGAGCCTATCGGATCAGCGTCCAGTGGTGCCGCGATCTCATCGGAATTGCGGCGCGCACGGGAGATGATCACTCGGAGATCCAACATCATGGCCGTTGCCATTGTGGCTCTATCAAGTTCTACGTCAGAGCGCCGCGAGAGCTCTCTGGAGTTCGATGCAATTGCTCGATTTGTCAAATGTCTGGGTTTATCCACTTGCTCGTAACTGGCGATAAGCTACGCATCGAGCGCGGTGAAGAATTTCTCACTACGTATCAGTTCAACAAGAACATTGCTCGGCACACGTTTTGCCGGCTCTGTGGGGTAAAACCATTCTATAGGCCGAGGTCGAACCCATCCGGGTTCAGCGTGAATATTCGATGCCTGGATAGAAGCACGATCGCACGCGTAAGAATAACCGAGTTCGATGGCGAGCATTGGGAGCAAGCATTCGTCTCAATGCACCAGGACCCGGAGTCCTGCTTCGAAGATCAAAGGAGTGAGCTCGCATGGCGCGCACAATGAGTGATAAATCCCGCCTGCTTTCAGAAGAAGTGCTGACAAAGTACCGCGTAGAGCTGTTGGTAAAGGGGACGGCCGTGATCGCTCCCCAGATATTGTTCACCCAAGCCGACTTGGCCAAGATCGATCAGCTGCAGGCTGAGATTCCGGAAGAAGAAGTGCGGGAGGGAGATGCCGGCGACTTCCACAGCGTCTTTGTGAAGCGCGTGAGGGTAGCTCCACCCGGCCACAGGCCTAGCAACGTGAGTGGTACAGCTTCAGGGCAGATCATGGAGCTAATTGAAAGTAAAGACCGCAGCTTCGCGCTGAGACAGATCTTCGGGGCATCCTCAGATTACGTGGTTCGCCGATGCCAAATGCATCGTATGCCGCCCGGGTCCTTTGTTGGCATCCATTTGGATGCGGAGAGTGATCCGGATTTCGAGTACTCGGTGATTGTGCAGCTAGCGAGAGACTTCGACGGGGGGGAGTTCGTGGTATATCCTACTAGGCACGAACAGCACGTATTCCGACCGCCATTTGGCGCCGTGCTTGTCACAACATGTAAGGTCCGGCATGAAGTAAAGCCGGTGTCGAGCGGGGAGCGCCGATCTCTCGTCTACTTCTGTTCAAAACGCGGCGGCGCGAACCGCCGGATCATCGAAAGTTCTGGCGCTCGGCTATGAGGTAGCGCGCCTAATATGGTTCTCTGAGAATCGGGTGGCGGGCGAGTTCTCCGGGAACTTATTACATTTCTCATCTTGTGGTCAGCTGTTCGTCGTAAGGTCTGCGACAATTCTGGTCGGAAGCCTTGCTTAACATTGATCCATGTATAGGCCACCACGCGCCTCCGAGCAAAGATTGCTCGGTGATTGTGGCCATCTTCCTCGCTAGGGTGAGACCAGGGAGGCGCGTCGGCGCTGCGCGATGGTGTATCCCGGACGGCCTGGGTTTTCGCAAGCGGTAGTGGCGAGCCTCTCGCGTTTCGAGATGCGTCTCTTATCGAGCTGTCAAGGCGGGCACGCATCAGGGCCGGGTTCAAGGAGCGTACTGCAAAGCCTGATGTGGACTCTCTTCTGAGATTTGGACGATGGCTCGCGTAGGACCAGAAGAAGGGCATAGCCGCGTGTCTACGACACTGGCAGCGATGCAGCAGAGTTCAAAACTCCGGCGAGCGGGTCATCCTTGCCGCACTCCGTCGTCTGAGCGCCTCGCGGGCGGACACGCATCGTCGCAAGCCAGGCGAATCCCTCCGCCGATGAAACCGACCTCTTGAGAGTATGCAAGTCGCCTATCATCAAGGAAAATAAGTGGCACAGCTCAGCTGGTCAGAAGTATGCTACTGGTATTGGCAGCCTCAATGAGCATCTGCGTAAGAGCTCTAGGCCAGGCATCGCTGTTCAGCTTTGCGATCAGCCGGTTGACGAAGGTCTCACTCGCCATAACCCTCACCCGAAGATCGGTTCCGCGCTGTTTCACTTGCAAAGTCACTGGTTGCAAGCGCAGCCGCTTGAGCATGACTCTAATATTCTGCAACGTGGGATTGATGGACGCAATGCGCCTGGCCGATGCCGTTGCGCAGGATAGCCCGTTGCAGCGAGCGGTCAGCTGGGCGAGAAATATGTCCCCCGCAGGGGCACGATCAGGATCCGACGTTTGGCATTAGCGATCACAGCCTAGCCTCTCGCCGTGTCCGGCGTTGAAGCGAGGGCAGCCGGCCGCAGCGCCGAACCCATTTGCTCTGACTTTGCTCCCTTTTATCTAGGGGCTGAGAAAGCGCTGCTTTGGAACGGGGCAGTGAATTGAGCGTGTGAGATGTTCTCCCTAGGAACTCAAAAGTCGGTGTTGCTGATCGTGGGCCGCGGTCCTGTCGGGCGCAATCACAACGCACTCCACGGTACCAGCCTCCTCGTCGGCGGCAAGCGGGATCACGCCCGCCTTACGTGTGCGGTCGAATAGGAATCCTTCTTTGAAGAAGCGATCATGCGCCGCTTGAAAGGATGGCGATCGCACATTTCTTACAGATAGAATAACGTTGCGGCTGGAATAGTCGAAGCCGAGCAGCCGGATCGCAATGTTGTGTAACACCGATCCGCCACCCCAGCGGCCGTTCGCTTCATTGAACAGCAACCGTCCGTCTTTTGTGAAAATGGCGTCGATGTTGATCATTCCGCGATAGCCCAGGTCTCTCGCTAGTGCCACAAATCGGTAGGCATGCTCCTGGGCAGTCAACCATTGCTCGTTCTCCAGGTCGCTTGGAAGCTCAAGCCCCGTCCAGGTGAGAGCCCGTTCCGACCGATCTGTGCTTTTACGCAGGCGTATGTTTCCACTGTTGATAAAACCGATTGATGCATCATCCTGGATTGCATACTCGAGATAAAATAAAGATCGGGCCAAGTGGTATGATTCCACGACCAGCGTCTTACACGATGCTGTAGTGATCTCAGAGTAAAGCGCGTCAGGATCAAGCGACGGCCACGAAATCATCCGAGTATCTCTGGCTCCAGGTAGCGGATCGCTTTTGCTGCCGGTCAAGATGACATTTCCGACTCCTCCAGCTCCATTATCCAACTTTACAATGACCCTGCCGGTCTCGGATTTGAGGGCAGTGACCGCTTTGAATAGTCCATTTGGGTCCGTCGCGACACATCCATGAGGGAGCGGAAGTGCGACGCTTGTTGCCAATTGACGGAAGTGGCTCTTGCGATTCAAAAGATCAGGCCCGCGCTGCAGAGCGAAGTCGTACCCGGTCTTCGATATGCCAAGTTTGGCCGCCAAGCGTGCGACACCTTCAGTAAAGTAGCAGGGATTCAATCGCCAGGCGGATTTCTGACGAATATGTCTTTTGAGCCGCTCGACAACGGGCTGGGACAGCAACGTGCAATCATCGAGGATCGTCGATTGGCGGCTCGCAGGTACAACAAGGCGAAGACTCGATGCATCGAAATCGAGCGTCGCGCCAATGAAGGATAACAGATCCGCCGGGATCACTACCGGGGAGACGATCAGGTCGCCCTCCTGAGCAAACCACGCTGAACGGTATGCCGAGCTGGCGGCCAGCGAACGTTGAGCCTTTGTTAGATGGGCGCCCGACATCTGAGGCGTACCGGCATTCATAATTAGGATCCGCGGCATTCGCGACCTCCGGGCATCTGGACTTGATCAGGATGGGATGGTCATGGCAAGCATGACAGCCTTGCCACCCCACCGTCCGGGTGTTTCAACTTGCTGCTCCAGCATGCCATGCAATAACGTCAGATGCCGCGCTGGTCACGCGGAGTAAGACGCCGGGTCACTTCGAAAACCTGCGCAGGCCCACCGTCTGTCACACATTTGCGCGATCGAGACGCCACGTGCGGGAAAGCAGCTTGAAGGTAGCGGGTTCGGCGAACTGATTTTGTGCGCTGCTGCGCCAGAGGAGGGGCTTGCGTCAGCTTCAGGAAAGCAGCGCCATCTAGGTGCTTCGGATTGAGTTCTACCTCGATCAATTCTGTCGTTATCGGCTCTCTGGCGGGGCGGTACGCGACCGCCACTTCGTCCAGATCCGAAATGCCCCACCATTGAAAGTTACGTGCTACCCTTAGCGCCGCAATCGGAACTCGCTGCAAAGTCCTCTCGACCGATGGGCCATCTGGCATAAGGAGCATGACCATCGACCGGTCCGCGGATCTGACCAGCTGAGGCATCCGAAGTCCTTCACACCCATGTAGGTAACACCTCAAGAGTCTACGATTTAACGTTACGTCAGATTCAAGCCCCTTTTAGCGGGCCAATGAGAACGTGGCCAAGCTCATGCTGCCCGAAGAGGGCCCCCGAGGGGCTGGTGTCGCAAGCATTCAGCGCTGCCCTGAGGGGGAAGCTTGTGGCTGAGGCCTTGGAGGAGCGATCCGGCGAACGCGCCGGCGGCGTGTCCAACGCATGACCCCAGTCGGCCAGTTTGGACGAAATGTAGAGTTGGTCAGGGTGCGTATGCAGGCCATCACCATCGATGGCCAGTCCGCGGCGAGATGAGCGGCGCTGAGCAATCGCCATCGGAATCACCGCTGAACGAGCGAGCAGCTCGAAGCCAAGCTTGGCCGCAAGCTTTTTGAGCGTGGGCATAGAGCGCAACGCCGGCCTGCCAGTGTCTCTCCGTGTGTAAACGGCATCCGGACCTAATGTTCTCTCAGGAGAACACGCCGCTTTGCCTCCAGAAGATGCCCATCCAGCGTCTCGTGCAGCGCACGCCGCAGCTCCGGCGGGATCGAGCTATCTGTATCGATCAATTCCCGAAACTTCCGAATGATGTGTTCTATCGTTGCGATAGTTCCAAGTGTTTCAATCCTCTGCCAGGCCATCTTCGCTCGTCTCCTTTGGCGCGTTGCGCACGCTTCGTCGCGGGTCCTCACCTCAGCAACCGGGGCTCGAACACCCTTTAGTGCACCAAATGTTGGCTGTCGGGCTGAGTGTTCAGCGCGGAGCTGTTTTGACAAGGACTTGCGCAAGCGGGCGCTCCATGAGAAATCGGCACAATTTACGCGCATTCGCGGCTGCAACAGGTTTCTCGCGCGTAAGCTGCACTATTGATCGCCAGGATGCGGCATCAACCAGCTCGGAGGTCAGGCGTTTGAAACCGCGATCAAGCGATTCAATCGAGCGGCTGCAGCGCCCCGATCAAGTGATTCTTGTCCAAGCGCCACGCCTTCCTGTAGGTTCGAGGCCCGCCCGGCCACCACCAGTGCGGCCGCCGCATTCAGAAGGGCGGCATCACGAAAACGACCTGGCAGGCCATCAAGCACTTTTTGTAACGCAAAGGCATGAGCCTCGACATCACTGCACTCCAGCGCATCGGCGCGGTAGCGGGGGAGCCCGGCTTCCTCCGGCGTGACTTCGAACGTGCGGACTGTACCCGCCTCAACCGCAGCAACAAAGCTTGTGTCGGTGAGGGATAATTCATCGAGCCCGTCCGAGCCATGAACAACCCATACCGAATCGGCACCAAGGTTCTTCAAGACGTGCGCCAGAGGCTGCACCCATTCGGGAGTGAACACTCCAAGGATCTGCCGCTTGACCCTGGCTGGATTCGACAGAGCCTCGATTAGATTGAACATCGTGTGGGTTCCAAGTACGCTCCGGATCTGCCTGATGCGCTGCATCGCCGGATAGTCGGGTGACGCAAACATGAAGCCAATGTCGGCTTCGTGCACACAACGTGCAATCGCCTCAGGCTTGAGATCGACCTTTACTCCGAGGCGCGCCAACACATCTGCGGTGCTTGAGCGCAAAGATACCGCGCGGTTGACATTCTTGGCGACGGGAACGCCGACCCCGGCGACGATGAACGAAGCGCACGTCGATACGTTGAGCGAACACATAAAGGTATCGCTCGTGCCAGCGATATCCATGGGGTCACATCGCGTCTCGACCGTGGGCAGTATATTTCGCATTGCGGATGCGGCGCCCGTGACTTCTTCGATCGTTTCCCCTCGGACCCTCATCCCAATCAACAAGCCACCGATTTGCGAGGGAGTTGCGTCGCCGGACATCATGCTGTCAAACGCTGACGCGGCCTCCTCGCGGGTCAGAGTGGCGCCGGTGGCAACTTTGCCGATGATCGATTTAAGCGGTTCCATCGAACTTTACACGTTCCTTATCCAATCTAGCGTCCGTCCGTTCAGCCACACGCGTCTTCGCAACCGGGTACCCTGGGGCAGCTGCCGGTCTATCCGCACTCGCTATGCCGCACGAGTCCTTGAGGCGGGCAGTCGGATGAACGTGGCATCCGTGGCGACGCTACAACCTGACGCTACGTCAGGGTCAAGCTTTCTCCATTCGATGGTGCCCTCGAGAGGACATCGGCGGCTAGTCAGAGCACTGAGTTGCTTGATGCGAGGATAATAGCTCTGTCTCGCGCCCGCTTGCCGTCGATGTTCCGGCCGGATCACAAGGCCTCGCTTTCCGGTGCCGCTGTGGCGGAGCCGCAGAGCGGCCTCCGCGCGTGCTATGAATATAATCGATGCCAATTCCAGGCTGAGCTTAGCTGGCTCTACAAAATGACCCCACCTCACTATAATGAACCTGCGCATGACAGCCTCCAAGGAGCGATGGACGCGTCCGTTGACCGGCCCCGCATGAGGTGGTGAGCCGTTCGGCGAACCCTCGTGTGACGTGCTGCACGTCAAGCTGGGACGACTTCTGGAGAGGAGTCGGACGGACAGCTCGCAGCATCTTCACTTCGATCCGCTGCTCTTATTGCCGATGTCCCGCCCGGAGATCACGTAGCGACATTGCTGACTGAGACGATCTTGCTTGGATCTGAGGCAGGCAGTAATAGCGGTACGATCTGGTATGTGACTGCTACAAAGGCGAAACACGTCTCCCATGCAGGCCTCTTTCTCTTCTGCGGTCGGCGTTCGATCACGCGCGTTGACCGGCGCAATCATTACAGTTGCCATTGCCAGGCCTAGGGCGATATCGCGGTAGTATAGTCTGAGGCGCGGAGCCGACTGAATTCGTTGTTTTTGAACCATGACATTTCTTCAGTTCGGAGGAGCTGATTATTGTCTTTGCTGCCCGGAACGCATCACCTGCAAACCGGGAAACAGGCGGATCTGCTTAGCTGTCTGCAAGCTCGTTGCTCTACGTTTGCCGTTCTCACTGTACGGAGCTCGTCATTTGTCTGGGACGACGGGAACGGCACCTTCCATACCGGCAGAGCCTTACGAAAGAGGTGAGGTACGAGCAGTTGCGCGCACCAGATGAACGTCTTGGAGTTGCTGTGATTGTGGAGCCACTGCATGCCTCGATGCCTCGAGGCGTTCTTGAGTCTGCCTGACATGACCTGAGGTACTATGGTCAGCTAATCGCCGGCGGATGAGTGACGGCGGACTCGCCACGATGTCGGCTCGACGCGGCCCTGGCCAGCTCTGGCGAAGCATAGAGATCAGGGGGGCCAGATGTGTTTATGTCGTTGTTGATGATGCATTCGGCCTTGCAAGAGCGACCATTATGGCGCGCTGAGACAATGTTTGGTGTCATCGCGCTTCTGTTCCACTTTAAGGGAAGAGGTTGGGCGGGGTTATCTGTGAGGTAGGTTCCGTCTTGCGTCGGGTCAGCGGAGTCTGCGTTGATCGGAGTCGGGTCGCGCAGACGTCGTAACGCGCGATTACGTCCAGCAGAAAGAGGAATAGCATTCGATGAATCGCGGGCCGGCTCGCATCTGGATGATGTTAGGCTCTCTCTTCGGTCGTCCCGGGCGATTGTAGATGTTTGAGGCATTCCCAATGCTCGTGAACTGTCAGGACTCGACTGATTGTCAGAGGTGATCCACACCTGTCCAGAACCCTACAATCTAACGCAGCGTGCGATTCAAGTCTTTTGGTGGGAGCAACGGTCTGAAGCTGTCGGTGACTGTGCATCCATCGTACGAGCATCGTCTGCAATGCGCATTCAGTCGTATCTGAATGATTGCTGTGGACTGGGACTGACTGCTTCGGCAGCCGGCGGCACGAGCGTCGCTCCTACGTGATAATACGGAGCGTCGGTGTCGCAATTCCTTGATCTACGGATTGCATGCTCTCGGCATGAATCCGAAAAGTAAACTGTACCAGCCCGATCACTGGCGAGGCCGCGCGGAAGCAACGCGAAAGAAAGCGGCAGCGCTCATTGACGGAAAAGCCAAAGACAGGCTGCTTAAGATTGCCTTGGAGTACGACAAGTTAGCGTGGCGTGCCCACGTGTGGCAGATGCGCAAGAATGAGGACGATACGTAGTCTGAGCAAGAGCTGCTACGGTCCAGAAGGCCTCAGCCTGTCGATCTCTAGCCGACGCAATGGCTAGGTATGTATCGCTCAGCAAGCAAGTCAATGCCGCCTGTACGGTGCGTTGAGAGAGCCAGAAGGCAAGGCGCCTGACCGTCCTATGCCACACGCACGTCAGGGCCGAGCCGGCCGCCTGCCAAACGTTTCCTCAGGTCATCTTGTTTCGTCAGCTTCTCGAAAGCGAACTTTCACATAAGGGCAATACGGCCACTAGTCCTCACTTGCAGTCGATCCGTCGCGCCTCACTTGCAAGCCCGGATCCCACTCGCCGCGGACGGTTGAGCTGCTACAGGTCAATTTGGCACTTCGTCGCGCTGCAGCGGCACATCAGTGTCGCTAATTCGAGGCATCTGGGTCATGCGTCGACATTTCCTTTGCACCCGCCGGAGCAGCCGCACTCTATGTCCAGGTAGCAGCGCGAGGCGCCCTGGCATCAGTTTGTTCGCAGCCGTGGCGACCCGCGGTTGCGAGAGGCGCCAGAAGTCCATCGCGCGGTTGCCATGCGCGAGAGTGTTTCAGAAGAACGCTGCGATGACTAAGTAGATCCCGGCCCAAAGCAGCGCATTTATGAGGAGTGCGGCCAGAGGCCACAAGTTCCACCTTTTCTGGGCTCGCCGGGAGGGACGATCGGCGCCGAAATGCTTGATCAATGGGCGCCTTGTTGCGCGCCAATGTGTCATTTCGTTACGCTGAGCGCCGGTGAACAGAAAAATGCCAAGCTTTGCATGCCCCCTATCACTCATAAGTTAGCAGTCCTCTTTTCATGGTGCATCAGAACCGATGTTCGTTGCGGCGACGATTCGGCCGATTCATTGCTCGTGCATCCTCGCTACAGCGAGGTCGCGTTCTGTCAGCACAGCAAGCGACATGCCACGAGGTAGAAGTGTCTGCAGCGCTTTTGATGCGGTGGGATGGTGACACGGAGCCGTTGTGCGACGTCTGAGTCGCGACATTCATGTCGGAAACAACACCCGGATTAGCGGCAAAGGATGAGCGGTTCGCGAGCGCCATGCCGTAGACAACGTGTTAGGAGCTGCAGCTCAGTGATGCGGAAAAATCGGGCGACATTCGCAGTTGCAGTCGATGAGATCGACTAATCATAGTTTCTGACCGTTAGCTTACGACCAAGATAGCAGGCGATCCGCCGGATGGTTCATTTGGAAGAACGGAGCATGCCGGCGTCCGCGGCTATGTGTGTGCCGATTTGGAAGCCATAAAACTGAACCAATTTCACATAAATGGCGCATTAGGCCTGTTCAGCCTTGGCGAGGAGGCCGTCGAGTGATCAAGTACTCTCTCGCGAAGCAGCAATGTAACCCCGATCTATCTGGTGCCACTACTGGTTTTGCGAGCATCATGAGATCTAGATGTCGTCGCCAACAGGGGAGCGTGCCATGATGAAGACCAATTCATTGAAGACGACGTGACGCGTCAAGAGTCGCCGATTTCGTCCGCTCATGCGGGATGTGCGGTTCTGCCGGCGATGAGCAGTGAATACTGCCTGGCATCGATGACAAACTGTTTCGCCTCGGAGAGACTTAATGATGGACTTACATAAGTAGCGGCAGGTGCAATCGCCGGCTCGAGTCGCCCGACGTGCAGATAGTGGTACCGCTCATGCTCAGACAACCGGCGGCCCGATGGCGCAATACGTCTTAGAGGAATAATCAGAGGAGAGTGAGTGATGATAGACATCTACGGCTTTCGCGGATGGCGCGCTGTAGATTGGTTTAGGAACGTTGGGCCGAGGACCGAGCAGGTCAACTTGTTACGAGACACCGTCATCTACGTAGACTTCAGGGCTATCCGAGAAGCAAAGGGGCGGGCGTGCGAGCGCAGATGATAGACAAGCTGGAGGCCGGCCGCGTGCAACACGGCCGGTTCGCTACTGCTCCAGGGTCAGGCCCTTCCGGTCTGTTCCTTGTGCAGGGGCCTTGTGGGTGTGAGCTCAAGATAAGTGCGTTCGTCCGTCCTGGCTGGGAGCATGTCGCTGTTTCGACCCCGCGGCGTTGTCCGAACTGGGACGAGATGTGCTTTGTGAAAGACCTATTCTGGGATGAAGAAGAGTGCGTCATGCAACTGCATCCGCCACATTCAAAGTACGTGAATAACAGCCGATATTGCCTTCACTTGTGGAGACCCACTTATCGAGACATTCCGATGCCGTCCCCGAGCTTCGTAGGCGTCGTTGGATTAAGTCCCTCAGATGCGGCAACGTTGTTCGCGCGAATGAACGCGACAGCATGACGGGCTGAGCTAACAAAGTGCGAGCAGAAGGTGTGGTCGAGCGGGTGCACAAGCACCGGTTCGGCTTCCCGAAATGACGTGTCACATGCGGGTGTATGTCGGGCTCGCTCGACTGTTGTAGTGTTCAGGCGGGCTGAACCTGAAATGCCGCCGTCAAACACGAGCGGCTAACGGCACACTGATCGGGGAGAGAAATGTCTGCGCCACTTGTTGTAGAGTGAACAAAACCGTAACTCGTGTTCAAACCGGGTTTTCGGATCTGTGCTGAAGGTACGTCAGCGGCAACAACAGCATCTCACTGGCCGATGGCCGATTACGGGGACGCGAATTGCGCACTCTTGGAGGCGAAGTTGTGCCGACCGAGCGGCGCAACACGATAAAGGTGAGATCGACCACCAAACCGACGGTCGCGCTGTCCAGCGTAGCCATCATCCTGACTGCATCTGCAATTCCAAGCTCGCCCTGCGTAAGTTTGCAAGAGTAACTAGCCGTTCGGCCACTGCCTCACACCTGCAGCCCCGCTCGTGTGTGGCACTGTCGTGCAACCAATTGGCCGTCGCAGCGGTAGCTTCCCCAGGCTTCTTGGTGGTCAGCTCTTCGTCAGTTTGCTGCGATATCATCCGCAGCAAGATGTAAGCAGCGCGCTCTCCCTGAGGACGCGTGCGCCGAAGAAGCAGGTGAACCAGCATGTATAATCGACTCGATGGCCAATACACACGCGCTGATCAAGCCGATGGATCGATCAAGCCCGAAGACAGTAGCGAATTTGCGCAAACACTCACTGAAGTCGCGCGACGAGAGAGCCTGCCGTCCGGCGAATTGATCGACAGAATGGGGCTCTGCTTCAGCAAGCCACATACCTCAGAGTCAATCGTTTATAGTCCAAGCAACTCGCGCCACAGCTCCTCTCTGTCCTCCAGCTCGGAGTTATCCTCTACCGATAGCCCTGTCCGCGCTCTATTCGATTACAGGACTGCTGAATTGCCCGAAGCCAATGTCAACGGAATCTGTGTTGGATTGGTAGCGGAGTGGCTCCTTAACCTCCCAAGCAGCCCGTCATCTCGAATGAGGGCTCTGCTCCCGGACACTGAAAAGCACCGCTCAGCGGCAAGTCGGCAGGAACAGTACGAAGAGCTGAAGGCTCAATTGAAAAACGATGGCGCGGAAGGGTCTCACAACCTCCAGGCAAAAAGCACAACGTTACGCGACGCTGGCTTAGAGCCGTCTGCTGAAGAGACGCGATATAGGTTTGATACATCTTCGTGCATTGACCAGATCGTGAAGGAGCTCACCGAGGATGCGTCCATGTATTTGGTAAGCTTGCGTTTCGCCGCAGGTGGCGCCCACATGATTGCGACAGTGACGTCGAATGGAACGACGACCCTCTTTGATCCTAACTATGGGGAATTTTCTGTTCCGTCAGATGAGGTCGGAGAGTTATTCAAGAGTCTTGCGGAGCGCTACAGGAGCCCCCCGAACAAAATGTACATATCGACTGTCGTCACACAAAGGGTGACGTGAGGACTTCCTAGGTTGCAACGGACCTTACCCGATGCCCCCGCACGGAACCTCATCGGCCGGTGCGGGACAGCCACGTCGCCTAGATGGTGCACTCGACGCGGTTCTTCGGATGTTGGATCGGTGCTCTCGACGGAAGCTCTCTGGAAGTAGTGCAGAGAGGGGAGAATGTTCAGGCGATATAGGTCGTCCGATCACCCAAGTTCGTGAGCCAGCGTCTTCGCCGCCTCAAAGCCCTTGCACTCGAGCAGGGTCGAGGGCCCGTTAGGCTAACTTCCTCGTGTGGGTTCCGATGCCCGGCCAATCGCGCTCAGGGCCAAGGTCGGTGACCAGGCATCCACAGAGCTGGCACAAGCTGTAGTTCGACTGCTTCGGAATCCTCGCCAGCTCTTCTGTACTGATTCGCCAACCAAATAGCTGCAGCCGACGACAACCGCATGCAGTCGCACCGGCGCCCAAACGGAGTCCTCACTCGCCACGAGCTCCCGCGCCTTGTTGCGTCGCTGCACTTCCCGTAGCGTCCGGCTTTGGTGAAAACCTGAGCCACGATCTAACTCAGTGACAACACTATGCACTGCGTCGTTCCAAGCCTCACGGTCGAATGTTTCCGCCGAGCTGGACTACGTTTGAGAACTTACTTGCCGAATAATGCGAGGTGAGATCCTTCTCCTCGACGGAGCGAGCGCATGCGGGCATTGAGCTTGATCTGGAAGACCGCCGCCCGGTAGTGTGGATCTGATCCCAGTCTCACGTCGGAAGCAGCGCGGGCGCGACTCGGCGCTGGTCGGACTGGATGTATCAGATGTTCTCTCTGCCACGCCCGCACCACTGGTTGAAGTTAGCAGAAACGTGACTCGGCGCCAAAATCCCCACGCATACTCGGGGCAAGCGCTGTCCCTACCACGTGCTGCTAACTTCAACATCGATGTAGACGGGCGAGCTTTCCGAAACCTGACGAACCCGACGCCATGCATCAAGCGAAAGCGGCCTGTGCGGGGGAAGCCCTCCCGTCTTGAACCCTGCCACCCGCCTAGCGGAAGTTTGACTTAAAAGTATCGCTGAGTACAGACGCAAGCTCCTCCTTTAAGAGGTCGTGAAAACTCGCATATGCCATGTGCCAGCGAGAAGGTGGCAGCAGGACGCTTAAACCACACCACGCCTATCGATGTTTGCAGCGCGCGGCGAATCGAGGCGGCTCAGCCTTCTCGAGCGCCAGCCCCGATCGGGGAGCGGTATCGGGTGCTCTTTAACGCGAAAGCCTTCGCTGCCGCGGCGTGCCGCCAGGAATGAGAAGGTTAGGCCCTCATAGCAGCGCGTGCCGCATGTAGACGTGACAGTTTTCACGGACCCTTCCGCTTACGGAAGTTGCGCGTTGCGCGCGGAACCACCGCGTGGAAGGACGTCGGACATGCGGGAGATGTCAGACATACTGCACCAGTTTAAGGTAGTCGTCTGTGAGGACAGGTGAGCGAATGGAGCAAGCCGCATCGTGAAGAAAGGTGGCGAGTGTCCTATTAGCCCGACTGCGAGTTTCGACAGATTGTCGTGCCGGCACGCGAGTGCGGAGAGATGTCAGTTCAGAACTGACCAGGTCAGCCGCCGCTGCGGCGCAATCTGACGCTGAGAAGCAATCAGCAGACATGACAGCTTTTGCCAGTCCCAATGTGGTGAGCCAACCCGCATAGATCAGCACGGCACCGTCAGTCTCATTCAGCCCGGAGAGCTCGTCAATTGCAGCAGCATGGACTGATGCCGCCCCAATCGACCGAAACAGATCGGCAATTTCGTCGCGTGTGGCTTTAGAGAGGAGGCAACGGCCGAGATGCGATAGGAGCGCCTCAGTCGGACCTTCGAAGATGCGGAGGATGCGAGCGTCTCGGTAGATTTTGGCCAAAGGCGTTCCCTCATCGTAGCCGCGGCCGCCTAACAGCTGGACGCATTGATCGGCGACAAGGCCGCACCACTCTGAGGACAAAACCTTCGTCGCCGACGCAAGGTGGACGTTCGGCGCACCGTGCGCTGAAACAAGTCGGCAGGATGCTGCTAGCATCGCCTTCACTACTTCCCGCCGCAGCACCATCTGTCCAAATAGCTGCTCGATGTAACTGTTCTCGATCATGCGTAGTTTACCAAGCCGACGGTGGCTTGCATAAGAGGCGGCTACCTGGATAGCGCGCTCAAGGGCTCCAAGACCCATAGCAGCCACACCGATGCGGCCGCGGTTCATACTAGATGCCGCCGCACCCCAGCCGTCTTGATCGCGAGAGAGCACGTAAGAACGGGGCATCTCGACGTCCTGGAACTCCAGGGTATTCTGAATGATGCCACGTAGGCCGAGTGTACGATGCTCGTGCGTGACCTTTAGGCCTGGAGCCTGTCTGTCAACGAGTACACCAACCAGCCGACCTTTCGCATCGGGTCCTGACGCGCGCGCAAAGCAAACGATCCAGCGAGCCCAGTCAGCAAGGCCGATCCAGATTTTGCGGCCAGAGATACGCACTTTATCTTCGTGCATGAAAGCCGCAGCCTCTATATGTCTCGGGGCAGAACCAGCTCCGGGCTCCGTCAAAGCGAAAGCGCAGAGATCGCCGCTTGTTGCACCCCGAATGATATGGGCTTGTGCGGGTATGTGCGATGCCGCTTCGATGCAGGGCAAAGCTAGGAAGTTATGGATAACGAGGGTCGACGCAGCGGAGACATCGAACGATGCCGTGGCGGAGATGAGGTCGATGGCCTCTTGCAAAGAGAGAGCTAATCCGCCGTGCTCTCCTGGTGCGGTGAGCCCGAACAGTCCATGCCTTGCCAAGATGCTGTGTAGGGTCGGAGGGAAGGCTCGGCGGTCATCGGCGTCTGCGAAATTCAGCTGACTGAGCTCAGCGATGAAACTGGAGTATCGTGCAGTTGCATGCCCTTCAGCTAAGCGTTCCTGCGTCTCCCCGAATTGAGCGTAAACTTGGGTGTACATGGCCATAAGACCACAATGATCCTGACCGCGTTTCATGCCAATTCATCCGAGAGGCTACCTTGGCCAGACATTGGTATAGTGTGGATGCAGGCGCAGTATAGGCACATTGCCAAGGGCCGGAGTGTCTTGCGGCCGCCCCGCCGGCGAGTTCTTTTGCAAAGCACCCCACCATTCCCATCGGATACCCTATAGATTGGACGCAAAGCAAGCCTTGCGACTTTAGTGTGCGATCATTCTAAAGCATGTCATGCCCCGAGCTCCGCAGCAGGGGAGTTGAGGGGAGCCCCGTCCGCGATGACCAAATGAGGCGCAGAATAATCGGCGCACTTTCCGCAAAATACCTTGTGATTTTTGAGAATGTTCTCCGGGTTCAAACAAGCCCTTAGGCCACAAGATGTAAGTGCGAAACGTCACGAAAGGCATTTCGTCGCTTCCAGTTACGCGACAGGAAAAGAAAGTGGGCAAGGAGGTCGAAAGCGGGCAGGCGGCGCCGGGTCTACCGCACGCCAAGGGTTCGAACATTTGGATGAGCAGAGGCAGCTTCGTGCGTCAAAATAGCCGGCTCCATCGTCGTACCGGACGCGGTACTGTCGTCGCGAAGCACATAAAATTTGAATCGGGGTCCTGCCGCTGCGCACATTAGATAGGCCGATGGGCCGGACCTTCGGGGGCTGGCAACGGGCTACCGGCCGCTCCATGCAAAAAACCCTGACGTTATTGCCAGGGTTTCGCATGTCATCGAGAACTTGAGAAGGTGGATCAGAAGTCCATGCCGCCCATGCCGCCGCCCGGAGGCATCGCGGGGCCAGGGCCGCCCTTCTTGGGCAGCTCGGCAACCATCGCTTCCGTTGTGATCAGCAGCCCGGCCACCGAGGAGGCGTTCTGGACCGCGATGCGCACGACCTTGGCCGGGTCAATGATGCCTTTGGAGAGGAGGTTGCTGTACTCGCCTGTCTGCGCATCGAAGCCAAAAGAGTACTGCTCGTTATCGAGCACCTTGCCGACTACGATCGAACCGTCTTCGCCGGCATTGATCGCGATCTGGCGGGCGGGCCAAGACAGTGCTTTTCGCACGATCTCGACGCCGGTCTTCTGGTCGTCGTTCTGTGTGCGCAGGCCCTTGAGCTGCTCGGAGGCACGGAGCAGGGCGACGCCGCCGCCCGGAACAATGCCTTCTTCCACGGCCGCGCGGGTCGCATGCATCGCGTCATCAACGCGATCCTTGCGCTCCTTCACCTCGACCTCGGTCGCGCCGCCGACGCGGATCACCGCGACGCCGCCCGCGAGCTTGGCCTGACGCTCCTGGAGCTTCTCACGGTCGTAGTCCGAGGTGGTCTCCTCGATCTGCGCCTTGATCTGGGCCACGCGCGCCTCGATGTCGGCCTTCTTGCCGGCGCCGTTGACGATCGTGGTGTTCTCCTTGTCGATTATCACCTTCTTGGCGCGACCGAGCATGTTGAGCGTGACGTTCTCGAGCTTGATGCCGAGATCTTCCGAGATCGCCTGGCCGTCGGTCAGGATCGCGATGTCCTGCAGCATGGCCTTGCGGCGATCGCCGAAGCCCGGAGCCTTGACGGCCGCGACCTTCAGGCCGCCGCGCAGGCGGTTCACGACGAGGGTCGCAAGGGCTTCGCCTTCGACATCCTCGGCGACGATGACCAGCGGCTTGCCGGTCTGCACCACGGCCTCAAGCAGCGGCAGCAGCTCGTTCAGCGAGGAGAGCTTCTTCTCGTTGATGAGGATGTAGGCGTCGTCCATCTCAACGCGCATCTTGTCGGCGTTGGTGACGAAGTAGGGCGAGATGTAGCCGCGGTCGAACTGCATGCCCTCGACCACATCGAGTTCGGTCTCGAGCGACTTGGCTTCTTCGACGGTGATGACGCCCTCGTTGCCGACCTTCTTCATGGCGTCGGCGAGGAACTTGCCGATCTCGGCATCGCCGTTGGCCGAGATGGTGCCGACCTGGGCGATCTCGTCGTTCGAGGTGACCTTCTTCGAGTTCTTCTCGAGGTCGGCCACGACAGCTTCGACCGCGAGGTCGATACCGCGCTTGAGGTCCATCGGGTTCATGCCGGCGGCGACCGACTTGGCGCCTTCACGCACGATTGCGGCGGCCAGGACGGTCGCGGTGGTGGTGCCATCGCCGGCAGCATCCGCAGCCTTCGAAGCCACTTCGCGCACCATCTGGGCGCCCATGTTCTCGAACTTGTCGTCGAGTTCGATCTCCTTGGCAACGGCAACGCCGTCCTTGGTGATGCGCGGCGCGCCGAACGACTTGTCGAGCACGACGTTGCGGCCCTTTGGACCAAGCGTGACCTGTACGGCATTGGCGAGAATGTCGACGCCGCGCAGCATACGATCCCTCGCATCTACTCCGAACTTGACTTCTTTGACTGACATAGAGAATTCCCTCAGTTCCGTTTAATTCATCCTTCAGCGCCCCGGTGGGCTCTGCTCAGGAGGGTGAGCTGTGCCAGCCCAGGATTAGGCGACTTTCTTCTTGGAGAACACATCGGTGAGAACGCCCATAATGTCGCTCTCCTTCATGATCAACAGGTCTTGCCCATCGATCTTGACCTCGGTGCCGGACCATTTGCCAAACAGCACCCGCTCACCGACTTCGATGTCGATCGGAATTAGCTTGCCAGCTTCGTCGCGGCCACCGGGGCCAACGGCGACGACTTCGCCCTGGGAGGGCTTTTCCTTGGCAGTGTCGGGAATGATGATGCCGCCAGCGGTCTTCTCTTCTGCGTCGATGCGCTTGACCACGACGCGGTCGTGAAGCGGACGGAAAGTCATAGAGGTCTCCTGAGCGTTTGAACAAGTTGAAGTTAGGCACAATGTGACAAGTAGACTGTAGCAAGAGTCAGGCCAGAAATGCGCTGAGCGATCTATCCTTCCAGTTCTGTAAAAGCATTGCCCGGGCAGCGTGTGTGTTTGTCCGGAAGCAAACGCGCTGAGGTGCACAGCCCACTCGGGTGTTGTGAAAAAGACATTGCGCTTCTTCGAAACACCCGCAGAGAGCCCCGGGACACTTCAACGTGGCTCAGGCGGCGGTTGCACTGATCGAGAGGCCTCGGGTTTCGACGACGTCGGGATCGCACATAATTACCTGACGGTACAATCTAGCAGTGTGGCCGGAAGCGTGCGGTCTACAAGCTTTATCGAAGAGCGGCTCGTCCAATCTACCGTAGTCGTGCATGCGAATATGTATGCAACGATCTCGAAAGATCAGGTGCTGTTTCTTGTAAGCGGTGGCGTGCTCCAAGGCAGGTCACCATCGAATTGTACCGGATTGCCCGTGTCCAGCCGTGGCAGGGCGCTCAAAGCCTGCCGAATCGACCCTGGTCGTCGGTACGCCGACAGCACTTGAAGAAAGTTGCACGCGCCACGAAAGCTTGATTGCACCGAGCAACGCGTGCGTCCCGGCTTTCGCCGACTTCGTTCCTCGCCCACGAGCGCCGGGAGCTACTGGCAGCGAATCTGAGATGGCGGCCATCAGTCGGCCGAGCACATTCTGCGCAATTGGCATCCATATCTGACAGGTGACGCTCAAACGAGGGCGCTCTTTCGGCAACTCGAAAGAGCTAAGACGACGATCTGGCTCACTGAGGCCGCACTTTCCGACAATAGGTTCGAGAATTGCAGCGCGAGGGATAGCCTCTCCGGTTGATGCCGATGGCATCCAAACAGCTTCGTGGATCAAGAGGACTGGCGGATAAATGAATCTTATACCTTGATATACGTTGTGCGGCGGCTTCCGGCGTGTGAAGGCGGATTTGAAGTCGAAATTTCACCAGATCTCCGCGCACCATGGAAAAGCAGCTGTGTCGTCCGTAGAAGTACATCAGCACATCGTCTCACTTCTTCAGAAGCCGAATCCAGTCATCCTGGATATCGGCTGCAATGACGGGACTGATACGCAAAAGTTCCTAGAACTGTGCCCACAACCCCAGCTCTACTGCTTTGAGCCGGACCCTCGAGCGATCGCGCGCTTCAAGAAGAGGCTCGGCCCATCCCTCAATAGGGTGAAGCTGTTTGAGATCGCCATCAGTGATCGAAACGGAACGATCGACTTCCATCCAAGCAATGCAGATGGCGATGCGAAAGATTGGGACCTATCCGGTTCAATACGCCGTCCAAAAAACCATCTTACCGAGTACGATTGGGTCCGGTTTGATCACCCTGTCTCCGTTGAGACACGGCGGCTGGACGACTGGTGCAGCGAAGCCAAGCTGGACGGAGTCGATTTTATCTGGATGGACGTTCAGGGAGCCGAGGCCGACGTTATCGCCGGCGGTATGCGGACCTTGAGCAACACGCGGTTCATCTACACCGAATATAGTGACCGCGAGCTCTACGAAGGGCAGTTGTCCCTGCAAGCCATTCTTAACTTGTTGCCATCATTTGAAGTGGCGGCTCACTATCCGCGCGCAGTGGAAGGTGATGTCTTGCTCAAGAATACGCGTGCCTAGCGGCTACTCAGATCGAGCGTCTCATTCACGGCCTGACCAGCGGATTCTATGCTGGCCGCAGCTGCACAACGTTGATCATCAAGGCGAGCGGTTATCGCGAGCCGGACAGGCAGTGCGGCTGCGGTTGCCATTGGGCCGGCGTGCACGTTGGCCGATCGAGCGGGAGCGGCCAGCGCGCTATCGCAGTCCTCGGATCCACGCCGTCCTGAGGAAGGCAGGGCCGTGGGCTAGCGTGGCGATCGAACAGCCGATGTAGCAGCACGGCGCTCGCGCGCTCATGGCGCCGCTACGTCGGTTCGGCTCCACCGACACTCGCCAGGATCTAACGCCGATCACGCCGAACCTGATCGCGTGGCTTCACCGGCGCAGCCAAAATCGCGCCCGGCTTGCCGATATCACTCCATCCAAACGGCATAGGGCTAGCTGTATTGGCGGGCGCCATGGATCTCTTCAGCCGCAAGAGAGCCGCCCGGGCGAAGCGCGACCTCATGCGGGCCGAAGCGCCTCTTCCGCGCCGTCGATGCCGATTCGCCAGCAGCGGCAAGATGATTGATCGATTTTCCGATCGGGGGTGTACAGTACGCTTCAGATTAACGTCCCACGGCCGTTGCCAGCGCTGGCGTGCCGCATCGATGAGCCGCAAGGGTGAGTGATAGGATAGTGGGCCATGGAGAGCTTCTTCCGCGCCGTGCGCCCCAAGCGGCAAGTAGGCAACCGGTGCGAGAGTCGAGCCCGCTTGCGTGGTGGTTTGGAGAGTTCGTGAGTTGAACCGCGAGCCGTTGCGCAGAAGTTCAGGTGTATCCTGGGCGGCCACGTCAATGATCGGGGCAGGGGCCAAGAGATTATAAGGGCTCGTATGTTTGGACAACGAACGGGTAGTCAAGGATATGGAGGGGCATCAAGACAGCCCAGCGGTGTCTTTGTTCACATTGAAACATGGGGCCATGTCCTCAGCGGCAGACCAAATCATCACGCAAGTGCAGTAATCCGTCGGCGTGGCGTGTGGCTTGCCCATGCGTGCCCCACTTTATGGGAAGCCCGGTTGTATTGCACTTCCCAGCAGGGCGCGGCCAGCGCTCTGGAGCGTTCCCTCGTTTAAAGCTGCGTGCTGGGCAACCACGAAGCTGTCGCACATGGCGCGGGCTAGATTGCTGTTACTATAGAGCGCCTCAGTTCCAGCAAGACCGCTCGCGATCCTGCACACCTCTGCCCCCTGCCGCGCGGCGTTCGTCGCGGCGAGTCGCATTAGCGTCGTGGTACCAAGATTTACCTCACCCTTGAGCGCCTCCTTCCACAGCTCCTCCGTGGCTTCGTAAAAGAAGGAACGAGCGGAACGTAACATGGCTTCGGCTTTGGCGATTTCAAGCTGGACATAGCCGCGCTCAGCCATCACGGGCGCTCCAGTGATCGAGGCACGGGTTTCGGCCATGGCGATTACGTCGTCTATTGCGGAGCGCGCAATCCCGATGCCGACAATGGCATGCGCCTGCGCGGCGAAGGCGACGGCCGGATAACGATAGATCGGCCCATCAAGTGTCGGCGGACCGCCGCGGATCAAGGTCCATTCCTCTGGCACAATGACGTCGCTGACCACGACATCGTGGCTTCCGGTGCCTTGCAGTCCGATGACGTCCCAATTGGGCCGAATTGTCACCTTCTCGGCCGGCATCACCGCTACACGCGGGAGGTCACCGCTCGGATCGTCTTCCAACGTGATACCAACTCCTATCAAATCCGCCTCGGGTGAGCCGCTAGCGAATGGCCACACGCCGTTCACGATAAATCCGTCGGCGCATCGCTTAGCGGGTTGGAGCGGGAAAAGCGCACCCGCCAACACCACGTCAGGTCCATTGGCGTACACTTTGCGAAGGGTGTCGTCCGGAAGAGCAGCGAGGTAGCGAGCTCCATCCCCGAAGCTGGCGACCCAACCGGCGGAGCCGTCGGCCTCGGAAATGCGCTCGACCAGCCGACAAAAATCGGCTGGCGTTCGCTCCTCACCGCCGAATCGCTTGGCAGCCATAGCCCGATAGACGCCGACGCGTCTGAAGCCGTCGACGATTTCTTTTGGAATCTTCTGCGCGCGGCTAAACTCGTTGCGACGCGCTCGGATGTCGACGAGTAGCTTCGACAGATCAGCCCAGGTCGCAGTCGCGGCGTGGGTCCCGGAAGTTATCTTTTCTGGTGGAGCGTTCATAGATCATCCTCCGTATCTTGAGCCGATCATCGCCGCGCGTCATTCATATGGACTAGGCGTATGGCGAGGCCAGGTGATCTGGCACCCGCTGGGCGGCATTCTCAAACCTGTCGCAGTTGATATCGAATGCATGAGATTGCATGGGGTAGCTTCCCAAGTTAAGCGGCCGGAGGCCTGAACGAGATATAGCTGTTGTCGCTGGCATTGAGGCTGGCCGGCAAAGCAGCCGGTACGCTGCGGCGGCATCGATCCGCCTTTGCCGCACTGACTCTCCGGCGATCGATCGGGGGCTGCGGTGCATGTCTTCTCCACATGAACGTGTGGTCACACTTGGGACAGGCCGGGTCGAACCAAGTTTGGAATTCTTGAGTTGTGCTTGGTAGAGCGCCCAAGCCTGCGGCCTCTTGCCCGCCTTCCCAGCAATTGACGTGCCATCAAGCATGGCTGCCGACTTTGTCTGAATCGCGCGAGATCACTCCGCCGTGCCATGCCAGCACGATGCTCGTGTCTCCGTGTTTTCTTTCAGGCACAAGATGTCATTAACTCAACAAGCGGCAAAGAAAACCACAGAGGCGGACCTCGACCGCCAACGACCGGGTTCAACGTTCCTGCTTAAGCTTAAGTCCCGCTCCGGTCTCCTGACGCCACCAACAGCCCAAATTTGCTGCTCGTGCGACTGCTGGTGAGCGCTTGCTTAGATGCTGACCTCCAGACCGCAGGTGTTCAAGAAACGCACGGCGGCTCCAGACGCTGTAATTGCACGATCAACTGTGGTTCTAGGTGACTGCAAGAGTGCCCCGCTCATGCAAGCGAAGACGAAGCGTTTCGAACAGGTTTCGGGGGCTTTCCGGGCTTGCCAGCAACAGAGGAGCCTGTCCGCGTTCTGTCGTACCGAACGCAAGAAGTTCGTGCACATTCCTGACTGGCCGACCCTCTTGCGGCCGCTGGCGGCTCTTTCTTCGGCGGTCTACCAATTCTTCCGATCCTGGCCGAGCTTGCCAAATTCCTGCGACAACTATGCGCGCATCACGAGCGTTGCGACAGACCAGGCACGACACGTTCTGAAGCTAGTGCTCTGTTCCCATAAGCGACTGAGTGATTGAAGAGCCTGATTCCGGAAGCGCGGTTGCCAGATGATTTCCGTCGGTGCGCGCAGTTGAAACATGGCTGCTGGCGCACCGAAGTCAGCTGTGCAGATAGAACTCGAAACATTCGCTAAGTCTCGCCGCGGCTTAGAACCGACCAGCCTCCGCGTACAGGCGACGCACTTTGTAAGCGTCGAGTTTCTTCTCGTGTCGAGCTCGTCATGGAGGACGGCGAACGAGACGATCTAACGAACGATTGATGCGCGGCTGGCTTTCCGATGGTCGCGGTCTCCCAAATGGCTGATGCAGGAGGGCTGTCCGGTACTGATGCGGGTAGCATGTTGCTTTACAGCCCCAGGCCGGGCAGTCTTGCTGGTTGTACTATGTGATCCTCGGCCCTGGCTGAGCTCGGTTATAAAAGCAGGACCGTGGATGCCTTGCCCGCTCGGAGCTGAGAAGCTCGCGGGATCGTCGCGTGCTCTGGAGTTCAGAGCCTGCAATGCTTCGCGATGCGATCTGCTGCCTGAACACCTCCATTGGGTTGGCGGTTCAACCAGGAGGCATGAATGCTGCCGGACGCGCTATGTGTGTTTCTTGATGCTGGCCGCGCGTTGCCAACATGAGTGCGTATAACACGAGAAGAATTAAGAGGCCGCGCATATCTAAGGGTTCCTGAAGCGATGACAATTGTGGAGCGGATAGCATCCGGCGTATTTGTTGTAGACGATGGACCAATAAAACGGCGCGGAACAGAAGCGCTGTATCAGGCAGCAGACGATTTGCCGGGAGTGTGAAGGTGCTGGCATCAGCTCACAATATCGACCTTGCCGGTGTCGATCCGATACAGGCCCCCGACGACCTTCAGTCGGTTCTGCTCGACTGCGGCGTTCAGAATCGGACCCGTCGATTTGAATTTGTTGACGTTATTGATCACATTTTGTCGGGTTGCTTGGGCGAACGCGTCGCCGGCTTGGTCGCCAGATGCTTTCACTGCAGGAGAAAGTGCAGTGACCAGGGATGAAATGTGCCCCGGCGGCCGCTTATCTTCATGGAGCGACTTGATCGTGGCGTCTATCGCACCGCAATGATCGTGGCCAAGTACGAGGATCAGCGGCGTGTTGAGTATGGCAACCGCGTATTCCATACTGGCGAGCGTATCATCGTTAGCGAAGTTGCCGGCGACCCGGCAGACAAACAGATCACCTAGTCCGCTGTTGAAGACAAGTTCGGGGACCACGCGGGAGTCGGCGCAGCTCAGAACCGCTGCATATGGATTTTGTCCCTCAACCAAGACCGGCCGCTCGCGCCTGAAATCGTCGACTCGTGATGCGCCCTGGACATAACGATCGTTCCCCTTCAGCAGCCGACTCAGGGCAGCATCTGGCGAGAGCAGGTTGTTTGGCTTGGGCGGGCCTTTTGCTTCCTTCGCGTCGACAATCTTACTGCCGAACCGCAGGAAAGCTGTCGAAGCAGCAAAGAGCAACAGTGACCGGCGCGAACGCGCGTGCTTGTTTAAATGGGACATGTCTTGAGAATGGGCTGCTTGCATGTGTCGCCTCATGGCACGGCCTTACGCCACCCGGTGGCTTCGGCTTCCGCTTCGCTGCAGAGCCAGCGTTCGCCGCGCTTCTTCGTCATGCCGATTTGTTCGTAACCGGGTTGCCCTGGCAGGTAATAAATGCGCTCGCCTCTGCGCTCGACAGTGCCTTTTATCAGGCACTCGGGGGACGGCGGTTCCGATAGCAGGACGGATCCAAGCAGGACTTCCTGAGCGTCGACCGGAACCGACGTCGCGCCCACGATAATCGTACCCCTATTGCGGCGAGGCCAGTCCCAGGGCGCGATGAACGCGCCGGACCACAGCCCCGCATGGGCTGTGCTGGCCGCCAACTCATAAACAAGGTAGGTATGGTGAGATGCACCAGCCGATAGCGCCAAGCCCGAGCGTACCATCCAGGCGTTTATATCCTCGCCTTCGATGAAGCAGCTGCCGAGGGCTCGCCGATACTCATCGACTCTTTCGGTATGACAATCCCACGTTCGCCCATTCGAATGCTTGATGAGCTCGTCGCGAACAGCTACGCCGCAGGCCCATTTCCGGCCCTGTGCGTCGAGGCAAATCTGATCCGTCTCAGGAGCTTCGATGCCTGAGAGACGAACGGTCGTTTTCTCGATCTGGATTGTATTGCCGTCGAGGATGCGCGGAGCACCGCTGAGTGTCGCGGCGAAAACCGGAGATGTGATGAGGGCGATCAATGCGAACATAATTCCGCGGTGCTTCATCCCGACAATAACCTTTCGCTACTGATCCATGTTCACGCACGATACGGTGCCGATACATTCGATTGCTCGACCACAGATGTAGATTCCGCCGGCTTCGATGTGTGCTTTATGAGAGCTTGGCGTGAGACCGAACCTACGACCTGACGCTGCGTAAGGATCAAGAGCTTTCTTCCCGTGCGTGGGGGGCGGTGTCCTTCGAGCATCGGCGGCTCTCTCACCGGAAGCGTACTGTACCGTTGAGCCTAAGGAGGAGATCCTCCGCGTGGCGCCGAACTCGCGATGCTGGACAAACCCGATCCTCGGAATGCTGTGCTCCTCCTTGCAAAAAGTGAGCGACTATGAAGCGTCGGCGCTTGCGGCTGAGTCAGGCGTTGAGGAGCAACCTTGCCATGGTTGGTGATGACTTCCATCGGCAAACCGGACAGTTCCGACGAGGGCGAGGAAATTCGCCCCAAAGTCTTGTCACGAAAAAGATGTTCAAAAAGGATCTGGTCTGGCTCGCTCTGACCGGGTTAGACAAAGACGCGATGGAGTTCAGCCTCAACGCTCGCCGCGTAAATGAAGCGTTCTTGTTCGAGCAAACCGCGCAAATCCGTTCCTTGTTACGCCAGACGAGATGATCGTTGATACCAATCGCATTATGGCATTTGGCTCCTCCGCGCGGCACCATCGTCGTTGGTGCTACTGCCCAGACGTGTGTACAAGAACTGAACTGTTTATGGCTCAGGCGGCGCTACGGGCCGCCGCTCTTTGGTAGTGACGGTTCCCCGCGATCTCAAGTGGCTTACCCAGGAACGCTGGCATCAGCGCCCGTTTTCTCCAGGAATTGGAAAGGCTGCGATATCGAGCCGCGAGCTTTGCCGTGGATGCACCGGGCGTGGGCAAGCTGCCGACGTGTTCGGACAATCGCGAGTGCCATCCTGATGCAATTCAGTGTGAGGTTTCAATGTTTGCACATCGCGCACTCGGGGCGAATAGCTCTGGTGCGGTTTAGCCGACTCAAGCTACACATCGTTTCTTAGCACCTCACTACATAATGGGAATGAGATGGTCGCAGTCGTTCGGGAAGTACCGGTCTCATCTTACGCGCTTGAAGTAGATGGCCAACTCAGAGCCGAATTCGCGACCAAAGACGGTGCCACGGCAGGTCGAGCAGAATTAAAGAAGCGGTTTCCGATGCTTGAAATCCGGGTCTATGACGTGCAGACGAATGAATGCGAGGAAATCTAGGGCCGAGTCAGTTCGGCGCTCAACGTTCTTGCGTACAGCTCCGGAGCTTCCCGCCCTGCGCACTCGGAAATGGGCAGGCGCTCAGCGGGTATGCCGGGGTTGCTACCAGTTTAACTTCCTCGCCCGTTTCGTCTCAGCATAGGTCCCTAGTGCCGGGTCAAAGTCGCTTGGCTCACGCTCCTGCGTATGCCGCAGTCACACGATGCGCGGCGCGCACGCCGAGTCGGCTTGGGCCGGAGGCATCTACAAACTCTCTACTGAAGAATGCATGAGAGCTGGTTCCCCCCAGCAACTTGGTGTGCTCTCACTGGGTGGAGTGCAGGCGGCAAACCACATCTCGCAAACTAGTACGCGCCGCTAAGCTCGACACGTGGTGGAAGAACGCAATTGTGCTGCTCGACCTTCCTTACGGCGGGCCGAACTGCTGCGAGAAAGGCAGCGGGACTGTTGCGGAGCCGTAAACAACGCAACTGCAGAGCGCGTATGTCTTGCAGTTGGTACGAGGCGTTCGACCGTACGGCAGCTGCGGTGCGATGTTGCCCTGCGCGACCGTCTGCTAAGGCCTTCGCTCTCCTAGTCTTCCTCTTCCTTTGGCTCGGTCCGTTGGAACCAGGAGCCCGGAGGAAATTTCGCGATGCGCTTGGCAAAAGAGGATTGTGGCTCCCAATCTTGGCCTTCGCTCTTCTCGAAGGTGATGACCCCGTTGTGTGTAAAATAACGTGGTCCTTGGATATCGCAATTCACCAAGAGCAGAATGCGCCATAGATCGCCTTTCTCGTTCGGCTTGTCATTCTGCTTGGGTAAGTAGTCGACCCCAACAGGTTCAATGATAGTGCATCGGCCCTGCCGCAGAAGATCGCCGAGCCGGCCTTGCGGCGTAGTCACAAAGTTGAAGTTACTTGGATCATGCAGAAAGCTAAGATTTGCGTCCCTTTCACCATCTGCGACTTCTTTGGCGATCAACGAGAGCGCTAGGGCACGCCAGCCCAATTCCATCGGCTTCGCATAGGTTGACGCAAGCTCAATCGTACCGTCGAGCGCGACTTTCCAGGTGATAGCGTACTGTTCGTCTGATTTGTTGTCTCGGTGCCTGGTCCACGAAACGAAAACATGGTCGTTTTCGCCAAGTTCAGCGACCCCCCACATCTGAGGGACGAACTGTGCCACCTTCGAGACATTGGAGATGATTTGTTCTATCGTCTCACCATCTTGCGCTCGCCACGTTGACTTGAGTCTTTCGACAAGTGGGTTGTCGCTGGCGCGAATAGTGTTACTCATGGCAGCCGGCCAGGCTAGGCAGATTAGAAGTCCGCCCAGGCGAAGCCATAGCGCGGGTCTTCCCGACATTCTCTTCATAACCCTCGGCCTATCACGTTTCATCCGTACATCTTTCAAGGCGGGCAACCTTGAACCTGCTATGAGCGAGCGCAAGAAGTTTACGGAGACGCGACGGGGCACCCGCGGCTGTCCCGCGCGGGCAGGCGCTCCCCTCTATGTCACGCGCCGCTAACTTCCATAGCCAGCGACAGCGTCAATTGGCTGAGCTGGACATCCCCAGCAGAAGAGACTGGGCATGTCGAGGGGCTTGCATTCTTCGTGCCAGGCAGCAGGCGGAGATTTGCACGGGTTTTATGTCCCTATTGTCGACTTTCCGACCTGCGCACGTTTCGATGTTTCCATTCAGTGTATCGGCCGTAGTTTGTGCATCCTTGTCCCGCACAGATAGTTTGCGGAAGAGGTGAACGCCTCGATGCCAAGTGCCTGATGAGATTCGACGGTGTGTTTGCCGTCATTGAACCGGGTGGTTCGCTAAAGTTGCCGTCGGCGTTCGGCCTACATGATGGCTGGCGATACGAGCCGAGAAGTCTGGCTGGCACGAAAATCAACCTGCTCGCCGCGTATGTTGCTAGATTGCGCCTCCTGCCTTGACGTGTTCAATGGGGATCCTCTAGTCGAGAAAATAGCTGGCCAGCGAATGTGCTGGGCGAACCGCTGGAAATCGGAAGCCGCATCGAATGCATTCTGCTCGAAACGGCGGTAGTCGCCGCTACGCGGGCTGGTTTTGTCCCTTTCATTGATGGGGCGGGCGGCGTCGCCTCAAGGCAGCTCCGAGTCGCACTCCGACATCCGACAAGGACATCTCTGATTGCGATAGCTCTGTTTAGAGAATCATAGAGATGGACGGTCATTCGCCTAGTAGATGTCGCACATTAGCGTGGCACATAATCTGAGAGGTTGACGGAAGAGTCCTCCTGCCGATAATCCAAGCTCGTCGAGGTTCTCCGAATCCCACTTGATCCGGAGCTAAGAGGGAAGCCGGTCCAAATGCCGGCGCTGCCCCCGCAACTGTGAGCGGCGAGCTACTGTCCAACGATGTCACTGAAGCCCGCACGGCTTTGGGAAGGCCGGACAGCAGCGATGAGCCAGCGAGCCAGGAGACCTGCCCCGACGATAGATTGGTCCACGGGCGGGGTGTCTCGGTGGTGCGCCAAGCAGCCGTCGCGCGCGCGACTTCCTCTGCCTGCGTCCGCCATGGCCTCTGTCCCCAACAGGGGTTAACACTATGTCTCTTCTCTCTCTTCCGGTTGCTACGCTCGGTACGCCACGCATCGGTCCAAGGCGTGAGCTCAAATTCGCTCTTGAAAGCTACTGGGCCGGAAAGATCAGCGAACAGCAATTGCTCGAGGACGCATCCGGCCTGCGCGCAGCGAACTGGGCTCGTCAGAAGTCTCTCGGCGTCACGGTCATTCCGTCGAATGACTTCTCGCTGTATGATCAGGTGCTCGATACAAGTGTCATGGTTGGCGCTATCCCGGAGATCTACGCCTCGAAAGGAGAATCCGTTTCCCTCAAGACGTACTTCGCCATGGCTCGCGGATCACAATGCGACGATCAGGATGCGAGTTGCGGTCTGGGCCCGCGGGGGTCTGGCGCACCCGCGCAGGAAATGACTAAGTGGTTTGATACCAACTACCACTACATGGTTCCCGAGTTTTACAAGGGACAGGGGTTCAGACTTTGCTCTCGCAAACCAATTGAAGAGTATGTGGAAGCAAAGGCTCTAGGCTTTCAAACCCGCCCTGTCATGATCGGGCCCGTCACATTCCTAAAGCTCGGTAAGAGTGCCGATAGCGCGTTCCAGCCCCTCTCCCTACTGGATGATTTGATACCGGTCTATATCGACGTTCTGCATGAATTGGCCGAACGAGGGGCAAGTTGGGTTCAGTTTGACGAGCCCTGCCTGGTCCTTGATCTGGACGAAGCGGTGCGAAAATCATTGCTACATGCCTATAACCGGTTCGCAAAGGAGGGACCGGCTATCAAGATCATGGTTGCCAGCTATTTCGGCGAGCTAGGCGACAATCTGGATACCGCATTGAGCCTCCCGGTTTCCGGTCTGCACTTTGATCTAGTTCGAGCGCCAGAGTTGTTGGATAAGATCGTCGCTGTCGGCCGAAGTGATCTCGTCATGTCGCTCGGGGTCATCGACGGCCGGAATGTATGGCGGTCGAACTTGTCGTCCCTTCGTCAGCGGCTGGAGCCCGCGATTGCGAAGCTCGGCAAGCACCGTGTACAGCTCGCTCCATCCTGCTCGCTGCTTCACGTGCCGGTCGATGTTGAACTCGAGACCGGGCTCACGTCCGACGTCAAGAGCTGGCTTGCTTTCTCTGTTCAGAAGATGCGTGAGCTTGCGATCCTGGCGCGAGCACTCGCTGGCGACCAAAATGTTGGGCTCGCTCTTGCCGATTCGGAATGCGCTGCGACTGCCCGCCGGACTTCGCCGAAGATCCATGATGCCAATGTCGCTACCCGGATGAGGGCGATCGACCAGACGATGCGCAGGCGCGCAAGCCCATTTGCCCGTCGTTCCGAGATCCAAAGGGCGCGCTTTGGACTACCAGCTTTTCCCACCACGACAATCGGATCGTTTCCGCAGACCAGAGAGGTTCGAAATGCTCGTGCGGCGCATGCGCTAGGCGCGATGAGCGACGAACAATACGACAGGTTCATCAAGGAGGAGATAGCCCGCGCCGTACATTGGCAGGAGGACATCGGTCTTGACGTCCTCGTGCACGGAGAATTTGAGCGCAATGACATGGTGCAGTACTTTGGCGAGCAACTCGGCGGCTTCCTATTTACCAGGAAGGGATGGGTACAGTCTTATGGTTCGCGCTGCGTCAGGCCCCCGATCCTGTTTGGCGATGTAGTGCGGTCGAAGCCGATCACTGTGGACTGGTGGCGCTATGCGCAATCACTAACTAGCAAGCCAATGAAGGCCATGTTGACCGGACCGGTGACGATCCTGAACTGGTCGTTTGTTCGCGATGATATTCCTCGAAGCGAGGTCTGCCGTCAGCTGGCGCTCGCCATCCGCGACGAAGTCCGCGATCTCGAGAATGCCGGTGCGGCCATGATCCAGATCGACGAAGCGGCACTCCGCGAAGGATTGCCCTTGCGCCGATCGGAGTGGAAGGCATATCTCGATTGGGCCGGAGAGTGCTTCCGCATTTGCTCATCGGGCGTTGCCGATCAAACGCAAATTCATACACATATGTGCTACTCAGAGTTTAACGACATCATCGGTGCGATCGCTGCAATGGATGCGGATGTCATTTCGATCGAAACGTCGCGATCGAAAATGGAGCTACTGGACGCATTCAGCAAGTACGACTATCCAAATCAAATCGGACCGGGCGTGTACGACATCCACTCTCCACGCGTTCCCGAGGTGGGCGAAATGCAGGAGCTGATGGTACTGGCTCGGACGCGTTTGCAGGAATGGCAGCTCTGGGTCAATCCGGACTGCGGCCTAAAAACGCGCAACTGGGAGGAGGTTCGGCCTGCGCTAACCAACATGGTCGCTGCCGCCCGCGAACTGCGTGCAGCATCCGATCCGCAAAACCATTGATCCCGCGCTCGGGTCTGTTCTCGACCAAGCGAATTTGCTTGTGGTCACTTGCGCTCTCCACAATCTCGAGCAAGCCTTGGGGCCAACCAAAATGCCTGGCCCCAGTTGGTGGTCCGAAGGAGGTGAACCCGGAGGAACGACGCTGACGCGTCGCGCTACTTGGCCGAGAGAGAATAGCCGACGGTTCATCAAGGCGAGAAACATTCGCCGAAAATATGGACTCATATCGACACATTTATCGTTGCTAATTATGACGTGGTAAGCGATCGTTTGGTCTGAGAGTCAAAATCTACACAGAGGTGTGTCGCTCGCGAGTACATTGGGAACGGTTGCGACAGCAATGCGAGGAGTGATGCCGGACGGTCACCGCAAGCCCCCACCACAATCGGTCCGCTCGGACATGTTTCCCGTCAGGCGCTCTCATTCAAGAAACTCTAGATAGTTTCCGACGAGAGGACGCCGAACCCAGTTCCTGCCTCAACTCACGCCAATCTATTGTGCAGGATGGCCGCCGCTATCCGAGCCAGATACGCCAATGCGTCGGCTGCACGGCGACGTGCTCTCCGGTATTCGCGTTGATCCATCCGCCGAACACCCGGCGACAAGGAAAGACCACCCGGTGAATTGAATTGCCCTCGATCACGGCAATCTCCAGATCCTGATCGAAGGGCGGCATGATTTCGAGCCGCTCCCAGATCGAATCGCCATTAGATCCTGGACGAAGTTCATCGCTGCGAGCTGACAAATTTAGACAACCTTGTGAACATTGCGAACATCGCTTGGTTTCCGCGCGAACAGGCTCTGCCCGATTCGACCGGACGGCGCGCGGTATCGATGGCGTGAGCCGCGGCAGAGGGCTATCGGCCGTCGCATCGTTGGTACGGAACACGGTCCGCTCGCGAACCGAAATATTTAGATTTCCGCCGGGAAACAAGGCCTGAGCTTCAGTCGAATCGATCTGGGTCAGCTCAAGACCTCGGCTGTTGGTATTTGTAACTGTTCTGCACGAACTAAACTGGTCTGCAGCTCCAGCAATCCGGCCCGCGGCGGGGTAGATGGTCCGGCTTTCCGTCATGTCACATCTCTTGTTGGTGACACATCTCCGTGTTCTGCAGCGTCATGGCGTGGGTGTGCGGGCGACCTCAGCCGCGCTCTCGCGCGCGTACCACGCGCTCCAGCGAGCGCGCGAAGACGCCGGATTCGGTTGACACCATTAGAATGAACGTAGCTTCGCTCGGAGCCCATAATCGGGCCTGTCCGCAGGTCGATAAAGTAGACGCCATCGCAAGCGGCGCAACTTATCATGTGCAGGTCATCGACCCGCGGCTCGGCTGCGCCCGGAAGGAGTCCTAAAAAGTGATCGCTGGTACCCGGACATGAAAGCATCATGGGCTCAAGTCGTTCTTTCCGCCATGCGTCTGACCTTACTAGAAGATGGCTGCTATCAGGACGGAGCCGCCGCAGCATTGATGCGGGTCAAAAGGCCAGTCCATCCGGAGTGGTTGAGCTCGAGCGGCAGCTACGTGCCACAGACGCCCGCGTTGGCAGTCGACATGTCCGAACTCGGGAGTCCGCCAGGGCCTCGCACTCTCTGCAAGACGCCAGCGTGTTGATTTGAGGCGCAACTCACGCTCCAAGGGCTACGGCAGCATTTTTCCTCATTGCTCCGTGCACGCGGATGGTCAAACGATTGTTCGCCTTTCATTGTCGGTAGCCTTGCGGGGCTGATCCCACCCTTAGGGTTTGGCACTGAAGTCCGGACCTGGGCTCGTGGAAACGTGGGCTGCGACAAGCCTTATGATCGGCTTTGCTGTGGCGGCGGCTGGTGGACTGTCGGATGCATGATCGGGGTTCCTTGCCTGATTGCTGCACGATCGCCTGCGCGTATAGTGCCTCGCCGCCGCATATGAAAAATCTGCACGCGCGCGCCTGCAATGCTAGTGCATGTTGCCCTCGATCGTCTCTGCGAGACAATCCTCGATCAAACACTCGGCGGCATGAGGCTCCTGAGAGGCGCTGCCCCTCGGCTCAAAGCGTCGTGCGATAAGGCAGGTAGGACAGACAGGCCATCCCTGTTCTTCGCGACAATAAGCGGCTCGCGCCGCGCTGTTACATCTGGATCTATCTTCGGACGAGCGGACAGACCTCTTGGGGTGCTGCTTGAGGCAGATCAAGTACTCTCGGTGCGAATGGCAGAATAGTAGATAAGCGAACCACGGGAAAAGAGGGGCATGCCTTCATTTAATGTTCGGTTTATTAAGACCGTTTGTGACGATACTGGCGGCGAGCATCGTGCGTGCCAGGCAGCATTCAAGGTCGATGCCGCCTCCCTGAGTGCTGCTGCTCAGCAGGCGGAGACTGATTTTTGCAAGCAAAAGAGTGTCCGCGATTGGACAATCTTCGCCGATGTGTTGGAGCTTCGAACCTCACCTGCATTAGCAAATCCATCCAATCAGCCTTTCGAGGATCCCCAAGGACGAGCTTCTCATGAGCAAGCAAGGGTTTCGCCCTTCCTGAGGTTTCCACGGAAGCGGGACATCTTCACCGACCAAGGCTCGTAGTTCACGGGCGCGACGTTCACCAGCGTGCTCGCCAGTCATGGCATCCCCCTTGCTTGCCCGGCGCGACAACGAATTCGTCGAGCATGCCTATGAGACTGTGTCCGACGCCCGCGTCTCGGGCGGACGATACCTCGCCTTCTACAATGGCCGGCGTCCGCCTTCGAGCCTTGGCGGCGGCGCTCCGGATCAAGCTTACTTCCGGCCGCTGCCATTCCGTGCGGTAGCCTTACTATGGCAGACGCTCCACTTACACAATCGGCACAGATCGGCAGTCGGTCTGTGGAATCCTGAAGGCACGGCCAATACCGGTAAGCGTGACCTTAAATTCGTACGACGAGGGGTCGAGAGTGAAGGAAGTCGTGGTGGGTACGGCCACCAATCATGCGGCTCACGATCGCGAACTCTCTTGCGATCTATTCTCTTATATCAATCTTAAGCTTCGCTGGGAGTGGTATTGTCCGCGTTCTCTCGTCGGCGGCAGCAGGTACGCAAGCTGGCGCACGGGTCCGCCACCGAATCCAGGACCGCTATCTCGGCGAACTGAATGAGGACGTCGAAGGAATTGTGAACCCGTTGCGGGAGCTTAACGTGAAGGTGCATCGACCGATGACCCTTTGCTCGTGCGGTCTCGAAAAGGTGGCTGATTATTTGCCAGAAGCAATGCGCAAGTGATAGTCGCGCCCGAACCACTCAAAAATAGTTCCCCAGCTTACGACGATGACGATCTGCCGTTGTCCAGTCTTTACATAGATATCAACGTCCTTTCGGTCCCTCCTGACGTCGTTTTAGTCAACGACGCCTGCCCCGAACTGGCCCGGATCCTTGAACACAGTCGCTTTCCGGTCATACCGGCTCGGCACCGCCATAGGTGGATCTTTATGGGAGGTCCATTGCTTTACTCTCGACACGGTCCGCGAAGACGGGACGGAGGATTTCTTCAACTATACCGGCGATAAACGTAATCGTCTGCTTCCCGAGGCGGCGCCTCGTAAAGCCATTGCTTGGGAAGCCTGATAGCTGGCGAGGGTGTGCTCGCTAGGACTGGTCAAGGTTATGCTGCATCAACTAGTTGCCAGAACCAAAAAACTGTAGCGTAGGTTCCGCAAAGCCGCAAAGCCGCAAAGCCGCAAAGCCGCAAAGCCGCAAAGTAGCTGAGTCAATTAGATGTACTCTCGCCACGTTTCAGGTCGACGATCGGCGAGTGCGCCTGTCAGCGGACCCTAAGTTGGGACGTGAACACGCTCACATCTTGCGCCACCATCGTGCCCGTGACGGTCTTGACGTATCAGGACGGGAGCTTTCGAATGTCATTTGATCGTCCAGTGACTTTAAGGGAGACTGTTGCTTCGATGTCACCAAACCGATGAACGGCCGGTCTACGCTCGTGCATAAAAGACACCACATGTTCGATATCTATTTGAACCAAAGACACGATCTTTTGGTCATTCCGACAGGCTTTGGGATCCCCGCGGGATTGGACGGCAATTGGAAGAGAAAGAAGCGGGCGGTTCGTTCCGTGAGCGACGTCATTCGTCAAGATGTACAACAGCGTGGTTACCACCGACGTCGTTTGATCTCGTACCGGTCCAAGGCGACACTTGAGACCTCGTCACACTCCTAGTCAACGCAGCTATCTAATGCTGAACCGTTCTTCGGAAACTTCGGGCAGGATGTGGCCGATGCCGTCGAAAGCGGTGCTTACCGCGGCGACAGCAGGCGGGTGTCGCGCATTGGGCTTAAGGAGGAAGCCTTCTTTTGAGGCGGGGCGCGCCTCTGGAGCTTACCGCAAAATAGGCGTTGTCGGGCTTTTCCTTGGGTCAAGGGCGTGTGCGTGAGTTTTCAGCTGTCTACCTCAAGATGCTGCCGGCCAGCCGCACGGTCGGGCAAGCATCGAAGTCGTTAAGCAGCATTGGCTATCTGTATAGCAGCGGCCCGGAGTGGCAGCTCGTATGAAGCGCACCGCAGCCGCGCGCCCCAACTCGGTATTTTCGGCCAAAGCTGATGCGGGAGGCCGGGTGCTGGATCCTCAGCGAGGAGGGAAGGGAATATTTTGAGACGCTCGAACACTTAGATCGGTGTGCTATGCAGGCGTAGGTTGAGCGACAAATCGCGCAACAGCCGAAAGCTGAGCAACCGCCCCTTTGACTTCGCAGGTGGGAACGAACGCGGGCAGAAAGCGCCCCACGGCAAGCGATTGAGCCCACGTAAACCGCTGCCGGCGTGACGGTCAGCCGATCACCCCCTTGCTGATGGTGATGTACTCAACTACACCTCGAAGTTCACATTTGGAAACAGTGGCGTTGTAATGGGTATTGCGAAGTTGTTCAACGCGGCTAGGGATATTGGCTTGATTTAACCTGAGGGATGGAGAATCTGGCCTCTTCATGCACATCAGCGTGGTCGAGACGACGGTCGGCTAAACTGATCTCGGGGTTGGCTTACTCATTCCAGAGAGTGTCAGTTGCTTAGCTGCGAATAGAAGGGCGTTGATTGGAACGTTCTCAGAGCGCGAGGTGTATATGAAGTTTACAGTTCCACAGCTGGTCTAGCCCAGACGTCTCGCGTTTGGAAGGCATGACCAAGTTATACGCTGGCGCCACTTCTATCATATTGTCTGTTTTTTGCGGTCGTCGTGCCGTGAAAACTATGCTACAAGCCGCTCCTCTCAAAAGGAGCATTCATCGTGAAGAAAGCAACCAAGAAACGCGTTAAGCGGCGCGAATGGACGAGGGCAGATATCAAGGAGCTCAAAGTCCATTCGAAGGCCCGAACCCCGGTCATAAAAATAGCAAAGATGACCAAACGCAGCGTCGGTGCGCTCCGCCAGAAGGCCTTGCATCTTGGAATCGGGCTCGGACACCAACGGTAGTTTTGAGCAGCGCTGGTACTGGCGCGATAGGGCGGCTCGCTGGGCCGCCCTCAGTACCCATAGAAATTTTGTCGGAAATTAGCTTTACGGATCCGCGCTGAGAGAGTGTTTGGATCCTGGTTCACTGTCGCGGTGGGAGCTCCAGCATCCTCTCATTATTGACGGACTATCTTAGACGTGGTCTCAACGGTTGTGACCAATCGGCAGTGAAGACATTACCTTGGTGATGGCCCAATCAAGGATCTCCCACATGAACGGCCGATCCAGTGTGTTGGCCGACCAACGGCGGTGCTCACTGGAAGTAGCGTCTGGATCGCTACCGCGCTGAGAAGATTGCTGCGTCCTGCCATGTGTGATGTTCGCGTTATAGTCTGCTTCTTTGCAGCACTCCGCTCATATGCCTAAATTGTTTGTGTATGCCGAGCCTCAGCAACGTGCATGTCGCAGTTACCTCTTCAATGCCCCAGCGCATGATGTGCCGCGCGCGGTCTTTGGCAAACGTCCGTATAGTTCTTTTCAACCTTGCTATATTTGCAGTCAATCTTCGTGCAATTGAGCTGTTGCTTGATTTCGTTTTATCGGTCGAGCAATCGGGGAAGCGATTGCAGTTATCGTTCTGTGATCCCGCCCGATCGGACTGAACGGGTCTCAAGTCATGAGTGGCAGACAAAATTCTTGTCCTTTCGACTCCTTGTACGCAAGCGGTTGCCCCCATGTGATCCGGCGGCCGGCTTTGTTTCGCCCAATCGAGCTAGCGCCGACAGATGGCGCTTGCCAAGCACGAGTGTCTGAATGATGAGCGGACGTTTTGGTCGTTCACCTGAGGTGTGCTTTCTCCTTGGTCTTCCACGATCCGGGACCACACTCCTGGCACATTTGCTGCAGCTCCATCCAGACATTGTGGCTCCGCCTGAACCCTGGTTAATGCTGGCGCTTGAAGCAATTGGCAAGGTGGATCGGCGTCATCCGGCCGGCAGCTCTCTAATTGAGGCCGCCACCTCCGAATTCTTGGGACGGATAGATCGCACGATCGTTAGCCGCGCTTTTGCAGATGCAGCATACGATCAGTATCTGGCAAAAGCGGGTAAGCGCATCATCATAGATAAGACACCACGCTATTGGACGGCACTTGAATTTGTTGAATCCGTCTATCCGGAATCGCCACACATCCTTCTGATGCGCAATCCCTACGCCATCGCCGCTTCACTGAAATCGACGTGGGGCATCCCACTGCGGGCAGAAAGCGCGCAGCCGGTGAGCGTATCCAGTCTCGCTGACCTCATGCTTCGACTGCCCGATGGCATAATATCTTCACTGGCCGATTTGGTTTTGGGTCTTCCTAGGCTCGCCGCGCAACGTATTCGCCCGCAGACTCATTTGGTGCAATACGAACTGCTCGTGGCGCACCCGGACGAGGAAATCCAGCGTCTACTGACAGCGCTCGGCTGTGATCCAGGAGGCGTCGCATCGGCGAGCATGGGACGAGTAGATTATCTTCAGTCCAGCAGCTTTGGAGACCGAAAAATCCTGGAACGAAACACCATCGACGAAAGCTCTGTCAAATCATGGCAATCTCAATTGAGCGTCGAAGAGATGCAAACCGTGACCGATCTGGTCGGTGCCGAGCTTTTGGTGGAACTCGGATATGAGCAGGAACTGCTGCATGCCCAGAAAGCCGGAGTTCTGGACAGGGGACGGGAAGTAACCGAACTCTATCGTCGGATATTCCGAACCTGGTGGGATTTGCGAAGTGCCAAGGCGGGAGGACTGTCCGGCTTATCTCACGCTGGAGAGTCGGCCCACACTACTTGGAACATTTCGGAGAACCGGGACGTAGCTATCGAGATGTTGCGAGGCGAGGTCGCGCGGCTTGAGCAGATCCTCGGGAGCTCCTAAGGACTCTGAATGCTTGTGATCAAGCCACGCTGGTTGATTTAGCCAACTTAACCGGCACGCTGATCTCCGATCAGGTGTGCCGCACGCCGGCCGTACGAGCGGCAGAATGCGATATGCTGCCGCGTCCGAAGTGTGCTGTCGAACGGGTCTTGGCCTCATTGACGAGCCGTGCGCCTTGGCCGGCCATTTCTGCCGCGGATATTCCCCGCTCTGGGCTGGAGCCATAGAGCGGCGAAGAACAGAGATCCTGCACCGAAAACAAGATATATGCTGCCAAAACATCTGCACCGTCTCGAAGCTGAATCGATAGAAATCATGCGTGATGTGGTCGCCGAGTTCAAAAGGCCCGTCATGCTTTACTCCATCGGAAAAGATTCAAGCGTTTTGCTACACCTTGCGATCAAGGCGTTCTATCCGGCAAAAATACCTTTCCCCCTGCTTCACGTCGATACGACCTGGAAGTTCCGCGAGATGATCAGCTTCCGAGACGCGACAGCCAGGCGGCTCGGCCTCGACCTGATTGTCCATGTCAACAAGGACGGCAGCGCGCGTGGGATCAATCCGATCGATTCCGGCTCCGCGCTACATACCCAGGTGATGAAAACGGACGCGCTGAAACAGGCGCTCGACCTCCACGGATTTGATGCCGCCTTTGGCGGAGCCCGGCGCGATGAGGAAAGAAGTCGCGCGAAAGAACGGATACTCTCCTTCCGTTCGGCTGGACATGTATGGGACCCCCGTAACCAACGGCCGGAGCTCTGGAGCCTGTTCAATACACGGATTCGCCAGGGCGAAACCATGCGCGTGTTTGCGATGTCAAACTGGACCGAGCTCGAGGTGTGGGAATACATCATGATCGAGAAAATTCCGGTCGTTCCGCTCTACTTCGCAAAACGAAGACCGATAGTTCATCGAAATGGTGCGATGATCATGGTTGACGACGAGCGATTGCCGCTTAACTGCGACGAGACGCCGGAAATGCGGATGATCCGCTTTCGCACCCTTGGATGTTATCCCTTGAGCGGGGCTATCGAATCCGATGCGACGACGATCGAAGGTATCGTCGCAGAAATGCAGACCGCGACCGTGTCGGAGCGCCAGGGGCGCCTAATTGACACCGATGAAGCCGCTTCAATGGAGAAGAAGAAGCGGGAAGGCTACTTTTGATGTTTACAGAGCCGACAACGGAACCGGTTCCGGCCCGGACGAAGGATCAGCTACGATTCATCACATGTGGCTCGGTGGACGACGGTAAATCGACGCTGATCGGCCGATTACTGCACGACAGCAAGATGATCTACCACGATCAGATCACGGCGCTGGAACGCGACAGCATCAAGTACGGTAGCACCGGGGATAACATCGACTTCGCGCTGCTTGTGGACGGCCTCGAGGCCGAACGGGAGCAGGGCATTACGATCGATGTTGCCTACCGCTTCTTCACTACGCCGCGGCGCTCCTTCATGGTGGCCGATACTCCCGGCCATGAGCAGTATACCCGCAATATGGCTACCGGCGCCTCGCAAGCCCAGCTCGCCATTATCCTGATCGATGCCCGCAAAGGCGTGATGGTTCAGACGCGCCGCCACTCCTTTATCTGCGCGCTGCTCGGTATTCGTCATATCGTGCTGGCAGTGAACAAGATCGATCTTGTCGCATACGACAAGGAGTGCTTCGATCGGATCGCGTGCGACTATATGGCCTTCGCCGCCGGTCTCGGCTTCACCTCGATCGTTCCGATCCCGATCTCGGCGCGATACGGCGACAACGTCGTAGACCGCTCCGCGCGTGCCAACTGGTATCGTGGTCCCTGCCTGCTTGAATATTTGGAGAGCATTGACATCCAGTCCGGCACCGCAAGCCAGGCTTTCCGCTTTCCGGTACAATGGGTGAACCGGCCAAATCCGGATTTTCGGGGCTATGCCGGGACGGTGGTTTCGGGGAGGATCTCGGCGGGGGATGAGATCATTGTCGCCACGTCGGGACGGACCACGCGCATCAAGCGGATCGTGACCCACGGTGGCGACCTTGTCGGCGCCGAAGCCGGGGATGCGGTGACCATTACACTGGAAGACGAAATTGATATCGGCCGCGGCGACATTCTGTCCCGACCGGACGATCAACCGAAGGTCGCCGACCAATTCGCTGCTTATGTGATTTGGATGGACGAGGAGCCGCTCGCTCCCGGACGCAATTACATCCTGCGGATCGGATCGCAGACGATTTCCGGCAGCATTACCGAAATTCGGCATCGGATCGACGTCAACACTTGTGCGCATCTGGCCGCCGGGATGGTTTCGTTGAACGAGATCGCCTTCTGTAATGTTGCGACCACAATGCCCGCAGTATTCGATGCTTATGACGTCAATCGGAAGACCGGATCATTCATCGTCATCGATCGTTACACCAATCGTACGGCGGGGGCCGGCATGATTGCCGTTCCGCTGCGGCAGACCGCCAATATTGCTAGGCAAGCCCTATCCGTGGATAGGAGGGAACGTGCCGCGCTCAAGAATCAAAAGCCTTGCGTCATTTGGTTCACCGGCCTGTCTGGCGCGGGAAAGTCGGCGATTGCGAACCTCGTTGATCAAAAGCTGTTTGCGATGTCGCGGCATACCATGCTGCTGGATGGCGACAACCTCCGACACGGATTAAGCGCCGATCTGGGCTTCTCGGAGGCGGACCGCGTGGAGAACATTCGGCGTGTCGGTGAAGTTGCCAAGTTGATGGCGGACAGCGGCTTGATTGTGATCTGCTCGTTCATCTCGCCCACGAGAGCCGAACGGGACAGGGTGCGCATCCTTGTTGGCGACGAAGAGTTCATAGAAGTCTTTGTCGATACGCCGATCGAGGAATGCGCGCGGCGAGACCCGAAAGGGCTGTACTCAATGGCGAAATCAGGCAACATCAAGAACTTCACCGGAATCGACGCCTGCTACGAGGCACCAGAAACACCGGATATTCATCTCAGGACCATGGAGCAGAACCTAGAGCATTCAGCGAAAGCGGTAGTGGATGTCTTGATAGCGCGCTCAATTCTTGATGGTTAGATGTGCTCGCGCCAGGTCATCAATTCGCACAATATCCTTCCGGCGCGGCTCAGGCGGGACCTGCGGTCAAACTTTTCGCTCGAAAGGAACAGAATGGTCGCACCCTCTCGTGTACTCCCAGCTTCCGGTTATGTGCTCGAAGTGGATGGTCAATTCAAAACCGAGTACGCGAGCAAGGATGGAGCGGTGGAGCTCAAGAGACGCCGTCCCATGCTGCAGATCAGAATCTACGATGCGGTGAGAAAGGCCAGAGAGGAAGTCCGACTTCCACTAGGTTGAGGGGGGTGCCTCGCGCTTCTTGCTGCGCGTGCGGCCAAGGACACGCCGATCTGCCTTTAAAGCCGCGCCGGGCCGCGAACTCGGGCGGCTTTACTCTCCCGCACAGTACGAAGCGCGGGCCGCGGTTTTCCGGGGCTGGCTATCCGGCGAGCCTGGGCTTACTCCAGGTATATTGATCAATCTGAAGCGAGCAATCGGTCGCGATCCATCCTGTCGTGACCTATGGTAACGTCCGGCAAGCTTGCTTCCTTTTGGCCGCCGCTCGTAGGCGAACACGGTCGGCGTACGCCCAGCACCTTCATCGCGAGGCAACGCTGCCGCGACCATTAGGCATCCTGCGCTACGGAGCTCCGTTGCGTGTTCGCGTCATGCTCCAGTCCTCCTTCCATCGTGTTGCCATGAAGGCGGCCATTGACGCGACCGAAAAGTTAAGGGAGCTCATCGCTGGCCAAGCGACAAAGAATGATCTCTCGATGAGCCGCTCTGGTCAGCCATCGACGCGCTCGACCGCACTTTAGACCGCGTAGAACGCGAGTGCACATCAACGAGCGGGCCTGCGGAGGAATCAAAGCGAGCAGAACGGCTCGGAAGTGACTATCCTCGAACCAGAGTGCCTCATGGGCGAGGTACTTGCGCTCACCGAGTGCTGGTGATGGGTGGCTCGCCGGCTGAGGCGTTTGAGCGCCGTAAATCACCGTACCTTCGCCGCCATGATCGCCCGGTGAGATGTCTCGCGGCGAGCGGCGTGTAGTAGCGAACAATGGATTCTGCCGACGATCGATTTGAAAGATGGACCTGTACCACTCATCTGGACTCGGCTCGACGCACTCCCAGCAAATCAGGACAACATGCTCTGTCGCACGGCCGCTCGCCGAAAGGTACCTACTGATCCTTGCTAAGCGGCCAGCAAGGATCGCTCAATCATCAAGTCGAACTCGACCGCAGGCGGCAAAGTCCTCTCGAGTCAACCGATAACAGCAAAGCGATGCAGGAGTGATCTCGCCGGCAACGCGGAGAAGCGTAAGCGGTGTTTTCCTCCCACCTGAGATCAGATCGGGAATGGTCGGCTCGGGATTACACTTTTCATCACCAACGTCGAATTGAGGCGCATGACGTGTGGCAGGGCGAGAAGGCTGTCGTCGTACAGTCTTTGGAATGTAGCTAGGTCCTTGCTGACGACGTGAAGCATGTAATCAGGCTCACCGAAGAGTCGCTGGGCTTGGACTATCTCGGGCACCCCGAGCAGCGCCTTCTCGAACGCCAACACGTTTTCTCTGCTCCCCTCGCGAAGAGTCGCATAAACAATAGCCGCAAACCCAAGGCCCAGCTTCGATGGCTCTACGGAGGCTCTGTAATCCGTTATCACTCCGGCTTCTTCCAGCGCTCTCAATCGACGATGGCAAGGCGAAAGGCTTAAACCGACGCGCTCCGCTAAGTCGGTAGCAGAAATGCGTCCTTCGCGTTGAAGAATAGCAAGTATCTTGCGGTCAATTGCGTCCATGCGAGAGAATATGCCTCAGATCGCTCGTTCATTGCAATAATTTGGGAGCACATTTCGCCAGCGACGCCGTAAAAATCCGCATCTCGCAATCAGAGGTGCATGAGATGGAAATCGGTTTGGTCGCCGCCTTTTGGGCTTTGTCGCTGTCACTTGTCCTGACACCAGGAGCCGATTGGGCTTACGCGATATCGGCAGGCATGAAGGATCGTGCGATAGTGCCTGCCGTGGCTGGAATGTTGCTGGGGTACGTAGCAGTCACGACAGTAGTAGCCGCTGGTGTGGGAGCCATCGTCGCCAGCGTGCCGTCTGTCCTAACTGGGCTTACACTGATCGGCGCGGCCTACTTGCTCTATCTTGGGCTTGCGGTTTCACGGAGCCCGCCCCTTCCGGAAGCAGGTCAACAGCAGACAGGAAGTTGGTATCAGTGGCTGACGCGCGGCTTTGGTATCAGCGGCATCAACCCTAAAGCGCTGCTGCTCTTCCTGGCCATCCTACCGCAGTTCACCAGTCGTCTGTCTACGTGGCCGATATCGGCACAAATCGCCTTGCTGGGCGTAGTTCACATAATCAATTGTGCCGTGATTTACACAGCAGTGTCGGCCACCTCACGTGCTGTCCTTCGAACCAGACCACGCATTGCTCGGCTGGTCGCACAAGCTTCCGGTGTCGCGATGATCACTATCGCAATCGTGCTTATTGTCGAACAGCTATCACAGTTCAGCAGGTGACTGCTCGTTCGATCAGGGCATCCTGCAAACTTTAGCCATTTGTCCGCCGCGAATAGTTCCACGGCATCAGCACGTCGACATGCATCTGCCTGTGCCCGTTTACGATGGCGGTGAGTGTGGAGGACAGGTAGGCGAACGGATCGACGGCATTGAGTTTGCACGTTTCGATGAGTGAGGCGATGGTCGCCCAGTTCTCCGCTCCTGCATCGTGTCCGGCAAAGAGGGCATTCTTCCGGTTCAACGCAATCGGCCTGATGGTGCGCTCAACCGTATTGTTGTCGATCTCGATCCGGCCGTCAGTCAGGAAGACGCAAAGGACATCCCAGTGTTTGGCGATATAGGCCAACGCCTCACCGAGCGGCGACTTGCCCGCGACACGGGCGCGATGATGCGTCAGCGAAACCCTCATGTCCGCGATTAGCGGCGCTGATCGTTCCTGCCGCCCGGCGAGCGAGCTTGTGCGGAACCGCGCAGTTCTGCCTCGATCCGATAGAGTTCACCGATCCGCTTCAAGCCTTCGTCGGCAATCGGCGCTGATCCGGTGCGAGTGATCTCGACCAGTTTACGACAAGCATGCGCCCAACTTGCGTCAGGACAAGTCCTGGAAAGGAGGAAGAATGTGATCTGAAACCTTTCAACGTGACCCAGAGGGTTCGACGCCCTCCCGGCAAAGGCGGAGCCCGCCAGCCGGAAGCGAGTCTTGCATGGGTGACGGCAACGTCGCTCGTGAAGCGTAGACAGCGGGTACTTAAGCCCTGTGGCAGCCTCGAAATCATGTGATTGCTGAAGCCTTCGCCGTGTTGGGTCCGGGGGCAGCATCGGGAAAGCCGCTATGGTCAGGTTCACCGGTTCGGCCGGGGTCTCAGAGCAGGGCAAAGGTACGGGACGGGTCACCAGGAAACCTGAGAGATCCCGTTCGTGCCCACGTGGAAAGCCGGTACGGAGCACCGGCCTCAACAAAGCTCCAGGCCCGATGACCGACTTGGCGAGCATCGGGAGCGCGTACGCGAACACGAAAACACCAAGGCATGTGGAATCCCGAAGCGAAGACATAAGTCGACGGATATGCACGGCGGGAAGTCGTAGCGGCTTGGTAGTACCGAGGAAGGCGGGGAACTGGGCTCACCGGGACCCGCTCGAGGGAAGGGAGCCGCCACGCGTTAAGACCCATTGACGAGAAACACGGGAGGGAACGCTGAGTCCCGCAAACCTGTCCACGAAACGACAATGGATAGCTGATCTGGCGAGGCAACATCCCGAGCGGGTGCTGACCTCGTTGCATCACCTGATCGACCGTGAATGGATGCTCCAGGCTTATCGTCTGACGCGCAAGGATGGCGCGCCCGGCGTCGACGGCATGATGGCAACGGACTATGAGGCGAACTTGGAGCTCAACCTTGATGATCTCCTGGCGCGCATCAAATCCGGCCGTTACATCGCGCCGCCGGTGCGACGGCACTACATCCCCAAGGCGGATGGCACCGAACGGCCACTGGGCATTCCGACACTGGAGGATAAGGTGGCGCAGCGAGCGATTCTCCTGCTGCTGGAGCCGATTTACGAGACGGACTTCTTGCCGTGCTCGTACGGCTTCCGACCGGGACGATCGGCCCACGATGCCCTGCGCGCCTTGCGTACAGGGTTCATGGAGCAAGGGCTGCGGTGGGTGGTGGATGTCGATATCTCAAAATACTTCGACACCATCGACCACGCGCACCTCCGCCGATTCCTCGATCAACGGGTCACGGACGGCATTGTCCGGAGGATGATTGACAAATGGCTGAAGGCGGGGGTGCTCGAAAAGGGCATCCTACGCCGCTCGACTGGTGGAACGCCCCAAGGCGGCGTGATCTCGCCACTGCTTGCGAACATCTACCTGCACCATGTGCTGGATGAATGGTTCGAGGGGGTGGCGCGACCGCGGCTCAAGGGGCGGTGCCAACTGGTGCGATACGCTGATGACGCGGTGATCGCCTTCGAGGACCATCTGTCCGGCAGGCGATTGCTGAATGTGCTGGGTAAGCGGCTCGGTCGGTACGGGCTTCAACTCCATCCGACTAAGACCCGCTTCGTAGACTTCCGGTTCAAACGCCCCGGTGGGCGTCATCCCGCGACGGCGGGGACCACATTTAACTTCCTTGGCTTCACCCATGTGTGGGGTCAATCGAGGAGGGGTAAGAATGTCGTCCGACAAATAACGGCAAAAGACCGTTATGCCCACGCGCTCGCATCCGTGACGGAATGGTGTCGGCTCAACCTGCATCGTCCGTTCCGGGAACAGCACGCGCACTTGTCGCGGGTGATCCGGGGGCACTGCGCCTACTACGGCATCTCCGGCAACGGCGGACGGATCAGATGGTATCACCACCAGCTCATGCGGATATGGAAGAAATGGCTCGCACGGCGTGGCCGCCACAGCAATCTGCCGTGGTCGCGCTTCCGGGCCATGCTCGCGCGACACCCGCTGCCGACAGTCAAGATCGTCCACCAATGTGCCGTACCGTGAGCGAAGCTTGCGCGTGAAGAACCGGATGCGGGTAATCCGCTCGTCCGGGTCTGTGAGGGGCGGGGTTGGCAACATCCCCGCCTACTCGGCAATAGGCAAGTTGGATGTTCGGCCCAACACGATCCGGCGCGATCAGCCGATTATATCCGGCATAACCATCCACCTGAGGGATGCCCGTAAATCCTCGGAATATCCGCTCGGCATGTAGCCCGCCGCGACCGGGTGCATAGGTGAAGGCTATCCCCGGCGGCGCACCTCCGTCCCACGGTCGATCATCACGGGCCAGCGCCCAGAAGTATCCTGTCTTGGTTTTACGAGAACCTGGATCAAGCACCGGCGCACGGGTCTCGTCCATGAAGAGCTTCGTTGACCGCTTCAGGTCCGCAAGCAAGGCATCGAAAACCGGACGCAGTTCGAAAGCTGCCCGACCAACCCAGTCGGCGAGTGTTGAGCGGTCGAGATCAATCCCCTGGCGGTTCATGATCTGGGCCTGGCGGTAGAGCGGCAGATGATCGGCATACTTGGACACCAGCACATGCGCGATGGTCGCCTGGCAATCCTGCATGGATCAATCGTGCAGGTGCTGGAGCCTGCGCTACGCCGTCGGTACAGGCACGGCAGGCGTATTTTGGACGATGAGTAACGATGACACGGAACTGCGCAGGGATGACATCCAGCCGCTCGGATACGTCCTCCCCTATGCAATGCAGGCCACCGCCACAGTTGCAGATCAAGCTCTCCGGCTGGATGATCTCTTCGACACGAGGAAGGTGGGCGGGAAGAGAGCCACGATTGGCGGCGCGAGATTTGGGGCTCGGTTTGCCCGAGGGGCTATCGGCTTCATCTTCGGCATGGATGGCCGCTATGGCGGTTTCCAGGTCTTCCAATGCGAGATCGAATTGCTCGGGATCAGACTTCTCGGACTTGCGCCCAAAGGCAGCCTGCTTGAAGGCGGCGACCAGCTTGTCTAGCCGTTCGATCCGATCATCCTTGCGGACTTCACGCGCTTGAGCTGCGAGCAGCATCGCCTTCAAGGCAGCAATATCGTCCGGCAAATCGGCGGCGTCCAACATGCCGGAAGTTTGTCAAACTCTACTCGCCGTCCGGATTTCTCGCTCGAGTCATCGTGCCGCACCTATTCGATTGCGGTCGGTGCTCTTGCCTCAACGGTACGAACCCGACGCCAGTCGAGCCCGCAAACAGCGCCTCGAACTGGGCAGCCCAAGGGTCATCAGACCGTCCCTGATATCTCGCCAAGTGAACGTGTGCTCCTCCAGCCGCTTGTAGGCCATCACCAGACCGCTGCCATCCCAGTAGATCAGCTTCAGGCGGTCCGCTTTGCGGGATCGGAATACGAAGACCGTTCCTGTGAACGGTTCCTTGTGCAGCTCGTTCTTTACCAGCGCCGCTAATCCGTCGTGACCCTTGCGGAAATCGACGGGCTTGGTCGCCACCATGATCCGAACGCGGTTTGATGGAAAGATCATGAGGAACCTGCGCATGCAAGCGCGACAGAGGCGATCCGGGCGGCAGATGCGTCTTCTTCCAGACGGATCGTCACAGAGCCGAAGAGAATCTCGGGGCGGTTGGCTTTCTTGAGCAGCGGCTCCGAAATGGGGGCTCGACGATGACCGCTGCGAACTCCGCCGCGTCCTCGGGTTGTGGCAGAACCAGCTTGCCCTGCCGCGCCATCGTCCGCCAGGTGGAAAGGTGGTTCGGCTTCAGGCCGTAGCGCTCTGCGACTTCATTCACCAACGCTCCGGGCCGAAGGCTCTCCGAAACGATCTGCGCCTTGATCTCGTCCGGCCAATGCCGATGCGGCTCACGTCCAGACTTTCTGGTCGTGAGAAACTCCAATGTACTCTCCATGGAGAAATTCCCGTTGCTCGTTCATGGATACGCGATCACAGATCACGGCGGCGAGGACAACGTGGGAGCGGAACATCGGTTACCGTAAACGGGCCGATTAGCCCTCACTGCGGTCCAGCTCGCGCTTGCAGGCGGAATGCTTACGATAGGTCCAAATTGAACTCTCAAACCGCGCTGTGAATCCTCTGTCCTCTGCTGCTTACGTCAGCTTGTCGCCGCCAAATGAGAGTACGTCAGGAAAATTTACGTGAGAAAATCCCCGGAGAGGGTTGAACCGCCCGTAACGTCAAGTTGTACGATCTCCGAAATGGACATCAGCGTCCCAGATCCTCCAACCAGCGACGGAGTGCAAATGTATCAAGTCCAAAGCAACGCATTAGACTCCCGCTGCGAACCACGATCATCGAGTGTGCCAGGCATTGATAATCCGGGCACGTCGTCTCCTGGCTGCATCGCCCGGACAGGCTCACACGTAAATTGTCCGCAGACTGGCGCTTCATAGCTGCAAGAGGGCGATCGCGCTCAAGCTTGCACAGACGTGACAGTGGATGAGAGCGAACGTCGGCGCCGGTTGCGCCCGAGTGCTTAGTGCCAAAGGCTATTTGGGAGGTCTGAAGGGCATCAATGAGGAGCTTTGTGAAACATCGATCTCCATCCGCGATGAGATATGGAGGTTGTCATCCGACAGCCTTTTCGGGCGCCGACGCGAAACGCGTCCACGATACATGTCGCTTCATTCGAAGCTGTTGATGAGAAACGGGGCGCGCGCCACGGCGCTCCCTGCTGTGCGTACTCCAGGTCATCGACCAATACAATGTTAGGAGGAATGGTTTGACAAGACAGCGGTCTTTGCTGACGCCTGGTCCATTATCGTTATCGCTGGCGGTCAGGAGCCAGATGCAGCTTGATCTCGCGTCTCGCGATGACGAGTTCAAGGAGGTGACCGCCTGCATGAGGCGGCTGATGCTCAACTTGCTGGGAAACGCTGAGGAATATTCGGTGGTGCCTATTCAAGGAGGTGGCTCCTTTGCAATGGAGGCGGCCCTCTCTTCATTTGTGTCCCGAGCCCACAGGCCGCTCGTTTGCGTAAACGGCATCTATGGCGAGCGCATTCTACAAATTTTGCGGCTGTGGGGTGTCGAGGCACTGAAGCTTGTCAAGCGCGCGACCGATCCGTTGGATCCGGAAGAGATCGGCGAGTATCTGAGCCGAAATCCCGGCGTTACGCACCTGTGTTTCGTGCATTGTGAGACGACGACCGGAATCGTCAATCCGCTGCACGAGATCGTGGAGGTGGCGAGGCGAGGTGGCGTAAAGACCATCATCGATGGGATGAGTTCCTTCGGCGCCCTCAATATCGATCTGAGCCAGCGTGGACCTGACGTACTGGTCACATCGAGCAACAAGTGCATAGAAGGGCCGCCGGGAGTTGCGTTTGTCATCGCCTCGCGCGAGCTGCTGGAGAATGCGACTCAAGAACCGAGATCGTTTGTGCTCGATGTGAGAGATCAATGGCGCTCGCTCGAGCGCACGGGTGAGTGGCGGTCGACCCCTCCAACCCACGTCGTTCAGGCAACGACAATGGCTTTGAAGATTCTGCACGAGGAAGGCATCGATGCCAGGCGCTTCAGGTACGAGAAGGTCAGAGACGACCTCATCAAGGAACTCGAAGGGATAGTGGCTCCGCTGTTGTCCCCCGAGTTGCAGTCGCCGGTCTGTGTTGCGTTCAGTGCGCCGTCCGGAATAGTGGACCAGCCAGGATTCGATGGGCTGTATCGCCACTTGGCGGCCCATAATCTTTACGTCTACTCGAAGCTGCATCTTGCGACGCGGAGCTTTCGGGTCGGTTGCATTGGGCAAATCCAATCCAGCTGGATTGAGCAGTTGGGATGCGCCTTTCGTACATATTTCCGGTCCGGTCAGGCCCGGTCAGCAAGGCCGGCGTCGGGCCAAGAGGCATATGGGGCGCGCGTAAAGATGCCGGCTCAATCAGCTGGGGACCGGCAGCTGCGGCTTTCCCCCGAGACTGCTGTTCTGCATGCGGGCTATCGACGCGACCCGGTGACAAAAGCCGTCGCAGTGCCGATTTACCAGAATACAGCTTATGAACTCGATGGCGATCTAAATCACATCGCTGACGTCTACAACGTCAAGGCGGATGGGTTCACCTACACGAGGATTATCAATCCGACGACCCGCGCGCTGGAGAAGCGCTACGCCGCTGTCGACATGGGCAGCGACTCGCTCGCCGTTGCGTCAGGTCAAGCGGCGACGTTCCTTGCTATCATCAACCTTTCAAGTGGCGAAGTAGGGGACAATATTGTTGCCTCTCCGTATCTATATGGCAATACCTGGAACCTGCTCCACAACACCTTAAAGCGTTTGGGAATCAGCGTGAGGACAGCAGATCCCCGAAGGCCCGAGACGTTCGAACGTGCCATTGATGATCGCACGATTTGCCTGTTCGGAGAGGTAATTTCGAATCCCTGTCTGATTCCGCTCCCGGTCAAACAGCTGGCGGAAATCGGCCGAAGGTACGGCGTGCCTCTGGTCGTAGACAATACGACCACGCCGCTGGTATGTCGGCCGTCAGACCTGGGCGCCGCAGTTACGACGTACTCTGCAACAAAATATATATCCGGTCATGGCACGACCCTCGGCGGACTAATCGTTGACAGCGGCAAATTTAGCTATCGGGGAGCCTCCCGCTTTCCCTTGTTCAACGGTCCCGACGAAGCGCATGGCGGAATTGTCTGGCACAACGCTGTGCGCGATGTCGATGATCTAGGAAAGAGCGAGTTTCTCCTCAAGGCTCGCATGACCTGGTTGCGCGATACGGGTGCAGCCATCGCCCCGTTTGCGAGCTTTCAACTGATCCAAGGGCTTGAAACGCTGCCGCTTCGCATGAAGCAGCACTGCGCTAATGCCAGGATCGTCGCCGGCGTTCTAAAGGAGCATCCTAAAGTGCGTCGCGTCTTCTACCCGGGGCTCTTTGAGGGCGCCGATCGGGAAATCGTCGATCAGACACTCAACGCCGAATACGGACATGGGGCGATGGTCATGTTCGAAGTGGAAGACGAGCTGGCCGGGCGCAAGTTCATCCAGAACGTTGACTTGATGTATCACGTTTCCAATGTGGGAGATGCCCGCACGCTCGTGACTCATCCTGTCTCGACGACCCACACCACTGTCCCGCGGGAAAAGCGCGAAGCGGCCGGCATATTTGGCGGCTCAATCCGGCTTTGTGTCGGCATCGAAGATGTTAACGACATCTTGCGCGATCTGGACAAGGCGCTTTCCGCAATCTGACAACCTGCAAGGCGATCAGGAAGAGGTTCTCATGAATCAGGCAGACGCTTGGAAACTGAGGTCATCACGCTATGAGGCCGTTCAATTCAGTCGGGAGATCAATAAGCAGCTTTCGGAGCTAAGGCCGGACAACATCACGGGGGCCGCCTACATTGCGAAAGATTACGCTGTCATCACAGCGTGCACGCTTGCGACCGTGTCTGTCTCGTGGTGGTTCTACCCGCTGGCCGTTCTCCTGATCGGTGCCTATCAACGCGGATTGACAACCATCGCTCACGATGCGGCTCACCGCACGCTCGCGAAGAATACGACCTGGAATTATGTGCTGGGCATTCTGTTCGCTTCCTATCCCTTGTTCCAACGCCACTGGGCCTACCGGATCTCACATGTCTACTTGCATCATCCCTATCTCGGCGACCCGGACAAGGATCCCGACCTGAAGTTTTTCCTGGCCAGCGGCGTCTACGATGTGCAGCCTCCAGAGAGATACGCTTTCAACATCATCTGGAAGCCGATCTTCGGCGGCGCGACAGTAGCGTATCTGAAGTATCTTTGGACTAATCGTTTTTCGATCGAGGAGACCGAAGAGCAGAGCCGCTCAGGCATACTTGTCGACAGGTATGGCTTCTATCTGTTCTGGTTCAGCATCCTGGTCGGGTCATATGCTCTTGGTCTGCTCCATATCGTCGTCCTGTTTTGGATCGTGCCCTATCTCACGACGTTTCAGGTTCTCGGCTGGTTTATCGAACTCGCTGAGCACTCACCCATGTGCGAAACAGAGACGCAGAACGTCTATCTCACCAGGAATAGGAAAGGAAGCTTCCTCGAACGAGCCATCCTGGGACAGAATCTGGATGAGTACCACCTTGAGCATCACCTTTCACCCGGCATCCCGTTTTGGCTGTTGCGCAAGGCTCAGAAAATCCGAATGCAGGATCCGAACTACGCGAAGGTCGCCGCCACCTGGGGCGGGCTCTTTGTCAAGGGACCTCAAGGTCAACCTAGCGTCATAACTCAGTTGAAAGAGCGAAATCGACGGCTGTATGAGCAGTCCGTTGCCGGGGTTCGCACGCGAGGCAAGGTGGCGTGAGGTTGCAACAGCCCGAGCGCACCCAAGCCGTTGTCGCCGTCACTTCGAACCGTCTTCTGGTCGATGGTGTGCATCGCGACTGGTTACGGCGCAAGTACGTGCAGGCACTCCATCGTCATGCTGGAGTGGCTTGTGTCATATTGCCGACCGTCGACGCGGAAGATGCTATGGAGGAGGTCGCCCCGGCCATCATGCGCCGGCTCGACGGTCTGGTCTTGACAGGCGATGAATCAAACGTGGACCCCGCAGTCCTGTCAGCGCCCGCATCCTTTGCGGATCCTGATCGGCGGGATGTTGAGCCTGGGATCCTTGACCGTCCCCGGGACAGGCTCTCTGCCGTAGCCATAGAGAGCGCCATCGCCCTCGGAATGCCTATTCTGGGCATCTGCCGTGGGCTTCAGGAACTCAACGTCTATTTCGGCGGAACACTCCGCCCATCGCTTGCGGAGTGGAGCCGAGAAAGCGGCGCCATGCATGCCGAGAAGCCAAATCGTCCCAGGGACCGTCAGTACGATGCCGCGCACTGCGTCAGGATATCATCCTATGGCGCACTGTTTCCAATCGCGCGGACGATCGAAGCGCAAGTCAACTCGCTGCACAATCAAGGCATCGAGGCACTTGCCCCAGCGCTAAGGCGCGAGGCGTGGGCGCCTGACGGTCTGGTCGAGGCAGCTTCAGTGATTGGCGCTCCGACGCTGCAAATCGGTGTGCAATGGCACCCCGAATGGCACGTCTCAACCGACCTCCTCAGCAAGCAACTGTTCAAAGCATTTGGAGAGGCGTGTGTTGGGTACTGCCGGACTAAGAAGGGCTAGAGGCAGATCGTGATTTTGCAAACGAAACGTGGCCCGCGCGAGCCGAAAGGGCAGTCCTCCGAAAACGACGCGCGCGCCTGGGCTTCCGAGAGCTCCGCCCGGCCTCGCGGGCACAAAAAGGGTGGACGATCTACGAGTGGCTTCGCTCTAGGAGTGTTTTTTGTGGCGCTTTATGTCGTTCTGAGCGCGGCAGGGGAGGTTTATGCGGCATCGTATTTTCAGAAAGCGGATGTGTTCGTGGCGCTCCTGCTGTCTTTCGCGGTGGTTTGTATAACGTTCAACTTCTTGGCTCGTCACGAGGGAGGCGAAGCAAGAGCCGGAAAATGGTCGCTCCTGGTCTTCGTCGCACTCAACGTCGTGACGGCGATCAGCTGGATCGGCCTATTTATAGGACTGAAATACGCTGAACCTGCGATCGTGGTCGCTTTCATGGTGGCGTTGGGGCCCGCCGCAACAGTGTGGTTAAACGCCCTGATCAGGCGCAGGGGCGCCCCACCAGCATCCGATATTGTCGTGAGCGCCGCGATTGCGACGATCGGGACTTACATGATTTGGATCTCGGCCAGCGGCAATGCGGGCGTGGAGTGGGGGGCTCGATCGTCCATTGGCATCGTCTTCGCCATCGTGGCCGGCCTATCGCTCGCCCTCACAAATATACTTGTCAAGGTGCTGTTCGACCGTGGGTTTTCCGGCCGACAGGTGCTGGCGCATCGCTTTTATGGAACCATTCTCTTGCTGCTGGGGCTGGTCGACCATTCATCTATCGTACCGGAGATCTCGCAGCATTGGTTTGCGATCGCAGCAATTGGGCTGTCGACGATCGTTTTACCTTTGCTCTTGATTCAGGAGGGCATTCGCCGCGTAGAGCCCTTCACCGTCAACATGGTCCTGTCCACCGCCCCCATCGTCACCTTCCTGTTCCAGTACTTCGATTCTCGCATCGTGCCTTCGTCACACACGTTCGTTGGAAATGTCCTCATTACGGCTATCGCTGTCAGCAACATCTACTTGCAGTATCGGAGATCCGCATGAAAGAACGGAAATGTGTAGTCGTGGACGCATACTCTACGGGCCGCTACCTACCCGAAGAATTCAAGCGCTATGGAATTGGGACCGTGCATGTGATGTCGGCCGCACAGATTCCACCGATATTCCAAGCGCATTTCAATGCAGATCTGTACGATGAACTCATTCGCCCCGGCGAGCGCATGGGGTATGATGACATCGTTGAATATCATCTTCAGGCTCTCCAGGGCAGAGAATTTGAGTTCGTTATCGCGGGTTGCGAGTCTGGAGTCGAACTCGCCGATTCGTTGTCCGAGCGGCTGGGCTTACCTTCAAACGGGACCGCTCTATCGGCTGCTCGGCGTGACAAAGCACGATTGTCTTGTGCGCTGACCTATGCCGGTGTGCGATCGATCAGACAAGTCGTGTCTGACAATGCTGTAGAGATCGCAAGCTGGAGGCGCGAAGCGAACTTCGACGAGATCGTGATCAAACCTCTGAACAGTACGGGCACCGAGGATGTATTCTTTTGCTCGACAGATGCCGATATTCAGCGTGCTCTAAGCGCGATTGTCGGGAAGACGAACCGTGTCGGAGCATTGAATCGTTTTGCCCTCGGGCAGGAAAAAATAAACGGTCAACAATACACCGTAAACGCCGTCTCGATCCACGGAGATGCCTTCATTACGGAGGCCTGGACCTATGACACCGTTCCTATCGAAGGGGCATCATCGGTCTGCTCACTCGAGAGATTGTTGGACGGCAGCGAACCAATCGTTCAGGAGCTCTCCGACTACCTGAAACGTGCGTTGCAGGCACTTCAGATCCTCGAGGGACCGGCTCATGCCGAGATCATTGTCGATCATCGGGGGCCCGTTCTGGTGGACTTCGGGGCGAGGCTTCAAGGGACTATGTCGGCAAAAGCACGAATGATGGCGTTGGGGCATAACCATATCACGCTGACCGCTTGGCGCTACGCAGATCCCGAGGGCTTTGGGGAGTACATGAGGATGCGCGGGCCGTACAACCGGAAGGCGCACGCACTATGTGTCTCCCTGATCTCCAACAGGGGCGGTGTCGTTGCCGGCTACCCGGGACTCCAAGCAATTCGCAAGCTCCCGAGCTTTGCGGATGCCATTGCATTCGTTCCAATTGGTGAAGAGCTGGTTCCGACCATCGATTTGGCGTCGACACCAGGCATCGTCTATCTCGTGAATAGCGACGTGAATCAGCTTAATGATGACTATCACAAGTTGCGAGCAATGCGGATGGACCAGGTGTTCGAACTGGTGGCGCGGGATAGCCAGTGATGACAACTGAAGCAACCTTGACCGGAGCGAGTCCAGCCCGCGCGGCGATGATCGGCGTAAGCGACTTCGACGGTGTGCTGCGAGGCAAGCACGTCTTAGGTGAAGATCTCTCGGGTCAAGATAAAGTCATCAAGTTCTCTGAAGCGGTGCTGGCGTGGGATTGTTCGGATCGGGTCATTCCGATCAGTGTCACGCAGCAGCCGTTATCAGCATTTGGGGATGCTGACCTGCGTATTCTGTCTGCCACCGGCCGTTCGGTGTCTGATGTCGGCTATCAATATCTCTACCTCGCCGAGTTCACGGGCGCACATGAGAACATCTGCCCGCGGGGTGTTCTGCGTAAGGTCCTGAGAAGGGCTGCTGACCTCGGATACAAATGCGCTGTCGGGTTCGAGTTTGAATTCATGTTGTTCAAGGAGAACGCCGATACAATTGAGGATAAGCCGTTCAGCGAATGGGCTCCTTTAACACGGGGCCCGTTCGGCTACTCGATTATGCGCTCCGTTGCTCAACATGAGCTGTTCGATGAGATCTTGGCGCTTTGTGAGAAAGCTAGAATACCTCTCAGCGGACTGCACTTCGAAACGGGACCGGGAGTGGTCGAAGCGTCACTTCGTCATTGTGATGCGTTGGAAGCTGCCGATCGAGCAACCATATTTAAGTCGATGATAAAAGCATGGGCGCAAAGGCGAGGCTTGATGGCTACATTCATGGCCAAGGTTTCCGAGGATTGGCCGGGCCAGTCCGGCCATATTCACATTTCGATGTCCTCGGATGGTCAGAATGCGTTTTACGACAGCAATGCGGTTGGCAACTTCTCAAAGGTTATGAGGCAATTCATCGCCGGACAATTGAACTACATGAACGAGTTTTGTGTGCTCGCTGCGCCGAACTTCAATAGCTACAAGAGGTTGGTGCCTGGCTGCTGGGCACCAATCTGTCCAAGCTGGGGTGTTGACAACCGCTCCTGCGCGGTTCGCGCTATCTCGGGAGAGCCGTCCGTCCATCGTCTGGAATATCGGCTGGCTGGCGCAGACGTGAACCCATATCTTGCGCTCGCATGTGCCATTGGTTCCGGAATATTGGGACTCGAGACAGGTGTGGCACTACCCGCGTCGATCGCCGGTGATGCAAGCGTGGAGATGACTGCGAGACTACCTCAAAGCCTATCAGAGGCAACTTCTCGTTTTGCACAGTCAGCAGCAGCGAACGAGGTTTTCGGAGAAAGGTTTGTTGAAGCATTCTCTTGCTCGCGCCGTTGGGAATGGGACGCCGTTCAAAATCGAGTGACCGACTTTGAACGTCGGAGATACTTCGAGATCATCTAGTTTGTCTTGACAGTTCTGTGCCTCGTTCCTCTCGCAGCCATGTGAAGGGGGCGTGGAGCTGATGAGGTCTGCTGCCAACTGCTCTGTGGCCGCAATTGCGATTGCTTCGATGTGATGCAGGTAAGTTGTGCTAACTTTTTCAAGAAGGAAGGCGAAAGGGGAATAGTTGTCCAGTGGGCCGAAGCCGAAGAGCAGTGACGCGCAACGCTGTAGCCGAACCGCGGAGCCCCGCGCCCGAGACGAGGTTGGGGTAGATCAGTGCTGGCCAGGACGCGCTCCGAGCGGCGCTCTGAATTCCCTGCCGGCGAAGAGGGGCCAATCACTTTTGGTCCTGGATTCATGAGAGCGAGGAATGCTGCGCAGTCTATTTCGCGAAGATGCGTAAAGGATTGTCCCTCAAGCGCCGCACGAGGGTATCGCGCAGAACCGCCCCAGCAGATCTTGGGATGCGCGCGTACAAAGGCTGCAACAATGATCTTGCCTTTATCGGCTTCGAACGGGTGAGCGCATCACGCGAAAGGCCAAAGAGCTTTAGGGAAGGCCGTAAGAAAGTACTCCTCCGGTGAGGGCCCCCGGTGAGGCCGCCTTCGCTGGATAGCCGATTTGCGATCAAGCAGCGTGAGTGACGCACGCGCGCCGGGACCGGACCGTCGTGGGATGCGATCTCTCGGTGAGTTGAATGGTCGTCTCGCCCCTGTCCTTCTGATCGGTCACCTTGAGCGACGTCTCCGCGGCTGTCCTGATGGGTGCCGTCAAGCTTGGAGAAAATCGTGCCAAGCTAGCCAAGCCTTAAAGACATGGCAGAGCTCGCTCTTGGCGGTGCAGTTGAGTCCAAATGAGCGGGTCGCCACTAAAAGTAGCCGAGTTGGGATCGACAGCGCGCTACATTGCTGCGCCCCAGAAAGATGTGACGGGCCCACCGTCAGGCAGTGCCACAAGACTAGCGGTTCGACCACACCGTCAAAGTCGATCAGTGCCGCCTTCGGTTTTGACGGGCTCTACAGGAGAATACGCTTTGATAGACAAATGAGAAAAGATCGGCCGCTGAAATACACCCGCGATGGGACGTAGATGAGTGCGGCTGAAACATCGTCTCATCCTGCCAAATCTCGCCGTCGACCCAGCAGACTCCACTCGTCAGACGCTGCATCCGGGTAATGCAGCGTAGGGTGTGGTCTTGCCGCACCCTGGAGGACGGACAAATTCCCGTGAGTCCCTTGGCGTGAACGCTGAATCGCAACCAGCGAACAGTTGCGGGAGATCAGCTGAACGGCGACTGCGATATAACCCAGCTCTGCTCCCTCACGTGCCCGCACCTGGACCGTTTACTTCTACAAAAATAACGACAAGAACAGTCAGAAAGGCGACAATCAGCACCCCATGGGGGATAGCTGTATTTGAGCGCGGCGTCTCTGCAGCTAGGAGATTAAAAGGCGGGGCGGCAGGATTGCACATCCCGTACGTCACAAGGGGGAGGTTGAGCCTATCAGCGCCATCGAGGATATTGACTGTCGGGCGTTGGGGCGTGCGGATCATACATCTAAGGCTGGGTTCCAGCCCCGCGGAATTGCCAGGCAGCTTGACGGGCTGGAGGTTGTCCGCCGGTTGACCGGGTGCGGCTAGCGTCGTTTGGCTGTCGTAGGGGCCGCCATTCCTGAAGCTTGGTAGCACCTCTCGGGGACCATTCTGCTTGAATGTCGCCACAGCTTTGACGCTCGAAGGACTTGCGCCAGCGGCAGCACTCGTTGCGTCTGAAAGTTCAGGTGCAAGCAGCATCGAAGCCAGGTGGAACAAGATAAATCGGATCAGCCTCATTAGAATTCCGAGATAGTCGCTGCGGCCTGCGTTCTTTGCGCCAGCCCCTGCTCGTTATCCAGCAATTTACGTGCCTTCAGAAATGCGGGTCCGGCGGCCTAGGCCAGACCGTGCATTGCGATTACATGGCCTTCTCCCGTCACACGCTGGCCGCATGCAAGGCCTTGAACGGCCGAGCCGAGATCACTCTTTCGCCCGCGAACTCGTGGCCCACCACCATGGGCACAGGCACCGTTTTACGAGCCCACTCGTCCCAGCGGAAAATATGAATATCCGTACCGCTAATCCCGGTCTTCTTGACCCTGATCAAGAGATCAGTCGGTCCGATCATGGGCACGGGTTCGTCGCGTAGACAGAGTCCGGGCTCAGACTTAGCCTTGACGAGCGCCTTCATGTTAGAAACCTTACGCTTTAATTGATGCAGAGCACTGCGATCGCGCGCGTTGCGTAGGCATCAGTGGCGATGGCGCAATCGCGTGCGGCGGCGCGAGCGCAGACAGCAAATTCCATACCAACGTCCGGTGGAATCGCTAAGCGCCCTCTGCAATCGCCCGCGAGGTGGCTTCACGTCTTCGGGAATTGCTTGCCGTGAGATTTTGACACGATATGGGCCGAGCGTTCCTGTGGGCCGAGAAGGCTGTCGGAGAGATTCGTAGGGATCGCCGGCTTCGGCGGCTGTTCTGCCCGGCCAGCGATCCGCCCAGCTCAACAGGATCATCCCGCGGCGCGGCTCCCGCACCTCACCGGCAGTTCGCGGGGCTCCGCGGCGGCAGGAGAGCGAAGCATCATTGAAAGCCTCGCGGGGTAAATGCCGAGCGTCTGAAGAGTGAACCATCTCACTCAACGTTGTGCGGATATTTACCTTCGGGTGGCTGTTGCGCATCAGCCAGCCCGGGCTAGCGCTTTCGCAACCGCTAGCTCCCCGACGGCAACCGCGTCCCCGTCCTGTCGCGAAGACGACATTCCACTCCAAGAAGCAAGACGAGCCGCACAATTCTTTGGCCTGGCTTTTGCTACCGCAGTTTTTTGGCCACGCGGTCGGTGCATTCAAAGCGCTAGATCGGTAGGGCCACAGTTCGGCACTGGCAGCGCAAGGAGGCACTATGCAATCCGCCGATGGGGATGCACTATCGATCAAGACTATCGATCTTCAGGACCACTCGAGAGTCCTTGCGATCCTAACAACCGCATTTACGATGTGTCCTTTGTTGAGGTGGCTTGTACCCTGAACCGCGGGAGTACCTGCAGCATTTTAATGGACTTATTAAGCATCACTGCGGCAGTCCATATTCGAGCGGCGCATACCTTAACGACGGCGACAAGGGGGCCATCTTATGGGACACAGCTGGCGAAAAGCGCGACAACACCAGCATGATGGAATTCCTTCTAAAGAGCGTTCCTGCGCACCGGCGTTCCGAAACCGAAAGACTTTTTGAAACGTTCGGTAAGTACCATCCGCATCAGCCGCATTGGTATGTCACTATGGTAGCCATTGATCCCATACATCAGCGATCAGGGCTCGCAGGACATCTTCTTCGGCACGCAACCGAGATCTCAGATGCCGCGCAGAGACCTGTGCACTTGGAGGCGACCAGTCCGCACGCGATGCGACTTTATGCTCAACAAGGTTGGAGTGTTTTGACGGAAGTCAAGGTCGGCGGTTCTCCACCGTTCTTTCCCATGTTACGCGAACCAAAAGCGTGATCGCTTGAAATGTTCGCAGGGCCTCTTGATGCTTGATCAACAACGCCAAAGACGCATTGATGATCAATTTGAGACTATGAAGGCAGCGAACGAATCACTCCTTGGTTATCCCTTCGCTAAAGGATTCAGCTACGAATCGTTGTGGCGTTTCATGACTGCGTTAAGATTGGCGAATTACGCCCTTTGATATGATGCAGCCGTGAGCAGACGATGCGAAAGAGTGGACGCGCGTGATTTCAACCCGCTCAATCCTAGTGGGCGTGAGGCTTACAAAAACGGGGGGCAAAGGCGGCAACCGGACAGGCGGCCAATAGAACTTCAACCAGCCTTCCGGACGAGGCGCCTGGCGGCATCATCGCTTCAGTCGCCCGTTTAAGTCCACGGCAGATGGCTAGAACGTGAGGACGAGCCAGGCCGGCGCAGCCCAAGCGAGGCGACCTCATTCGGTTCACCTGATGGTACCGAGACCGTCTTTCACCGTGAGTGTGCCGTGGCAAGCAATATGGTACTTGCGCCCAACAACAGGCATCTCGTCTGCCTGGGAGAATGACGGCACGTTGATCGAGAGTTCTTTTACGAGAACTTCCTCATATCCGCCATCTCTCTCCATGATCACGCGCCATCTCCATTCGCCGCCCGGGCTTTCATCGGCCATTGTGTTGTAGCGGAGGCGAATCAAAGTACTCATTGAAGTGCCCATCGAGATCATCTCCGACCCGAGAGGTCGAAGGAAGCCATTGCCTTGTCCCAAACGAGGGCGAACAAGTCGTCAAGCCCAGGAAGCCTCTCCGCTGCCAGCGCCCTCTTTCGGCTTTTCAATTTAGCTGCTCGAAGCGCCTGTCCAATACATACAAACGTTTGTGCGGACCGACTTCGGTAGATCGCTCCAAAAGAAGCGCGCATCCCTGCAATCTGGCAGTTCTCATCGTGGCCTGCACGCGGGGTTGCCAGCGTAGCGAACTTTGCGGCCGCGTCCAGAAACCACCAATGCGATGCGTCATGATCGCGTCCTGGGACTCGCCGCGCCTGATATGGCCCTCACATTCTGGACACGCACGGGAGCTGCCACAAGTCCGGGCGCCAGTCCTGGGAACACTTTTCATTCTCGCCGCCAAAACCTGGCTCATCCGGGTCAATTTGCGTCAAGTCCGGCAGACGCTCTCGATGTTCCCAGTGGCGCTATCATCGTTGCCGTTCCGTGCCCCATCGAAACCGAACAGGGCCCGCCTGTGGCCATTGCTCCGAGCCCGAATTGGCACCCGATTTCACTCGTTTCGAAAACAATAGGCTGTAACCGGCAGCCTTAAAGGGCAGGACAACGGAGTTGGGCTGCTCGATCCGGACGCTCAGTCATAACCTGACGCTCCTACCGCCGAGATGCTACACGAACGCGTACTGGCACCAACCCGAAGCGAACTACGGCAACAATCAGACCAGGCTCAATCTGCTCCTGGGGCCCTTTCCCTACGCCATCCCTGCAGGTTGCTTCCGCGGCCGAGTGAATCGCGACGAGAAGGGAAATAAGAATCGTTGGGGACGTTTTCGCGTCGAGAAAAGTGGCTCCGCCCGGAGGGAGGCACACCGAGCGCCACCGATGAGGAATGGAGCACTGAAGAGGGGTGACGTGATCCTTCTTCGTCGATCGGCTGCTCGCAGAGGCGCGTCGTAAGCGAAAGCCTGCGAACGGGATCGTTCTGCCGGAATACGCGCTCGACTGGAGCACGCATGATGCTCTGGTCAGGCGTCCGCGATCACCATCCTTCGATTGAGTTCGTGATCTCGGGTGCGTCGAGGGACTGTAACGGCCTTCTCGGCAACTTCGTTGTGGTCTCGCCTCTTTATACCAACAGCTTCGGCGAGAGAGTTGCGGCAACTCATTCCAGGTGCAAGCGTCATCGTTGGCAGCTCGACGGCCAGCAGATCGAGTCCTGCGGCTTACAAGACGAGCTGTCCACGAGATGGGTGTGCTGGGAATATCTGGAAATCGGCCATCGCATCATCCACATGGACGTTTTCCGCAACCGGTCCGCTTTGACAGCCGTGATCTGTGGAAGACTTGGCTCGCGTCCACCCTGCGCTGTCGTGATCCCTCGGGCCCAATCTCGTGTTTGCGCTCCTCATGGACGGCCCCCAACTCGCTTTCCGCTGGCCAGGATCTTACGCTGCGAGCCTCACGGATGATCCCGGCTCGTCGGTGTTGACTGTAACCTGCGCAGCGCTCATCGACCGCTCGAACGCCTCCGGGAAAGCTGCGGGTTTGAAGCGGGGGCCGCGGAGCATCGCGCTGTGGCGTCATCACCTCCGCATGGGAAGCGCTGCGCCTCCAATCAAGGAACGCACCAGTTCACGTTGCGGCCGAACTAACAGGCCTGATGCTGCAGCTCGACAGTAAGCCCGCTCCCGAAATGACGATCGACGGCCGAGCCAATTCGGACACCACGGCTTGGTATTATCTGAACGAGGAAGCTATCGCGATTCCTCGGCAAAGAAATAAAACGGGAAGGCTGGAACTGGATCGTCGACGGCGTGAAGTAAGCGGTTAAGCTGCACCGCGTAAACCGGCCGACCAGAACCAGGACCTGGATCCATGAGCCTGAGTATTGCCGGAGTCTCGCGCGGGCGACAGGTTGGTCTCGAGAACTTACCACCGCCGACCTGGAGATGATGAACCTGACCGGCGACGGCAACGCATTCTCGGAGGCCCTCGACCCGAAGCGAAGCGCATCTTAGCGGAGGCTGCTGGCGAAGAGCAGTCGCGCAGACCGATCGATGGTCCCGCCTCGTTTGTTGGAGGGAATAACCGACGGCAAAGTCCTGCTGATTTCTGCATTCTTGTTCTTACTGGTCTGCGAAAGTTCTGGAATGGTCTTCTGGCTTCCTCAGACCATTGCCTCGTATTGCGGGACCTGACTGCGCTGGAGTCGGCCTCCCTTCGTGATGCCTTATGCGCTAGGTGGAATGGTCATGGTCGTCTGGGGGCGCATTCCGGCGGAAAGCGGGAACGGGCCAGGGACGGCCGGCTTCGGACGGCTGAGCAGCACACCGCGGCGGAGCCGCCGAGAGCACTGTCCCCTGAAAGCAGACGTTTTGTTGAGTGTGAACCGCACGCTAACAACGGTAACTTTTCTAAAAGACGAACAAAGCCTGGTGTCAATACGTCCTATCTACCATGGATTAGGGCTTGCCGCTTTTTCCTGGTTCGTTGTAGAATCTTCTTCGTGTGAGGATTTCGAGGGAATAGCTTCCGTTCAGCTCCGGATTAAGCAAATTCATTTGAAGGATTCTGTGGGGGACATTGCGATGGCTAAGCCTTCCGTTTCCCGTGACGCCTTTCGTAGCTTGTTCGCCTTTTATGCGGCCAAGGCCCACCATGATCATAACGGTGTCGCCGAAGCCCGGCTCCTGAAGCTATTTGGATCGAGCGACCACATCCCGGACGGGCTGCTGGAGTTGTGGTCGTCACGGACCGAGCTGATTGGCCCTGAGGCCGTTGGCAACATAATGTCACCACTGGCTCATCAGATCCTGGACGACGGCGCACAATACAACCACGCCAGCGACTTCCTGCATCGATTGTTGCGAGAGTTGGACCGAGACGTCCATTAACCGCAATTACGAGATTGGTTGGATCGCTTTTCTGGGTAATCGGGCGTCATCGTTCGGCCGCGCAATGAGTACACGCCCAAACTCGGCGGCGTGGCGGACCCTCTAATCAGGACAAGCGGTCGCTTCGATCTTCATTCGACGTTGCACTTGGGAAGACGGCAACGAGCCGATCCCCTTCCCAAAGCTCAACGTCGTGCTCGCCATACATTTGCTCGGCCCGACATCTCGCAGCCTCCTCGTCGACGCAGTCGAGCTTCGCGGCGCATATCACTCGCCTGCTGCTGTCCACCACGAGCACTCTGTACCGCATGATGACAGTCCGATCCCAAAGGAGCCTGTCATCCTAGTCGAATGTTCGTGTAAAGCAGCGCCCAAAGTAAGCGCAGACGCGCGGAACCTTTGTACGTGTGGCCACTCGGCTATACCGTCGCCTGGACTCTTCCGTCACACCGGCGCGTCAGGTATCCTGCCCAGTGTAGCGCGCTTCAGCACAAGCGGCGAGCCGGACGGCAACTTGGTTTGGCGCACTGCTGATGATGCTGGGGATGCTCTCCATCTTAAGCTCGAGCCGCTCGCTTCGGCACGCGGTGAGATTGCGATGCCACCGGTGCCGAATATTTCGCGACGTAATATCTGACCTCGCTGCAAGATATGCGAGTTGTAGGCCTGTGGTGACGCGAAGCGAAGGCTTCGGACCCCAGCGGCATCAGCAGCAACGCAACAATGGCCGCCGCGCGTACAATCATTCCCTCGCCCCATTCTGTCTGCTTCGTACAGAGAGCGGGTCTGAGTCGCCCACGCGGCGCAAATTAAGAATCGCGCACTGGTCAAAGTGCCGGGAAACTGTTGCTCCAATGCCGGTGTTCCGGCCATGCTGCAGACGGCAGCTGCTCGTGAAGCGACCTGACCCGGCTTCGTATCAATGTCGAAGCGGGGACCGGCGATCGTTGCATTGAACGGTAGCTATCACCGCCGAACAACTCTTCTTCTCCGCGCGGCCTTTTGGATACGCCGACCAATCCTTCTCGCGTTAGCAGCTCGCAGGCGTCGCCGGAGCGCCTGCAGTTCCCCAAATAGTGCGATAAGCCCCTCGACCCGTTGACGCAGAATAGCCGAATAGTTGTAAACTTGACCTCGGTTACTCATTACTGCCTCGAACAATCACTATTGAAACAATATGCAGGCGAGAACGGGAAGAGTATGCAATCGGAGGTAGGGTCGTACAAGCTAAAAAAGAGGGCAGTGGGGTCGTCGTTGCGGGTCACTTCGTTCGAAAGTCGATCGACTTGGGCCAGGTTGCGGGTCTGATGCCGCAGCACAAGGATGGACACCTTTTGTCGGTTCAGGTGGGGTGCTTACTTCCTTACTGATTGGCCGGGTGCCCGCTCAAGAGGCGGCCGAGGCTTGCCCAGCCCCGTGGTCAGGGAGGGAGCCTCGCCCCCAGCTGTGGTGCTCCCAACCCGCTCAAACGTCGTGACGAATGCCGCGAAGGCGGCGACGATCACGGCAATCGCGAACAACAGGATCACAGGGTCGGGATTTCGCTCAGTACTCATGAGCAACTCCACTCAGGCGGCCTGGCAGCTGAGCAGCCCCGAACTAAGTTCCGCATCGCGGCGTATCAGCTTTCACTTGAGAGCTTCGGGCCGAGCGCTCTCCAAACATCGACGTGAGCTTGCAAAACGCGGGTTCAAAATATTTGTTGGTCAATCCAGGGCGTTGGTTCAGATCTGTCTCTGGTCTTGGGTTAGGCTCAACGCGCGGGCGCTCCCCGCGAAACATCATCCCGATGCTGGGCGGCTCTTCAACTGAATGTCCTTAGCGCCGTCGGCGACGAGGAGCATGTGGCAGGTTTGCTGTCGTAACCCCGCCGGCTAACTGCTGCTTCGACGTTGTTGAAGTCAACTGCGGTTGCGAGATCGGAGGCGGTGCCATCCACCGGCTGCGAGCACCACCACGTGCGCGATTGAGGAAGGCCGCCGATCCGAGCGGAAAGCTAAATCGAAGAAGGCGTGCCGCCGATTTAGAGAGGGAGCACCCGCCAGCGATGGATGCGAGTAGACTGGCCCTAGCCACGAATCAGCCCCTGCGGCTGGGGCCTTTATGCCGCTGGTGCAGCCCCGTCGGCTACTTGGCTCAACACGACGTCGCAGCACGCGGCTCGAGCTTAAGACAACTCCCAGGACCATCAAAAGCAGGCCCCCAGGTTGCCGTCCAGGCATTGCGAGGAGGTCAGCGCTCAATTGAAGACCATGAACGCGAGAAAAGAAGAAAACCGGCAAGATCTGATCGAAGAGCTTGACGCGGCGATCGGAAGGCTCCGCGGTATCGCAAAGTCGCTGGAGAACCCTTCCCTGAGGTCGGCCGGTCCGTTCGTCAACGCGCACCAAAGTTGGCGGCGATCTTCAACGGGTAGAGTCCATCAGTGTAGCGTCGCGTTGGCATCTACCAGATACGGCGATCCCAACGATTGAGAGGAATTTCGCGCTGGCGAGCTTGGTGAAGCTTGGTACGCTGCCATAGGATGACGTGCCACCGATGGCGCCTTGGGTGGTGTAGGTGCAATTGCTGGCATTATAAGACCAGGCCGCTTTGACGCGTCCGCGCTCGCCATGACGAGGCCGGTGAGGCAGGCGGCGCCAGCCGGTACGTGAACAAGCCCACCGAAACCCTAGACCCAAGCTCGACGCCAAACCTTCACCCCTGCAGCCAGCAAGCGTTCACGCGACGATAGAGAAGATGCGAGGTCCCGGCGTGCCGGCCACGAGCATCGCCGCTGCCAGGAAAAATGAAGAACTGGTACCCGAACACAGGTCGGCCTGGCGTTGCGGTCTGAAGCGTCGTGGCTCAGGCCAGCGTTGGGACCATGATGCTGACTTCCTGATCGCGCGGTTCTTGGCTCGCAGCAAGGCCGGTGACGACACCGATACGGTCGGCAAGAGGACGGTTCTGGCTCATCTTGCGCTTGCCCTCGAACTTGGTGACAGGAATGCGGATGCCGACAATCCCACGCAGCTGGGCGCCGATGAAGTCTGCCGGAGCGTCGCTGACAGACCAAGGTGTCACCCGTGAGCCCTCATGGATGTTCGTCAATCGGGTAACTACATCAAGCAGACGTTCGTTATCTTCGAAGAACTCAACCGGACCGTAAGCATGGACGGCGATGTAGTTCCATGTCGGCACTACCTTTTCGGTTTCCTGCTTGGTGGCGTACCATGAGGGGGTCACGTAAGCTTCCGGACCCATGAAAATGGCCAGGGCTTCGCCGATCGGAGCCGCGCGCCATTGCGGATTGGCCTTGGCGAGGTGGCCGTACAGGACTCCCCGTTCGCCTTCCGTCGGGTCCAGGAATAGCGGAAGTGGTGTTGCGAGCGGCCCTTCTGCCGTGGCTGTGATTAGGTTCGCCAAGCGTGCGGAGCTGATGGTCGATCGGATGTTCTCGATGTTATCATCCCGGAAGGCGGGGGGCACGTACATAGCGGTTCTCCGTTCTCCGCTCCGGAATAGCCAAAGCCTGCTACGTTTAGAAAGGCCAGTTCGTCACGATTTCGCTGGTCCAGTTGTTTCGCAGTTATCACCGTGAACGAAACTGGTCCCTCGCTTGCGCCAGGAGCTGGCACCCACGCTCAATCTGATGAGCCTCCAGCGCAGCATAACCCAAGATGAGCCCGACGAGGTTTCGTCCGCGCCGGTGGTCCGGCTGACGTTGATCGTACAGGGGCGAGATGGGGTAGATGCCAACCCCCTTTGCGCGGGCTGCTTCGATCAATGCTGCTTCGGACTTCTTGGGCAGATCGTCGAACCAAACGACCAGATGCAGGCCGGCAGCGTCACCTTCGATTCGGACTCGGTCGCCAAATCTCCGCCGCAATGCCTCGATCAGGGCTCGCCGGCGCTCGTCGTTGCGCCGCCGCATGCGCCTGACATGGCTGTCGTAGGCGCCCGCATCGAGCATCGTCGCTAGTGCCTCTTGCTCGATGAGAGATGTGTGCCGGTCCATGATCTGCTTGCCGGCGCTGAACGCGAACTGCAGTTCAGGAGGCACCACGACATAGCCGATCCTCAAGGTTGGCGAGAGTGTCTTGGAGACGGTCCCAAGATAGATGACGTGCTCGCTCTCTTCGAGAGCGTGCAGCGGGAGCACAGGTTTCGTGTCGTAGCGGTACTCGCTATCGTAGTCGTCTTCGATCACGTAGGCCTCAACCTTCTTGGTCCAGGCGAGCAACTGATGCCGCCGCCTGATCGGCATGACACCGCCAAGTGGAAATTGGTGCGAGGGCGTTACGTAAGCGAGACGAGCTTCGGCCCTTGCAAGCCTCGCCGTGTCCAGCCCGTTTGCGTCGACCGGAATTGGCACCGCAATAGCTCCGGTCGCCGAGAGGATGTGCCGCGCCATAGGGTAGCCGGGATCTTCCATGACGAACCGATCTCCAGCGTCAAGCAGCAGCCGAGCACACAAGTCGAGCCCTTGCTGTGACCCGTTGACGACGATGATCTGATCGATCTCGCATCGTACGGTCCGCGAACGCCAGAGATAGCCCTGTAGTGCCGTCCGCAGGCGCAGCGAGCCACGTGGATCATCGTAAGTCAAGGTTCGGGGTCGCTGCGTGATCGCAGCGGTTACGGCTCTCTTCCATGCTAGTACGGGAAAGTCCAAAGGTGAGAGATCACCATAGCGAAAGTCGGCAACGAGATTACGAGGTTGCTCGGTTGAGCGTGCGACGACCTGTCGCAAACGTTCACCATACCGCGAGACTCGTGCCTTGCGTGTAGACGACCGTGCTTTCGTGCCTTTGCGCCCGGTCCCGACGACAGCCTTTGCGACCCGTGGGCGGGCGCCATGGCGGGTCTCGATGAATCCCTCAGCCGCCAATTGTTCGTATGCGACCGTCACCGTCCCGCGCGATACTCCCAGCTCTTCGGCGAGAGCGCGGGACGAGGGCAGCGAGCCATTCGAGCCGTATACGCGCCCTAGGATCTGATCCCTGAGCACTTCATAGATCCGACGCGCTCCCATCTGCCCGACACGGTGTGGCACCTTAATCTGGACCATATGAACCTAACCAAGAACGCTATTGGTTAGACCAGTCTGCGCCCGTTCGGCTTCAAAACCAAGCTGGTTCAATCGAGGTGGCCGCGCAAAACAAGCTCCGTGAACTGCTGACCGTCTGTATTCCGGCGTGACCCAATATCGGTCTCGATGAAGTCTATCGCCGACTGAATTGCAAAGAGCCTTCCGGGTTATGTGCTCAACAAGGCCGGGACTGCCGTTTTTGAGACGATACCGACAAAGTTGGTGGGATTGTCGTGCTTGAAACCAAGTTCAGGTGCTTCTCTGCCTCGGGCGACTGGAGATTCCATCTGCTTTGATTGGCCCGCCTCTTGCTGAGTTCAGGCAAGTCGCAGACGCGATCTCCCATGTGACTCTTTGAGACCGAATCCAACCCTTCGTAGCTTCCGTCCAGTTCGCAAGAGCTTGGCCGGCCAACCCAGTCCAGGACATGCCCCTAAATAAGTCGCTCCTCCTCGCCGCATCACTCTCCATGACTTGCTTGTTCTCCCCGGCGTTTTCCCATGCCTTAGTGGCCAGCGTGCCGGCAGGTGATCCTTTTCTTTGGCTTGAGAAGAGGAAGGCGCCGCGCGCATTGAGGTGGGCTCGCAACGAGACCCGTAAGACACTACAGATCCTACAATCGGATTGGCGCTATGAGCGCTTCCGCCAGGACGCGCTCGCCATCACGAACGCCCAAGACGACATCCCGAAGGTTTCCTTGGGACGGCGCGGCCTAGACAATTTCACCCAAGACAAGAAGCACGTGCGCGGCGTCTGGCGTCGTACCACGCTTGATAGCTATCGCACCAAAGAGCCGCAATGGGAAACTATTCTGGACGTGGACGCGTTAGCTGCGAAGGAGAAGAAGAATTGGGTTTTTAACCACACGGACACCAGATGCCTGCAGCCCGAAGAGCGGCTGTGCTTGGTCAAGCTTTTCGATGGCGAAAAGGAAGCTGCATTTGTACGCGAATTTGACCAAGATACGAAGGCCTTCGTCAAAACCGGCTTCAATCTTCCCGAGGGAAAGCAGGATGTCGACTGGGTAGACCGCGACACTATTCTGGTTGCTCGAGATTGGGGCAAAGGCACCATGACACGTGCCGGTCATCCCTTCGTCTTGAAGGAGGTCAAGCGCTCTCAGCCGCTCGCGCAAGCACGCGAGGTCTTTCGCGGCGAACGGACCGATTATAGGGTTGAGCCATTCGTGCTGCGAGACAATGAGGGCGCGGTCCATGCGACCGGCGCCGTACGAGTCACGAGCCGCGATGAGCGGGAGTATATACTCCTGGGACCCAAGGGGCCAATCAAGCTCCGTCTGCCGAAGCGCGCGGAGATCGGCGGCATCACCGCTGGCCGCCTGCTCGTTAAACTTGATAATGACCTCGATGAAGATTGGGCGCCGTTCGGTGGCGCCGGCTTCAGGGCCGGCTCGATAATCTCGTATGATTTGGCGGAATGGAAGCGGGATCCGCTGCATGCCAGGCCTTCGCTTGTCTTTCAGCCCGGGCCTCGACAGGAACTCCGCGGCTTCCACATCAGCAAGAGCTTGTTGATACTCACAGTCCTTGACAATCTTCAGGGCAAGGCATTCACCTACAGGTACGACCGCGGCGCGTGGCGGGTCACGTCGATCGCACTTCCAGAGAATGCGGATGTCAGCCTGTCAACCGCTTCCAATGCTTCCGATCGAGTAGTGTTCACCGTCTCCAATTACCTTAAGCCGACATCACTCTGGTACTTTGACGCCGAGACCGAACACCTTGAGTCCTTGAAGGTCGCGCGTGAAAGCTTCAACGCGTCTCAACATGTCGTTGAGCAATTCGAGGCGACCTCGCGCGACGGAACGCGTATTCCTTACTTTTTGGTGCGGCCCCGTAACGCCCGTCTCGACGGTTCACTTCCTACTCTTCTCTATGGCTATGGCGGCTTTGGGCTTCCCGAGCTGCCGTCCTATGATGGGGTCATGGGACGACTCTGGCTCGAACAGGGCAACGCATATGTCGTCGCGCACCTGCGCGGCGGCGGCGGGCTAGGGCGGCACTGGCACGAGGCTGCCCAGGGAGCATCGAAGCAGCGCACATGGGAGGACGCCATCGCAGTTGCGGAGGACCTGATCAGGCGGAAGGTCACTAGTCCGGGCCGGCTGGGAGTGTTCGGCGCCAGCCAAGGAGGCCTGCTGGTGGGAACCGCGCTGACCCAGCGCCCCGATCTCTTCAATGCAGCGATCGCGCGAGTACCGTTGTTCGACATGCTTCGGTTCACCAAGCTGCCATTGGGCGCGCTCTGGAGGGGTGAATATGGCGATCCCGCCATTCCCGACCAACGCGAATGGATCCAGCGTTACTCGCCTTATCAGAAGCTGGTGCCAGGCAGAACCTATCCGGCTCCGTTCATTCTCAGCGCGACTAACGACGACATCGTACATCCAGCACACGGCCGCAAGGCAGCCGCCAGGCTGCGTGCGCTTGGCCAGCCGTATTTCTACTATGAGGATTTCAACGGCGGACATGGGCCCGCCACTCCTATCGAAAGTGCTCGCCAGGATGCGCTCATCTACATCTATGCACATCGGCGGCTTGTCGATGGTGGGTGAAGTGGAGCACGATCAGGTCGTCAGCACGTTACTTTCACCAACGCTGACTAACATCAGCTCGTGCAGCCCTCGGCAGCTTTGAGAACTTCTCAGTGGAGGCAAAGTGGCAGTCGGCTGGAGACCCTTTCGATATTCAGGCAGCGCGCAAGGGAAGTCGCTAATTAGGCTCAGACCCCGCATGCCGACCAGCGCCTTGAAAAGCGGCGCCGGTAATGAGCCATCGCTCGGCCGGCGCCTCCTAGGTCTGTACCTAATTAGCGAACTCTGATTCCTTCGCACCGAGTTGATTCGGCGGGGGACTTCGATGCGCAAAGGGCTTTCTGGCTCAACCACAAGCAGTGGGCTCAGATAAAGCCGCATCTGCCCACGAACCAGACTGGCCCGGCGCGCGATAACGACAATTTGCTCACATAGATTGGGCTGAGACTTGATACGTCAGCTCAACTTCAGCTTGCTATGAGACGTCTCGCTGCTGTGTCTTTTCCATATTCTGAAGCTGAAGCTACCACTCTGACGGTTGATTCGCACGAAAACGGTAGAGCCAACGAGCGCCAGCTCCTTCCGGCATTCAGCCGTCATGGCCGCCCGCTGAAAGCGGCGACGACACACTCTCAAGGATCGCCGTCTGGCTTGCATTGAATCGCTTACCTCCGTCAATAGTGCCAGCACCCATGAACGGCTAAGAACTTCCGATTCAATTAGGGTCCAAGTTTTGCACTCCGGAGGAGACGTAGGCTGGACCGCGCCCGAACGCTCCTTCGATACTTCAGCCGGTGCTCAAACAGAAAATGATGCGGGTCCGTGATCGTGACGTGAGACACGACCCGCTTAAGAATAGGGGGACTTTGTTTCGGCGACCCCACCATGACGCTCGCCGCCATCGATCGCCTCGTTCACCAACCCACCATCGTTGAGGTGGACGTCGAGAGCTATCGCAGGCGCACCGCGCCATTCGGTCGAGTGGAAGTACTCGCACGCGCGCCGTAAGGCCAACCGCCTCATTCATGTTCGATCGCTCTAGTCGAGCGCGGTTATCTGGCGGATGAAGACCCTGAAGGGCCTCACGCCCTACGAATACATCTGCAAATGCTGGACATCCCAGCCAGAACGATTCAAGCTCAATCCGCTCCAGCAGATGCCGGGACTAAACACCTAATGCCGGGTGAGTTTAGCTTCCGCGTGCTCCATGCGGATCCGTTGCTTCGAAAAAGTGCGCGTCTTGCAGACCGTTTGCCGGTTACGAGTCAATTTGTTCGGGATGCGCGTCGACAAACACTGCGAGCTGTGGATGGAAGGGGCGCTGCGCCAACTCTTTAATCCGGCGAATGACAACTACGACTTCCGGTCTGCCGAGCGCCTTGCGATAGCAAAAGAGTTCTCCGAACAGAGTTTGGCGCTGAATCCTCCGGACGCTGTCCTTAGAGAAGGGTAGGAATGAGCATGTTGATGAAAGATTCCCCCCCCCCCAGGTGAGGCAAACATCATGCCGTTCTTGTTTCGGCTATCGATGCAGGTGCGTGCTCGACAAATGCATCTTCCTCATTGCTTTAGACCAATCTCTAGAGTGGCGGGATCATAGCGATTGAAGATGCGTTATCCGTGACTGATCGATCGTATACTGGCAGTGAAGTCTCGCTGGTTCACCGTGTCCGAGTTCAGACACACGGGGCGCATTGGCGTTCACTGCAACGTCATTTAGACGACATCTACATCTAAAGACCAGACGGATACACATTGCGCCTCGCCGGCATGATTTCTGCTTCTGTTAGGTTCGACATGCGGGCGGTGTCCCGCACAATGAGGACAGCCGACCAAGTCATGCATAAGCGCGGCATCATGTATAAGATCGGTGCTTTGATGGTCGCTGTCTTAGCTCAGCTGGAGGCGGCTGCCGTGAACGGGTCCAAAAGCAACGCAGAAAACGAGGTCCTGCGTCCTTCCGATTACAATCGAGCGCTCACGATAAACGATCAGCATGCCAGACTGATGATCAATGCTCCGGAGGTACCGTTCTGGCTCGCAGATGGTGCGTCGTTCGCCTATCGATTGACGAGCAACGGCAAGCGCCAATTCGTACTCGTGAATGTTGCCAACGGCAGAAAACAGGCAGCTTTCGATCATAAGAAGCTAGCTTCTGCGCTGAATCGCTTGGGCCACAAAGATGCTAATGCCGATAATCTGCCATTCGACCGTTTTGAGCTCGCTGACGATGGTGGCAGAATAAGTTTTGAGATTGAGGATACAGCTTGGAGCTGCGAACTTATAAACTACGCGTGCTCGAGCGAGACAAAGCTTTCCACAATCGACCAGCAGAGCCCATACGATGATACGCCACCTGTGGAGAATGATCCTAAGAGGGCGAGCGTGTCGCCTGACGGGAAATGGCTCGCCTATACCAAGGATTACAACCTGTTCCTGCTCAGCAAGGAGGGCTCGAAGGAGATTCGTTTGACTTGGGACGGATCTGAAGGCAACTACTACGCGTTTTCGACGCTGAGTTGGTCTCCAGACTCGCGTCGCCTCGCAGCTTACCGCGTCCGTCCGGGCCACAAGAGGGAGGTTCATTACATCGAATCATCCCCACGCGACCAGCGCCAACCGAGACACTGGACGATGACTTACCCGAAGCCCGGCGATGCTCTGGCACTGCCACAGCCGGTGCTTTTCGACGTCGGTGATCGTCGCGAGATCGCCATCGACAATGCGTTGTTCCCAAATCCCTATGACCTCTCTCCCATCCGATGGTGGAAGGACAGCCGCGGATTCACTTTCGAGTACAATGAGCGAGGCCATCAGCTTTACCGGCTCGCCGAGGTCGAGGCGGCCACAGGCACCGTTCGAACTCTGATCGACGAGCGCAGCAAGACGTTCATCGATTACCAGCCCCTAAGAATGAACCAGTCGAATACTGGCAAGACCTTCCGGTACGACGTTGAGGACGGGCGGGAGATCATCTGGGCCTCAGAACGCGATGGATACGAGCATCTGTACCTGTTCGATGGGTACACTGGCGAGCTTAAAAACCAGATCACACGTGGAGCTTGGGTAGTCCGTTCCGTCCATTACGTAGATCCTATCAAGCGCCAGATTTGGTTCAGTGCAAGCGGAATGAATAAAGGGGAAGATCCGTATTTCGTCCACGCCTACCGCATCAACTTCGATGGCACGGGACTGACGTCGCTCACGCCCGAAAGGGCGAATCATCACGTCAAGTTCTCGCCAGACGGCCGCTACTATCTAGACTTATGCTCACGCAGCGATCTCCCGCCGCGCCTAATGTTGTACCGAACCATTGACAATTCGGAGCTCGTGCAGGTCGAGAGCACCGATATTTCCGCGCTCGTAGCCGCTGGCTGGCAGCCGCCACTGACGTTCCATACAAAGGGCCGGGACGGCGAGACCGAAATATGGGGGATTATTCATCTCCCGATCAACTTCGACCGAAGCCGCCGATATCCGGTCATTGAAAAGATTTACGCCGGCCCGACCGGTTCTTTCGTTCCGAAGTCTTTCTCGCCTGTCGTGGAGCCGCTCACACAGCTTGGATTTGTCGTCGTTCAAATCGATGGAATGGGCACGAACAATCGGTCGCGTGCGTTTCACGACGTTGCCTGGAAAAACCTGAGAGATGCTGGCTTTCCCGACCGAATCCTTTGGCACAAGGCGGCGAGCGCGGAGTTTTCGTGGTACGACATCTCGAATGTCGGCATTTTTGGTGGCTCGGCCGGCGGTCAAAACGCGGTGAGCGCACTGCTCTTTCATTCCGATTTTTATAAGGTGGCCGTCGCCAATAGCGGTTGTTACGATAATCGTATGGACAAGATCTGGTGGAACGAACAGTGGATGGGATGGCCGGTCGGTATTGAATATTCGCAGTCTTCCTCGGTCGACAACGCTCATAGATTGCAAGGCAAGTTGCTGCTCATCGTGGGCGAACTGGACCGCAATGTCGATCCATCCTCTACATTTCAACTAGCTGACCGGCTTATTCGAGCAGGAAAATACTTCGACATGCTTGTGGTGCCAGGTGCGGATCACGGAACGCCCGGGTCTTACAGTCTGCTCAAGCTCCTCGATTTTTTCGTTTTGAATATCCTCAGACAGACGCCGCCTAATTGGAATGACCCATCTATTGGCCAGCCAAAGAGCCAGGAGGCTCTATCATCGTGCGAAGAGTCAACAGCTGAAGGCTGCCGAGACCGGCCAAACTGACTGGAGATAGAGGCGCCTGGGCCATCAGCATCGCATGTAGGCGGCGGTTGCCAATGGGAAATAGTATCGTTTGTCGAAGTAGCTGCTCTTCCAGCGACTTGACAGCCGTTCGGAAGGGGCCGTCAGTGACAAACTGATGCTGCCTGTCTCTCCTCGTCACGTTTCCAGGTCAGGTTGACGATGGCATCTAACGCCCCGTACGAACGAGTCGATCTCGCGCGCATGGCCACCAGAGAGCAGGGCGTAAAGCTTCCCGCTCGTTGACTGCCATGCCGATGCTAAAAGTTCGCCTCTCCTCTGGGCGCAGCGACTGAGTTATGCGGGCGCGAGTGCCAGGCCTACAAGATGGCAAAGAGGCAGGCGCGCTGTCTGGGCTCACGCCAAAGATATACCAATCGGGAGAAAAGGACATCATGGGCAGGATTACGCTGGGCAGCGACGAGATAGTGCGTACAGAATTGTTTGAAGCCGCCAACGTTCTACTATCGCACATCACGCGATTCTGAAAGCGTAGCGCTGGGGGAAGGACGTCGCCGACCGGCGAGGCTCTAAGCGCGCAAAAGTCGCCTTGGCACGTAAGCTCGCAGTATCTGATCTGCCACTGAGTATTCCTCCAGCAAACTCGTTTGTTGGCGAAGGATATGTGCTCGCCGATGTAGATGAATTCTCCGCTTGCGCGCCGTGAAGGATGCGGTCGACAATGAATTGGTCCTTGTAGCCGGGATTGAGGCGTTGGTCGCCGGGCAGAGCATGGAGGAAGCCATCGCGCGCTCACGCTTAGGCAGACGCGGGAGTTGACGCGATTCTCATTCATTCGCGCAGGAGCGCCGCGGACGAGATCCTCGCGTTTGTCAAAGCCTGGGAGAACAGGTTGCCCGTTGTGATCCTTCCTACGAAGTAAAATCGAACACCCGTCGCTGTATGTCGCAAGACAAGTATCGCCACGCTGCAGGTGTTCCGGGTCGCCAGTCGCGTGCCTGCAGTCCAGCGGAAGAGATAAACGACCTCCGCGTCGATACCGGCCACCTTGGCGACAAGCGACGATGCCGCAGAAAATTGGATGTCAAGCGCGGCCTTCAGTTCTTCGAGCACGAGCGGGTGCAGCGGCTCTTTCAGGTTTACACCTCCGATTTCCGCGCCGATGTGGCCGGTGAGCGGATGAACGGCAATACTGCGCGGGGCCGCTGCCGGAGTATTTGAGGAGGGCGAGGTGGGCTTTTGAAGAGTTGACGTAACCATAGTGGCTCCTTTGATAGGTAGGTTCGTTCGATAGCCTTCGAGAGACTGAAGTCAGACAGCGGATTTTCCCGGTGCGGTCCGTGTTGGTGCGCGGCACGGATCATTGACCGACCCTCTCAGTGGCTTTCGGCTGCTCGAGGGCGTGGTGTCACGCCGTCGGCGTTGTTCTGCCAGGCGATAATCGCGTTGAACCGGCCATCGACATATGGCGCAATGTCGATTCTCTGTTTGAGCGCGCCGGTGGCGAACAAGCCGTCCGAGATCTGCTGGAAGACCTGGATGGACTTCGCATCGATCGGGTAGCGCCATGTCCGGCAGCATCGTCCAACCACTTGCCTTGTTCGAAGGTGAGGCCTTCCTGCTTAACGTAGCTGGCGCGTATCCACGCGTCCGGGTTTGCGCCTTGCCAGTTGTAGAACGCAACCGCGCGGCGCACGAAGTCAGCAATTGCGGCGGTTTTCGCGGGGTCATCAAGCAAGGCCTTCCGGGTGAGTATGACGTTGACGCCCCAGTTATGTCCGTGGCCATCGGCGATAATCGGTGGCTTGCCGATCCGAAAATATTGACCTCCGACGACGATCGCCGCATCCACCGATCGGGACACGAAACTCGGCGCGACTTCAGTTCCGGCGAGTGGCACGCCCTTTACTGATGACGCACCGAGGTCAAGACCGTTGGCATGAAGAATGCCGGCCAGCACCATGTGACGACCAGAACCCGGAGGATAAGCGACCGTCCTCCCTTTAAGATCGGCCACCGCTTTGATGCCTCTGTCCGGCTGTGCCACCAGGTAGTAGTTCTCAGGGCTTCCCGGATTGGCATATATTCCAATCGCAACGAGGTCTTTGACGCCTGCGCCGACTGCGATCGGCAGTGGCGCTTCGCCGATACAGCCGATATCGACCGCCCCGGAGATCAGAGCTTCGAGCACGGCCGGACCACCATTAAAGTGATGGCATACGGCAGTGACTTGTCTACACCGGACAACGCCCAGACCGCGGATGCCTGGCTCTGCTGCTCAGCCACGATAAGTCGCGTCCGAGGCGGAACGGCCGCGGCGAGTTGAGCTGCGAGGTCCGTCGCCTTCCTGTCTTGAGACGCCACTGGTGTGGTCGCCGTGAAGCCGGCGAGGCAGGCTACCACCAAGAAGTTGCAAGTAGGCCCAATCCCCTTTTCCTCGTGCCTCAAAAAACAGGACAGGCAGCCACGGCATCAGCCGTGGATCATGAAACACCACGGCGCGGCGCCGTTGGACCCGGATGTATCCTTCGACTTCTTTGTCGAGCGCGCCGAGCACGCGCAAGAAGGTGCTCTTTCCAGAACCGCTGCGGCCCAGGAGCGCCACGAACTCGCCGGCCCGCAATTCGAGAGACAGATCCGCCAGGACGGCCGGGCGTCGAAGCGCTTATTCAATGTTGAGACGATAACGGCCGAATCGGCCAGGGCTGCAAGATCGGAGTCGGCTTCAATCGCCAGCGAATGCCCTCCGCCAGACTTACCTTCTTGGCATTCGAGAGGAACGGTCCATACCAATGGGGAATTGCTGACAATTGGGAGATCCAAGTCAGCTCTTGGTTACCCAGGCTGCTATCTGCCTTGCAGCGCCAAATCAACCTGTAGCTCGATGCGCAAGAGATATCCTCTAACTCATACTCGGTCCTACCCGAAGCCGACGAGCAAGCCGGTCTCGACAGCTTCGGGCCGCTCCGTCGCGGCTTATTCGGTGGAGGCGCATACGCGCGACAACTTACTTTTCCCGATCGAACATCCGCGCCCTTCGGGCAAGTTGAGCTTGCGCTTTGCCCCGTGACGATGCTTAGGAGTAGCAGATTAGTTTCTCCTTTGATCGCGCGTAGCAACGGCTCGTTGAATCCGGTTGCCATAGGCGCCGTTCTACCTTCTAAGTGTCATGAAAAGAATTGTTATAAACCGGACATTCCCGCGCAAGGTGGAGGTCCTAGAATCAGTTCGCCACTCCGAGTACCATTGGCCATCATCTGACCCAGCGAAAGCCAACCGCTCGTATAGCAGGATCGATCAGCCTCGCAGCAGCGCGGGAGTTTACCACGACTGGCAAATCCGGTGCCGGCGATCGTATCGGCCTCCTAGCTCGGAGCCGCAGATCTAGTTGACAAAAGAACCGTACTTCATTCGCGGCACGGGAATTGCTGTCCCGCTCCTCGAACGCGACTGCCGTCAACATTTCCGTGAGTGCAATGCCGTACGGCAACCTCTCCATTTCTGTCGTTCGAGTCGCTTGCAACGAGAATACGATTGTGCGGCCGCATGGCCTAAACCAACAAAGCATCCGTGGTGAGGTGGCTTGCCAGGCTAGCGCGTCCGTTCGCCAGACTTCAAGGAGGCACGAATGAATGATCGGAACGTAGCGGAAGTCGATCTTCACGACTTAGAGATTTCGGATCCGCTGATTGGGAAATGCCAGCAACTGGTCAGGGACGTGGCAATTCCCTACCAATGGGAGGTGCTGAACGATCGTGATCCCGAGGCGATACCAAGCCACGCGGTAGAGAACTTCCGCCTTGCCGCCGGACGTGCGAGCGGCGAGTTCCGTGGCGCGGTTTTCCAGGACAGTGACGTCGCAAAATGGCTTGAGGCGGCTGCATGGTCGCTATGCCAGGCACCAAATCCAGAGCTGGAGAAAGCCGCCGATGAGCTGATTGAATTGATTGCGGCCGCCCAATGCGACGACGGTTATCTCAACACCTATTTCATACTAATCGCGCCTCAGGAGCGCTGGACCAACCTAGCGGAGTGCCACGAGCTCTATTGCGCCGGCCACTTGATTGAAGCGGGTGTCGCGTTCGTCCAGGCGACGGGCAAACGGCGATTGTTGGAAGTCGTTTGCAGGCTTGCTGACCATATCGACACAGTTTTTGGTCCGGAGCGTGATCAATTACACGGCTATGATGGCCATCCGGAAATCGAACTTGCGTTGGCACGCCTCTACGAAGCGACAAAGGAGGGGCGATATCTCACACTAGCCAATTATTTCGTGGAGCAACGCGGCACGGAGCCGCACTTCTACGACACTGAGTACGAGAAGCGCCAGCAATCCCGCGTCCCGAAATCCGACGGCACGCCTTGGATGATAAAAAACAAAGCGTATAGCCAAGCGCACCTGCCGCTTTCGGAGCAGCGGACTGCAACAGGTCATGCGGTTCGTTTTGTGTACCTCATGACGGCGGTAGCTCATCTCGCGCGTCTGCGCCAGAACGAGCAGCAGCGCCAAACTTGCCTCCGGCTATGGCAAAACATGGTCCAGCGCCAGATCTATATTACCGGAGCCCTCGGCTCGCAAGGTGCCGGCGAAGCGTTCAGCAGCGATTACGATTTGCCGAATGATACGGCGTACGCGGAAAGTTGCGCCTCCATTGGCTTGATTATGTTCGCGCGCCGTATGCTGGAGATGGAACTGGACAGTCGCTATGCCGACGTGATGGAGCGCGCGCTCTACAACACCGTTCTCGGCAGTATCGCGTTCGACGGGCGTCACTATTTCTATGTTAACCCGCTCGAAGTGCATCCCAAAACGCTGAGGTCTAATGGTATCTACAATCACGTCTCGCCGGTGCGACGACGCTGGTTTGGTTGCGCCTGCTGTCCACCGAACATCGCGCGCCTTTTCACATCCATTGGTCATTACATCTACACGCCCAGCACCGATGCGCTCTATGTAAATCTCTACGTTGGTAATAGGGTAGCAATATCTGTCGACGGGCATGCGCTGCGGTTGGTCATAAGCGGCAGCTATCCCTGGAGAGAAGAGGTGGAAATCGCCGTCGAATCTGCGCCGCCAATTGCCCACACGCTCGCCCTGCGCCTGCCAGAATGGTGCAACGCGCCGCACGCGAGCCTGAACGGCGAGCCTGTGAATTGCGAGCCGCGCAAGGGCTATTTGCACATTCGCCGAACGTGGCAGCAGGGAGATCGCGTCAAATTATCGCTGCCGATGCAAGTGCGTCGGGTATACGGCCATCTACAACTTCGCAATTTGGCCGGCAAGGTGGCCATCCAGCGTGGCCCCTTAATTTATTGTCTGGAGGAGGCCGACAACGGGACCGAGTTACACAACGTTTGGCTTCACTCAGACAGCCGGTTTTCCCTCATGGAAGGAACTGGCCTCTTTAAAGGCAAAATTGTGCTGCAGGCCGACGGGGCGCGGTTGCAACACACGCATTCTGAAGAAGCGGCGCTTTATCACTACGACAAAGTGCCTGGACAGCTAGAACCGCAGCGGCTGACATTCATTCCGTGGTTCAGCTGGGCTAACCGCGGCGAAGGCGAAATGCGGATTTGGATAAATGAGCATTGACGCCGAACGCGCGGATCACGCTTCCACGAGTCGAACTTAGATATAGGTCCCGACGCTAGGCGATATGGTTGGTCGCCTACGATGAGAAACATCTTGCAATCTATGTTCGTTGTGAATGACCGAAGAGGCGGGAACGGCCAGGCGTGAGGAGTCATCGTGATCTTCGCCTCAACCCTGCGCGCGAACCTGATTTATAGCGCGACGATCGGGATGAGAGCGGCCCGTTGATCTGAGGCCGGCGAACTGGTCCATTTTTGGTTAGAGTTTTTCGCGATTTCCCCGGCCGGGAGGAGCGAAGAACGATGAAGGCTCGAAGTTTCCGGGCGCCCAGAAGGCGTTCATTTTGAAGCTCCACTGAAAGTCCTTGAAGCGGCGTGCGGGTTGATCGGTCCTCTCGGCCGTAGCCTGGGCCGCCGTCAGTTCGTCCGCGATCATGGCGAGTAGCCGCGTGTTGCGGGCGAACCCGAACAGATAATCCACGTGGTTGTCCTCGCACCACGCCATCAGCGGCTCGCGCGCAAAGGTATATCGCTTCGCGCTTATGTCGGCGTTAACCAGTTGGCGGACCAGCTTGAGATACCGCTTCCTCACAAAGCAGCTATTCATGTATTCGCCACTTTCGACATGGACCGGCCTGGGCCAGCGAGGTAAACAGCGTCTCGTGGCTGATCTGGTCCCGCTCCGGCCGTCGCAACGGCGACTGACCGGATCCAAAAATGCCTCGCCCGGTTAGTCCGGGCGGGGCATTACCTTGCGCAGGAGCCGGCTGCGATCTTGCGGCGGCGTCTCACCGACCATGCGAGCTTCGCAGGATGGACGCACCGATTCCCTTAAGGAGCTTCAGTCGCAAGCAACCGAGGGCGCGTTGTCGTGCTTGAGGTGTCGCTTTCGGACATTGTAACTCACGAGCCAGATCACGCCGACCGCGATCGGCACGAAGGCTGCGGTCAGGAACGAGGGCTCTACTCGCAGTCCGACGTCATGCGCGCCCTTGGCAAGATAGCTAAACAAGCTGACCACATAATATCCTATCGCCCCGACCGACAATCCTTCGACCGTGCACTGCAGCCGAAGTTGCTGTCTCGCGCGCTCGTTGATAGCCTGCAACAGGTCACGATGTTGTCGTTCGATTTCGACGTCGACACGGGTTCGCAACAGATCGGCGGCACGCGCGAGCTTGACCGACAGAGCTGCCTGACGATCCTCTACGGTCGCGCAGGTTCGCATTGCGGGCGCCATGCGGCGCGCCAGAAACGACGACCAGGTTGGATAGCCCGAGACATCGTTGCCTTCAATGATGGACAGTCGCGATTGGACCAGCTCGTTGTAGGCCCTGCTGGCGCCGAAGCGAAACAGGCTGCCGGTCGCGCCTTTTTCGAAGGAGGCGGCCAGCGCCGTCAGCTCAGCAAGAAGATGGTTGTTGAACTGCAGCCCCTCACCGCTTTGCATTTTTTCGAGCGCCTCAACAAGCCGGCGATCGATGCGATCAACGGAAGGTGCAAGCTCAAGGGCCGCCGACAGGCCAAGCAGCGCCAGTGGACGGTAGGTCTCGATCTCCAGGAGCCGTTGCACCAGCGCTCCGAGATCGTGCGACGTCAATCCGAGGTCGCAGACGAGGATTTTCGTAAAGCCTTTTTCGTCTACGCGGAAGTCTGAGGCGGCAACGCCTGCGCCGCTCTTTGTGGCAACCATGGCCAGGCTGTTCTTGTCAAAAACCTGTTCGGCGCGCCTGGTCGGCGAGGCGTCCTGCTCCACTTCTAGCCTGATCGCGACCAGCAACTGTCCGGTCTGACGCAACGCGCGGATCAGCGATCGGACGGTACCATCAACTTTGTCAAATCGGTCTGCGGTGGAAGCATTTGTGTTACTCCAGATCCAGGTGAATGTTGTGAATTCCGAATGCTGCTCCCAGCGTAGCATAGCGGGCCCGATGACAATCTGATGAAGTTTCGCCGATTGCTCAGGTGGCGGAAGATTGCGCTCGAGGCAAAAATCGATAAAGCGGCAGCGATCGCTTGTGGCCGCCTCACCCTGCGCAAGAAAAGCCAAGTGGATCACGCTGAATGGCGAAACAAGGCGCGTAAAAGGGCGCGCGTGCACTTCGCCGAGCACGGCGTCGCGTTGCGGATGTGGCGTGAAGGTTCGCAGATCCAATTCATCGACCATGTATTGACGCCTCTCTTCAGGGTGAGCAAGCAGCCGTCGGCCGCGCGAGGCCGTGGCAAGCAGGAGCGTCCTCCGTTCCGCCAGCGGGGTGCAGACAGGCGACCTCCGGTGCGGCAACCACATTGTCGATTGACAGATCGAGGCCCAAACACGACTCCCATCTTGCTGCCGCCGCGCCCTGACGCGGAGAGACGGTGCAGGATTTGGGCCAGCACTGTAGAAGGGGCATGCTCGTGTCCTTTGGCGCAATGTGGCTTTCGAAGACAGTTGGAGGCAGGTTTTAGACATGAAGCGCGCTTGTATTCTGACAGGATGCGTACGGGGCGCAGGCCACAGGAAATTGCCTGCTTCGCACCGTGATCTCTCGCCAAGCGGCTACATTATCTGAGACGCCATGCTGTGGACGGATTTGCCCATGCAGAGGCGGCGACTGACCGCGCCCGGACCAGGCGGGCAAGGCTTGGCCGATGGGCTGATAACGTTCCGTCGCGTGAGGTTGACGTGATCACGTAGCCGGAGCGCACGCCGTCATCGTTTTTTGAGGTGACATTCAGGGCAGTGCAGCGCCGCGGCTCGACCGCAGTGAGGCAGATACGTGGTGAATGTCGTGAGCGATCGACCGAATAGCGGCGGATCACAAGTACGGCCGACTCGACTTGGCGGGCGTATTGCTCGAGTGCGGTCGCGGAGGTTTTGATTCGTCGTAGCCATCCGGCCGAGATCCGGTTTCTCGCCAGTCTTTGCGGGACGCGAGGATCGCCACGTTCTCGTTGATGTCAACTCTGTTTCGGATCGAGCGCACGAAGTGGCCTCTTCGATCGGTGGATCTGGCCGAAGGCGCAACAGAGGCGTCACAACGTTCATCCCCTGCCGCCTGCGCCGTCATTCCTCGAGAAGAAAGTTACTCCTTTGCTGTCGAGGCCCTGCGGGGTGCGCCGTCGATCGCCTCCGGCCTGTCGATCACCATCGAGGCCGCAAAGTGCGGGCTCGGAAAACAGAGGCCAAGGAGGACTACCATGGCGACCATCGGCACCTTCAAGACGACCGGCAACAACGAGTCCGGGCGCTCTATCTGCCAAATGAATGGACGGACGACCCCGCTCGCCTGAAAGCGGCGCATGTCCCGAGCGATGTGGGCATTGCGACGGAGCCGCAGATCGCGCGTCGAATGGTCGCTCGCGCCGTCGCCGCAAAGGTGCCGTTCTCGTTCGCGGCGGCGGACAGCGTGTATGGCACAGGTGAGATCGAAACCCTGCTGCGCAAGGCGGGAAAAGGCTATGATCTGGGGTTCTTACAATCACGTGTTCGTTCCTGGGGCAAGCAGCAGCCTGTCGCCGGCACCGCCTCCGCGATCGCGCAGAGCCTTCCCGAGAAGGCCTGGCACCGCTCGGCGTCCGGCGAAGGGACCAAAGGTCCGCGCTGGCCGGTGGTCCGGCGAGTCGCGGGTAGGGTCGGGTTGTTGACACCAACCTGATTCGAGGAACTACCGATGCGCGACGAGATGATGAACCTCGGACGCTCGCGGAGAAGACTACTGATGCGGATCTGCGGCGGGAGATGATCGGCTTGCCGCCCAGCTACTGATGGAGCTGGAAGTGCAAGGCCAGACCGGAGCGGCCTACGGCCAGGAGGATCCCGAGCGGCTGGCGCAGCGCAACCGCTAGGAGAGGTGGGCTTCGTTTTCCGTAATAGCTAGCGCCGACATCGGAGTGGCTTCCGGCGAACCACACCTGCTGCAGCCAATCCGCATGCTTGAAATTCGCGCAAGGGCTGCCCCGCATACTCAGCGCGAGAGCAGGCGTTTGTCGGGCACTTGCTGGGCCGGTTGTCGACATTAAGACTCAATGCCAGAAACCTGACACTACGCGCCGCTACGAAGTGTCTGCTGAGCCTGCGAATTCACTTCGGCACGCGATTTGCTCTGTTCACGGCATCGTCGCCAATCGCACTGCGATCGTCTTCGGGGACCGACCGCCGCGTTCGCGTCTGGTCCCCTCCGACGGTTTGCTGTGGCAGTGACTTGGCGCTCGGTGTTGACCGAGAAAAATGCAGGCAAGTGTTGGATGCGATCTAGAGTGCTTCTTTTGGGAGCCGCAAAAATTGCGCCCGTCGCAAGCGGTGCAACCAAAACGGCGAACCTTGAGCCCGGAGTGAAACTGCCACCGGCGGTGTGGGACTGGTCCGGGGGCTATATTGGCGGACAGGTACGGTCGAACCTCCTTCACCAATCCCTGCGGTCAGTCGATCTATGGCGATGCCGACAGGTTCGATGTCACCCGGCACAGCCCGCACCTGTCGATTGGCCACGGGCCGCATTTCTGCTTGGGCGCTGCGCTGGCCCGCCTGCAATTGCGATGCGCCGTCCCCGCGCTGTTCGTGCGACTGGAGGATCTAGCGCTGATCATCGCCGCGGAGGACGTCGTCTACATGCCGTTTTACGTCATTCGCTGCCCGCAGCGCCCGCCGGTCACCTTCCGCCCTTCCATCGCTCAGAGAGTGAAGTGCCACCATGTCCGAGCAACCCTTGCCGACGCTGCCGATGTGGCGCGTCGATCACATCGAGCCCTCGCCCGAGATGTTGGTGCTATGCGCCAACGGTCCGATCCACCGCGTGCGCTTCCCGTCCGGGCACGAAGGCTGGTGGGTGACAGGCTACGACGAGGCCAAGGCGGTGCTGTGTGACGCGGCGTTCCGGCCCGCGGGAATGCCGCCGGCGGCATTCACCCCAGATTCGGTGATTCTCGGTTCGCCGGGCTGGCTGGTCTCGCACGAGGGGGGCGAGCATGCCCGGTTACGCACGATCGTGGCACCGGCCTTCAGCAACCACAGGGTGAAGCTGCTCGCCCAGCATGTCGAGGCGATCGCCGCGCAGTTGTTCGAGACGTTGGCGGCCCAGCCCCAGCCCGCCGACCTGCGGCGCCACCTCTCATTTCCCCTTCCGGCCATGGTCATCAGCGCGCTGATGGGCGTGCTCTACGAGGATCACGCCTTGTTCGCCGGGCTGTCCGACGAGGTGATGACGCACCAGCATGAAAGCGGCCCGCGCAGCGCGTCGCGCCTGGCTTGGGAAGAACTGCGCGCCTACATTCGCGGCAAGATGCGGGACAAGCGCCAGGATCCGGGCGACAATCTGCTAACAGATCTGCTCGCGGCGGTTGACCAGGGCAAGGCGACCGAGGAAGAGGCGATCGGCCTGGCGGCGGGCATGCTGGTGGCAGGCCACGAGAGCACCGTCGCGCAGATCGAATTCGGCCTGCTGGCCATGTTCCGCCATCCGCAACAGCGCGAACGCCTGGTCGGCGATCCATCGCTGGTGGACAAGGCGGTGGAGGAAATCCTGCGTATGTACCCGCCGGGCGCGGGCTGGGACGGCATCATGCGCTATCCGAGGACTGATGTGACCATCGCGGGCGTGCATATTCCCCCGGAAAGCAAGGTGCTGGTCGGCCTGCCGGCGACGTCGTTCGATACGCGCCATTTCGTCGACCCGGAAATCTTCGACATCGGACGCGGCGGAGAGCCGCACCTGGCGTTCTCTTCCGGGTCTCACTCCTGCATCGGCGCGGCGCTGGCCAGGCTGGAACTCAAGGTGGTGTTCGGTTCGATCTTCCAGCGCTTTCCCGCGCTGCGCCTGGCCGTGTCGCCCGAAGAATTGAAGTTGCGCAAGGAGATCATCACTGGTGGGTTCGAGGAGTTCCCGGTGCTCTGGTGATGCGCCGCGGATCGCGATCTTCTCCGCAACTGCCGGCGCGCCTGGCGCGCGCCCGTCAGATCAGCCAGCCAACAGGTAACCATCAACGTGCAAGAAACCACGGCAGCATGCCGGGACGCCTTCGCCGAACTGGCGTCGCCAACCCGCATCCACGACCCGTATCCGTTCATGCGGTGGTTGCGCGAGCACGATCCGGTGCATCGCGCGGCGTCGGGCCTCTTTCTGTTGAGCCGCCACGCCGATATCTCCTGGGCGTTCAAGGCCACGGGCGATGCGTTTCGGGGACCGGCGCCTGGCGAACTGGCGCGCTATTTCCCGCGTGCGGCGAGAAGCCTGTCGCTCAATCTGCTGGCGTCCACGCTTGCGATGAAGGACCCACCGACGCATACGCGTCTGCGCCGGCTGATCTCGCGCGATTTCACCATGCGCCAGATCGACAACCTGCGGCCGAGCATAGCGCGCATCGTCGCTGCGCGACTGGACGGCATGGCGCCCGCGCTGGAGCGCGGGGAGGCGGTGGACCTGCATCGGGAATTCGCGCTGACCTTGCCCATGTTGGTCTTCGCCGAACTGTTTGGTATGCCCCAGGACGACATTTTCGGGCTCGCCGCCGGCATCGGCGGCATTCTGGAAGGCCTGAGCCCGCACGCCAGCGATCCCCAACTCGCCGCGGCGGACGCGGCCAGTGCCAGAGTGCAGGCCTACTTCAGCTGCCTCATACAGCGCAAGCGCACCGATCCCCGCCACGACATCGTGTCGATGCTGGTCGGCGCACATGATGATGATGCCGACACGCTGTCGGATGCCGAGTTGATCAGCATGTTGTGGGGCATGCTGCTGGGCGGCTTCGCCACCACTGCTGCGACCATCGACCATGCGGTCCTGGCGATGCTGGCGTATCCCGAACAGCGGCACTGGCTGCAGGCAGACGCCGCGGGGGTGAAGGCATTCGTCGAAGAAGTCCTGCGCTGCGACGCGCCCGCGATGTTCAGCTCCATTCCGCGTATCGCCCAGCGTGACGTCGAACTGGGCGGCGTGGTGATCCCGAAGAACGCGGACGTGCGCGTGCTGATCGCGTCCGGCAATCGCGATCCGGACGCCTTCGCCGATCCCGATCGCTTCGATCCCGCGCGGTTCTACGGCACCAGTCCAGGCATGTCGACCGACGGGAAGATCATGCTGAGCTTCGGCCACGGCATTCACTTCTGCCTTGGTGCGCAACTGGCCCGGGTGCAGTTGGCCGAGAGCCTGCCGCGGATCCAGGCCCGCTTCCCCACGCTGGCATTGGCCGAGCAGCCGACCCGGGAGCCCTCGGCCTTCCTTCGGACGTTCCGCGCGCTGCCGGTGCGGCTGCATGCGCACGGGAGCTGAGATGCGCGTCACTGTCGACCAGGATCTGTGCGGAACCAGCGGGCAGTGCGTGCTGACGCTGCCGGGCACCTTTCGCCAGCGCGAACCGGACGGCGTGGCCGAAGTGTGCGTGGCGAGGGTCCCGCAGGCGCTGCACGCCGCCGTGCGGCTCGCGGCCAGCCAGTGCCCGGTCGCCGCCATTCGGGTCATCGAAAGCGACTTTGGCGATGGCGAGCGCGCCAGCGCCGACCCTGCGCCTTCTCCAGCGGAGGCCGAGCGGCATGCCGCGAAAGACCAGCACAATCTAGGATGACACGATGGGACGGTTTGAAGGCAAAGTGGCCGTGGTGACCGGCGCCGGCGCCGGCATCGGCAAGGCATGCGCCCTCGCCATCGCGCGCGAGGGCGGCAGAGTGGTGGTGGCCGACATTGAGGGCTCGGCGGCTATCGCCTGCACCGCGCAGATCGCGGCCGAAGCGGGCCACGCGCTCGCCCTGGCGATCGACATCGCCGATGCGCAGGCGGTGGCAGCGCTGTTCGAGACGGCGGAGCGGCACTTTGGTGGGGTCGACCTGCTGGTGAACAACGCGAGCGCGATGCATCTGACCCCGCGCGACCGCGCGATCCTTGAGCTGGACCTAGCGGTCTGGGATCAGACCATGGCGACCAATCTGCGTGGCACGCTGCTCTGCTGCCGGCAGGCCATCCCCCGGATGATCGCCCGCGGCGGTGGCGCGGTCGTCAACATGTCGTCGTGCCAGGGGCTCAGCGGTGACACCGCGCTGACATCCTACGCCGCGTCGAAGGCGGCGATGAACATGCTGTCGGCCTCACTCGCCACCCAGTACGGTCATGCGCAGATCCGCTGCAATGCGGTTGCGCCGGGTCTCATCATGACTGAGCGACTCCTCGCCAAGCTGAACGCGTGCATGCAACTGCATCTGCGGCGCCACCAGCTCCTGCCGCGCGTCGGCCGCCCCGAGGACGTGGCCGCGCTGGTGGCGTTCCTGCTCTCCGACGATGCTGCGTTCATCACCGGCCAGGTCGTGTGCATCGATGGCGGCATGCTGGCGCATGTGCCGACGTACGCCGACGGTGGCAACAGCCGCGCCGCGCGGCCTGCCGGCGAGACCGCCGAAGCGGACGCGACGCCGCGCTGCTGATGGACATGCTGCTCAACCCGCTGAACCGTCGGCATCGGCTGCGGCACGACATCCCGGTCGTGCCCGGCGCTTTCCCGCTGGTCGGGCATCTTCCCGCCATCGCCAGAGACCTGCCGCGCCTGCTGCGGCGCGCGGAACGGACGCTGGGTAGCCAGTTCTGGCTGGATTTTGGCCCTGTCGGCCACCTGATGACCTGCATGGATCCGGATGCTCTCGCACTGCTCCGGCACAAGGACGTGTCCTCGGCGCTGATCGAAGACATCGCGCCCGAATTGTTTGGCGGAACGTTGGTCGCCCAGGACGGCATCGCGCACCGGCAGGCGCGCGATGCGATCCAGGCGGCGCTTCTGCCCAAGGGGCTGACACAGGCCGGCATCGGCGAGCTGTTCGCGCCTGTCATCCGGGCGCGCGTGCAGAGGTGGCGCGACCAGGGCGACGTCACCATCCTGCGCGAAACCGGCGATCTGATGCTCAAGCTCATCTTCAGTCTCATGGGAATCCCCGCGCAGGACCTGCCGGGATGGCATCGCAAGTACCGGCAACTGCTGCAGTTGATCATCGCGCCCCCGGTCGACCTGCCCGGACTGCCCTTGCGGCGCGGCCGTGCCGCCCGCGACTGGATCGATGCGCGGTTGCGCGAGTTCGTCCGCGCCGCGCGCGAACATGCCTCGCGCACCGGGTTGATCAACGACATGGTGAGCGCCTTCGATCGCAGCGACGATGCGCTTTCCGATGACGTTCTGGTCGCCAATATCCGCTTGCTGCTGCTTGGTGGTCACGACACCACCGCCTCGACGATGGCCTGGATGGTGATCGAGCTAGCGCGGCAGCCTGGGTTGTGGGACGCCCTGGTCGAGGAGGCGCAACGCGTAGGCGGGGTGCCGACCCGGCACGCGGACCTGGTGCAGTGTCCGGTCGCCGAGGCGCTGTTCCGCGAGACGCTGCGCGTGCATCCGCCGACGCCGCTCCTAGTGCGTCGCGCACTGCGTGAATTGCGACTCGGCCAACGGCGCATTCCTGCGGGCACCGATCTGTGCATCCCGCTGCTGCATTTCTCGACCTCGGCGCTGCTGCACGAGGCGCCCGATCAGTTTCGGCTGGCGCGGTGGCTGCAACGCACCGAACCCATCCGGCCGGTGGACATGCTGCAGTTCGGTACCGGCCCACACGTCTGCATGGGCTACCACCTGGCATGGCTGGAACTGGTGCAGTTCTGTATCGCCTTGGCGCTGACCATGCACGAGGCCGGGGTGCGACCGCGGTTGCTGAGCGGCGTCGAAAAAGGCCGGCGCTATTACCCGACCGCACATCCGTCCATGACTATCCGCATCGGATTCTCATGAGCTGGCATCGCATGCCCCGTGTGGTGAGGCAGCGGTGCCGGCGACGCGCGGCATTGCTGCACTCGGCCCGCGCGCTCGGTGCGAGGCCCGCAACACCGCGGCGGCTCGCCGCTCGCCGTGGCCGTCTCCTGGCAGGTACAAGGACATGAACAACATGCAGACCGGTTCCACGCCACACGACGACCGAGCTGGCGTTTCCGCGAACGGCGGATTGGGCGCGCAGGCACGCGGCGCATCCGGCAGGCTGCTGCCCGAGATCTGGATGCAGGACGGCGCAAAGCGGGTCGAACAGGCGCTGGCGCGTCTTCTCTGCGCCGAAGACGACGGTGAGACCGAGCTGATGGCGGCGATGCGCTACGCCACCTTGCATGGCGGCAAGCGCACGCGCGCCTTGCTCTGTTTGGCTGCCGGCGCACTGGCCGACACGCCGGCGCACATCCTCGACGACGTCGGTGCCGCCATCGAGATGATGCACGCCTGTACGTTGGTCCACGACGATCTGCCCGCGATGGACGACGACGTGCTTCGCCGCGGCCTTCCGACCGTGCACGTCAAGTTCGGCGAAGCCACCGCGATCCTGGTCGGCGATGCGCTGCAGGCGCACGCCTTCCTGACCCTGGCGAGCCTGGATGCGCCGGGCGACAACCGTATCGCGCTCGTGCGCGAACTGGCGCAGGCGGTGTCCGCCGAGGGTGCCGCGGGCGGGCAGGCCATGGATCTGTCGCTGGTTGGAAAGCACGTCGAGCTGGACAGGATCCTGGTGATGCACCGGATGAAGTGCGGAGCGCTAGTGCGCGCATCCGTTCGCATGGGCGCGCTATGCGCCATCGCGGAGGATGCCGCGCACGCTGCGCTGTACTGTGCGCTCGATCGCTACAGCGCCTGTTTCGGCCTGGCCTTGCAGGTGATCGACGACATTCTCGACGCGACAGCGGATACCGCGACGCTGGGCAAGACCCCCGGCAAGGACGCGGCGGCGCGGAAGCCGACCTGCGCGTCGATCATGGGGCTGCAGGCAGCGCGCCAGTTCGTGCTGGATCTGTTGCGCGACGCGGGGGAGGCCGTCGCCCCGTTGGGGCCGCGTGCGGAACGGTTAGCGCAGATCCTGCAGCGGGCCAACGCGTATCTGTTCAAGCACGCGCCATGCGCATGAGCGCACCCGTCCGCATGGCGTCGGCCCTGTGCCGGTGCGATCGGCCGGCGGCAGCGGTGCATGCTGCACTGTGTCCGAGTCCGCGGCGCCGATCGCAGCGGTTGCCCAGCACGGCCCGCGACGGGCCTGCGGCGACGTGCGCGGCGTCTGCCCGATCTGGTTCCCGTCAACCGTCTGCAGAAGGAACATCCCGCGTGAACGCGCTGGCTGAACAGATCCTTTCCGAATTGCGCCACCTGCTAAGCGAGATGCGCGATGGCGGCAGCGTCGGTCCATCCGTCTACGACACGGCGCGAGCTCTGCAGTTCCACGGCAACGTCACCGGTCGCCAGGACGCATACGCGTGGCTCATCGCGCAGCAACAGGCCGATGGCGGATGGGGAAGCGCGGACTTCCCGCTGTTCCGTCATGCGCCGACGTGGGCGGCGTTGCTGGCTTTGCAGCGTGTCGACTCTCTTCCCGGCGCTGCCGACGCTGTCCAGGCTGCAACGCGGTTCCTCCAGCGCCAGCCCGATCCCTATGCGCATGCGGTGCCGGACGACGCGCCGATCGGCGCGGAGCTCATCCTGCCGCGGTTTTGCGAAGAGGCCACATCCTTGCCGGGCGGCGAGGCGTTTCCGCGCCACCCGGCGCTGTTGCCGTTGCGGCAAGCGCGGGTCAAGCTGGGGGCCGTGGCGACGTTGCCGAGCGGCCATCCGTTGCTGCACTCCTGGGAAGCCTGGGGGGCGTCGCCGACCACCGCATGGCCAGATGATGACGGCAGCATCGGCATCAGTCCGGCGGCCACCGCCGCGTGGCGTGCGCACGCCGTGACACAGGGGAGCACGCCGCAGGTCGGGCGCGCCGACGCGTATCTGCAGGCGGCATCGCGAGCGACGCGCAGCGGCATCGAAGGTGTCGTTCCCAACGTCTGGCCGATCAATGTGTTCGAGCCATGCTGGTCGCTGTACACCTTGCATCTGGCCGGTCTGTTCGCGCATCCCGCGCTCGCCGGGGCGGTGCGCGTGATCGTCGCGCAGCTCGATGCCTGCCTGGGCGTGCGCGGTCTGGGCCCGGCCGTGCACTTCGCGGCAGATGCGGACGACACCGCCGTTGCGTTGTGCGTCCTGCGCCTTGCAGGCCGCGCCCGGGCGTTCGATGCGTTGCGCCATTTCGAAATCGGCGAGCTGTTCGTCACCTTCCCCGGCGAGCGCAATGCCTCGGTGTCGACCAACATCCATGCCCTGCATGCGTTGCGACTGTTGGGAAAGCCCGCCGCCGGCACCAGCGCCTACGTCGAGGCCAATCGCAACCCGCACGGTCTCTGGGACAACGAAAAATGGCACGTTTCGTGGCTGTATCCCACCGCGCATGCGGTCGCAGCGCTGGCGCAAGGCAAGCCGCGGTGGCGCGACGAGCGCGCGCTGGCGGCGCTGCTGCAGGCGCAGCGCGACGACGGCGGCTGGGGCGCCGGTCGCGCGTCCACATTCGAGGAAACTGCCTATGCGCTGTTCGCCTTGCACGTGATGGACGGGAGCGAAGAGCCGGCAGGGCGGCGGCGCATTGCGCAGGCGGTGGCGCGTGCGCTGGAGTGGATGCTCGCCCGCCATGCGGCGCATGCATTGCCGCAGACTCCGCTGTGGATTGGCAAGGAACTGTATTGCCCCACCCGGGTCGTGCGCGTGGCCGAACTCGCCGGGTTGTGGCTGGCGCTTGGTTGGGGGCGGCGCGTCCTGGCCGAGCGAACAGGAGCGGCGCCATGATTCAGACTGAACGCGCGCTGCAGCAGGTGCTGGAGTGGGGGCGTTCCCTGACCGGGTTCGCCGATGAGCACGCCGTCGAAGCGGTCAGGGGCGGCCAGTACATCCTGCAGCGCATCCACCCGAGCCTGCACGATATCAGCGCCCGCACCGGCCGCGATCCGCAGGACGAAACGCTGACCGTGGCGTTCTATCGCGAACTGGCGCTGCTGTTCTGGCTCGACGATTGCTACGACCTTGGCCTGATCGCGCCGGAGCAGCTCGCCGCGGTGGAGCAGGCACTGGGGCAGGGCGTGCCGTGCGCGCTCCCCGGATTCGAGGGGTGCGCTGTGCTGCGCGCTTCGCTGGCCGCGCTCGCCTACGATCGTCGCGACTATGCTCAGCTTCTCGACGATACCCGGTGCTACTGCGCGGCGCTGCGCGCTGGACACGCACAGGCGGCAGGGGCTGGACGCTGGTCCTACGCCGAGTACCTGCACAACGGCATCGATTCGATCGCCTACGCGAACGTGTTCTGTTGCCTGTCGTTGCTGTGGGGACTGGACATGGCGACCTTGCGCGTGCGTCCGGCGTTTCGCCAGGTCCTGCGGCTCATCTCCGTGATAGGGCGTCTGCAGAACGATCTGCATGGACGCGACATGGACAGCTCGGCCGGCGAAGCCGACAACGCGGCGATCCTGCTGCTGCAGCGCTATCCGGCTATGCCTGTGGTGGAGTTCCTCAACGACGAGCTGGCCGGGCATACGCGCATGCTGGATCGGGTGATAGCCAAAGAACGCTTTCCCGCGCCCTGGGCACCGTTGATCGAGGCCATGGCGACCATCCGCGCGCAGTACTACCAGACCTCGACGAGCCGCTACCGCAGCGACGCTGCGGGAGGAGGCTAATGTGCGCCGGCCTGAACGCGCGGGATGCGGCGGCGTGCGCGTGCTGCCGTCGGTCCGATCCGACGCAACACCGTCGCCCGATGCGACGGATGCCCTCGTTGTCCACCATGTAATACGCAGTGGTAGAGAGTCCTTGGGAAGTGGATAGTTGGTCTATGGATTGCCGATGAAAGGGGCTGCCATCGCTCATCGCGAAATCCCAGAGATGCGGCTTCGGCAGCAGCAGAACTCCGCTTACGTTCTTGTGCGCGCTGTGGTTGGATGCCCGCAATACGCGTTGACGATAGATCTTCGATATATTCGTCCGAAGTCGACGTCAGCAGCGCAACGCCTGCCGCATTCAGGCCCATGACTCAGCTTCCGGCAGCTCGAGCCAAGCTCAAGATTTTGGCGCTTGCTCAGAAGACCGCCTCTGTGTGAGACAAGTGTCCCTGTACGCGCAATAAGAGGAACCGCGCTGTGACAGTCTCTCTTGACGGCAAAGTTCGAGACGGACGGCACTACATGCAGGTCCGTGTCTACTTTGAAGATACCGACGCCGGCCAGATTGTTTATCACGCAAATTTTTTGCGTTTCATGGATCGTGGCAGAACGAATTACTTGCGCCTGCTCGGCACCAATCAGAAGGCGCTGCTCAAGGAAACGCGGAACGATGCGCCAGGCTTCGCCTTCGTTGCCCGTTCCTCCGTCGTGCAGCAGCACCACATCCGGCAATCTCCAGCATGGTGATCAGCGAGCGGTTGGTGTGCCCTTTGAACTCCGCCAGATCGGCCGCCCAACCGCACATCGACTCACTATCCATTCTAGCCGATCACGTATGGAAGGCGCGACCGTCAGACTTTTATCTCACGGAGACCACCACCATGATCATCTTCGGACCACTGCTTGCCTCGTCGGCATCTGCTTGCTGGCTGCTGTTCACGCTCGCTGTCTTCGCACTGCCCTTCTTCGTTGGCCTGACGATCGGCACCTGGACCTTCCACACCGGCGCCGGAGTGCTCGGTGGCGCAGTAGCAAGGCTCATGGCGGGCGGTGCAACCATTTGCATTGGCCAACTCGCGCTCGCCTTCCTCCCATGGACTTGGCTTAGAATCTTGATCATCCTCATCTATGTCGCGCCTGCTACCTTCGCCGCTTACAGCGCGACGCACGGAATCGCCCAGATGGGGATATCTTCACCCCCGTGGCAGACGGTTTTCGCAGTCGTCGGGACCGTTGCCGTCAGCAACACGGCCTTGGTTCGCTTCACCGGGATGGCCGCAGACGAACCAGCAAGACAACGCGTGACGCGGGGCTGACATCAGTACTGGCCGGCAAGACCTAGTCAGACCGTATATTACAAAGGCTTCGAAGCACTACCGGCGATCGATGTGGACGCAGACACAATCAGCATCATAGGACGCTCCAGTTCTTCGGCCAATTGCGGCACCTGCTGAATCTGCTCGCGTGTCGGGGCAAACTCCTCGACCTGCCGAATCTGAAAACCCGCGCTGATCAGCGTATTCAGGGTAGTGCCAAGCGTCCTGTGGTATTTCAGAACGCCCTTGGCGAACCAGTCCGTCCGACGTTCACCCTCGACGGAATATCGATTGACCGGCCAAGTTTTGCGGCCCTCCTCATCGGAAATCCAGTGCGCATGCGCCGCTGCCATGAAGATCGGATGCTCAATCGTAAAGACAAAATGCCCTTCAGGAACCAGTGCTTTGCGGATCACATGCACGAGGCGGCCAAAATCCTGAACATAGTGAAAGGTCAGCGCGCTGTAGGCGAGGTCGAAAGCCGTCTCAGGTAGGTCCAGCGTGTCGAGATCGGCGATGCGATACTCGATGGCCGTATCCGCTGTGTCTCTCCTGGCACGCTCGATCATGTTTTGCGACAGATCCAGACCCAGAACCGAGGCCGCGCCCTGCTCGCGCATCCAGCGCGAGGCCCAGCCGAAGCCACATCCCAGATCGACGACACGTTTGCCGCCCAGATCGGGCAGCATAGCCCGGATCGCGGGCCATTCAGGGGCGCCGTCCAGCCCATGCACCTGTCGGGGCAACTGGCCGTAGCCAGCGAAGAAATCGGGATCGTCGTAAATATTCTGCGCCATGTCTGCCTACTACTCGGCTTTTCGCTCTGCCCCGGACGGTTCCTGCAGATCAAAACAGAATTGTCGCGGTGGGCTGCGAGGCGTCATGATCCTACTCAAATCAAGCTACACAAAAGGCATCTTGATTTGACCGGACTTCTCGCGCCGAAAACGAAAGACCCCGGCATGAAAGCCGGGGCTCCCGTTGATGCCACGGCGTACATCCGGCCGCGACAACCAAGCGACAGTTAGCACGCGGTTTTCGAAGAAAATGTGACCTTCGCGTCGTCGTTCTTGAATATCGGCGGATTTCAAGGTGCTTGTACTTCGCACGACGATCACGCCGGGCATTCCAAGGCCTACGACCAGGCGAGACAACAGATCCCTTGCCACCTCGCGCAGAGACTTGCCGCACGGTCCTTCATTGATTTAGATGAGAAGGTGTTTTTTCTTTTGGAGCAAATGACGTGGCGTTAGGGACTGTTAAGTGGTTCAATCCGACGAAAGGCTATGGATTCATTGCGCCGGACGATGGTGGCAAAGATGTTTTCGCGCACATCTCTGCGGTAGAGAAGGCGGGCTATACCTCGCTTGTTGAAGGCGCGAAGGTCAGCTACGAGCTGGTGACGAACCTCAGCGGCAAACAAGCCGCAGAAAATCTCCGCCTAGGATGAGGCGGGGCTCGACGTCCTGGCGTTCTTTGAGCTAGTCCGAATCTCGCGCTCTTGAGACATTTGGAAGATGTCCCAGTTGGCGCTCGAGGGCGGCCAAAGTCGAGCGGGCTGAATTCAAACGTGCGGTCGCCTCAGTTAGGTTGGCCCACGCTTCGTTCTGCCGCGAGACAGCTGCCGAGCCGATCTTACGGCTATTCTTAAGACACCGCGTGTCTTGGCTGCGTAAGGCGCGCCCCAATTCAGGCAGTATCCTGGTCAGCGCTCGATGCGCGGAATGTTCTTTTCGCTCCAGGCCGTCGACCACGGCGAGGGCCTCGCGACAGTGCGTATCGCTTCGATGGTTCTGTCTTCGAGGTTGCTATTGTCGCTAATCCGATTCTTTTTCTCCCTCGAGCTCTTAACGGGTGCCGTCCTGCACGAGATCCTCCCCGGGCTGCACGGCTAATATGTCGTGACCTCTGCGCCGTTCAGGGAAAGGCCTCGCGCCGGCCGATAGGTCACATTGAAAGGGCGGATCAGGCATCCAGCGTGCTCGTGATTGTTATCTTTGAGCTACACTCAGAGCGGCCCAAGCGTCGAGCCTCGACCGATCATCGCAGAGTGGCAGTTTCGTGGCGGTCGTATGCGGCATCGACCAAACGGCGACGGATCACAGATACGGCCAGCCGCTCTCGTGAATGTGGTGTGCTGTCGACGCGCGATCGTGGAAGCGGAGATCCGTCCACCTGCAATAAAGAGAGCTCATCACCATTGGATTCGGTTGAGCCAACTCTTTCAGTGGACTCGCAGATCGCCACGTCCTCCTTGATGTCAGCTCTGTTCGGACCGCGCGCAACCAAACGGCCTCTTCGATGGATTGATCTGGCCGAATGACGGCTGACGCCTCGACCGCCTTTGGGGCAACGGCGCCGATCGACTTTCTTCCCCTGCCGGCTGCGCCGTCATTCCTCGCGAAATAAGAAAGTCGCCTGGCTGCCATCCTCCGCTGACGCTTGGTCATTGCACCGCCGGATTTGCCGTTCGCACCAGGCATGAAAGCGAGGATTGATCGTTGACATCTCGCCTTCGTCGCGCAAGAGGTCGCGATGACGCAACATCTCGCGGAGATACTCATCCCACATCACAGCCTGCGGCCACGGCGCAGACTCCGGTTTGAAGCGGTATTGTTGGTAGCCACCGCGCCAGAGCGGCAGCACCTCCATTGGATCCACTTTGATGCCGTACCGCTCTGTTACCGCTCGAGGGGTGGCGATTGCCTCCGCGAGTGCCCTGCGGAACTCCACATCACCGACTAACCGCTCCATGAAGCGTTTGAGGTGCGACAGCGTGCACAGTTGCTCCGAGGTGCGCCGGTCAAAAATCTGTCGGTAGTGTTCGGCGGCAGCGTGTGTCATTTGACGAAGCTTACTTCATGTTCTCATCGCACTCATGGCCTCCTCGAGCAACCCGCCGATGCGGGTCGGAGCGAAGCCATGTCAGACCTCGGTCACGACCGCAACAATAACAACCACAACAACTGCAACGAGATCAACTGCGTTGGCGTGGGCAGCGGCCGCTTCCGCGGCTTGCGCGCCGCTCGTGGCCACCTCCGCAACGGCCTGCACAGCGCCGGTCGAGATCGTATCACTCGAATAAACAGTGCCACCGGCGAGCCGTTTAGTCGTCAACTTCTGTCGAGCTCGAATGCAACTGTTAGCTTCATCAAGTGTGAAGCTGTAGCCGAGGCTCTTTCGGATCGCGACAATCGATGCAAGGCCGGTAGCAGTTGGTTTTACGCGTTCGAGCAGACACCCTCGTTCCCCAGATCGTCGACGAATCGCTCTACGTCAGTTCGCGACACAGCCAGTCTCCGTGCCTTTGCTCGAAGTCGCCAACCATCTCGGGCTCACAAGCGATCGGTACCGACGCCGTGAACAAGGCAAGAGGCGTTGAAGATTGTTGATTTTTCGTTTTTCTGACCCTACGTATCGTCCACTTGGTGACACTTTGTTGCCGAACTGACAACCGGCCCGCTAGGCGGGACGAGGTTTTCGTTGTCGGTGTCCAAACGCAGCGGCTTGGGGCGACATCAAAGGGCGGAATGGACGACTTCGGACGTTGCTGATCGTTGGTGCGACCTTGATTCAAGTTGCTTGACGAGTTGAATGCGCCGCTCTGCATTCGGACTGCAAAGACGACCGATCATGGTCGCATCCGTGGCACTCGCTAACAAGATTTGCCGCGCATCATCTAGGCCTTGCTCGTCAAGGCGCGGCATTTAACAGGCGCCGGCGGCAATGTTGAAATCTTGATCGAAGGAACACTCCAGCCGAGGCAAGGTGCAAATCTGGATGAACCTTGAACGACCACTGGCCGCCAGAGAAATGGATGATGGCCAGCGAGCAATTCCGACACTCACCCTTCTTTTTGTTGTTTGCTCCGTTGCCTGCGCTTTGACGCTGTCGGAAACCCGTCTTGCGGAGTTGCACAAACAGTCCCATAGCAAGCCTTCTCACCCTTGTAGTTGGCCAGCGCTTCGACCAACGTCGACATGACGTCCTGTTTCATTTCGTCGGGGATAGGCTCAGGACCTCCTAGCGAGTTCAACGCCACCTCGATCAATTCGATCGCGCGATCCTTGTTGCCGCTCTCATAATAATACTGAGCGACCGTCCCATAGGACAGGTACTTAAAGCCACCGTCCCCTTGCGGAGGATTCAGCGCAAGAATGTGTTCGGACAACTCTTTGCCCATCGCGAGGCGCTCGGCAGACGGGAAGTGGGAGTTGTCATTCGCCGGATCAAAGAGTTGGCGCAGCGCCCACTCCATCCACTGCTCATCGTTTTTGTCGATCGCGTCGCGAGCGAATTGCCTCAAAACCGGCAAGCCGGTCTGCAAGTTGCGCAGTTTGTGAAGCAACAGTTCCGCATGGAGCGCGCGGAAGCGGAGATCGTCCGGCATCACCGCGACGGCCTCTTCAACCGTCGAAAGCGCCTTTGCCCAATCCTCCGCCTCCATCGCCGGCTGAAGCTTGGCGAGTATAGGCTCAATCAGCGCCCGCTTGCGCTTCATTTCGCGCATTTCGCGCCGTCCGCTGTCGATCCGCTCTGTATCGGCGGCTTTAGCTTCATCGCTGGTGCGCCAGCTGCCGTTAAGAATTTTCGGCAAGACGTCATCGAGCTGTGTCGGAAAACCGACAAAGGCGATGCGGCCGTCACGGTCAACGACGAACGAGGTGGGAATCCCGACAGAAAAGCTGGGATCCATCCAAAGCTTGTTCATTTCGCCTGTGGAGTCGAACCCGATCCGAAAGTTCAGGTTCGAGAACTTGTCGGTCAACCACGCGTCCAAGCTTGTTCGGGCCTCGTCCGCCGTTGGAGCTTGTTCGTAAGCTGCGACGCCGAGCAGCTCAAGTCCGCTGTCTTTGTATTTCTCTTGCAGCTGTACTAGATGAGGCATCACTGCCGTACATGGCCCGCACCAAGTTGCCCAAAATTCGACGATGTACACCTTCCCGGGCTGGAAGCTCGTCAGGGGCTCGCCGCGCAGCCAATTCTCCACCTTGATCGGAGGAGCCGGGGACTCCATGCGCAGCACCATGTTGTTCTCCAAAACTATTGCCACTCGTTGCGCGACTTTGTGCGCTAGCCCGTCTCTCTCAGAAACGGAGCACACCTTCAAGAGAAGGAGAGCATCACTCGTTTTGCGCATCTGATGTGCGCTCAGCCCTCACTCCGTGTTTCTGCATCCAAATAGCAACAAGCGTGCCATCTCGGTCAGCACCCATCAAGCGCCTGATTACGCTTTGAAAACTCCAAGGCGCCCCAAACGCAGCCGGTGTTTTGAACCTGACAAATTTGTCCCGTGTCAGACGTTGGACACGGAATCCAAGAGGGGTGAGCGCTTGGTCATGCGATCCGATCCGGCAAGATCTCGTGTCTAGGACTGCCGCCGCCCTAACGCATCATGTAGCAATGGCAGATAGGATCGATTTCGCAAGGGAGGCGCGCTCCCGTTCCAGGGTGACCAGCACAAGCATTTGAATAGGTCTTCCCACCGCCTTCGGCGAGACGATTGAGACGTCGGTTTCGATGATGCCCTCAGAGCGGAGCCTCTTCAGTCGTCGTTGACAGGGCGGTAGCAGAAAGCCCGGCCATTTCGCCGAGCACCTCGGAAGTTAGGCGGTTGTTCTTTCGCACAATCTCGAGGATGTGGGCGTCTACTCGATCATATCGCATGATCAGCTCCCGCCTGAGGTGAATTCCGCCGTGAAATTCTATGCGATGCAGGAAATCGTCCAAACCTCGGGAAAGTGCGCCGCAAATAGGTTCAGGACAATGCACGCAGACGACATGGCACAGACCTTGCTCACAGACCTTGCTACTGGAGTGCGGCAATAGCGAACGAGTGCTGGTGCAAACAGATGCGCACCACCCGAAGCTCTGCTTCCTTGAACGGATGTAACCCCTCATGAGGGAAAACCTTCCTGCTTGTGACTTGGATCGTCCTCGCGCTTAGCGGCGGCACCGACATTCGCCGCGGATCTCGCTGGGAAGCCCCCATGCGGCAAGCCGGTCGCGCCTGCGATCAGAGATCAGCTACACAAAAAATCGCCCAAGGTCGGGCACTAAGTTTTGGAGAGTAACATGGTGCTCGGATTAGAATCTCCAGCTCCTCCGATAAAAGTGGAGAACTGGCTGCGTGGCGAGCCCCTCTCGAGCTTCCAGCCTGGGAAGGTGTACATCGTCGAGTTTTGGGCAACTTGGTGCGGACCGTGTGTCGCGGCGGTCCCGGAACTGGTGCAGTTGCAAGAGAAATACAAAAACAGCGGCATTGAGGTCCTCGGACTCGCGGCTCTTGAACGCGCTCAAACAGCGGACGAGGCCCGAGACAAGTTGGACGCCTGGTTGACTGAAAAGGTACCGAATCTCAATTACCGGATCGGGTTCGACTACACAGGCGAAATGGAAAAGCTCTGGCTGGATGCCAGCTTGTCTGTCGGGATTCCCACCTCGTTCGTGGTCGACCGTGACGGCCGCATCGCCTTTGTCGGTTTTCCGACACAGCTCGATGACGTTTTGCCGAAAATTCTGACCGGCAGCTGGCGGACCAGCGATGAAGCTAAAGCCGCCGAAACAGAGCGGATCGCCGAAAACGAGCGTATAATGCGCGAAATGGAGCAAGAAGCCTGACTGAGCCGCTTTTCGCCAAACTTAGGCTAGCGATGGAGAGATTGGGCGAAGCCGCGTTCTGCCCTCGACGAGGCGTCGCTCTAAGGCCGCATGAGCTTAGAGTCCGCCTCCTCCATGCGGATCCGTTGCTTCGAACGGACCGGGTTTCCAGCTGCGAATGAATTTGTTCGCGGCGCGATCGACAAATACTGTGGGCTGTGGATGGAAGGGGCGGGACGAGTGCCTTCGGCACCTTTAGCTAAACGGTGTGCGGTCCCATTGGCGACAAAGGATGTGCGAGTCATCAAGAGGGCCTACAAAAAAGTGGTTCATCAGCGGTGGCGCCTAAAGCTAGCGCTGTCCCCACGACTGGACTGCACCCCTGCAGTGAGACACGATAATTACAGTGAGAGTGGGTTGTCGTGAATCGTTACCGCGCGTTGTTTTGCGCGAACGCGGCTTCGAACCCAATAGGTTTGCGGGCGGGGCATCGGCACCCGTAATCTTGCACCCGTTTCTAGTTCGGTCGTATTTTCCACAAAGGCTAACATGCCCGAATCCACACGCCGGCAAAACCGGGCTAAGATTGGATTTTCCCTTCTGGGGGCACCTCATGTTCGATACGGCAACCATCGCGCTTTTGCGCGCGGTCCTTGATCAAGTGTGCGAAAGCGTCTTAGGACGACAGATCGGCGCACGTACGCACGTTGCTTCGAAGATCCTGGAAACCGGGGGCGAAGTCTCTCGCGAGAGGCTTAGGCAGATTGGGCGAGATGCCCTTTCGCACGCGCCCACGATGTGGCGTTGATCGGGGGGGCGGACGTGAACTTCCAAGTCACGGTCCTCAAGATCCTGGTGGCATATCCGGATGGGTTTGCCGTGATGGAGGACCTCAAGAGGGACATGGCCATCCTGGCGACCAGCGGACGCGATTGGGCGGACCGGACCAGACGCCTCGCGGCGCGGGTGCCGGATCTCGACATCTGGTCACAAGGGCTCATCGAACGCACAAGCGGTGGTTGGAGGCTGACTTCCAAAGGGCGGGAAGTGCTTGAATTTATGGAAGCCCGACCGATGCCGGAGCCAATCCAAGCGGCGGCGGCCAGCGAGACGACCCCGCCGGTAGCCGAAATAGCGGCGGTTCCTCCACTGACGCAGCCCGCCGACCGTGCGAAGCTGCGGCGCGAACGCCGTGAACGCCGCCGCGAAGCCCGCGAACGAGCCAGGGCGAACGCCTCCTAGTCAAAGAAAAAAGCCGCCAGCGGAGCTCGGCGGCTTAATAGTCCCGGACTGTCGATTGCCTCCCCAGCCCCAAAGCGTACCGCCGCTACCTTGTTTGCGGTCATGCCGGCCCGATCTGCCGACCGCTTTTCGATTCGGCCATCAGGCGGCCGAGTTGTGCACCGAGCTCTTACAGGCCCGGTAGGGCCAGAAACGAAGTGGGCGGGAGGCGCACCCGCACGATATCGCCGGCCACGACCGCCCCTCCAACCCGCACCACGCCCAGCACCCCACATCTGAATGCAGGGCCCCTTTCCGCCGACGAGTGCACGCGCCGCTTAAGGCCCGCCCGGAAGCGGTCTATCAGGACACAGGGCGTCCGGAGGCCGGTCAACTCGACGATGGCTGTGGGCCCGAGTTCGATGAAGTCCCGAGCGGCATCCGTTCGAGGTCCAGGCCTGCATTGGTGATGTTCTCGCCGAGCTCTCCGGCTCCGACCACGAAACCAGCCTTCGAGAGGGATGCGAAGAGCTCGAATGGGATCAGGTGGACCTGCCGCAGGTTGGGAAGCCGGGGTCGGCGCCGGGCGAGATAGCGGTGCCCGACGAAGGGGCCGGCGTGGGCGTCGCCTTCGACGCCACGGCCTTCAACCAGCACGATCTGATCCCGTGACGGCTTGCTGAAGTGGTGCCCGCGATCGGCGGCGACCGCCACCACCTTCCCTCGAGCGAGAGGTCGTGCGCGTGCGACATCAGGCAGCGCGGGCGAGGGAGCGCCGCTTCTGTCGCAGGTAGCGCGTGATTTCTGGCAACGTCATCGCGTTCAGGATCCGGTCGGCAGGGACGTCGCCCTTGCGGGCCATCTGGACGCCCCAGTGCATGTGGTCGAGCTCGGGAATCGAGTGCGCGTCCGGATTGATGCTCAGCATGCAGCCAAATTCGAGGGCGGCCTGGTGCCAGCGCCAATCCAGGTCAAGACGCCACGGATGAGCGTTGATCTCGACGACGACGTCGTGCTTCGCGCATGCCCGAAGCACCTTCTCGACGTCGATTTCGTAGCCAGGTCGACGCTGGAGTTGTCGTCCGGTCATGTGGCCGATGATGGTGGTGCAAGGATGGGAGATCGCCCGAAGCAGGCGCTGCGTCTGTGCCTTGCGGTCCAGCTTGAAGCGGCCATGGATGCTGGCGACGAGGAAGTCGAAGCGTTCAAGCACCTCGTCGTCATAGTCGAGCGACCCGTCCGCCAGAATGTCGGACTCGATGCCTTTCAGGATCCGGAAATCCTTGCCGAAGCGCTTGTTGAGCCGGTCGGCTTCCCGGTGCTGCTGCGCGATCTCTTCCACGGAGAGACCCCCGGCATAGTGGGCGGACTTCGAATGGTCGGCGACCCCGAAATACTCGAAGCCGCGCTGGCGGGTTGCCTTCGCCATCGACTCCAGGGTCTCGATGCCGTCGGAAGCATCGGTGTGGCAGTGAAGGATTCCGCGCAGATCCTGGTCGGTGACGAGCTTCGGCAACTTGCCCTTCAGAGCCAGCTCGACCTCGTTGCGCCCCTCCCGGAGCTCGGGATCAATGAAGGGCAGCCCGAGAGCGTGGTAAATGTCGGGTTCGTCGCCGGCGATCAGCGGGCGGCCCTTGTGCAAGCCGTCGGCCTCCAACCGCATTCCCTTCTTAGAGGCTATCTCTCGGAGCTGCTCGATGTGAGCGGTGGAGCCGGTGGCGAAGAGAAGGGCGGCGCCGAAGTGTTTGCGGTCGGACAAGCGGATCCGCAGCCCATCGGTCTGAGCAGGCTCCGATGTCTTGCCACCCCTGGGAGCTTCCGCAACGATCGTTAGTTCGCGGACGAGCTCGCAACCGCGCCGGAAGTCGCCTGCGAGCGTCACGCGCTTCAGCTCGGGATGGGCCTTTCGGATCGAATCCTTCGCCTGCGCAAGCAGAGCGGCGGCACGGTGCAGGTGGAGGCGGCCTTCTCCGCTTTTGGCGATCGCCAGATTCTGCAGGATCTTGGTCTGCAGCGCGGCTCCGAGCCCCTTGACCTTCTTGATGCGGTCCTCCTTGGCGGCGGCCTCCAGCTCCGCGAGCGAGCCGATGCCAAGATCCTTGTAGAGGCGCAGCACTTTCTCCGGACGCAGACCCGGAACGGCAAGCATCTCGAGCACCCCCTCGGGAATCTCCTTCCGCAGCTTTTCGAGGCTCGGGTGAGTGCCCGTCTTGTGAAGCTTGGTGATGATGTCGGCTATCGCATCGCCGACACCCGGAATCTCAGTCAGACGATCTTCGGCGATGAGCGCATCCAGAGGAACGGCAATAGCCGCTAGGCTGTCGGCGGCCCGAGAGTAGGCTTTTGCCCGGTAGGGGTTGCCGCCACGCAACGCGGTGCGCTGCGCATATTCCCGCAGGAGTTCTGTAACGTTCCGAGCGTCGATGGAAGTCACTCAACGAACCTCCTGCCCGGTGCGATGAGGACTCGTTGCGGCAAAGCGAGTTCGAGGGGCCATGTCGTCGTTGGGCCGACTGTCCAGAGATCTCTCGAGCTTCTGCGCTGCCCGGAAGTCTTCCAGGTGTTGCGTGTTCGGGCCGTAAGCCGCCTCCTTCTTGAGGAGGTTATAGATCCGGCCGACCACAAGCTGCAGGTGCTTCATCCGACCCTTCGGCATCGATCGGGCCTTGCAAAGAGCTCGGACGGCGTAGGCGCGGAAATAGTCGAATGCGTCTGACATGATCGGTAAACGCCTGTTCCCGCCGATAGTTTTGTCGCCAAGGCTGTCACACGCGCCCTGTCAAAGGCCCCCGGGTAGTGCTTAAAAGGCGGGTGCCGCACCTGCGCCGGCTTTGCCCGATACTCGACCTCGGCGAGTGACTTCGCTGTTCTGCTCATCCGGCTCCACGGCTCGCGCTCAATCCGTCCTAAATCGGTGGCGGTTTGCTCGTTTGCTTGCAAGCACGCCGAGCGGCCCGTGACGGGTCATAAGCGATCCATAAGGCCGTTCTTCGCTGGGGCCCGATCGTGTGTTCACTAGCTGACAGAGTCCGGGAAAAATCAAAGGAACCTGCAGTGGTCGATCGCAATCTCCGCGAACCCGTTGTGATCGACACAAAGGCCCAGCCGGTCAGCCTCCCGTGGGGGTCTTTAGTACACGGGTCACAAAGCGGTGAACTTAACATAGGTGCGGCAGTGACACGCTGCACGGCAGCACGCAATCGATCGGTTGAGAACCCCGCACTGCTCGCCATGGCCCGACACCGTTATGTCGATATTCGGTCGAGCTCGACCAAGCTGAGGCGATCGTCAGGGACGTCGGAGAAAGCCACTGCACCGTCCTATGCCCATGATGCAGAGCGTAGAAGGTGTCCCAGTGGCGATTGGGTCAGTTAGGAACGAGGGCTCGGACTCCACATTGCTTATGAGGTGCAATCGGGAGTCTCAGCATGGCAGTGCAAATCGTGATGGATCACAGCGGCGACAGCCAGCACTTCTTCGACAACTCCAATGCAGAAGCATTGGTAGAGGCGGAAAGACTTTTTCTCCAGTTTACCAGCAAAGGATATACCGCGGCGGTCCGGAAGCGGCCCGGTGAGGTAACCCGGATCACCGCGTTCGATCCGACGGCCGAAGAGACATTGTTCTTCCCGCGGCTAGTGGGCGGGTGAGCACCGGTAAGAAAAGGATCGGTCGCATCGGCCCGTGGACCGACCGGAGCTTGGCCGTTGGTAGGCTTTATCAAGCAGCAAAGGAGGAGAAAACGGTTCAGGGTCGAGCGCTGCGACTGCTGCGTTCTTGGCTTTCGCCCCAGCAAAGGGTCGAATTCGATAGGAAAGGATATTTCGACGTCGTGGGGTGCGATACCGGAAAGCGGTACCGCATCCGGCTGGGAACGTCCGGCAACGTCAACGAGATCGACGAATACGGGCGGCTCGGGACAGGGTGGTGCTTCGTTCCGGTGGGTGGCTTGGTCCTGGGCGATGTCATGCTCGCCCAAAAAATAGCTCTTGAAATGGATGAGGCACGGGTCTTGAGCATCGCCAATAGCTTCCCGGGGCCGATCCGTTGGCGCCGACCCGGTACTCCGCCCGAGGGGAGAATTCCGCTCGGACGTGTCGGGTAGAGGCAGACCGGCGTCGCCGACGGGCCAGCCTTCTGTGCGGCGGCCGGTAGCGTGGTGCGCGAGGCCCGCAGCGTCGCGGCGGCCGAGAAGCTGGCGCGCGAGCGCGGCCAACAAAACGCTCCGGTGCCGTCACGAGGCACGCTGCTTGCGCTCGTGCACGTACGACCGAATAGCGATCAGAACGATCAACGCCGACGTCGCGAGAGCGCTGGTGATCACCAGCCGCGGCTCGGCGGGGCCCTCGGCGAGGGAACGCGCAAAATCGACGATGTATTGTGCCGTCTCCAAGAGAAATTCCAAACGGGACATGGATGCCTCCTTTTGCGTGATCCGCTGCGCGCCGGTATGGGAGCGCGGCGTCACGGTTAGAGGATGATATCGGGCAGCAACTGTCGAGAGCCTCGCCGCGCACCTTTAAACAATAAATGCGGTTGAGAAGGCGCCGCGGGCCTTGCGGCTTGCCAAGAGTGTCCGTCAGCAGCCGATGTGCGGGCCCTTCCCAAGTGATTGACTATGACGCAGAAGGGGACCGCCAATACCGCGTCAACGCAATTGCCTTGTCCCACACGTCATCGGGACATCGGCCTTCCTTCTCGATGGCCTGCCCAATCGCGCAGATCCTTAGCCAAGCGTCGGCTTGAGCATTCTCGATGCGGACGTCCGTGAGCCATTGTTGCCGGTGTTATTGGCGAGGTGCCGGGCCAGGCTACGTTCATGGGACTAGGACTGAGCCCGGGGCAGTTCACTGAGCCCAAGCTCAGCCTTCACAACATCATCGTCAATGATCAACATTGAAGCTCACTCCTCAGTTTGGAAGCGACTTCGAAGCTGGTGATGTCTTCAGGGTGGGCTACCGGGCCGAGCTGCGGAAACATCGAACAGCCGCGAAGATCGCGGGTGTCAACGACTTGGCTCTCCTCCGCAGCGTCGATGAAGCCAGTGGCCGTCACGGTAGCTACGACGCCGTCTGTTTGTGCCGATATCGTCCTTTTCTGCGCGATCCGACATACTCAAGGACTTGCGCTTTCTGAAGAGCACCAATGTCCCGACGCGCAGTTTTCAGACATACCTCCCATTCCGCTACGATTTCCTTGGCGCCGCACCGACCTCCTTCCGCCAGACGTGCCAGAAACCAGCGTTGTCGTTCGCTGAGCTCAATTTGATCAGGGACATTTATGGGGACACGTTTAGGGACACGTTCAGGGTCATCTTTTTGCGCAATTGCTAGCGGCTTCCTGCCAGCGGCTTCGCCAGCGACATAGGCCTTTCGAGCTGTGGCGAGCGAGAAGCGATCAACCGGATCGGATGGCGGACGTGCCGCCGGGCTTTCGATCAGACCAAGAACGAAAGCCCTGATGATGGGCGACGAAACCACGAGACGTAGGAAATACACTGTATCCGGGCCATGCTGTGCCGACAGCCAGTGCTTGACGCTTCTCTCGCTCGCGTCGGTTTGGTGCATGAGTTGTTTGACCGCCCTATGGCTGTCACCGTGCTCCTTGCGCAGTGGCGGAAATTCGCCGGGACCTCCGTTGCCGGAAATCAGAAGGCGCAAGTTGTGACGAGCCGGACCTTCTACGAAAGTAACCAGTTGGAACAGCCGGAATGTCCTATTTGGGCCGCAGAATACGTTCGCATGTCGACGGACCACCAGAAGTACTCGACAGAAAATCAGTCAGACGCAATCAAGCAATATGCCGAAGCCCGCGGGATCAAGATTGTACGAACATATGTCGACGCGGGAAAAAGCGGCTTGAAGATCGAGGGGCGTGATGCGCTCCGACAGCTCATCGAAGATGTACAATCCGGCAACTGCGATTTCACGTTGGTTCTTGTCTATGATGTCAGCCGCTGGGGCCGATTTCAGGATGCCGACGAAAGCGCCTATTATGAATATATCTGTCGTCGCGCGGGCATCGCCGTCGAGTACTGCGCGGAGCAATTTGACAATGACGGCAGCCCGATTTCGACCATCGTCAAAGGCGTCAAGCGCGCGATGGCCGGCGAATATAGCCGCGAGCTTTCTACCAAAGTGTTTGCGGGTCAGGGGCGACTGATCGAAAAGGGCTACCGTCAGGGTGGTGCGGCAGGATTTGGCTTGCGGCGAACCTTGATCGACGAACGTGGCGCGATCAAAGGAGTTCTCGGGCGCGGCGAGCAAAAGAGTATCCAGACTGATCGCGTGATCTTGACCCTCGGCCCCCAGGAAGAAGTCGCTCTCGTCCGCAATGTTTACGAGGCTTTCGTTCATGAGGGTCGCAGCGAGGGAGAGATTGCTGCCGATCTCAATGAACAGGGTATCACAACCGATCTTGGGCGTCCCTGGACCAGGGGTACGGTCCATCAACTTCTGATCAATGAGAAATATGCCGGCGACAACGTTTGGAATCGTTGTTCCTCCAAGTTGAAGAAAAGGCGAGTGCGCAACGAACCGGGCATGTGGATTCGGGCGTACAATGCATTCGATCCGCTCGTCGAACGCGAGCTTTTCGAAGCTGCGAGAACGATGATTAACGCGCGCTCGTTTCGCCTCGGTCGCGCGCCGAGCTTCCGAACTCTCCAGAGCGCGTAGTACGGCTCCCGCATCCGAGCTGGCGTCAATGGATCAAGAGCTAGCGCGTCTTCAAGGGCGGCTCACCGATCTTCAAGAGCAGCATCGAAATCTGGCGAACCTCGTCGCCAACATCAAGCATTGGCTCTTGGGCGCGGCTGGGACCTATGAGATGGCAAAGCCGAGTCGCGCCAAGCCTGAGGGGACGAAGGCAACCCCGGCGCAAGCGGTGTCGAACCTGCGAGCGCAGATCAAGGCGCTCGCCGCAGAGCGTGTAAGAGTTCTGCAAGCGGCGCTACCTCTCGCCGATATCAAGAAGCAGGCATCAGCTTATGTCGCTGATCAGCGAGAGCGCGGCCGACCAAAGATTACCTTTGAACATGGGCGGCCTTTCCAAGCTCGATTTGAAAGTTCAGTTGAGGGCGCCTGGACGGCAAAGCAGGACATCGGCGCTGCGCTCGCTTGGCTCGACCCCGTGCGCGTCGTCGAGGATACTGAGGCGAGCAACCCGGACTGCCGCGCGATCAGAATGTCGTCATTGCCGCTCAGTTCGCGCAACGAGCCTCGAGCGCATCGACGAAAGCGCGATCCCATCGGCCCTCACGGATCGCGTGGATGGTACCGTGTTCCTTTTGCTCCTGGGCCAGTGCTTTCTCGATGACCGTTGCAGCCAGGGAGGGTGGGAATGCAAGAAGGCCGTCCTGATCACCTACGATGATGTCGCCCGCGTTCACGGGCATGCCGCCGACGGTGATCGGGACGTTGATCGCTCCAGGACCATCTTTGTAGGGACCGCGATGGGTCACACCGCGCGCGTACACGGGAAAAGTGCGCTGACGAATTTCCGCGAGATCGCGAATGGCGCCGTCGAGCACCATGCCGGCAAGCCCGAGCGAGGCCGCGCCCAACGTCATGATGCCGCCGACCAGTGCGTTGGAGATATCGCCGCCGGCATCGACAACCATCACGTCGCCGGGATGACAAAAGTCGTAGGCGCGCAGGATGGCGAGGTTGTCGCCGCCCCGCGTCTTCACCGTCACCGCGGTGCCCGCCATCGGCGCCGGTGAGTGATAGGGGATTAGCCCGATGCTGCCGCAATTGCGGTGCAACTGATCGCTGAGCAAGGCGACCGGAATAGTCATCAGTTTTGCGATCACCGCAGGATCGACTTGCGGGGCTGAGGGGTTCTTTGCGATGCCGGCGTCTGACATGGGATGCTTTCGATGGGGGTGTCAGCGGAGTTCGGAAACAGCGCGAGCGATACGATTGGTGCCGTCGTCGAGCACATCGAGCGACGTGGCGATCGAGATGCGGAAGTACGGCGACAACCCATAGGCGCTACCTTGAACTACCGCAACGCCAACGCTTTCGAGCAGGTACATGGCGACGTCGCTGTCGGTTTCGAGGCGCGCCCCGGCCGGAGTGGTTCGACCGATCAGGCCAGCGCAATTGACGTAGAGATAGAACGCGCCATCGGGCGGCAGGCAGCTCAAGCCCTCGATCTGGTTGATGCGCGTCAGCACGCGGTCGCGGCGGGTACGGTAAATCGCGACGCTTTCGGAAACGAAGCTCTGATCACCGTTGAGCGCTTCGACAGCGGCGGCCTGGCTGATCGAGCAGGCGTTGCCGGCTGCCTGCGACAGCAGCGTGTTCAGCGCACGGATCAGATCGGCGGGCCCGGCGATCCAGCCGATCCGCCAGCCGGTCATCGCGTAGGTCTTCGACACGCCGTTGACCGCAGCCACGCGGTCCGCCAGCTCGGGTGCAGCGTTCAGCAAATGCGGCGTTGCGCGGCCGTCGAAGCGGATGTGTTCGTAGATGTCATCGGTCATGACAAGTACGTGGGGATGCCGTGCGAGGACTTCGGCCAACATGCGGTACTCCGCAGCTGAGTAGCTCGCGCCTGTCGGATTCGAAGGCGAGTTGATGATCAGCCATCGTGTCTTGCCCGTGATTGCCGCTTCGAGCTGCGCCGGTGAGATCTTGAAGCCTTGGCTTTCCGGGCACGCGACAATCTTCGGAACGCCGTCGCAGGCAATCACCATATCGGGGTACGACACCCAGTAGGGCGCCGGGATGATCACCTCGTCGCCGGCCTCGATCGTCGCCTCCAGCGCGCTGTAGATGCCGCTCTTGCAACCGTTGGTGACGATGATGTCGGAAGGTGAGTAGACGAGATTGTTTTCGCGCTTCAGTTTCGCGGCAATCGCCTGGCGCAGATCGACGGAGCCGGCCAACATCGTGTAGCGGGTTGCGCCCTTGTCCATTGCCTTTGAGGCCGCGGCGCGAATGTTCGCGGGCGTATCGAAATCCGGCTCGCCGACGACGAGGCTGACGATGTTCTTGCCCTCCCGCTTCAGCGTCGTTGCCCGATCGGCTGCCGCCGAGCTGGGCGAAGGCTTGATGCGCTTCACGCGTGCGGAGATCCGAGGATGGTTCATAGTGATTGACCCTGGCTAAGCGAGGTGCGACGCTAGAGACACAGCCGGCCGCTGGCCAACACGAGTTCAATCTGGCCTGATAGGCATATCTTATGGATACTCTGCTCCCGGTCAGAGCAGAAGGTGGTCTGAGGAGACGACATGAATCTCAGGCGACTGCAGTATTTCGTGAAGATCGTCGACGTCGGCAGCCTGACGCAAGCGGCCGATGTGCTGCATGTGGCGCAGCCGGCGCTCAGTCAACAGCTCGCGACCCTGGAAGGTGAGGTGCGTCAGCAGCTTCTGGTGCGCACCAAAAGCGGCGTAGTGCCGACCGAGGCCGGAAAGGTGCTGTATCGCCACGCCCAGCTCATCCTCCGGCAATGCGACCAGGCGCGTGCCGACATGAATGCGGCCGCGAAGAACATCTCCGGCGCCGTGGCCGTGGGACTCGCGCCAGGGACTGCCGCGGCAGGACTGGCTTTGCCGCTGCTGCGGGCGGTACGGGCGCGGCACCCCGGCATTCTGCTCTATTTGAACGAGACCTATGGCACCACGCTTTCCGAGCTCGTAATGAACGGCCGCATGGACTTGGCGGTTCTCTACGGCGGCAAGACTGCCGTCCACGGTCTAGCCTTCCAGCCGTTGCTGCGCGAGCCGCTCTACCTTGTCGGCCGCGGCAGCATGGTGGCGCCACCGGCCGAAGTGCCGCTCGCGATGCTCGTGGACACCGAACTCTACCTCGCGCGTCCCTACAATGTGGTCCGCAAGATGGTGAACGACGCGTTCGCGGCTATCGGCAAGGTGCCGAAAGTCGTGGCGGAAATCGAATCCGCCAGCACCCTGGCTGCCGTGATCTCCGATGGACTCGGCGCCACCATCCTGCCCGAATCGATGGCACGGCAGGTCGCTTCGTCCTGCGATGCCTGGCAATCCTGCATTATCGATCCGGTGATCGAGGCCCCGCTGGCGCTGTGCCAGTCCGATCACTTGCCGCTGTCCGAACCGGCGCAGGCGATCAAGGAGATTCTGCTGGAGCTTGTGGCCGGTCTGCCGGGAAACCTCGTAGCGCCTGAAGAGCGGTCTCAAAAGGCGTCATAGCGCTCCCTTATAGGGGCAAAGCCAATCCGTCTTGGTCGGCAGGAATCGATAGCGCTAGCGTCGAGTTCGGCGTTGCATGTGCAGGGCCACGATCCCGTATGGGGGGCGGAACATGGATTTGGACCGGATCAAGTGCCTGATCGATGCGATGGCTGCGTCTGATCTGAACGAGATGGAGTTCAGCGAAGACGGCTGGTCGCTCAGGCTGGTTCGTCGGGAGCAGCCGAACGATATGGTCCGGGCACCGATCAACAAGGCCCCGTCCGCACACGCCACACAGCGGCCGACTCGTGCCGAGCCCGATGCAACGCCGAAGAGCGAGGCGAACGTCGCAGCCCCCCTGTTCGGAATTGTCCATCTGCAGCCGGCGCCGGATGCGCCGGTCTTCGTTTCGGTAGGGCAGGCTGTGACGGCCGGAACACCACTCTGTGTCATCGAGGCGATGAAGATGTTCCACGAGGTTCGCGCCGAACAAGACGGCACGGTGTCCGCGATCCTGGTTGCATCTGGTCAGGAAGTTGAGGCCGGACAAGAACTGATACGGTTTGCGTGATCCCATGTTTAACTCGGTTCTCATAGCCAACCGGGGAGAGATCGCTCTGCGCATCCAGAGGACGTGTCGGCGTCTGGGGCTGCGTACGATCGTAGTCCATTCCGAAGCCGATCGAGAGGCGCTGTATGTGCGCCATGCCGACCAGGCGCTATGTATCGGGCCGGCCGCGGCCGCGCAGAGCTACCTGAACCAGAAGGCGATTTTGTTTGCGGCCGAGGTCAGTGGTGCCGAGGCGGTCCATCCCGGCTACGGATTTCTGTCCGAGAATGCCAGCTTTGCCGAGCAGGTCGAGGCCGCGGGGCTGAAGTTCATTGGTCCGGCCGCCGCGAGCATGCGCGTCATGGGTGACAAGATCGCGGCCAAGCGCGCCATGAGAGCGGCGGGCGTTCCATGCGTCCCCGGTCCCGATGCGGCCCTGACTGAGGATATTGATGTCGTGCGCATGGCGGCACACGAGATCGGCTATCCCGTGATCCTGAAAGCCGCGGGCGGCGGCGGCGGTCGCGGCATGCGGATGGTAGAGAGCGAAGACGGCTTGCGCGATGCGCTGCTCCTAACTCGAGAAGAAGCGCGGCGGGCGTTCGGCAACAGCGAAATCTATGTCGAGAAATTCCTTGGTCGCCCGCGCCACGTCGAGATCCAGGTGATCGCCGATGCGCACGGTAACGCGGTCTGGCTTGGCAGCCGCGATTGCTCGCTACAGCGGCGGCATCAGAAGGTGATCGAGGAGGCGCCAGCCCCGCTGATTCGGGATGCACTAGTCCGCGAAATCGGCGAGCGCTGCGCGGAGGCTTGCCGGCAGATCGGCTATCGCGGCGTCGGCACCTTCGAGTTTCTGGTCGAAGATGACGCGTTCTACTTCATCGAGATGAATACGCGCCTTCAGGTAGAACATCCGATTACCGAAATGACCACCGGGATCGATCTCGTCGAGGCTCAGATCCGTGTGGCGCAGGGTGAAAGGCTGCCGTTCAGGCAGGGCGACATCGCCTGTCACGGTCATGCGTTCGAGTGCCGCATCAATGCCGAAGACCCGGACAGCTTCGTGCCTTCGCCCGGTGTGATTAATATCTGGCAGATGCCGGGTGGACCTGGCGTGCGCATCGACAGTCACGCGAGTGCCGGTTACCGCGTGTCGTCGTACTACGACTCGCTGCTCGGCAAGCTTATCGTCCATGGCGCGACGCGCGAGGAGGCGTTGGCGCGGTTGCGGGTGGCGCTCGACGAGGCCCGAATCCAGGGGATTGCAACCAACCTGCCGCTACACCGGCGCCTCGTCGACGATCCCGATTTTATCAGCGGCGGTGTTAGCATCCACCATCTCGAGACGAATTTTCGGCGGAGCGGGCAGCCATGACGACGGATCGGCCTCGCACAAGCCTGCTCGGGACGACGGCCCTGCTGTTCGAGGCGCCGGGCGAGACCTCGCTCGAAACGCAGCGGCGGATCTGGGCCATGGCGCACGAGGCTGCCGGATTTCCCGGCGTGCGCGAAGCTGTGCCAGGCATGAACAACCTTATGTTGGCTTTCGTCGAGCCGCCGCGGCGGCCAGAGGAGATCGAACAAAGGCTGATCGAACTCTGGAACGTCGTCGCGCCGCTTCCGATCGCCGGGCGCTGCATCGATCTGCCCGTCGTCTATGGTGGCGAAGCTGGACCGCATATGTCCGATGTCGTCGAATACACCGGCATGAGTGTCGATGAGATCGTCGAACGCCACAGCGCGCCGACCTACACCGTATTTGCGCTCGGAAGTCACCCCGGCTATTGTTACCTCGGCGGCATGGATGTTCGCATCGCGACCCCGCGCCGCAAGGTGCCGGTGCTGAAGATTCCGCGTGGAGCCGTGTCAATCGGCGGTAGTCAGACCGGCGTGTCTGCCTCCGACGGACCCAGCGGATGGAACACGATCGGCAGTACAGAGGTCGCATTCTTCGATGTGAATCGCAGCCCGCCCGCGCTACTTCAGCCGGGCGACAGCGTCCGCTTCAAGGCCGCCCGGGTGCTGCGATGATCAGGGTTTTGTCAGCGGCCGCGCTTGCGACGGTCCAGGATCTCGGCCGTACCGGTGGGCTCAATCTTGGCGTCGGAACATCGGGCGCTATGGATCCGCTCGCGCTCGCCGGTGGCAACATTCTGCTGCGCAACGAGGAGAACGCAGCGGCCATTGAGATCCCGGTTTTTCCCTTCAAGGTCCGGTTCGAGCGCTCGACCGTTTTTGCCGTCACCGGCGCCGACTGCGCGGGACGGCTCGATGAAGCGCCGGTGTTGCCGTGGTGGGTGCATCGCGCCGAAGCGGGACAAGTGCTGTCGCTTTCGCTTCCCAAACAGACGACATGGCGGGCGACCCGCGCCTATCTGTGCATCGCGGATGGCATTGACGTGCCGGCTGTGCTCGGCTCGCGCAGCACGCAGTTGAGAGGCTCGTTTGGTGGCCACGAGGGGCGGCCGCTCCGCGACGGTGACGAACTGCCGACCGGCCGTTCGAACGACCGGGCCGCGTCTGGCTTCGGTCTAGTTCCGCCCGGCCTGGCGCTTCCCCTTGAGGCCGATGGCATGCCCGCCGTTCGCGTGTTGCCGGCTGCCGAGTACGACTGCTTCAGCAATTCATCGCACGATGCATTGTGGTCGACGGCCTGGAAAATTACCGCGCAGAGCGACCGCTATGGCTACAGGCTTGCCGGCCGTGAGCTCAACCCGCTGCGTCCACTGGAATTGCGCTCGCATGGCATCGTGCCCGGCGTCATTCAGGTGCCCCATGGCGGCCAGCCCATCATCCAGATGCGCGATGCACAGCCCTCCGGCGGCTATCCCAAAATCGGCACGGTGATCGAGGCAGACCTCTGGCGTCTCGGCCAAGCCCCGATCGGGAGCAGCGTTCGCTTCATACGCTGTAGCTGGGATGAAGCGCTCGATGCCTCGGCGGACATCCGCCGCTGGCTCGCAAACGCCCGTCGTCTGGTCGAGCTTCACTGCCGCGAAGGGAGAGGTCGATGAGCACGCCTCTCGATCACGTCGAGCAGTTGAGCGCCTGGCTCAAGGACGCCGATCTCGGGCTGCTCGAGCTGCGTGGTCCGAATGCTACGTTGCGCCTGGTGAACGATGGTGCATCGGTGCGCGTCCTTGATGGCGAGGAGATCGCGTCCGTCGACGAGCCCTCAATTACGGTCCGCGCTCCATCGCCGGGCATCTTTCTGGATCGTCACCCGCTTCACGAGCGCGCAATCGCTTTGGTCGCTGCCGATGTCCGGGCTGGCGATCCTCTCGGCTTCCTGCAAATCGGTCCTTTGCTTTTGGCCGTGCCCGCGCCTCGGGCAGGAACGCTGACCGATGTGCTGGTCGCGCACGGCACGATCGTTGGCTACGGCACGCCGCTGTTCGCACTGCAGCCGATCGAAGGTGAGACATCATGAAGATCGATCTCAACGCCGATATGGGCGAAGGTTTTGGTCCGTGGCCGATGGGCAACGACGAAGCGCTGATCGACCTCGTGTCTTCGGCCAACGTCGCGTGCGGCTTTCATGCCGGCGATCCCCTGATCATGCAGCGCACGGCGGAGCGCGCCAAGGCGCGCGGCGTCGACCTCGGGGCTCATGTCGGATTTCCGGACCGTCAGGGATTTGGCCGGCGCGTGATGCAGATCGACACCACCGAGCTTGCCGCCATGGTCACGTACCAGCTCGGCGCCCTCGATGGCATCGCGCGGGCCGTCGGGCATCGCGTCACGCATATGAGCTTTCACGGGGCGCTGGGCAACATGGCGGCTGCCGACGCCGATCTTGCCCGGCCATTGGTCCGCGCGGTCGCCGCGTTCGATCCCAATCTCCTGATCGTTTCCTCGAGCAGCCGCGCCATCGAGGGGGCGGCGGCGCAGTGCGGGATCAGGGTCGCCACGACGTTTCTGGCGGACCGGGCCTATGACGACGAGGGCCTGCTGGTGTCTCGGGCAAAGCCCGGTGCGGTCATTCACGATGCCGGGGTGGTCGCCGAGCGGGTCGAGCGTCTGCTGCGTGACGGAGTGGTCATCGCCGCCAGCGGAAAGGCGCTCGCGATGCCGGTCAAATCGATCCTGCTGCATGGGGATACCCAGGGCGCCGTCGAGCTGGCCCGAGGGATTCGCGCCTCGATCGAGGCGACCGGCGGGGAAATCGTGCCGGTTTCCCGGCTTGTGGCGGGCTCCGGCGGAGCGCGTGGATGATCATAAGGGGACCTTATCCCACCACAGTTAATCCGTCTTGGCGGTGAAGTTACGGGATCGTTTAGCGTGTTCAGAGGGTGAGGAACCAGATGCCATTCTCGGACTACAGGACTGCTCTCGTCACCGGCGCCTCGTCAGGAATCGGCCTGGCGGTTGTCGAGCGCCTGGCGCGTGAAGGCCTGATGGTCCATGCGCTCGCCCGGAGTGCGGATGCGCTGAGAGCTTTGGCCGATCGCACCGGCTGCATCCCGCACGCGGTCGACGTCAGAGATATCGCGGCTATCAGCAAGCTTGCTCAGGGCATCGAAGTCGACGTGCTCGTCAACAGCGCGGGCGTCGACCGGCCGAAGAAATTTCTTCAGGCGGATGCGGAGGACATCGATCTCCTGGTCGACGTCAACCTGCGCGCGATCCTGCATCTCTGCCGCCTGCTCGTGCCGGGCATGGCTCAGCGCGATCGCGGTCACGTGGTGAACATCACCTCGATCGCCGGCGCCTACAACTTCGCGGGCAATTCAAGCTACCACGCGACCAAGGCGGCCGTCAGCATGCTGACCAGTCAGCTCAGGATCGACTGCTTCGGCAAGCGCGTGCGCGTCACGGAGATCTGCCCAGGCCGGGTTGCAACCGATATCTTCGCCCATGTCCACGGCGACAGCGCCGAAACACGCGCGAACTTCATCGAAGGCTTTGAGCTGCCCGAGGCAAAGGACATTGCCGATGCGATCGCGTTTGCGATCGCGGCTCCCGTAGCGGTGAATGTGGGTTACATCGAAATCACTCCGACCTTGCAGGTGCCGGGTGGCCTGTCGACCACGCGCCCCGAGGGCTCCCCAAAACCCTTTCTCCCGACCTAGATGAGGGGCGCGCGATGAAGGGTTTCGACCTCATGGCCGTCCTGCTCAATCCGGAGTTCAGCCGGATGCTGGTCCATGGGGTGAAGATGACCTTTATCATCTTTATTGGCTCATGGTTGCTGGCGATGAGTCTCGGAATGATCCTTCTTGCGGTCCGGATGCTTCCGGGCCGGATTGCCAGCGGTTTTGTCGCGATCTACGTCTCCTACCACCGCAATGTGCCGACGCTGGTGCAGCTCATGCTCTGGTATTTCGGCATTTCGAGCCTGCTGCCAGGCTCCGTTCAGATGTGGCTCGGCGATCACAATGGCGAAGCGGTGTTTGCGGTCGTTGCTCTGGGGTTGTGTCAGGCTGCGTATTTCAGCGAAGATCAACGCTCCGGTCTGCGCGCCGTGCCGAGGGGGCAGTGGGAAGCCGCCCGTGCCCTGGGGCATAGCTACGTCGGAGCAATGACCTACATCCTGCTGCCGCAGGCGGTTCGCAACGCGATGCCGGCGCTGGTGAACCATACAGTCTCGCTGTTCAAGAACTCCAGTCTTGCGATGGCGATCGGCGTCGCCGAGCTCACCCACGCCGTCAAGGAGGTCGAGAACCAGAGTTTTCGACCGTTCGAGACTTATCTGATTGCCACGATCGTTTACCTCGTCTGCTCGCTGCTGCTGATGTGGCTTGGTCACTATCTCGAGCAGCGCAGCCGCATGGCCGGAGCGGTCTGATCATGTCGCTGCTCCCGAGCATGATCGATATCGTCAGGGACAACTGGCTGTTGCTGCTCGTCGGCCAGTATCCGAACGGCCCGCTTGGCGGCATCGCGGCCACCCTCATTCTCTCTGTCCTCGGCATTGCTTTGGCGTTTCCGCTGAGCGTAGCGATGGCACTCGCCAGCCTGTCGCCGTGGCGCGCGCTGCGCTGGCCGGTCATGGCCATGGTCTACATCACCCGCGGCGTGCCGCTGCTGCTGATCATCCTATGGGTCTATTTCGTGCTGCCGCTCTTGATCGGTCATAGCGTACCGGCTTTCGCGACCATGCTGGTCACGCTGGTCGGCTATGAAGCCGCATTCCTGAGCGAGATTGTGCGTGCCGGCATTCTGGCGCTGCCACAAGGTCAGATGGACGCCGCCCGCGCGCTCGGACACAGCCATCTCGGCGCGATGCGCTACGTGATTCTGCCGCAGGCGCTGTTCAACATGATCCCGAGCATCCTCAGCCAGTTCGTTTCCACCATCAAGGAGACCACGCTCGGCTACATCATCAACGTCCCGGAGCTCACCTTTGCAGCCGGCCAGATCAACAACCGCTTGCTGACCAAGCCGTTCGAAGTCTACTTCATCCTTGCCATCAGCTACTTCATCGTTTGCTGGAGCTTGACGCAGGCCATCAACATGATCGAGCGGCGGATTGCCGCGCGCCGAACCGTAAGCGTGGCTGCCGAGTCTGCAATGCCTGCCACAGCCGCAAGCGCATCAGGGGCATGACCATGTCCCGTGAGACACCATCCGGAGATGCCGATCCGATGATCAAATTCATCGCTGTCCACAAGTTCTTTGGGGCGCTCGCCGCGCTGACCGACGTCAACGCCGAGGTCAAGAAAGGCGAGGTGGTAGTGGTCTGCGGGCCATCCGGTTCGGGCAAGTCGACGCTGATCCGCACCGTCAACAGGCTCGAGGAAATCCAGTCCGGCTCGGTGCTGTTCGAGGGCAAGGACGTCCACGCCAAGCTGCGTGGCTCCGCGCTGAACCACCTCCGGAGCCGCATCGGCTTCGTCTTCCAAAGCTTCAACCTGTTTCCGCACCTGAGCGCGCTCGACAACGTCATGCTATCACCGATGAAGGTGAACGGCGTCAAACGCAGCGACGCGCGCGAAACGGCGCTTCGGCTATTGGACCGCGTAGGCCTCTCGGCCAAGGCGCAGAACTACCCCGCCCAGCTCTCCGGTGGACAGCAGCAGCGCGTCGCAATCGCGCGAGCGCTCGCCATGGAGCCGCCGGCGATGCTGTTCGACGAACCGACCAGCGCGCTCGATCCGGAGATGGTGGGCGAGGTGCTCTCGGTCATGCGCAGGCTTGCACGTGATGGAATGACCATGATGTGCGTGACCCACGAGATGAATTTCGCGCGCGATGTCGCCGACCGTGTTTGGTTCATGGACGCCGGAAGGGTGCTCGAGACGGGAGCTCCGGGCGACTTCTTCCGCTCACCACAGCATCCGCGTGCACAGCGCTTCCTATCGGACCTGCACACCCGATGACCATATTGCCTTGATGTGATCAACCAGAAGGAGAGTACGAATGTCTTTCAAGAACCGTTCGATCGGCTTGGTGGCAGCGCTCACAGGCCTTGCCGGGATCGCGTCGATGGCGTGCGCCGACCAGCTCTCGGACATCACGCAGCGCAAGGAACTGCGCTGCGGAACCTTCGCGGACGTACCACCGTTTGCGGCCCCTGATGCCAAGACGCGTGAGATGGTCGGCTTTGACGTCGACCTCTGCAAGGCCATCGCCCAACGCTGGGGCGTTGTCGCCAAGATCACTCCGCTCTCGGTCGAGGCGCGCGTGCCCGAGGTCAAGCTCGGTCACGTCGACATCACGGTGGCGAACCTCGCCTACACGCTGGGACGTGCCGAGCAGATCCAGTTTTCCGATCCTTATTATATCGCCAAGGAAATGCTGGCAGTAAAGGCGAGCGACCCCGGGACCGCCAAAGCCGACTTCAAGGGCAAGCGGCTGGCGTCGACCAAGGGATCGACGTCGGAACTCGCGATCAAGATGAACGAATCCGACCCGCTGACTTTCGTCGATACTGGTTCGGCCTTCATGGCCGTTCAACAGAACAAGGCCGTCGGAATGGTCGCGAATACCATGACCATTACCAAGCTCGTGAACCAGTCCAAGGAGGCCGGGCAGCCGCTAAAGATGATCGAGGAGCCGATGGTCCTGCAGCCGATCGGCGTTGGCATGAAGAAGGACGAGCCGGCGCTGCTCGCGAAGATCAACGAGACCCTACTCGCGATGGACCGGGCCGGCGAGATCAACCAACTCTGGGACAAGTGGCTCGGTCCGAGCACCGAGTTTAAGATGACACGCACCGACAAGGTCGCGCCGCTCAGCCAGTTGAAGTTCACGCCTCTCCCATGATTTTGAGTTGGCCATTCACATCGATTGGAGCAGGTTTTATCCCGACTAGGGGCCCGTCGCTGCTCTTTCGCCGGCGTGTGTCCTATCGAACGTGCTGCGAAGAACTTCAGCGCGGGGAAATGGCATGTTCGCCATCGAGTTGCGCCATGAGCCAATCTGCAAAGGCTCGTACCGCAGATCTCTGTCGGCTGGCGCGCGGGTAGATCAGGCGATGGCCGACGTAGCGGATATCGTTGGCGCGTCCTGCCAGCGGCGCAACCAATCGCCCGCTCGCCAGTTCGCGTTCGGCCAGAAGCGTTGATTCTAACGCTACTCCCAATCCCTCCGCTGCCGTTGCGATTGCCAGAAAGCTGCGATCAAACCTCATGCCGTGCAGGGCGGGGGCTTCCAATCCGTTGGCGGTAAACCATTGGTGCCATTGCACCTGCTTCACGTCGGAGCGGATCAGCGTCTGATCGAGAAGGTCGGCAGGCTTCCTGATCGATTTTGCGAGAGCAGGGGAGCAGAGCGGGGTGACCGTCTCCTCGGGGAGAGGAACAACCTCCACGCCCTCCGCGCGCGGCGGCCCGTAGACGATATCGATATCGAAATCATCGTTGCTGAAGCGAGCGTAGTCCGTGCTCGCAGCCAGCCGCACTTCGAGCTTCGGATAGGCGGCGAAAAATTGTGCGAGGCGTGGTGCCAGCCATTGCGCAGCAAAACTAGGTGCCGAATGGACGCGCACCAATTGTGGTCCGCGCGCGGCGACTTCCTCGAGGCCACGGCGAAGCTGATCGAAGGCCGCTCCCGTGTGACGCATCAGATTTTCGCCGGCCGGCGTGAGCCGCACTGATCGCGCGCTGCGTTCGAACAGAACGGTGCGGAGCGTGTCCTCCAGCTTGCGGATCGCATGACTGACCGCACTCGGCGTCAGGTGAAGCTCATTCGCGGCATCACGGAATGATCCCGTGCGAGCAGCGGCTTCAAAGGCGCGAATTGCCGATATCGGGATATTCGACAGCATTCCATAAGTGAACCAGATTCATCGATCCGTGACAACTGTGCGTTTGTCTGCTGCGCCTCCGCGGTTCATTCTTGGGCTGCCAAGGGAAAAAATTCGCGGGAGGAACTGATGCTGCTCAGCACTAAGGCGGCCATCATTTCGGGCGCGGCATCGCCGCGCGGCATCGGGCTTGCCACGGCACGGCGGTTCGCCGCCGAGGGCGCCCGCGTCGCCATTCTCGACGTTGACGCGAGCGCGGCGGCGGACGCCGCGGCGTCGCTTGGCACGTCCCACATTGGGCTGCGATGCGACGTCGCCGATAAATCATCCTGCGAGCAGGCCGTCGCTCGCGTGATGGAAGCCTTCGGGGGCATCGATATTCTCATCAACAACGCCGGCATCACCCAGCCGGTCAAGTTCCTGGATATCTCGCCGGCAGATTGGGATCGCATTCAGGACGTCAATCTCAAGGGCATTCTGTTCCTCTCCCAGGCGGTGATCCCGCACATGCGCGCACGCAAGTCCGGATCGATCGCCTGCATGTCCTCGGTTTCGGCCCAGCGCGGCGGCGGAATCTTTGGCGGCCCGCATTATTCGGCGGCCAAGGCTGGCGTGCTCGGTCTCGCAAAGGCGATGGCCCGTGAGTTCGGCCCGGACGGCATCCGCGTCAATTGCGTGACGCCGGGCCTGATCGGCACCGATATCACCTCGGGCAAGCTGACCGACGAAATGAGGGCGAAGATCCTGGAAGGCATTCCGCTCAATCGCCTCGGCACGGCAGACGACGTCGCCGGCATCTACACCTTCCTGGCTTCGGATCTCTCCGCCTACGTGACTGGTGCCGTGATCGACGTCAACGGTGGCATGCTGATCCACTGAGCCAGCAAGACAAGGTCCAGATCGATGGAAACGCTGACCAACACGCCCAAGCTGACGGACCGCGCCTATAACATTCGCCGCAATGCGCTGCGCATGGGCGAGGTCCAGGGGCAAGGCTATATCGCACAGGCGCTGGACATCTCCGACGTCCTTGCCGTGGCCTATTTTCACGCAATGCGCTACCGGCCGGAAGATCCCTCCTGGGAAGACCGCGACCGCTTCCTGTTATCAAACGGGCACTACGCCATCGCGCTTTATGCGGCTTTGATCGAGGCGGGGATCGTCCCCGAGGACGAGCTCGAAACCTATGGCAGCGACGAGAGCCGCCTGCCGATGTCTGGCATGGCGTCCTACACGCCGGGAATGGAAATGTCGGGCGGCTCGCTCGGGCTTGGGCTCAGTATCGCCGTCGGCATGGGCCTGGGGCTCAAGCGCAAGAAATCCGAGGCGCGGGTGTACACGTTGTTCTCCGACGGCGAGCTCGACGAGGGCTCGGTCTGGGAAGCCATCCAGTCGGCGGGCCATTACAGGCTCGATAATCTGATCGGCATCGTCGACGTCAACAATCAGCAGGCGGACGGTCCTTCGACGCAGGTGATGGCGTTCGAGCCGCTGGTCGAGAAGCTTCAGGCTTTCGGCTGGTTTGTGCAGCGGATCGACGGCAATGATCTCGATGCCGTGGTTGCGGCATTCGATGCCGCCAAGTCTCACCCAGCGCCCAAGCCGCGCATGATCGTCGCCGACACGCTGATGGGCAAGGGCGTTCCTTTCCTGGAGCAGCGCGAAAAGAACCATTTCATCCGGGTCGAGCAGCACGAATGGCAGCTCGCGCTGGCCGCGCTGGAAGCCGGGAGGCAGGCATGAAGACCGTCAGATCAGCACCCCAGCCGGGCAAGCCGCGCCTGACGACCTCAGCCATGATCGCTTCGATCGCGGCGGAGGGGCAGAAGACGAAGCCGGCGCCGTTTGGACACGCGCTCGTCGAGCTCGCGCGCAGCCGTCCCGATGTGGTCGGCATGACGGCCGATCTTGGCAAATACACCGACCTGCACATCTTCGCGAAGGAATTTCCGGACCGCTATTATCAGATGGGCATGGCCGAGCAGCTTCTGTTCGGGGCGGCCTCCGGTCTTGCCGCCGAAGGCTTCATGCCATTCGCAACCACATACGCGGTCTTCGCTTCGCGCCGCGCCTACGACTTCATCCATCAGACGATCGCGGAGGAAGACCGCAACGTGAAGATCGTCTGCGCGTTGCCCGGCCTGACGTCGGGGTATGGCCCGAGTCATCAAGCCGCAGAGGATCTCGCGCTGTTTCGCGCGATGCCGAACATGACGGTCATCGATCCCTGCGATGCTCATGAAATCGAGCAGCTGGTGCCCGCGATCGCGGCGCATCAGGGGCCGGTCTACATGCGCCTGCTGCGAGGCCAGGTGCCGGTCGTGCTGGATGAATACGACTACAAGTTCGAGCTCGGCAAAGCCAAGCTGGTTCGTGACGGGAAGGATGTTCTAATCATCTCATCCGGCATCATGACCATGCGTGCGCTCGAGGCTTTGCAAACTCTGAAGAACGACCGCGTCGATGCTGCGGTGCTCCATGTTCCGACCATCAAGCCGCTCGACGCCGAGACGATACTGCGTGAAGCCGGCAAGTCAGGCCGCTTGGTCGTCGTCGCCGAAAACCACACGACGATTGGCGGTCTCGGCGAGGCGGTTGCCGCACTCCTGCTGCGTTCAGGCATCCATCCGCCGTTCCGCCAGATCGCATTGCCGGACGAATTTCTTGACGCCGGCGCACTTCCGACGCTGCACGACCGCTACGGGATCTCCACCGCCGAGGTCGCAAGGCAGATCAAGCAGTGGCTTTAGCGCACCAGCACTAAGCGCCAGTCACGCCGAATCCGAGTGAAGAGTTCCGCCCGCTGCATGTTGCGGTGGGCGAGCGATGGCTGTTGCCCGAATGCGGGCGGTCGAAGAGCCCGGAGAGCTGAAAGCCAGCGCAGGCTCATGCAGCCGCACAACGTCAATACAGGATCAGGAGGAAAACATGACTGTCTCGAAGCTCGGACGCATCAGCCGCCGTTCGCTATTGGTGGGGGCGAGCGCCGTACCTCTCTGCGCGATTCTGTCCCGTCCAGCGTCTGCCGCCGAGTTCGTCTACAAGTTCGCAACCGGACAGGACGCGACCCATCCGGTGAACGTCCGCGCGCAAGAGGCGATCGACCGCATCCGCGAAGCAACCAGCGGCCGGCTGGAGATCAGGCTGTTCCCGGCCAATCAGCTCGGGTCCGACACCGAGCTGCTGACCCAGGTTCGCAGCGGCGGCGTTGAGTTCTTCAATCAATCCTCCTCGATCCTCGCCACTCTGGTGCCGAGCGCGGGCATCGTGAACACCGGGTTCGCGTTCACCGACTACGACAGCGTGTGGAAGGCGATGGACGGCGACCTCGGCACCTACATCCGGGCGCTGATCGCCAAGACACCGATCATGGCGGTCTCGAAGGCCTGGGACAACGGCTTCCGCCAGGTGACCTCGTCCGGCCGCGAGGTGCGCACCCCGGATGATCTGAAGAATTTCCAGATCCGCGTTCCGCCCGCGCCGCTGCTCACTTCGCTCTTCAAGGCGCTCGGCGCCGGCCCGACGCCGATCAACTTCAACGAGGTCTATTCCGCGCTGCAAACCAAGGTCGTCGATGGCCAGGAGAATCCGTTGCCCATCATCGCGACCGCGCGCCTCTATGAGGTGCAGAGCACGTGCAGTCTAACGGGGCACGTCTGGGATGGCTACTGGATCCTCGGCAACAAGCGCGCCTTCGAGCGCCTGCCCAAGGACGTGCAGGAGATCGTGACGCGCGAGCTCGACCGCTCCGCCGTCGATCAGCGTGCCGACATCGCGAAGCTCAGCCAGTCGCTGCGCAACGATCTCTCGGCCAAGGGCCTCAAATTCATCGACGTCGATCGCGCCGCCTTCCGCCAGGCCCTGGCGAAGACCAGCTTCTACGCCGACTGGAAAGCCAAGTTTGGCAAGGAGGCATGGTCGCAGCTCGAAAAAGCCGCGGGCCAGTTATCATGACCAGCGTGAGCCATACGCCCCACGTCGATGCCGGTATGGCGACCGGTGCGTCTCAAGCGGGTTCGCGCCGCTGGGTGGTCGCGGCGAACAGTATGCTCGGTCATATCGTCGCTGTACCTGCAGCACTGCTCGTGCTCGCGGAAATCGCGGTGCTGTCCGCGGGGATTGTGAGCAGATATGTGTTCCGCTCGCCGATCGTCTGGTCTGACGAGCTTGCCGGCATTCTCTTCCTCTGGCTCGCCATGCTCGGATCGGTGATCGCGTTTCAGCGCGGCGAGCATATGCGGATGACCGCCATCGTCGGCGTCCTCAGTGCGGAAGTTCGCGCATTCCTGGATGTCGTGGCGGCCGCAGCATCGCTGGCCTTTCTCGTGCTAGTGGTCTGGCCGGCCTACGAATTCGCGGCCGACGAAGCCTTTGTGACGACGCCGGCGCTTGAGATCGTCAACAGCTGGCGTGCGGCAGCATTGCCGGTTGGGATCGGACTGATGCTGATCGCAGCGGTCCTCCGACTCATCCGCATCGCGAGCCTGCGCAGCTTGCTAGCTTCGGTCGCAATGGTCACAGGCATCATCGGGGCGTTCGTTCTGCTCGCTCCCGTTTTGAAGCCGCTAGGCAATCTGAATCTCTTGATCTTCTTCGTGTTCGTGGTCGGCGCGATGGTCTTCGCAGCCGTACCAATCGCGTTCGCATTCGGCCTCGCCACGGTCGGCTATCTCGCCCTGACGACCAGTACGCCTGACGTGGTGGTGATCGGACGGATGGACGAGGGCATGAGCCACCTGATCCTGCTCGCCGTGCCGCTCTTCGTCTTTCTTGGCCTCCTGATCGAGATGACGGGCATGGCGCGCGCCATGGTCGGCTTCCTGGCGAGCCTGCTGGGCCACGTGCGTGGCGGACTGCACTACGTGCTGGTGGGAGCGATGTATCTGGTCTCGGGCATTTCTGGGTCCAAAGCGGCCGACATGGCTGCGGTGGCTCCGGTCCTGTTTCCCGAGATGCGGCAGCGCGGGGCCAAGCCGGGCGACCTCGTTGCGCTTCTGGCGGCAACCGGCGCGCAGACCGAAACGATCCCGCCCTCGCTGGTCCTGATCACGATCGGCTCGGTGACCGGCGTGTCGATCTCGGCGCTCTTCACTGGCGGGTTGCTCCCGGGCGTGGTGCTCGCGGTCATGCTCGCGGCCGTGGTCTGGTGGCGATACCGCCGAGAAGACCTGTCTCACGTCAAACGGGCTACCGGCCGGCAAATCGGGCGGACCTTTGTGATCGCGATACCTGCTATCGCACTGCCGTTCGTGATCCGCACGGCGGTCGTCGAGGGCGTTGCGACGGCAACGGAAGTCTCGACGATCGGCATCCTGTATTCGGTCTGCGCGGGTCTGTTCATCTACCGCCAGTTCGACTGGCGTCGCATCTATCCGATGCTGGTCGAGACAGCCTCCCTATCAGGGGCGATTCTGCTTATCATCGGCGCGGCGACAGGCATGGCCTGGGCGCTGACTCAGTCGGGATTTTCCGCATCTCTGGCAAAGTTCATGACCAGCCTTCCCGGAGGTGTTCCCGTCTTCCTGGCCGTGACGATCGTGACCTTCGTGATCCTCGGCAGTGTTCTGGAGGGAATTCCGGCGATCGTCTTATTCGGTCCGTTGCTGTTCCCGATCGCGCGGCAGGTCGGAGTAAACGACGTCCACTACGCGATGGTCGTCGTTCTCGCCATGGGCATCGGCCTGTTCGCGCCGCCGTTCGGCGTCGGTTATTACGCGGCCTGCGCCATCAGCCGCATAAATCCGGACGAGGGCATGAAGCCGATCGTGGGCTATATGATCGCGCTCCTGATCGGCACGCTGATTGTTGCCGCCGTGCCCTGGCTATCGATCGGCTTCCTTTGATAACGGGCGAGGCGCCCTCGCGGAAAACATCGCGCGGGCATCCCGTCAGGCGAATTTCGGCAAATGCAACGGCAGGCCGTCACAGGGCATATCGATCTCCTCGACCTGGCCCTTGCCGACCTCCGTCACCCGTAGCTTTCTGCCCTCGAGCGTAAAGGCGCAATTCGTCGGCTGGGCTCCATCCAGGACCAGACGATCGGCGACCTCACCCCGCCGGTCGAGCACCGTAACGTTCTTCTGGTTGTAGACCGTGCAATAGAGCCGGCCGTCCGTTCCGAAGGCCATCCCGTCCGGCCCTTTGAAGTCCGGATTGGAATCCGGCTGCAGGACGTTTCCGAAGACGACGCGTTTTGGCGCTGCCTCGCCGAGCACGTCATATCGATAGATCTCGCCGGTGAAGGACGCGTTGGCGTAGAGGTGGTTGTCGGGGCCGAAGGCAATGCCGTTGGTGAAGCGGATCTTGCGATCGAGCACGCGGAGCATCTTCATGGCTGCCGGATCGATCTCATACACACGGCCGTCCCAGTCGAAGTCCATATAACCGTCGACGAAGGCCTGGCCGTTGATGAAATCCTCGGCGGCCATTCCGGAGTCGGTCATGTACAGCAATCCGTTCGGACCAAAGCAGAGGTCGTTCGGAAACAGAAAGCGCTCCGCGCCTTTGCCCTGCATGCGCCGGATCTCGTTTCCGCCCTCGTCGATGCAGATCAGGGCCCGCAAACCAGCTTCCGCGATCCAGATGCGGCCGTGGCCATCCGTCGTCAGTCCATTCGGACGGCCACCCGTCGTTCGGATCACGCGGCGATTGCCGCGAGGATCGAGCCGCGTGACGCAAAGGGTCGAGGCGGACATCTCCGTGACATACATCGAGCCGTCGGGCAGGCACACCGGACCCTCCGGCGCACCAATTCCCGTTGCAAACAGTCTCGACGCCATTCATCCCTCCCGTTCTCGAATGTTGCTCTCGTTATGCGATGACCAGGCCGCTGGTCGGATCGATCAGCACCACGCGATTGAGGTCGATGGCGAGGTCGACCTGCTCGCCATGGCTGCTGACGTCGTGGGCCTGCAGCTCGGCAACCGCATCGACGCCGCCGATCTTGATGGTGGTGAAGGTGCGTGTTCCCGTCGGCTGAATGAGATCGGCAGTGGCCGAATAGGAGACCGCGCCTTCGCGCAACGGCCCGCCGGCCCGACTGAAGTGCTGGGGCCGAATGCCGACGAGAATCTCTCGCCTATCCATACTGGCCAGCGGCCTCGCCTTCGCGCTCGGAAGCGTCAGTTCACCGCCGGACTGAAACACCACTGCGGCGTCGCGGCCGTTTGTCTTGAGGGTCGCGGGGATGAGGTTGATCGAGGGAGAGCCGAGAAAGCCGGCAACGAACCCCGTGCGCGGCTGCTCGAACAGCTCGAGCGGAGCGCCTTGCTGCTCGATCTGTCCCTCGCGCAGCAACACGATGCGGTCGGCCAGCGTCATCGCCTCGACCTGGTCATGGGTAACGTAGATCATGGTCGTCGTGATCTCGTGATGTAGGCGCTTGATCTCGGTGCGCATCTCGTCACGCAACTGAGCGTCGAGATTCGAGAGCGGCTCGTCGAACAGGAACAGGTCGGCCTTGCGGACGATGGCGCGGCCGATGGCGACGCGCTGACGCTGTCCTCCGGAGAGCTGCCGCGGATAGCGCTGGAGGAGATTGCCGATGCCGAGCATCTCGGCGGCTTCACCGACCCGCTTCCTGATCTCGATCTCGGGAGTCTTGCGCGCGCGCAGACCGAAGGCGATGTTCTCGCTGACGGTCAGATAAGGGTAGAGCGCATAGTTCTGAAACACCATCGCAATATTGCGCTCGCGCGGGCGCAGATCGTTGACCACCGCGCCGCCGATGGTGATCGTTCCACCATCCGGATCCTCGAGGCCGGCGATGGTTCGCAACAGAGTACTCTTGCCACAGCCGGACGGCCCCACCAGCACGGCGAATTCGCCATCGGCGATGGTGAGATCAACTCCCCTGACTGCATGCACGTTGCCGTAATATTTGTGTACTCCGGACAGCTTGACGTCAGCCACTCCGCTCTCCCTAACCCTTGACTGCGCCCAGCGAGATGCCGCGCACGAGATAGCGCTGCATCACCGAGACCGCGACGAAGATCGGCAACGTCCCCAGGACCGACATCGCCGCGATCTTCGCCCAGAAATTCGATTGGCCGCCGAAATAGTGCGTCAGCATGACCGGAAAGGTGATGACCTCGGTGCGCGTGAGCACGAGTGCGAACAGAAAGTCGTTCCAGGCGAACACGAAGGTGAAGACCGACGTCGCCATGAGGCCGGGGCGAACCATCGGGAAGACGACCTTCCAGATCACCTCCCATCGATTGAGGCCGTCGACGAGAGCGCTTTCCTCGAGCTCCAGCGGCACGTCGACGATGTAGCCGCGCATCATCCAGATCACGTAGGGAAGATTGAAGGCCGTGTAGAGCAGGATCAGCCCGAAATAGCTGTCGACGAGGCCGAAATACACGTAGATCAGGAAGATCGGGAAGACGACCGCAATCGGTGGGATCATGCGCTGGGAGATGATCCACATCGCGAGGTTCTCGCCGCCGGTGCCGAACCTGGCGAGGCTGTAGGCGCAGAGCGTCCCGAGAACGATTGCGAAGCCGGAGCTGACGCCGGCGACGATCAGGCTGTTCAGGATCGCCAGGACGTCGCCATCTTTGAACAAGACGTAATAGTTTGAGAACTGGATCTGTCCGGGAATCCACAAGGGCGGGACGTGATAGATCTCGTCCGCTGTCTTGAACGAAATCATGAACAGCCAGTAAACTGGAAACAGGAACAGCAGGGTCACGACGCAGGCGCCGAGATAGCGGACGGCGAGAATACGGGTTTTTCTGGCCGGAAGCCTGCCGATCCTCATCGCGCAAGCTCCATGCGCTTGAGGACCAGGGTCGTGATCAGCGTCAGCAACGCAATCACCAGGAAGGAAATCGCGGCCGTGTAGCTGGTCTCGAATTGCGAGAAGCCCTGCACATAGGTGTAGAGCGAAATGGTCTCGGTCATCGAGCCCGGCCCGCCTTCGGTGAGGGCCCAGATGATGTCGAAGATGCGAACCAGATCGAGGCCGCGGATCAGGCAGGCGACGGCGATCACTGGCGCGATCGCCGGCAGAACGATCGCGCGAAGTACCCGCAGGTACGATGCCCCATCGATCTCGGCAGCCTCGAGCTGCGACTGGTCCACGTTCGACAGCGCGGCGAGCAGCAGCAGGAACATGAACGGCGACCACTGCCAGACCTCGCAGATGATGATCGCCGGATAGACGAAGGCGGGATTGACGGTCCAAAGGATCCGCACTTGCTCGCCGGCGAAGAAACTCAGAATCTGGCCAATCGGTCCGAAGCGGACGTCGAACATCAGACGCCAGGTCGCGCCCGCGACGATCGGAGAGATCACCGTCGGAAGCACCAGCAGCGCGACGAAGATCTGTCGACCTGGCATGCGGTCGATGAAAAGCTGTGCCATCAGGAAACCGATCAGCAACTCGAGGGGGAGGGCGATCGCCGTGATGATGGCGGTATGACCGAGCGAGGCCCAGAGGCGGGTATCCGTGAACAGCTCCGCATAGTTCAACAAGCCGACAAAGGAGGTGTCGTTCTCGGTCATCGTGATGCGCTGGAAGCTCACGATCAGCGAGTAGACCAGGGGAAACAGGCCGACTAGGAGGAGGATCAGAATGGCCGGCGCGACGATGAGATAGGGCAGGCGGTCCTCGAGCATGCGCCCGAAGCGGCTGGGGTGGCGCTGCTCGGCAGCGTTGAGACTTGCGGAAAGTGTCATCATCAGTCCGGAAAACGGCACCGCACGGGAGGGCGATGCCTCTCGTGCGGTATCCAGTCAGTTATTGCGGGTAGGCGCCGGGCTTTGCGGCCCAGACCTTGTAGACGGCTTTCTGGTTCTCGATGCCGACCTTCGCGGTGATCGCGTCGAATTGTTGTGCCATGCGATCGAGAATGGCCTTGGGATCTTCGCCCGCCCACAGGCTCGAGATCGCCTTGGTCATCGCCTCGTCGTACTTGTCCTGTTGCAGCAGTGAGAGATCGAGCAGGCCCTTCTCGCCCGAGGTCTTGATGGTGTCGAGATAGGCGGCAGCATCAGGCCAGAGCCCGCGGTATTTTTCGCTCGCGTAGTGGGAGAGGCGGAACGGATCGCGCAGCGTATAGGGGAGCTGGACGCGCGCGAGGCTGGTCTTCTTGCTGTTCAGCCACTGGATGAAGAGATACGCGGCCTCCTTGTTCTTGCTGGTGGCCGACACCGACAAGTCGAAGCCGACGCCGAGCTCGGGACGGCCGAGAGGCGTGAGCGCATAGCCGACCTTGCCGGCGACCTGCGATTTTGGCACCCACTTCAGTGCTTCCTCGCCCGAGCCATAGCCCGCGGCCCAGCGGCCGTAGGGCGGCCAGGAGATCGTCATGGCAGTCGTGCCCTGAAGGAATGCGGCGAGATTGTCGACGAAATTCCACTGCTCCACGCCGGGCGGCATGAACTTGTTTTCCGCCAGCATCTGCTTGAACACCTTGAGGCCGACGTCGCCATTCACCGCGGCCTTCATGGTGTCCGCGTTGAAGAACTTGCCACCTTCCATGCGGAAGCGTTCCTGGAACATGTATTGCGGATAGGGCGCGGTACGGAAGAAGCCCGCGCCGTAGACTTTCGGCGCCATTTTGTCGGTGATGAACTGGCCGATTTCGCCGAATTGTTTCCAGTCCTTTGGCGGCGCGAGCTCGTAGGCGAACTTGGCCTTGAACTCGTCCTTCATCTTCGGATCCTCGAAGATGTCCTTCCGGTAGTAGAGCAGCATCACGTCGCCGTCGTCCGGAAAGCCGTAGATCTTCCCGTTATACTGCATCTGGTTGTCCCGATAGGCGGCCGCGATGTCCTGCAGCTCGTCGCGGTAGCCGAACTTGTCGACATACTTGTCGAGGGGCTCGAGCGCCCCGGCGCGTGCAAGATCCGGCATCCAAGATGGGATGACGTTCAGCGCGTCGTACGCTCCGGCGCCCGATTTGAAATCCTGCATGATCTTGGTGAACATCTGGTCGGTCGGCACTTCGACCACCTTCACCTTGATGCCGGTGAGCTTCTCCCATTGCGGCCCGGAATAGTTCAGCGGGTCCAGAGACTGAAGACCGGCCTCCCAGACGATGCTGATCGTTGTACCCGCGTACTTCTTCGCGGCTTCCACCGCTGTGTCGGCTGCATCCTTGTCGGCAGCCGGCGCTGAACCTGCAGCCAGCGCTAGCAGAGCGGCCGCGCCGAGAAACGTCCTGAACTTCATCCCTTCCTCCTCCTCTCTTGGACGTCCGGAGTCCGGCAGAGCCGGCTCCGGAGCGTTTCTCACGTGATCCCTGCCCGGTTAGCCAGCCGCCGGCGTGAACGGACGCTGTCGGCGGCGACCTGCCGAGAGAAACAAATTCATCTATGTCGAGGATTTGCGGTGCAGGCGCATCGCGGGTCCGGGCTTGTTGCCCGCAACCTGAATGGACGCCAGTTGGCGTTGTAGAAGCACGGATCCTCCCCAAAACGCTTGAGAGCGTTGACTTTGGGGCTAGTCTGCGTCGAGGCGGAACTGGCCGACAAATGAGAACTTTGCAAGCATCGGTGAACCGCAGTCACCTATCTGCTGAGGTCTCTCGGAAGCAAAGCGAGCCAATCATGCGGTTGCTAGATCGGGCAGGAGAACAGGCTCACAGGACTGTCCAGACGCAATGCTCGCGCAAGCTCGCGCCGGTGCAATCGTGGCGGAACAGGCCGCGCTTCAGGACAGTGGTCGCGGGCGCGGCGCCATTTCCGAGTCTAGGATCAGTCGGCCGTCGAGACGGCCATCCAACCGCTTCACGTATTCCGAAGCTTCCTCCATATGCGCCTTCATGAGCGCGCGCACGCGCTCGCTGTCGCGTGCACGGGCGGCCTTGGCGATCTCCGTGTGAATCTTGACGTTGGCGCATCCAAATCGCGTGTGCTCTTCCGGAGGCGTCTGGGTGCTGAAGACAACCAGCCGACGGAGCATCTCGTTGATCAGCTCGCATGCGAAGCGCAGGAAGGGATTGGGGTTTGCTGCAGCCAGGATGTCGTGAAAGTCGAGATCCGCCTGGCGTTGACGAACCAGAAGAGACGGCTCCTGCGAGGTAGGCTGGCACGTTTCGATGTTGTGCTCCAGCGCGTCGAGCTGCTCGTTCGACAGAAATGGGACCGAGCCGGCAGCTAGTTCCGGCTCCAGCAAGCGCCGCGCCGCATAGATGTCCTCCATGCTGACTTCCTTGAAGAACAGATAGTTCTGCAACAGCTGAAAGGTGCGCTCGAGCGGGACCTCCATGATCGTCGCCCCGCCGGTCGGCCCGGTGCTGATGGTGATCAGTCCCTGCACCTCGAGGGACTTAAGAGCCTCGCGGATCGTGCTCTTGCTGACCGAAAACAGCCGCTGAAGCTCCTTCTCCATGGGAAGCTTGTCGCCCGGACGAAGGTTCTTCTGGGTGATCAGCTGCTTGATCTCTTCGGTGACGAGATCGGCCCGCTTTTGAATTTTCAGCCGCCCCCCCGGCCGCGGCAATTTTTCCAGTTCGACCGTCATTCCCGAATTCTCCAAAGCTAACAATAGGTTCCAGGATCGGCTCCGGGGGCCTACTGGCGGGACCAGGCAAAGAACCCGATTCGTCGATTGACACTTTTCCCATAATAGGCATATTCATGCAAATCCGGTTTATCACGATAAATAGAATAAACCGGTCGGTTTACTAGGGAGCGAGCATGTCGATCGGGCAGAACATCCCGGAAATCTGGGCGGCGATTCACACGCCCTTCGAGGCCTCCGGTGCCATCGACGAGGCCGGAGTCCGCCGGAACGTCCGCCACTACATCGCAACCGGATTGGCGGGCGTGTTCTGCAATGGGCTGATCGGCGAAGTCTGGTCGCTCACGCTGCAGGAGAGAAAGCGTGTCATAGAGGTCATTGCAGACGAGGCGGGGGGGCGCCTTGGGGTTTCCGTGGTGATCTCGGGTCCCTCGGTGGAAGAAACCATCGATCTCGGCGAGCACGCGCGCCGGCTTGGCGTCAGCCACGCTGTGCTCATGGTCCCAACCTCCGGGCCGCGATCCCCTGCGCAGCAGTTCGCGTATCTGCACCACATCTGTGTCCGATTGGAGATGCCGATCGTCATCTTCAACGCGCGAACCGCCGCGGGCAGTCCATTGGATCCCGGCGTTTTCACGCAGCTCTGCTCGCTATCCAATCTCAAGCTCCTGAAGACGACAGGCAATGTAGCCGAGAACGCGGCGCTTCGGCAGGCTGCGCGAAACGGCGTGCTAGTGTCGGACCCGCTGGAAGAGAACTTCTTCGCCAACATGCAGACCGAGGGTCAGTCGATCCTCTTTGCCGACCCCGAGCCTTACCTCTATCAACGCGGCGAGTTTCGCCCGATCGCGGAATACGTGGCTCTGTTGGCGGTTGGACGAACGGAAGAAGCAGCACGCATCTGTGCTTCACTCGCGCCGCAGCGGATCATCTTCAACAAATGGATCATGGACCCGCTGAAGCGCGGTCACATGCCGAACGCAGCGGTCAAGCATTGGTGCGATCTGATCGGCCTTGCCGGCGGCGCCGTGCGCTCGCCAGTCACGCCGCTGTCCGCTGCTGAAAGACGGGAGCTTGAAGCCGATCTCATCGCATGTGGTGCGCCCGGCCTGCTGTCTGCTGCCGAACGAATTTCGTCGTGACGTGCTGATTGCAATCTTCAACGGAGAAGAACATGACTTTGAAGCCTGTCGACCGTCGCTCGGTGCTCCAGATGCTGGCCGCTGCCGGCTCCGCACCATTCGTTCTCAAGAGTAGCGTTGCTCTTGCGGAGACGCCGCTCACCGTCGGGGTTCTGTACTCCGGCTCCAAGCAGGATTACGGCTTCAACCAGTCCCACGCGCAGGCCGCCGCGGCGCTCAAGAAACAGCCTGGTATCAAGCTGGTCGAGGAGGAGCGCGTTCCGGAAACGATTGCGGCCCAGCGCAGCATGGAAGGCATGATCCGTCAGGACGGCGCTCAACTCATCCTGGCGACGTCCTTTGGCTACTTCAAGCCGCACGTTCTGGAGATGGCGGCCAAGTATCCGGACGTCACCTTCGCTCACACCGGCGGCGTGTGGACGGCTGGCATGCCCGAGAACATCGGCACGTTCTACGCCTACATCTTCGAGGCGCAGTACATTTCGGGAATCGTCGCCGGCCACATGACGAAGAGCAAGAAGCTCGGCCTCGTCGCTGCGAAGCCGACGCCCAATCTTCTGCGCAGCATCAACGCGTTCGCGATTGGCGCGCGCTCGGTCGATCCGGCCATTCAGGTGCAGGTCATCTTCACTGGTGACTGGGTGCTTCCTGTGCGTGAGGCGGAAGCGACGAACACGTTGGTCGACCAGGGGGCCGACGTCATCGCCGCCCAGGTCGATAGCCCGAAGGTCGTGATCGAGACGGCGGAGAAGCGCGGCGTCATGTCATGCGGCTACCACTCGAGTCAGGCGGATGTCGCTCCCAACGGCTACCTCACCGGGGCCGAGTGGAACTGGATCACGCCCTACCTCGTCTATGCCGGCAGCGTGCGTGCCGGCAAGAAGCCGGAGCACTATCTCCGTGCCGGGCTTGGCGATCATTTCGTCAAGAACAGCCCGTTCGGGAAACTCGTTACGCCTGAGGCGCGCGCAGCGGCCGAGACGGCGCGGGCAGACCTCATCGGCGGCACGCGCGTGATCTACAGTGGCCCGCTCAAGGACAACAAGGGCAACGTCGTCATCCCTGCCGGAACTACGCAGAGCAGCAACGACCGTGTGCTGGATGGCATCAATTATCTCGTCGAAGGCATCATTGGCCAAGTCTAGGAGGCGCCCTTGTCTTCGATCTCCGGAATCGAACCCGGGCCATCGAGTCCGCCAGTAACCGCAGCCCAACTCGGTTTGGGCTTGCCTGTGCTGGCGGTGCTGCTTGCGTCGGCCATCTTCGCGGCGTTCGTCGCCTTGTACGGACAGAACCCCGTCACGGTGTTCGGTCTGATCGTCCAGGGCGGCTTCGGCAGTAGCTTCGCCTGGCAGGATACCTTGTCGCGCGCCGCTCCTCTTGTCCTCGTGGGACTCGCCGTTGCGATCCCCGCCCAAGCGGGGCTGGTGATCATCGGCGGCGAGGGAGCCTTGGTGCTGGGCGGGCTCGCGGGTGCCGTTGTGACGTTGCCGTTCGCGGGGGCGCACGCGCTTCCCATGCAGCTCCTGATGTCGCTGGCCGGCGCCTTGATTGGAGGACTCTGGTTCGGTCTGGCGGGCGTGCTCCGCCAGTATCGCGGCCTCAACGAAACGATATCGAGTCTGCTGCTGTCCTATATCGGGATCGCAATCTTTCATCATCTGACGGAAGGTCTGCTCCGCGACCCGGCAAGCCTCGACAAGCCATCGACCCACCCGATCGATCCCTCCTACATGCTGCCGGTGATGCCCGGTGTTGGCGTTCACGCGGGGCTTGCGGCAAGTCTCTCGCTGGCCGTCATCGCCCACGTCGTGCTCCGCTACACGCGTTGGGGTTTTGCGCTGCGGGTGGTCGGTGGAAGTGCCCGAGTCGCGAAGATGATGGGCCTCGCCGTCAACCGCTGGATCATCGGTGCCTCGGTCGTGGCAGGCGGCATGGCGGGAATTGCCGGCGCCATCGAGGTGGCGGCCGTGCAGGGGACGGCCAACTCCTCGCTCATCGTCGGCTACGGCTATAGCGGAATCCTCGTTGCATTCCTGGCGCGGCACCAGCCGCTTGCGATTGTCGCTGTCGCGCTGTTGATCGGCGGCATGCAGGCGAGCGCCAGCCTGCTGCAACGACGTCTTGGACTGCCGGATGCGACAATGCTGGTGTTTCAGGGGCTGATCTTCGTCTGCGTCCTCGTCGCGGATGCAATTGCGCAACAGCTCCGAGAAACGACGCGGAGGTAAAGGCATGGACGGTACATCAATCGGCTGGCTTGCGCTGCCGCTCGCGATCCTGGGTGGGGCGATCCGTGTGTCGACACCCTTCATTTTCGTGAGCATCGGTGAGCTGATCACCGAGAAATCGGGCCGTATCAATCTGGGCCTCGAGGGCACTCTGATGCTCGGTGCCATGGCGGGGTACGCGATCTCTTACCTCTCCGGCTCGCCCTGGCTCGGCGTGCTTTCGGCCGGACTTGCCGGAATGGCATTCGGGCTGCTGCATGGCCTTTTGTGCAGTGTGAAGCGCGTCAATGACACCGCGGTCGGCATCAGCCTGATCGTGCTAGGGACGGGCCTCGCGTTCTTCCTGGGCAAACCCTTGATCGAGCCCAAAGCGCCGCCGCTTCCCTCGATTGGACTCGGATTTTGGTCGACCGTACCGCAGGTGCGAGCTGCGCTGGACGTCAACGCACTGTTCTTCGTCGGAATTGCACTGGCTTTTGCGGTTTACCTTTTCCTGAACAGGACCGGCTGGGGGCTGATGCTGCGTACGGTGGGAGATAGCGAGGATGCCGCACGCGCGCTTGGCTTTCCCGTACTGCGGGTACGAATCATCGCGACCATGGCGGGCGGCTTTCTCGCCGGCATCGGCGGCAGCTTCCTGTCGCTTTCGTATCCGGGAAGCTGGAGCGAAGGCCTGTCGAGTGGCCAAGGCATCATGGCCGTCGCGCTCGTCATCTTTGCGCGCTGGCGTTCGGTCAACGCGCTGGGCGCATCGCTGCTGTTCGGCGGGGCGGGCGCTCTCGGTCCTGCGCTCCAGGGCATTGGCGTGACCGGCTATTACTACCTGTTCAATGCAGCCCCCTACATCCTGACGCTGGCGATCATGGTTGCCTCGACGTCGCGCGCCGCTCCGTTCGCCGATGCGCCGGGCGAACTCAAGCTGCACCGGTGAGAAGCGCCGTGACGGGAATTCATCCTAGGAGGATAGTCCGATGACCGCTCCGCAAGTCGAGCTCAGGAACATGACGAAGCGTTTCGGAGCGAATCTCGCTTTGAACAACGTGTCGCTACTGATCCGCTCGGGCACCGTCCATGCGCTGCTAGGGGAGAACGGCGCCGGCAAGAGCACGTTGGTCAAATGCCTCGTGGGCTTTTATCATCCGGACGAGGGTCACATCCAGGTGGATGGGCGCGAGCACCGGCTAAACTCGCCGAAGGATGCCGATGCGCTCGGCATCGGCATGGTGTATCAGCATTTCACTCTCGTGCCGTCGATGACGGTGGCGCAGAATCTCGTCGTCAGCGGTGCGAGATTGCCGGCCTATATCAACTGGCAAAGCGAGCTGAGGCGGCTGGCCGAAGTCACCAAGAAGCTTCCGTTTCACGTGCCACTCGATGTACGCGTCTCGCAGCTCTCTGCGGGCGAGAAGCAGAAGGCCGAGATCGTTAAACAGCTCTATCTCGGGCGCAAGCTACTCATCCTGGACGAACCGACGTCGGTGCTGACGCCGGCAGAAGCCGATGAAGTGCTCGGCCATGTTCGCAGCCTGACACGGACGGGCGTACTCAGCGCCATCCTGATTAGCCACAAGTTCCATGAAGTGCGCCGATTCGCCGACGACGTGACGGTATTGCGTCGAGGCGCGTCGGTGAGAACGGGCGCCGTCGCCGATTTGACGGACGACGCTCTGGCAGAAGCTATGATCGGAGAGCCCGTCAGCAAGATAGTGCAGCACGCGCCGAAATCGCCGCCGAGGTCCGATATTATCCTCTCCATCAGCGACCTCCGCGTGAACGGCGACAATGGTCTTCCCGCTGTGAAAGATCTCTCGCTCGAGGTGCGGGCAGGGGAGATTGTCGGGATTGCCGGGGTATCCGGAAATGGACAGTTGGAGTTGGTCGAGGCCCTGATGGGGCAGCGGGATCGAAGCGGTACGATGACCGTGTCCGGCTCGCCGTTCAACGGTACGCGAAGGGAAATCGCCCGCCTCGGCGTCTATGGACTGCCGCAAGAGCCCCTGAAGAACGCCTGCATCGACCGCATGTCGCTGGCCGAGAACCTTGCCCTGCGTAATTTCGATCGGGTGCCGCTCTGCCGTGGTATCGCAATGAACTACGGCGCGCTCGCCCAGCAGGCCGAGAGGCTGGTCGCTCAATTTCGTGTCAAGGCGCCTAGCCTGACCGCAAGCATGAGCACGCTGTCCGGTGGCAACGTGCAACGGGCCGTACTGGCGCGGGAGCTCACGCAGGACGTTCGCCTGCTGGTCGCGTCCAATCCAACGTTCGGGCTTGATTTCGTTGCGTGCGAAGAAACGTACCGCCGGATCCTCGAGGCGCGGAATCGCGGAACCGCAGTGCTACTCATCTCGGAGGATCTCGACGAGTTGCTTGGCTTAGTCGACAGGGTCCTCGTCATGAGCGCGGGTCGCATAGTCCATGAAGTGTCAGCCGAAGGCGCCGACAAGCGCGTGATCGGCAAATACATGGCGGGAATGAAAGCGGCCTGACTCGAGGGCGCGCATCTGACCAAAATCAACAGGGAGACGTTCGTGGTCACGCAGATCAATCATTTCATCGATGGCAAGCAGGTCCCGAGCGGCACTGAACGCAGTTTGCCCGTCTTCAACCCGGCAACGGGTGAGCAGACGGGCCGTGTTGTGGCCGCCAACGCGGCCGTGGTGGCGGACGCGGTATCCGCCGCGAAGAGGGCGGCGCAGGGTTGGGCCGACACGACGCCTCTTCGGCGTGCACGCGTCCTCAATCGCTTTCTGCGGATCGTCGAGAATCGCGCAGATCAGCTTGCCGACGTAATCGTCTCCGAGCACGGCAAGGTTCACTCTGACGCTCTCGGGGAAGTTCAGCGCGGAATGGAGGTGGTCGAGTTTGCCACGGCCGCTCCGCAGCTCCTCAAGGGCGAACTCACCGAGAATGTCGGTACCCGCGTCGACAGCTATTCTACTCGCCAGCCGCTCGGTGTTGTCGCCGGAATCACGCCTTTCAATTTCCCGGTCATGGTTCCGATGTGGATGTTCCCGGTGGCTCTCGCCTGCGGAAATGCGTTCATCCTGAAGCCGTCTGAGCGCGACCCATCGGCGTCGCTCATCATGGCGGAGTGGCTGAAGGAAGCCGGTCTGCCGGACGGTGTGTTCAACGTGGTGCAAGGCGACAAGGAAGCTGTCGATGCGCTGCTGCATCACCCAGATATTTCGGCGATCAGCTTCGTGGGCTCCACGCCTATCGCGCAGTACATCTATTCGACGGCCGCGAACACCGGGAAGCGCTGCCAGGCGCTGGGTGGCGCCAAGAACCACATGATCGTGATGCCCGATGCCGACATGGATCAGGCGGTGGATGCGTTGATGGGGGCCGCCTACGGTTCCGCCGGCGAACGCTGCATGGCGATCTCGGTTGCCGTGCCGATCGGCGAGGGGACGGCGGATAAGCTGATCTCTGCGCTCGAACCCAAGGTCCGAGGCCTGAAGGTCGGGCCGGGTACCGACCGCGAAGCGGAGATGGGGCCTCTCGTCACGAGGCAGCACCTGGAGAAGGTAAGGAGCTATATCGATGCCGGTGTCGCCGAGGGTGCAAAGTTGCTGGTCGACGGACGCAAGTTCAGGATGCAGGGCTATGAGAATGGTTTCTTCGTGGGCGGTACCCTGTTCGACCATGTCAAGCCGAACATGAAGATCTACAAGGAAGAGATCTTCGGACCGGTGCTGTCAGTCCTTCGAGCGCCGGACTACACGACAGCCGCGCGCATGATCAATGAACACGAATTCGGCAATGGCACCGCCATCTTCACACGTGATGGTGATGCCGCGCGTGAATTCGCCCATCAGATTAAGGTCGGAATGGTCGGCATCAACGTTCCGATTCCGGTGCCGATGGCCTTTCACTCCTTCGGTGGATGGAAAGCATCGATCTTCGGCGACCACCACATGCACGGCCCTGAAGGCGTCCGCTTCAATACGCGAATGAAGACCGTGACCAGCCGCTGGCCGACAGGAAAACGAGCAGGTGCTGAATTTGTCATGCCAACCATGTCATGACGGCGTCTCGAAGCTGCATGTTTCTCTTTCTCCCAAACTGCGAGGGCCCTCGGCCCTCGTTTCTTTTTCGGGCCATTTCATTGGCCGCAGTCTTAGAGAAATGATCGAGTCTGCGCAGACAGTTGTGCAAGCGCAGTGCGGACAGGAGTGCGATTTTTCTCCAGATTGCTTGCTCGCTCGAATATGGCGAAGCTGAAGTTTCGGTACCGGCGCGATATCGCATTGTACAACCTAGGGAATTGGCGCACCCGACACCGGTTCGAACGTGTGACCTTGCGTTCGGAGCGCAACGGTCGGCCGACGCGCGACGCGCCCGGTGCTTTCCGAATAGAAGCTGCGCAGCCAGTGGAGATAGTCTCCGCGATTGCGGCTGGCTACACGAACGTGACGACAAACATACGCCACGGGAAACGCGATTCCACTGGCTCGAACCCCTGACACATAAGCCATAGCGGCGCGCAGCCCCGAACACTGGAAAAAAAGGAGCGGGAATGACTGTTACATCGAGAAATATCAACAGCTTAGATGGTGCCCCAAGTACGGCCTGCACCTGCCGCTTCATCGTCAGGGCGACGTCTACCAGCGTGAAGGCATCGATCTCGACGTATCGACGCTCGCGGACTGGGTAGGTGCCTCCGCGGTAACCCTGATGGCTCTGGTCGACGCGATCCGGAGCCATGTCTTCGCAGCCGAGCGCATCCACGCGGACGACAGTGTGCTGCAGGAGCACACGGAAAGGATGATCGAAATAATCTGAAAATCTGTCTGCACAAGCTGTGGCAGCGATGAGGGTAGGCCCCTCGGGATCGACTTTCAGGAGTAGGTCCCAAATCACTTCAAGCGGCTTCGCTTAAGAGGCGCGGTCGTGAGCGTTGACCCGAACCGGCCGGCTCTGACCTACGTGCGCGACGAACGTCCGTTTGCCGGCCCAGACCCGCCGGCGGCAATCTTCTTCTACTCGCCCGACCGTGGCGGTGCGCATCCGGAGCAGCATCTGGCAGGCTATGCCGGACTGATGCAGGCCGACGCCTACGCCGGCTTTGGCAGGCTCTACGAGGCCAATCGCAAGGGCGGCCCGACCATCGAGGCCGCGTGCTGGGCGCACGGCAGACGCAAGTTCTTTGGTCTCGCGCGGCTCGGCAAGGCGCCGATCGCGGCCGAGGCGGTCAAGCGCATCGATATTCCGTTCGCCATCAAGCGCGAAATCAATGGTTTTACTGCGCAGGAGCGTTTGCGTGTGCGCCAGGAGCGTAGCCGGCCCCTGATCGTCGAGCTGGAGTCGTGGTTGCGCGAGCAGCGCGCCAAGCTCTCCAGGAACAACGATACGACCAAAGCGATCAATTACTGTCTCAACCGCTTGGATGCATTTGGCCGCTTCCTTGATGACGGACGGCTTTGCATGACGAACAATGCTACTGAGCGTGAGCTACGGGCGGTCGCCGTGGGGCGAAAAAATTGGACCTTCGCCGGGTCCGATGAGGGCGGCCGGCGTGTGGCTGCCATCTACAGTCTCATCGCCACCGCCAAATTCAATGACATCGACCCGCAGGCTTGGCTTGCCGATGTGCTGGCGCGCCTGCCGGATCACCCTACCAAGCGCATTGACGAACTGCTGCCTTGGAAGTGGCAGCCTCAAAGCGTCGCTCACGCCGCTTAAGTGCGATCAGCCTTCCGCCAAAAACGGCCTAGCCGGGGGCCGTCGCCGGATGCGTACCCATGATGCCACCGCCCCGCTTTCAAGCTTACGCTCAAGCTTTGCAAGATCATCGCTCACGGTTGGGAATTGCGCACAACGACACACGAACCCGCAACGTGAGAAAGTAGCATTGCTCGCGCTCTTACGTAAGAGTTTACGATCGAGCCAAATGCGGTAGGGTCAGTTCACCTTTACCCGCCGCAACCGAGAGGTTCAATTTCTCGGCGGCAGCGCCGAGCACCGGCACGGAAACGGCACTCTCCCGCGCTAGGCGCACAGCACACTCAATATCCTTTGCAGAATTCGCAATAGAGATTGCCAATACATCTGGTTTCTCACCCAGCAGAAAGGCCGCGAAAGCTTGGAATATCCCGCTGTTTGTGGAGCCGCGTCCGACCAAAGAGCGGAGGGTTACAAGATCCATCTCAAGACTATTAGCAAATTGGCAGACCTCGGCGGCGACCGCAGCTATGCCCATAGTCATGCTGTTGTAAACAAGCTTGAGCTTGTGGCCGTCTCCAACATCTCCAGCATGCATAACGGTCTCGCAAAATGCAGCGAGAATGCGTTCAACGATAGGAAAGAGCTTTGGATCCGAGCCAACCATCGCGTTGAGAAGGCCGAGTTCCGCTTGTTCGGGGCTCCGTGTTACCGGTGCATCAATAAAGCTTAGACCTAGCTTTTCGGCTGTTTTGGCCAATGCAATCGTCGAAGCAGGGTAAGAGGTCGTGCAATCGATTATCAAACCGCCTTGGGACATATGGACAAACAGTCCATCTTGCTCCAGGCACACCGCCTCAACTTCACGGCTGGATGGCAAGGACAAAATGACGACGCCTACATGCTGCGCCAACTCAGCGATCGAAGTATGTTCGCGGGCCCCTGCACGAGTTAGACGATCAGCACCACACCGGTTCTTGTTGGCTTTGATATAGAGCTCGCATTGGCGACGTAATAGGCTGATGCCTATACCTGTTCCCATGCGCCCAGCTCCGATTAGGCCTATGCTCTGCTTGATCGTATTGGGAGAGGCGTATGCTGATGATCCCTTGCTCATGATTCAGCATTCCGAAAAAAGCCATGCCCTTGTAGGATGGGCAATAGCTCGTGATGGTTGTTGATGGTGTAATCTGGACGCGCGGCTTCCAGGCGCGCCGCCGAAACAAATCCACCTGTAATGGATATGCTTGTCAGACCGAGATTGCGCGCAATATCAGTCTCGACGGGCATATCGCCGATGATGAAGGTTGAGGACGGATTCAGGTTGTACCTGTGCATATAAAGGCGAAGCCGCTCTCCTTTGCTCATCGATTTGTACTGCGTGGCGCGGCTTTCAAAGGCGAGCACATCGGTGATGTAGTTATCAACTCCAAGTCTCCTCAGCTGGGATTGTAGAGGCACGACTATATGGTTGCTAACGATGATGAGTAGAGCGGATTCCCGGCGCGCTAACTCGAACACTCTGCGCGCCCCCTCACGTAAATCGGCTTTTTCCGCAAGAGGCTCGTATGTGTCGTGGAACAGTGCGCCCTCGTCACGCTCTACTGCCGCAATCTCCTCCTGCGACATTCCAAGGCTACGAAAGAGACGAGAGAGGGGGACATCACAATGCTCTCGAAAGGTGTCTATATCGATGCGCGGATGACCAAAATGGCCCAAAATTACATTGGTCGTTTCGAGCAGCGCGTACGTGTCATCGAGCAGTGTTCCGTTCCAGTCAAATACGAGGGCGGGTTTCATGATCCTGACCCCAGACAAGGATTAACAGGAAGAGCGGCCAGCAACGCCTCCAAGCTTCTGTCCGCGCGCTGCCGTCCAGCGGGGGTCGGCATCTCGAACGTGAAGGGTGACAAATCGATGCCCTCTAGCCTGTCGGCCAGTACGGATACTAGGGCGCGGAAGGGCAGATAAGTTATTGTCGCTGCTTGGATCGCTGTCGCAATGTTGCTTTCAATGGTTCTGAGGACTGGCAAGTCCATCCTGTGGAAGCGAAGGCACTGGGCGCGCAGTTCAGGCGGCAGTCGCTTCAATGCCTGCCAGAATGCGAGCTCATCTAGCGTTTCAATACCCATGCCGTAGTAGTTTGGAGCGACTATAGGTGGCGAACCGATCGCCCAATGTACGGCTCTGGCTCCGGCGGCAAGGAGCATTGTTGTGACGGCTTGGCTGGTATCGCCTCGAATGAGTGCCTCGTCGACGACTACTATGGTCCGTCTAGCGACGGCAGGTTCCGACACCCGATACTTCTGAGCGATACGAGCTTGCCGGCCCCTGGGTCTGCCGAGGAGCGTTCGCTCCAGAAAGTGCGTTGCAACTACGTCATCACGCTCGGCGAGCACGCCCTGTTCGGCGAGAGAGTCAAACAGACCATCGGCGTACGGCCCCCCAGTATTTGGCATGGAGGACACGATTGGCGGCGTCACGAGTGGCTCTGCTTGAACTCGCTCGGCAACGATTCTCCCCAAGGCGAGCCCGATGCTGTAACGGGTATGAAGATGTGAATGGCCCTCGACCGACGTGTTCGGACTTCCCAAATAAAGAGTTTCGTAGGCGCAGAGTTTGGCCCTATATCGTCGGCTGTTCAGGGCATGGTCAACGCTGTCGCCCGTCTTCGCGTCCACACGCTGTATGCTCCCAGGCAAGAGCTGCTGGGTCTTACCTTTCAAGCCGGCGAAGGCACAATTCTCAGAGGCAAAGAGCAAAAATCCGTTGTCCGTGCGCATAGTCTCCAATGGTCGCAAACCACTTCGACTGCGGTATGCAACAAGATTTCCGTCCCTATCTATCAAGAGCGCGCTGATGGCGCCGTCGACACGATCATCAATTTCGCGAAAGATGGCCTCGTAGTTTGCGGGTAAACCGTGGCGCCAGTAGTCTCGTTCACAAAAGCGTTCAATCCACTTTAGCAAGAGATCGGAGTCTGTGTTGGCGTCTGTCAGTTGCTCGTGCGCCAATAATTCGTCCCTTAGTTCATCAGCATTGACAAAAGCACCATCCAGAGAAATTGCAAAATAGCCGCTAATGCCTGTACCGGCGGGAATTGGCTGCATATCGCCATCACCTCCAGATCCACAGGATCTGCTACGGATCTGCGCGATTGCAACATGAGGCCGAAAGCGCGGATCTTGTTCGATGCAGTCAATGCGTACTGAATTATCGGCCGATTGAAATGCCCTTCCATATCGGATCCCACGCTCTTGCATGAAAGCAGCGACTACGACACCTGCTTGCCCACGGAGTGCAAGTGTCGGAATCATAGTCTTCAACTGATTTACAACACGCGGCGATGGTTCGGTTGAAGAGCAGAGAAACGCACCGGCGACACCGGACATATAGTCACCCAATTTTTTAAGGAGCCGATCTGGCGGGTCGTTTCCATGCCTAATGTGCTTATGAAGCCGGGACTTCGCTTCATCCTTAAGCAAGCGTCGTACCATTGCTTCGCCACCTCGAGATCGCGAAGAATTGGGATAAGTGCCATTTTAGTCGGGCAACGATTACTATGGGTCGTTCAGGTCCAGACATTTTGTCGGAGATGGTACAAGGTCGTACGAAAAGCACCACGCAGGGCGGCGCCCTCCGGAGCCCAGAGACAAAGTCTGCCGCGAGCTCGGGTGCCAGGCAGTTTCCTCGGACATGTGCAAGCCGCCCGAGGCTTTCTGATTTGCCACTTGTGCGTTCGATTTTGCAGTGAGCCGAGGCGGTCTTCACGCAAGACCCAGGATCAAAAATGGGAGTCACGACATCCCAGCAGGTCTTTAATGTCGGCGGCATTTCGTTTTTTTCGAGCAAGCATCGGCAGAGATGACGAGGAAAAGGTGCCGCCGTGTCTCGTCAATACCGAGCAAGAGCAGATCTAGACCGATGAAAGGCACCCAAGACGGTGTGCAGAGAAGGCTAGCGCATGTTCATGCCGTTCGCTCGAACGGTCCAAATGCATCTGGAGCGGTCTCTTCGCGTCACGAAAAGTCGGCCGCGCTCACGCTCACTATTTCGGTCGAACATCGACTACGCTGGTGACGGGGGGAAGGTCCGAAGGCTGGGACTATCACTGGCAGATGCTTGATGAGGGCTATCTGGTGGACGGAACGACGGCCCGATCAAGGGTGATTCCTGGTGCGCTTGCTTATGTCAAGCACCGTCTCCTACGAACCCTGAGCGAAGGCGACACCGTCAAGTCTCGATGTTCTCGGAAGCCACAAGTCGTCAGGCAGATGATCCAGGCTGCGACGGCAGGCTCTGGTACTTTCCGCTATACCCGCCAGACCTCAACCTGATCGAACAGGCATTCTCCAAAGACCAAACACTGTTTGCGGCAAGCGCAGAACCGCACCATCGAGGACACTTGACGCTACATCGGTCACCTCATCGAGGGTATTCTGTCTCGCGAATGCGCAAGCGACCTCGCCAACGCCGGTTATGCCTCCGTCAAAATGCGAGACACTCTAGAGCTTATCTTGCGCGATGTGGCGATAGCTTTCGGCGGGCGCAGTTAGGAATGGATCGTGTTAGCGGCTCCGGGGGATATCGGTTGAGAAGTCCAATCGCGGCACTGGTGATGTTCTTTTCTCGCATAGGTGAGAAATCGAGATAAGGCAGTCGGACTTGATATACACGAGCGCTGGTCTGAGCCGGGCGGTGGAATGTCGAGCAGATCGGCTTCGTTAATCTTTGCCGCCATGGAGTGAGACCATCCAACTCACGCCATTGTAAGTGTCGTTTCTATTCAACTCGAACATGGCATCTTTGCCATCACCACGACATAGTGTTTGATTGCATCGACCGAAGCGAGCCCTGGACGCACGTCGTCGACGCTGGCCGGATCAACTACTAATAATGGCGATTGATCAGCGGAATAGTGCATGGGCATTTCTCAGTGAGACGCAAGACCAGGCACCGTCTACAAGACGTAGCATAGAAGGCGAGCTGCATTGTGTCATCCTCGACGGGCCCTGCCGAGGCGGGGCAGCGTAACCCTGGTAGTTACACAATCCACAAGGTGTTGATGCTGTGTAATCGTGCGCAATCTCATTTGCGCGAAAAGCTCAGCAACTTCGAGGAGGGCAGAACCTTGTTCTTTCGCGGGCGAAGACAGGCTGGCGCTTTGTGCAACGACAGTCGGATCAATGATCACACTATTTAGTGTTCGGCACAATTTGTCTCGCCTGCCTCGGAGAAGTCCGGTGCCGCCGCGGAAAGTTCGTCACGCTGTCTCTCATCTTATCGGACTTTGAGCCGCGACAACAAGGCTGCTGGTGATGGAGGAAAAATGTGCCGTTTTGCGTGAACCTTCCAACCCCGCCGAGTGTGGCCGGTTTGCCAAACCACTAAGATAAGGGCGTTCGCGTGTCTTGGTTCACTCCCATCAGTTTCGACGACTGCAGGAGGTCACACTATGCTGTCGCGCTCGACATCGTTCAGTTCTAGAAAGTATATGCCCGGCGACCAGTACGTGGTTACGGGGTCTGCCGCTATCGGAGGCCGATTCATCGATCTAGGGAATGACGAAATCGTCCAGCCACTCTTATCAGCGCGCGAAAAGACAATGGAGCCGGTCAATTTACGGCCGAGCGGCTACTTCGATCCTACCGGCCTCATGCCGCTCCGGAAAGCTGTCGCCAAAAGGCTCGCCGCCCAAACAGGCATTGAGTGGACAGCGGAAGAGATCGTAATCACTGCAGGTTCAAACAAAGCACTGCTCTATGCTGCCTTGGCCGTCCTGAAGGGGGGCGATGAGGTTATCATTATTCGGCCCTGGCAGCCGGAGGTCCCTCCCCTGATTCTTGCCCTTGGCGCAGTACCAGTGTTCGTCGATGCTCAACGACCAAGATATACTCCTGATGTCAGCTCTATTCGAGCTGCTGTCACACCACGAACGAGAGCTATAATTATCATTCCCCTAACAATCCGACTGGCGCAGTCTACAACCGAACAACACTGCACAATATCGGCGAGCTCGCTATCGAACTCCGGATATGGATCATTTCGGATGAGTGCTACTCTAGTTTCGTATTCACTGGTTTCCATCGCCACGAATCGATCGTCACCGTCCACCCTGGCGTACGGTCGCGGACAATCATCGTCAATCCACGTTCAAAGTGCCTAGCAATGGCTCGATTTCGCTTGGGTTATTTGGCGGCGTCCGCGCCTATCGCGCGAGCTGTGGGAAAGCTTCAGAGTCGTGCAGGGACAACTCCAAGTCCAGCCGTCCAGGAGGCTGCTCTTTACCACCTTAAAGTAACCGAGGGCCATGTTGAGCGGGAGACATACAACTGGCTGGTCAGCGCTCGCGACATTGGTCTTCACATTCTTTCTGATTTACGTGACGTAGCCCCGCCTCGCGCCGATGGTGCGTTCTTCTTCTACCTCGATCTGAATAGGCTTGCATCAGCTTTGCAGGCCGACGGTCGAATTGGAGCGACGAATGATATTGCGCGGCGGCTTCTGAAAGAAACTAACGTAGGATGCGTTGCCGGTGACACGTTTGGCGACGTCAACGGCCTGCGTCTCTCCTTCGGCAGTCCGCCTGAAGCAGTGGCTATCGGACTGAAGCGTATCGTCCAAGCGCTGAATAGCCTTAGGCTTGAAGAACCATAAGTCCGATCTCATCACACGGAAGACATCGATATGAATAACAGCCTCAGGCCATGAAATGGCGGCGTGGGTAGTGCCGGTGGCCTTAAGACCGAGAGTCGCTTGGATTGTGAAATCGAACCCGAGAGCCGCCGCAGCTTCTGGCGATCACGGCTCCTGATCGAGGCTCCAATGAAGCGATCGGTCAGAGATATGACTGGTTCCTGCCACGCGCCAGAGGGCCACTCGGCCATCCCTGTGATGGTCGCGCTATCGTCCGCACTGAAGTGCTTGCCGCCTCTGTCGATCGAGCGGGCGCATGTCGGCAATGGTAGGTCGGCCGCATTGCGCAAAATTCAAGCCGGGGTCTTCATCTCGGGCCAGATTCTGCATCATCAATCCAGAGCTGCGTCACGCTCCTCCATCATCATCAGGTCACCGGGGCCGAGGTCATCCAGGCGCGGCTAGCTCAAATGACGGGCCGGCGAGGGTGCCAACGTGCTCCTCTCGGCTGTCCGCAACAACTTCCGCGGCGTTGACGCCTCTCAGAGAATTCCTGGCCGCGCCGTGGGACCCCTACGGCGACCGCATGTCCAGCCAAGCTCAATACGGCTTCTTAACGGACGACTGGCTAGTGCTCTCCAATGAGCGTGAATTCCCTTACTAACTGGCAGGAGCGCGCTTCTGCTGGAACGTCAACAACAATCCGCGTAGTAAGACTTCATGCGTCCGTAAGTCAACCGTTTGGCGTGAACAACCTTGTTAGCTCCCAGTGACTCGCCTACGGGGCTTTCGTCCACATCGTACCATCGCACCATACGTGATCAACGCGCCCCCACTCGCAAGCCGCTGCGACACTTGGGAAGAATCCACGTCCATGGTGGTTGGCGCTTGTATTGCAAAGCAGCGGAATGCCAGTCAGCTTTTCGTATTCGATTAGAAGCTCGGCGACTTTGTGCTGAGAGGTTCTGCAAATCGTCTGTAGCCGCGCAGAGCCGTCGAGATGTACAATGGCCGGGATTCTGTCTCGCCACTCTGCTCTCGTCTCGTGATCAAAAAGCATGTAAGGGTCCCGCGTTCCAGGATCAAAGATATCGGGCGCACGATCCTCCAAGCAGATCGGCGCCACTGGTCTGAAGTGTTCGCGAAGTTTGATGTCGTTGAGATGATCTTTCATTCTCGATGATGTTGGGGCTGCGAGAATGCTTCGGCTGCCCAATGCGCGAGGTCCGAGCTCGGCGCGGCCGGAAAGAAAAACCACCGGCTTGTTGCTCGCGAGGATGGTAGCAAGTTCATGCAAGCTGCACGGCGTGGACCTCCATTCTGGTGGTACATCACAATGTTCCAAGGCCGGCCCACTATACACCGACCAATCTAAGGGCGCGAAACCTTTATCCGCCACCATCGCACAGCAAGCCGCACCGATTGCGGAGCCGCTGTCATTTGGGAACGGGGGCACCCAGATAGCATCGAACAGGCCTGCCGCCCGTAACGCGCTATTCCATTTGATATTGAGACCGCAGCCACCAGTAATGCACAGATTGCGTGCTGAAAAGTCCGAATGGCGCTGTATTGCATTCGACATCTCCTGGACGAGCAGACGTTCGAGGAAGCAATGAAAGGATGCGAGCACATCCTCGGGGGACGAAGTCTCCAAGCGACGCGCGCTAGCATCAAAGAACTCATGCGTGGTCGCAAGTGCGGACTCCATGCTCGGAACGTCCGTGCGGTAGTTGGCAAGGTTCGTCTCAGCCGCGAAGACCTTATGATAGAGATCTTGAAAGACCGCGACAATGTCTTCATTAACAGACCCGAGCGCGATATAGGCCATCAGTTTCCCGGCAACACCTAAATTGAGTTTGCCCGCACCGCCGGGGTCTAGCTTGCCGGGATCACCCAAGTCCCAGTTGGCGCGCTTCACCTGCTTGTATGGTCCAAAGTGAAGGCCCGCAGCGGCATAGACGTGCCCGATCATAGGGAAAAGACATTCGACGAATCGAGCGCTCCTGCGTTCTACGTGATAGAGACGTGGAAATGTGCCGCCATCCCATAAAAGGCAGAAAGCGGGCTGCCCAGCTTTGGCAAAGGGGCTGGTGCAATATGCGGCGGCCACGTGGCTCGTCACATGTGGAAAACTTATGTATGGATAGTCCGCGCCGTCGAGTCTAAGACCAAAGCCCTCATGTGAAGCAAGGACGCTCACTGCGTCCTTTTCAACATAGGGACCGCCTTTGAGGGCGATGGGTGCTGTCCCGCTGAGGACCCGGAATTGCGACTCGCGCTTGCCTACCCAGCCGTCGACGACGAACTGATCAACTTTCCCTGGATGCAGGCCGTGTTCCGCCAAGGCAAGGACGATTGCATCGAGATTGTCGATCGTTTGATACCGAGGGTTGTTGTTACGCTTTTCCTGCTCGATACAAAAGATAAGCCGTTCGTCCTCGACGAGAGCGACAGCTCCGTCATGCGTCAGCTTGATACCGCAGATGCGCATAGTGCCTCCATGATTTTGAAGTGATCAGAGCCGCTTCGGAAGTATGCGGGTACTTAGTCACCGCCCAAGGCACTGCTCGCGGGGATTTCCATCAACGCTTGAAACCCCAAGTTCACGTCTGTTCCACCGTTAGGGGACGCTGATCTCATCGCAAAGAGCCGATTAGTAGGTGCCGCGCGAGGTGCAGAGCAAAATTGAGGCCAGTCGAGTTGGAGAATTGTTTGCGATTTCACGGCTGCATCGAGTGGTCACAGACAATTTGTAAGAGTTCTGACATCTGGGCGTATGTTTTCGGCGAGAGTTTGCAATACGATTATCGAGAGGGAACGTTCTCGCACGCAAGGCGCGAGACCGCCGCCGGCATCCGATGTGCCCTCTCAAGTAGAAGCTGGAGAACGCAACGGTCGACTATCGAGAGCGACCGTAGGCTGATCATGGGAAGCGCGTCGCAGGCCATGGAAAACTGGCCCTCGGCATCACGAGAAATTGCCCCTGCTTGGATAGCGCGGGAGAGAGCGAAGGAACGAGAACGAACGACGGAAGGCTCGTCTCGGATTGATCCACCGGGGGAGCTGATGAAGACATCGAATGATGTGGTGGAGATGTTACGCCAAGTGGCGTGCGGGTGGGGTCTGAAGCGGATCGCGCCACAGCTGGGCGACGGGCATTAGGGTGAAGGACTACGCGGCGGCGGGCGGCGGTCGCCTGAGCGCCGGAAATGGCTCCATGGACTCGAGGATAGGCTGCGCAAGAGGTTCATTCGGCACGGCGGCGATGCGGATCTGGTGCGCCAGGACCTGTTGGTCGGAAAAGGCGTGGCTGTCAGCCCGCGAACGTGGCAACCCTGCCGTGCAGCCCTATCGTTAGGTGCTGAAGGCCGAAGCGCTGGCGACGACGCGGTTCGAGACGGTCAGCGGCAGATGGACGTCGGCGAGCGTCTAGTCGAGATCGGGGAGGTGTAGATCAAGGCATTCGTATCTGGCGACGCCTGGGCATTTGCGGCGGCTGCATGTCGGTGCGTTTCGAGCCGCGAAGAGCCGATTCAGTTTAGCCGCAAGTTCATCGCGCTCGCGAAGCATCTGGGCTTCTGTCCTCGCGCCTGTGCGCCGTGTCGGGCGTACACGAAGGCAAGACGGAGAATGGCATCGGCGACGTGAAGAAGAACGCGCTCGCGGGCGTTCCTTCGCGGGCTGGGAGGCATTCGAGGCGCATCTCGCCAAGCGGGAACGTAAGGTGGCGAACGTGCGTACCTACGACACGACTTGGCGAGGCGCCGATCGCTCGTGTTGGGCGTGACCAGGCAGACCGGTTGAAGCCGCTCTGCGGGCAGCCGTCGCTGGATCGTTGCGCGAACTGACCGCCTGGCGCCGAGCTCTTCGTCGCCGCGGGATGTGGCGCTGGGAGAGCGGTTCAGCCAGGCATGGAAGCCGGAGCGCGAAACCCTCAGCGCATCGCGTAGCCGTTCCACCGGCCAGACCGCCCGGTGCTTTGCGATGAAAACGAACTCATGTCGCTTCCTCCGCGAGAAGGCTGCGGGCCTTTTTTAGGATATCCCGCTTGGCCTTCAATTTGGCGACCTCACGGCGCAACCGATCGATCTCCTGCTGCCGGCTTCATCTGCCCGTGGCCGGGAAAGGCCTGCACTGGATCGGAGCCCAACGCCTTCACCCGCTCGCGCAGAACGCTCTCATGAACATCCAGGTCGCGCTCAGCCTGCGCCACCGAAACACCCACGCTCCCTGACCAGCTTCACCGCCTCGATCTTGAACTCACGATTGAAACTTCCGTCTTTTCACCGCCCATCTCCGGCTTCAGACACACCTAGTCTCGGTGTCTATCCAACCGGCAGCAGCCCGGCATGATGGGCCTGTCGGAAGGAGACACCTGGATAGGCAGCGGCGGTCGCACCTCCCAAAGCCAGCAGGGCACCCCAGCCTGCGCCAACCAACGTGAGCAGCCGGTCGAGCGCCACATCATCGCGCAGCCCCAGGCATGCATCGGTACTCCCCAGTTTGCTGATGAGCAGCTTATAGAATTCCGATCCCGCTCCGTGCCGTGGCAACAAGAGCGTCTCAATCCTCAACTCCCCCCAATGAACGACATTGTGCGCCCTAAATGGATGGTTCTCGGGACAGCGGGGACAACGTGTTCGCTCCAGACCGATTGGGTTGGGCTCTGCTACGAAAGCAATATCAATTGCAGGACTGATGAGATCGGAGATCAGTTGGACTCTCGCTCGGTCGACTAGATGAGAATCGAAATCGGGGAAGCGCCGCCGGTGCTCGAGGAGCGTGGCCCGCAGATTGCCGGCCAAGAGGGAAGTGTGAACGCCGGTGATCAATCGGCCGTTCTCGCTGCGCGAATGGATATTGAGGCGAGCCGTCAGTGCTCCGGATCGTCGACGATACACCGGGCAGCATTGAGGAATTCCTGACCTTGGATAATTGGTCCCGTGCCGCCGTTGGTGCGCTCCAAGAGGGTGCTACCCACCTTGTGTTCGAAGTTGCGCAATCAGCGACTCAGCGTCCACTGTTGGATTCGGAGTGCCCTCGGCTTGGCGGAGGCTTCGATGCTGAGAAACGGTGATTGCCCAGCGTAGATCGCGAAATTCCACCGCCACTCTCGAAGAGCAACCCGAACTCGCGTGGTTCAGTCAAATGCTACCATTCCAAATCGGAGTTGGGTCAATCGCAAATTCAACTTGGCACTGGCATGTCCTTCCGAATTGATCGGAAGCATGTTTCAATCGATGAAAGGGGGTAGAACCGGGAATATTCATTTTGGTGACGCCATCCTTCGCGAGCCTGCCTCAGGCCAGTCGCTTGCCAAACTGCTGTCCAGCGAGAGCGCGCGGCTGAAGGCCGAGGGCGGCGAGTCAGTGACAGTTTATGAGTCAAAAGCAAAGGAAGATCTTGAATTATCGGGGCTCTTCCGTTCTTCCAACTATCTGAAGCTGGCGGGTGTCTGCCTTTGTCCCAATCGGCGGCTGCTTTTTAGTGAGGCCAATCTTTTGATCTTACTCAATCTTACCCAAACCTTTCAGTGAAAGGGACGTTCGGACGAAACAATGATGGCTAGCCTTCCCCTGCCGCGGCCTGGAACAGAAGGGGCACGTGGATTTCCGGGCCAAAGAGCCCAGAGGAGGGATTGATGCCAAGGAAGCTCGCCGCTCTTCGCGACCATTCGGCGAATTTTGCCAGAAACGCTCTCATCTGCTCGACGCTTTTGGTCGGAGCGGTCGGAACACTCAGCCCAACCAAAGCCGACGACCTCAATTGGCGGCAGTTCGAAGGTACATCGATTGTTTGGGCATACGACATCCATCCATATGCGGATGCGGTCGCGGCCCAGTTGCCCGAATTCGAAAAGCTGACGGGCATCAAGGTGACACCGGAGCTTTATCCGGATGATGCGTACTGGAATAAGCTCACCATTCAACTGAGCACCAAGTCGCCGAGCTGGGATGTTGTGGGGACGGGGATTCAGCCCGCCTGGGATCTCGCACCAGGGCAGTTGCTTGAGCCGCTCGATCGCTATCTGAACGATCCAAAACTAACGGCGTCCAGCTACGACTACAAGGATTTCTTCCCTGCACTGCGGAATGCACTCACCTGGAAAGTGAAGGAAGGCCAGATCGAGCCGGGAGGCGGTCAGGTATGGGGCATCCCGCATGGATTCGAGAACATCCAGCTGTTTTACCGCAAGGACATCTTGGACAAATACGGGATCAAGGTTCCGACAACGCCGCCTGAGATGTCGGCCGCTTGCGAGAAGCTCAAGGCGTCCAATCCTGCCATCACGCCATTGGGCGTACGCGGCGTGCGCTTTTGGAGCAGCATCCACACAGCCGCAATCTCGATCGCCAAGTCCTACGGAGTCCACGATTTTATCCTCAAGGACGGAAAGCTGGAAACGGGTCTCGACTCGCCCGAGTCGATCGCCTTCCACAAAGACTATGTGGACATGATCAAGAAGTGTGCGGCTCCATCCTTCGCCAACGACAACTGGTACCAGGTGGTCGATGGCATCAGCTCCGGACGTACGGCGATGGCAATTGATTCCAATATGTTCGGGTTCTGGAACAACGTGGCTGGCAAGCCCGCTTCGGGCAAGATCGCATTCGCACCTCCATTGCACGCTCCGAACAGCAAGAACTTCGAATCGAACATCTGGATCTGGTCTTTGGCGATGAATGCTGCCTCCCAGAAGAAGGGTGCCGCCTGGCTGTTCATCCAGTGGGCAACGTCGAAGCAGGTAGAGTTGAACGGCGCGGTCGCCGGCAAGCTCGTCAACTCTCCGCGCGCCTCCACATGGAGCGACAAGGCTTGGCTGGAATATGCGGCAAAGCCCGAATTCAATAACTTTGTCGATACGTTCAAGAGCGTGCAGGACAGAGCAGCGCTCGCTTTCACGCCGCGGGTCGGATTCGCCGAAGCAATGAACGCCTGGGCCGTCGCCATGCAGAAGATGGTCAATGGCGCCGATGTGAAAACGACGCTGACCGATCTCGCCTCGGGAATCCGCTCGTCAATGTGAAGCCGAAAAGGGGCGGCAAGGTCAGTTGCAGCCGCCTCGCATCCTAGAGTTAGAGTGATGGATCCTCGAGGGATTAACGGGACCGTGACGCTACAGCCTACGGCCGGTCAACTTGCCTCGTCGAAGGACGAGCCGGTGAAAAGTGCCGGCGAGTGGCGTCTCGACTGGTGGAGCATTGCCGCGGTCGTACCCGCTATCGTCGTCCTGCTCGGCTTTCTTTTCCTGTTCTTCTACGGAATCTTTCAGTCTCTTACAGATCTCCGGTTTGGACGACCGCTGGTCCACTTAGTTGGGTTCAACAACTATGCAGCCCTGATCAAGACTGAAGATTTCTGGAGCAGCGTTCGCGCGACCCTCGGCTACGCGGGATTGGCTGTACTAGTAGAAGCCATATTTGGACTTGCGCTTGCAAAGCTATTCGCCACGGAGGTGTTCCTTGCACGTTTGATGCGGCGTGTCATTCTGCTGCCACTCGTCCTTCCGCCGATGAGCGTCGCCCTCATGTGGACGACGATGATGGACCCGCAAAACGGGATTCTGAATTATTTGCTCTCGCTTGTTGGGATCAGCCGCTTTGCATGGATTTCGGATCCAACGACGGCGATGTTCTCCCTGGTTCTCATCGACGTGTGGACCTACACGCCTTTCTTCGCACTGATCATCTTTGCCGGTCTACAGGGCCTCAACGACGAGGTGAGGGAGGCCGCTCGGGTCAACGGCGCGAAAGGTTGGGCAACCTTCCGGTATATCGAGTTACCGCTCGTCGCTCCATATATTCTGATTGCCGCGGTATTTCGGCTGATCGAATCCCTCAACCAGTTCGACATCATTTTTGGGACCACGCAAGGAGGGCCGGGCGACAGCACCGCCGTGCTTTCGGTACGCGCCTACATTGTCGCCTTCCAGAATCTTGCCTTTGGGCGCGGTGCCGCGCTCATGGTAATCAATTGGTTGATCGTGCTCGTCGGAGCGTTTGCCATGGTCAAGCTGTGGCGCTTCGTTCGGCAGCGCGTAAGCTGATCGAGGTCGCCAATGCGTTTGAGACGATCAACCTCTACCAGTCTGATGCTGAATGTCCTGGTCGCTGCTTGCGCGCTGATCCTGACGTTTCCCCTCGTCTGGATCGTGATGATGTCGCTCAAACAGCAGTCCGAGGTCATGACGTGGCCGCCGACGTTCATATTCACGCCAACGCTGGAGAACTTTCGCGTCCTCTTTGACGTCGCCCAGGCCGGCGCGACCAGTTACGGTACCATCAAGGTGGATTTCCTGACACCGATCGCGAACAGCGTAGTGATTGCGTTTGGCGCCGTTACGATCTCTGTGCTCGTCGGAGTGCCCGCCGGATACGTGCTGGCGAGGCGCGACGTACCTTTCAAGGAAGATATCGCTTTCTTTATCCTGGGCTTCCGCTTTGCTCCGGCGTTGCTGGTCGTCATCCCGCTCTTTAGCGTTTTCCAGAGAATTGGGCTGTACGATACCTATTTCGGGATGATCTGGGTTTACCAGGTCGTCACCCTGCCGATGATCGTCTGGCTGAGCCGCTCCTATATCGAAGACATCCCGAAGGACATCGAGGAAGCGGCCGCCATGGATGGTGCAAAGCCGTTCCGCATCGTGCTGCACATCGTGCTGCCGCTCTTAAAGCCGGGTCTGATAGGCGCCTCATTGCTCATTTTTCTGCTCGCATGGCACAACTTCGCGCTCGGTCTGATCTTGAGCTCGACCAGGGCGCCGGTGACGGTAGCTCTTCTCAAGCTGCTCAATCCGGGCGTCCAATTCTACCCCGTCATGGCCGCCGGACTTGTGGTGACCATGATCATTCCCGTCGTTCTGATCGTCCTCGGCCAGCGTCATCTTGAACGTGGTCTTACCTTCGGTGCCGTGAAATGAGCCCCAGGCCATTGATGTTCTTCGGAACGACCAATCTTGATCTCTGCTTCAATGTCGAGCGGCTTCCGACACCGGGCGAAAGCCTCATGGGAGCCTTGAACCGCAACCCCGGAGGCAAGGGCGCCAACCAGGCTGTTGCTGCTGCTCGGCTTGGACTGCGCCCACACTTTTACACGCGGCTCGGAGACGATGATGCCGGTCGATCGCTGTCGCTGTCCCTGCGGGATGCGGGCGTTCGCGCTGACGCTATCGAAGTGTGCCCAGGAGAAATATCGGGATCAGCTCTCGTTCTGGTCGGTGACGATGGCTCCAACATGATCGTCATAGATCCCGGCGCTAATCTGAACGTCACCCCTGCCATGATCGATAGAGCCGCGGAATTCATTGAGCACGACGCGATCGTTGTTGCCGAGATGGGCATGCCGATTCCCGCTCTTAATCGCCTCTTTGAGATGAAACGGGCAAAGGGATTTGAACTCATTTTCAATCCAGCGCCCGTTAGAGCCGGGCTTTCATCGGCGGCATGGAGAAACGTCAATTTCGTCACTCCGAACCAGACCGAAGCTTTTGAGTTAACCGGGGTCGAGGTGCACGACTTTGAGGGTGCCGCTCACGCCGCCGGAAAACTACTCGACCTCGGTCCAAACGCAGCGCTGATTACTCTCGGCGCGCAGGGGGCCTTTTACGCCGATGCGGAGCGGGCTTTTGCCCTGCGGGCATTTCCCGTGAAGGTCGTTGACACGACCGCTGCGGGCGATGCGTTCAATGGGGGCTTCGCAGCGTCACTCGCCCAGCGGCTGCCGTTGCGAGAAGCCGTCAAAAGGGCGCTGGCAGTGGCCGCATTGTGCGTGACACGACGCGGCGCCCAAAGCTCCATGCCGACCGGCGAGGCCGTCGACGAGTTCCTGAAATCCCAAACGATCTTGGAGTTGTAATGACCGAACAGTTCTCAGTTGCAGACAGGACCGTGCTCGTCACCGGGGCCGGCGGCGGCATAGGCTCCTCCATTGCCAATGCCTTCCGCCAAGGCGGAGCAAACGTCCTGGCGACAGACGCGAACCTGGAGAACCTCCGGGACATTCTGACGAGGTTACCTCACGGGAACGGCATATTGCCAATGGCGATGGATGTGGCGCGCGAGGAAGACGTTGCAAGGGTTCTCGACGAGATCGCCAGGCTGTTCGGCAGGCTTGACGTGTTGATCAACAACGCCGGCATAAAATCGGCCCAGCCGCTTCTCAGCGGCAATGCTGACAAGATAGAGCGCACCATACAGATCAACTCGGTCGCCGTGCTGCGCTGCTCGAAGCTGGTCATCGAGCGTTTTATGAACAGCAAAGGCGGTCGCATAGTCAATGTCGGCTCCTCACTGTCCTCGCAAGGCGCCGTTTTCAACTATCAGGCCGGCGGAGCCGACTATTGCTTGTCGAAGGCGATCGTTCACGACGTAACCAAGCTCCTCGCCTACGAATGCGCTCCTCTCAACATCAACGTCAACGCAATCGCGCCCGGCATCATCGATACACCCATGCACGGCCGTCCGCGGGAGGAGACCGAGGCACGGCATAGTGGCCGAATTCCTTTGGGGCGGGTCGGATTGCCCGAGGATATCGCTGGGCTTGCGGTCTTCCTCGCAAGTCCCGCAGCCTCCTACATGACCGGGCAGATCGTTCATGTGAACGGCGGGATGCTGATGAATGGCTAGCACAGGCTCTCACCTCAGCTGGCCACCAATCCAAGGCATCATCTCGGATCTGGACGGGGTGGTCTATCGCGGGCACGCAGCGATCGCAGATGCGATAGGAGCATTCGCTCGGTGGCAGACAGCCGGCCTGCGATTTTGTTTCGTGACGAACAATTCGACGCACACGCCAGAGGACGTCGTCCGCAAGCTGGAAGGACACGGTCTTGCAATTGCGCCCGAGCAGGTGGTTACAAGCGCTGTCACGGCCGCGGAGCTCATCCGTGCGAAATACCCAGAATTGAGACGCGTCTATGTTATCGGTGCTCCCTCCCTCGTGAAGGCCTTGGTTGGCGCAGGACTCGAGGTCACCGAGCGAACACCCGAAGCCGTAGTGATGGGGCTCGATCGCGAGATCACGCACGAGAAGATGCGGATCGCGGTTGACGCGATCCTGAATGGAGCCGCTTTTATCGGCACCAATCCGGATCTTCTGCTGCCGACGGCGAGCGGATTCGAACCAGGAGCTGGTGCAGCGATCGCAGCTATTGCTGCTGCCACGCAAGTGAGACCGTTGATCGCCGGTAAGCCCGAACCGCATATGATCGAAACGGCACTTTCTCGGCTTGGTACCGCTCGCGATTCGACTATTCTAATCGGCGATCAAATTCAGACCGATATTCAGGCCGGAAAGAGGGCAGGTCTACCGAGCGTGCTTGTCACGACCGGTGTGCCGGCCCGAGAGGACCCGTCTTTGAAACCGCCCGATTTCATCGTGTCGAGCTTGGGCGAGATCGATGTGACCGCGACTCTCTCGGGGCCGTCACGACAGAGGAGGGTATGATGGCCGATGTGCGCCTGCAAGGCGTTAGGAAGGTGTATGGAACGATAGAAGTCCTGCGCAACATTGACCTGACAATAGATCACGGCGAGTTCGTTGCCTTCGTCGGTCCATCTGGGTCGGGCAAGTCCACTTTGTTGCGCATGATAGGGGGGCTGGAGCCCATCAGCGGCGGGCGGCTCCTGATCGATAATGAGCTCGTCAACGATATCGACGCGGCGGACCGCAACATCGGAATGGTATTTCAAAGCTACGCTCTCTATCCGCATATGACCGTGAGAGAGAACCTTGCCTTCCCGCTGCGTATGGCCAAGGCTGCGAGGGGCGAGATCGCCACCAGGATAGGGGAGACTGCTTCGCTCTTGCAGGTGGATCATCTGCTGGACCGCAAGCCCCGACAACTCTCAGGGGGACAACGGCAGCGCGTCGCAATCGGGCGCGCAATCATGCGCGAACCAAAGGTGTTCCTGTTCGATGAGCCCCTCTCCAACCTGGACACGGAATTGCGGGTGCAGATGAGGGTTCAGATTGCCAAGCTTCATAAGCAGCTCGGCAACACGATGATCTATGTAACACACGACCAGGTCGAGGCGATGACCATGGCGGACAAGATCGTCGTGCTCAAGGACGGAAATATCGAGCAAGTCGGCAGCCCGCACGACCTCTACCACAATCCGGCATCGCGCTTCGTGGCAGGGTTCATTGGTTCGCCCAAAATGAACTTCCTGGGTGGCGAGGTCGAGGCGGCGCACCAGGGAGGTATGGACGTGCGCCTTCAGACCGGCACCAGCGTCTGCGTCCCGGTCCAACCAGACAAAGAATTGGTCGGCAAGGCGATCACGCTCGGAATTCGGCCCGACGATTTCTCCGCGTCCTCGCAGACGCAGCAGGATATCGCCATCGAGCTCGCTGTCGATTTCGTCGAGCATCTCGGCAGCGTTACCTACATCTACGGCAACGCCGGAAACGAAGCTGTCGTCGCCAAGGCGCCAAAAGAGCCGCTCAAGAGGGCGGGGAAGCTTCGTCTTGCTGCTGCTCCCGCGGATTGCCACCTGTTCATGAGCAACGGCAGGGCGCTTCGGCGGTTGCATGCGCCGGCGAATTGGAGCTAGTCTTTCGCTCAAGCCGGGCGATGATGTCGGCCCAGTTTTGGATAGCGGACGGATGAGGTGAAGGGAGCCGGTATCAGGCAGTTCTTCCGAAATTCCCGCTCTTTTGTACTTGGGGCGGGAATCGGTTCAGGCATGACCGCACGAGCGGCCGAACGGGCGGGCGCAGATTTCGTACTTGCGCTCAATGCGGGCCGTTTTCGTGCGATGGGCGGCTCCTCGCCTGCATCCATTCTTCCAATCCGCAATTGCAACGAGTTCGTGGCCAGCTTTGGACGGACCGAAATCCTGCCTAGCACGAAACTGCCCGTATTCTTCGGTGCCTGCACGTTCGATCCGCAGCTCGATCTTGACCGCTGGCTCGATCGGATCATCAGATGGGGGTTTTCCGGAGTCACCAACTTTCCGTCAGTCATACACATCGATGACTACCGGAGGTCGTTGCTCGAGAAGTGCGGCCTTGGTTACGCTCGAGAGACCGAGCTTCTGGTGAAGGCCGCAAAACGCGGCCTGATGACCATCGCCTATACGCGCACCCAAGCCGAGGCCAGGCGCATGGTTGAAGCGGGTGCTGAGGCGATCTGCATCAACTTCAATCTAAACCGCGGTGTCGAAAGCACGTCGGACCCGTCGATCAGCCTGTCGGAGCTTGCAGCACGCACCAGTGCTGTTGCGCGCGTTGCTCAATCCATCGACAAGAGTGCCATTTGCCTGCTTGGCGGCGGACCGATTACAAAGCCCGACGAATTGTTGGATATCTGCCGAGAGACGGGTATCCAAGGTTTCATCGGAGGCTCTTCGCTGGACCGCGTGCCGTTGGAGATGTCCGTCCTTGAGGTGACCTCGGGCTTCAAAACCATCCACTTATTGCGGGAGAAGGTCGATCTGCTTGAACGGCAGCTCCAGCTGAGCGGATTCAGGCACGGGGTCATCGCGCAGGCGTCTTCGATGAAGCGCATCCTCGAGACGACAAAACGCTTGGCCGCCAACCCCAATCCAGTGCTTGTCTGGGGCGAAGCCGGCTCGGGGAAACGAAGAATAGCAGGTCTCGTACTCGCCTTTAGCGATCGCAAGCACGCCAAGGCGGCGCTGTTTCAGTGCCGGCCAGGCCCCGCGATCGATACGCTGGGAGCGTTGTTTGGCGCCGAGCGCGATGAGACCAGAAGGCGCCAATTGTCGCTCCTGGAAACGTCAAGCGATGGTGCGGTCTTGCTGCTGCATGTGGACCAGCTTTCGCGCGAGGGGCAGGAGCGTCTTGCCGATTACCTCGAGACTGGCGGTTTCACACCTTTGAACGGTATCGCGGTTGTCCGCTCCACGGCGCGGATCATCGCGACCGCCACCGTCTCCCGGGGGGCTGGCCTTGAAACTGTGTTATGTCCCCGGCTGCTCGCTTTGTTTGCGGGACTCGATATTGAGCTGCCTTCCTTGCCAGACCGGCTCGAGGATCTTCCGCAGCTGATTCAACACTTCACGGTCGAGGCGAAGGGAGATTCGAGGGCCCAGACGCTTGCAATTGAAAATTCAGCATTCCTGGCGCTCGCCGGTCATGACTGGCCGGGCAATTTGCGGGAATTGCGCCAGATCGTAAACCAGCTCGTGACCCTGCGGCAAACCCACATCACGGCCGATGTGCTAAGACCGCTTCTGGATGCCCAGTCACATGCCAAGCCCTCGGCTTCGCTGTCCGAACGCGAGTGGATCATTGAAGGCCTGAAAAGAAACCGGCTTCACCGAGGCAAGACCGCCCGCTCTCTCGGGCTTTCAAGAAAAACGCTATATAACAAGATCAAGAAGCTGCGGATCCTCGAATAGCGCTGCGCTTCTCACGTTGGAAGTGGCCGCCTTGAAGCGGTTGCCTCTAGGAGCGCGAACTTCGGTACCGGCGACCCCTGAGGTCCAAGGCTTACCAGCCCCATGTCGGTTCCAATCGTCAGAGCGAGCGCCTCCGGGGGCAAATAGACCACGCCATCGAGTTGCGAACCTAACCGCCGCTCCGCCGCCGCGACGTCCGACTCGTTGGCCGCCGCGAACAACGCCTTGAACCCGAGGCTTGCGAACCATTCCATGCGCCGAAGCTCGAGCTCCTGTCCGGTGTCGACGGGCACGCCTCCGCTCGACCGTTCAAGTATCGACGCAGGTGGAAAGTTTATGATCCCGGTGATCTCAGCATTTTTCAACAAGTCGGCGAAATCCTCCCAGCATGCAAAGGGATCGATCATGACGATCGCCGCATAAGCAGGAACGGGCGTCCTCTTTTTGATAATGTGCAAGTCCCGCAATAGGCAGTTGTTCCAGTCGATGACAGGCAGGGTCGCCATGACGAGCATAGCGTCCTCAGGAAGGCTGCGCAGCGACGGGGCATAGATCTGCAGGGACATGCCGCGGCGAACCAAGAGGTCTGTGGCAAGTTTGCCGATAATTGTCGCTCTCACGGCTTCTACCCAATCTTACCCATTTACGCGCTTCGTCGATCTTATACCCGGTTTGGGCCCGGTCTAGACCACCTGCTGTCACAAATGGTCCGGGAGGACAACGGTGTCTCACCATTGCGCGGACGGCCAGAGGTCGGTCCGGGATGGCCATCTATTCGAGCCAGCGACTGCGGCCTTGGGCGCGGTCGCGGTCGTGGCCACAATGGACACCAAGGGGAAGGAAGCCTCTTTCCTTGCGGATGTCATCAAGGGACAAGGCAGAAGTACCGTCCAGATCGATATTGGCACGTCCGCCAATCGGAATCTGGCGCGGCCAGCTGACGGTGCGGGAGCGCGCCTGGCGTCACCAGCCGAGCTCCTGAAAGAGATAGCCGCCACTACGCGCACGCGAGTTGCCGGGCTCCTGGCCTCCGGCGAGATCAGCGCGATCGTGGCGATTGCGGGAGGCAAGGGGAGCGCTGTTTTCGGCGAGATCGCGTCTGATTTGCCTTATGGCTTTCCGAAGCTGCTGGTGACGAGTGCGCGGCCAGCGCTCCTCGCTGAACTCGCGACCCATCACGACATCGTCCTGTACCCAACGCTGGTCGATCTCGTCGGTATCAACGCGTTCACGGCACGAGTGCTGGAGAATGCAGGGCGGGCTATTTCCGCCATGCATTATCAACCCAGCAAACGTGAACGCGAGAGGAAGGTCGTTGCGATCACGGCCTTCGGCGTGACGACGCCTGCAGCAAATCAGTGCGTGTCCCTGCTTGCCGATGCCGGCCTGCACGCGATCGTGTTTCCGGCCAACGGAGCCGGTGGCCGGAAAATGGAGCAGCTGATCGCTGCCGGCGAATTCGATGCCGTGATCGATCTGACTACAACGGAGTTGGCCGATGAACTCGTGGGAGGCACAGCCAGCGCCGGCCCCGATCGGCTCAAGGCGGCCTCGCACCAACAGATCCCGCAAGTCATCGCACCCGGCGCGGTTGACATGGTTAATTTCGGCCCGCCCTCCAGCGTACCCGATCAATTCCGAAACCGCCGGTTCTACTCCCATACTCCTTACACGACACTGATGCGTACGACGCCTGCCGAGAATGCCAGTATCGGCGAGCTTACGGCCGAGCGGCTGTCGCAGGCCCAGGGGCCTGCCATCGTGCTTTGGCCAGCCAAAGGCGTGTCGGACTACGACCGGGAGGGCGGCGTATTTCGTGACACGGAAGCCGACCAGGCCTGGCTGCAGGCAATCAAGACCAGTCTCCGGCCAGAGATCGCGGTCCGCGAACTCAGCTGCCACATCAACGACCCCGAATTTGCCGAGGCCGCCGTGACGTGGATCCTCGAGCACTTGGACCTGGGAGGTCTATTTCGTGCGAATATTTGATCGAGCGGAAATTGTTTCGAGGATCGCAAGCCAAGTCGCGGACCGAAAAGCGATTCTCGCCGCGGCCAGCAGCTGTGGGTTGGTCGCAAAATGTGCTGCGCTCGGAGGGGCCGATATGCTGGTGGTCTACAGCACAGGTCTCTCGCGGCTCATGGGCCTTCCCACCAGTCGCATCGGTGATTCCAATGACCGAACGTTGGAGCTCGCTGCGGAAATCCGCAACGTCGTATCTTCTGTGCCGGTGATTGGCGGCGTTGAAGCTTGGGATCCTCTCCGGCTTGATCTTGATGCTCTTCTGGACAAGTTCTCTGCTGCCGGCTTCTCCGGCGTGATCAACTACCCGACCATCTCCACCATGGGAGAAAAATGGCGTGACCGCCGCGGTCGTGTAGGGCTCGGCTTCGAGCGCGAGGTCGAGATGATTGCGACTGCCCGCAAGAAGAACATCTTCTCGCTCGCCTACGTAGCGAGCGCTGACGACGCCAAAGCCATGGCGAGTAGCGGAGCGGACTGCATTGTCCCTCATGTCGGCGCTACCCGAGGCGGGCTCGTGGGCCACGAGGAAGGACAGTCGATCCAGGAGGCGATCAGGCGCATCAACGAGATCAACGCGGCAGCCAAGGGGGTCCGATCGGATATCATTCTCCTCTGCCACGGTGGGGCAATCGCCGAGCCACAGGATACGTATGAAGTTTACCGCTCGACCGAATGTGTCGGCTTCGTTGGCGCCTCCTCCATCGAACGGATTCCAATCGAACGTGCAGTGAAGGCAGCGGCAGAGGAATTTAAAGCCGTTCCTCTGCCGCAGCAAAACTGATGTTCATCGCAAATAAAAAAGAGGCTGGAATGAACGAGCCAATCAGCCAATCAGGCAAGCAGAACAAGGTGACGCTCTCCCGAGCGGGCAGATCGGCGGATGATAGGGAAGCCGATGTCCTCGTGATCGGTAGCGGGGCAGCCGGTCTGTCAGCCGCCCTCTATGCGGCGAAGGCTGGACTTCGAGTGACCGTCTGTGAAAAATCTCCACGACTTGGCGGAACGACGGCTCTCTCAAACGGCATGATCTGGATTCCCTGCTCGCCCCAGGCGCGGTCCGCAAAAATCGAGGACTCGTTTGCCAAGGCCCGGACCTATCTTCAGCATGAGCTGGGCAATTACTACCGGCCAGACCTCATCGAAGCCTATCTGGAGGACGGTCCATCCGCGCTTGCTTCGCTCGAGAACGGGACAGAGGTCAAGTTCACACTGGCCTCAGCGCCCGATTATCACTCGAGCCAAGTCGGCGGCGTAGACAAGGGCCGGGCACTCAGCCCTGCCCCCTACGATGCGCGCCTTCTCGGCAAAGACTTCAATCTCATCGGGGATCCCATTCGTGTTGTACTCGGAGGGATGATGATCTCGTCCGGCGAGGTCCGAAGCTTCCTGAATCCGTTTCAATCCTTCTCGTCCCTCAAGCACGTCCTGCGCCGCGTCAGCCGCTACGCACGGGATCGCTTGAGCTATAGGCGCGGCACGGAATTCAGTGGAGGCAACGCGTTGATCGCTCGCTTGCTGGTGAGCTTGCGCAAGCTCAATGTCGAAATATGGCCGGCGTCTACTCTTCTTGAACTCATCAAGGAGGATGGGCGCGTCACGGGGGCAATCATCAAACACGCCGATTCCGAGCTTCGCGTGCGTGCTTCCCATGGCGTCGTCCTCGCAACCGGCGGCTTCGCGCGCAACGCCCAGCTGAGAGCCGAGCTGAGCGGACCGCATCAGCATGACGACACCCTGGCTCATCCCGATGTCACCGGCGATGGCATTGAGCTTGCAACGAAGGTCGGAGCCGCAGTCGATAAGGATGTCGCGTCCGCAGGGTTCTGGACACCAGTATCGATCCTCAAGACCAGGAGCAGCTCACAAGTTGTCCCGTATGGCTGGCTCGATCGGGGGCGTCCCGGCGTCATCGCGGTCGCGCCGAACGGGCGCCGATTCGTAAATGAGTCCAACTCCTACCATGACATTTGCCTGGCGATGTTCGCAAACGGATACCCCGCAGACAAGCGGTTCTATTTCGTCTGTGATTACGATTTCGTTCGCCTCCGCGGCATGGGACATCTGTTGCCGTGGCCATGGACGCTGAGCATCCGGAAATACGCGCGGCTTGGATATATCAAGGTGGGGCGAACAATCCCAGAGCTTGCCAGGGAAATCGGACTCGACCCAGCCGAGCTCGAGAGAACGATCGAGGAGCACAACGCCCACGCCGCCACAGGGATCGATCCACTCTTCAAGCGCGGTGAGTCGGCCTTCAACCGCACGCTTGGGGATCCATCGGTCGGAGCAAAGAACCCAAATCTCGGACCGATCCGAAAGGGCCCCTTCATTGCGCTGCCGATCGTTCCGGCAACGCTCGGCACTGCGTCGGGCCTCGCAACCGATAGCTGCGGTAAAGTTCTGGACGCACAGCGCAAGCCGATCCCGGGTCTCTACGCCTGCGGCAACGACATGACTTCGCCAATGCGCGGAATCTACCCGGGAGCAGGGATCACAATCGGTCCCGCGATCGTCTTCAGCTACCGTGCTGTGGCGGATATCCTCGCCGCCTCCAATACCGAGAAACGAGTGGCTTCCTAAAGGGAGGATTGAGATTGCCGCCCTGCGATCGCGGAAATTCTGCTGATGCTTGCGGTTCCGTTCGAGCGGGGCAGCGACGTGCCGAAGGGCGCTATAAGTGTGAGCCGATAGTATTGATGCTAGGCCGTCAGAAAAGGGGGAGGCCGTCGCGGCACTGTGATCTGCGCGACTTCGTTGTCTCTTCGGATACCAGTCCTTGTTGTGAATCATGATGATGAGCCGCGATAATCTCAGCTTGCTCTTTCCGACTGCCGATGACGCGGCTTTGCACGAGGCCGCCATTGCGCCCATTGAACAGCGGAGTGTTCTCGTTAACGGCGAAATGCGGGACTGGATAGGGCCGGTCAAGAACGTTCTGTCTCCCGTGATGGTCCGCGGAAGTAATGGCGGGTTGACGCAGATGCGGATCGGCAGCCATCCGTCCGGCGACGTCGCGACGGCGATAACCGCACTCGACGCTGCGGTCGCTGCATACGACAGCGGGCGCGGCGCGTGGCCCACCATGCGTGTTTCAGAGCGCATCCTGGCGATGCAAAGATTTCTCGCCGGAATGTGTGCGCGCCGCGCCGAAGTCACACGGCTTATCATGTGGGAGATTGGCAAAACGCTCGCGGATTCAGAAAAGGAATTTGACCGCACAGTGGACTACGTCCGGCAAACAATCGACGCGGTGCGCAATCTCGACAATGCCAACTCGCGGTTTGAAATCGTTGAAGGAGTGATTGCCCTGATACGCCGAACGCCACTCGGCGTTGTCCTCTGCATGGGGCCATACAACTATCCCCTGAATGAAACTTTCGCGACGCTCATTCCGGCGTTGATCATGGGCAATTGCGTCGTCTTCAAGCCGCCCCGACACGGCGTTCTCTTGTTCGAACCGCTGCTGGAGGTGTTCCGGGCCGCGTTCCCGCCTGGAGTAGTCAACTTCGCCTACGGTGAAGGCGCGGAAATCGTCCCGACACTTCTTGAGACCGGCCAAATCAATGTCCTTACGCTAATCGGCTCGAGCCGAGTGGCCGACCACCTTAAAAAACTCCACCCAAAAACCAACCGCCTGCGTGCCATTCTCGGTCTCGACGCAAAGAACGCGGCGATCGTTATGCCTGATGCTGATATCGCACTCGCAGCAAAGGAATGCCTACTAGGCGCGCTCTCGTTCAATGGACAGCGCTGTACGGCCCTGAAGATGCTGCTCGTGCACCGCGATGTCGCTGATTCGTTCATATCGGCGCTACAAGCGGAGCTCGCCCAACTAAAAATCGGTATGCCCTGGGCGCCAGACGTGACTCTGACGCCCTTGCCAAGTGTCGAGAAAGTAAACCAGATGAGCGCGCTTCTAGATGACGCCGTAACGAAGGGCGCCCGTATTCTCAACGCCGGCGGGGGTACGGCCGTAGCCACTCTTTTCTATCCCGCAGTCGTCTATCCTGTGGGGCCGTCCATGCGGCTCTTTCGGGAGGAGCAGTTCGGACCACTCATCCCCATGTCGAACTTCGAGGATGTCGACCTCGCGCTTGATTACGTGGCCACCTCTGAACATGGCCAGCAGGTAAGCTTGTTCGCCCGCGACCCCGACGTGATCGGTCGCATGTCGGATGTCCTGGTCAATCAAGTCTGCCGCGTCAACTTGAACTGTCAATGTCAACGTGGGCCGGACGTGTTTCCCTTCACGGGCAGGAAGGATGCAGCCGAAGGCACCTTGTCGGTCACGGATGCGCTACGTTCATTTTCCATTCGATCCATGGTGGCCGCGAAGTATACGAGCCCATCGCGCGAGATTCTGAATACCATCGTCGAGGAACGCCATTCCAATTTCGTTCACACTGGTTTCATCCTCTAACTAGGGGATCCAAGATGCGTCGCTCTCGCTTTGCCAAAATTGTCGCAACGGTGGGGCCGGCGACGGCCGCACCCGAGATGATCCGCTCTCTTTATTTTTCAGGTGCGGACACGTTCCGGCTCAATTTCAGTCACGGATCGCATGATGACCATGCGGGGGTTCTTGCGTCGATCCGGCGGCTTGAACACGAGGTCGGCACGCCAATCGGCGTGCTGCAGGATTTGCAAGGACCGAAGCTTCGCATCGGCTCATTAGATAGCGGCAAGCTGATGCTGAATGCGGGCGAAACGGTCCGCTTTTCGCTCGACGGAGGAGGGGACGGAAAACAATCCATTCCCCTGCCTCATCCCGAAATCTTCGCAGCCGTCCATCCCGGCCAGGACGTCCTGATCGATGACGGCCGAGTACGTCTAAGTGTTGTTAGTCCCGGCGACAAGGAGATCGTCGCGAGAGTTGTCGTGGGCGGCGTGATCCGTGACCACAAAGGGGTAAACCTCCCAGGTGCACTCCTTGATATATCCCCCTTGACCCATAAGGATCGCACCGACTTAGCCTTCGGCCTTGAACTTGGCGTCGACTGGGTCGCTCTGTCGTTCGTTCAAAGACCATCGGACCTCCTCGAAGCACGTTCCCTGATCGGTGAAGCTGCAGGTCTGATAGCCAAGATCGAGACGCCCATGGCGCTCGAATGTATCGGCGATATCATTGCCCTGTCGGACGGCATTATGGTCGCGCGCGGCGATCTTGGTGTTGAGATCCCGCTCGAGGAGGTGCCTCCGCGACAGAAGGAGCTCGTTCGCGCCTGTCGGCTTGCCGCCAAGCCCGTGATCGTCGCAACGCAGATGCTGGATTCGATGACGGCTATGCCGACGCCAACGCGCGCGGAAGCGTCCGATGTCGCGACCGCCATCTACGATGGTGCCGACGCTGTCATGCTTTCTGCTGAATCGGCGAGCGGAGCCTATCCGATCGAGGCGGTTACCATGATGGACAGAATCATCAAAAGCACCGAGCGGCATCATCTCTATCGGTCGCTTCTCGACGCCTCGCAGGTCGGTGAGGAAATCACGCCTCCTCATGCGGTTGCGGCCGCGGGCGCGGATCTGGCCGCCGCGATTGATGCGAGAGCGATCATCGGGTTCACCGCAAGCGGGACCACCGCCGCTCGTATCGCGCGTAGAAGGCCGCTGGTCCCGATTCTCGCTCTTACGCCAGACGAGAGGGTCGCGGGGCGCATGAGCTTGCTGTGGGGGGTACACAGCATTGTTGCAGCCGACCCCTCCAGCTCCGATGACATCACGCAAATAGCGGCCGCGACGGCGCGCAAGGAAGGCTACGCCGAGCCGGGTGATTTAGCGATCGTGATCTCCGGAGTGCCATTTGGACTGAGGGGCGCGACCAACAATCTCCGTGTTGCGGCTTGCTAAGGTCACGTAATGCGATCCGCCGGCAGGCCGGCTTGTCTGCTTCCTCCCTAGACTAAGCCGCTGTTGGAGAAATCCAGCAGCGGCGATCTTTTGAGGCGGCAATCTCAATTGTCGATCGCCAGGAAGTGTCAAAAGCGACTCATCTCGTGTTTTACAGTATTCCAGCAAGATGTCTTCGTCATTTAAGTGGGTATCTAATTTTAATCGAGACGATATGATGCCGGACGTGCGCGCGTTCCTGGTGCTCTGGGCGCAAGCCTTCAACGCTCACGACGTCGACAAGCTGGCGGCCTTGTACGCACGTGACGCGCTACTGTACGGTACATCGAGCTCGAAGCTCTATTCGGGTGCTGAAGAGATTCGAACCTATTTCCGTCGGACGCATACAGTGGAATTTGAAGCTTGGCGTTCTGCGAGATTGGCCGCCAACCTCGTTCTGGTGGTGGGCAATTATGTCTTTTCCCAATCTTCCACGGATCACATAGCGGCGACACCGGCTCGTTTCACCTTCGTGCTGAGCCACAAAGACGATGCGTGGCAGATCTTGCATCATCATTCGTCCGCAGCCCCTGACTAGTCGATCTGTAAAATTTGCCCGCGACGAGGATGTGTTCGAACAACACATCCAATCCGCTTTGCGTCATCTCGCCTCGCTTGACGTGCGGGAGTGAACCTCCAGGCAGCAACTTTGGACTCTGCATCAGGGCTACCGCAATCCACGGCTCTTGAGCGAGCGTGGTTGGCTACCTGTCGCGGTGATCTTGGATCGCTTCTATTCCGACAGCTTCTGGATTGTAAACGCGAGAGCCAAATCTCGGTGCCACCAGTTCGCTGTGTTAGTACACAAATGATCTATTCCCCGGTAGGACTAATGATTGTCGCGCTGAATGCGCATTATTCCCGCATAAATTGCTTCTTTTTTCGGCGATTTTTGTAGGATGAATTACTCAAAATTACCCAGTTCTGAGCGCGGGCTCGGTGACTCGGCTGCACCAAGCATATTTTCTTGAAATGTTAGTGACGAGCCACCGCAGAGCGGCCTCACACATACGAATAGCCCACCTCGAGGAGGAAAGCCCAGTGTCAATCGTCCCGCCTACACCAGCGCAGTTGCGAGATGTCGCAGGGCAATGCGGTCTTTCACTTTCCGATGAAGACCTTGTCTCCTTCCGCGGCCTTATCAAGGGGGCGCTTGAAGCCTACAACTATGTCGACGCCGTTCCCGACGAATTGCCTGCGGTGAAGTATCCTCGCACGCCGGGATATCAGCCGAGAGCCGAGGAGAACCCGCACAACGCCTGGTATCGAAAGACGAGGGTGCTGGGGGCGCCTAGTGGGAAGCTCAAGGGAAAGACAGTCGCGCTGAAAGACAACATCATGCTCGCCGGGGTGCCCATGATGAACGGCTCGGCGACGCTCGAAGGATTTGTTCCTGATATCGATGCGACCATTGTCAGTCGGATGTTGGACGCGGGCGCCGAAATTGCAGGCAAAGTCCACTGCGAATGCTTTTGCACATCCGGCGGCAGCCATACCGGTGCGCTCGGACCCGTGCACAATCCTCACAAGATGGGCTACTCCGCAGGAGGCTCGTCTTCGGGCTCCGGGGTTGTCGTTGCCCTTGGCGAAGTCGATATGGCGATCGGCGGCGATCAGGGCGGTTCAATACGCATGCCCTCGTCCTTTTGCGGAATCTACGGCATGAAGCCGACTTGGGGCTTGGTCCCCTATACCGGCATCATGCCCAATGAAATGACGCTGGATCACACCGGTCCGATGACCGCAACAGTCGCCGACAACGCATTGTTGCTTGAAGTGATTGCTGGAGACGACGGTTACGATCCGCGCATCAAGGCGCCGAAGGTCGAAGACTACACCAAAGCGCTCGGCCAAAGTATCAGTGGATTGAAGATCGGCGTTCTGAAGGAGGGCTTTGAGCAACCCGGAGCGGAGGCGACTGTCAACAGAAGCGTTCGTGAAGCGGCCAAGCGCTTCAAAGATCTCGGCGCCTCGGTAGAGACAGTGTCAGTGCCGATGCACCTCCAGGGAGCCGCAATTTGGACGCCGATCGGTACCGAGGGCGCGACACAGACCATGATGTTCGGCGACGGCTATGGTACCAGCCGATCGGACCTCTTTTCACTGTCGCTCATGGACTTTCATCGCGGCTGGCGGCGGAAAGCGAATTCCCTGTCCGAGCAGGCGAAGCTGTTCCTGATGCTCGGCACATTCATCAATAACAATTATGGGCCGCGATTCTACGGCAAGGCGGTCAACATATCTCGCCGCCTGAGGGCGGCATACGACAACACGCTTAAGGATTACGATCTTCTTCTAATGCCAACGACGCCGATGAAGGCGACCCAGCTTCCTCCGCAGGATGTCAGCCGAGAGGACTATATCGCGCGCGCGACTGAGATGTTCACCAATACCGCTCCGTTCAACTTCACGCACCATCCCGCTATGTCGCTGCCCTGCGGAATGGTGGATGGCCTGCCAGTGGGTTTGATGCTTGTTGGTCGTCACTTCGAGGAGACGACCATCTATAGGGCGGCGCATGCGTTCGAGCAGATTGGCGACTGGAAACAAATGTAGAAGCAATGGGACGGGTGACGCCGAAGCTGTCCCGCCATGATCAATACCACAACCTTAGATGTGACGAGGGAAAGTCGCGCGTGCGAGCACGCGGCGTAAGAGATGACTCGTCAATTTTCTCACGCCAAACGCGATATCGAGAGATGACGGCGCCTGCACGCGGATTGCGGACTCTTTGAGAGACGATCGAGGTTTGAAACGAGTAGAGGAGGGAACTAATGCGCAACTTGTCTGCCTACGTTTTTGCAACAGCCGCTCTGTTGGCGTCGTTTACAGCCGCAAGGGCCGAGGATGTCCTGTCCGAGGTCTCCACGCTGGAGAACGAGTATTTCAACAACTGGTCGCAAGGTGCCGAGCAGGCGGCGAAAGCGCTCGGTTTGAATTACCGCATCCTTTCGGGAAAGGGTGATGCCGCCAAGCAAATCGAAATCTACGAAGCTCAGTTCGCGGCGGGCGTCAAAATTACATTCGGCGAGAATCTGGTCGCTGCAAACATCAAGCCCATCGTCGAGATGGCGAAAAAGGCAGGAGCAGTGCACGTTGCTGTCTGGGAATCTCTGCCGGGCTTTCATCCTTTGGACGGTGGGACCGACAACTATGCCTTCGCGACCTTCTTCACGCCGGACGACGTCGACAACAGCTATAGAATAGCAAAGCTGCTTTTCGACAAGATCGGCGGAAAAGGCAACGTCGTTCATATCACAGGCTTTCCCGGGGTCGATGCGGACATCGCCAGAACCGCAGGCTTCGAAAAGGCCCTCGCTGGATACCCGAACATCAAGGTCGTCGCCCGCCAGCCAGGAAAATGGAACCAGGTCGACTCCCGCAAGGTCATGGAAGACCTGCTGGTGGCACATTCCAAGATCGATGCGGTATTCGGTCAGAACGACTCGATCGCACTCGGAGCCATGCAGGCCGTTGAAGATGCTGGTATGCACATCCCGATCACAGGGCTTGACGGCAACGGCGAAACCCTGAAGCTGGTGAAGGAGGGCCGAATTCTTGCTACCATGGGCTTTACGCCACAGTGGCAGGCCGGTTTCGCACTTGTGCGGGCGTACGACGCCTCCAAGGGGTTCAAGCCGAGTCCGTGCGAACGCATGATGTACACGGGGGCGACGCTGATTACGGCTGCGAATGTCGACAAGTATCAGGCGTTTCTTGCAGGGGAAAAGCTGCCCTTCGACTGGAAGAAAATGTCGCGCGCGCTCCATCCCAACGATTGGGACCCTCAAAACTACGTCTGGCCGATCGACGTGAAGACCTATTGGGGAAGCCGTATGCCCGCCGGTTACAACCTTCCGAAGCCATATCAGGAAGCCTTCGACGCGGGTTGTGTGGGGAAGCTGACGGCGGAGTATAAGGACCACTACAAGCAGCGAATTCCCGAGTAAAATGACGCCTGGATGCCTCCCTTCTCGAGGGAGGCATCCCTCCAAGAAAATGCTCAATCGGATCGCAAAATGTTGCAGGCATGGCAGGTCGGGCGTGGGGATGGCGAGCTAGCGCGGCGCATCGTAACCATTTCGGTGTTTGCTGTCGCATGCGCGGCCATCGGCTTGGCGGCCCCCTCATTTTTGACCGTGGGAAACCTGAGGGCGATTGAGTTATCCAGTTCTGTCCTCTTGGTTGCATCGGTCGGTGCGACTTTCGTCATTTTGATGGGCTCCATTGACCTTTCGATCGGAGCGATCGCGAGCTTCTGTGGCATGCTGGTTGCGCGGATGGCGCCGGACTTCGGTTTCTGGTCAATTCCCATTGTTTGTCTGGTGGGCCTGTCCTGTGGTGTGATCAACGGGCTCGTCTACGTCTACCTCAGGATCCCCTCCATCCTGGTGACGCTTGCAACCGCAACCACTCTCTCGGGTGCCGTCCTCTTTGTCTCTGATGGCCGTTCGCTGACGGTATCTGATGCCGCCGTGATCGACATCGCTCAGGGCGCATGGCTGAATGTGATTCCCAATGCGGTCCTGATTTCCCTCGTCATCTATATGGCTGCAGTCGTTCTAGGGGCGCGCACTCGGTTTGGCCGTATGACGCTTGCACTTGGAAGTGACGAGCAAACAGCCGCTCTTGTTGGAGTGAAGGTCAATACGATCAAAATACAGGCGTTTGCGTTGTCCGGCCTCCTGGGGGGTTTTGCCGGAGCGTTATTGGCCGCGCGTCTTGGATCCGCCACAGCGACAATGGGCAGCTTCATGACTCTGGACACCATTACCGCGGTGGTCGTCGGCGGTACTGCGATTACCGGAGGATTCGGCAACGTGCGCCTGACGATTCTTGGGGTGCTTTTCACGACGACTCTTTCGAATGGTCTGAACACGCTTGCGCTCGCGCCTCATCTGCAGGCGATCATCCAGGGGGTCGTCATACTGTTCGCTGTTCTCCTCAACACGAAGCGTGTGAGCGCGGAGGACGTGAGATGATGGCAGTACGCAATCCAATCTTCGCGATGCGAGGCGGATCCAAGAGCTTTAACGGCATTTGGGTCGTGGAAGGAGTTGATCTTCAGATTTTTCCAAACGAGATTGTCGGCATCGCAGGTGAAAATGGGGCGGGAAAATCCACGACCCTCAAAATGATCGCTGGCATCCATCCCCCGAATGGGGGCGAGATGGAGTTATTCGGTAAACCGTTCAAGCCCCTCCGTTACACCCAGGCCGTCGAGGCCGGGATCTCGATGGTGTTCCAGGAGCAGGCCCTTATTCCCAGCCTTTCCGTCTATGAAAATATCTTTCTGTCGCTCGAAGTCAATTTTACCAACCGGCTGGCCCTCGTTGATCGAAAAGCGATGATTGCCTACAGCGAACGGCATCTGAAAGACTTGGGTCTTGCGCACATCGACCCACGTCGGCGGACGAGTGACTACGCCTTCCACGACCGGCAGATGATCGAGATTGCCAAAGCCTTTGCATTGGCTGAGTACTTCCACATTGACCACCCTATCATCCTGCTTGACGAACCGACCGCGGCCATCGGTGAGCGCGAAGTCAGGCTTCTCTTCGACTCGATCCGCCAATTCCGTGCGCGCGCATCCTTCGTTCTTATCACTCACAGGCTTTCCGAATACATAGAGCTGTGCGATCGCATCTATGTCTTCAAAGATGGTCGAAACGTGGGTGAGTTTGCCGGAGAACGGATTTCCGAGCAGAACCTGCACATGGCGATGGTGGGGCGAATCCGGGATGAGGAGTACTTCAAGGAAAAGCGCCAGCTGGACGTCACCGAAGCGCCGATTGTGATTTCGGCGAATGGGCTTGAGGGCGATAACGTCAGGAACGTCAGTTTCGATGTTCGAAAAGGCGAGATCGTCGGACTTGGCGGACTGGTTGGATGCGGCAAAGAGGCCGTTGGAAGGGCAGTTGTCGGATTTGATCCGTTTCCGGCAGCCGGCACCGTCGAGGTGAACGGAAAAGTCCTGCCCCTTCGGAGGCGTGGCAAGGCCGCCATCGCAAATGGCGTAGGCTTCGTCCCCAAGGAACGAAAGACCGAAGGCATCGTACCTTACATGTCAGTCGAAGCGAACATTTCTCTGGCTTCGCTGCCCCTCGTCTCCCGGCTGACTGGAATCATATCGGCAGCGCGAGAACGGTCTTTAGCGCAGAAGCACGTCAATGGCTTACGGATTCGATGCAGCGGGCCGACGCAACTCTGCCAATTCCTCTCTGGCGGAAACCAGCAGAAGGTCGTGCTGGCAAAATGGCTGGCGCGAGGGGTACAGGTTCTGGTGCTCGACAATCCTACCCGTGGTGTTGATGTCGGCGCAAAAGAGGAGATCTACGGTGTCCTCAGGGATCTGACGGATCAGGGAGCAGCCATTCTTCTGATATCGGACGATCTGCTCGAGCTCATCGGTCTGTCAAACCGGATTCTGGTGATGCGCGATGGCGAGATCCAGTTCGAGCGGGACGCGCCTGCCAATGATAAACCGACGGAGCAGGAACTTGTCAGGCACATGGTCTGAGACAAAGGCGCGTAGATCGAGATTGCGACTCGAGGCTACAATGGAGATCGCGAGGCAGTTTGTTCAGCGTCACCGCGCGATCATAAATCCAGGTGGCCCCGCGCTTCTGCTGCTGACGATGGTCATCGTTTTCACAGCCATCAATCCTCGCTTCCTGAGCTGGATAAACCTTTTCAATCTGATGAGACAGTCCTCCATCCTGCTCATCGTGGCGACCGGCATCACCTTTGTCATTCTCACGGGAGCAATCGACCTTTCCGTCGGCGCGATCGTGACCTTCGTGGCAATCTCCTCGGCAGTTCTGATCCGGGATTTCGGGTTCAGCGCCGCTGCGATCCTGTTTGCTGCTTCCGTCATCGGGGCGCTTTGCGGCCTTTTCAACGCCATTTTGGTGCTGCGCCTGCGGATCCCGTCCTTTGTCGCCACCCTCAGCACCATGACCATCATTGGGGGCATTTCCACCTGGATCAGTGGCGGAGTGAACGTGTTTTTTCGCAGTCCGGATCTCACATGGGTCGCATCCGGTGCAATGATCGGGCGCATTCCAAACTCGGGAATTCTGGCGCTTCTGATATTTGCGGTCGCCTCTTTTATCGGTGCGAGAAGCCATTTCGGGCGATCTCTGTTTGCAATTGGAGGGGGAGGAGTGACGGCTCGGCTTTCGGGCATCGATGTTCTTCGCACGAAAGCAATCGCGTTCGTCGCATCCGGAATGCTCTGCGGAATTGCAGGCTTGTTGCTTGTCGCGCGAACCTCGACCGGAACCGCCCGGATGGGGGATGACCTTTTGCTTCAGGCGATCGCAGCTGTGGTCATGGGCGGCACCGCTCTTTCAGGCGGTTCAGGAGGCGTGCATCGAACGCTAATCGGGGTGTTGGTGATTGCCGTTCTGCAAAATGGCTTAAACATCGCAGGGGTGCATACCTACATCCAGATCATGGTGACGGGCCTTATCGTCATCCTGGCCGTGACAGTCACGCTCGATCGATCACGGCTTGCCTTCATCAAGTAGACGGGATCTGTTCCGGTATTGAGCGAGTCAATTGGGCGGCTTCCTTGCACAGGCTTCCCTTTCAGGCTTTATCTTGTTTTATGGGAGTGCGAGTGGTGTCCGAACAGCGCCCATGGACATCTCGGAACGTAAACGAGGGCTATGAAGGTGCTACTGGCGAAGCGGTTCGTCTCTGGACATTCTTCGTCGATGCAGAGTCCAATAGCGGCGAGAGGTCTCGCGCATCATTTTATCAATACCGTTACTGCGAACGGCACCAGGAAGGATGTCACAAGGGCATTCAGGCCCATGCCAAGGCTTGAGAACACACCAGCGATCTCATCAACCTGGAAAGCGCGTGCGGTGCCGATGCCGTGCGCCGCGATGCCTGCGGCAAAGCCTCGAGCCCGAAAATCGATGATGCCTGTCCAGTTCATCAAGGGGGTCACGATGATGGCGCCCATGATACCAGTGAGAATGACTGCGACAGCAGTCACCGACGGATCCGCATGTAGCGTTTCGCTGATTCCCATTGCAACGCCGGCCGTGAGTGACTTTGGCGCAAGAGACAGGATAGTTTCGAGGGGAAGCCCGGCGGCCTCGGCAAGAAGGACCACAGATGTGACAGCTGTAACGGAGCCGGCAACCAGGGCGGTCAGCATCGGAACGATCGCGGCGGCGACCAGCTTGCGATTTTCATAGAGAGGCACGGCGAGCGCGACGGTTGCAGGCCCCAGCAGAAAATGTACGAACTGCGCACCAGCGAAGTAGGTTGTGTAGGAGGTACCCGTCAGAAGCAGAAACAAGCCGATGATCCACATCGCATGCAACACAGGGTTGCCGAGTGGATGACGGCGCGTTGCAACTGATACCGCGTCGGTTATTGCGTAGACCAGCAAAGTGATTGTCAGCCAAAGTAAGGGGGATTGCGACAGATAGACCCAGAGCGAAAACGGATCTTCCTTCATCGAGCGTCCTCTCGGCTTGTGAAGCGACTGACAATCTGGAACGTCAGCACGGTCGCGAGCAAGGTCACAGTCACCGACACCATAAGAATGCAAATGATGCCTATGCCATGCGCAGCGAGCAGATCAAGTTTCTGCACGACCCCAACGCCGGCTGGCACAAAAAGGAGCGACAGGTGAGTCAACAGTCCCTTGCTGACATTCTGCACGCTATTATCCCGAAACGGTCCTCGGGCCATCATCACGAAGCGGTCGCGGGCAAGCAGCATGATCAGCAAGAGGAGGAGACCAAGCACAGGCCCTGGCAACGGTAAGCTCAGACCTTGCACAATGACCTCGCCGATGAGTTGGCAGAGGAGGACAACAGTGAGACTCGCGATCATGAACGACCCTTACGATAAATCGCATCAAGTAGTTGAGGACCTGACGCATAATCCACAGCCTCCGGCAAAGCGCGATGCATCGTGGCCAAAGACGGAGCGACTCTAGTAATCAGTCCTTATCCTCGTCGGAATTATCGCGCACGCTCCTCTCCCTGTGAGAGAGCTTGCTAGGCAGGCAGCATTGCCTCGTCGATTTTCGATCGACGGTGACCGCAATACGTATTTCAAAAATCAGGAGTTCTCAAGTTTTCTGTGCATGGTTTGGCAAGCACAACTGGTGCTCATCTCGTGAGCCTCTGATCTCTCTATCTCCATTGTTTGGCCGTTGGTCAGAAAACGCACGATAATTGCAAATTGTGTCTCACATTTTTCGGATGCTGGGATCGAATTTTTTTAATTTGCTGGTTGGCAAGCCAAGTGTCCGGCCTCGATAGGTTGAAACCGTTATCTGCGTAGGCCGCGAGTTTCTCACGATCTTCGTCCGGTCGCCTCTCGAGGTCGCCTGGTCTATTTACTCAAGGTTACCCCGATGCTGCGTCGTGCCCCAATGACCCAGGCGAGTTCATTTGGAAGAATGGCGATTGGAAGCAGGACTTCACTCCGTATCTCGAACCGTTTGATGACGTTTCAATGCGCAAAGTCGAAGTCGAACCGCTCCGCAATGCGAGCGGAAAGAGGTCGGCAGTGTCAATGGGCGACCACGATTGAGATTCTGTTTTGTTGCTCGGCTCCGCTGGCAGACCGGCTCGTCTGCTTTCTCCCAAGACTTAGGCCGCTGTTGGAGAAATCCGGCAGCGGCATTTTTTGGAAGGCTGCCGGTTGTCTCATCCATTGATGCGCACCCAAGAAGGATGTCGCTGGATAGTTGTTGTCAAAGCAGGGCTCGCCGGATGGCTGCCACGCCCGTCAGGTGGTGCGGCACCAGCCCGTGGGGGTGCCTGAGGAGGGAGGCGCGGTGTAGTTGCGGACCGCGAACTTCTGGTACTGCCTGCACAACATCCATTCCCGTGATTGCATAGGACCGCATCGACACGCTGGACCGCGTGTCGCGCAGCCGGCATCAAGGTCTGCTGTAGCGGCATCATCGGAATGGGCGAGCAGGCTACCGACCGGCTCCGCATGCTAGTGCTGCTCGCCAACATGACCGTTCACCCGGAGAGTGTTTCCATCAATCTTTCGAATGAAGTCAAGGGGCGTCCCGGTCAACGTAACCGCGGAACGGCCGGATCCCATCGATGTGGTGCGCCTCGTTGCGGTGGCGCGCATCTTGATGCCACAAAGCGTGGTCCGGCTCTCTGCCGGACGTCAGTACATGACTGATGAATTGCAGGCACTCCGCTTCCTTGCCGGTGCCAACTCGATGTTTATCAGGGACGTGCTGCTGACCACGCCCAACCCGCAGCGCGACCGCGACGCCGAGCTGCTGGGACGGCCAAACCGACATGGATACTGGCGACGGTAGCCAGCTTGCTTCAAACACTAGCTTTGGCATTTTTGGCCAATCGACAACAGGGGCAGGCGACCGTCCTGAAGCTCGCGCTTAGCGATTTAACCGCCATATGCTGCTCAGCAATTTTCGGCTCCCGCTCGCGCAGGTAACTGAAAGGCCGCACGATAACGCATGGGGCTAGTACCGATTCTCTGTCTGAAATGATGTCTCAGCGCCTCAGCCGAGCCGAAGCCGGTCTCGACCGCGATACCCTCGATTGGGAGCTGCGTCGCCTCGAGGAGTTCGCGAGCCCGCGACACGCGTGCCTGCGTCAACCAATCACCGGGCGACATGCCGGTTGCCTCCTCGAGTCGCCGGATGAAAGTGCGGCGGCTCATTCCAGCGCGGGAAGCGAGGAGGTCGATCGCCAGGTCTTGATCCAAGTGGTGTTGCGCCCACGCAAATATGGATGCCAAGGCATTGCCGTCAACTTTGTGCCACTGGTCAACCCGGCATCGCTTGGCGCAACTTTGGCTGTCATGGAGGACACGGCGATCATCCGAGTAGCGACCTGCGAATTTCCCGATCATCGCGACAGCGCGACAGCGATGTGAAGCCGGCTGGAAAGTGAGCTCGCTAAGGCGCCGGTTGATCTGCTCGTCCTTCCCGAGTTGGCGGGCGTCGACATTTCTTGGAAAAGCCCAGTCTTCAGCGAGGTCGTTTGGCGTCAGGCCGTCACCACGCACGCCACGAATTTCGTGCACAAGGACCGAAACAAGAGCCTGTCGGACTATCAGGCGATCCGGCAGGAACTCGGTGCAGCCAAGGTGTTGGTCGAGACCTTGCGGCCGTGGCGCCTGGAACTCGCGGCAAGGCTGGATGAGCTCTGGCGAGCCGGCAAGCCGCAGAGCGAAATCCTCATTTCTCGGACCGAGTTCAAGGTGCATGCAGCCGAGGTTGCGAACAAGGTCGCGGCGGCGGCGCTCACGGTTACGGGAGGTTACGGCTATCACCGAGGACCCATCGAGCGCTCCTTCCGCGACGCACGGGCAGCCATAGCCATGGGACCCTCGAATGTGATTGCTCGCGACTGGATCGGCAAGGCGCTGGTCGGGCTGCCGCTCGAGCTGTTCTACGAGGGGGGAGAATAGACCGAAATTCGCCGGGCCGGCGGGGCGCTAGCCCTCGCTCGCTCCGGCCTCAGCGGCACGCGCTTCGACAGTGCGACTTCCTACCGTTCTGGAATCCTGCGCCACACGTGTGGGCTGCGCTATTGAAAGTGCATTTGGACGCCGGAGCCCACTGAGCAGCGAGAGTTCGCTTTCCCCGAAGAGTCCAAATCATCCTATGAGCAGATTGTCTGCGGAGACTTTGCCGCAGCTGTCTATCTTGCCCTCTGCAAGCCCGCTCTAGCCGCCCTTCTTAGCTAGACCCGGACAATATCCGCAAGGCGGCCCGTCCTCGGAAGAATAAATCTCAACAACGTAGCGCGGCATTTCCAACACGCGAGACTAACTTGCTCGCTGTTCGCAGGCGTCCGTATCTGGGAAGAGGAACCAGGGTTTGATGCTGATCCCTTTGCGAAGCGAATACATGTAGAAAATTGGAAGGTTTGGGGGGAAAAGCCCTCGAAATTCGCTTCCATTGAAGGTGATAAAGATTGAGTCAGGAAATGCACGTTCGACCGCGCGTTTTTCGATCATGTTCATCCGGTAATATTCTATTGCGCCCTCCTCACAACTTCCATTTCCACGATACCATTTCATCGCGCTGGCAAGCAGCCGCTGGAACGTCGGCTCCGGTACGATCTCATCGATTAAAGGACTTTTGCTATCCGCTTCTGCGGCCCTTGTGAGGTCGCCCAACCAACAGCTCTCGAAACCGCGTTCGCGGGCGCCATCCGCAACCTCATCAAAGTACTGGCGTATGTTCAGTGATGAATGTCCGTTCAATTCCGCATGGGTATCGGTGAAAATCAGCCTTAATGCCGCCCCCGGTGCATATGTTGTGCTGATTCGGCGGGTGAAGGCAGCCAAATAGTTGAGACATTCGAAGTCTGGCTTGTCGATGTTGGACCGCGGACCTTTGCCCCAATAGAGCACAAACGGAACGGGATTTCTGACCGCAATTGATTTGGAAATGCTCTGCAACATTGCAGCAGAGTTGTCAGGTTGCTCACGCTTAAAAGCCCAAGTATTAAAGGCTTGCAGGACCTTTTCTGGCGCAATCTCCTTGGCTCGAGGAGTGACAGGCACCGCAATTTCGCTTGATCGTTCAAATGCTCCGTCAACAGCTTTGTTGCCAAAGGGTTGCGAACAAGCCCTAAATTCAGTGTGGGCTAATGCGTCTTCTTTCGAACCAACCGTATCGCAACCCGACATATGAACTCCGAAAGAAGATCTTTTTATCGCGAGTTAATAATCGGTTATTTTTCTCAACGTCAACTCGGGAGAGAGGTGGCCCATCTATTAAGGTTAACCCCACGCTCCCGTGGCCGATCAATTAAGTTAAGTCGCCCGAAACATCCGACGAGTAAGCCCTGCCGATAGGGGGCCTGTTCTCGGCATGAATTTACAAATCCTAGAGTTGCCAAAGCTGATTGCTGAGCGTCGAAGCTCGGCAATTTTCGGCTTGGTGATCATCACCATGGTGTGGGCAGGAGTTGCTGTAAAATACTTCGGCGATGTTCGGGGGGACGAAAGAGAGGCGCATCGGGACGCTCGTAACTTTGCGCTAGTATTCGAAGAGAATGTTCTTCGATCAATCGGAGAAATTGATAAGGCGCTCTTATACCTGCGACGGAGCATTGAGACCCGGAGAAATTCGGTTAGTTTTAGCGCGATTGCCAACACGACCGACGTGCTGAGCGACATTATCGTCCAAGTCGCCATTATCGACGACAAGGGAATTATGCGCGCGTCGAACAGCGGTCCTCAACCCGCGCCTGCCCTTGATCTGAGCGATCGAGAGCACTTTAAGTTTCATTTGAACAACATCGCGGATCAGCTTTTTATCAGCAAGCCGGTGGTTGGCCGTGCCAGCGGAAAATGGTCCGTGCAATTCACGCGGCGCTTCGTGAATAGTGATCGGACGTTCGGCGGCGTCGTCGTGGCCTCGCTCAATCCGGGCCATTTGACGAAATTCTACAACAATATCAATTTTGGATCGGCGGCGGCGATCGCCCTGATCGGAAGTGATGGCGTGGTTCGTTCGAGTGGCGGGAGCGCGGTCGGTTACGCACTTGGGGACGATCTTAGCGGAACACAACTGCTCGACCAAATGGGAGCCGGGGTCGAAACTACATTTGAAAACATTGATCCCGCCAACAACGAAACGCGTTTCATTACTGTCCGCAAGGTCAAGGGCTATCCATTGTGGGTCAGCGTTAGCTTGAGCAAAAGCCAGATCATGGAAAGCTCTCGGAACGCCCTCAAGTTGAATTCGTTGGTGGGTACCGTACTTACCTTGCTGGTTCTCATTGCTCTTGAGCAGCTTCTACGGATAGACGCGAAGGCAAGGCAAAAAGCGAATCAACTTGACCTTACGCTCGAATATATGAATCAGGGAATTATGCTGGTTACCTATGATCAGCAGATTCCGATTATCAATCGTCGCTGCGGCGAGTTGCTCGATTTGCCCGTAGAGTTCATACAGAACCCACCAAGAGTCGATCAACTCGCCGAATACGAGACACCTACGGGCAAACTGACCGAGGCTTCTGTTCGGATCTTGGGAGATCTTGTCGCAGGAGAACTCGGCGTTAGCGAACGAACGATGCCGGATGGATCAATCATCGAGATTCGCAGGGAAAGTCTCCCCGATGGTGGATTCGTCCAAACCTTCACTGACGTCACGAAAAGATCGCGCGCTGAAGCAGATGCAGTCCGCCTTAGTTCCGAGGATTCACTGACCGGTCTCCCAAACCGGCGGATGTTCCGCTCCATGCTCGACCAGATGAGCCGCCGGCAACCATCGGCAGTAGACAACGGGCAGCCAGCGGCGGAATTCGCCGTCCTATTTCTTGACCTTGATCGTTTTAAAGCTATCAACGATACCCTTGGCCATCAGACCGGTGACTTGCTGCTGCAGGAGATGGCCCGGCGCTTAAAGAATACGCTCGGTGCAAATGAAGTGCTGGCACGGCTCGGCGGCGATGAATTCGCAGTTGTTGTACCGACGGTTGAGTCTCGACCAGCGATCGCGGACCTGGCGAATAGCATGATCGAGGCAGCACAGAAGCCCTTTGAGATCGGAGGTCACCGAATCCGTTCTGGCATCAGTGTAGGTATCGCCATTGGGCCGTGCGATGGAGTAAATTGCGACGACCTTCTGATTGCCGCCGATCTGGCACTATACGCGGTCAAAGCCCAAGGACGTGGCAGCTATAGATTCTATCATGCTGCAATGAACAGGGAGCTTAGGGAACGACGGCAGCTTGAGATCGATCTGCGCGAGGCGATCGAGCAAAATGAGATGGAGCTATATTATCAGCCCATCCTCAATTTGCGGAGCAACATCATAACCGGCTTCGAAGCCTTGGTGCGATGGCGCCATCCTGTCAATGGCATGGTACCGCCGACAACATTCATCGCGGTAGCGGAGGATACTGGACTCATTCAACCTCTTGGTGAATGGGCGCTGAGAGAGGCGTGCCGCTGCGCCGCGCACTGGCCGAACAATCTTAAGATAGCGGTCAATCTTTCCCCGATTCAGTTTTCAGCTTCCAATCTCTCCGAGGTCGTGAGACACGCCCTGGCGGCAACCGGACTTCAGCCGCATCGCCTTGAGCTTGAAATTACCGAGGGAGTATTCATGACCAATAATGAATCCACCCTATCTACTCTGCGTCAGTTGAAGCAACTCGGCGTCCGCATTTCGTTGGACGACTTCGGTACGGGGTATTCCTCTCTCAGTTATCTCCGTAGCTTCCCATTCGACAAAATCAAGATAGATAGGTCGTTTGTTTCTGACCTTGCTGAAGGCACTGAGCACGTTGTGATTGTGCAAGCCGTGGTGAGTATTGCTCGCGCTCTGGGAATGACGACGTTGGCAGAAGGCATCGAAACCGTCGGACAGTATGATTTTCTCGCGGCGCTCGATTGCGACGAAGGGCAAGGCTATCTGTTCAGTCCGCCTGTTCCAATAGCGACAGTTCCTGAAATGATTGCCAAATGGTCGCCCGGGCGCAAATTTGTCGCCTAGAGTTTGGGACCCGCTCGTTTACCCAGCGACTTTCTGAAGGCTGGATTTTCCAGTTTGTTCACCGAAGATCGGCTTCTTGGTTGGTCGCCGAGCCTCGTGCACGAGCAGGAACAGGCCCGATGCAACAACAATACCGGACCCGATCAGAAGAAAAAGCGTCGGCACGTCGCCCCAAACGAAAAATCCAATCGCAAGTGCCCAGACGAGGGTCAGGTAATAGAATGGCGAGACGGCGGCGGCCGGGGCTAGGTGGAGCGCTTGCGTCCAAAAATATTGTGCCGCGGCGTTTGTAACACCGCTCAGGGTCAACATGATTGCGTCAGCCGGCGCCGGCACCCGGAATCCAAACAGCAGTAAGAAGGAATGAAAGAAGGTTACCGTAAGCATCTGCCACATCAACAGCGTCTTTGCAGACTCAGTTGCGGTCATTCCGCGAACGGCAACCGTGACGCTGCCATACATAACCGCGTTTGCCAGCGCAAATAATGCGCCAATCTGCAACGAATCTGCACCTGGATTAACCACAACGATGACCCCCACGAATCCTGTTACCAGCGCGCTCCAACGCGCGATCCCGGCACGCTCCTTAAGCCAGACTAATGACAGCAAGGCCGCCCACAACGATGCAGAAAAATTGATCGCGATCGCGCCTGCAAGGGGCATCAGACTAACGGCGATGACAGTGAACGTCTGCGAGATCGACTGCGACAGCCCGCGCGCAAGGTGGGCGCGGGGCCGCCGAGTGTTAAAGACTGACATGCCCGTTGCCGGGAGGATCAATGCGGCGCAGAGGACAAACGCAGAAACGGAGCGAAAGAACATAACTTCGCCAACAGGATAGAGAGCGGCTTGCCATTTCGATAGTGCGCTCGATAGTGCGAACATCACGCTCGCGGCGATCATGCAATATATTCCGCGAACAACGTCATCCTTCCGTGAGCCGGGAATGGCCATCGGGTTCTGTGGATGGCCGACGGTGTCCGTAAGATCGCTCATCATGCGTTTCCATGAAATTGGAAGATTGCGTCAGCGTTGGCCGCGCCACTATCGCTTGCGAGCCACTAGCAAGACTTAGTCTCGCTTAGCTTAAGTATTAAGAAAGCGTTATGGGTAACAGAAACAATTCTTGGTTAATTTTTGAAACATGGCGGGGTCCAATTGCAGAACAGCCCAGCCAAACACGCCCTTGCCTGGCCGCGTGCCCCAGGTAATTGCCGAGCAAATACCTAAAAGTGTTCTTTTTCTTCCAACCAAATCTGGAGCCATTCAGGATAGGTTGCCGAAATCGAAATCAGAATTGGGTGGGAGCGAAAGACGTGAAAGTTGGGCCTAACGACCCGCCTTCTGGCAACGGATGTAAAAGTCTCGTCTCTTCACCCTTGATATGCTTGGACGGAACGTGGTGGGCAATCGATGTCAACGATCCAGATCTAGAAGTTTATTTGAAGCGGTCGGCTCGCTGCGGCCTTGTGCCGGCAGCTCTGCGTGAACGGAAGACCATTAGTGGACCCGAACTGCCGCGCAAGGGGCGCCAGCGTCGATCGGCTCAAGACCGCGATGGTAGAGGAGCAGAACCACGATGCGGCCGAGATCGTGCAACAGGCGTTGATGCCGACCGTCGCCGCGCACCAGGCGAGCGCGGCGAACAGTCGCGGTAGGCCCTTATAGAGCATGGAACGATTGTCGCGGCAGGGCTTATTTGCCGAACCTGAGGTGAGCCGGTAGGACGCCGCCCACCCTTCCGGCCTCTGGCTCAAATGGCCTTTTTAACTGTGGCACGCATCGCGAGTCACGCGCCTTGGTCTACTCGACGAGGTTCAGAAGTCGCGCAACGCCAGCGGTTGAAGCGGGTTGATGACATTGATGCTACTATTCGTACCCAAAGCAGCGCGCAAATTATCATCGTGAAAGTGGTTCGTTATTTGCGGGATGCCCTGCTGCGGCAGGGCGGTGCCTTCGGGGCTCCGATGTACCTACCGATAGACCTTCGACCTATTTGATCGATATCGGTATTACCCTTGGCGCTGAACAACAAGACGATGTGACGGACTTGGATGCCGTAGGGTCATATCGCAAGGTCGGTCACATACCGATCTTGTCGTTGATTCCGCTAGCATTGCCAGCGCCGCACGCGGCTTCGCGCGGCATGATGGTCGGTCGGTTCGTACAGGGCGTTTCAAGCGGCAGGTGTCGACCATTGCTTATTTTTATCGAGTAGGGCGAAGATGCGGTCGGCTGATACCGGCCGACCGATGAGATATCCTTGGACTTCATCACAGCTCGTTTGGCGCAAACGCCCGAGCTGCTCGGCGGTCTCGACGCCTTCCGCTACCACGCCAATGTGCAGATCCTGCGCCAGCGTGATTATTGATTTTACGATCGCCGCGCTATCCGGCCGTGTCAGCATGTCGCGTATAAAGGACTGATCGATTTTGATGCGGGTGTAAGGCAATTTGAGCAAATAGGTCAGCGACGAAAATCCTGTTCCGAAATCGTCGAGCGCCACCGTCACCCCCAGTTGCAGGAGTGAATTCAGGATCGATGATGCCGGCCCGTATTTTGAAATCAGCATCGACTCCGTTATTTCGATTTCAAGTCGGCTAGGGGCAACTCTGGCCTCTGTCAAGGCCTGCACGATTGTTTGCAGGATGCTTGTGTTATGGAATTGAGCTGCCGAGAAATTCACGGCGACCCTGAGATCGGAGGGCCAGTTCGAAAGCGTCGAGCAGGCGCGTCGGATCACCCACTCGCCGATCGGGTGGATCAAGCCGGTTTCTTCGGCAATTGGAATGAACTCAGCCGGCGAAATGACTCCCCGGACAGGGTGTTGCCAGCGCAGCAAGGCCTCAAAGCCGGTTACTCGGTTCTCGCGAATATCAAAGAACGGTTGGTAGACCAGAAAAAGCTCGTCTTTCCCGATCGCCTCCTCCAGATCCCGTTGCAGCGCCCTGCGATCGAGCGCTGATTTGTCGTCGCTGACCTCAAAGAAGCGAACCGTTCCGGGCCCCGCTTTTTTGGCGCGATAGAGCGCAAGGTCGACATTTTTCAAGAGCTCATGGGGCGTATTGCCGTCGCGCGGGGCCAACACGATCCCGACGCTCGTCGCGCCCGCGATCTCGCATCGTTCGATCAGGAATGGTTCGCCGAAAGCCCCGACGAAGCGCTCGGCGATTTCCAACGCGTCTTCGACTTTGGCCAGATTGGTCACGATCAGCGCAAATTCGTCCCCGCCGATCCGCGCGACAGTATCGGTCTCACGCGCGCATCGTTGCAGTCTCGCCGCGGCCTGAACGAGGAACTCATCTCCAGCGGGGTGGCCGAACCTGTCGTTCACTTCCTTAAAGCGATCGAGATCAAGCAGAAAAACCGCGAATTCCTCTCCCGAGCGAGCCAACCGATTGAGGGCGGCTTCGAGGCTTTCGTTGAAGGCGAAACGGTTCGGCAAGTGGGTAAGGGGATCCCGCCGGACCCTCCGTTCGGCTTCCAATTGAGCGATGGTGCGTTTCGTGAATTCGAAAGAATGGGCGAAAACGCCGCGCAGAAGCACGAAGCCATAGGCCACAACAAGAATAGCGACCAGCAGATAGACGAAATCGCCATTTCTGCCGAGGCAGATTGCCGTACCCACAAAAATCGGAGCCGTGAATGCAACCGCCGCCACGGGAATCGTAGCGAAGGCGAATGCTCCGCCCGCGAGCATCCCGGAGCAAAGACATGTGATCACGAGTTGGCCGCCATTTGAGGCGTCGGCGAAGAAAGCGACCGGAACGACCGCCCAGGCTGTTCCAAGAACGAGCGCATTTCGCACCAGCCGATGCATGGCCTGTCGGGAGACGAACTGCGGCTTCGTAATCCGTCGTGATAAACGCGCCTTCAGGCCTATCGATAACGCGCCGAAAACCACGGCAGCTGCCCAGATCAGGGCATAGTTTCTGTTGGGCGAGTGCCAGAGGGCAATTGCAAGCACCGTCGCATTGCAGGCGTTGGCCAGCATTATACCTAGGGAATAGCCGAGCACGAGGGAGATCTGCTCCGCCCGAATGTGCCCTGCGACCGCTTCATCTGTCGCAGGGCCGCCGAAAGCCGCCAGATCCCCCGCGAATAGCTTCGAGACGTACGAGCTCAGATATGTCCTCATCTCGGACCCCGCAGGACTGGCCCTAACGTTGCCGCCAGTGCTGGAAGGTCGCGGCAAACATTTGAGAAAAGATAAATTCTTGAAGTTTGCCACGTTCGCCGGCATGCGTGGCCGAACTCATTATTTAGCGGGGGCGAAGGCGGGGCCGGGCGGGCTGACTTTCGTGTCCTCTATCACCGCAAACCGGGGCACAGTTCTGTACATTACGTACAGACCTGTGCCTGTAATCGATCGCCGAATTCAGCTAACCGACCATGACGGCAGCTTGTGCACTAACCTGAATTAAACGGTGGGTCGGTACGAGATCGACAGAAGATGAGATGCGCACGCGTCGGAAGCTACGCCCGCTTGCGCCGACGACTTTCTCTATCGATGAGATCGGTGCCGATCGTGGGCGCCCGACATCTCGCCGCTTTCCTGCGACATGTCCGATAGAACGAAGCAATGCTGCGCGTTCACCCTAAGAAACGCGCGATGCGAACGCAAGGCCAGGTCGAATATCGCCCAGGCCAACGAGGTGATGTGTGGGCGTTTGGTGATCACCGCGTTCGTCCACGCCAGAGCCTCAGTCGCGTATCCGCAGCTGAGGATGACGAAGTCGTCGGCGTACGCGACAACGTCCGCACGGAACGCTTCCCCACGCGCCGTCAGCCGCCAATGCTTCAGGAACCGATTCATAAAGATGTTGGCAAGCAGTGGACGACGATCTCCGCATCCCTCTAGCCGGTGTCGGCGGCAGAAGGCGCTTGAGGCGGTGGCCGGTTGTTTTCTCGTCGAGCCAAGGCGGGACTGCTGCCCTCGCTCCTACGGAGCGATCGTGGGTGTTTCATGCGCAATCGTGACCTTGTCTCCGACAGCTTCCTGACACTGACAGCGGTCGGTCTGGTGGTGCTCTGCTCGAGCCTGCTCGCCTTTGCGTTCACTTGAAGCGAACGCGCTCGCTGCGTTTCGCGCCTTGACCAAGCTAAGTGCTTGGCGGCTCGCAAGCCCAGCAGCACGGTGCCTGACACTGAACGCCGGTTGCCGTCCGCCTCGGTAAGGCCGATCGAGGTGTTTCGAGACCAGCCCCTCAGAACAGGTCTGGCCCGCGTTGGGATCAATTTTAAAGACATTGTCGAGGTTAACACTAACTCCGCCTCGTCGGCGCGCGCACAACGCCATTCTTGTTAGAGCGATCCAGAAGATGGATTGCAGTGCGGCTCGCACTCAAACTGGAAGTGAAATGCGACAATTATCCTAGCGCTGCTAGGGAGCGCAATCAGCGCCCCAAGAAGGTGGAGGGCGCTTTTTAGTGCAGGCTAGTGCAACACTCGAGCGGCTTCGGCGAGCCGGACCTTTTCTCTCAGCTCATCAAGGTCTTCGATCTCGTCGAGCAATCTCACGAGCTTCCGAGCGATATGTGTCAAATCGGGCTTTGGGCGCCGGATAATGCGACTACGCTGTCCCATCGGTGCACGCCTCCATGCTGCGGGACGTGCAATTGGCAAGGAGCGTGCCACCCCATGAAGGGGATGGATGCGACGCGCCGCGGAAGGCCGGGGCGGAAGCTGCCGCTTAGATGGGCTCGCGGGCTCGAGCGAGCTCGCATACAGTTGAGCTGCGGGCCGGCACCCCCGGTTGCAATCTACAGTCCAAACCAACTCACCCGCCGGCTCACGCTGGCGGGCTTCTCTCTCGCGGCTCTCTCAGACGACCCGTTTAATGGGTTGATAACTGGGAGGATCGCAATGCACAAAATGATCACGGCGGGAGTTCTGACTGCCGCGCTCATCCTTGCGGCCTGTGGCAGAGAGCCTGGACCTAAAGGTGATCCAGGGCCGCAGGGGCCGACCGGCCCGCAGGGGGCCCAAGGGATTCAGGGGGTGCCGGGACCACAGGGCCCAGCCGGTGCGCAAGGACCACAAGGACCGCAGGGGCCAAAAGGTGAGAAGGGAGACAAGGGCGATCCGGGGACGGTCAACATCCGCGCAGTGCAAGCTGATGGCGCCGTCAATTGCAACAACAGCGAAACGCTAGTGTCGGTGTTCTGTCCAAGCGGAGGCGCCGCCGACGGAGCGAAATGCGGGACGTCGCCGACAGTCGGGCTTTGTTTGAAGAAGTGAGTGCTCAGGCCCGCCGGTTCACGCTGGCGGGCCTAGCCGGTTGGGAGAACCGTCACTGTCGGCGCGAACCGTTCTGAGAATGTTGCGGCCTTTGCATCCCGTGCTGCGGAAAGGGCGGCCGAAATAAACGCGGAACATCCGATGGTTGCCAGCGCCAGGAGAGCCGCACCGAAAATCAGGCTACGCATTCCACCCTCCCTCAATGGGCGTTACGATCACAGGTTCGGATTGCATTGTTTCAGTTTCGCTTCGTTGGGCGCCTAAAATGGCTTCGTACACGCGGCCGTGAATACGCTGAACCAGAAGCCTTCGATCGCCTCGTTCGACATCGACCTCGCCGCCGTCAAGGATGTGATCCTGACGCATTTGCATTACGACCATGCCGGCAATTTCGACCGGTTTTCGAATGCGCGGTTTCATCTTCAGGAGCGCGAGCTCGCCTACGCCACCGGGCGTTACGTGCAATATCCGCGGCTGTCGCATTCCTTCGAGGTCGAGGATGTCTGCGGGATCGTGCGGCTGAACTATGCGCGCAGGGTGCTGTTCTACGACGGCGGCGCGGAGATTGCGCCGGGATTGACGGTCCATGCCGCGGGCGGACATTCCGCCGGCCTTCAGTTCGTCCGGGTCAACACGCGCCGCGGCCCTGTCGTGCTCGCCTCCGACGTCAGCCACACCGAGAACATGACCAGCGAGCGTCCGTTCACGACGGCGTTTCACGTCGGCGACATGCTGGGGCGGGTTTCGACAAGCTGCGGGCGGCCGCGCCCGACGCGGACCACATCGTACCCGGTCATGATCCGCTGGTCATGAAGCTCTATCCGGCACCGAGCCCGGAGCTGGCTGGTGTCGCCGTCCGCCTCGACGTCGCGCCGTCCGTGGGTGCTCATTCCTGAGACGGCCGGTGGGCGCCGGCGTAACCTGGGCTTGGAATATCGATTTTCTAAGCCGTAGTGCCCGGTTCAAACAAGCCTGCTGGCTAGTCCGTCCGGGTAGGGAACGGCTCATACGCGGCTCATGGATTTACGCAAAGCGTCGACCAGTAGCCAAAATTGAGCGTTCGTCGTGTTTTTTCGCTGTCGCCTTGTGTTGATCCCGAACAAGCTTCTACGATAGCTCGTTCCCATCTCGAGTTGGGCGCAGCCGCCAATTCTTGTCTTGTTTGCGATGTTGCTTGGGAGACTGCCGTCAAGCATCGGGTTGCTGGTAACCTCGGCCGGGATTCCTGCAGCATCCAATTCTTCCAGAACGATGTCGCGCAACTCGTCGTCCAGTCCGCCGAGCTGAATTCTTCCATTCGCCTGGGTGTCCGTACAGCCGTGCAAGCTGATACAACGTTGAGCGTTTTCAACCAACTTCGTGGCTATTGGCTCATCGTAGTGGGAAGCCGTCACATGCAGGTCGCCGTTGCTGGAGGGCAACAACCCTTCAAACAGCCAGAGGTCATGAAATCCAAGACCATCAACTGCGGTCGCCAGCGTAGCCGGATGATAGCCTGCCGTAGCTAGAGCGATCTCGCTTGTGCCGGTCTCAATGCCACCTCCGTGGAGGGCCATGATGATCTTTTGTGTTTCCGTGTTGTCCGTAACCTGTTCTTCCACCAGTTGGCGCCACTCATGACGTAGCCATCTTTTTCCATATGCCATCCCTTCGACGTTGTTCGGATCATCGTACAGAGCAGTCATGGAATCATATTTGTCAGGTCCTCGTGGCATATCACCGATCTCCGTGCAGTCGGCTTGAATGATCGAGAGCCAGTCGGCGTGCGGCTCTTGCTGGCGAATGGTGGACCTCCGGGCACGATAAGGCTGCCGCCCTGACTTCTTCGAGAACGCGTCGCCCAGACCCGACCGGCGATCCGGATCGGACCATTTAGGTCGCAGGTTTCAGTTCGACATTCTTACCCGCCACCCGCCTTCTCGATCATGCGCATGACGGCATGGAGCTCCCTCTCGTAAGTCGGTCCGGTGGCGTAGCCCGCGCGAGCGACTTCGGTTGCGAAGGCGTATGGGTCGTGGCTGACCGTGAACGCCTTGGCGTACCGCTTGTTGCGCGCCAGAAATGAGCCGTGCTCGCTGAACGCGGTGGCAGCGTCGGGATAGACGCGGAACCAGTCGCGCACGACATAGTCGTACTTGCCGTCGGGCCGCGGCGTCACCGAGATCACTTCGGGGAATTTGGCGTCGGGCCGCGACATGACCTCCTTGGTCTTCAGCAACTGCCGCATGTTTTCGGGCATGCTGGCTTTTGCCTTGATACCGAAAAAATTGAAGCCGGGCGCATGCGCACCCCAGCCGGATTCCAGCGCTGCCTGGCCGAGCGTTACCAGGGCGGGTACGCGGCTCGCCGCCTGCGAAGCCCTGGCTGACTCGCCGAACGTGGCGACGAACGCTTTCGGCGCGAGCTTCTTGCCCGGCACGTAGGGCAAGGGCGTCGGCGCAGGAGGCGTAGGAGCGGGGGCGGGCGGCAGCGAGCGGCCACCCAGCGCGGCGCCAATCGCGGTTTTGGTCGCCGCGCCGACGACGCCGTCGGCCTCCAGCCCGCTGCGCGACTGAAACCCACGCACCGCGCGTTCGGTGTTCGAACCAAAATCACCGTCCACTGCCAAATCGTAACCGAGCCCGACAAGGGCGCGCTGCAGGCTGCTCACGCCGTCGCCTTTGCTGCCCCGGCGCAGCGTCGGTCCGAGCATGAATTCGGCGACGCCTTTGAGGCGGTCCACCAGCCCCGGATCGCCTCCCGCTTCGCCCGCGAGCAGGGCTTCCAGGGTGAGGGTCTCGTCGGCTGGAGATTCGCCCTCGCAGGCGGCGCGCACGTCCTCACCGTCGCTGAAATTCTCCTGCCAGTTCTCCTGCCAGTTCTCCTGCCAGTTCTCCTGCCAAGTCTCCTGCCAAGTCTCCTGCCATCCCTCGTCCTCGGCTTCGCTCTGCGCGCCCGGCAGCGGCGCGAGGTCGAGGTGGAAGTGGATGATTAGGGGATGCGGTCCATGCCAGTTGAGCCCCGTCACGCGCTTGTTCTTGTCTTTGCGCGTCGTGCCGACGAAGATCACGTTGCGCTTGCCGGTCTCCCGGTTGATCTCGTCGGCGACCGCGAAATCGTTGTAGATGATCCGCCATTTGGCCGGCATCGCCTTCGCGGTCTCGTTCACCGCGCGCAGCAACCTCAAGGCATCGTCGCGGAGATAGAAACCGCGAGCGTCGCGCCTGTTCAGGAACAGATCGAGCGAATAGCCGCGGTCGTTGAAGCTCCCGCCGCCATGTCCGCGATAGGTGCCCGCTCCGAGGCCTGCGCCGTAGCGGCGGCGCAGCTCGGCAAAGAAGCGGACCATGATCGGCGCGACAGGCGCCTTGTCGCTTCCGTCAATCGACGCGTGACTGACCAGCTCCACCCGCTGCGCCGGCGGCCCGAAATCGCCGAGCGAGCCGCCCGATGGCTCGGTGCGGAAGCGCATCTCTTCCTCGCGGCTGATCATCCAGGCGCGGCGGAGAACGTCGTCGGCGTACTTCGTCCCGAAGCGCATGCGGGCGCCCTTCAGCGTATCCTCGTAGTCGCCGCGCAGCGCCGCGCTTCGTTCGTCGGCCGAAGGCTTTCCGCCCGTCCGCCGCGACCACTCCGCAGCCAATCTGGCAATGAAGGCATCGAGATCCTCGTCGACAGGAAGCGGCGCAGGCGGGGTCGGTGCCGGCGGGATGGGAGCAGGTGGAGTAGGTAGCGGCGCGATCTTGCCGCCGAGCGCTGCGGCGATAGCCGCCTTGGTGCGCGGGCCGACCACGCCGTCGGCGGCGAGGCCTGCGCGGGACTGAAAGGCGTGGACCGCTTTTTCGGTTGCAGCGCCAAATCGTCCGTCGATTTCGCCCGGCGAATGGCCGAGTTGCGCCAGCGCGCGCTGCAGCGCTTCGACACCGGCGCCGCCGTTACCGCGGCGAAGCGTCGGTCCGACCACAAGAGCCGAGGCGCCCTGCAAGAGGTCGGCAGCTCCACCGGCCTCGGTGTCGAATGCGCGCACGCCGACGCCTGCAGGCCATCCTGCGTCATCCGATTCCGGTTCGAACCACTCGGCCTCGAATTTTCGGGGCGCCGAGTGGGCGCCGCACCCGCATCCGCACCCTTCGTGCTCGATTTCGTCCTCGGACGATTCAGGCCAGCGCGTGTCGGATAAGTCTTCGTCGAGCCTGTCGCCAGGAAGGCCTGCTTCCAAGTCCGGCCAAGCCAACGATTCCCCGTCGGCTCTCTCGAACTGTGTTTCCGCGCTCGACATCGCATCGAAGTTCTCGAAGGTCTCGCCATCCGGGGCTGTGCCGAGCTCGCTCAACAAGGTCGGGAGCAGTTTACCGGGCAGCGCGCAATGGGTGATCGAATTTGGCACGGGGCGCAGCGCCACGGCGCCCGCACTAGCGCGGCCGTCGAATTTGTCGGTCGGAGATTTGGCGCGGTAAACGATGTCCACGCCCAAACCCGGCCGGGCTGCGGCGAGCGCCTTGAACGCCGCGATCGGCGGGCTTCCGTAGGTGGCGTCAAGCACCCACACCTTGACGAGCTTCGCAAGCGCGCCGGTGCCGAGCGCCGTGGATTTGTTCGCGTTGGCGAGCGGATAGAGCACGCCGTAGGCGCGCGAGTGCCCGGAAATGACGAGCCGGCCGATTTGCGTGCCGCTCCGCTCGAGGCGGCGGTCCGTCTCGCCCAGCACTTCGGCAAACAGCGCATTGAGCTGCGCAGGCCGGTCGAGGCCGCGTGCACTCCAGCCTGCGTCGCTCCCAATCTGGAGCTGCGGCACGATCAGCAGCATCGGCCGGCCGCTGTCGGTCACGATCTTGCCGAGCCGGAAGGTCGCCTCCGTCACGATGCCCGCAGGCATGGCTCGCGGCACGCCGCAAGGACTGAGCAGCCCGTGGATGTAGAGCAACATGTCGACCGGCCTGCTGCCTCGAACGGCCGCGGCCGACGCGAATACGGCGATCTTCGTGCCGGTGACGCGGGAGCGGTAGATCCATAACGCGCCGTCAAGATACGGCTTCGTGGACCGAACGACGGCTTCGCTTTCGAACTCGCTCGTGATCGTCGGCTTGCGGCGAAACTCCCAGTGCCATTCCTCGGTCGGCAACTGCTCGAAGCCGTAAGCCGCCGCGTTCTGCTTCAGCCATCCATAGAACCAGCTCCTGCGCCAGGCCGCTCGCGCTGCGTCACTGCTACTGTTGGCAACCTCGAATCCCGCTTTTCTGTTCTGATAGAAGTCGACGGCGATGCCGTTCTGGTGATTGCTGTAGCCTGGCGCCGCAATCCGGCCACCCAGGCCAAAGCCGCCGAAGGCCTTCGACTTCAGCATGTAGGCGGCTGCTGGCTTCGAATGCGGACCTTCGGCAAGAGCTTCGCGGTGCGCGCGTGTCCGGTTGTAGTAGCCCTTGAAATACCTGAGCCACAGCGAGCGCTGGTGCTCGCTGCCGCGATAGCCGCTTGCTGCCGTCAATCGTTTCGTTCGCAGCGCGTCTGCATCACCCGCAATCTGAGCCTTCTGCAGATCTGCATTTGCAGCGGCGAGCAGGCGGCCTGCGGCCCGCGCGGTCTCCGGCCGCGTCTTGACGCTGGTGCCGGGGATCGTCTCGACCTGAGTGCTGCTCAGGTCGGGCAGGGGAGCACCCCTGGCCTTGCGGCTGCGGGCGATATGCTCGGCGAGCACATTGTTGCGAAAGGCGATCTGCTCCGCTGTTGCGGTCCACGCCTCGGACTCGAGATATTCGTCCTCACCTTCGTGTTCGTCTTCGGCGCAGCGGCTGGCTCCGGATTCCAGCTCGCGAGCCTCCTCGAGCTCGCGCGCCCAAGGCTCCGAGCTTTCGTCTCGCGCGGCATCGTTGTCCGCGGAAAAGCCATGCGAATCCCATGCCTGGGCTTGAAGCCCGGTAAACGACGTTTCATCGTAATCTTCCGACAGCGAGCCTTCCAGCTCCGGCTCGAAGCTCTCGCTCAGCAGGGTCATGCCCTCGACGGCGAAGAAGGCGTAGCTATCCGCGTTGTCCAGAGCCTGCTTCGGGGACAGGGTCAAATATTTCGGTTCGTGCTCGTAGGCTTGGTCCTTGATGCCGACATAGCGATGTGCGACCTCGTGGATGAGGGTCACCTCCTGCGTGTCGGGCGCCAGCGCGCTGAAGTTGCAGTGCCTCGGCCGCGTGTCGAAGCAGATGTGGACCTTGCCGAAACCGCCGAACAACTGCGTCGTCAGGGCATAGCCGCAGACGGCTCCCTTGCCGTCCGTGGCGCAGTCGGTCTCGCCGCGGAACTTGATTCCATCCTTCAGCGCTATTTCGATCCGCATCAGCCGTGTGACGATGTGACGGAGATCGTCGTGCTTCGTGGTGTGAAAATGCCGCAGCAGCAGCTGCCGCGTGGCTGCGCCCATCCGATCCGGCCGTCCGTACGCGCTGCCGACGAACGAGGCCGCATGCCGCACTGCGCGCAGACACCGTTCGGCGACGTCAAGTAGCAGGTGCTTCTGCGTCGACGTACAGTTCGCGAAGGAGTGGGGTGAGCCCAGTTCTTCCTCCTCGAGGGACTGGGATTCACCCGCACCAGTCCACTCCGCTTCGCCCGAAAAGGCTACGAACGGGTTGTCCTCGAGCGTGGCGAACGCTCCAATTCCGCTGTGGTTCTCCGGCTCGGACGTCTCCGCGAACGGAGCGTCGAGGCCGAGCGGGTCGAGCGATTGGAAATCCTGCGTGGACCCGTGCATCGTCTGCCTCCTGCGTTGACCTCAACGTGCGCCGACGAGCAGTGGCGGCCGGGTCGGCGGCCGCATCTCGATCGGCTTTGCGCGTGTCTTCAGATCCTTGCCAGTTGCGGATGCCCACTCAGTGATGACCCGCCTGCTCGAAGCTCCGATCGGCGAAGCTGCGCCCGGCGGCGAACCGACCGGCGGCTGCTCGAGGTAGAGAACCCACGCCAGTTCAGGTCCGGACACGACGCCGGACTCGACGATGCGCAGGAACCGGGAAAGATCGCCAGCCATCGAGAACAGAGCCGACGACCTGCTGTGCGGTGCGAGCCCAACGCGCTCGCCGATCATCCGCAGACGCTCGTAGGGGCTCGTGGCGTTGGCAACCAGATCCTCGACCACCGGCGTGTTGGCGCTTAGCGTCAATTCGGCCCAGCCGAGGGCCGTTGCCGCGACCAGCTCCTCCCGGCTGAGCAACTGATTTTGCCGCCGGGCGCGCAGTGCAAATCGCAGCGCTTCGGCGATCCTGAAAATCCGATCGTCGTCTGAGGCGTTCACGCCGGATGTGTTGCGAACGTTGGTGATCGCCTGCCACAGTTCAAAAAGGAGTTCCTCGAACACCTGGATGAATGACGCGTTCGCGTGCGTGGCCTTGTCGTAGGTGGGCGGCCGGTTGTCGTCGGTGCCGAATGCCAGGTCGAGGCCGAAGAGCCGCCAGTATGCGTTGCGCCGTACCGCCTCGGGATCGGGACGGATGACACTGGTGGACAGCCACGGGGCAAGCGGATTGGCGGCACCAAACAGCAGCACCTCGGTGATCTCGAGCCAACGCTGGGTCGCGATTGACGGGATGCCCAATCCCTCGCCGGAGCGATACTCCCGGACGACGCGGCGCAGGATCTGGATGGCGCGTGTGTTCTCCAGAACGTAGCTGTAGCCGAGGTGGTCCCATTGCGGGACACCGGCCAACGACGGATCCGGGATGAATGGCGCGAATGCGCCGATGTCGTAGCGGAGGAAGGCCAGCCGGGCCGGGCTGGCCGGCTGCGGATTCGGCGGCGGTCCCCATACGCGAAAGGCGTTCCAGACCTGTTCCATGTGGAGCAACAGATCGAACGGATCGCACATGAGCACTATTGCGGCCGCCGCATCGCGCGACATGTTGGACGGCGGCGCCATCATGCGGTCAATCAGCTGCTGGATCATGACTAATACCTTTCGTTGTCGCGTGGGCGCGGAACGACCTCGCCGATGAATGGAACGGGACGCGTTGGTATCGGCACGGTCGATGCTCCGGACCAGCTCGGCCGCGCCGTGGCTTCGATCATGCTTGCGAGACGCGCGTTCACAGCGCCATCCGTGATCGGAACGCGATGAGGTCCGATCTCCGCCAGCGGTGCGAGCTTGGTGGACAGTTCCTCAAATCCGTTGGTCAGGATGCATTCGATCGCGCTCATCTGCGACAACCGGCTCAGCGCCTGATTCAAGTGGCACAGCTCCTGCTCGCGCTTCGCATCGCGCTCGTGCAGTTCGTTGATGGTCTGCTTGAGGAGGTCGATCTCCTCGTTGCGCGGGTGCCCGTCCGATTGGCGTTTGGCAAGCTCCAGCACGGACTCGGATCCCGCCGAAGATGAAGGCTTCTTGGCCATGTCGTATTCCTTTCTCAATTCACGCCGCTTCGGCTTGGTTGACGAACCAGCTGCGTGCGCGTTCAATCCACATCGGTGCAGTCTCCGGACATTCGGCCTCGCGCAGGCCGGCGAGTGCGACGATCCGTATTCCCTCGCGCTGCCGCCACGCCGGCGACGTCCAGAGCGCTGCGCCAGCGGTGTGTTCGAGCTCGGCAAGCGCCTGGGGCGAGACGCGTTTTGGATCGACCAGGTCGGTCATCGGCCGGCCGCCGAGCCCCGGTACGGGCGCTGAGAGACACGCTTCTGCGATCCTTGGCATCGCGGCCTTCGAGCGGGCGAGCAGGGGCTGCAGCGTCTCTTCGGCGAGGGCGATCGGATAATGCGCTTCCATGGCCCGTTGCAGGGCATTCCATGGGCCCTTATCGCCGAAGCAGAGGCGTGACATTGCGCAACCGAGGACTGTGCGAAGCCACCCGATCGGGTGCGGGTCGCCCACCGGCCATTGCAGGATGGTGTCGGCATTGCCGACGACGTCGTAGAGCGCCGCCGTCGAGGCATAGCCGGTGTGAAGAAAGGCAAAGACGTCGGCACCGATCTCGGAGGCCCAGGGTGTCCACATCGCCTGAAGCTTTTCATCGTCCTTCAGCGCGCGCGCTATGGCCGCTCGCACGGAGGGCGTCCAGCCGGTGAGGTGAGCGACCTGATGGCCAGTCTCGTGAAAGAGCGAGGTGGGGCGATAGAGATTGTGGCGCACGATCTTGATGGCGGCGACCGGCATGATGGCCCCGGGCGCCCAGAGGCGGACGCCCGCGCGCAGGATCGATGCGCCGGTTCCCTTGTCCTGGTACACCAGCACTCTTGGCACCGGCTTCCTCGCCCGCTCGAGCACGCCCTGCATGCTCGTGACCGCAAGCCGGTCGAGCGTCGTGAGCGCCTCGCGCAGAGGCGCACTCGTTCGCGAGTTCACGGCATCTCCGAGGAAATCGAGTGTGGTGTCGACCTGGACGTAGCGGCGACGGAAACGCTGGACACCGGTCGAGGCGGCTGGAATGCGGGCCGGATTCTTCCGCGCCTCGGCAACGACCCGCTGCGTCGCCTCACCGAGCTCGATGAGTTCCTCGACGACCGCGTTAATCTGCTGGCGCAGCGGCGCACCGGTGTCGCGTTCGACCGACTTCCAGGCCTCGATCGAAGCAAACTCCTCGGCATCGCGAAACGTGCGAGCGGCCGCCAGCCAGTGGGCGACCTGCCGCTGGAGGTCCGAGGTGACGAGATGCTGGTCGATGTCACGCGTCACTTGCCGCCCCGCCCAGGTGTGACGGAGATGGCGATGCTCGGTGTGCCGCGCAGCGCGGCGCCGGCCGGCGCGGACGCACCGCCGCGCAGCATCCTGCGGATCGCGTCGAGCCCGGGGACCGCGGTGAGGCGGATGCGAACCGTTACACCGGGATCGGGATGTCCGGCTGCGCGCACGAACGCTTCCGCATTGGCTCGCGCCCATTTCGTCAACGCCGGCATCACCCAGGCGCGCAGGCGCTGGCGCAGCTGTGCGGTCAGACCGGGCGGCAGCAGCTTGCCCCTTTGGGCAGCGAAGTCCTCGAAAGTCTCGCCGTCCTCACCATCCTCGCGCAACATCCGGAGAGGAGCCTGGCCGCCGGCGGAGAGTCGCTCCATGTCCTGGTAGGTCCTGGTGAGCGCCTGCAGCAGCGCAAGGCTTCCCTGGCCCTTGCGGATCGCCGCGACGATCTTCTGCGTCTCCGCCTCCGACAAGTAGATGCCGACGGTGATGCGTGCCTGGCGCATGTTCACCGACGCCCAGGCACGGCTTGCGCGCAGACGCCTGGCCGCGGCCTGTCCCGCCGGGCCCGCGGGCAAAGTTGGCGGCGCGCCGGCGCCGACCGGCTCCAGAATGTAGAAGCGCTGGCCCGCGGCGATCCGCTGTCGCGAGCGGAGATATGCGGCGGGCACCGCGACGCCGAGCTTCGGTTCACGCAGTAGAACGCCGGCCGCCGCCGGCGTCAGCGGATGGACGTTGGCGGTGTTGATGTAGCCGCGGCCTGCGCCTGCGCCCGACCGGTCGGTGCGCACCATGCGCTGGAGCGTGGTGCCGGGCGCAGACTGATAGATGTGCATGCGCGCGCGGATCGGAAACTGCGCGCCCGCCGCCCGCATCGCCGCGCCGACCGTCGATCCGCCGAAGGTGGGCAGCGTGTCCGCAATCTGCGACGTCAACTGGATATCGGGCGTGCGGTTGTACTTGCGATAGGGCCGGAGGCTACGCGGGCGGCGGCTCACGAAGGTTCCGCCGAGCGACGGGGCCTGCTGCAGCGACGCACGAACGAAGCGAGGCGGGAAATGCGTTGCAACGGCTTGGCTAAACGCTTCTGCGGTCGCGAGCTGGGTCAGCTCTTCGTCCTCGAACACGTAGTCCTCGTTCTCGGCGAACTGGCGGACCGTATCCTCGACGACGCTGGCGAGCGCGACCGGCGCCACCTCGTCGCTGCGCTCGAGCTGCGCCCGGTCCTCGGCCTCGAGCGAGATGAGCCTCAGACCGGTATCTACGATGGCGTTCGACAGAGGCCCTTTGAGCTGCGGTCCTACCCATTTGCCGATCAGCTGGCCGAGATAATTGGCGAGGAAGCCCACCACCTTCGGTCGACCGACGAGGTTGATTCCGAGCCGCAGCGCGCCGAGCAGGGCGGGAACGAATTGCTCGATCGCCGGCGCGAGATCTTCGTCCTCGTCGGCGTCGCGCAGCCGTTCGATCAGTGCGCCGCGGGCTTCGGCGAGCACCTCGAGTTCCCGAGTCTCGATCTCGCTCTCGTCCGTCGCACCGAACGCCTCGCCTTCGAACTCGGCTGCCGCATCGCCCGCCAGTGCCTCCGCGATGGCCGCGTCGAAGGATTCGGCGAGCGATTCCATGTCGGTCAGGTTCGCCGGTGACACCTGAGCTTCGTCGATGCTCTCCTCCGCAGCCTCGGACGTGAATCGGGCGGCGAGCGCGCGTGCGTGCGGCTGCAGAGGTGCCGGCAACCGGCCGATGGCGAAGGACAGGACGCGCCGGAGCAGGGGATTGATCAGGCCACGCAGCTTGTTCAGAACCGGCCCGAGCAGCGACCCCGCGACCTTGCCGACGCTCTTTGCCACATTGGCGACGGTCTTGACGACGCCCTTGGCTTTCTTGATGAGCTTGCCGATGAACTCCTCGCCGGCCGGCGTCAGCTCTCCGATCAATGGGTCGAATCTCTCCAGCACCTCATCGAGCTGTTGCTCTGAAAGGGAGCCGACGTCCAGGCCGGCCATCCCTGCTTCCAGCGCCTGCAGATACTGTTGCGCCTCGAAGCGCACCGGGGCAAGGTGCGCGTCGGCATAGCGCTCGCGCTCCTGTGCGGACGCCGGCGTCTCGCCGACGAACCGCTCGTCGAGTGCCTGCTCGGTCTCCTCGGCCAGAAACGCAAGCGCTTCGTCGAACGCTTCGTCGCGAAGCTCGGCATAGACTTCGGCCACCAGGCGGTCGGTCTCGGACTGGCTTGCGCCGCCATCGAGCGTCGCTGCGAATGGCGTGAGATTCTCGCTCCACGGAGCGAAGCCGATCGCCGCGCCGTTGCCGGTTTCGGCGAAGGCTTCAGCGAACGGATTTTCCTGCGCGGCGAAGAGATGGGATGACTCTTGTTGATTCAGCATCGCGCGACTCCGGCCTCCTGAACATCTGCGGTGCAGTTGAGCATGACCGCCGTCCGCCGCTGTGTGTGGCGCCGTCGCCTTGCCGTCTTGTTCGCGCGCTCAGTGCGGATTGCTGCCGTGACCGCGGCGCTTTCCGAGGCGTCCACGCAGCGTCGCAGGATCGTCCGCGGGCAGACGACGGCCGTCCCTGCAGACTCCGGAAAAGGACGAGACAGAAAGGAAGGAAGGGAAGGGGAAGCTAGTGCGCGGTGCGTGAGGCGGGACAAATGCCGGCCACGCGCTTCGCCAGCGCCTCATCCGGGGCGACGCCCAGCTCGCAGGCAAGGCGCTTTGCCAGCGAACGGTAGCACTGGACCGCCTGGTAGCGATTGCGCTGGGCGAGATATGCATCGATCAGCGCTTCGGCCGCCGATTCGCGCAGCGGCTCGGCGGCGAGCGCGGCGACTCCCGCCTGTGCTGCCAGCGCGAGATCCCCACACGTCGTCATCATCCGGCAGGCCGCCTCGAGCGCCTCCACCCGCAGCAGGCGAAACGCCTCCTGCGCGGCGATCAGCCACTCCTCATGCCAGCCGGGCAGAACGTCGTTCGATAGCAATACGATGTCCTCGAAGGTAAGCGCTTCGCCCTTGAGGGCACGGGCCGCGATGGCCTGCGCGCGCGAGAAATCGACGTCCGCCGACAGCACCAGCTCGTCGCCCATGGTCTCGATCCAGCCGCGCGGAACGTGCCAAAGCGCGCGGCGGAGGTTGGCTCGGCCCGCGTCTTCGGCGAGATCCAGCCAGAGATTGCTGGCGGCCGCGGTGCGCGAGACCGGCCCGCCTTGAAGCGCGAGAAAGGCGAGAAGCCGGCGCGCCGGGAGCGAGAGGCGAACCATCGGGTAGACGCCAAGCCGCCCGAGAATGGCGACCTTGCGCTCCACTATCCTCTCACTGATGCCCCCCGTCATGAAGAGCCTTCCTGGTCGCGAGATTATGAACAGTTCGACCGAGCTCTGGCCGGCCGAGTAAAATCTTCTGTTAGGCCGTTCGTATTGCGGCCGGTCCTTAAATTCTCGACACTAGGCTGACAACCGGCGTGGTATGGTACGCCCGCCGCCCATCGTGGGCAACAAATCGGGCTGGAGCCCGAGGCCGGGACTTAGCGACAGATTTAATCGCGTTTTACTGTTCAATGGCGCGGGTGCGTGCGTATGCCGAAAACCGTGGTCGAACACTGTGGCGAACACGAGGCCTGTTGGCAGTTCGCCGCGCGCGCAGAATTTGCCGCAGATATCGCACATGGGCGTGCCCAGTCCTGTGCACATGTGGACCTCACCACAACTCCGACACGCGTTGATCGAAATCAGGCTCGACGGATTTGCAGCCAGAGCATCCTATGCTCGCGTGAGGGATGCGCGAGGCGGACCAAGAACCCAGACCGAATTCCGACCCGGACAGTCGTCCGATGCAGATGCTTTATCTCTCGATCAGTTCGTACCGTAGCGGTGTTTTCTATCCCGATAGTATGAACTAGTTCATTCTTGAGCCGCAACCAGAAGCTCCACGTCGAGCATAGCGGGTCAAATGCAATGTTCGGTTGCAAAAATGAAGCGGCGCACGCATCTGACAAGAGTACTGCCTTGACCGTCTGAGACGCGGCTGTTCACGCCAGCTATCTGCCTTCGCTGCAGCAAAGGCGAGCAAGGGGCGGCCGACTGTTATCCTGGCGAAGACCAGCTCCTGCCCCATCAGCGAAGTTGCACCTCCGCGGCCGGTAGCCCGCTCGTTGAGCCAGAGCCGGACCAGATTTGCTCAACCTGAATTCTTCGCGTTTTTGACCCATCTGCGACATAAGCTGAATCGCAATCCCGCAGCACAGCAGTCCCTGCCGTATCGAGGTGTGCTATCCTTCAGAAGCACGGGAGGGACCGGGCAATGAACCGACGCTGGTTCATGACGATGCTCGGCGGCGCGGCCGCGTGGCGCGCGCGCAGCAAGCCCCAAAGATTTATCGGATCGGCTGGTTGAGCCCGGGATCGGGGATCTATCCTAGTACCGACTATAGCAATAAGCTAAACGGAGCTTTCACTGAGGGCCTCCGCCAGTTGGGCTGGATTGAAGGGCAAAACTTCATCTTTGAGCGTCGATACGCCGAATGGCTCGACCGAATGCCTGAGCTAGCGAAGGAGCTTGTGAATCTCGAGGTGGATGTGATTGTAGCAGGGGGAACGCAAGCGCCGCTTGCTGCCAAGAGTGTCACCGCAATCCCCATCGTCATGACAGGCGCGGGCGACCCGCTAGGAAGTGGTCTCGTCGCCAGTTTGGCGCGGCCAGGCGGAAACGTGACCGGACTGAGTCTCATGGTGCCGGACCTGGGCGGGAAACGACTGGAAATGCTCAGCGAGTTTGCCCCTAGTACCTCTCGCGTGGCAGTCATTTGGAATGCGGCGAATCCTTATTCAGCACGCGTCTTCGGCGAAACCAAAGAGGTGGCCCAGAGATTGGGGCTTGAGGTTCAATCCATCGATGTGCGAGTTCCCGCTGACTTCGACTACGCGCTCGAAGCCGTCACGGAGCAGCGCGCGAATGCTCTGGTTGCGGTAGAGGAACCTCTAACCATCACCTATCGGGGCCAAACCGACGCGATTGACCCTAAGCGGACTTGGGCGACGGTCAGTGGCCTGCTTTGTATTTGCGAGTGGCTCAATTTGAGTTACCGAAAGAATAATTACTTCTCGCTGCGTATCAAAAGATACATAACCAAACCCGGGGCTGTGTCATTATCCCTTCATCACGGACCGGACCTTGGCTTTTATCCGTGACGAGAACGCCGATTGCGCTCCCGCCTTCCTCCAATGGAAAGGAGCGCGTTATGACGATCATTCGTCGTCGTCGTTTCAAACAAACTAAGTCACTAAAAGTACGGCTTCTCGAAGAGGCTCACAAGCTCTTGGAGGAGGCTAGGTTGCTGCCACACGGACCGGTGCGCGACGCGGCATTAAGAAGAGCGAGGCAAGCAGAGACAGCCGCTCACATGGACGATTGGCTTAACTCGCCCGGCCTACAGCCGCCGAAGAAGGACGATCTCCCGGGACCGAAGTAAGGCCGTCTCAGTTCGCGGCCTCTTTCATTGGTTGTCCCTCACTTCCGCTTGTGGCCCGGAACTGACCGTCTGCGGCCTCGGGCCAACGTCGCCATGTGACCCTGAGGCGAAGCCGAGGATTCGCCCGTCTTCTACTTTGCATCAACAAGCCGACCACTTACCAACGGACCGCTACCTACGGTGCGGCGCGCATCCCGATCCTGCCTCCATCGACCACTCGGTCGCTGGGATGCAGAACTACCTGGTCCCCCGCAGCCAGCCCGGAGAGCACCTCGGCCACTTGGTTGTTGCGGTGACCGATGCTGACCAGCACGGTTTTGGCGCGACCGTTCTCATCGGCGAAAACAGCCCACTGATCGCCTTTCCTGAACAAGGCGCTCACCGGCACAGTCAGAGCGTCCGAAGCGCTCCAGGTGGTGACGTGGACGACGACCCGGTAGTCGTGGCCTAGCGATGCCCACGCCTCGGGCGGATCCACGAAGTCGATGGTTACCCGAACTCGCTGTTCTTCGATGCCCAGGGCCGAGACCTTCAGGAAGCCGGCCGGGTCCACACGGACCACCTTTCCCTTGATCGGCTGGCCGCCCCAGCCGTCGATCCGGACGGGGGCGCCGACCCTGACCTGGACGGCATCGGTCGAGAGCAGGTCTGCCACAACCTCCAGATCAAGTGGGTTGCCAATGTCGACGAGAGGCGTCCCGGGAAGGACGGTCGCCTCGCTGTCCTGGGCAATCTTCAGTACCCGTCCGTTCGCCGGCGCGAGCACCCGGACGCAGCAGGTCGGCTCCGCAGAGGGCACGGCGTTGGCCGGATCCATGAATCGAGCTGCCAAGCTGGTCCGCACCGCGCGGCGCATCTCGACCTGGGCCTTGGCGCTCGCCAGATTGGCTTCGCTGGTCGCCACCTCGAACTTCGCCTTGTCGAACGCCTGTGCCGAGGTGGACTGCGTCCGCAACAGCGCTTGCGCCCGTTGAAACTCGGTCTTGGAAAAATTCAGTGCGGCCTGGATCCGTTGCACCTCTGCCTCCTGCTGCTGAATGGCCGCGTCGGCGGCAAGCACCTCGGCCTGAAGCTGGTCCCGCGAACGCACGTCGATGAAACCGGGCAGCGCCGGCTGCATCAGGGCCATGACCGTCTCGTTGGCGACGACTTCGTCGCCAACGTGTAGCGAAGGTCCCTTCTCGCCCATCGGATGCGAGATCCTCAGGACCTTCCCCGCGATCGGGGCCGAGACCGTGTAGACATGGGCACATCGGTCTTCCCGTCGTCGTCCGCCGTGACTTCGATAGGCCCCTTCCCGACGATCGCGAGGTCCACCAAAACAGGCCGGGGCCAGGCGAACCAGGCCAGTCCTCCCGCGACCGCAGCTAGAATCGCGGCGCCGATGATGCGTTTGATCCACTGTGCCGGCATGGCTAGTCTCGCGTCTCGAGGACCGCGACCACGTCCAGGTTGTCGATGCGTTGGCGGATGACGGCCGCGGAGGCGATGGCCGCCAGCACCACGACGGATGTGGCGACCACATAGGTCGAATGCTCGACGACCAGGCGGACGCGCATCAGTTCACCGGCAAGGTTCGTCTTCATGACCCAGGCGAGCCCGTAGCCCATCAACCAGCCAGGCGGTTGCGCGATCAGGGTGAGGATCGCGAGCTCCAGCAAGAGGATGCGCAGCACCTCGCCCCGCGTGAAGCCGAGCACACGCAGGCTGGCCCCGGAATGTCTGGAGGATTGGGTAAGCGAGGACAACTCGGTCCATGTGATCGATGTGTTCGTCGAGGCGCTCGACCTGCATGGACTGGGGTTTGAGCGTGTGATCGCCAAGGGGACGCGCCGGCCCTCCTATCATCCGGCAGTTCTTCTGAAGCTTTACATCTATGGTTATCTCAATCGGGTGCAATCCAGTCGCCGCCTGGAACGTGAGGCTTGCCGCAATATCGAGGTGATGTGGCTGATCGTCCGCCTGGCTCCCGATCATAAGACGATCGCCGATTTCCGGAAGGACAATGGTGCGGCGATCCGGAAGGTTTGTGCGAAGTTCATTGCACTATGCCGGCAAATGGGCCTGTTGCAGACCCCAAGCGTCGCGATCGACGGCAGCAAGTTCAAGGCGGTGAACAACCGCGACCGCAACTTCACGCATGCCAAGATGGCGAGGCGGATGGCGCAGATCGAGGAAAGCGTCGGTCGATATCTGCGTCAACTCGATAGCGCCGATCGGCAGGAGCCATCGGAAGCGATCAGCATCAAGACGACGAGGATCAAGGAAAAGATCGCTCGGCTGAAGCAGGAGATGAGCCGCCTGGAACTGCTTGATGCGCAGATGCGCAACACGCCGGGTCAACAGATATCGCTCACCGATCCGGATGCCCGTTCGATGGCCACCAGTGGACGCGGATCGGGTGTCGTCGGGTACAATGTCCAGGTCGCGGTGGACACCGAACACCATCTAATTGTTACGCACGAGGTCATAAACGTTGGCAACGTCGTGGGCAGCTTGCTCGGATGTCGAAGCAAGCCAAAGAAGTGCTCGAAGCGGACAAACTCGAGGCGGTCGCCGACCGTGGCTACTTCGACGGAGAAGAGATATTGGCCTGCGAGAAGGCTGGCGTTGCAGTCACCTTGCCCAAGCCCATGACGTCGAACGCCAAGGCGGAGGGCCGGTTCGGCAAACAGGACTTCGCCTACCTGCCTGATGAGGACGTCTACCGCTGCCCATCCGGCCAGCTGCTGCCCTATCACTACACCAACATCGAGCATGGAATGACGCTGCGCCGTTACTGGTCGACAGCAGCGTGCCAAGGCTGCGCGATCAAGAGCCAATGTACGCCCTCAAAGGAGCGTCGCATCACGCGTTGGGAGCATGAGCATGTGGTCGAGGAGGTTCAGAGACGGCTCGATTCCAACCCAGACGCCATGCGGACGCGGCGCGAGACGGTCGAGCATCCCTTCGGCACGATCAAAGCCCGTATGGGTGCGACCCACTTCTTGATGAAGCGCCTGCGGAATGTCGCCGCCGAGATGGCGCTGCATGTTCTCGCCTATAACCTCACACGAGTGATGAACATCATCGGCAAGCCGAGCCTGATTGCAGCCATCCGCGCCACCTGAAGAGCGGAAAGTGCGCCCAAAAGCGCAATACTGCCTCGCGATCCCCCCTTTGGCCGTCATTGGACGATCCGACGCGAGAACATCAGCCGCCTGCAGTGATTGGCGACCACGGCCGCGTGCCGACCATCCGTTTGCACACAACCAAGACCCATAGCTGACGTAGGCCGGCTCTCCGGCGCGACCTGCTCCTATCGCTTTTGCCCGCTAGGGTGAGGAAGCGACCTAACCGTTCCCCGGTAGGAGCGCGGAACACTTGGACTGAATGTACATTAATCAACATGAACGACCAATTCAGGAAATTTGGCGTCATGGGTATCGAACGTATGCACTCGCCTCATTACTGGGAGATGCGAGCGGAGGAGTTTCGGACGAAGGCGGACAACTGCGAGCATCCTGAGACAAGGAAAAGCTTGCGTAAGGTCGCTAAGACCTATGAGGAGCTCGCCCGCCGCGCGGAGCAGGTCCGCACCCTCCGAGATGTAGCAGAGCAGCCAGTTAGGAACTGCGGCAACTAGTGCGGCACTGCCTGTCCCGCCGCGCAGTGTTGGCAGAAGGGCCGACTCGCTGGATTGGCAGTCTTGATGGTGCGGCCGTGTAGTTGCCGCTGTTTAAAGGTGTGGCAGGGAAGCTTGCGCTATCATGGCCGGATGAAGGGAAGAACCTGATCATTGACTACCGATCGCCTGTCGCGATTAGACGTAGTCCCCGAGCGTCAGGTGCAAGGCGCAGGAAAGGCTCGCCGATGCACACTACCTGTTACACCAGTCCTGACGCTCTTGGATGGCGAGTTCCACCTTGGTGGCGAGCCCCAATAGGTTCGAGGAGAGATCAGCAAACAACTCCTTCTTCGATTGGTCGGCTGCGTGGCGTCTGCTGATAACCGCGCACTCCTCCGCTTCCGTGAGGAGTTTTTCTAGGTGGATTCGCATGTCGTGCATGGCTGTACCCTTGCGGCACTAACGTGCTGGCGCGCCACCGTGTCGCGGAACTGACGTCCCTCAATCTTCAATGGGCCGCCGGGTTGGTCGTTCCTAAAGCGAATGTGGGTATTGGCCAATTCGGCTACTTTTGAGTAGTTCCTGGATAGTTGCGTGTGGACGAAATAAACCGTTGGCCTTGTCACCTTCCTAGCCGCACTTTGTTCCATCACCGACTGGTCCGACACCTCTATCGGTGTGTGAACGCCAGTTGCGCTCCGCCTAACTCACCAATGGAGCAGCGCCATGATAGAGCGCCGTCGGTTCAAGCAGACCCAATCTCTCGACGAACGGCTTCACCAGGAAGCCAATCGACTGCGCGAGGAGGTGAAGTCTCTGCCGCGCGGCCCCGAGCGCGAGCAAGTTCTGCGGAAGGCCCGCCAGGCCGAAACCGCTTCGCATATGAGCGAGTGGTTGACGTCGCCCAGCAAACTCCGTCAGAAGGCGCGTACTGGTTTGGAAAACGCCAAGCGCTTTCAGGACAAGGCCGCCGAAGCTTTACAAATGGCCGATCAAGTCGGCAATGAGTCTAGGCGCGAAACATTACAACATATCGCCAAGAGCTAGACATCAGCCTTCGTGGTCGGCGATTATAAAAGTGAGATTGAATTGGTTGACCGGGCGGTTGCGCTCAACCCAAATTCATTTGTGGCATGGAGTTGCAGAGGCCAAGTCTTCAGAATACTCGGCTCGTGCACAAGGATAGCCGCCAAGAAACCAAGCCGAACCGTCGAAAGAGGTGCGAGGAAAAACTCGGCGCTCCAGCACTCCAATGGATTTCTGGGAAGGAAGAGTTGGCGGCCGGTTGGCCGGCGGCGTAGGAGCAGTCGGTCGAAACTGAGATGTCTGTTGGGACGACATGGCAGATCGGTTCGTCCTGTCGAATACGGGAAAAACTGGCAAAAGTTCCCATTGAGCGCGAGAGTGGGGAGCTTGATGTGGAACCTGCTGGGCGAGGAGGGGCTGCCCGGTAATGGCAAAGCAGACCCGGCATCGACGGCTTTGCACCTGAATGCCGACCTGAAGCGGGTCATCTTTCGCTAGCTTCTTAGCTGCTGTTCGTGTCAGCACCCCGAGCCTACCCATGGCGCCAACAGCAATTCGACACCTGCCGGAGCCGCCGTTCTGCTCGAACTCGGCGAAGGACAATCGGGAGGTGCACGCTAACGGGCATTCGAGCGGCGGTGCTGCAAGGGGTTTGCAGTTGAGGCCTGCGACTTTTTAGGAACGTCGCATCCAAAAGCAAGTTGCGGGATCAAACAGGCTTCAAGGATAATGTCATGGCCAACTCTCCCGAAATGGTTCGTTCAAGCCACCGCACGCCCCCTCAGACGAGCGAGGTCGTTCCCGCTGACGAAATTCGCACAATCATGTTGAACCAGGTCGCGTGGGGCGCCGTTTTCGCGGGTGCAGCCATCGCCCTTGTCATACAGATTATCCTGAACATGATCGGTCTGGGCGTGGGTTTATCGACGGTCGACGTTGGGGAGGGTAGTACGCCCAGCGCAAGCTCGATGTCGGTTGGTGCTGGTATCTGGTTCGTAGTTTCCGGAATTGTGGCCGCAGCGCTAGGGGGCTACATAGCCGGTCGGCTTTCTGGCAAGGCGTCGGCTTCAACGACGGCTTATCATGGACTGATGTCATGGGCCGTCTCGACGCTGGCAGTAATGTATCTGCTTTCTTCCGCCGCTTCCGGCATCGCTGGTGGCGCTCTCAGCACAGCATCCTCCGCTTTGGGCGGAGCGGGCAAAGCGCTTGGAGGGTCGGTACAAACGGCAGTTCAGACGGCGGCGCCTACGCTGAACAATGTTAGCGATCCGATGGCTGCCATCGAAAGCAAAGTTAGAGGCGCCTCGGGAGGGCAAGATCCCGCTGCGCTTCGTGATGCCGCGGCCACAGCCGTCCGGGCGGCGCTAACGGGTGACGCTTCTCAGCAGGCAGCGGCTAACGACAAGGCCGCCGAGGCTCTAGCCAAGGCGCAGAATATATCACAAGACGAAGCAAAGGCGCAGATCAGTCAGTACCAGCAACAATATAAAGAAGCGGTAGCCAAGACGAAGGAGCAGGCAAAGCAGGCGGCGGACACAGCGGCCAAGCGCGTCTCGCAAGGTGCATTGTTCGCGGCGGTGGCTTTGTTACTGGGCGCCTTGGCCGCGTTCTTTGCAGGGCAAGCCGGTGCCGTGAATCCAACAGTGTCGGCGCAAGTCGCCCGGCATTGACAACACGGACCGAAAAATTGACCTCAGCTCTCGACCAAGTTTAGCTGACCGAAAGTCGTCGTTCAGCCCTTTGTCCCTCGTTGAAACGCAGGCGACCTAATCATGCATCATCTCTGGCAGATGATCAGGAAGGTCGCCGCGGACGAGCGGCTCCAAATGATCGTCTTGGCGGCCATTGCTTCATTTGCGGCATGGATCGTCACGGAATCGCTCCGAGCTTTGCTGGACTAGGACCAGGCGCTCGAAGAGCGCTCTAAGAGCTCCGATGGAAAAAGCGCAGGCGAGAAACAAAAGGACTAAATTCGCCAACAAACCGGTCGCGGCTCGCCTCCACAATGACTGCGCGGCCTTCGGGCGGCTCGCCATGTGAAGCGCGCTTAGACACCTGCGGGAGAATGCCGGCAGACTCCCCGGACCTTTCCCTCATTTGGTGTCCGCTTCTGGCCGCTGAGCAGACGTTTCCGGGCTGGTCGGCTGACCGCCGCTTTTGACCGAAGGCGAAGTCGCCGCCGTCTATTTGCATATCCGTCAATGGGGATCTGAGCCGGCTCATTGCACTCGCGGCGAGTCTTTCCGTTGATGAGTGCAGCCCACCGCCTAGGTATCCAATGCGTCGTTAAGGGAGCCGACCGGTCATACGTCTGGCGGCAGTGATAGCATTGTTGCCTCATCAGTCATTCACGCCAACGCCCGTAAAAAGGAAGCCGGCCGGCGTCCTGGTAAAGACGAAGATGAGCTGGCCGCAGAAGACGGAGTATAGTCATTGTTCTCCTGATCGCGATCGTAGAAGGCCTTGCCGCGCTGGATACACGCGCGATTTTTCGCCGTGAACGAGGTCGGATAGGTCTTGGCACGAAATTGCGCGGCGTCGCGAATTCCGCTGTCGTTCATGAACGGCAATCGTGTCATACTAGCGACGGCGGCGGAATCGTTTGTCCTCAGCGCCGCGCGAAACTTCTCGATGAAATCATTGAATTCCTTCTGTAAGGCAGGAGAAGCGACGGCGTTCTTCGGCGTCGCGGCGACGGCTGGAGCAAGGTTCACGAGGGCGGTTGCAAGCATAATTCTCAGCAAAAATTGCACGGGTCGGCTCCGTCCATCTACCAATCAAAGGTGTTCCGAATCCATGGTGTTCTGTCGCGTCAAGGACCTTCTGGTTCACCAGCGCAGCGTTGACCCGCCCAAGCGTGGAGCGACAGCATTCGCCGGAGCATGTGCTGGCATGTTCTGCCGCCTATTTAAGGCAGAAATTGCCCGTTCCTGACCCTAGTTCAAAGCTGCTTCCCGCAATGATCCGAAACAGGCGATGCGAGCGGGCCTAAGCAGCTCTTAAGCTTAGTGAGCGTTATTCTGAGTGGAGCTACTTGACAATGGAAAGCGTTTGACTGGCCGAGGACGGCTAAGTGAGCTGATCAAGGCCATCGGCTATTATCTGCAGACTCGCGCCTCTAGGCCCGGTAAGCGCTTTGGCCGCGGAGGCATTCAGGTCGGCGGTAATGGCAATCGCATATTTCGAGAGCTTTTGTATCGCGCAGCGGACGCATCGTCGCTACGATGGCGGCTTGTCATACCGTCTATAGGAACCAAGACAATCGGATCCTATTGAGATGAATTCTCCATGGGATCGCTCGCTGTTTTCGGTTGAGCTGATTCCAGGAGCGGGTTTTTGGAACTCGGGAAGGAAACTACACGGAGGCCCCAATGTCTGACGTCGCGCCAACGTCGCCCATGCAGTATCTCGACAGGGCCACCCGAGCGTTGCGGGAGATCGGAATTGCGCCGCCCCAGCCGATCGAGGCTCCAATTGCCGGGTTGCTAGAAAAAATCTCCGCTCTCGATGCGGACCGAATCGTAATCATCGCTCGTACTCTGGGTCAGACCAGTGTGTTCAACGAGGTGGTCCGCGAGCAGGTTCAGGCGATGGAGATCGGCGAACGTTACCGTCAGATCACCGACTCTTTCAATTCCATTCGCGACGACACCAAGAAGATGGTGGACCAGCTCGCGGATCAGAAGATCGATCTGTTCGAGCGCATCAATAACGTTTGGATGAAGCTGTCGCGCGGGGATGTCGCCGATCGCTTCGATGAGATCAGAAAAGTCTATCTTGACGTCACTCGCTCAACCAAGGACCAGATCCAGCGCGAGCAGATCATCCTTGACTCCTACCGTGATTTCCGCGGCGCGCTGAAACATGCCGAGGTCATGGCCCTGGAGGTGCTTAAGACCGCTGAGCAAAAACTCAAGGGCGCTCAGGTCGAATTGCAGAAGGCGGCCGACGCCGTGGCCAACTTCACAGGACAGGAGGTATCTGAACGCGCACGGCTAGAGCTTGCCCGTGACGAGCAACTCCGACGTACCCAGGACGAGGAGAAACGCTATCAGATCGCCAAGGACCTCTCGGACAATCTGACAATCGGATACAACACTTCTGAAGTGGTGATGGCTCGGCTCATGCAGATGACCAGCGCGAAGGAGCGCGTCTACGCGCAGGCGGTCACGTTTTTCTCGACCAACGACTCCGTCTTCACGGCTCTGAAAGCCTCGTTCACGGGCATGTTCGGCCTGAATGAGTCGACACAGACCCTCAACGAAATGAAAGAGGGCGTGTCCCGCAGCCTGGAAGTGCTGGCCGAAATCGGCGATCAGGTCGGAGAAGCCGCCATCAAGGCGGGCTACGGGCCGACGATCCGCGCGGATGCGGTGAAGAAGCTCGTGGACTCCGTGATCACCTTCCAGGAGCGCTCCCAGGAGATCATTGGTGAGATGCGACGGCTTGCGACTCAAAACTCGGCCGAGATTCGAGATGCGGTTGAGGACGGCAAGCGCCGGATCGCACGTCTCGTAGCGGAAGGACAGGCGTTGCCAGTAGATGGCTGATCAAGCTGCATCGATCGCGCAGGAGAAGGCCCCTGCGAGCCTCAATGATTTGATGCTCGCGATGGATGTCGTGGACACGCTGCGCCATCAAGACAATCTCGTCAGCCGCGAGCTCAGCGAAGAGCAGCGGGACGCCCATCTCCTGAAGCGACTTCGTGAGATCTATCTTGGGCAGGGCATCGAGGTCCCTGACCGTATTCTGGTCGAGGGTGTGCAGGCCCTCAAAGAACAGCGCTTCGTCTATACCCCCCCCCTCCGCCAAGCTTCGCCCGCACGATTGCGCTTGCCTGGGTCGATCGTGGTCGCATCGGTCGCCGTTTGCTGGCGTTGCTGGCGGTAGTGGCGTTCGGCTGGGGCGCATACCACTTCGGCGTTGTCGAGCCCGCACAGCGGCGGGTCGCCCAGGAGCGGGCCCAAGCGGAGCGCAACAGGATCGAATTGGCTGAGAGGCTGCCGGCAGCCCTGGAGCAGGAGCACGAGGATGTCCTGCGCGAAGCGAAAGTCGCCGCCGCGCGCGAGAAGGCCACCAGGCTTCTTGCCGATGGAAAGGCCGCCATTGCCCGCGGCGACGTCGATGCAGCACGGCGGGCCGTGAACGATCTTGACGCGTTGCATAGGGACCTGCGCCGCGAGTATCTCCTGCGTATCGTCTCGCGACCGGGCGAGGCCACCGGTGTTTGGCGCGTACCGCAACGCAATCCCACAGGCCGTAACTACTATCTAATCGTTGAACCCCTCACGCCCGATGGCCGCGTTCTCAAGCTACCCGTGACGAGCGAAGAGGATGGCCGGACCGTGGAGGCCTCGAAATGGGGCGTGCGTGTGAGCGAGGCGACGGCCATGCGCGTGCAGCAAGACAAGAACGATGACGGAATCGTGCAGCAGAATAGCCTTGGTGAAAAGCGCCGAGGCCATCTCGACGTGGATTACAGGTTGCCGGTTCTGGGCGGGGCGATCACACAATGGTAAGGCCATGATATCCGGAAGGCAGGCGCTTGCCCAGATCGAACAGTTCGTTCAGAGAGTTCGCCAGCAGGAAGCGCAACTCGAGCAAGCTTATGCGAAGGCCACGAAAGACGTCGGCCGCCTGCGTGTCCAGCGCACGGAAGCGTTCCGCGAACTTGCACGGCTAAAGCTCGACACCATCAGGCAGAACCAGGTCGTTGGCGAGCTGGATAACGCGGAGCGCGAGGCGATCAGCCTGCTTCAAAGCCGGCAGGAGGCCTTGCAGCAGTTGACCAAGCGGCGGCATGAAGCCGAGCAACGGGTGCAGCAAGCGGAGGTTGAGCGGCAGGCTGCCCTGGACGATTTGCAACGTGCCTTGGGCGGCGCGGAGAGGATTCGCAAAGATGTCGAGGCTAAGATCAGCGTCAACACTGAATGGATTGCCCTGCGGGCGCGAGTTGAGGAGATCACCGGGCAAGTCCAGCAGGCTGAGAAGAAGGCTATCCAGGCGGAAGCCGATCGGGACGAAAAACGTCGTCCTTACGAAGCCGATCCGCTATTCATGTATCTCTGGCGCCGGAAGTTCGGGACCGCCGCCTACAGAGCCAACCCGTTCACCCGCTACATGGATCGATTGGTGGCCGGCGTCGTGGGTTATGACAGGTTACGAGTCAACTATGCCCTGCTCAACGAAATCCCCGTGCGGCTACGCGAGCACTCCAAGCGAATTGCTGAAAGGTTGCGCGAGGAACGATCCAATCTAAACGTTTTGGAGCGCAACGCACTTGTCCAGTCCGGCTTTGAGGCCGCCGAAACTGAAGTTGCCAAGGGAAGGGATGCGGTAGCACATCGCGAAGCCCATCTCCAACAGGCGCGGGAAGCTCTCGCTGCTCAGGACCGAAGTTTCGATGCATCGATCCTCCAGGGGGATGCCCCTTATCGTGATGCGGTCGACCTGCTGGCAGCCGCCGATCAGCGCGAAGATCTGCAGGAACTCTACAGGGAGGCTGTTCAAACTCCGACGCCCAAGGATGAGGAGATCGTCAGGCGTATCCAATCTACGGACGAGCTAATGAATTCAGCGTTACGCCAAGCAGCAGACTCCCACCAGCGGCTCAAGGAACTCGCCCGGCGCCGCGAGACGGTCGAACAGGAATGGGAGCAACTACGGCATCAAGGCTACGACACCCCTTACGGCACGTTCAGTAACGAGGCGTCACTCGGAAACGTGCTTGGCGGCATCCTGACTGGGGTTATTGGGAGTGCGGTGCTGGGGCAAGTTCTACGTGATGGCTTCCATCGTGGGCCCAGCCCATGGGACTCGGGTTTCGGGGGAGGGTTGCCGATTCCGCCTCCAGACGGTTTCGGGACCGGAGGATCCTTCGGGGGCGGAGACTTCAGAACGGGTGGATCATTCTGATCCCCCTATGCAGACTCTACCTGTATAAACAAGCATATGCTCCGCCACTATGGTCGGAGTTTAACCGATGAGCAGAAGCGAGTCCGAGTCAATCGGTGGTGCGGGATGAGCGAGTTATCAGGCGCTTTCGACGGCCTCTTCAAGAGCGAATTTTCGCGGGGAGCCTGAGTTCATCCCAGCCAAGCCCGGGAACGATACGAAGCGAGTACGGCTGTGTTCTGCTCAACAAAGAGATAAGTATCGCAAACGTGTGTGCACTCGAAGCGATCAGTCCGGAAAAGATCGAACGTGCGGCAATCTCCTCGTTGGTATGAATGGGCAGCGGATCGAATTTTTGGGCAAATTCGATGATCTCGTTCTTTGTGACGTGGTAAGGGCCAGCCGTACGCAGTTTGCCAACCTCCGCCTCCTCGAAATACAAGATGGCCATTGGCGCCCCCCTGAAGGCCGTCTGGCTGATAATGCGACAGCTTAACCTTTCGGCCATCCAAAGTCAGCAGGTCTGCATATGGCCCGAATGCGAAGTGGCGGCACGGCCTGACGGCGTCTGCTCAGCGGAGCATACCGGACCAGATTTGCTCAGCCCGAGCTCTTCTCAGTCTGACCCTGGCGGACTTCAATGTCCTGAGCAAGTGGGACGATGCGTCCGCATTTGCACAGTTTAACGCGGCTCGGCCCTCAGCGCGCGGTTCAAAGTCAAACTGCTTGCGGGCGACACCCTTTCAAGGCTGTAACAGCGAGAGGAGGCGTTGTCGGTCCTGATCAAGAATACGTTGGGCTCTGCGCATTGTGTCCAGCTCTGCTTCAGCGGCTGTGCTATCCTTTTCTCCTTCAACTACATCGCGCTCGACCTGCCTCAACGCACCATAGACGAAGGTCTTGTCCATCAGTGTGCTCAGCTGGCGGGGCCCATCTCTTCTTCTTCGATCAACCTCAGCGCGGCCTCAACGGTCCGCTCGCAGCCACTTTTGCGCCGAAGCCGATCTCATGCGCCGTACCGGACTAAAGTTTGCGATAAAGTAAAGAACGATGCGTTGATGCTCGCGTTGGGCGCATGTCCATAGAGGAGGCAAACCATGCAAGGACAATGTGTAGTAGCAGTATACCGCTCCCGCAACGATGCAGAGCAAGCGTACCGAGCTTTGGTCGGTTCAGGGGTTCCAGCGGATCATGTGAGAGTGAGCAATCAACCATCACAATCTTCGATCAGCGATAGAGTAAGCGCCAGCTGGGATGGAGAAAGTTTCTGGGACTGGCTGTTTGGAAGCGATGTGCCGGATGACGAGCGCCGTCTCTATGAAAACCACATGCAAAGAGGTGGTGCCGCGTTGTCGGTGTTAGTAGATGCTCCGAGCATGGCCGATCTCGAACGTATTGAAGGTGTGCTGCAAGAGTACAATCCAGTCGAGACTCACGAAGAAAACAGCGATGGCACGGCAGCGGTCGGAAGCGGAGCATCAGGAAGCGCGGTAAGGCAAGAAGGATATGTCTCTCAAGGCGTCGAACGCGAAAAGGTCATCCCTCTTCCGGAAGAAGAACTGAAGGTTGGCAAACGGGCTACCGAGACCGTCAAACACATAAAAACTTACGTAGTCGAGGAGCCCGTGCAAAAGGACGTGCGACTGCGCGATGAGAGAACCGTGGTCGAGCGCCGTCCAGCCACGGGAGTTGCGACGGGACAACCCCTGGAGCGCGAGTACGCAGTGCGAGAACTGCACGAGGAGCCCGTGGTCCAGAAGGATGTTCGAGCCGGCGAAGAACTAGTGGTGCGCAAAGAAGCGACAGAACGTACCGAGAGAGTTGCCGATACGGTGAAGAAAACGAGGGCGGACATCGACAAGGCTGAGCGCTGAGTTCAGTCCTCGCCGATGGAGGGCCAGCATTCGTGTGAGGGCGGGTCAACATCCGCCCTCACTTACCCGGCCATTTAAACCGCGTGCCACAACTACACGCTGTGCTGGATTCCTCTAGTGATCTAGGCCTGCAAAGGCCGCTGCCGTTGCGGGAACATTACAAATACCTGCCTCGGGTCACAAGTGAACCCAGCAATCTTGCCGACTGGGACTAGCCTTCAAGTGCATGGCGCTCCTCAGCGCCAGCCGTCGGACCGCCTTGGCCCCGCACTTGTCCCCTCCAGCCCCTAGGGGCCAAGGCTGGCCCGAGGGGCTTTGCAGCATCAGGGTGAGAGCCTGCCCCCGATCGTTAGGAGCGAGGGCGCGCCAATTGGGAAATGCAAGACCTCAGAATCGCACAGCAGCTCAGCAAAGCAGCAGATGGGTAGCGCCCACACTGCGCTTCACATTGATCCAACCTCAACGGCGTGGCTCGCGCCCGGATGGCGGCGTGAGAAAGAGTTCGTTAGGTTTCTTGTGGCTTGCTGAAAGCGTGCCGATTACCGCCGATTGCGGCACATTGGAATGGGAATGCCGGCCCCGGCTGTTTACCCCAGTCCTGCGGCTGGGGCCGTTTTGAACTTTCCTTGCATCGTTCAACCCGGTCCATGACCATGTTTAGAGGCATTGCCATCGCGCTATTTGGAATGGGCATCTTTTCGCAGCTGGACCGAGCGTTCTTCTATGGCCGCCATACCGACGCCGCGCTCAAGCTTGCGCGGGAGATTGGCCGAGGTTTTGGTCTGTAGGCCAGCCGCGCTGCGCTGAAGAACGCTCGGAGCTACTTCTTCAACAGCAGTCCCAACGTTCGCGCCATACGCCTCACCGATCCGGCGTGACGGCCGAGTTCGGCGGCTATCCGCGATGTGCCAACTCCCCGCCGAGCGAGCCTGACTAATCGTCGGACTTCCTGCTCGGCCCATTGCTTTGGCTTCGGTGCTTTCATGGTGAGCGCGACCTGCAAAAGTCGGAGAAGGTTCTCGGTCGAGAAGATCGTCACTTCGAGAGAGGAGATATGTAGCTTCGATCTAAGACGGTCGGTCTGACTGCGCCGTCGAACAGCACCGTCACGCCGGGGGTGCGAATACTGATTTCGACAATGGTGCCGGTCTTGTGGGCCAATTTTGGGAACTGAACGATCCCCAGCTCGCTCATCTTGAAACGACTGCCGACAACAAGCCTGTCATCCTGCTGAGCGGTCATTTGGCAAGTCCGAACCCGCCTCATTGTGAGCCAACAAGACGTTTCTGTGGGCTCGCCTTGGCCTTCGTCTTTGCTGTGACGAATTGAACTCCGACGTGAGACCCGTCCACCCAAACCAGCTCGCAGCGCCGAAATGCCAGTCCAGTTGACGAGAGAACTAGAAAGAATTCCTGTGCCTTCAGGGGGTCCGTTGAGCCGTCGACCTCAAGCTTCGCGCCGCTTGCAGAGGCGTCCACGAGAACGCAGCTTCTTCGCCACGTGCCATCAACACCCATGATGCTCACGATGTGTTTGTGTTCAAATCGAACGCGGTGCGCCTTTCGATTGTTCTCTTTCATCTGCAATCCACGATTTCAAATCAGTTCGTTCGAATAAACACGCCGCCTCTCTGCAGGTCTCTGCAATCAGCAGATCGATCCGCGCCGACTGAGCCAGTAAAGTCGTTCGGGTTGTCTCGTTCAGTTTGGTTTGTCCGACGGTCAATCGGATGCAGCCATTCGCGAGTTCAAGAAGGATGATCGCCTGACGAGCGTCATCTGTCGTCTGAATTTCGAGAGCTTGAATCTGCGATAATAAAGCGAGGAGGTTCACCAAAATATCGGGCAGTCCATAGCACGAGGGACTTGTCGCAGTTTTTGCTTTGTATGGCTGTTCAAGTTGTATCACTGACGACATCTGTCGCGAATCTCTAATTCCGATCGGCCTTGTCCTGCCGAAAGATCAAAAAAGCGATGATAAAAGAAAGACACTATACGCGAGTTACAACGGGGACAGGTCCACTCGGGCAAGCATTTGCTGTCGCAGAATGGCCACGCCGACCGGCTGTAGATGCTCCGTATCCAGAAATTAAGTCAAAGCGGTTGAAAAATAGTTAGCAGGTTGCGAGAAGCCGGTATGGTAGTACGACAAGTTGTGTCGGGGAGGATCGAAGTTCGGCGAACAATGGGTTGCCGAGTATCCGGGCTCGCGGCTGGTGTTCTAGACATTGCAGATGGGAGCATCAGGGCCGCCGGCCCGCTCACTTAGATCGTGCCCTCCTTCGCGACACGGAAGCTACGAACGTAATAACCTTGTCGCTGAACGGCTGACCTAATCTCGTCGCTTACTTTGCGAATTCTTTTTCTACTCTTGCGCCAGTTATTTGCAGAGTAAGCACCGGGTATCGCGGCCCCTGTGCTTAGAACGAGCAAGTCCCGCTTGCCATTGCGATAGACATCAAACACTTTTCGCCCCCATTGATCGTATCGAATTAAGCACGAAATATGCTTCGGTCGTCTCAATGCAGGAGCTTAGTATCGCGGATAACTGTGCGGGTTGCAAATCTGCAACGCCTGCGACTTTAATTGCGCTCGCCGGCAACGAAGCAGAATTTCGCCGGGCCGTCGAGGCAATGCGACATGACTAAGTCAATCACTTAGTTATCTCAGATTGCCGGCTATTGGAATCTTTGGCGACATGGTCGAGGCGGGCGCACTTATGTCGCACGCAAACGATCTGAGGGCAGGCTGTCGACGGATAGTCGCGCGGATCGTCCAAATCCTCAATGGTAGCAACCCAGCAGAAATGCCTTTCTTCCAAGAGATCCATTTTGAATTAGTCATCAATCTCAAGGCTGCCAAGAGCTGGGTTTCGAGCTTCCTCCTAGCCTCCTGACTCGCTCAGATAGGCTAATCGAGTGAGGGACGCGACTTCCGGTTTTGGCCCATCTGCGAAGTTGCGCTAGGTCTCACGGAGGTCCGCTTATCGCGGCAGAGCGGACTAGATTTGCTCAACCTGAGTTCTTCGCATTTTGACCCAGTGCGGAAATACCGCTCCTCAATGGATGTGGTGTCCTGAGGGAGTGGACGCCCATTCGTAGCTGGCGCGTCGCCGCCACTTTCCTCAAAAGTCCAATGAAACTCCTGCGGCAAATCGGCTGCCAGAGCAGGACGTATCGCATTCGCAGCCCGCAGCAAGGAGGATCAAATGCACGTACTGGTCAGAGACAACAATGTCGAGCAGGTCCTCCGCGTTCTCAAGAAGAAGATGCAGCGCGAGGGCGTCTTCCGGGAAATGAAGCAGCGACGGTCCTACGAAAAGCCGTCCGAGAAAAAGACCCGCGAGAAGTCCGAGGCCATTCGCCGCGCCCGCAAGCTCGCTCGCAAGCAGGCGATCAAGGAAGGATTGCTCTCGCGCCACCTAAAGAGAAACCTTTCGGGCGCAAGCCGCCCTTGCCGGAGATCAAGTCACGAGCGGAATAGAGGATGCCGTTACCGAGCATGTTGCTATGCGCTGAAATCGATGCCGCGCAGCACGATGCCGGGCGGCGTGCCTTCGAACTCCGTCGCGCGGTATTTGCTTGCGGCACATGCTTCGATACGATCCCGCAGGCGGGTGAACTGGGCCTCGCGCTGCTCGGGTCTGACTTGCGGCCCGCCCTCGAGATGGTCCATCGCCAAGGTTGAGATTGCGCACGGGATCTCTTTAGCTCCATCGTACATCGAGAATCGAACAATCATCCGGTCGTATTCGTGTCCGATGAAGCGGCCGCTGGTTAGTGTCATGGCTTGCTCCGTTACGTGATTGCGAACCGGCACGGTCGTCCCTCCAGTCATGGCCCACGATGGGCCGCCTGCTTCCCGGTCGCGCCGAGCATGGCAAATGTTGAGGAAGTAGGCGGTCCTCGTTCGCCTCAGCCGTCCCCCGACAGCCGGGCGAAATCGTCGAATAGTGCTGCCACCAGCGCGCGATGGCGCGTATCCTCGGCAGGCAGACTCGCAGCATAGAGGTTGAGCAGATGGCGCGCCTTCACGGCCGCCTCCGGCCAGGACGCGGCGGGCACCGTCAACATGCGATTTTCGAGATCGGCTTCGCGCTCGCGCAACTCGCGGACATGGCTTTCGACCTCGGCCAGCGCACGGCGCAGGTCCGTGGCCTTCTGCGCGGCCATGCCGCGATGCTTATCGAGATCGACCGGGTGGTCAGTCATTGGCGGCGCTCGCGTCCGCGACTTGCGCGTTCGCAAGATCGACCGAGCCGATCGACAACATCTCCGTGACGCCGCACGCACCTTCGGCGGGCAAGGTGATCATCGTGGCAACGCGGCGATAGGCCGAGAAGGTTAGGCCCTCGATCGTCTCCTCGTCCGTGACGACCTCGTAGGCGCCGGCCGGCAACAGGCGCTCGATGCCGCGGATACGGAACGGGCGCTTGAAGTGGACGGTTTCTCGCCGCGAGCGGATGGTCATGCACGCCTGCCTTTCGCAAGTGAAGCCCCAACCGATGCTGGCGGTCGCGACCATGCGCCCTTCGCGCCGCAATAGCCAGCACTATCGGGCCCCGCCGGCAAACAAAGATGTCACAGCGGAGCCATCGCCCGCGCGGCATTTAACGCTCGCTATTGGCTCGGCACGGGCTTAGGCTCGCTGCCATCACCGCACATCTCAACGGCTTCGACCGGTGACTGAGGGTCACGTGTGCTCCCGCCGAAGGCCCCGCAGGAGCATTTGATGTCGCGTGTTCGTATCTCCGAATGGATCGTGCCGCCGGTGATCGTTCCGTTGTTTCTACTGCTTCTCGTGTGCGGAGCCGCCATCCTCAATGGCTAGGGCAACCCGGGTGCCGTATCTGGTCAGTGGGACCAACGAATACGGAAGCTCCAATCTCGGCCGCGGCAGTGCGGCAGTCGCACTGCGGTTCGCACGGAAGCTGCTGCGCGAAGGCTACATGGACGTCAGGGTCTGCACCCCGCGTGGACGGGTTCTGCAGCCGGACGAACTCGACGAACTCAAACCGCAAAAGGAGAGCGACATGGCGAAGGGCCAGCAACGTGGCAATCGCGAAGCCAAGAAGCCGAAGAAGGAAAAGACCAAGGTGATCGCGGCGGCGCCGAGCCGCAAGGAAGCCGTTTGGCAGCCGGATTTCGGGCCCGCAAAGAAGAAGTAGCAGGGACCTGACACCCCGCAATGGAGTGTAGTGGTCCTAGCCCCCTTTCGGAACATCGCCCGGCAAATCCTCTCGAGGAGGAATCAAATAGGAAGGACGTTCAGCATGACAATGGCTAGAACAGGTACATGGAAGGCCGCGCTTTTCCTTGCATCAGTGTTCGGTGCAGCACCGGCGGCTTTCGCGGCGGAGCCGAACTGCCGTTCAATCGAAAGCACCAGCGCGCGCCTCTCCTGTTATGATGCGGCATTTCCTCCAAAAGCCAGGAAGCCGACGGAAGCCGGCATCGACCCATCGTCAGGCTACAAGGATTCATTTCTCGCGGAAGAAGCCCGAACCGCCGCGAAGCTAAAGAATATTTGCCGCGGTTGCTGAGCTTCGCTTCCGAACATGCGCGCCAACTAAGAGAGCCTGCAAGATGACGAACGATGCCAAAGATCGCCGAGTGGGCCGCCAACGAAAGCGCGCTCTTCATCTGGCGGGCACGGTTTTGGATGGGAGGGCAGACCGCTCTGCGAGGACCAATCGGCCAGAAAGCAGCGCCTGCTTGACGGGCCAGCGGAATTCAAAGCGGTCCGCGTCGATCGTTCGAAGAAGACTTCGAGCGATGCTGAGTGATCCAGGTTTGTCACCGCGTACGGTTGCTTGGGCCCACAGTCATGATGACGCCTGCCAGCAATCGAACAAACCCCTGGCTATTCGGCAGACAGAAGCGCACTGTCCTACTACCATCGAGCGGCCCTTAGCATCTATCGGTGGTGTGAACGCAAGTTGCGCTCCCGCTCAACCCCGCAGCGGAGCGTCAAACATGCCGGCTCAACGGCCCCCAGGACAATCCTTGACATTCGAATACCGGCTCGCGCAAGAGGCGATCAATCTCCGCCTACAGGCCGAGGGGATGCCCGCCGGCGTCCGCCGCACGGAGCTTCTGCGAAAAGCCCGGCAGATCGATGTGGCCGGGGAGCTCAACAAGTGGTTGACGTCCCCGGGACTACAGCCGTTGAACAGCTCCGCGGGTTGATCGCACCGGGAATGGACGCGCTTAGCCTAGCGATGATCCGATGCGCCATCGAATTGCTAGAAGCTGATATGGCGGCCTTTAAGTGCCACGGAGCGCGCACAACTAAGTGCGCCCGTAGTTCGCAATCTTAGTCGATGTCTGGCTTGGCCCATAGGCGACCTTCGATCATGTCTGCTGTTTGTGCCGCTGTTGAACGATGAGCGGACATCTGGAGCGCCCGAACTAAGCGCGTGAACACGCTCCAGATCGCCGATTGCTGGGAGGTTCGCTTTCGGGGTTGATGGGCGGTACAGCACGACAAGACTGGCTTAAACGCAGACCAAATCACTGCTCAATTGCTGAATTCAGTACTTCACTTAACCCAATGCTTCTGTTTGCCCCGGTAGCCGCACATACGTGCTACTCTCATGCAGCTCCAGCCAGCCGCGCTCCTGCGCCAACGCGACTGCGGCGCTGAACTGTTGGCCCGTGCCGCCCTGTTTAAGGAAAGGCACATTGATCAGCTCAATGACGATCCGTCCGTCCTGTACGGGTTTAATGCCGCTGGCGATCTCGACCAGCTTTCCAGCGGCGACTTCCGATCAGCTAAGGGGCGGGCAGCGGCGTGTTTCATGGCGGACAATCGAAATATTGAGTCGCCGTGGAAGACCAAGCACATGTGCGGTGTCAGCCAATATGAAGCTACTTCGGCTTCTGCTTGTCTGCCAACTCGCGAGCGGCCAAGCTAAGCTCCAGCTCTCTGAGCTGTTCCACCAACTCCTCTACTATCTCCTCGTAGTCAGATCGCGGCAGGGAGTGTATGCCGCGCGATGTCATCTGGCTTCGTAGAATAGTTGCCATCATGGCTTTGACGCTCATGACCTCTCGCTCAAAAGCTAATCGTCATAAAAACAATCGGAAGTAGAAGCCAAACACTGGCGGTGCGCAATCTCCGTAGAATTACGGCCATGGCGGACCATTGCAGTGCAAATACGGCATGCTCGACGACCGCTTTAGCCGCGCGCTTCGACATTGAGCCCGAAAGAACGCAATGGATTGCGCCCATTGTGATTGACGCGCGATTTGAAACCGCAGCGAAAGCCGATCGAGATTCGGAAAGTAAAATTGGTTCAGAGCTATAACTATAATGACTCCGACGCAAAAATAGGGAGCATTTAGCCAACGATGCGCTGCACGATCACTCGTGCGCATCTGCTTTCCCGCTCCTAGCAATCGGAGATGATGCGAACACCACGCAATCGGCGCCCAGTATGGCGGTATGAGCGTTTCGGTTATTTTCTGTTCTGGCCGGAGGGACTCTCAAACTCGTCGCGCGAGTACGAGCAAGTTGACAGTTGCAATCGCACTTACATTACGAAAAAGCTGAACTGATCTTTTTAGCAGGGGTTGCGTTCATGGATAGCGTAGAACGGTGCTTCGCCGCAGTGACGGCAATCGGTTTCTTTGTGACCATCGTCGGGATGATATTGCTGCAAACGATCTGAGTTCTGCATTTTTCGCGAGTCGCAACGGCCGCAGCGGGAGGGGCCGAGGCGTTGGGGCTGTAGGTCAGCCGCGCGCTCAAGATCGCTCGGGGACTACTTCTTCAACAGCAGTCTCAACGTTCGCGCCATGCGCCTCACCGATTCGGCGTGGCGGCCGAGTTCGGCGGCTATCTTTGACGCGCCAACTCCCTGTCGGGCCAGTGTGATCAATCGTCGGACCTCTTGGTCGGCCCACTGCTTTGGCTTTGGTGTTTTCATGATGCGGCGCTCGATCCGCACCAGTTAACCAGCGAGCGCAAATGACCGACACTTGGGAAATTTACGGGTGGGCGGCCTGAGGCCGGCCCTCGCAGTTGGCTGTCGGCTCCTGGCTATAAACCGGGCGCAAGGCTGCGCTTGCCACGACCGCCGCTTGTGACCCCGAGCGGACATTTCGAAGACAACAAGAGCGGATTAAGTACTCGACCGCAACCACTCCGAGAAGGCTCGGATGGTCCTTGCGCGCGGATTGCTTGGCCTGGTGACCACATAGAAGCTATAGCCAGACAAGCTCAACTTGAACGGTTTCACGAGCATACCGACAGCGAGTTCGTGGGCCACGAGCACATCACTGAAAATCCCGACTCCCTGCCCGGCGATCACCGCCTCGATGGCGTGCAGTTCCTCGCGGAAACTCAAGTGTTGCATATCCTTGAATTGGGGCACTTCCCGCCACCTGCGCTGAGCCGCGGTAAGCCATCTCTGCCATGTGGGCGGCTCGCGATCGGTCGGCGACCAATAGGAGTGGATCAGAACATGGTTTGCAAGGTCGATTGGTCTCTTCAGGCGGCCCGTTGAAAGCAAATCCGGGCTGCAGACCGGCAAGAACGTATCGCTGAATAGTTCATCGACGATCCCGTCTGTCGGTGGTACGCGGCTTGTCGCGTAGCGAATGGCAACGTCGCTGTCTCCGGCCTGCAGATCGAGCACCGTGTCAGTGCCTATCACCTCCAGCGGCACGTCAGGATGCAACTTCCGCCACAGGGGCAGGCGGGGCACGAGCCAGCGGCTGGCGAAGGCGTTGGTCGTCGTCACCCGGAGCGGCTGCTCGTCACCTTCCTGCTTGAGGGACGCAATGGCAGCGGCAAACGCCTCGAGCCCGCCGCGAATGGCAGGAAACAGCTGGGCGCCGGCATCGGTCAAGGAAAGAGGGCGTGGTCTGCGCCGGAATAGGGCGCAGCCGCAATACTGCTCAAGCAATCCGATCTGGTGGCTGATCGCGGTCGGCGTGACGCCGAGTTCTGCCGCGGCTTTCTTGAAGCTCAGATGACGCGCGGCAGCCTCAAAAGCGCGGAGCTCGATCAGGGGCGGCAGCTTGTGCATGCGGCGAGTGTAGGTGAAATCAGTTCATCGTCACCTGAATTCTTCGGATTTGCTCTGAGACAGCCCGCGATCGAGGATATGGCGGGGTCAAGCTGAGGAGCCCACGCCATGTCCATCGCATCTGTTGCCAGCGCTGCCGCCGAGCTTAATGCCTCCTTCGGAGGAGAACTGCTCAAACCAGCGGACGAGGGCTACGACGAGGCGCGCAAGGTTCACAATGGGCTGGTCGACAAACGGCCAGCATTGATTGCCAGATGTCGCAGTGCGGCCGATGTCGTGGATGCCGTGGCACTTGCGACCAAGCTCGGCCTCGAGATCGCGGTTCGCGGCGGCGGCCACAATGTGGCCGGGCGCGCAACCATCGATGGCGGGATCATGATCGACCTCTCACCCATGAAGGGGGTCCGGGTCGACGCGATCGGCAAGACCGTTTGGGCGCAGGGCGGGGTCACCTGGGGCGAGCTCAATCGAGAAACGCAGCTTCACGGACTCGCGGTGACCGGCGGCGTGGTCTCGACCACCGGCATCGCGGGCCTGACGCTCGGCGGAGGGCTGGGCTGGCTGATGGGCAAGTAAGGCCTCGCGTTGGATAATCTGCGGGCTGTCGAACTCGTCACCGCCGACGGCAAGGTTGTGCGGGCCAGCAAGCAAGAGCAGCCCGATCTATTTTGGGCCGTGCGCGGCGGCGGCGGAAACTTCGGGATTGCCACCAGTCTTGAATACGACCTCCATACGGTAGGGCCGATCATCACCGGCGGCCCGATCGTTCACCCTATCGAGCGTTCCCGCGACGTGCTGGAATTTTTCCGGACCAGCACGCGATCGCTCACGGACGAGCACATGCTGTTCGCATCCCTGACCCATGCGCCCGACGGGTCCGGCAGGGAGGTCGCGGCCCTGGTCACCAGCCACTGCGGCCCAGTCCCGGAGGCCGAACGAGCGATGCAGCCGCTGAAACAGTTCGGGCCTCCGATTCTGGATGCGGTCGGACCGATGACCTATTGCGAGCTCAACCGCATGCTCGACGCCAACTATCCGAAAGGCGCGTTCAACTATTGGAAGTCGAACTTCCTCACGGAGCTGAGCGATGGTGCGATCGCGACGATGATCGAATGCTTCGCCCGCTGCCCGACTCCGATGGGGCAGCTGCTGCTCGAGCACATCCACGGTGCCGCGGCCCGCGTAGGTGCCGGGGATACGGCATTTGTGCATCGGCAGGAGGGCTACAATTTCCTGATCCTCGCGCAATGGACGCAGGCCAGCGATACCAGCCGCAGCATCTCGTGGGCACGCGCAACCTATGAAAGGATGCGGCCGTTTTTCGCTTCTGGACGCTATGTCAATTATCTCGATGATGATGAGACAGGCGATCCCGTTGCCGCTGCCTATGGGCGGAATTACCGTCGCCTGCAGCAGATCAAAGCGAAATACGATCCGACGAACTTCTTCCGCATGAACCAGAATATCCGGCCGCTGGACTGATCATCAGGCCAAGGCATTCCGCCTCTCTCGTTCTCATTCAGGTTGTCAGTAGAAGGTCTTTACGCTGCGGCCCGGTAGTTGGTCGCCGTAAGCTCTGCGCTTGCGGCCGGAAGGCGGGTTGACGAGCTCGCAGAGCCGCTCGCAAGTGATTACGAGAAGGCTTCGAAAGCCACTGCGTTGAGGGCAGAAGAAGACCTTGGATTGGGCGTAATGATTGCTCTGATCTTGGTGCTCTCAGCTTGCTCCTGGGGCTCGCCCTCTCGGTGCTTACGTCGCGCAGCATTAGCATCCGATCCGGGAGCTGAGAGCCTCGATGCTGGACTTGTCCGAAGGCAATTCCAATGTTGTGCTCCACGGTGTTGGCCGCAAGGACGAAATCGGCGAAATCGCGGGCGCGGTCGAAAGGTTTAAGGTGAAAGCGGCCGAGAAGGCGCAAGCGGAAACCGAAGCCAAGGCAGCTCATGATCGTATCGCTGCCGAGTAACGAAAGTCCGACATGCGCCGGCTTGCAGATGCCTTCGAGGCGGCCATCGGGGAAATTGTCGGAACCGCGCCCTGCTGGAAGCGCATCCAGCGCCTGGAGGCCGACCGTAACGCGCTTCAGGATCAGGCCGGTTTCCTCCGCGTCTACTGAGCTGGAAGCGTCGGCTGGTTCTTCCATCACCTCGGGTATAGCGCTAACGGCAGCGGCGAAACGCTTCAGCCACCCATCGGAGTGATCGGAGCTTTCCATCGAGACGAACACCGAAAGGCCGAGGCCGATCTTGTTTTGGTCGACCAGCGGTGGAGGACAGGCCGACCCGGTCGCCGATTTCGGCCACGGACAGTGAGGCGTCCTCCTGAAGCACCGTCAGGATCTTGCGGTGGATGGCATCGAGGCGGCGGCCCGTCTCGGCGAGCTGCAGCGCAGCGTCGGACATTGTCTGATTACCTTTTTGTCAGTGGAGGTGGGGACCGGCGCTTAGGCAGGGTTGTCAGCCGTGGGGTCCGAACAGGAAGATCTCGTAAAGGTCATCCTGAGGGCTGCAGTTCATCGTTCGGGCCACCCGTCTGCGGCTGCAGTGAGTGCCGGAACCACTCGCGTGCCTGTTCGAACCAGCTGGCAAAGCTTGAATGCAGCGAGATGATGTAGCTCATGTTCACTCCGGACAACATTGTAGGGCGAGAACCCGACAAGGCTAACACGAGCGGTAACATGTTGAACATCGTCAGCCGTTGACCACGTTCAGTTTGGTTGGATCGTACTGAGACTGTCATCTGTTCGAGCAAGATATTCCCTGGTGCCGTTTCGCAAGGAACGATTTTCACGCAGTGGACGGAATGCGGAGGATTGGATCAGTCGTTCGCGAGCAACGCGAGCACGTCGGCGTGCCGCAGCTGCTGTGTGGAACCGGCGTTCAGCGGTCTGCGGCAGGAGTCCGGCACCGTCGGCAGCATGGGCAGACCCATGCTGCCGAACGATGCATACATCAGGCTCCGGTCGGCGCGCTCATGCAGGTGCAGGCGCGTCATCAGGCCGAGCACGAACAGGAACGCGATCAGCAGCACCAGCGGCAGGATCAAGGCTTCATGCCAGCCGATGCGATCGGTCACCGCTCGCGCGTCGGTCGCCCGCTCAGCGGGAGAACGAACACGCGTCCACTCCAGTGTGAACGCGAACATGCTGAGGCCGCGTCTCACTGCTTTTCCGCGATCCCCTCACTTCATGTAGTCGGGCAGGGTGAACCCGTCATAGAAGCGGTCAGCCATGATCGCCGTCTTGAACGTCGGCGATTTGTAAGCGGCGACGATGTCCTGGGCCCATTCGGCATTGGCGTTGGCCTTCTTCACTGCGAGCACGTTGATGTAAGGCGTAATCATCTTCTCCAGCGCAAAGGCATTGGTCAGCTTCAGGCCGCTGAAGATCGCAAAATTGCCCTGGACAGCTGCGAAGTCGACATCGTCGAGCGCCCGCGGCGCCTGTGCAGCCTCGAGCGGGACGATCTTGATACCGCCGGGATTCTTGATGACATCGAGCTCGGTGACGTCGACCGGCTTGCTGTCGCGAACTTCGATCAGGCCGAGATCGCGCAGCACCCACAGCGCACGCTGGAGGTTGACGGGATCGTTCGGCACCGCGACGCTGGAGCCCGGCTTGATCGGCGAACCCAGCGGGTGCTTCTTCGAATAGAGGCCCATCGGCGGCGTCGGGACGTGGACGATGCCGACGAGATCGGTCTTCTGGCGCTCGTTGTAGGACTCCAGGAAGACCGTGTGCTGCATCACATTGGCATCGATCTCGGACTTGAACACTGCGTTGTTGGCTTCAAGGCCAGTCGAGAATTCGACGTAGCGGACCTTATAGCCTTTCTGCTTCAGCTCGGGCTCGACGCCAATCTTGAACTCATCGATATACGGGCCCGGCACGAAACCGACCCGCAGCTCGGGCTTGGCGGGTTGCTGCGCCAACGAATTTTCGGGTGCGAGCGGGGAGAGAGCCAAAAGGCCCGAGAGGAGAAACAACGCGGTCTTCATGTCTTCTTACGGTTTTCCGGTTTGGAGGGAGGACGGTGTCAGGCGATTGCCTTAGCCTCGTTCGAGTAGATGCTGGCGGGACGGGCGAGGCCGTAGTGCTCGCGCAGCGTCGTGCCGGTGTAGTCCTCGCGAAACAGGCCGCGCTTGCGCAGGATCGGGACGACCTGCTCGGCAAAGTCATCGAAGCCGCCGGGCAACCAGGGGGGCATCACGTTGAAACCATCGGCCGCGCCCTTCTCGAACCAGGTCTGGATATTGTCGGCGATCTTTTCCGGCGTGCCGGCTATGACCCAATGGCCCCGCGCGCCGGCAAGGCGCTGGACGAGCCGGCGGATCGTCGGTTTCTCGCGATCGACGATGTCGACAACGAGCTTGAAGCGGCTGGCGACGCCGCGCGCACTGGCGGTGTCGATCAGATGGCGCGGCACGGGACCATCGAGATCGTAGCCCGTGAGATCGACGCCGATCATCTGGCGCAGCTGCGTCAGGGAATATTCCGGCTGGATCAGCTCATTGAACTCGTCCTGAAGGCGGTCGGCCTCGGCTTGCGTGCTGCTGATGAAGGGGCTGATGCCGGGCAAAATCTTGATCTCGTCAGGGCCGCGGTCAAAGGTGTGCGCCTGCCGCTTGATGTCCGCATAGAAGGACTTGGCGGAGTCCAGCGTCTGGTGCGCGGTGAAGATGGCTTCCGCAAAGCGCGCGGCGAAGGCACGACCATCGTCGGAGGAGCCCGCCTGCACATAGACCGGCCGGCCCTGCGGCGTGCGCGAGATGTTCAACGGGCCGCGCACCCGAAAATGCTTGCCGACATGGTCGAGCGTGTGGATCTTGCTGGTCTCGGCGAAGACGCCGGAAGCGGGATCGTTGACGAGTGCGTCGTCCTCCCAGCTGTCCCAGAGCCGCGAGATCACGTCGAGATATTCGCGGGCGCGCTCGTAACGCTCGTGGTGAGGCGGGTGCTCGGGCAATCCAAAGTTTTGCGCAGCCTGCGGCGCGCTGGTCGTCACGATATTCCAGCCGGCCCGGCCCTTGCTCAGGTGGTCGAGCGAGGCGAACAGGCGCGCGAGATTGTAGGGCTCGGTATAGGTGGTCGATGCCGTCGCGATCAGGCCGATACGCTTCGTCACCGCGGCGATCGCAGCCAGCCAGGTGATCGGCTCGAAGCGAAAACGCTGGGCGTAGCGGACGTTGTCGGCTAGCGCCGGCCCGTCGGCAAAGAAGATCGCGTCGAACTTGCTCGCCTCGGCGCGCTGTGCCAGCTCCTGATAATAGGTGATGTCGAGAATGCGCTCCGCGGACGATCCCTTGTAGCGCCAGGCAGCTTCGTGATGGCCGCCGGGATAGATGAAGAGATTGAGAACAAGCTGCCGTTGATTGCTCATGTCGAAACGCCCCGTATGCGGCCTGGGCAAAATCTATGTCGGCGCTCACATCGTTGTCGATGGAATGGAATTGCGTTGTTGAGTTCGATGCGAGCATGAACTTTCGGGAAAGCCTGCAAGCGGAGATCGCACGTGGCGCGACTGTTTGTGAACTCGAGATGCGCACGTCCAGACGACCATCTAAGCGGCAGCGACACCGTGGGTTTACGCCGAGAGCGGTTCTGCGTTCTTCTGTCGCTGTTTTCGCGAATGCAACTATTCCCCGCACTGTTCAATCTTTGGAAGCCATTTCCGAAATCCGTGAGCTAGCATTCTCTGACTGAGCACGAGGCTGCATTGATGTAGCCTCCACGGAAAGGTCCCGCCAGAGGGGATTGCCGTCAGAGCGGACGGCAGTCTCGCAAGAGGATCGATCGCACCATCATTGTCCTTCACTCCGTCATCGCAACTGCGATCGGCGAACGGCGGAGCCTTGTCCAAATGGATCGCGGCATCGGGGAAGGTGACATGACTGACGGAATCACCATCGACAACGTCATTCCGCGCGCGGATATCGTGAAACGGTCGGCCCGTATCGGCGCCGAAATCAGGAATATCAAGCTTTCGGGCGATCTGCCGGATCGATTTATTGCAGCGATCAATCAGGTGCTGCTGGAGCACAAAGTCATCTTCTTCCGTGACCAAAATCATCTCGACGATGCCGAGCAGGAGCGTTTTGCCCATCGGCTCGGCAATCTGGTGCCGCATCCGACGGTCGGCGCCACCAAGGGCACGGCCTCGATCCTCGAGCTCGACTCCGCGCGCGGAGGCGGCCGTGCGGACCAGTGGCATACCGATGTCACCTTCGTCGACGCCTATCCGAAGATCTCGGTTCTGCGCGGCGTCGTGATCCCCGAGTTCGGCGGCGACACGATCTGGTCGAACACGGCTGCCGCCTATCTCGACCTGCCGGCGCCGCTGCGCAAGCTCGCCGACGAGCTCTGGGCGGTGCACAGCAATGCCTATGACTATGCAGTCAAGACCCGTGCGAGCGAGGCCGACAGAAAACACTTCGAGGAGGTGTTCACCGGTACAATCTACGAGACCGAACACCCCGTCGTTCGCGTCCACCCTGAGACCGGCGAGCGCACGCTGGTGCTGGGCAACTTCGTCCAGCGCTTCGTTGGCCTGTCGAAATACGACGGCCAGAAGCTGTTTGACCTGTTCCAGTCGCACATCACGGCGCCGGAGAACACGGTTCGCTGGAGCTGGCGGCAGGGGGATGTCGTCATCTGGGATAATCGCGCGACCCAGCATTACGCGGTCAATGATTACGGGGATCAGCATCGCGTCGTGCGCCGCGCGACCATTGATGGCGAGGTGCCGGTCAGCGTCGACGGCCGGCAGAGCGTCACCCGGATCAAGTCGACCAAGCCGCAAGCAAAAGCCGCCTGAAATAAGCAAGGGAGTGAATACAATGAGAATTGCTATCTCCGCTCTGCGCCGGCTGGTTGCCGGGCTCCGTGCACGAGGCCGGCAACTCGGCCTCGCGGCCCTCGGTCTGACGGGGTTCGTTGGCAGCGCCATGGCCGAGCCGCAGCTCGAGAAGAGCGAGATCCGTTACCAGGGTTGGGCCGGGCAGGTGACCTTCATCGAGCTGGCTGACGACCTCGGCTATCTCGCGCCGCTCAAGCTGAAATGGGTCGGCAACACCATCAGCGGTCCGCAGGATATTCAGACCGTGGTCACCGGCGATATCGACATCGGCGGTGCGTTCTACGGCGCGATCATCAAGCTGATCGCCGCCAAGGCGCCGATCAAGGCGGTGGTCGGCTATTACGGTTCGGACGACAACACCTACAGCGGCTACTACGTGAAGGAGGATAGTCCGATCAAGACCGCGCGGGACCTGATCGGCAAGAAGGTCGCGGTCAACACGCTGGGAGCGCACCATGAATTCGTGCTGCGCGAGTACCTGGCTCGCAACGGCCTGACGCCGGCGGAGGCGAAGCAGGTGACGCTGGTCGCGATCCCGCCGGTCACCGGTGAGCAGGCGCTGCGGCAGGGGCAGGTCGAGCTTAGCACGCTCGGCGGCGTCCTGCGTGACAAGGCACTCGAGCGCGGCGGCATTCGCCGGCTGTTTGCGGATACCGACGTCTTCGGGAACTTCACCGGAGGGGCCTATGTGCTGCGGGACAAGTTCATCAAGGACAATCCGAACACGTCCCGCAAGCTGATCGAGGGCGTGTCTCGTGCCATCGACTGGGCTCAGACAACGCCGCCGGAGGAGGTCCGTGCCCGCTTCGAGCGCGTCATCGCCGAGCGCAAGCGCAACGAGGACGCCACCCCGATCAAGTACTGGAGGAGCACGGGCGTCGCGACCAAGGGCGGCGTGATCGGCGGTGCCGAGCTCCAGGTCTGGATCGACTGGCTGGTCAGGGATGGCCTGCTGAAGCAGGACCAGCTCAAGCCGTCGGACATCTTCACCAACGCGTTCAACTATTTCCGCCCGGGCAAGACCGCGGAGGCCAAATGACGACGGCCAAGATCCGCTTCGAGCACGTGCGCAAGGACTTCCTGGTCCGCGGCAGGGATGGCGGGCCGGCGCAGCGTTTCACCGCGCTTGACGACATCACACTGGATGTGCGGACCGGCGAATTCCTTGCGTTGGTCGGGCCGAGCGGCTGCGGCAAGTCGACCCTGCTGGACCTGCTCGGCGGCCTGACGACACCGAGCAGCGGTCGCATCCTGCTCGATGGCGGGGTCATCGAGGGCCCGGCGCGGGACCGCGGCATCGTGTTCCAGCAATACGCGCTGTTTCCCTGGCGCACGGCCGCGCAGAATGTCGAGTTCGGGCTCGACATTGCCGGCCTGAAGGCCAGGGAGCGGCGGGAAAGGGCGCTGCACTATCTCGATCTCGTCGGGCTGTCCGGCTTTGCCGACCGCTATCCGCACGAGCTCTCCGGCGGCATGAAGCAACGCGTCGCGATCGCCCGCAGCCTTGCCTACGATCCGGAGGTGCTGCTGATGGATGAGCCGTTTGCGGCGCTCGATGCACAGACGCGGGAGACACTGCAAGGCGAGCTGCTGCGGATCTGGCGCCGCACGGGAAAGACCATCCTGTTCATCACGCACGGCATCGATGAAGCCGTGGTCCTTGGTCAGCGCGTGGCGGTGATGACCTCGCGTCCCGGCCGCATCAAGCAAGTCATCGATATTCCCGATGAGTTGCACAGCGAGACCGAGGACGTTCGCTCGTTGTCCGGGTTCGGGCATGTCAGGCACGAAGTGTGGTCCTTGCTGCGCGACGAGGTCTTGAAGGCGCAGGGCTCCCAGGTGGCAGCATCGGATGGCGAGCGCGTGGCAAAGGCGAAGGAGCTCGCTCATGTCTAATCTGGAGATCCTGACCTTGATGGAACTGGCCGAGGGCAGCCCGAAAGACCGGGCCAGGCAACGCGCCGGCGTAGTTGCCGCGGCGACGGGTAGCCTGGTGCGATGGCTCGGCATCATTGGACAGCGATCCCTGCTGTTGCTGCTGTTCCTGGCCCTCTGGGACACGGCGCCGCGCCTCGGTCTCATCGATGTGACCTTCCTGCCGCCGTTCTCCGAGGTGATCGCCGCGGGCTGGCAGCTTGCACAGTCGGGAGAGCTCTACGACCACATCGGGGCAAGCCTGCTTCGTGCCCTGAGCGGTTTTCTGATCGCCATTGCCCTGTTCGTGCCGTTGGGTGTGTTGACGGGATGGTATGTCGGGCTGGGCAATCTCCTGAGCCAGATCATCGAGATCGCGCGCAACACGGCGCCGCTGGCGCTGCTGCCGGTTTTCATCCTGCTGCTCGGGATCGGCGAGCTCTCGAAGGTCACCATGGTGGTCTACAGCTGCGCCTGGCCGCTGCTGCTGAACACGATCGCTGCAGTCCGCCAGGTCGATCCGCTCCTGGTCAAGTCGGCACGGACGATGGGGGCGACGCCGAGCCAATTGTTCCGGAAAGTGATCCTGCCGGCGTCGCTGCCGACCATCTTCGTCGGCATCCGCCTGGCAAGCGCCTCGGCGATGCTGGTGCTGGTCGCGTCCGAGATGGTCGGTGCGAAATCGGGGCTGGGTTATCTCATCATCAACAGCCAGTACAGCTTCCTGATCCCGCAGATGTATTTCGGCATCCTCGGCATCACGGTGATCGGCCTCTCCTTCAACGCAATCCTGGAGGCACTGGAGCGTCGCCTGATGCGCTGGAAGGCGCCGGCCATCTAGCGTTTTCGAGCGAAGTGGATACCGGTTCGCGTCAAGAAAACGCGTAGAAACAAGAAGCCCTAGCCTTGCTTATTGCGGACCGTAGCCTGGGTCACGATGCTGTTCGGCGGCACACTGTGGGTCAGCCAGACATTGCCGCCGATCGTCGATCCGCGGCCGATGGTGATCCGGCCCAAAATCGTGGCGCCGGCATAGATGACGACGTCGTCTTCCACGATCGGATGACGGGCGTCGCCCTTGATCAAGCTGCCATCCTCGTCGGTCGGAAAGTGACGAGCGCCGAGCGTGACGGCCTGATAGACGCGGACGTTGTCGCCGATGATGGCGGTCTCGCCGATCACCACGCCGGTGCCGTGGTCGATGAAGAAGCCAGAGCCGATGCTCGCGCCGGGGTGAATGTCGATCCCGGTGCGGGTATGCGCGATCTCGGCGACCAGGCGAGCGATCAGCCGGGCGCCCAGCCCGTGCAGGATATGGGCGAGGCGGTGATGAATGATTGCCGTCATCCCGGGATAGCCGATCAGGATCTCGGGAAAATTCCGGGCGGCGGGGTCACCGACGAAGGCGGCCCTGAGGTCATTGATGAGAAGCCCGCGCACGATCGGCAGTCGCGAGCCGAATGTCCGGGTCAGTTCGACAGCGTCCTCGCGGCGGAATCCGGCGGTGAGCTCGTCGCCGATGAAGAGGGCACCGCGATGGATCTGGTCGCACAGCGAGTCCAGGGCGATGGCGAGGGTGTTTCCGACGAAATAGTCGATATTCTCGCCGTCCAGCTCGGAGCGACCGTAATGCCGTGGAAACAGTGCTGCCGTGAGGCCATCGAGGACTGCCTCCAGCGCTTCGCGCGATGGGGCCTGACGTGCTTCGCCGTCCCTGCGAATGCTGTGTGTCTCCTCCCGGGAGACGCGTGGCTCGGCCACGATCCGGTCGAGCTGCCACCGCCCGGACGTCGGCTCCAGGTCCGCTGTCGGAATTTCGCGTTTCATGCTGCCCTCGTTTTATGCCGGAGATCGAGAAGTGGCAGGAGCGCTCCTACCTCACATGCGCCAGGGGGATGCTGATCTCGGCGAGCAAATCCAGATCGAAATCCTGCTTTATCTCGATGTATTGACCGTTCCAGTATACCAGCCCCGACAGCTGGGGCGACAGTTCGAAGCTCAAGATGCTGCCGACGATGATCCCATGCGAATATCGCTCGATGATCTCCTCCACCTGGCACTCGACCGTGGCCAGTGAATGGCCAAGCAGGGGAACGCCGGACGGCCCAGCCGTCCAGGCGACGCCTTCATAGCGCTGGGCCCCCTTCAGCCTGCCATTGCTGAATCGGCTCGCGAGCTCCTGCTGGTCGGATCCGAGAATGTTGACCCCGAACACCCCTGTGACGCTCGATCGGGGCAAAAGACGAGGCCTGCCGATTGAGGCTGACCAGCACGCGCGGCGGACTCGTGCTGAGTGAGGTCAGCGACGTGACCGTCATTCCCGTGATGTCGGCGTCGCGGCCGGCCGTGATGATACTGACGCCACCGGCGAGCCGGCGCATCACGGCGCGGAATTGGTGCTCGATCTCATGGCTGTCAGTGACGAGATGGATGTCCGGCCTTCCCATGTCAGTCTCTCCTTGCGTCGGACCGTCGAATGCGGGGTCATCCTGCCTAGAAGAAGCCCTTCGCCGGCAGCGGCGTGCCGCTGATTTCGTATTGGCCGATCGAGCGCGCCTTGTAGGTGGTCGGATTGTGCGACGACAGCGTGCGAGCATTGCGCCAGTGCCGGTCGAAATTGGTGACCTTCTTGGTCGCCGACGCGCCGCCGACATCGAACAGCAGGCTGCCGCCGCGGATGGCGAAGTCGTCAGCGACGATCTTGGCCTTGGCCGAGAGCAGGGCGGCGGTGTGGGCGGCTTCCGCGGCGTTCGATGCACCGGCGTCGAAGGCATCGGTCGCGGCATCGAGCGCCTCGGCAGCCGCCAGCACCACCGTTTCGGCCGCGAACGCCCGCTGGCGATCTGGCCGACGGTCTGCTGCAGCAGGGGATCATCGGTCGGAACTTCTGTGGGCGCGTAATAGAAAGTACGCTTGCGCGAATGGATCAGGGCGGTCGCGTCGCGCAAGGGCGCGCGCGCGATGCCGGCAACGACCGCGGTCAGGAACAGCTGCGCGAACGTGTTGGAGTAAGGCACGCCGTAGCCGGTGTCGGGCGTGTCGAAGACGATCTCCTGGCGCTTGATCTTGACGTTGCGGAAATGCGTCGTGCCGGTTGCGGTGAGCCGCTGTCCGAGCCCATCCCAGTCGCCGACCAGCTCGATGCCGTCGCGCTTGATCGGGACGATGGTCGCGCCGCTGGTGCCATCAGGATCGGCGGCGCGGACTAGCACGTAATCCGAATACAGTGTGCCTGTGCTGTAATATTTGGTCCCGTTCAAGAGATAGTCGCCATTTCCGTCAGGCGTGAAGGTCGTACCCGGCGTGACATTGCCGACGCGGGGCTTTCGAGCTCGGTGGTGGCAAGCCCGATGATCGCGCCCTGCGCGACCGCCTTCTGCCACTCGCGGCTCTGCTCGTCCTTGGGCGTACGCACCAGCCGTTCCACCACGCTGAAATGGTTGCGCAGGATATGCGCGACATTGGCGTCGGCCTCGCCGAGGCGGATCACGAAAGCGAAGAGATCGCGGAGCGCCGCCGGCGCTCACTGGCAGCCGCAGCGCGCTGAGACGGCGCGGCGGATGAGATCGATGATTTCGAAGGGCAGCACGCGGTCGCGTTCTCGCGCGCTCGCACCTTCGGCGATCTGGTTGAGCAACGCTTCCAGCTCCGGCGAGCCGGCCTTGAACGGCTCGGATCTGCCGAGGGAGGGGGCGGATACGGTCTTGTTCATTGTCCTGACCTGTTAACTAGAGCTGGGCGAGATGGTCGGTGACCTTGACCGGCTCGGGCAGAACCTTGCGCGCGACCAGCCAGTCGGCGGCCTTTTGCAGCTCGCTGATGAAGCGCTCGTCATTGACCGCGAAGTAGCGGTACTTGCGTTTCAGCGCGATGAACTGATCGCGGACCTCGTCGCTGTACTTGCCCGCCTTCTGGGCGATGTACTCGGCCTCCTTTTCGTTCTCCGAGATCCACTTGCCTTCGGCGCGGAACGCATCGTTCACGGCACGCACCAGCGCGGGATTGTCGGTGGCGAATTTGCGGGTGGTCAGGTACGAGGTGTAGTCGATTTGGAAATCGAGATCGCGGCCTTCAACGAAGATGTTATGCGCCTTGTATTCGAGCCGCGCGATGTCGACGCCGGGGCTCCACATCGACCAGGCGTCGACCCTGCCGGAGGCGAGCGCAGGTGCCGCATCGGGCGGATTGAGATAGACGAACTTGACCTTGGACCGGTCAACCTTGTGTTTCTCGAGCGCGGCCACCAGCAGGAATTCGCCGAGGCCGGAGCGGTTGACCGCGACCGACTTGCCGACGAGGTCCTCGACCTTATCGATGCCGGAGCCGTCCTTGGCGATGATCGCCGTCGTGCGCGGCTCGTAGACCACGAACTGGGTGAACACCAGCGGCGAACCGGCGATGATCGCGGCCAGCGCCGGCGTCGTGCTGCCGCCGAAGCTGAAATCGGCGCTGCCGCCGGTGACGGCCTGCAATGTCGGGGCGTGGTTCGGGAAGGGCCCGAGCCATTCGACCTTGATGCCGTCCTTGGCCAGCACCTTCTCGAACTCGCCGCGTTCCTTGGCGATCAGATTGAGACCGCTCAGGCCCCAGGTCAGGCGAACAATATCGGTGATGCGGCCAGTTGCGGCCTCGGCAAAATCGCCGATGTTGAGGCCGGCGAGGGCGCCCACGCCGAAGGCCGCGGTGCTGAGAAAGCTGCGGCGGGACGGCTTGGCGATGGGAGAGTCGGACATGACCGCCTCCGTTGAATTAGTGGCTGGAGTGCGAATTCACGCCGAGCTCGGCAAGGAGCTCGCTACGCGAGATGGGTGTCGAGCCGTTTCGTGCGACGCGGTGCTCGTAGGAGATGGCGCCGTTCCGCATCACCAGGATGCGATCCGCCAGAGCAATCGCTTCGTCGACGTCGTGCGTGACGAGCAGAACGCCCGGCTGATGATTGGCGACGAGCTCGCGAACAAGCTCATGCATGCGGATGCGGGTGAGCGCGTCCAATGCGGCAAACGGCTCGTCGAGGAGCATAAGCTCTGGCTGCTGCACCAGCGCGCGGGCCAGCGCGACGCGCTGGGCCTGTCCGCCGGACAGATTGCGCGGCCAATCGTCGAGACGGTCGCCGAGGCCCACCTCGGTCAACGCTTCGGCGGCGCGCTCGCGTGCGTCCGGCACCTGCAAACCAAGCGAGACGTTGCGCCAGAGGCTGTCCCAGGGCAGAAGCCGGTGCTCCTGGAATACCACCGCCGGCCGGCGCGGCGCGACGATGCGCCCACCCTGGATCGAGTCCAGACCCGCGAGCGCCCGCAGCAATGTCGTCTTGCCGCAGCCGCTTTCGCCCAGCAGGGCGACGAACTCTCCCCGTTCGATGCGCAGGTTCAGCTTTTCGATGACGACGCGGCTGCCGTAGCTGCGCACGAGATTGTTGACGACGACGGCCGGTCCGGCTTCGAATGGAGCGGCCGGCAGCGAAGCGACGTGAGCGTTCATCGTGCTGCCCCATAATTCGGATGCCAGGCGAGAAGGCGCCGTTCGAGAAAGCGTGCAATTCCGTCGGCCGCGACGCCGATGAGCGCATAGATCACGATGGTCAGCACGATCACGTCGGTGCGCAGGAATTCACGCGCGTCCATGGCGAGAAAGCCGATGCCCGACTGGGCGCCGATAGTTTCAGCGACGACCAGCGCAAGCCATGCCGTCGCGAGCGCATAACGAACCCCGGTCAGGATCGACGGCAATGCGCCGGGAAGGATGATACGGCGGATCAGCTGAAGCGAGCTCAGGCCCTGGACGCGACCGAGTTCGAGCAGTTTGGGATCGACCTGGCGAATACCGAGGACCGTGTTGATGTAGATCGGGAAGGTGACGCCGAGGGCCACCAGGAAGATCTTTTGCGTCTCACCGACGCCAAGCCAGACGATGACCAGAGGCAGCGCTGCGAGGAACGGGATGGCCCGGATCATCTGCACGCTGCGGTCGATCAGAGCTTCGGCGATGCGGGAGAAGCCGACGAGAATGCCGAGGCCGCCACCAACGGCCGTGCCGATCACGAATCCTGCCGCCGCCCGCAGCAAGCTCACGCCGAGATCGTTGAGCAGTGTGCCCGTGGTTGCGAGCTTGAAGGCCGTGCGGATCACCTTGCTCGGTGCGGGCAGAACTTGCGGCGAGAGCCATCCTGCCTGCGCCAGCCATTCCCAGATGACGACGAGCACGACCGGCGCCAGCCACGACAGAAGCTGAAGGCCGCGAGTGCCAAGGTTGCTTTTCGTGGCGGCCGGAGCGAGTGCGCCGCCGCCGCTTTGCGATGACGGCGCGCGGTCCGCACCGATCACGGTGCGGTCGATGCCGCTCAGTTCCATATTGCTCAAGACCGAGACCTCGTTTCACGCACTGCATGTGATGCAGAAGGCGCGACGGCAATCACCTGCCGTCTTTACAAAATGTCCCACGAAATCGGGCTGGCAGAAATAGAGCGGTATTTCAATTGTCGTCGGCTCCGGAGTGATCTGCTGTCGTAGCCGCGCGGATGCGCGACAAAGAAAATCTTTTGACGCGCGTCTGCTTGAACTTGCGCCAGCGATTGGCGAGAACGCTCAAAGTCGAGAGAGTTACGGGAGAGCATGATGACGGCTGCACCTCTTCGCTTCGGCATCTGGGCGCTGGTGCACGGGCCGCGTGCCGCGCATCAGGACCCGGAGGAGCCCTATGATGCCTCCTGGGAGCGCAATCGGGATCTGATCCTAGCAGCCGAGGAGCTCGGGTATGATTCGACCCTGATCGCGCAGCACACGATCAATCCGCATCAGGAGGATCTCGATCAGCTCGAAGCCTGGAGCGCTGCTGCAGCGATTGCGGCGCTGACCAAGCGCATCGAGATCATTGCCGCCATCAAGCCATATCTCTATCACCCCGTGGTGCTCGCCAAGCTCGCGCTCGGCATCGAGAACATCAGTCGCGGTCGGTTTGCGATCAATCTGGTCAATGCCTGGAATCGTCCGGAGCTGGAGAAGGCGGGGATCAGCTTTCCCGAGCACGATGCCCGCTATGCTTACGGCAAGGAATGGATCTCCGTCGTGTCCCGGCTCATGGAGGGCGAGCGCCTCAATTTCAGCGGCGATCACTTCAACGTCACGGACTATGCGCTGCGGCCGACCAGCCTGTACCGCAAGCGCCCCGCCATCTATGTCGGCGGGGAATCCGAGCCCGCGCGCGATCTGGTCGCAGGCCATGGCGATGTCTGGTTCATCAACGGACAGCCGCTCGATGACGTCGCCGGGCTGATCGCCGACGTCGCCGCGCGCCCTCGCGGTTCCGCGCCGCCTTTGCGCTTCGGTCTGTCCGCCTTTGTCGTGGCACGCGAAACCCGTGAGCAGGCGCAGGTCGCCTATGAGCGGCTGCTCAGCCTCGCGGCCAAGGACGCGCCGATGAAGGCGATCCAGAAGCAGAATACCGACCCGAAAGTCGTGATGATGCAGACGATGCAGAAGACGCCGCGGGTCGGCAGCAACGGCGGCACGGCCGCGGGGCTGGTCGGCAGTTACGATGAGGTTGCGGCGCGCATCGAGGCATTCCATGCCGCCGGGATCGAGCTCTTCATGCTGCAATTCCAGCCGTTCGAGGCAGAGATGCGGCGGTTTGCAGACGAGATTATTCCCCGCGTCCGAGCGCGGCAATCAACTGGGCCTGCTGCGAAGCTGGCCAGTCGATAGGGTAACTGGTTGCGATCAGGCCGAGGCGACCGCGGGCGGCTGCTTTGCGTAGCGGCTCGTCGGCCGTGCCAAACCAAAATGGTCGCGCAATGTCGTGCCCGTGTACTCGGTTCGGAACAGACCGCGCTTCTGCAGGATCGGCACGACGGTATAGACGAAGGTCTCCAGGCCCGTGGGCAGAACGTCCGGCATCAGGTTGAAGCCGTCCGCGGCGCCGGCCTTGAACCAGGCCTCGATATCGTCCGCGATCTGCTCCGGCGTCCCGACGATGATGCGATGGCCAACGCCGCCGCCGAGCGCGCGGATCAATTGGCGGACCGTGAGATTTCCGCGGCGGGCAAGGTTCACGGTGCCCTGGAACATGGTGTGATTGGCATTCGCCGGAAGCGGCAAGGGGTCGGGAAGCGGCTTGTCGAGTTCAAGCAGGGCAGGGTCGATCTGAAGCGTGCCGGCAAGACGCGCCAGGCTGTATTCGATCGGGACCAGTTCCCAAAGCTCATCCTGCCGCCGTTTTGCTTCGGCTTCGGTGCTGCCGATGACGGTCGCAAGTCCCGGCAGGACGACAATGGAATCACCGGGGCGGCCGTAAGCCGCGGCGCGCGTGCGCAGATCGCGCGCATAGGCGACGCCTTCCTCGATCGACTGCGCCAGTGTGAACACGGCCTCCGCATAGGCGGCGGCGAAGTCGCGGCCGTCGCTGGAGCCGCCCGCCTGCACCGTCACCGGACGTCCCTGCGGCGAGCGCGGCACGTTCAGGGGACCGGCGACTGAATAATGCGGCCCGCGGTGGGCGATTGGGTGTACTTTCGACGTATCGACGAACCTGGCGCTGGCCTTGTCGCCGACGAAGGCGTCGTCCTCCCAGCTGTCGAACAGGGCGTGGACGACCTCCGTGAATTCCTTGGCCCGCTCGTAGCGGGCCTTGTGTTCCAGCGCGCCCGTGAGGCCGAAATTGCGGCTCGACGCGGCATCTGCGGTGGTGACCGCGTTCCATCCCGAGCGCCCACCACTCGCGTGATCGAGCGACACGAAGCGGCGCGCAATGTTGTAGGGCTCATTATAGGTCGTCGACACCGTCCCGATCAGGCCGACACGCGTTGTGGCGGCCGCGACCGTTGCCAGAATGATGGTCGGCTCCAGCGACGTGAACGACCGGTAGTCGATGCGATCATTCACGGCCGGCGAATCCGCCAGAAAAATCGCGTCGAGCTTGCCGCGCTCGGCAATCTGCGCCACCCGGACGTAGTGCCCGAGGTCGAAGAATGCGCGCGGATCACTGTCGGGTAGGCGCCAGGCTGACGGATAGACGCCGGAGTGAAGCAGGTTGACGTTCAGGTGTAGTTGGCGTGGCGACATGAAGATTCCAAAGGTCGGCAGCCGAAGCCGCAAATTGCCGAGATCAAGACCCTTTCGGCGACCAGATCTTGATGGTCGTGGTGTCGAGTTTCACCGGGATCAAACCCTCGGCGTGGAATGCATCGGCAATGCGCTGCTGCTCCGACAGGCCTGGTCCGGTGACCGCGCCCACCTGATAGGAGCGGTGGCTGTTGGCCTCCTCGACAATCGCCGCGTCGATGCCCCAGAGCCCGGCCAGCAACGTGGCTGCGTCCTTCGGCTGGGCCTTGACCCATTTTCCGGTTGCGGCGAGTTTGGCGAAGATCACGTTGAGAACCTGATCGTGCTTATCCGCATAGGCGGCCGACGCGAGGTAATAGCGCTTGTAGCTCGCAAGGCCGTTGCTGCCGTCGGACAGGATGCGGCCCTTGGTCTGATGCAGGGCGCTAGTCAGGAACGGATCCCAGGCGACCCAGGCATCGACATTGTTGCTGACAAACGCCGCACGGCCGTCTGCCGGTGTCAGATAGGCGGGCGTGATGTCCTTGAAGCTGAGCCCGGATTTCGCAAGCGCCGCAAGCAGCAGATAGTGGCTGCCGGCGCCCTTGGTCACCGCGATCTTCTTGCCCTTGAGATCGGCAACGGTCTTGATGGTTGTAGACTGCGGCACGACGATCGCCTGCGCTGCCGGCGAGGCAGCTTCCTCGGCGACATAAGCGAGCTTGGCGCCGGCGGCCTGCGCGAAGATCGGCACGGTGTCGGCGACATCAGCGCCGAAATCGATGCTGCCGATGTTGATGGCTTCCAGCAGCGGCAGGCCGCTGGTGAACTCGTGCCACGAGATGGTGACGCCGAGCGGCGCGAGCGCCTTCTCCAGCTCGCCGTTCGTCTTCAGGATCGCCGTCAGCGTCGAAGATTTCTGATAGCCGATGCGGATCTCTTCGGACATCGCGGGCTGAACGGACGCCATGGCGATGAGGCCGAGCGCGGCCGCGACGAAGGCCCGCAGGCAGGAGATGAAACCAGACATGAACAATGATCCTGAAGCTAAGCCGCTTTGGCGACGCGTTTGACAAACTGCAGGGCGCAATGTGCAGGCAAGCCAGGCCGTGTTGCAATTTCAGAATGCCGTTCAGTTTGAGAAGGAAGCGTCTCCGATCGGACACAATCTGAGAAGGGAATTTTCCAGGCGATGCAGCCTGTTATCTAAATCGGCCCGCCCGCTATTCGGCGGCATCGGATCGCAGCGTGTCGGCTGAGCACCGAAAGCCCGCTCCGGGATGCGTTGTGTGGAGCCCCGGGCCGCGTCCCGGGAACAGCTTTTCGCGCAGTGTGCCGTCGCGATAGGCGGTCTTGTACACGCCGCGCGATTGCAGCTCCGGCACCACGAGATCGACGAAGGCGTTCAGCGATTCCGGCGCGACCAGGCGGAACAGGTTGAAACCATCGACATCGGTCTCGTCAGCCCAGGCGATCAGCTCGTCGGCGACGTCCTGCGGCGAGCCGATCACGAAGGGTGACCTCGCGCCGGCGCGTCTCAATCTGGCGAGATCGCCGACGTTCACCGGCCGGTCGCTCCGGACCCTAAAGTTTTCGACCATCGACTGGATGGCGTTGCTCTCGACATATTCGATCGGCTGGTCCGGCCGATAGGTCGAGAAGTCGATACCGGTCCAGCCCGACAGCAAGGCGAGCTGGCCGGTCTGGTGGACATGCCGTGCGTAGTCCTCCAGCAGATCGTTCGCCTCGACCCGCGTCGGCGCCACTATCACGGTCGCGCCGGCAAACAGGCGGATGTCGTAGGGATCGCGGCCATAGGTCTTGGCGGCTTCGCGTATCTCGCGAACGGCGCGGGCCAGGATCGGCTTGGTCTGGCCGTTGAGAAAGATCGCTTCCGCGTGCTGGGCGGCGAAGGCCCGGCCGCGCTTCGAGGTGCCGGCTTGGTACAAAAGCGGGGTTCGCTGCGGCGAAGGCTCGGCGAGATGGATGCCATCCTCCTTGAAATAGGGGCCTTCATGCAGAACCCGGTGGAGCTTTGAGGGGTCCGTGAAGATGCGGCTGCCGCGGTCACGGCGAACCGCGTCGTCCTCCCAGCTTCCCTCCCATACTTGTAGGCCGCGGTGAGAAAGTCCTCGGCCGCGTCATAGCGGTCGTCGTGGGCGCGGCCGGCCGGAAGACCCATGCCGCGCGCGCCGCTATCGAGATAGCCGGTGACGATATTCCAGCCGATCCTGCCTTTCGTGAGATGGTCGAGCGTCGAAAACCTGCGTGCGAGTTGATAGGGATGCTCGAAGGTCAGGTTGGACGTGATGCCAAAGCCAAGATGGCTGGTGACGAGCGCCATGGCGGACACGAGCAGCGTCGGGTCGGCGTTGGGCAGCTGAACAGCGTGCAAGGCCGCAGCATCGGGATTGCCGCCATAGACGTCATACACGCCGAACACGTCGGCCAGGAAGATGCCGTCTAGCAGTCCGCGTTCCGCGGTCCTGGCGTAGTCGACCCAATAATCAAGCGTGTTATAGTCGATGGACGCATCGCGCGGATGAGACCACAGGCCGGCCCAATTGTGGCTCGGTGCCGTCATGTTGAAAAGCGTTGAAGCGCAGCTCGCGCGGTCTCGTCATGGTTTGGCCCGATCGTTGATCGCGAAGCACATCCGCTTCGCGTGATCATTTTTAGCATCTTGCGTAAGCGAGTTTGTTTCCAATTCGGCGAAGGCGCGGAAACAAACGCGTTGCGAGGCGGCGATGATGCAGCACGTGCATCGCTATTTTTCTGACACGCTCGACAGAGGCGGAATCCGGCCGCATCATTTTCATCGACGAGCACGGCTTGCCGCGCATCACGCGCGCTCTCGAGATCAAAAGGAAAAGCGATGGCCTTGGAAACTCGGAATTTCGAGACGCTGGCGTTGCACGGTGGATCGTACCGCAGCGATCCCGCCACCGGCGCAGTGGCGGTTCCGATCTACCAGACCACCTCATTCCAATTCGAGAACGCCGATCATGCCTCGCGCCTGTTCACGCTGGAGCAACTGGGCCCGATCTATACCCGCATCGGCAATCCGACGCAGGAGGCGTTCGAGACGCGGCTTGCCGCTCTGGAGGGCGGGGCGGCCGCTCTTGCCGTCGCGTCGGGACAGACGGCCTCCGCCTTCGCAATCTTCAACATCGCGCAAGCCGGCGACAACATCGTGTCCTCGACCGATCTCTACGGCGGAACCTGGACGCTGCTCTCGCAGACCCTGAAGCAGTTCGGCATCGAGGTGCGGTTCGTCGATCCCGCCGATCCCGAAAACGTCCGCCGCGCGACCGACGCAAGGACGCGGGCCTATTTCGGCGAGACGCTGCCGAATCCCAAGCTGAACGTGTTCCCGATCAAGGAGGTCGCGGATATCGGCCGCTCGCTCGGCGTGCCGCTCATTCTCGACAACACGGCCTCGCCACTGATCGCGCGTCCGTTCGAGCACGGTGCCGCGGTGGTGGTTTATTCCACAACCAAATATATCGGTGGCCACGGCACCGCGATTGGCGGCGCCATCGTGGACGGCGGCAATTTCGACTGGGCTGCCCATGCGGAGCGCTTCCCGCTGCTGAACAAGCCTGACGAGGCCTATCACGGCGCGATCTGGACCGAGGCGGCGAAGCCGCTTGGCCCGATCGCCTACATCCTGCGGGCTCGCGTCAAGCTGCTGCGCGACCTCGGCGCAGCCATTGCACCACAAAACGCCTTCCAGTTCATCCAGGGTCTCGAGACCTTGCCGCTGCGCATCCGCCAGCACAACGAGAATGCGGTGAAAGTCGGGAACTTCCTCGCGAAACATCCTTCGGTGTCGAACGTGATCTTTCCCGGCCTGCAGACCGGAGAGAACCGGCGCCGGGCGGATGCCTATCTGAAAGGTGGCTACGGAGCCCTCGTCGGCTTCGAGCTGAAGGGCGGCGTCGGGGCCGGTCGTCGCTTCATCGATGCGCTCAAGCTGTTCTATCACGTTGCCAATATCGGCGACGCCCGGTCACTCGCCATTCACCCGGCGTCGACGACGCATCAGCAATTGACCGCCGCCGAGCGGCCCGCCGCCGGCGTCACGCCAGGCTATGTCCGCCTATCGGTCGGCATCGAGCATCCCGACGACATCTTGGCGGATCTCGGCCAGGCGTTGGCGCAGGCTGACGCCGGTGCACGCAAGGCCGCGTGAGACGCGTCAACTGATTTGCAATGGGAATTGAGGACATGAAAGTACTTCGTCGTACCGCTCAGGCAGCAGGTCTCTGGCTCGCATTCACGGCAGCCGCCCTTGCCGGCGAACCGCTGAAGATTGCCACCAGCGCCGGCCCGGTAGCCCAATTGGCGTCCTTTGCCGCCAAGCTCGCCAAGGAGAAGGGGCAGGACGTCAAGATCGTCGAGCTGTCGGACTGGGTGGCGTTGAACGAGGTCGTGAACAGCGGCGAGGTCGACGCCAATCTGTTCCAGCATGCGACTTGTCTTGCTCTTCAGAACAAGCAGCGCGGCTTCAACCTGGTGCAGGCCGACAAGGTCGGCGTCATCGCGCCGGTCGGGTTGTTCTCGAAGAAGATCAAGAAGCTCGACGAGATCAAGTCTGGCGATAGCGTTGCCATTCCGAACGAGCCGCTCAACGGTGCCCGCGGTTTGATCCTGCTGGAACGGGCTGGGCTGATCAAGCTTGCGCCCGGCAAGGGCTTTTCGGTCAGCAAGTTCGACATCATCGAGAATCCAAAGAACCTCAAGATCGTCGAGCTCGACCCCGCCCAGACCTATCGGTCGCTGGACGACGTAACGCTGGCGCTCGTCAACATCACTTACCTCATTCCGGCCGGCGGCGATCCCAAATCGGCCCTGATCATCGATCGCACCGCTGACGATGGCCTCGTGCTGCGCTTCACGGCCCGGCCCGACAAGAAGGACGATCCGCGCCTGAAGGCATTCATTCAGGTGTTCAACTCGCCGGAGGTGAAGCAATTCATTGAGGAGAAGATCCCGGCGTTCATTCCGGCTGGTTTCAGCAGCTAGCGCGCCCTTGAGGGAAAGCTTCGGCATGATCTATGTCGTCGACGTGAATCAGATGAGCTTTGCCTTCGTGGCCGGTAGTGAGAGCCACGCTTTGGAGATCGCGGGATCGCCGGCGTTTGTGCAGGCTCTGGGGCGCTTCTTCCTGAATCGACAGGGCTTGGAGGCGTTGAACCGCCGCCCGCGTGCCGCAACCGTTCAGGAACTTGCTCTCTTCAACGACATGTCGTCCGAGTTCGCGGATGCCACGGCGGACGTCCTGGTTGCCCGCGTAGCGTAGCTTTGCAGCAGATTGCGCGTGGCGGCCGAAGGGTTGAGCAGAAATGAGGTTGGAGACGAGTGATGACGAAGCCACCTGATCGTGCCGAGAAGCTGTCGAGTTCGGTAGGATCCGTCGTGTTCGACGCGGATGTGCTGGTGCTCGGTGGCGGTCCCGCGGGCACATGGGCCGCGATCAGCGCCGCCGAGCATGGTGCGCGTGTCGTGCTGGCGGACAAGGGGTTCTGCGGCACGTCAGGCGCGACCGCGGCTGCCGGCACCGGTGTCTGGTATGTCGACCCCGCTCCGGAGCGCCGCGAAGCCGCGATGGCCAGCCGTGAGAAACTCGGCGGCCATCTCCAGGATCGCCGCTGGATGGCGCGCGTGCTGGACCAGACCTATGCCCAGAGCAACCAGCTCGCCGAGTGGGGCTATCCTTATCCCGTCGATGACGAGGGCAAGCCGCAGCGCAATTCGCTCCAGGGCCCGGAATACATGCGCCTGATGCGCAAGCGGACCAAGCAGGCCGGCGTAACCATCCTCGATCATTCGCCCGCGCTCGAGCTGCTGGTCGACGGCAACGGTGTGGTGGCGGGAGCTTCGGGCCTGCGCCGCCAGAAGGGGGATCGCTGGGCGGTGAACGCCAAGGCCGTGGTGATCGCCACCGGCGGATGCGCCTTTCTCAGCAAGACGCTCGGCTCGAACGTGCTGACCGGGGACGGCTATCTCCTCGCCGCGGAAGCGGGTGCGGAATTCACCAGCATGGAGTTCTCCAACGCCTACGCGATCTCGCCGGCCTTCGGATCGGTGACCAAGACCTTGTTCTACAGCTGGGCCAGCTTCACCGACGAGCAGGGCAGCGTCATCCCCGGAGCGTCATCGAAAGGCGGCCGCTCCGTGATTGCGCGCGCACTCCGTCAAGGTCCCGTGTACGCCCAGCTTGACCAAGCCGATGCCGAGACCCGGCGGCACATGCGTGTGTCGCAGCCGAACTTCTTTCTCCCGTTCGACCGCACCGGCATCGATCCCTTCACGCAACGTTTTCCGATCACGCTGCGCCTCGAAGGGACCGTCCGCGGCACCGGGGGTTTGCGCATCATCGACGACAGTTGCGCGACGACCGTGCCAGGTCTCTACGCGGCAGGCGATGCTGCGACCCGCGAACTGATCTGCGGCGGCTTCACCGGCGGCGGCAGCCACAATGCGGCCTGGGCGATGTCGTCAGGCTATTGGGCCGGTCAGGGCGCCGCAGAGTTCGCGCGCCAGCTGGGTACGACAAGCAGGCGCCAGTCCTTCCGGCGCGGCACTGTTGGTCTGCGCTCCGGCAATGCGCGGCCATTGCAGGGCGGCGCGCTCGCGCGGAGCGTTCAGGACGAGGTGTTCCCCTACGAGATGAATTACTTCCGCGAGGCCGGGCGACTGGGTAGGGCGCTCCGTCGGCTGGATGCATTGTGGTCTGATGCCTCGGCTGCCGATGCGCCAGGCGAGCAGGAGCTGCTACGTGCACGCGAAGCGGCCGCCATGCTCGCGACCGCGCGTTGGATGTATCGCAGCGCGCTGGCGCGTCAGGAAAGCCGGGGCATGCACCGCCGCGACGACTACCCCGAACAGGACGACCGTTACCTCCATTTCGTGACGACCGGCGGGCTTGACGACGTCTGGACATCGGCGCGCCCGTTGGGGTCTAAGCAATATGCGGAGGCCGCGGAATGATCGAGGTCATCGATGCCGAACGGTGCACGGCCTGCGACATCTGTGTGAACGTGTGCCCGACCAATGTCTTCGACAAGACGGACGGCATTCCCAGGATCGCGCGCCAGAGCGACTGCCAGACCTGTTTCCTGTGCGAGCTCTATTGTCCTGAGGATGCGCTGTTCGTCTCGCCGTTCGCCGACGCGCCGCAGGCGGTCGACGTGGCCGCGTTGAAGGAGGCGACCCTGCTGGGCAGTTATCGGCGAGCGGTGGGCTGGGTCGAGGAGAGCCGGCACCTGCGAACGGCCGATCGGAGCTATCGGCTGTTCGGCCATTGAGATTCATGTCGTCTCTGGAGGTCGGCCATGAGCGGAGATCGCCTCTTTCTGTTGAAGCCGGGATTTGAAGATCCCGAGCGGCCGGGCCGCTTCTTCGTCTGCCCGCACTGCAACGCGATCGAAGGAGTGCTGGCGTCGTTTCCCGGATTGGCAACGCAGATCGAGGTGCACCGCCTGCCGTTCGCGCGTCCACGAACGGCCCTCATCGAAATCCTGGGCGAGCAGCATCAATCGCTTCCGGTTCTGGTGTTCGATGAGAGCCGGCCGGTGCCTGAGGACGCAGGCGTTGCCAACGGCCGGCGCTTCATCGATTCCTCGGAGCGAATACTCCGCTATCTGGCCGATCGCTACGCATTCCCGCATGTTCACCATTAGGACCGATCGGGATCGGCGGCATTCCCCTAGGTTTGCACCTGTCCCCAGCGCTGGACCGTGATCCGCGTCAGGCTCCGGAAGATCACGCCCTCCACAAGGAGGCCAATCAGGATCACCGTGAGCAGTCCCGCAAAGACGCTCGCCGTCTCCAGCTGCGCGCGGCTGGTGTAGATGAACCAGCCGATTCCGCCGGACCGCGCGCTGACGCCGAAGACGAGTTCCGCCGCGATCAGCGTGCGCCAGGCGAACGCCCACCCGATCCGCAAGCCCGACAGGATCTGCGGGAAGGCCGCTGGCACCAGGATCTCCGCGACGAACCGGCCGCCCGAGAGGCCGAGGTTGCGGCCGGCCATTCGCAGGGTCGGCGGCACGGCGAGGAAGCCGCCGTAGCAGGCGAGGGCCACCGGCCACAGAGCTGAGTGCACGATGACGAAGATGAGGCTCGGCGGTCCCACGCCGAACCACAGCAATGCGATGGGCAGCAGCGCGATGGCCGGAAGCGGGTTGAACATCGGCGTCAACGGGCCAAGGGCCTCATTACCCCAGCGCGACAAAGCGGCGAGGGTCGTCAGCACCGGTGATGAGACCCGCAGCGAGGTCGCTGCACGGTTCGGTAGTTCGCCCGACAAGATGGCCGACCACAACGCCGACAGCGTCGCGCCCAGGGTCGGCAGCAGAAGCGCGTTGTCGAGCCAGCGCGCATAGAGCTCCCAGGTGAGCGCAAAGCCGGCGAGGATGACGAAGCGCCGCCAGGGCGTTCCCGCAAGCGCACGCCGTAGCGCGGGCGCATGAACGAGTTTGGGGGCCGCGATGTCAGACATGGTCGATTTCCGGTGCGGAAAACAGGGTCTCCTGGATCCGCCGCTCCAGCTCGCCAACCTATGCGTCGACCGGCCTCGTCGACGTCATGCATGTCGGCGCGGCTCAGACGATCAATCTGTTTGGTACTGATGACCAGAAGGAATGCTGGCTCAACACGAACAATGGTGCGTTGCTTAGCACATACTCGACAAGCGAACGCGCCACGGGCGGCCATCGGTGGTACAATCTATCCGAGGCTTCACGCGAAGGTGACAATTATCTTCTAAACGCCGAAAAATCGTTCGCCAGATCCCCCGCGAATAGCTTCGAGACATACGAGCTCAGATATGTCCTCATCTCGGACCCCGCAGGACTGGCTCTAACGTTGCCGCCAGTGCTGGAAGATCGCGGCAAACATTTGAGAAAAGATAAATTGTTGAAGTTCGCCACGTCCGGCGGCATTCGTGGCCGAACTCATTATTCAGCGGGGGCGAAGGCGGGGCCGGGCGGGCTGACTTTCGTGTCCTCTATCACCGCAAACGCGGGGCACAGTTCTGTACATTACGTACGGACCTGTGCCTCTAATCGATCGCCGAATTCAGCTAACCGACCATGACGGCAGCTTGTGCACTAACCTGAATTAAACGGTGGGGCGGTACGAGATGATGACCAAAACGCCAACACATCACCTCGATTGGCCTGGGCGATATTCGACCTGGCCTTGCGTTCGCATCGCGCGTTTCTTGGGGTGAACGCGCAGCATTGCTTCATTCTATCGGACATGTCGCTGGAAAGCGGCGAGATGTCGGGCGTCCACGATCGGCACCGCGTTCGTCCACGCCAGAGGCTCAGTCGCGTATCCGCAGCTGAGGATGGGAGTCGCCTAGCGCGACCCGCCTTCACAACGATCGAGCCGAAGGTAACTATGTCCTTGTGGTGTTTGACGGCCTGAAGAGCCACACCCGCTTTAGTTGCGAATTGTGGTGGCGTTGATAAACTCCCTAAACGCGCAACTAGGGGGCAACGATGTCCGCGTATGAACCCACTCCCGAGGAGCGGCAAAAAGTCGCCTTCGACGCCCTTCAGGCTCTTGCTGGAGCTGACGTCACGCAAAAGCGCCTACTTGCCGCGTTGGCTATGGGGACTCCAAGTATCGAAGCGACAAGCTATCTCATCAAGAGCCGCGTCAAGGATCACAAGAAGCTCGTCGAGAAGGTGTTCGAGCGGCGGCAGAGTAAACCAACTTATCAAGCCAAGGATGTCACAGATATCATCGGCCTGCGCATCCTAACGCTGTACCGTAGTGACCTACAAAGCGTGCTACAGCGATTTCTCAAATTCGTTGAACTGGCTCGCAACGAACCCCTGGAACTTTTCTTCGGAAAATCGGTCAGTGAGGTGGTCGAGGAGCTGATCATATATGGATATCCTTACGAGCAATCGCTCTGCCAAGCGCTGGTCTCGCAGCTCAAAAAGTATGACTTAGTGCTAGATGGCAAGCGCATCCGGCACGAGCCAAAGGACAATGGCTACTCGTCTATTCACATCATCCTGCGGGCTCAAGGCTCCCTCGGCGAAACGCGATTTCGCGTCCCGGTCGAGGTACAAATCCGCACCGTTCTGGAGGACGCGTGGGGCGAGGTCCAACACGAGCTGATGTATAAATCTCGTTTCGGTAATCCAGAGAAGGCCACGGATGGCCTACGCAAGAGCGCGAGTGATCAGCTCCGGAACTGGAAAGATCTACTCGACTCGTGCGGAAATACCGCCGATATTATCAAGGAATTGATTAAGGAGATCTATAAGTCCGCAGATTCCGAATCGGGTCGAGCATTTCCCTCCATTGACAATCGTCAACTAACTAAGCTTGACCTGTCACCGGATATCCAGAAAGGCGTCAATGAGGCTGTCGAGCGCATCGACGCACTGTTCAGCAGTGTGCGGAATACGACCAACAATTTGCCTCGCGAACAAGGCATCACCGAGCTCGCAGAGATTGCAATTACCCTGCAAAACTCGCTCGAAAACGTAGGCTCACATTCGAAACGCGACGATGCAATTTATTATCTCAATATGGAGATCGCACTTTGTCTGCTCTGGATTGGTCGTCTTCTGCAGGAGCTCGCACTGGAAAACTCCGAATCTGGCTTCCTAGTATCGTCTGATCTGCGTGGAAAGATGCGAGCGGCGCACGTGCTCACTCGGTCCGGTGATGAGGTCAAGGACTTTCCCTTCGCGATAGAAAGCCTCGACGAAGCAGCTCGGCGCTATTTTGCTCTTGAGAATACTGCAAGTCATCCTCCTGACGCGCTACTTGCATTTCGGCTAGGCGAAGTTCTATCTGCTCGGGACGAGCCGGAGCTTGCGCTCAGCAAGTTCGAAGAAGCCATGGAACTGCTTGAAAAAGATCCGCAATTTCTGTCCGGCAACCCTATGCGGAGCTATATCGCTCGCCGCCTTGGATTTGCATATTGGGAGGCGGCCGAGACCATCCGGCAGAAAGGGATGGAAATTGGCAGCACTGACTTCATGCTAACCAAGCGTCGCGATGCCTACGCCGGCGCAATTCGCGTTACCAAACAGGCCTTCGATGCTGCAAATGCAGCCCTCCAGACCTCGGCAGGAGGAGCTGAGATGCAGCGCGAGGTCCGCCTTTCGGCAAACAACCTACTCTATTATTCAATAGAGTTTTTACGGGCTCGGGGTGCCGCCGAGACGCTCGAGCAACTGGGCTTGAGCCGTAAGAATTGGGGAGACCTGCTTAAGGTTATAGTTCCCGCTGCTGCCGATTTGGATCGGCAAGAACTGCCAGCTGTTGTCGACACGATTCGGGAGGTGGCTCGCCTGTCAGGGGACCGCGACCTAGAAATTCGCGCGGCCCATCGCGTGATAATGCTGCTCGAAAAAGGCGACTGGCGGACGCGGTACCCAGCGGAGTTGTTGCAATCCATGCTAGAGGAAGCGAGAAACTCGCTGAAAACTTAATCTTAACTTGCAACAGGTCTAATAGCGGCGGAACTTGAGCGTTGCGACTGCGTTGACAGTGGTCGTCTTAGGCCCTATGTTTATGATCCTCTGAAAAAGGTAAGACGAATCAATGGCTAAGCCTGTTCTTTGGTAGTTTGAGACTGCCATCAACCCTTCGATATTGCCCGACGACGATCGGAGAATGTTTTTCTTCGAAGCTTTTGCGCGTCGATTTGTTTGGTATCGTCCTGTGCGCGGCCTCCTGACCCGATCATTGGAGTTCATTCTGAAGGCCGGGTCAGGTAAGTGATTTCTCAATGGTCCGAAGTGACTGTTGCCCCAGTTCCATGGTTCAGGAGTGTCAGCTTAGGGCGGCGTAGTATCCCACGGACAGCTGACCTTCCCCATATTTCGACGGCGAACCCGCTATCACGCGTGAAAGAAACTTGCCCCAATCCCTCTGACTGAGTTCGCCCGGCTTACCCGCGCGCTTTGCGGCGTCCGCCTTAAGAAGCTCAAGCGACTTGTCGGCCCGGAATACTCGTCCATTTGTTTTTCGAGAAGACGGGCGAGGACAGAGGAAGGGCATATTCCAATGTTTGGTATTGCGCGCGAATTCCTCTTTCACAGGAATCATCGCAACGAGTTCGGGACTCGTCATCAACTCGAGACCTGCAGCGCGCAACGTTGCATTGTGACTAGCGTGGTGATCTGCCCTGGCGGACCACCGTTTCCATCGACAAAGCTAAAGCTTGGCGTTTCATCCTAACTTAAAGCGAAGCTGTGCGCGGCTCACGTGAGCGGCACTGAATACTCCACATACAGTGGCGCGACGCCTGAATGAGCCGATTTGGGGCCGAAGCCAAGACGGGAGAAGAAATTCTCCCAGTCGTCCCGACTGAGTTCGCCTGGTTTGTCCTGACGACGATCTCGGTCGGCCCTCAGATCATCCACAGACTTGTCTGCACGCAAAACTCTTCCCTTTGTTCTTTCCAGAAGACGTGTCAGCAGAGAGGGGAATGGCATGTTCCAGTGCTTGGTCTTGCGAGCGAATTCCTCTCTCACCGGGATCATGGCGACAAGATCTGGATGGGTCATGAGCTCAAGGCCGTTGGCCCGCAGCGTCGCATTATGGCTAGCGTGATGGCCCACCTTGTACAGCACCGTCGCCGCGAGAAGTTTCTGTATGTCAATGGCGGCGGGATCCTCTCGCTTGGTGCCGCTCGGCCAAACGTATTGCTGCCAAGACTCCCAGTTTCCGACCTGCGCATCTCCTGGGAAAAGCAGGACGCGAGGATCAGTTTTGCTTCCGAACGCGAAAGCGAGAACCAAGCTGGTGTTGTTGGTGTCGGAATCGAGCTTCAGAGCGAGCTGTTCCGCGGCGCCGAGCCAATCGCGATCGATACGCCGCCAATCTTCCCGTTCGGAAAAATAGGCCTGGTTCCGTTCCCCTTCGACTTCCGAAAGCCGGCGAAAATGCTGGTTGTCAAAGGGCATTGAAAGTTCGATGGTTCTGGCTTCATCAGCATCAAGCGAAATGGTTTCCTTCTCCAGTTGAACCGCAGCTGCCAAATAGACGCCGAGTCCAGCGCTCTCGTCGGTCAGGTAGACCTCTCCCTTTCGCGGGTTGCTGCGGAGGAGCAGCTTGGTGTCCTTCGGAGGACCAAGAACGTACGCTTCGACGGGAATTCCGGCGGGCAGGGGAATCGGATCCGCCCCTGGCGTGAAGTATCTGACCTTTTTGGCAAGGCCCTTGAGCATCGTCAGAATGGCTCCGGTATCCATTCTCGATGCAGCCACACCTGGCGATTGACCGGTAAACGCGAGTAGCTCTCTTACTTCATCGCGTTGTCCTCCGCCTCTTGGCGCTGTTGCTGCCTCTTCATCATCCTCCTCCGGAGCGGCTGCGGCCGGCCCGAAGTGCTTGTCAAGCGTCAGCAGGAGCTGAAGTGCTTTTTGCCGTCGCGCGCGGATCCGTGCCGCATCCGCATCCTTGTCGTTCTCCGTCCAGGCGAGCCAGAGCTCATCGATCTCGAACTTTCGGAAAATAGTCTCCGCCTGACAGAATCCGGATAGATGGTCCCAATGTTCATGGGTGATTACCAACACATCGAGATGAGAACCCGTCGCTTTTGCTAGGTCGCCGGCGATCTCGTTCATAATGTCCGACGCGGATGGCATCCCTTGGAGCGCCCCGCAATCGATCAAGATTTTCACGTCCCGTTCCGGTCCGGCGGGAATCCTGATCAGGAAACAGTCGCCGAGGATATTGTTGTACATGCGAACAGAGATGTGGCCGGGCCTGGCTCGTGCAGCTGTTGTGGCTGAAGCCGCGTCCACCTCGCTGTCAACTCCCGTATCAGGAGATGGAGCGGACTGGGCACCTCTTTTGCGCGCCGGCTTTTTGTCTTTTGTCTTTTTCGCCGTCGTCCGCTTTGCAGCCTTCTTTCGTGCGCTTGACATGGCGTTATCCGTTCCGGTGCAGAAAGGCGAACGGCTCTTCGCGGGAATCGAGACCGAAATAAGTAGCCCCGAGCGACTCCGTCTCACGCTCGAACAGAAATCGCCTCTGCGCTTCGAGACGCGATGCGCTTAGAATGTCCTTGCTTACGATGTATCGAACTTTTGCCGAATGAAGATCGATGATCAGGGTACATCCACCACGGAAGATGAAGTCCGCCGCGCGCGACCGGTGCCCTGATGCATCGACGTTCGTTTGCTCCTGGGCATCGCTGAAGCCTCTTCGCTCCTGGACGATCTCGACCACAAGCTGCGGAAGTTCCTCGCCGTCGGGACCGATACGACGTGTGGTTCGGACCGACTGGACATCAAAGGCAGGTGCCCCGCCATCCTTGATCGACCGCCTGATCGTCTTCGGCGCATCGTCGTCAAGCGCCAATCCCATCTTGCGAAGGGTTTCCGCCGGTAACCGGCTTCGGTCCTTCAGGCGTCCATAGAAGGCCGCTGCGTTGTCGATGGCTTGCTTCCAGAGATCTTCACGGCTTTCCTTATGGCTCGTGTCGATTCCATCAAGCCATCCCAGAGCTACGTCCTCATCCGGTTCCTCCCACAACAGGCTGTCGACTGCCAGGGATCGGCAATCCCGCGGGTAGATGCCCCTTCTTCTGAAGGCTTCAACAAAAGCAATGCGGTATCCACGATCGTCATCAGCGACAAGATCGCTATCAGCCGTCACAACGCCGCGCAGGAAGTCGCCGAACGTGATGTCGACGGGAGGAAGATAGTCGAGCGCACGGATGCACATCCGCAGGACATGGCCTGCCGTCTTGTTCGCCTCAGCGGTCAAACGATTCAGCAGATCGGGATGAAGATCTCGGTCGGGGAAGCGCTCGCCCTCGCCTGTAACCATCCGGATCAGGTCCGCCACACGGGTTCGATAAATGGTTACGAATGCGTCGAAGACGGCCGCAACCAGAATGGCGCCGCGCTCGTGCGGCTCCGTCACATGCGCAATCGCCCGCGCGTCCGGAAGACCGGTCGCCCGATCGATCTTGTCGATGCCATCTCGGAGAGCTCCGTAATTGCCGATCGCCTGACCGAACTGCAGCGCAAGATTGCTGAGCAGCGAGCGCTGCGAAAGGTCGCCACGTAGCCGTCCAATCTGGTTCTTGACGGCTTCGGGCATGGTAAAGTGCTGCAAGAGGGCTACGATGTCCGCGAATGCCTCATGGAACGCCAACGAGTCAGGGTTGCTCGGCTCAAGATACATTCTGTGCATGCCGTCCAAGATCGCGTGACTCATCTCGTGCGCGATAATGTCGTGCGACAGACAAGAAAAGATCATTCCGCCCGGCAAGTTATTGCCAACATCCTCCCCGCTGGCCCGGAAGTAGCCGAACAACAGAGCTCGTTTTTGCGGACTGTAGTATGCGTTCGCCTCGCGTAGCGCGTGTGGATGGATGCGAAGTTTGCCGATATAGGTCCTGCGCTTATATGCAGTCAGATCGTCTTTTCGCGCCCATCTCCACGCCCAAAGAACTCGTCGACCAAGCGCGCGCTCAAAATTACGGATCGTCGTCATGCCGATCGCATAAACCATCTGTTGATGGAATTGCGGGTTGCCCTCCGATGGCGCGTGCCCGTCTTGCGCCAGCAGCTGCGGTGAGTTCAGATTGACCGGTTCATAAAACGCGTCGCTAGCCGGGTCTACGTCAATCACCTCAAGGTATTCGCCCGTTGGACCAGCCTCAAGTTGCTCCCAGGGCACCTTGATGACTGCCGCGTTCATGGTGGCGGTCCGCAGATCCGTCGACGCGGAAGGGTCGAACGCGTAGACGCGTAGTCGACGGAACGCGGGAGAGCTGGGCTCGCGCACCATCAATATCCTCCAGCAAAAGGAAATTGCGTCGGAGGGGTGATGGCGACACCAAGCTTGTTCTGCAATGCCGGATCAATATGTGCACGCAGAGCTGCATCGCAGATGGCGTAACCCCAGTTCATTAGCCGATCCTGTAAATTCCTGGGCACCGCCTCAAGTCTGGTCGGAACCTCGGCGAGGGGGATTGGATTGCGGGTCGAGCATCCAAGTGGATCCTGGCCGAGCTTGTAGTCGGCGAAGGACGTCCGAATGCCCCAATATGTACCCGTGTGGTCCTTGCGTTGGAACGAGTCGATCAGGTGTCGCTTGCGCAAGCTCCTGACCTGATTGTCCACCGTATCAAGCACCCGCAAGGAGTGGCGGGTCCAATCTCGATGCGGATCAGGCTCGGGAGCGATTTTCTGACCTGCGTCACTGACGAGCAACGTCGTGTATCTCTTCGAAATCGTCTCCAGGCCGAGATTGTCGTACACTCCGCCATCGCTCAGGATCGCCGTCTTCGTGTAGGGCTCACGATGAAGGTCGGCGCCAGGAGTGTTCACGACGTCTTGTGTGATATCGAGCTCGCACGGCGACAGGATCGGAGGAAAGGCCGAGGACGCAGCCACGGCTTTCGCAAGCGCAACATCCGGGCGGTTCACCAATCCTACCCTGTAGTCGCCCATGTAGTTGCGCGAAAAGCGCCAGAGAGCCGCCGTCTGAATGTTCGTTGCGTTTATGACGAAGCGCGGATTGCCCGGTTGGCCGTCGTCAGGAAGATCTGCAAGTGTCGCTCCCTTGAAGGCGAGATCGTCATAAGCCTTTGCAACGCGGTCGCTGATAGACCCGGGCAGCAAGATTCCCCCGATGATCGCACCGGCGTCAATTGTCGTATTAGCCATTGCTCTGATTTTGCTGACGACGATGTCGAAGTTGGTTGCAACATCGTTCTGGAAATTCAGATCTTTCCAGTTTGCAGCGAGTATCCCAGCCGTGATCGAGCCGCCGGAGACGCTGGAGATCCGTTTGATCTTCCGCAGCAGCGATAGCTCGTTCAGTCGGATCAGTGCCCCGACATGGAAAACCATGGCACGGTAGCCGCCCCCAGAGAGTGCAAGGCCAATTCCGTCTTCCGGTTGGGAGGGGGCTCTGTCGATGAACTCGTCCACAGACATCAGAAAAGCTCCAATAGTTTTATACTGAGGAGTTGGGCTTAGAGGAGCATTCCATCAACGGCATGCCGCTCCGCAATATGCTTACGAAGGTACAAAGTAGGTCTTATGAAAGGACGGCAATAACGATACACGCTTCGGTAGAATTGGCAAGCGACCGGACCACTTAGGTAACCGACGCGGCGCTTATCACCAGAGGCGTCGCATGAGCTACGGGCACGCCCGCCAGTTTTTCTACTGACTGCCGTTGACTCGCGGTTGTGATAGACGCAACGTAACTACTTTTCAGTTATAGGAGGGGGCGGTGCGTTTTCAATCGAAATGTAGGGTTCGCTCAGCACGTCGTGCTGTTGCTTTGATGATGTTGTTGGCTTGCGCCACGGGCTGCACACGAGGCGAGCTTGAACATAAGGCCGACGCCTACAATCAAGCGATTGCCGAATCGAACAATCGTCAAATCCTGCTGAATGCAGTCCGGGCTAGTCAACGCGCGCCAATGTCCTTCGTCGGCTTCGGGGACGTAGCTGCGACTCCGACTTTTTCCGGCGCGGCGGGAGGAACGTTCAATTTCGATGTGCTGGGGCTCACGACCTATAATGTGAATCCGACAGTCAATGTGAATGGCGGATTCACCTCCTTTACGATGAACAACTTGAACTATTCGGCTTTCGCTCACGAGATACAGGTCCCGCTATCGCCGAACATCGTCGCGTATTTCGAGCAGCTAAAATTTCCGAAAGAACTTCTCAGATTGATCTTCGTCCAGGAATATACGCTTCCCTTGCAAAAGAGGCAGCGGATCGCAGCCGAAGCTGCGGCGAGATGTCGGGCGAGAGCGAATCAACGTGATACTGATATCTGCGAGGCGATCGACAAGGATCGCGACCGCTTTGATAAGGCTGGCTGTCAGGACTTTCCGGAAACTCATGCGACCGTGACATTGTTAAATGTGGGCCGTGATCTATGTGCGATGGTGACCTTCCAGACGTTCGTAAGACAATTGCGGCTTCTCGAGATTGAACTCCCATTCAAGCCGCGTACTACGCAAGCGATCCTGTACTATCTCGGCGACCTGATCGCGGCGCAGAATTACTCGACACATCCCTTCATACCCGAGGTCCTGGTCGAAAAGGACAACCGAAGACTGACGGTTCCGCTCTTCGAGGTCAGGCGGGCCGTTCCAGCCCCCGCCGGAGCTGCCGTTGCCGTCTCTTATGGCGGCGAGAGTTTCTTCATCCCGACACCTGCCTTTGGCAGCACCGAAGAGGCGCGTTCGCTGCAGGTGTTGGACTTGGTGTCACAGGTGATAACAGCCGCCACCTCCAAAGACGCGCTACCGAAAACCTCGACCGTCACATTGGTGCAAGCTCGATGAATTCGGCAAGACAGCACCGAGGTAGTGCTGTCCACACGGACGGCCGACAGTGGCCAGCAGTCTATACGTCGATCACGCTGAAAAAATGCAATTTCGCGCTACAACAAGCAGAAATGATGCGTCTGTTTTTCATAATGATATGCACTTGACTGGTTCGCAGCTCGTTCTCTGACGGCGCATCGCGGAGCAGGTCATTGGAAGTTTCCGCCAAGCAGCAATCTCTCGCCTTCGACGAGTAGGGATTGCCAAGTACACTTCGTTTATTTGCGGCCGTGAGTCGTATTTAGCCAAAAAAGCAAATGGATCAACCATCTCTGTTTTCTCAATCTGAGCCGCCCCGGCAGTTTTTGCGGCCCGCCCTTGAGGTCGTTAGGACGGTCTCTGTCGGTCAGATTCGGCACGTGCTCGACCAAGGCGGCCCGTGCGAAATGGTTCTCCTCGGTGAGGTGTCGGCCTCGCCAAAAAGGAGCGAGCCGACATACAGGCTTTCCACCGGAGAGACTGTTGTCGTCACGGCTCGGGCTCAGGTTGAGTTACCAACAGGTATTGACGGGGTTCTTCGCAACCTCGGAGATGGAAGGTTTAAGTGGCTAAGACACCGTCGCCTGAAAGCCTTTGAAGAGGCTGTAGCCAGAGAGGGTTGGGCGGGGGTAGCAAGGAAGCAGGCTCGAGAGTGGTCCGGACAGTTTAGCTTTCGTGCAGAGGGGGAGCGGTCGCAAGCCCTGAGACCGCCCCAAGTCGGTGCGTTGCATGCAGTCGGCGCGCATTGGAGCCTGTTCAGCCAGCCGGCCACCGTCGTCATGCCCACAGGGACCGGTAAGACCGAAACAATGTTATCGATCCTTGCGGCGTACGACCCGGCGCCGCTTCTCGTGATCGTGCCGTCCGACCCTCTACGTGCTCAAATTGCGCGAAAGTTCACCACCTTCGGCTTACTGCGAACACTCGAGGTTCTTGCACATAACGTGCCCAATCCGATCGTCGGGATCGTGTCAAACTTGAATGGTCGCTCGAAGACTACCTCTCGAGCTATCCTCCCATGGTTCGGTTTATCGATCTAACCGCGTGCCGCGCGTTAGCGACCAGCGGGAGACCACAATTGGCATTTTAACGGGTGACTTCGGTGAAATACGCGCTCAGATTGAGCACGGAAGTATTCGCAGATTCGGAAGCGATTTAGAATGCCGCTCTCGCTAAAGACGTCCATTACTACCGAATGCAATTTTTCTGAATGGTCGATTAACAAGAAAAGCCGTGCCAAGCTGATTGAAGTTATTGCCTACCTGTATTTGCGACAGGAGGAAAACGCTCAGCGCGTGATCAATGCCTTGGAGCCGCGCCGACGGGCTTCAAAGGGCAAGGTGGTACAGAATGTCGTGCGAAAGCTGACGGCTCCGCATGCGGAAGACCTAGAGTTGCGTCGGTCGGGCAGCGACGCGGAGAAGGAAGCCGCGGAGAAGCGGATCAGAACATCCATTATTCATCGCGACGGCCTACTGTTCCAACATATCTCGTGGGTCGCCGCGAGAATGGCTCTTCCGAATGGCTATATGACCGCTCCCCATGTGCGGCAGGCAGATAAGGGCTTTGACGGTTTTATCGTCGACTTGGATGCGAATGGACGCGAGATCAAGCGAATTGTGCTTTGTGAGGACAAGGCTTCGAAATCACCCCGTAGCCTCATAAGTTCCAGCGTATGGCCTGAGATCGGGACTATTCTTAGCGGTGATCGCGACGATGAGATCCTCGCCGAACTCGTAACCCTGCTCAAGAGTGTCCCAAACATCGATCCCGAGACGGCGGTTGACGACGTGTTCTGGGAGGGCGCGCGCGAGTTCAGGGTTGCCGTGGCGACAGGCGAAGATCAGCGCAAGGCAGGGAATTTTCTGCACATCATTGCCGGCTTTGAAGCCGTGGCCGGTGGTTCGCTCGAATCGCGGACGGCCGGCGTGTTGGCCTTCGACAACGTGCGGAGTGGGTTGGCCCTCCTCGCAGGCGAGGTGGCGGCGAAAGTCAAGGAGATCGCCGGTGTTTGATCCAAGTTCCCGCGTTCTTCTACGCCAAGCACCGGACCTGCCTGGTCTGGACCCGGAAATATTGGACGAAATACTTACGGCCGCGCACATAGAGCTAGCCACAGTCCGCCTTCTGGGGGCATCTGCGATCACAAGCGATGTGATCGACCGGGTGAGGCGCCTTGCTTCGACCTTCGAGGCTTATGTCGCACTCAATCTTCGACCAGAGCAAACACGTGCTGCGGCCTTCGTCGCAGCGAGTGCTCATCAGATATTGAGCCGCGTTCGTGAAGCCGCATTAGACCGGCCGACGCTTGTTTCGGGTGATGCTGTAGGAGCGTCGATTTCGGCGACGCTCCTGTTCCTGATTGCCGACCGCGCGGCTGATGCTGCGGAAGTTGCAGGTCAACTGAGGGCCAGGGGCGAACGGCGGGCCGTCCGACGATCTTTGATTCTTAGCCTTCGGGAGTTGGCAACCGGCAATCTCACCCCGCTGATAGAGCGTGACCTCGACGAAGACTTCATTACGCAGGGTGACAGCCGCGAAGTCGCTACCGACCTCCTTCTGAGGGAATGTGCGTATGTTGTCCAGGGACTCGGTCAGGAGGCGCGCGGAAGCGCCACTCCTGACGCGGAGGTCCGTTCAAGGCTGAGCCGGGTCATCCGTCTGTCGGAGGCATCGGCAATAGAGTTCAAGCTGGGGCTTGAGGGAACGGTACATCACCAGTTTGCGGGGCCGCATCATCTGGCAACGCTCTTGAGCCGCCTCGTCAATGGCATGCAGGCTTCAATGCTAGTTCGGCTTCCAACACCATCCGGTGCGCAGCCGAAGGCCTGGGCCGACTGGCTCCTCTCGCAGGCGCAATCGCGTCCGTTTTTATGGATCAATCATCTGAAGGCAATCAGGACCGGATACCTGAACCGCGGCAGATCGATGGTGATGACGTCTCCGACCGGTTCGGGAAAGACAACTCTATCTGTTCTGAAAATTGCAGCGACCTTATGTGCGGGGGAGAGCGTCGTCTACCTAGCGCCAACGCATGCTCTGGTCGATCAGGTCGAAACGGACATGTCTGCGCAAATCGGGGGCCTGGAGGCGGTCAGCGTTGTCGAAGACGTCGCCCTCGAGGAGCTTGGTGAGAGGCTGCCACGGTTCTCCGTAATGACGCCAGAGCGTTGCCTTGCCCTTTTGGGTTTCGCACCAGAACTATTTGAAAAGGTAGGGCTTCTTGTATTCGACGAATTTCATCTCATCAGTGCAGACGATCCGAAAACCTCATCAAAGGTGAGCGCGCGAGCGATCGACGCAATGCTGGCGCTTCTGACGTTTCTCCGTCATCGCAAGCAAGCGGACCTGCTGCTGCTGTCTGCCATGGTCGCCAACGGCGCCGAAATTGCGCGTTGGCTGCGCGGTGTGACGGGAAGGGAGGTCGAGCCGTTCGACGATCCTTGGAAGCCAACACGACAACTTCGCTCTTGTGTCATCTATGACCGCTCTGACGTTGCTCAGGCCGCGAAAGAAGCACTGAGGATGAAAAGTAAGGCGGCACAGAACCGCGTTCCCGCACAGCCGCTCGGGCTATTCTCGTTGATCTCAGGCTGGCACCCCAAGAGGCCGGAAAAACTAGTCGTGCAAGCACTCTCAGATCGACGGCCGCCGCTAGTGAGAAACGCCAGGGGCCGATTTACATCGAACAGGAACGAAGTCGCTGCGCAGATTGCCGCGGACTACGCGTCCGTCGGAAAGCGTGTGATCGTGTTCTGCAACGATACCAAGGCATGTGGAAGCGTTGCAGATCAGATCAATGGACTCCTGGCGCGGGCTACGATCGCGTTGGATGAGGCGCAGGAGGAGATGCGGAAGTCGGTTCTCAAAGATGTGGGATCGTCCGAAGCCACATTCGATCCCTCTGGGTGCAGGGCGACCGTACACCATGGCGATCTGCTCCCCCTGGAGCGGAGGCTGACGGAAAGCGTTTTCCGGGTTCGCAGGGAGATCGAAAGCGACGATCTGGGCCTCGATGTGGTCGCCGCGACATCAACCATTGCGCAAGGGTTGAATCTGCCGTGCGACGTGGTGATCCTCGCAGGCACCGACAGGAGCGCGGTTGATGACCCAAGTGGCAGTCCCCGCACGGATCTGCGTCCTCACGAGATACTCAATGCGCTAGGAAGGGCCGGGCGCGCGGCATACGCAGCAACCGGGCTGGCAATCGTCATACCTGCACAGCCGATTGGAGTAGAGAGAGCGAACCTCGCTCTACCGGAGGAAGGAATCTTGAAGACGGTCTTTTCCGAGCAGGATGCCTGTGAGGAAATCTATGATCCGATCGAGTTGCTGCTCGATCAGATCGAGGTATCCGCCGATACCGATCCGAAAATGCAGTCGGTTATCCGGCGTTTGTCGGCTGTCACAGCAGCGGGCGAGAGCGGCTTCGACGATATTGTCCGTCGCTCTCTGGGGTACTTCCGGCTGAAAGAAGCTGATGCTCCAGGAGCGGATAGATGGCTCCAACGCTGCCGTACCGCGCTCAAAGCTGCCGAGGAGCAACTGGAAGATCCGCCCGTTCTCGATTGGCAGCGGGAGATCGCTGTACGGAACGGTATTCCTCCAAGACTCATCGAGCGGCTGGAGGAGGCGCTTGATCAGGGGCCGGTTGATAAGACCGCAACCGAAGACTGGATCAGATGGTTGCTCGATGTCGTGGCTGAACACCCTTTGGATTTGACGATTTTTGTTAGGGAGGCGGCCCTCGAGTCGGTCTTCGGCCGAGCCTACACAAATACGACAGCGCCCAAAGCCACAGCCAGGCGGATACTGGATGCGCTTCAGACGTTAGTCTCGATGTGGTGTGGAGGACGCACGCTTGTTGAGATTGAGGCTTGGCTCCTCACCTTCATCCGGAAGCACGAGGGAAAGGTTAAACAACAAGCAAATCGATCGTCCACGGCGCAGCGTGCACGCCGTTTCGCCATACGCATTGCCCCTGATTTCGGTTTCCTCTGTGGCGTGCTTGGACAGATCGTCGCCCATAAGGCTGCAGAACGGGAAGGGACCGTGCTTCCGATCATCGACATGCTGCCCCAAATGGTGAGAGCCGGGGACTACGATCGCCATCATGCCGCCTTGAGACAAATTACAACCGCCGCTTCGCGGGTTGAAACCTTTGAGGCATGTCTCGCGTTACGAGGGCACTTCAAGGCGGGACCATCCGCAGAAATGGACGTTGTAAGAAATGAAGTCACGGCCGCGATGCTGTTTCAGTCGTTTACGGGCTTGAACGATGAGGAATAACGATTCAAGAAGGGGTTGAGGAACGCTTGGAGGATGACGCTTCGCCGAATCGCTTTGTAGCGAAAATCGATTCTTCAAATGCGTTGACTATCTTTCCGACAACCAGAGAGCTATTCGGATTCAGGGGAGGGGAAGGTCCTGAGCGACTGCACTGAACTGGTCGGGCGGAAAGAGGCAATCCGTCTGATCGACGAGCAAATCGGGCTTCAGGGCGAGGCTATTTCGAAGCATCTGGCACAGTATGATGCGCGCGGTGCGCTGCCGACTTGGCACGGAATCATTCGTGACATCGAGGAGTTCATCAATGTCGTTCTCTACAGCGACATCGATGACGAGAAGTCGCTTCGGTTGATGCACCTGCCGGTCGGCGGGCTGGTCGCAGACCCGAATGTGCCTCTTCTAGCGCGAGACCTGGTGGCGCCATACTACCGCGAGGCGCTGGCAAAGCGATTCATGATCACCATGCTTCGGGTCACTCGCGCTAGGCCCATCCGCGGTCCGTCGGTGCATTTTGTCACCGGACCTGCGGTAAGTGATGCAGTGCGAAAAGCCGTCTTCGCTTGGAAATGACTCCCAAGCTTGAGTTTGCTAAAGGGCATTTCAGCCGTTTTTTCCAAATGAGCCTTGAAATCGCTGGATGAATTGAGCGGATTTTTGATTTCGCTGTGCGACTTCTGCCTCCGCGTCCGAGCACTTGGCCAACAGGCGGTGCAGCGGAGCTCTACGATCGTGCGACGAATACCCATTTCCGGCCGGTTAAGCACCAGAGTGCGACCGGCAAGTCATTGATTCTTCAAAACCTGCGGCTGACTCTTAATCAGCGGGTCCCAGGTTCGAGCCCTGGTGCGCCCACCACCTTTAAGCCCGCAGGGGCTTTTTTAAATTCTTCGATAGAGCAAAGCGCGTCTGGTGCGACGTTTTTGTTGGAGTGGACACGGCCGGTTTGCTATTCGGTGTTTCCCTAGTTTCTATATCTTCACCCATTCGATACAGCGCGCAGATCCGATGGGACAAGTCGGTCACGTGCTTGTCGTAGAATAGGAAATCGGAGCGGGCAAAACGGACGGTGTGTTCTGTCCGGCGCAGCAAGATACCGCTTGCTGCAGAACCAGAATGTTCCGGATCTGGGCCCGCGAAGCGCAATGGGCAGTTCGATGCGGCGGCCAGCGATCGCTGGCGGAGTCATGCGCAAAGATCCTTTATGCACGCACGAACTAGCCGGCTTAACCTCTTTCGCGTCAGCCGCGCTTTCGCTGAGAGGGTAACGTAAATTCCACGACCTCGTGCTTGTCGCACCGATCAGGTGGCTGATTTTTCTTCACGATCAGCTCGAGCTCGAGAGCCTCGAAGGCGAGCTCATCCGCCAAGCGCTTGAACAGCTCGCGCTTCTCTATGTCCGTCGCCCGCTGACTCATCAGCGTAAATTCTCTCGCGTCAGCGCGGACCTTTTCCAAACGTCGTCGGAGGTCCTTCATGTGTGCCGGCGTAGCTTTTAATATTATCCTCGGCCCGAACAATCAGTTTGCTTGTTCGGATTCACCGGGGGTCAACTGCCGAAACTCGATACTGGTTCGATGCGGACCGCCAAATTCGTCGCTCATCGTGCTGCGATATTTGGCCATGCTCCATGACCCGGCCCCTGTTCAGGGACTGCGGGCTGAGGTCGGCCGTCCTGGCTGATGAGCTATCTCTGTCCGGCTCTCGCCCGATGATGCACAGAACGGGCATACCTGAAGGGGCATGAATGTTCGAAAGCGCACAGACGCGAGTGTTGCGCCCGACTAGGCTGCGAGCGATCCTGGGCGTTCGCGAAGCGCTCAGGGCCCGATGGCATCGGCGGATGCCAAATGTGCCGGCTGCAGCGAAGCGGTTCCGTCCGCGAACGCAGTGTTGCCGGCTGCGTGCCGGGCATGAGGCAGGAATAAGCTCGGCAGATTAGATCAACGATGGTCGTTCTCGTGCGTAGTGTCCTTCTCATAGTGGGAATATGGCTGCTGGTGAACGTTCTGTTCGTTGTAGCTGTCCTGCCCTCGCGCAGACCGGCACCTACTCGGCACGCAGCGATTCCATCTCCGGCGACGATCAACACGACGGCCGGTCGCTGGGATGGTCGCGAACCACCACTCCTGCAGCGCGGGATGACTCCAGTTGCAATCAGAGTTCTTTTCGTCGTCCTCCTCCTTCCAGCCCTTCGAGCGTGGAATGCGGTTAGGCGGCACTTCAGAGAGCATCACGACTAAAGTCGGGCCATCGTGCGCTTGAGTTCTCGTCGATGTCTTCACTGCGCCGCGGGCCCCCCGAGCGACTCAGCGAGACGTCAGCCGGATCGCAAGTGCGGTCGCTACGGCCAATGGCTCCAACCATAGTCATGACCCGCGTTAAAACGATAATGTGAAAATCTCAGATCGGGAAACAGCCGGCGCCAGCATTCCCAACCCAAAATGCCGCAATCGGCGCTCAATTTGTCTGGCGCTTTTGAGCTGAAGCCTGATCGATCAGGAAATCGTCCAAGTCTCGGCCGCTTCGAAGCTGCGGCCGCAGCCATCGCGGCTGCCTGCCACGACCCGACCATGTCTCCGCTGGGTTCTTCGGATTGCGATATTTGGGACGGACGGGCGGATATGGACGACGGCGCTTGTAATTGAGCCGTGTGACCTCGCTGGCCAGTCTAATGCTGCGCAGCCTTTCCTCCAAACGTGCTTTTTGCACCAACATTTTCTGAGTGAGTTTGGCGGCGACCTCTTGGTGAAGGGTCCAGAGCTCGTCAACGGAGAGCGAATTAAAATGCGCGGTGTTCATGGCTCCAATCCGAATCTTGGGCAGAAGGCCCGGGCACACAAGTCGGGAATCAGGGAGCAGGCAAGCCGCCAGTTAAATATTGATCGCACAATCCACATTTAAATCCGCTAGGTGGCAGGGAGAAAGGCGCGACGATGGCAATATCGCGATGGAGTATTTAATTCGTAGCGGGGGTGTCCACGTATCGCGACATCCACGAACTCATCCCTCGGCAAGTTTTGCTTTGGTGTTCGGGAACGGGCGCAACTATCGCAATCGACCGGGCGGCTACGCCGCGGATCGAGGCCCGGCGCAACTCAGATGACCGATGAATCCATCGGCCTATCCTTGTTGCAGGCATCCCTGGAGTGCTGGACCGGCATATAAATTAGGTGGCCAAGAATACCATTAATTCATCGCGTTGCCCGATTTAAGCCGCATGGGGGCCGTTGTCGCCGCTAAGGCTCAAGCGGGGGCGCACCCGGGAGTTTCCGATGTCCGGACATTTGCGATTGTACTTCGCCAGTTTGCTCTTTGTCGGAGGTTTTTCGGCGACGCCTGCGTCTTCCAATCCTCTAACCGACTTCTTCAATACTGCTACGTCCCAACCCACGGTAACCACCCCTCCGCCGCAAGCCGAATGCGCGCCGCGTCCCGGTACCTCGACCAGTGGCGGACAGCATTGGGTCTACCGAACGGACGGTCGTCGCAGATGCTGGTTCCTGGCCGAGAGCATCGCGACGGTGAAGAAGCCCATTCGGGCTCCCGCGGCCAAAGACCGTAGCGCCAGTTTCGACGAGAACCGGACCACGCAGACCACGCGGAGCGTGATCGTTGATGCGCGCGCGGAGTTGCTGCGCTCTGCACCGCCCGAGCAATCTCAGACGCCTGTAACGGAAATGCAGGTAGCAGATGCCACTTCCGATCTCGGCACGGGTGCTACCCTGATGTCGGCGGCTCCCGTCGGAGATATTCCCCGCAACCAGCTCAAGCGCGAACACTCCGTGCCGGATCAAGTCAACGTTGGGCAGTTTCTCGCCGCCGCGCCTGCCGACCCACCTCAAGATATGCCGCTGGGCCCGCGCACTGCAGAGGGGCACGACGAAGCGCGCAGCTGGACGGGCTGGCTCGGTGGGCTGCTGATGACGCTTGGTGGCCTCTCGCTCTTAAGCTCGAGCCACACGCTTCGGCACGCAGTGAGACTACGCCACTGAGGTGGCGACATACGAGGTACTGCCGCCGCGCGACCGACGGATTGAACGAGCAGGTATCGCCGAACTGCCACACGTACAATGGTTCCGTTGCATCGCACTTAGTTTGGCGCTGCCTTAACCGGACATTCGGGTACGATGATCGTCACCTTTTTGGATCGGACGGCATCATGCGGTATAAGGTTTTCGTGGTGGACGGCAGCCGGCAAGTGATCTGCACTGCAAAGCTCGACTGTATTGACGAGCCGGCGGCGAGACGCCGAGCCGAGCAAATGCATGACGAGCACGACGTTGAGCTTTGGGAAGGCGATCGGCTCGTTGCGGTGTTCCGAAGTGCAACGTCGAATGAAAGTCGGAGCTAACGCCCGACCCTGAATGGGCGGCCGGTCTCGCCGCCGAGTTCGTTCAAGTGTTGTGAGGCACCCCGGCCTGGCTGGTTGGCGACGCGTCGTAGCGACGTCATCGCCGAGGCTCGCTAGGCGCAGATGAAAGCCGCCCAGTCCTCTTTCAAGGTAGAGGTGGACGCGAGGAACGCGGGCAATCCGTGCATCAAATCGCGCGAGTGAGCCGGGTCATCCTTCGGATCCGGCGGGTCTCTAAACGGCTCTAGCTCTGCCGCTCGCTTTGGTACGCCGCCTTCTGCCGATTGGTTTTTGTTTCTAGATGTCGGAGCTTACTTCGAAGTTTCTCCACCTCTCTGAGCTCCTCCAGAAGCGCCTGGTGCCGTTCGCTCAGAACAGCACTAGAGGAAATTTGACGCATACTCATCACATGCCTCAGAAAAGGACTTAACTAGGAAGTCGACGAAAACGGAAGACAAAGAACGCCCGACTGAAGCTCAATGAGCTAAGGCCGCGGCGGCCAGATGCTCCCAGTACTCTGCCTCTGCAAGCAATTTCCAGCTTCGCGCAGGTTGGAGTACGGCAGTCTGACGGCAAAGCAAGGCCATTGCGCGAAAGCGGCGGGCAGCTTCCATTCCAACCTCCCATGTTTTCTTTTCCCCAACATATTTTTTAATTTTGTGATGGAGTCATCATGATTATATACGATAATAAAATAATCGGTTGTTTTGCTTTTCTCCGCACCCAGGGCAGATGCGCCGGCTACCGAGCCCGTAACAATGATGACGGGTCCTGGCTGCGCGCTACGCTCTAGAGCGTACCACCATCCCGCGATGGTCCGCCTCGCAAGGTGGGGTCCAGGAGCCTCTATGATTGCGGCACACCGGTGCGACTGACGGGAATCATGCGGCTGCAAGGCAGCGATCAGTGCGATCGGAATCTTCGAACGGATCACCTCACCCGTCGTGACAGATGTGCTGCGTCGCGCCTTCGCACGTCGCGAAATTTGCTCCATGTGCGCGGGCCAGGGGCGCAGCATCCGGTCGATTATATCGCCCTCACATGATTACCTATTAATCTTATTATAGCGCTGCTCATCCGTAATAATCCGGTGATTGCTTACCGACTCCAGCCAGCGCTCTGCCCAGGATCCGATTGTTGGTTCGGCTATCGTATTTGATTTACGGCGCTTTTGTCGATTCTGAGATTGTTGTGACGGCTCGCTTCGCAGTGCGTCGATTTAAAATCGGAATTATATATTAAATGTTGACGCTAATAAGTATTTAATGAATAGTTTGTCGCTGGCGGGGCCGGAGATAAATCCGCAGCCGCTGAAGTTGCCAAGGTGTCTGAAAAATCCATCTTGAAAGAAGGGATTCCTCTATGTTGCATCATTTCATCGAGACCAAGGAAGCGTTGAAGCGTCTGCGGACGGACCAGGACGGCGTGGTGTCATTCGAGTACATCATCGTCGCGGTTTGCATCATCGGCGCAGTGTCAGCTGTGTTCGGCGTTGGGGCCGGCGGTGCGATCGGAACCGCGCTGACAGGCGGGATCACCGCGATCACCACCGCTTTTACTGCGGCAGTCTGATACGGCCGTCCGGCCAGAGGGGGGCATCGGAATGTGTCCCCCTCCGAATGTTATTTCTCTCCATTCTTATTGTTGCTGTGCCTTCCCACCACCCTGAGGCATGCATGAGCTGGGTTTCTTCCATCGTCTCGATACTGGAAATCTCGTTGTTGCTGTATGTCGCAACGCTCGACGTCGCGACCCGCACGATCCGAAATGACGTCTGTCTCTTGCTGGCGCTGCTCGGGATCGCCCGTCAGCTTGCCAGCCCAATGCAACTTGCCGAATCCCTCATTGCCGCGACGCTCCTGTTCCTGCTGCTGCTCGCGCTCTACCAGCGTGGCGGGATTGGCGGGGGCGACGTCAAGTTACTGGTAGCTTTGGCCATTGGCCTGCCGCCGACGGGCTTGATTGAGTTGCTGGCGGTAACCGCGCTGGCCGGGGGCGTTCTTGCCCTGGTGCATCTGGTGATGCGCGTCCTGCCATATCCGAAATTGGCGCCGGTCGGTTCGTCGCTCGCACGGCGCGTCTACGCGATCGAGCGCTGGCGCCACGTGCGACACGCGCCCCTGCCTTACGGGGTGGCCATAGCGTGCGGTGGCATCTGGACCATCTCGAGCAGAGGATTTTGACATGTCATCCACGTTGCGCCTCTCGATCATCCTTGTGCTCTTGCTCGCAACCACCGCATTCGGGCTGATCGCCTACAACATGAACCTGCCGAAACAGGTTCCGGTAACGGTTACGGCGCAAGGGCCGGCGCCTCCTTCGACTGTCGGGTATTTTGTCGCGGCACGTCCGCTGTCGAAAGGTACATTGGCCCGCGAAGAAGATTTCGCCGTGCGCTCGGTGTCGCCTGAACGCCTTCCCGCAGGGGCGATCCTGGAAACACCGGACTCGAAGGCCGGACTTCCCGGCTCTCTGGTCCGCAAGTTCGTCGACGCTGGCAGTCCCATCACCTTGCAGGACGTATTGCGACCTCGGGATCGTGGCTTCCTGGCCAGCGTCCTGGCACCGGATAGCCGTGCAATCAGCATCAAGGTGGACGAGGAGTCTGGCGTGTCGGGGCTGATCAGGCCGGGTGATCATGTTGATGTCTTGTTGACCCAGGTGTTCGAGAAGGCAGATCCCGCGCGCCGGGCCCTGAGCGAGACCGTTCTAGGAAACGTTCGAGTCATCGCGATTGACCAGGAAATCATGCAGGGTGGCCGAACCGTAAGCTCGGTAGCCGGCTCGGTGGCCGGCAAGCAAGCGCAGACTGTATCGTTGGAGCTTGCCCCGGACCAGGTCAAGAAGATCACGGTCGCAAGGCAGCTCGGAACGCTTTCCCTGGCGGTGCGGGCCGCAGTCGAGCAGTGGGATACGGCGGACACTGGCGCCATGTCCAGCTGCGATGTGTCGCCGGAAATCGCCCGCCAAAATGCGATTGCCGGCCGGACAGCAGCGGTCGTTGTTCATTCCGGTGGTCAGATAAAACAATACTCCGTCAGGAAACAGGAATCTGCCGACGGCGACGTTCCGATCAACTGCGACGGGTCGGAAGTGTCCCGCCGCGGAGCGACGATGGTGGTTCAGGCAGGCAAGTTGCTGGAGAAACGTTGATGAGCGTTAACATAGCGGCCCTCAGCACTCCTGAAGAAGCGACGTCTGTTGTCGCCCGCAATCGAATCGTCTGCTTCGTCAATGACGAATTGAGTGCCGCGGCTCTGCGCAAGGGCCTTGAAGGCAGCAATATTTCGATCAAGCGGGGCACGATCCGCAATGCCATACGGATGCTCGAAACGGACACCGAACTATTCGCCCTGGTGACGGACATCAGTGGTATCGATGATCCATTTGCCGAACTGGAGCGGCTGGCCGGCGTCTGTCCGCCCGATGTCCGGGTGGCTCTGATCGGTGAAAGCAGGGAGATCACCTTCTATCGCGCGCTTATGGAGCTCGGCTTGACCGAGTACCTGCCGAGACCGATCACGCGGGACATGGTGCTGGACCAGCTGCGCCCAAAGCTGCTGGGCGATCGTGCGCCGGCGGCAACCGACCGAGGCGGGCATGTGATCTCGATCTGCGGCGCGCAGGGCGGTGCCGGCGCAACGAGCATCGCCATCAATCTCGCGCTGCAACTGGCGGAGACCACCAAGGCCAAGGTCGCGCTGCTCGATCTTCATCTTCAAGGCGGCGAAACAGCCGTGATGCTGGGTGTTCAGCCCGGACCAGGCCTGCGCATCGCCCTGGAGAACCCGATGCGGGCGGACACGTTGTTCCTCGAGCGCGCCGCAATCGCAGTCAACGAGCGGGTTAGCCTGATTTCCGCCGATGAGGAGCTGGACGCTCAGCTCGACATCACCGAAGCCGGCGTGAGGCACGTCCTTGGCCTGCTCCGCCAACGATTCAACTACATCGTTGTCGATGTCCCGGTCCCGTTTCCGTCATCCATCCATCCGGTGATCTCTCTTTCCCGGCACGTGCTGGTGCTGCTGGAGGCGGAGGTGACCGGACTTCGCAATGCCCACGCACTACGGACCGCCGTCACCAACATTGCCGGCAGGGATCGGGTCTTCACCTTGCTGAACCGTGCCAATCGCCCGGGCGGCCTTCCCAGGGCCGCGGTCGTCAAGGCGTTGGGGACAGAGCCTGACATGGTCGTACCCGATCTCGGGAAGGGCATGACCCAGGCGGTCAATCTCGGAATTCCCGCTCTGAAGCACGTATCTGCACTGCGACGCCATCTCGCGCCGATCGTACGGGAGATCACGGGGCTTGGCGCCGAGCAGAAGGGACGGCTGAGGAGGCTGCTGGGGCTATGAGAAAGTTTGGTAGGCGCGACGAGGAAACGCCGGTTCGCTTGCCTGCATCGACGCCGAGCTTGGCTGCAACGACGCCAAGCGTGCCTGCATCAACCTCAAGGCGCGACGAGGCTTCGATTGACCGGCCGGTGATGCCAGCTTCGCTGCGCGAACGCGTCATTGAGCAGATTGAGCCATCGGTGGCCGCAACTGTTTCGCGTGACGTCCTTCGGCGCCAGATCGAGGAAATCATCCATGGCATCGCCAATGAGGAACGGCTCGAACTGTCGGGTCGCGAGCAGCTTCAACTGGCGGACGAGATTGCCGACGACATGACCGGCTATGGGCCGCTGCGTCCGCTTCTGCTCGATCAATCGATCAACGACATCATGATCAACGGGCCGAGCAACGTTTATGTCGAACGAGCCGGCAAGCTGGAGCGGATCGCGGTGCGCTTCCGCGACAATGATCACATCGCATCGGTGGCCCAGAAAATTGCCGCGCAAGTTGGACGGCGCATCGACGAATCCAGCCCGATGGTGGATTGCCGCTTGTCCGACGGCAGCCGCGTCAACATCATCTTCCCGCCGCTGGCGATCCACAGCCCCTGCATCTCGATTAGAAAGTTTCCGAGCCGCCGCCTGGATATCGCCGCACTGATCGAAAACGGCTCGATGACCGCAGCCGTCGGACAATTGCTGGAGATTGCCGCCCGGTGTCGGCTCAATGTCCTGGTCTCCGGCGGCACCGGGTCCGGCAAGACGACGCTGCTCAACGCCATGAGCCAGTTCATCGATCACAGCGAACGCGTCGTCACCATCGAGGATGCGGCGGAGCTGCAGCTCCAGCAGCCGCACGTGATCAGCCTGGAGACCCGGCCTCCCAGCCTTGAAGGCACGGGGCAGGTGACACAGCGCGATCTGTTGTGGAATGCGCTGCGCATGCGTCCTGACCGGATCGTCGTGGGCGAGGTGCGCGGCGCCGAAGCGTTTGACATGCTGCAGGCGATGAACACCGGCCATGATGGTTCGATCTCCACGGTCCATGCCAATAGTGCTCGCGACGCCCTGACCCGCATCGAGAACATGGTGCAGATGGGGCAGGTGAATCTACCGTCGCGAGCCATTCGAACTCAGATCGTCGCTGCACTGGATCTCATCGTGCAAGTCGAACGCATGCGCGATGGGCAACGTCGCATTATCCAGATCAGCGAGGTGATGGGGCTGGAATCGGATGTGATCACCACCAATGACATCGCAACATTCGAATACCAGGAGGAGGACGACAATGGGCGGATCTCGGGCACTTACCGGGCCACCCTTGCAGTCCCGAAATTCAAGAGCCGTCTCGTCTATTTCGGGCTCGATCGCGCCTGGGCCGAGGCAGTGAGGCAGATATGATACCTGAGGCCGTGATCGTCGCTGTTCTGGTGCTCGCGATGTGCGCAGCCGTCGGCTCGTTATGGCTCGACGGCCGGGAGCGACGCATGGACCGCCGGCTGGCGGTCGCTCTACCGGCCTCCCATCCGGCCAGCCTGCCATCCATTCGCCGGGCGGAGACCGGCTCCCGATATCTGCTTCTCCACCGTTTGGCCAATTACAGGCCCGAGATGGTTCACGCCTGGCATCCGGCGTATGTGCTGCTTGCTGCCGCTATCGCCGTAGCAGCGATCTTCTACGCTAATCGCCTGCTGGGATTTTCCGTTTTCTACGTGTCTGTCGCGGCTGCGGTTGCCGCCGTGGTAGTCGTGCGAGGTCTGTTTGGCTGGCAGCAACGTCGGTTCGCCAGTCAACTTTTCCGGCAGCTGCCTGACGCCATTCAGCTGGTGACGAGTACGGTTCGATCGGGTCTGCCTGTGCACGAAGCATTTCGCACCATCGCGCGCGAAATGCCGCAACCGACGTCTGGACAATTTGCAATCGTGTGCAGCGAAATGAATCTGGGAAGACCTCCGGAGGAAGCCGTCGAAGGCGTCTATCGGCGAACGCAAGTGGCAGAGTATGCGATGTTTGCGGTGACACTCGCGGTTCAATTGAAGTCCGGCGGCAGCTTGGCCGAGACCTTGCAGACGCTGGGCGACACGGTGAGTCAGCGTGTTGCGCTCGCTGCTCGCGCCAAGGCGCTGGCGGGAGAAGTGATCTTTTCCTCGCGAGCACTCACGATCTCGCCCCTGATTGCCGGAGCATTGCTATACGCGGCCAATCCGCAGAACGTCGATCTGCTGTTCACTGACCCGACCGGAAACAAGCTTCTGGCTTACGCGGTAGTCTCGGTGCTCATCGGGCATCTGGTGATAAGTTGGATGGTCAGGCGGGAAACAGAACTATGACTTTTGGTCTCGGGCTGGTGGCCCTCGCAGTCGTAGCTGGAACGGCGGCCTTCATGTTGATCATCCGCGAACTACACGTCCGTGCATTGGACACGCGGGTCTCAAACGCCGTGATGGGTATCCCTTACCGGTCAGCCCCCTTCAAAGACCTGACCGGTTGGTTCTCGTGGCTGGGCATGCGCTATCGGCGCTTCTACGCCGAAGAGAATCTGGAGGAGCTACGAACGGTCCTCCACTCATCTGGATTCAATCATCATAGAACCTTGCCGATCTGGATCGGCATCAAGATCGTCAGCATGTTCGCGCTGCCGGTCATTGCGCTGCTTCTGGCGCAACTTTCGGGAAGGAGACCTGCCGACGTGCTGGTCTTCACGCTGATGGGTGTGGTGATCGGAATCTTGGGTCCGCGATTGGCTCTGTCGGTGATGAAGCGGCGCTTTGATGCTGCCATTCGGCTGGGCACGCCGGATATGATCGATTTGCTGATCGTGTGCAGCGAGGCGGGAATGGGCCTGGAAAGCGGGCTGGGGCGTGTCGCCGAAGAAATGAAGTCGACCAATCCTGCCATGGCCTGGGTGCTGCACCGACTCCTTGATGATCTCCGGATACTGCCAAGCCGCGTCGAAGCATTCGAGAATTTGGCGGTCACTTCGGATGGTCTTCGCCGGTTCGGCACGATGATCAGCCAGAGCTTGCAGTACGGAACGCCGTTGGGCCAGGCGCTGCGCAGTATCGCGCTCGACCTGCGGCGGGAACGCATCACCAAGCTGGAAGAAAGGGCGCACAAGTTGGGCGCCAAGCTGACCATTCCGATGGTGCTGTTCCTGCTCCCAGCCATGTTCGTCATCATGGGGGGAAGTCCCGTTCTTCACCTCGTGCGTTCGTTCGCCAGCTTCGGAAAGTAGCCATGAGCACAATTGCCCTCTCCAAGAGCGGATCTTACGACCGGATCATGCGGCTGCTTGGCAGCTTGTGGTTCTTGTTGCTGGCTCTTTGCGTCGCCGTCAGGATTGGGGCGTCGCTGCACGATCCATGGCCCTCGCTCTTGTCGAGCTTTTGCCTCGGCATCTTCTACATGCTCCTGGCACTGTTGATCATGACGCGCTCACCGGCAAAGGCGCATGCAGACGGCCTGCTTCCAAGAATAGCTGCCTTCGTCGGCAGCTATATGCCATGGACGATCAGCTTCCTCGGCAAGTCCGACGACACACTGCCCAACCTGGCATCCACGGTCTGCGTGCTGGTCGGTACGATCATGATGCTTGTTACGATCCGACATCTGGGTCGGTCATTCAGCCTGGTGCCGCAGGCGCGCTCGGTGGTCCAGACCGGTCCGTATCGATGGATCAAGCATCCGCTCTATGTCGCAGAAGAAATCGTGGTGCTGGGCGTCGTGCTGCAATACCTGACACCGGTCACGGTGATGGTCCTGGTTCTGCATATAGGCATTCAGGTCTGCCGAATCCTTTACGAAGAAGATCTGCTTCGGCGCAATTGCCCCGAGTATTCGTGTTACGAAGCATCACGTTGGCGAGTGATTCCTTACGTTTGGTGAGCGGCTATGCGTGGCCGGATTGTGGTGGACATGGTTCAGATCGCTGCGGCTCGGGTGACGCGATCGCACGTGGCAAGTCCCCGTGGAGGCAGGCGCGCGTATCGTAAAGGGTCCTTCGTCGCCGATCAGCGCGGCGCCGTCGCGTTTGAGACAGTCATCGTTTACATTTTCATGGTGTCGTTCCTGCTGATGCCGCTTGCCGACGTCGCTGCCGCGGGCTTCCGGTTTATCTCTGCGTGGTCGGCCTTGCGCTCATTCGGACAATACATTCAATACAAGAGTCCGCCCGACCCGGCGAACCCGGGGACCTGGGTGTCGACGCTGCAGACAACGGTCGCCGGGCATACCATCGGCAACATCCAGGTCATGTGCGGAAGCACAGCCTGCAACTCCGGCAACCTTGGTTTGACTCCCAAGTACTTTACGTTTTCGACGACCGTCACTTTGGCCCCGATTGTGTTGACGTCGGTGCTGTGCCCCAGCAGTTGCACGTACACGCTGCCTTATTCCGAACGTTTCCAGTAGGTGTTCTCATGCGCAGTCTGCTCCGTTCCAGACGAGGCTCGGCCGCATTCGCAACAGTCATCGTGCTGATTCCGCTCATCGGCGTGGTCGCACTCGGGGCCGAGGCGGGATCGTGGTACGTCACCAGGCAGCACGCGCAGAATGCCGCCGATGCAGCGGCCTACTCGGGCGCCCTGCGACTTGCATGCGACAATGCTGGTGTGCTCTGCGATACATCAGTGGATTATCAAGCAAAGGAATTCGCGGCACAGAACGGGTTCTGCAACACCGGCGATACGGCCTATCCGGGCACCAACTGTGCGCCAAGCCTTCCAACGGGAATCTCGCGGGCGGTCCAGATCGACATCGGCAGCTATAGTGCGGGTGCGTTCACAACGCCGCCCGCAGGAGGCGGCGGTAACGCCGTTCGCGCCCTCGTCAGTCAGCAACAGCCGGCCTACTTGTCGGCAGTGCTGGGTTTGACGACCGTCAACATCCCCGCCCAAGCCATCGCTCTGGTCGAACTGCCGAGCAAGGTGTGCGCCTTGGCGCTCGGACCTGATCCGAACGGCGGCGGAGGGGCGCTTAAGATTGCCGGTAACGTCAGCAACAACGGCACGGGTTGCCCGATAATGTCGGATGCCAGTGTTCAGTTTGCCAGCACTGCCTCTTTCACCGGTTCGGGATGGGCCGTCTTGGGTGTAACCGGCTGTAGTCCAGCCAGCACCTGCGCCAATCCCGGCGTCACGTACAACTATTTCATGCCGTATGCCAACAATCCACTTAGCAAATTGGACAGCCAATCGTTCAATAGCTTGACCTCGAGCGGGAAGCCAAACGATTTGGCATGCAGTGGTACGTTGACGCCTAATACCCCGCCGAGCAGCACTAACCTGTACCGCAACCTAACGTGCACGACCGGGAACGCGGTAGATTTTAGTCCGGGCACGTACTTTTTCTACAATGGCACGATAAGATTCAATGGCGGAACCATCACTTGCAGTGCCTGCACACCCTGGCCACCGGCTGGCACAGGTTTAGGCGTCACTCTTGTATTACTCGGGGATTCCAGCATTTCCATCTCTGGCGGCGCTGTAGTTAATCTGTCCGCGCCTTACACCAACACTTTCTCTTCTGATCTGAACGGCGTTCTGATTGATGATCAAGCACCGAGCAAGAGCAGTAATCAGGTCACCATCAACGGTGGTTCGGTTAAGCTGGGTGGTGCGATGTATTTCCCGCACGTCGACGTGACCTGGAACGGAGCGACGCAAAGTACCAATACGACCTGTTCACAAGTGATCGCCAAAACTCTCACCATGGGCGGTGGCGGCTTCCTGAGCACGGATGGATGTAATCCGGTCACCGTCCCTTACACCCAAGTTGTCCGCTTGGTGCAGTGATGAGAAAGCTCGATCAGCGGGGCATCGCATCGTTCGAGTTCATCCTCGCCTTTGTGTCCCTTTTCATGTTGATCTTCGCCATCTTCGATCTAGGACGCTATGCGATCACGATGCAGTCCTTGCGGACGCTCGCGAGCGCGGGGGCCCGAGCGGTCATGATCAACTGCTACACGCCTGCCTTGCTTCAAAGCCCGCCTCAGTCGCCGTCAAGCTGCGCGGGCGATCCCATGTCCACAACCGCAAAGCAGACTGCCGCGCCGTTCCTGTATCGCGGCGGTCTCACGCCGACGCTGAGCGTGGCATCCAGCGGCACCAATTTGACAGTGACCGCTTCTCAAGCCGGCTTCACCATGCTGATGCCGATATGGGGTACGACGCTCAATGCACCGAGCGCGTCAACGCAAATTCCCTTCTAGGCAAAATATGGCAACGTGCCTTACCCATCTTGGCCGACATCGCCTCGGGTCGGCGCTCGAGCTGGACAAACCCCTCGGAATCGAACTGCGCCAAAGCAATCTGAGCCTGGCCAAGTGCCGTTTGGAGACGACGAGCCGACGCCGTTCGATCGTGAGCCACGACGGAATCGCGCAAACGTGGTCGTGCTGCAGCAGTTCTGAACGGAGCTGCAGAGAGAAATGATGCGCGCCCGCAACATTGGAAAGTTTTCTTTGCCACTTGAGGCTGTGCGGTAAGCGTCTCTTCTTGCACGCAGGCAGCATCAAGGACGATGATCTTGGAAACGCGAAGTAACGAATTGTAGTCGGACATCTTGTAAGCTCTGCGGCGTGGTGCGCAGAGGGGAACTGTTGGGGATATCGAGCACGTAGATTTGCGGGGGAGCCGCGGATCGCAGTTGGGGGGACTCGAATGGGTGGCGGTCGCATTTCGGGTAAGATAAGGAGGCTTCTCGCCTTCAGCGTGATGGGTCTTGGCGCGGCGCTCGCCTCCTTTGCGTCCGCTGACCCCGCGACAGCGGCAGACCGGCGGGGCTCCTCCGGCGGCGGCGTCTTCGTCAGCGAAATGAACGACGTCCAGCGGGTCAAGGTGGTGGTCAACAAGTCACGCACCTTCAAGGTCGATACGGCTTTCGCAACTATCGTGGCCGGCTCGCCCGACATTGTGGACGTGAAGTCGCTCAGCGATCACCTGATCTACGTCCAGGGCAAGCAGACCGGCACCACCAACGTCATCCTGCTCGACTCCTCGATGAAGCAGATCGGCATCCTCGACGTCGAGGTCGTGATCGATACCGGCAATCTCCAGCAGAACATCCGCAGCAGCACTGGCGGGCACGGGATCCGCGTGTCGGCTTCCGAGGGCCAGGTGGTACTCAGCGGAACGGCCGCCGATGCGGTTACGGCCGAGCGGGCCATGGCGATCGCCACCAGCACAGTCGCGAAGGGGGGCACTGTCGTCAACGCGATGAGTGTCGCGGCGCCGCAGCAGGTGATGCTGGAGGTGCGTTTTCTCGAGGTCACCCGGGATGCCGGCCGCGACCTCGGTGTGAACCTGTACGCAGCGAATGCCAACGGGACCAACGTCGCGAATACGGGACGTGGCGGAGTGGTGACCAGCTTGACCGGCCGGCGACCGATCGGAGGTGTCAATGGGCCTGTCGGTGCTCCCCCAACGGGTAGCCTCCCAGTACTAGCCACGGCAAATACGCTTCTTGGCACGGGGGGCGGCATCGCTCCGGTACCTTTCGGAAGCTTGTTGACCAGCATCGTCAGAACGAGCAATGGGGGTTCGGTGGACCTATTGATCTCGGCGCTTGAGACCAAGGGACTGGCTCGCAGGTTGGCCGAGCCGAACTTGACCACGCTTTCCGGAGATGCAGCGCGCTTCCTGGCCGGTGGTGAATTTCCGGTGCCGATACCAAACACGACCGCGACTGGCTTTCCGACCATCACAATCGATTACAAGAAGTTCGGTGTCGAACTGGCCTTTGTCCCCACCGTGCTCTCGCGGGGGGTCATCAACCTTCGCGTCGAGCCATCGGTCAGCGAGCTTGATTTCGCCAATGCGGTGACGATTCAGGGAACGACGGTTCCGGCGTTGACCCGCCGCGATGCGCGCACGACGGTGGAATTGCGGGATGGCCAGAGCTTTGCGATCGCGGGCCTGCTGCAAACCCGCAACCGTCAGGACGTTTCGCAATTGCCCTGGATCGGTTCGGTGCCCGTGCTTGGAGCCTTGTTCAGCAGCAAGTCGTACCAGCAGGAGGAAACCGATCTCGTCATCATCGTGACGCCGCGCCTGGTCGCACCGGCCGCGCCCGGTCAGCAATTGGCGTCACCGCTCGACTCCCGCCTTCCGGCCAACGACGTCGATTTCTTCCTCAATGGCCAGATGGAAGTCCGCAAGCGTTACAATGACTACGTCAACTCCGGCGGCGACGTTAAAGGACCTTATGGTCACATCATCGCTCCCGAGCTCACTGCGACCATTCCGGCACCGGCTGTTGCGAACCAGCCCGTCGTAAAAACGCTCAACTGAGAAGGAAGCGGGAGATGACCATCAGGTATCTGGCTCTGTTCGCACCGCTGCTGCTCGGGGGATGTTACGGGGTGGCCGGTCATGACGAGGTGGACCGCTATTTCCAGCGTTCAGACACCATCACGATGAGTGCCGGCAATGCCAAGGAGGTCAACGCGGTCACCCACACAATCCATCCATGGCCGCGAAACGTCGGTGATCGCAGGATCACGTACGACGCGCGGCGCGTGGGCGCCGCCGTGACTCGCTATGGCAACACGAAACAGCCAGTGGATCAGCTTCCCGACATTGGCGATGCGACGAAACAAATGGGCGTGCGGACTGCCCCAACCCAGAACGTCAACATAGAAGGATTGGGGGCTGGATCGACTGCTGGAGTATCAGTGCCGGTTGGTGGAGTAGGCGTAGGCGGCAGGTAACGATTTTTAGTGCGTGGTTTTGGCGATGTTGTTTGCGAACGGCGCAGTGAAGTTGCTGCGACGTGCGGGGGACCAAGGGGTTATGCGACGTATCATCTTCATGCTGACCTGTTGCTGGTTGGGGATCGGCCTTGCGGGGTGTGATCATACGCTGAGGCAGGCTGCCGTCGTCGCTCCCGTCGAGCCGCCTGGGGGGGACCCCGTGCAGGAGCCGACCGACGTCAAATATTATCCCTCGGACGAGCCGGTACGGCTGGGCTTGGAGCATTTCAACCGCGGCAGCTACGGGTTAGCCAATCGCTATTTCAGGGATGCGGTCGAGAAATCGCCGAAGGACGTGACGGCCTGGGTTGGACTCGCGGCGAGCTATGATCGGATACGTCGCTTTGATCTCGCAGATCAGGCCTATGCCCAAGCGATCCGGCTGGGCGGCGAAACCGTGCAGGTCCTGAATGACCAGGGATATTCGTACATGCTGCGCGGCAATCTGAGTGCGGCGCGCCGAAAGTTCGAGAAGGCCTATTCGCTCGATCCAGGCAACCCGGTTATCGCCAATAACCTCGAGCTTCTCAATGGCAGCCGGCGGTTCATTGAAAGACCACCGAACAACCAGCCTTAAGAGGGCGATCGACTACTGCGATCGCGGCCAGTTCTCGTCAATTTGGCCCAATTACAGCATCAGCGTGACGGCTGCCGCTGCGGACGATGACAACAACGCCATTGCGAACGGTAAATCTCGCGCCGAGCAGCTTCCGCACCTTGTCCGTGATCGGAGAGGAAAAGGGAACGGTTTCTCCCACGACGGGATCGCCGACCTTTGTCGTCTCAGTCGCGGGGCCAGCAACTGGTGCAGGCTTGATATAGTCTCGGACAAGCTGAATCTCTTCACGTGACAGGATGAGCGGAGCCTGGTCGCGTTGGATCTCCGACGGCGGTTTGGGTATTCCACGGCTTGCCTTTTCGCGCATCTCGTTCGTGCTTGCGATCTGATCGAGCCTGGCTACGCGTAGCTTGAGTGCGATGATATCACGTTGCAGTGTTGCGATCTCCAATTTGCGCGCGTTGACCTGCATGAAGACAATGATCGCGCAAACGCAACTCACGACGAAGCCGACGCTCAGCAGTGCGATCAACCAGCGCTCGAAGTTTCCCGTCGACCCCCCGGTCGTTCGGGGGAGTTGATCGCGCTGGAGATGGCGCCGCCAGATGCGACGTGCTCGGTCGATCCAATTGGTAGAGCCCGTTACACCGGTCCCCGCCCGGCCCGACCCAAAATGCGCGGGTGACGAGGCGGCTTTCTCTCGGGCCGGTTCAACGGACGACGACGTGTCGACTTGCTCAAGCCCAAGATTGTCGGCGACGCGATCCGCCGTCGTCAGATGCGCGGCAGGGTGGAACGGATCCATCTGCTTATCGAGCCGGCCCATCTCCGCTCTCCATGCAGCCATCTATCAACTTCGCCAGTTCCGCCGACGCGGCGGAATGAGGGTACCCGAGGATTCGATCAATCGGAACGGAAAAGGCTCCAATCCGCCGCGTGAGCCGCTCTAACGGTAGCTTGCAAGAGACACGGCGCCAACCAGGGTCTACCCCGCGGATGCTCCGACCGCGCGGATGTTAGCCGGTGAAATGCAGCACTTTGATCGTGCGACGAACGCCCACTTTCAGTCGGATAAGCCCGGTCGTGCAACCAGCAAGTCATTGATCGTTCTCAACCCAAGGCTGACTCTTAACCAGCGGGTCCCAGGTTCGAGCCCTGGTGCGCCCACCAAGTTCTTCAAGGACTTGCCCTCGCGAACCGTTTGAGACGACCGAACTGAAACGGTTTTTCAAACGGTGATTTTGGCGACCAATCGGCGAGGCCACTCTCGGCATTGTGATCTACTTTACGCGCCGAGGCGGAGGCGAAGCCGACTCGAAGGCCGCCCGACAGAACCGCTTTCAACGTTCTGTCTGGATTAGAGCCGGCCGACATAGCCGGCATCTTCCCACTTCGTTTCTTTGTCGTCGGCGACCCATGGGGGCAGCTGCGCCGCGCTGCGAGTATGTAGAGAGACCGGCGCATCCTGGCCATGGCAACCCCACCTCACAGTAGGATTGTCGCTGCGAGTGGCACCAGTCATGCCGTCAATGCCGCTCGCGCAACGATTCCTGTCCTCTCGTCAGGCTCGGCGCCGTCGAGAAAGACTTTCACCGCGGTGCGAGCGCGCAAATCGATGTCGGAAAGCGTTGGTAGGTCGCCGAGCTGAAGCACGGCCTCCAGATGGACGTTTCCATGGAGCATCCCAAGAAACTGACGGGCGCCGGCTTCGCAATGTGCTAGATCGATTTCTCCGGCCTGCTTCGCTTTTGCCAGAATTTTCGTAAGGACCGCGATGGCCGGCGTAGGTCCGTGTTGCGCGTAGGCCCGTGTCGCATCGGGGTAGCGGTCCGCTTCAAGTATGGCTGTATAACAGACCTCCAGCAACGACGGCGTCATCATCGTTTCGAGGAGATTGCGCCCAATGATGATGAGTAGGTCCCTGAGTGGCAAGGAAAGCTGGTCGGCACTGACGCTCAGCGCGTTGGACGAGTAATGGCTGACGACTTTGGTGAACTGGTCGACGAGAAGTTGCTGCACGTTCTCGCGCCGCGTTGACCTTTCGCGCAGTAGCTGCCGGTAGAGACCGTGCGGTGTCCATGTCCAGCTCGGTCGGCCGAGCAAGAACGCCGAGAGAACCGCGCAGTTCGACCAACCGCGAAGCTGGCTCGCTGTGCCCGGGACCGCTTCGCGGACCCGCAGGATATCGCCCGTCGCACCCCACCGAAGAAATCTGACGGCATCGGCCGGTGGCAGGATCGTCACCATCATGCGCGTCCACCACGGCTCAACGAGCAGCCAACTCCCCGTGCTCGTGGGCCGCATGGCAAAGACATGCTTATGCCTGTGATGGACGAAGCGATGCCACCATTGCCGTCGAAGGCCGGGCACGAAACAGACGATCCAGTCGGCGGGGTCGACTGTCACCAGGGACCCATTATCGTCGATGCTGTTCGCCAGGTCCGCCGGGACGTCGCCGACGACCTTCAGTCTTGAAGGGCTCTCGCTCGGGCCAGACCATCTTGACCGGCCAATATCATTGGCTGCGCTCATCGCTTCATGCTCCTCGTGCTCCCACATCCATGAATGAAGCTTTCGATACTGGCTCTGACGCGGTCGGCGGCTGGGGCTTCGAGGCTCATTGCCGGAGTCAGCATCAGCGCCTGGTAGAGCGGTTCTCTCAATAGTCCCAGCAGTTGCTCGGCGTATAGCTGAGCGTCCGATATCGACAGGATTCCCCGCTCATTTGCTGCGGACAGAAACTCCCGTAGCTTGAGTGTGACAATCGCTTGTCCCGCCTCGTGCACCCGCTTCTTCAGCGCAGGATTGCGTGCACCCTCGGTCATCATCATCCGAACGAATCCGACCAGGGTGGTCGAGTATTCCTTCCAGGCGACGCGTCCGAACGCGATGAGTGTTTCGCGTGCATCATCTACGGTGCCGGGGCGCGCTCTCCTCACCAATGGCTGCGATATGAGGGAGGCTTTGTGTTCGGCGATCGCGACGATGAGATCGTCGACGCTCTCGAATGCCGATAGAATGTCTTCCTTCGAGTATCCGCTTCGGTCCCAAATACTATCGAGGTCAGCGGGCGCGCCGCTCGGATGGGCGAGAGCCTCGCTGACCGCCAGCACGATCTCGGCGCGAGGGTCTGGCCTCGACACGACATTGGCTTGGCGGGAGGGTTTCGACGCGGGGTATGTCATGTACGGCTCCTCGGTTCGGGCTAACTGCGCCGCGCGCTTCTTCGCGTGCAGGGCAAACGCGATCTTGATGGTGACCAGAACCGGCGCAGCGATGACGAAAAGAAGAGCGATGGCAGCGAACGCGGTGTCGAAAGCGATCACCGTGGATTGACCGGTGAGGGCTCGACCCAACAGACCCATCGCAGTCCGGCCGGCGGCCACGCTGTCCATTCCTCGTGCTGCGAGCATGGCACTCGTCGTTCCCAGCCGCTCGCTGACCGCGGGAAGGCCTGCGGTGACACTCGCGCCAAGCACCGTGGCATTGGTGGTGACATTGTGGTCGATCATGGTCTGGAGCCCGGCTACCCCCATGAGGCCACCGAGCTGGCGCGCGGCGTTGAAAAGACCGATGCCGGACGCTCGATTGCGGTTGTTGAGGTCGCTGAAAGCGATAAGGGTGATCGACAGGAAGAGGAAGCCAAGTCCAAAGCCGCGAAGCAGGATGGCGGCCATCATGTCGTCGGCGCCACTTTCGCTGGTCGAGCCGGACAGCATCCACATCGCGGCCATGATCATCAGGATTCCGAACGGCACCGTGGCGATAGGGGGAGCGCCCCTGACCTGCATGAGAAAGGCAGCAATGAGGAGCGCGCCGACGAAAAGCGCGCCGCTCGGCAATAGGAGCTGGCCGGCCTCACTTGGCGTGAACGCGAGTACGGACACGGCAAACGACGGGATCAGGAACGCGCTGCCGAACAAGGCGGCACCGGCGACGAAACTGACGATGAAGGCGAAGGAAAAATCGCTCGACCGGAACAGGGCGAAATCGAACAAGCCTTGGCTTTTGGCCATCGCCTGTTGGCTGAGAAACGCCAGCAAGGCGGCTGCGCCGATCACGGTCAGCCACGCGATGCGAGGCTCTTCGAACCAGCGCCATCGGCTGCCTTGGTTCATAACATAGGTGAAGCAGAAGAATGTGACTGAGATCAGCAAGAAGCCGACCCAGTCGAACGGAAGGCGCGCAGCCGCAACGGGCCTGGGGCCGTCTGCGATCAGCAGAAGTCCGATAGCGGCGAGGGCTACCGGAACAACGCCGAAGAAGATCCATGCCCACGACTGGCTGTCGATCAACCATCCCTGGAGCGCCGGAGCGATGGTCGCAGGAGCGACCACGGACCCCATCGCAAACAGAGCCTGAAGGATCGGCTGGTAGGATCGCGGATAGGCGAGAAAAATGATCGACTGTCCCGCGACAAGCAAGGTGCCGCCGGAGAAGCCCTGTATGATGCGGAGTGCGACCAGCAGATCTAACCGATACGTGATGGCGGCGATGCCGCAGGCCGTGCCCATGACGAGCGTCGAACCGATGATCAGGCGGCGCGGACTGGTGCGTGTCATGAGCCAGGAGGCGGCCATGAACCCGATTAGCTTTGTTGCGGTGTATCCGATGTCCAGCCAGGCGAACTCGTCGGGAGTCGCATGGGTGTCGCCAATGATGTCGTTGCGTCCGAGCGAGAGGACGGTGCTTGCGATCGCCTCCGTCAGAGTGGCGAGCACGATGCCTGCGACAAGAATGCTTCCTGCCGCGCGCCTGTCGTAGCCTGGCGTGGCGTCGGCGATCGCGGTCATGTGCCGCTTCCTCGATCTATTTCGACACGCGCCGACAGGCCAGGCACGACGCGGCCGGGCAATGGATTTCTGTCGAAGCGGATTTTCACAGGCACCCGTTGAACGACACGAATGAAGTTCCCCGTCGCATTGTCAGCGGGGAGCAGGGTGAACGCAGAACCGCTGCCGGGCGCAAAGCTGTCCACCACACCTTCAATCGTCTGGTTCGGATAGCCGTCCACCTTGATGCGGGCGCGCTGACCGGGCCGGATATGTTCGATCTGGCTTTCCTTGAAGTTCGCCACCACCCACACGTCCTTGACCGGAACGATGTCGAGCAAGGAGGTGCCCGGCGCGACAAGCCGGCCGACGCGAACCTGGCGGTTGCCGACGACGCCGTCGACCGGCGCATGCACCACGGTGTGGTCGAGATCGATCTGGGCGAGGTCGCGTGCGGCGTGCGCTTGCGCCACTGCAGCAAGTGCAGCTTCGCGCTGGCTGGCAAGGACGGCGATGCGTGCCCGCTGGGCCTCCACCGTTGCCGCCGCCGCCGACACGCCCGCCTCGGTTCTCGATAACGCCGCATCGCTTTCATCGACCTGCGCCTGGCTGATCGCGTTGGTGCGGATCAGTTCGCGGCGGCGATCGGAGGCCTTGCGCGCCAGATTCATCTCGGCCACGCTCGCAAGTCTTTGAGCTTCGGCCTGCCGTATCAGGGCATGCTGGAGTTGGATCTCCGCATCGACATTGGTGAGGCGGGCTTGGGCGGCTTCGACATTGGCCTCGGCTTGCGCCAGGCGTGCGCGGTAGTCGCGATCGTCGATCCGGAACAGGACGTCGCCTGCACGAACGGTCTGGTTATCCTGAACCTCCACGGCCGTGACGTAGCCTGCAGCCTTCGGCGCGAGCGAGGTCATTTCGCCGCGAATATAGGCGTTGTCGGTGAATGTCTCGTTCGAATGGGCATACGCCCAGCCACCAGCCACAAGCACGACAGCGCCGAGGCACAGCACCAAGCCGACCGCCTTCTTGTTAGCATGCACCACAATACCCTCCTGCAACGGTTGTTGTCGCTGACAGCTCTGCCCATTCACTCGCGTTCCGGCCGCCATCGGCGGAGATCGCGGTTTACCGCAATTCGTCGCCAAACCTAGTTGCGCACCGTTATGGCCTTCTTGTATGTCGCGGGGTCATCGAGGATCTTGACCAAATACTCGGCCACGTCCGCGCGGGTGGCTGTTGAGGTGATGTTCCAGCGCAGATCGGTCCCGGCCTTCAGGTTTCCGCTGGCACGCTTGAATGTCAGCGTCGCCGGTCGAACGATCGTCCAATCGCAGTCACTCTCCCGGACAGCTGCCTCCTGCGCCTCCTTGTCTGCCATCACCCCCTTGAGTGCGACCTTGACCATGAAGCCTGAGCCAAAACTCCCGGTGTGGTAGCTCTCACCGACACTCACCGAGCTCTCAACGATGAGTCGGCCCTGGCCTGGAGGCATGGCGGCCAGAATGTTCTTGGTTCCCACCGAGCAAACCGGGACACCGGGCTGGCGTCGACCCAGATCCTCCTTCGCCTGAGGTACCATCCCCAACGTGCAGATCACCGCATCCGCACCTTGGACCGCAGATGCCACCGAGGCTGCATCCATTGCATCGCCCTTGACGATCCTGAGATTCGGATGCGTCAAGGGCATGCGCTTTGGGTCACGGACAAAGGCAGTGACGACGTGACCCGCGGACAAGGCGGACTCAACGACGAGCCGTCCTGTCGACCCCGTTGAACCAAAGACAACGACGTTCATCACACTCTCCCATCGCGCGGCTGCGAGGCGCGATCGCCGTGCGGAGGGTCCGTGAAGCCAGCAGCATCTTTGCGCGGACACTCAGGTTGCGCCCGGGTCATCATCGGGAGCGGGCACTCACTGTGGTGTGGGACTTCCTCGACATGCATGTTCATGCAGAAGGCGCAGCCGTTGAGCTGCGAAGCACGCACGGTCTCGCGTTTCATCGAGGTCGAGCTCCAAAAGGATTTTGAGTGAGCGGGCCGCGCTCCGGCGCCGGTAACGCGGCCCGTACCGAATAAAGCGCTTACGAGGCGCCTCTCGATCGAACTGTGCGGTCAGTAGTCCCAGAAGACCGGCACCCAACGAAAGGCGTCGCCGTCGACTGCCACATGTCCGACGGACGGGAACGGCAGGTGAGTGGCCACCAGCAGTCCACCGGTCTCAGCCAGTTCCCGCAAAAGACTGATACGAACGCGGGCCGACTCCTCGGGATCGTGTTCGAAGCCGTTGTACCAGTCGGGGTGCTCGAACCCGACCGCGAACACGAGGTCGCCGGCGAACGTCAGCCGGTCGCCGCCGGACGTCACGCGGACCACGCTGTGCCCGGGGGTGTGGCCGCCGGTGCGAGTGACGATCACTCCCGGTGCCACCTCGTACTGCTCCTCGAACGGCCGTAGCTGGCTGCGGTACTCTTTCACGAACCGCTTGGCGGTCGATCGAAGCGCGTCCGGGAACCCCGGCGGCATGGCGACGTGGGAGAAATCGGGCGCCTCCCAGAACTTGACCTCGGCGGCCGCCACGTGGATCCGCAGGTCCGGACGTAGCTGTTCCTTGACCCCTTCGACGAGCAGCCCACCGATGTGGTCCATGTGCATGTGGGTCAGCACCACGTCGGTCACGGACGCAAGATCGATGTCGGCGGCCTCCAGTCGCTTGATCAATTGCCCGGCGCGCGGCAAGTGCAAGTCCGGGTCGAGCCCAAGCCCAGCATCGACGAGTATGGTCCGGTCGCCGCTACGCACCACGACCACATTCAGCGCCCAATCGTAGGCGTCGGGCGGCAGGAACATGTCTTTCAGCCAGGTCGCCCGGACGGCCGGGTCGATGTTGTGTGCCAACATTGCGGTTGGGAGCGGTAGCACGCCGTCGCTGACGACCAGCACGTCAATGTCGCCGACCTGCACCGCGTAGCGCGACGGAACCAATTCGTTGGACCCCGGTCCACTGCGGTGTGAGGTGTTGGCAAGGCTCGTGTCTACGTCCATGTTCGATCTCCTGTTTCATGTTCAAGGCTACTGGCTGGTCTCGGTTGAGCTGGCCGCGCAGCCAGCGAGAAGTGCGGCCCATTTCGCGTGAAGCTTCTAGAAGAAGCCACTCACGTCAGTCACACGCTCCGGATCGGCAGCGGCCAGCGCGGCGGCACGCTCGGGCTGCGGCGGATAGATCCAGACGGTGTTGATCTCCTGCTTGGTCTTCTTGGCGACCTCGCCGACCATCGCCACCTTGCGTTCCCAGCCAACGGTGAACAGCGCACCGGCTTCGCCGAGGTCGAGGCAGGTGACATAGCCCTTCTGGTGATAGGGCTTGGTCGGAACGCCCAGCAGTTCGGCGGCGGCGTTGTTGCCGGCAAAAGCGCCCATTCGCGTGGCGTGCTGACACGACATCAGCGCGTAATTGCCGATATCGTCGCTTGCGGCCCTGGCGGCGTCACCGGTAGCGAAGACACCTGGCACTGATGGCACGCGCAAATCCCGGTCGACCAGTAGGCGGCCGAAATTGTCGCGCTCGGCCGGGATCTGCTGGGTCAACGGTGCCGCGCGAATACCTGCCGCCCAGATCACGGTCGCGGCCTCGATGTGTTCGCCGTCGGAAAGCGTGACGCCGGATTCGTCCAGCGATGTAATGCCGGCGCCAAGCCGGGTTTCCACGCCGAGCTTGCGCAGGGCCTCTTCGATGACAGGACGGGGGCCTTCGCCCATATCAGGCGCGATCGCCTTGTTGCGGTCGATGATGATGACGCGCGTCTTGGCGTCCTTGCCGAGGATTCCGCGCAGTCGCGAGGGCATCTCGGTGGCCGCCTCGATGCCGGTGAAACCGCCGCCGGCAACGACAACCGTGTCACGCCCGTTCGCCGCCGGCCGTTTCGCCAGGCCGTGCAAATGCTTGTCGAGGGCGATTGCATCATCGAGCGAGTCAACGCTAAATCCGTGCTCGCTGAGGCCCGGAATGTTCGGACGGAATAGCCGGCTGCCGGTCGCCACCACCAGCCGGTCGTAGGAAAGGGTCTTCTTCGCACCCTTGGTGGCGACGATGCCCACCGTGCGGGATTTGGCGTCGATGGTTTCGGCGCTGCCTTGCACGTAAGTAACATCGACGGCCTTGAGCACATCCAGCAGCGGCGCCGTCAGGGTCTCGGGCTTCGGTTCGTACAGCCGCGGCCGGACCACCAGCGTTGGCTCTGGCGCGACCAGCGCGATCTCGAGCTCCTCGGGCGAAACGCCCTGGATATTGCGCAGGCGGGCTGCGGAAAGTGCGGCGTACATGCCAGCGAAGCCGGCTCCTATGATAACAAGTCGCATGTGATCTACTCCTTGGTTTGATTTTCTCGGTAGTGCACCGCCGCTTCTCTTTGGCGGCAAGCATCCTCCGATCGACGTCGACGCGAACAGGCGGACAGAAGACCGGCGGACCTATGGTAGGCAGTTCGGTTCCGAAGACATCGGCATGGGGTTTTCACAAGCCGCGCGGCAGCCTCCGAAAGGGGATGCCCAGCCACGGTTAAGGGTCACGGGCAAAGCTGGGCTCGGGCCCCAGTTCTGGTAGGGGAGCTGGGCGCCTACTTTGGACATGATGGAAATCACGGGACTGGTCCGTTGCACGGCCTGCGCTGGAATTTCCACCTCCTCCCCCGCTGCTGAAGTGAAGCGAACTCCCAATGAAAGTCCGTACACGAGTGCGGTCACGAAGCCTTTTCGGCGTGAAGTGATTGCAAGCCGGTCGACCAAGTTCTTCCTGAGCATGTTGTCTCCGTCTGCTGGGGCGTGGGGCACCCTCATGATCTAGCGGACCGAAGATGCGACTGCGCCAGAGCGATTGCTGTACCTGCAGAGCGATTGCTGCTAACGCACGCGGCGTTGCGCTAGGGCTTTCGCCCAGCCAATCGCTGAACGCCACGGCGGGGCGTACGAGGACCGCGTAGCCGAGCTCCGCCGCCAGCGACAAAAAACCATGCGTCGGCGACTTGCAGCATGTTCATGGTGATCGAGCGGTACTGTGGCGCAGCCGAACGGGCGGCGAGATCCCGGTCCTTTCCTTGAAGGCTCGGCAGAAGTGGAAGCTCGACAGGCCCGCCTCGCGAGTGAGACATCGGTATCGATGTCCGCGCAACTGTTCGCCGGTGCGGCGGCATTGCCATCGGCGACAACGCGTCAATGACCGGCTGGATCGCGGTCCAAGAGATCGCAGGGGATGCCGTGCCGGACAACGCGCTCGACTGTTGTCTGCGGATTACAGCATCATGTTTCAAGAACCCGGGAATACCCATCGCGAGGTTGAGCCCGGTCGATGAGTGTCATCGTGCGAGAACACGCCGCTCCAAACACCGCCGATATCCACTCACCGCTAGAACCGCAGTGATGCCGTGGGGGAGAGCCATGGACGTGGTCGGCCATAAGTGCGGGAAAAGCTTGTTACGGTAGAACGAATGCCGTCAACGCTTGTGACGTCTCCAGTCGCTTGGCGTTTCGCCGGTCAGTTTCTTGAATGCCGCGGCGAAGGCGGTCTGGGAGGAGTAGCCGAGGGCCGCCGCGATCGAGACGACGGATTCGTCGCTATCGCGCAGCATGCTCATGGCCTGCTCGAGCCGGTACTGGCGCAGCCAGGCATGAGGCGAAAGCCCGGTGCTTTCCTTGAAGGCACGGCAGAAATGAAAGCGCGATAGACCGGCATCCGAAGCCAGCGCCGCGAGCGAGACGTCCGAATCGCTGTCCGAGCGCAAGCGGTCGGTGGCACGGAGCAGGACCTTCGGCGAAAGCCCGCCCATTGTTGGCTGGATCGTCGTTGGCGAGCCGGTGTGCGCAGCCAGAAGACGCGTGGCCAGAAGGTCTATTAATTGGTGCCTGAACAGCGTATCCAGCGCCTCATTGCTCTCCAGGACATCCGTCGCGCTCAAGATCAATCGGGACGTAATGGGGTCGTGATGCGCCGTTCGCTCCACGAGGTCGATCGGTGTGGCGGTGTTGGCTTCGTCAGCGACGCGCTTGAGCACTGCGTGAGGAAGATAGAGCTGAACGACATCAACAGGTTTCGGAATATCCCATCGTGAGCTTGATCCTTCCGGAATGATTATCAATACACCGGGCCGAAACGTTCCGATCGCAACCGATCTGCCTGTCCGACGCTCCATGCGCTGCATCGAGCCGTTGTAAGCCATGATGACGTGATGGCTCATAGGCTCGACGATGTCGTGCAATGGCTCATGTTTCCAGTGAGCGATCGCGCTCCCAGAGGGGTCCAAAGCCATGCTGAGTGGTTTGGTGTGAAGCACGCGTGCCATCTCAACATCGGCAGGACGGCGGTCGGCAACCTGCAAATAACGCTGCTGCGCGCCGGAAGCGTCTGACTGGTTTTGTTGGTGCGAATGATCGCGCAAGATTGGCTGGCTCATGAACCTGTCCTAGCTTCGAGGAGCATCGTTGAGCGTTCGGCGCGCGTTCTAAGCGGGTACAGGCCCAGCGTCTTTCTCAAAACTCCCGTGCTTTGCCTGATCCTGCTGTAAGCTGATGCTAGGCGCCCGCGCCGCGATTAAAGTCGCAATCAGCGCGGCGGACGGTGGCGGTTAACTGCTGTCGAAATAGGCAATCGACGCCGGGAGCCGTCGTAAGCGGCAGCGAATGGACAAAATCGCTGACGTTCTCGAGCAGACATCGAGCCTGTGTCACGAAACTGCCACGACGAAACTGGACGACCGTGCGCTAGCGTCAGATAATGGTTCACGAAATCACGTGCGGGCGCTTGTCAGTCCAACTTCGCTGAGAGAGTTATCCTATGACCCAGGCGAGCGCCTTCGGCCGGAAGCTCGGGCGGTTTTTGCACCTGAAGGATGCGCCGCCCTCGCTGATAACGAGTTCGCTGCGCGGGGTGGAGCTCGCGGTCACCGAAACCCGGGATGACAATCCAGTGCCGGGTCTTTCCGGTTCCTTTACCGCGGAGGATGCTTTCGTCGTCAGCCTCAAACTTCACGATTATCCCGACTGCGAACTCTGGGAAAATGGCAAGTGCGTGATGAAAGCGGATGTTCCCGCGGGAGCGACCTATCTGTACGACCTCAAGCGCGATCCGCGCTACGTGATCGACAAGCCGTTCCACTCCCTGTTTTTCTATTTGCCGCGCTCGGCGCTCGACGCTCTCACTGAGCAGCCCCGCATGCCGCGCGTCGGTCAGCTTGCCTGTGAACTCGGCGTAGGCCATGACGACACGGTCGTCCGTCATATCGGCGCGTCATTGCAACAAGCGCTGCGTCGACCAGACGAGACGAACCAGCTTTTCATCGATCACATGATGCTCGCGCTCACCGCACACGTCGCCCAGGCCTACGGCGGGCTACGTCCTTCTGAACCGAATCGCGGCGGCCTTGCGCCGTGGCAGGTCAAGCGCGTCTGCGAAAGGCTGGAGTCCGATCTCGGCGGAAAGCTTTCGTTGCAGGAAATCGCGGCCGAGTTCGATCTTTCGATCAGCCACTTTTCGCGCGCGTTTCGCATCTCCACCGGCCTGCCGCCGCACCAGTGGCTGCTGCGCCAGCGTGTGAAGGCGGCCAAGCAACTGATGACGGTTCGCGACCTGTCGCTGTCGGAAATCGCAATATCGGCCGGGTTCGCCAATCAAAGCCACTTCACGAGGGTGTTTTCGTCTGTGGTCGGCGTCAGCCCGGGAACGTGGCGCCGCGAGGCGCAGGGTGCACCGGAAAGCGAGAAATGATCGGAGCCCCGGCAGAAGCCTTTTCGCTCAGCGACGCGTTGCCTGCGAGATAGCGTAAGCGGCGCGACGCACCGCAAACATCTCGTCCAACGGATGACCGATTCCTTCGGCCAGAGTTGCCGGATTGAACACGGGTTCGTCGCAGGCATCATTTTCTTCGACACCAGTGATCACGATCGTTCCCAGCCGTACCGCTTCGCGTCCGTCCTCATCGGGCCATCGGACGGTCACGTCCATGACCGGGTCGCCCGGACGGTCCAGCAGCGCCATCACACTGAACCTCATATCGCGAGCCGCGATCCGGGATTCGAGGTCGTGCAGCAGCTCGGTGGGTTTTGCATTGGCTGCGACCCTGCGCCTCGCCGCCTGTTCGCCGACTGGCGTGACCTTGAACTTGATGAACCTTGTCTCGCCTCTTGAATTGGTCGCGGGAAACGCGTGCACGCCCCAATAGGTTGTTGAGGCAAAGCTTGCGGCAGGCGGATGCGCGGCGATGTAGCTCGCCTGATGCAGCGTCTCGGGATTGGCAACTGAAAATGTCTCGACCATTTCCAGATCCGGCTTGCCGTCGGGTCCTGGAATACGTGCTCGAAGGAAAGCCAGCATCTGGTCGGGGGTCCTCGCGAAATGAACCGGGGCACTCTGGGTTAAGATATCCGAGCGCTCGCCATCGCTGCCAAGCCGGAAGCTGAATCCGCGCAATAACAGGTAGTTGGTGTCTGGGCCTTCCGCCACCGAGAAGCGCGCCAGGAGGCGCGAAGGCTTGGTGAAGCTACAGGATTTCGTGATCTCCTTCGCCTGGTCCGATGGGGTATAGGTGCCGCGAACGCATCGGCCATTGGCAAAGCTTGCACGTGACTTTGGCGGAAGACCGGCAACCGTCTTCATGGCGGCGACTATGGATGCGGAGCCGGCAAGGCCGCGGGGGAACTTGGGCAGGACGGGACCTCGTGATCTAGAGTTGGTAAAGTTCTTGGGCAGGACAACTTGGGCGTCTTTCCCGAATCCTCCCCGCCTTGTCCGTTTCTGCGACAAAGCTTGCCGACGGCAGCATCCCCGATGCGTACCGTTCGCAGGACCTCAGTTCGCTTCTGGTCCGGCGAACTTTGGCCAAGGCTGATGCTTGGCCCGCCATTTCGGGCCAGGACCACGCATGTAGTGCAGCTCGGGCCGGTAGCTATCGCGTAGGTCCAAAAATAGGTTCTGAAGAATGCTGGCGATGTCGGACACGATCACAGCCGTCTTCGAGCAAAAAACAGACTTTGCGGACCAGCGCGCAGAAGCCGGTGCGATCACACGAGGACTGACAATGTTTTTCCAGATCATCGTTTTTCTCCGTCCGCTTGGATGTCGGCCGATGATTTAGCGGATCGGGTCTGCTGCTGCGCCAGAGCGATTGCCGTACCTACAGAGCGATTGCTGCTAATTCATGCGCCCGGCCAATCGGTCGTGCCTCCGCAGGTTCCGCGAGACCTTCAGGCACACCGTGACCTCGGCCAAGCGGCTCCCGATGAATCTGCTCGATGCCTTGCGAGCGCTCGAACATTTCAAGCGTGCTGCGGGATCATCTCGGGGAGTTCGTACCGCCTATCTCAAGCTGAAGCATGAGGAGTGGAACGACTACGCACGCCATCTAACCCAATGGGAGCGAGACAACACTCTGGACTGTTGAGTTGCAACAGGTGTTCAGCACTGGCGCGATGGGAAGCCGGCACGCGCCGTATCACACACAGACGATCTGGAGGACCAGGTACCAAACCATTTGCTCGTCAACGAACCATCATTGTCGGTCCAGGGGATCGGTGGCAATTGCGGCAGGTAGGATGCATATGGCATCACTTTCGCAAGCGTCACCCTGCCCGGGTACCGTGCGAGAAAAGCCTTGTTCATTCCGCCGTCGAATCCGCTGTAGATCGGGGCAACTGGCACGTTGTCTTCAAGCAATTGCGCGTACGCGCGCTCGTCGGCGCGCCGTTTTTCCAGCGCCCTTCGCGCGATTTCCGGATTGACGACAAAGGGAGGGCATTTCTCGATCGGATTGAACACGAGAGGGTGCGGCGAACTCGGGGAAGGTTGCGCATCGAACACATAGCGGCGGTTACACACATCCACTTTGGGTTCGAGTTGTGTCGTCTCGAAATGATCGTTGCCGACCTTGAGCATTTCCCAGAAGGGCAGGTTGGGATTGTTTCGATGGCGCGCCAGATTCACCGGTGTCAGGCGGAACGGATAGGCCTGGACCTGGAACGATGTTCGGCCGCCGCGGAATGAGTCACGCGCCAGCGAATAGATCTCGCTGATCTGCTCGTCCGTCATGGCATAGCAACCGCTCGACCAGCAGTCGCCGTGGATCATGAGGAAGCTGCCGTTTCGCTTGTTTGCCCTGTCGAAGCTGTTCGGATACCCGAGGTTGATCGAGAGATAGAAATTGGAGTTGGGGTTCATCAACTCAGGCGTAACTGTATAAAACCCTTCCGGAGCCTGTCGGTCGCCCTCGTACAATTTCGGCCCGAGATCGCCCGACCACCGGCAGATCGGATAGGTCTTCAGCAATTGGAAACGGCCGGCCGTGTCCTGCTTCCAGACTTCGAGCTCTGCCTCGTCCTTGAAAAGACGCACAAGGATAGGGGAATATTTCGGCATCTTCTTCTGTTCGAGCAGCGCGAGCAGCTCGGCCGGCAATTCCTGCGTCGCCTTAGCGGGCAACGGCTTGCTGCTTTCGCCAAAGCATGTGGCAGGTGCTAAGGCAGCGGCAAAAGCCGCCGCCAGCACGATTGCGTGTCGGACCATGGCGCGTATCACTGCTGTACCTCCGGCCCGCCGCGCGCCGCTATTTCTCAAATCCGACGAACATCGTAGCCTCCTCGACCGACTTCCGCTCCGACACCATCGCATTCGCCGGAAAAGTCTATTCATTCTACCCCCGATGTCGCCGAACCACCGGACGCTGTTTCAGCAGTTCGACGCCGCGCCGGCAAGCACGCGAAGGCGCAACACAAGTCGTTCGATTGCAAGACTATGGATCAATCAAACGACATCGTCTACGGAGTGAACGACCTCGAGGCAAGGTGCTCTCCGCAAGCCTCGCCGGTTCGGCAGGCTCGGCTGAACTCGACGAGAGGTGATCGCGCTGGTGCACCGTGCCTCGCCGGTACCTCCGGCAGGCGCCAGGCGATCCATCACGGCGCCTGTACGCTTCAGCACGCGATGACACATCATGGTTCTGCTGCAAGATGGTCCCCGCTACGGGCGAACGCACGTGCTGGCGCGACAACCTTTACTACAAGATGGCTGTCTCGGCGCGGCTTTCATCTCGACGAGCCGGCGTCGTCGCTAGCGACTAGCGCAGCACGACTTCTTGATCTGTCCAGCGAAGATAATGCCGCGGTGCAGCGCCTAGCTCGCGCTTAAACATGGCGGCGAATGCGCTCGGGCTGTCATAGCCCACGTCCAGCGCTACGCATGTGACGGGTTCGCCTGCGCCCAGGCGTGCCAAAGCTTCCAGGAGCCGCACGCGTTGTCGCCACACTGAAAAGCTCTGACCGGTCTCGCGGCGGAACAGCCTCGTCAGCGTTCGCCGGCTGAGGCTGCATTTGTCTGCCCAGTCGTCGAGCGTGAGGTCCGAGGAGGGGTCGCCAAGCACTGCCTTACAGATCGCCGCAAGGCGGGGGTCCGGTGGCACCTGCACGTGAAGCGTCACCTCCGGCATGTGTGAGATCTCGGCGAGCAGGAGTTCGAGAAGCTTGCCGTCGCGTCCGTCCTGGTCGTAGGTCTGCGGCATCCGCACCGCCTCGTCCATCAGGGCTTCGACGAGCGAGGATGCACGAATCAGGCGGCACGTCTCCGACGTTCCTCGTCGGCGATCAGGCGTGACATAGATCGTCTGGGCCTCGACTTCACCCCAGGCGCGCGACTGATGTACAACGCCAGCCGGAATCCATAAACCATGGCCGGGTGGAACCACGAAATGACCGCGCTCGGTCATCATCGCCGTGACGCCGGTGATCTGCAGGATGAACTGGTCGCGCCGATGCGCGTGCCGCGTGCTGGTGCTCTCGTTCGGATAAGTTGCGGTCATCGCGGCGACCGGCCGCGCGATCGCCTGAAGTTGTCCGGCATAGTTGGCGGCCGCTGCGGGGCCCTCCTGTTTGCTGCAGGTGCGCAATTCGCCAGTCACATCTCGCCGCGCTACGACTTTCACGTGTCGTGAACTCCCGATCCAAGTCCTTTTCTGCAAGGCTCTTATGCATCTTCCGGGCCAGATATGGCCCGATCGCGATGGTTCTTGTCCCCGATCAGGTAGCGCGGGACAGGGCGTTTGGCAACAATGCTCGCGCCGGCCAGATTCGTCAAAGCCGAATACGGCGTCTGGCGAGGTCCTTCTCACGCCGATATGCGACACGGAGAGCTCGATGAACAGACGCGAATTCACCCAGGCCATGCTGGCCGCCGGCGCCGCTATCCCCTTCGGCATCACGCGAGCGGCCGGCCAGACCCGCGGTGGAACACTCAACACCATCATCCAGCCCGAGCCGCCGCTGCTGGTCACCGCCTTCAACCAGCAGCAGCCGACGCTGACGCTCGGCGGCAAGATCTACGAGAGTCTCCTCAAATATGGCGCTGACCTCAAGCCGATGCCGGGCATGGCGCAGTCCTGGGAGATTTCGCCGGACGGGCTGACCTATACGTTCAAGCTGTTTCCCAACATCACCTTCCACGACGGCAAGCCGATGACGTCCGAGGACGTCGTGTTCAGCTGCATGAAGGTGTTGACCGAGACGCATCCGCGCGCGCGGCAGAATTTTGCGCGCGTCGCTTCGGCCGAGGCGCCCGATCCGCTCACCGTCGTGTTCAAGCTGAAGCAGCCCTTTGCGCCGTTCCTCGGCTGCTTTGACTGCACTTCGGCGCCGATCGTGCCAAAGCACATCTATGAAGGCACCGACTACCGCAAGAACCCGCTGAACGACAAGGCGATCGGCACCGGCCCATTCAAGCTGAAGGAATGGGTGCGCGGCTCGCATGTCCATCTGGTGCGCCATGAAGGATACTATCTGAAGGACCAGCCGCACCTGGATGAGATCATCTACCGCATCATCCCGGATTCGGCATCGCGCGCGCTGGCGCTAGAGAACGGCACGGTGCAACTCGCGCAATGGACCGACGTCGAGTTCTTCGACGTGCAGCGCTTCAAGGCGCAGAAGAACCTCGAAGTCACCACCAAGGGCTATGAGTATTTCGCGCCGCACCAGTGGCTCGAGATGAACAACCGCATCGCGCCGATGAACGACAAGCGCTTCCGGCAGGCGGTGATGCACTTGATCGACCGCGATGCGCTCGCCAAGCGGGTCTATTTCGGCAGCGCCAAGGTCGCGACCGGCCCGATCTCGTCCAAGACGAAATTCTACGACGGCAAGGTCAAGCGCTACGACTATTCGATCGACAAGGCCAAGGCGCTGCTCGACGAGATGGGACTGAAGCCCGACACCAACGGCAAGCGCGCTGAGATCAAATACATCGTGCCGCCTTACGGCGAATCCTATCAGCGCGCCGGCGAGTTCTTCCGCCAGAGCTTTGCCCGCGTCGGCATCGATCTCGTCCTCGTCGGCACCGACATGGCCGGCTGGGCCGAGAAGGTCGGCAACTGGGATTATGAGATGACCCAAAACCTGCTCTACCAGCTCGGCGATCCCGCGCTCGGCGTCTCCCGCACTTACGTGTCGTCGAACATCAAGAAAGGCATCCTGTTCTCGAACACCGAAGGCTATTCCAACCCTGAGGTCGACAGACTGTTCGACGAGGCCGCCGTCACGCTCGACGAGGCCAAGCGACAGGAGCTTTATTCCAAGGTGCAGCAGATCCTGGTCGAGGACGTGCCGGTCGCCTGGACGCTGGAGCTCGAATATCCCATCATCTACGACAAGGCGTTCAAGAACATCGTGTCGACCGGCATCGGCTCGCACGAAACCTTCGGGTCGGTCTACAAATCGTGATCCGTCTCGGCAGCGCGGCGACGATCGGGCTGATGGCACTGAGCCGGATTGCCCAGCTCGTCGCCGTCATCCTCGTCATCGCCACTTTCAACTTCGTGCTGGTGCGGGCCGCCCCTGGCGATCCCGCCCAGGTCTTGGCCGGCCAATCCGGCGCGTCCGATCCGAAGCTGCTGGAAGATCTGCGCAAGGAATATGGGCTCGACAAGCCCTACGCCGTGCAGCTCGCAAGCTATCTCGGCCGCGTCGTCAGGCTCGACCTCGGCTATTCCTACCGCCAGCGCCGCGCGGTTGTCGATCTCATCCTGGAACGGCTGCCGGCGACGCTGCTGTTGACGGTGACGGCCTTCTGCCTCGCGCTGTTGATCGGCACGACCCTCGGCGCGCTCGCGGGGCTGGCGGCGGGCAGCGTGCTCGATACGGTTTTCACCGTGCTGTCGCTGGTGCTTTATGCGACGCCGGTGTTCTGGCTGGGGCTGATGCTGGTGCTGGTCTTCTCCGTGACACTCGGCTGGCTGCCGCCGTTCGGTTACGAGACCATCAACGTCAAGCTCTCGCCGCTGGAGCGTGCGCTCGACATCGCCAAGCACATGATCATGCCGGTGACCTCGCTGGCGGCGATCTATCTCGCGATCTATGCCCGGCTGATGCGGTCCTCGATCATCGAGGTCGCCCAGCAGGACTTCATCAAGACCGCGCGCGCCAAGGGCCTCTCCGGGCCCAGCATTGTGGTCGGCCACATGCTGCGCAACGCGCTGGTGCCCGTCGTCACCGTGGCCGGCATGCAGGCCGGCGCGCTGGTCGGCGGCGCCGTGGTCATCGAGACGGTGTTCGCCTGGCCGGGCCTCGGCCGGCTGACCTTCGATGCGCTGCTCCAGCGTGATTATCCCGTGCTGCTCGGCATTTTTCTCATTCTGTCGATCGTGGTCATCGTGCTCAATCTGCTGACCGACCTGATCTACAGGCTGATCGATCCCCGCATGACGACAGGAGCTGCGTGATGGATGCGGTTCGCGCCTTCCTGCGTCATCCTAGCGGCATGGTCGGCCTCGTCGTGCTGCTTGTCGTGGTCGTCATCGCGCTCATCGCGCCCACCGTCTTTCCGGTCTCGCCCTGGGAAATGGTCAGCGCGCCGTTCACGCCGCCCGGCGAGGACGGCCTGCTGCTCGGCGGCGACACGCTCGGCCGCGACGTTGCGGCCGGCGTCGCCTATGGTGCCCGCGTGTCGCTCGTCATCGGCATCGCCTCGGCCATGGCGGCTATGGTGATCGGCGTTACGATCGGCGCAATTTCCGGCTATTTCGGCGGCAAGGTCGATCTCGTGCTGATGCGGGTGACCGAGCTGTTCCAGACCATCCCCGCTTTCGTGCTTGCGATCCTCTTGGTCGCGACCTTCAACCCGTCGCTGCTGACGATCATCCTGACCATCGGCGCCGTGAGCTGGCCGCCGCTGGCGCGCCTCACCCGCGCCGAGTTCCTGCGCCTGCGCAATCGTGAATTCGTCGAAGCCGCGCTGTGCCAGGGCGAGGGCACCTTGCAGATCGTGCTCGGCCATATCCTGCCCAATGCGATTTCGCCGATCCTGGTCGTGACCTCCCTGACGGTCGCCACCGCCATCCTGCTCGAAAGCGCGTTGTCCTTCATGGGCCTCGGCGATCCCAATCTGATGTCCTGGGGTTTCATGATCGGAGCCGGCCGCACCGTCATCCGGAATGCCTGGTGGATGAGCGTGTTTCCGGGGCTCGCGATCCTCATCACCGTGCTTGCCATCAACCTGTTCGGCGAAGGTCTCTCCGATGTGCTCAATCCGCGTGTATCGAGGCGTCGGTCATGAGCGAGGCCGTGCAAGCCAAGGCACCCGTTCTGTCCGTCGAGGGGCTCTCGATCGCGCTGCCCGAAGGCGGCGATCGCCCGTTCGCGGTCGAGAACGTCTCCTTCCAGGTCAAGCCCAACGAGGTCGTCTGTCTCGTCGGCGAGTCCGGCTCGGGCAAGTCGATGATCGCCCATGCGGTGCTGTCGCTGCTGCCGAAGAGCGTCAATATTGCCGCGGGCGCCGTGACTGTCGCAGGACAAGATCCGGCAAAGCTCGACCGGCAGGCGCTGCGCCGCCTGCGCGGCGGCGAAGCCGCGATGATCTTTCAGGAGCCGTTATCCTCGCTGAACCCGCTCAAGCGGGTTGGCAGGCAGATCGAGGAGATGATCCTCACCCATCAGAAGCCGATGCCGTCGGCAATTGAGGTGCACGAACGCGTGCAGCAGCTCCTGACGCAGGTCGGGCTGCCAAATCCAAAGCTGCTTGAGAAGAGCTATCCGTTCGAGCTGTCCGGCGGCCAGCGCCAGCGCGTCATGATCGCGATGGCGATGGCCAACCGTCCGGCACTCCTGGTCGCTGACGAGCCGACCACAGCGCTCGACGTCACCACCCAGCGTCAGATCCTGCGCCTGATCGACGATCTCCGACGCGACCGCGGCATGGGCGTGCTGTTGATCACCCATGATTTTGGCGTCGTTGCCGATGTCGCCGACCGCGTCGTGGTGCTTCGTCACGGCAAGGTGGTGGAGCAGGGGACGGTCGAGGAAGTCCTGCGCAGTCCTAAGGCTGACTACACCCGCGAGTTGATCGATGCCGTTCCGAAGGCGCGGCTCGACGAGATCCGCCGCACCGCGGTCCATCCTACACCGCTGCTCGAAGTCATCGGTCTTGAGAAGGCATTCCGGGTCAAGCGCGGCCTGTTGCAGCCGCCGCGCGAGGTCGTCGCGGCCGACGGCATCTCGCTGACCTTGTACGAGGGCGAGACGCTCGCCGTCGTCGGCGAATCCGGGTCCGGCAAGTCGACGCTCGGGCGCATGATCATGCGTCTGACCGAGCCGGATGGTGGTGCCATCCGCTTCAACGGCCAGGATCTGCGCCAGCTTCGCGGCGAGGCGCTCCGCCAGGCGCGAAAACAGCTCCAGATCGTGTTCCAGGATCCGTTTGCGAGCCTCGATCCGCGCCAGAAGATCGGCGATGCCATTGCGCGCGGACCAATGGCCTTTGGCACGTCGCGCACGGAAGCGATGGAGCAGACGAGAAAGCTGCTGGTGCGAGTTGGCCTCAACGCCGTCGCCGCCGATCGTTACCCCCACGAATTCTCTGGGGGCCAGCGCCAGCGCATCTGTATTGCGCGCGCACTGGCACTCAAGCCGCGCGTGCTCATCGCCGACGAAGCCGTGTCGGCGCTTGACGTTTCCGTCCAGGCTCAGGTGCTGGCGCTGCTTGCCGAGCTCCGGCAGGAGATGAAGCTCGCCATGATCTTCATCACCCACGACCTGCGGATCGCCGCCGAGATCGCCGACCGCGTCATCGTGCTCCAGAAGGGGCGCATCGTTGAAGAGGGCGCGACCGCGGACGTTTTCACGGCCCCTCAAGCCGCCTACACACGCGAGCTGCTCGATGCGATCCCGGGCCGCGATTTCTTCGACCAGCCGGGCTTTGCCAGCGTGACCGGCGCACTACCGACAGCGAGGATGAGTTCATGACCGACAGCCGTCCCCTTCCAGCCGGCGCGCGCGAGCGCATCGAGGCCGCTGTGGATGCCGCCTTCGACGAGCAGATCGACACCACGATCGCGTTCACGGCGATCCCGAGCACGCGCGCGGCGGAGGCGCCCTGTCAGGACATGTTCGCAAAGCTGTTGCGCGATCGCGGCTACGAGGTCGATGACTGGGTCATCAACCAGGACGATCTGAAGGCGCTGCCGGGCTATGGTCCGGTCGAGACCGATTTCTCACGTGCCCGCTCCGTCGTCGGCACCTGCCGGCCGGCCAGGGAAGAGGGCCGCTCACTGATCCTTCAGGGCCATTGCGACGTCGTGCCGGCAGGTCCGCTCGACATGTGGGAGCGGCCACCGTTTCAGCCGGTGGTCGAGAACGGTTGGCTCTATGGTCGCGGCGCCGGCGACATGAAGTCCGGTACCATCTCGGCGCTCTACGCGCTCGATGCGATCAAGGCCGCGGGCTACAGGCCCAAGGGCCGCATCCACCTGCAATCGGTGATCGAGGAGGAGAGCACCGGTCTCGGCGCGCTCTCCACACTTCAGCGCGGCTATCGTGCCGATGTCTGCATCCTGCCCGAACCGACCGACGAGAAGCTGATGCGTGCCCAGGTCGGCGTGATCTGGTTCCGCCTGAAAGTGCGCGGGATACCAGTCCATGTCGCACGCGCCGGCACCGGCTCAAATGCGATCAAGGCTGCAATCCACCTGATCCAGAAGCTCGAAGGTCTCGAGGCCGAATGGAACGAGCGCGCGAAGACGCACCCCTCGTTCAAATCGGTCGAGCATCCGCTCAACTTCAATCCTGGAATCATCAAGGGCGGTGACTGGGCCTCCAGTGTGCCCGCCTGGTGCGATGTCGATTGCCGCATTGGTGTGCTGCCCGGCTGGAAGATCGCCGACGCCCAGGCCGAGATCGTGGATTTCGTCGCCAAGGCGGCGCGCTCGCATCCATTCCTCGCCAACAATCCGCCGGAGATCGTCTGGTCCGGCTTCCTGTCGCCGGGCTACGAGGCGACGGAGATTCAGGAAAGCGAGGCGGTTCTCGCTCCGGTCTACGAGCATGTGTTCGGCCGCAAGCTGACCAGCTTCTCGTCAACCGCACTGACCGATGCGCGCTTCTATGGTCTCGATTTCGGCGTGCCTGCGTTTTGCTTCGGCGCCACGATGGAAGGCGCGCACGGCTTCAACGAGCGCGTCGATCTCGCCTCGGTCAAGCGCGTCACCAAGGCGCTTGCGCTGTTCACCGCGAGCTGGTGCGGCATCGAGGCCAATTAGCCGAAAGAAGGAAACTCACCGCAAAAAGGGAGGTTCGCGAATGGGCAGCCAGGGTGCAGGCGGCAAGCCGCCGGTCAAGACGCAAGAGGATCTGCGCGCGCATTTCGGGCAGCTCAGCCCGCTCGCCGAGAAGAAGGTTCTCAGCCATCTCGACAGGTTCTGTCGCGACTTCATCGCGCTTTCCCCGTTCCTCGTCCTTGCCACCAGCGATGGCAACGGTCATGCCGATGCAAGCCCGCGCGGCGACGCGCCGGGCTTCGTCGCCGTGCTCGACGACAAGACGCTGCTGATCCCGGACCGGCGTGGCAACAACCGCGTCGACACCTTCGGCAATATCATCGCTTCCCCTGGCATCGGCCTGATCTTCCTGGTGCCGGGGATCAACGAGACCCTGCGCGTCAATGGCCGCGCCGAGATTTCGCAAGATGCCGAGCTGTTGACGCCGCTCGCGGTGCAGAACGTGGTCCCAATCATCGGGCTGAAGATCCATGTCGAGGAGACCTATTTTCATTGTGGCAAGGCGCTGATGCGCTCGAAGCTCTGGAATCCGGCTGCTCAGGTCGAGCGCAACAGTTTCCCGACGCTCGGCCGGATCATCGCCGAGCAGACTGTCGCCATCGCGGTCGAAGAGGCGGAGAAGACGATGGAAGAAGGATACCGTACGAGGCTCTACTGAGAATGACCAATCTGATCTAGCGGTCCGCCCTGCAGAAGGTTTCGACGATACGCTACATGCTCGCAGCCTGGCGCCCGTGAAATGTCTGCGAGGTAGGTAGCGAGCGGCAGCACTGAGCGCACAGACGCGACGAATCCGAACGGAACGGCATCGTCACGCTGCGAGGAAGAACCCGATGGCCGATGCCACGCTGTTGCCGCCGGCGCGCATGCCCGGAATGGCAACGAGCACTGCGCCGACGAGCAGAATGAGAACTGCAATGAGTTGCCGCTGGGACGGCACGCGCCGTGCGACAAGCAATCCTAGCAGAATGGTGAAGATCGGCAGCGAGCCGTTGGCGAACGCTCCCCCGTATGCCGCCGACGCCCCCTTCAACCCAAAGTACATCAGAATGCTCTATAGCGCGCCGGGACCACAAATTGACATCGACAGGATTGCGTGCAGCGGCAGGTGGCGCGGCCACCAGGCCTTGGCGAACGGAAGAACCAGGGCGCCGGTGACCAGGGACCGAAGTGCGGTCAAATCGAAGGGTGTCAGGCCGGATTGCATGCCGGCCCTCGAGAAGACGAGAAAGCCGGACCAGATGCAGAACACGCCGGCTGCGCTCAGGAGACCGAAAATCCGCTCGTTCGATTTGGCTACAGGTGTCAAGCCCGTGTCCGATTGCTTGAGATATCTTAGCGCACTTTAAAACACCTGCGAGTTTCAAGATGCTCTCCGCAACATGGCCCTCCAAGGTGCCGCCATGGTGAGCGATCCTTGGGAGTTTTTCTAGCCGAGAGTTCCGCAAGCCGCTGTAATCGGATCTCTGGGGTGCGGCCACGCTGTGCGATGACGGAATCAACGCCAGGAACACTTCCGGCGGCGCTCCGTTAGCGCAGCAAACGCCGGGAGTTGTCCATGACCAATTATCCAAAGCCGCCTTATCCTGCGCAGCAGCAGCCGATGCCGGGCTCGACGCGGGCCATGCAGCCGCGCCCGGATCATGGCGAGGAGAGTTACAAGGGCTCCGGCCGTCTTGCCGGAAAGAAGGCCATCATCACGGGCGGCGACAGCGGCATCGGCCGCGCGGTGGCGATCGCCTATGCGCGGGAAGGCGCGGATATCGTCATCTCCTATTTGAACGAGGAGGAGGATGCGGCCGAGGTCAAGGCGCTGGTCGAACGGGAGGGACGCAAGGCCGTCCTGATCCCGGGCGATATCAGCAATCCCGAACATTGCCGCGCCATCGTGCGTCGCACCGTCGAGGAGCTCGGCGGCATCGACATCCTCGTCAACAACGCTGCCCATCAGGCGACGTTCAAGGACATCGCGGATATCAGCGACGACGAATGGCGGCGGACATTCGAGATCAACATCCACGCCATGTTCTATCTGGCCAAAGCCGCCGTTCCCCACATGCGGCCGGGCTCCGCGATCATCAACACGGCCTCGGTGAACTCCGACATGCCGAATCCGAGCCTGCTGGCCTACGCCACGACCAAGGGTGCGATCCAGAATTTCACTGGCGGGCTTGCGCAGATGCTGGCCGAGAAGGGCATTCGGGTCAATGCGGTGGCCCCGGGGCCGATCTGGACGCCGCTGATTCCCTCGACCATGTCGGAGGAAAGGGTCAAGAACTTCGGCAAGCAGGTGCCGATGCAGCGCGCCGGCCAGCCGGCCGAGCTCGCGACGGCCTATGTCATGCTGGCCGATCCACTGTCGAGCTACACGTCGGGCGCGACGTTGCCCGTCACCGGCGGCAAGCCTTTCATCTGATCCAGGCGAGCACCGTGGCGGCACCGCACTACCGGCGCCGCCACTCTCAATCAGTCGCTTTCAATCACGCAGCGCTGGACGCCTTGGCGTTGACGCCTTTGCGCAGGGCCACGGTGTTCAGCTTCGTGTTGGCGGCCTTCTCTTCGTTCAGATTGGTGGTGAGGAAGCGCACGATGTCGTCGTGGCCGAGCTCTTCCGCCCAGGCGATCAGCGTGCCGTACCGGCACATTTCATAATGCTCGACAGCCTGTGCGTTGGCGACGATCGCAGCGTCCAGCACGGCCTTGTCCTCGATCTCGCCGGCGGTCTCGTCGGCTTCCTTGATCAGGCCGTCGATGGCCGGGCAATGCGTGCCGCTCGGCTCCTTGCCGAGCTTGGCGAAGACCTTATCGAGGCGCTCGACCTGCTTGTTGGTCTCTTCCAGATGCGCCTTCAGCCCGGCGACGAGATCCCTGTTGGTGGCCTTGTCGATCATCTTCGGCAGCGCCTTCAGGATCTGCTGTTCCGCGTAGTGGATGTCTTGGAGCCCGTGCAGCAGCAGGTCTTCCATCGACTGGATGTCCTTGGTGAAGAATCCCATAAAAGACGTCTCCTTTTCACAATGATGGCAGTGGAACGCGGAGCGGCCGCCGCTGTTCCATTCCCGTGTGCAGATCGGGAGAGCCGAATGAGCGATGGAGTGGATCATTTTGTGGGCCTGCTCGGACGTGCGGCGATGGACGTATGGGGCGACATGCCTCGCGACATCCAGGAGGCACTGTTCGAGACCGCGATGAAGGGCCGCGACACCGAGCGTGAGGAGCTGGCGCGATTGCTGCACGAGCGGCATCCGCGCACGCTGCATCCGGCCCGGCCGGGCTGACGCCGGCGGGCTGGGAACGAACATGCGATCTCCTGATTGGTGAATCGGGTGGCGCCACACGGGCTCCAACGAGGACCGCGCGGGGCGCATCGCCCGAGCCTGTCAACCTGTGAGTCGACCGACGTGACTGAGAATATCGGCAAATGGTACGACCCGATTTCGGAGCGGTGGATCGTGCCTCGCCAACCCCACACCATCGCCGCGTTCGATCGGTCGAGCGCGGAGAACGTGCCGGAGGCGAACAAGAGAGAAGAGACGCAGCGGATCTGGAATCTGCTGGTCGATTGCTGCGCACGTGGATGATGCAGCGTCGGCGCCAAAACGAGCGACATGACGCGCTCGACGACGCTCGGGAGTGTCAACGGCCTTGAGGCTGGCTTTGCGCGGGGCAGGTCAGCGTTCCCGTCAACCCTGATCTCGACGACGTCCGGAGCGGATCGGTATATTACCACCCCTGCCGACGCCGCCGGAACAAGGATCAGAGATGGACGATACGATTGGCTTCCCCGACCCCGGTCTTGACCTGTCGGACGGCTTCAAGCCGCACACCTCGCATTGGGGCGTGTTCTCCGCGCGTCAGGGCGCGGCCGGGCTGGAGGTCAGGGCCTATGCGGGCGATCCCGATCCGAACGGCATCATCGACAATTTTCCCGGCGCGCTCCGCCACCAGGCGCGCATCGCCCAGCCGGCAATCCGCCGCGGCTGGCTCGAGCGCGGGCCGGGCCCGGACGATCGCCGCGGCCGTGACGAGTTCGTCTCCGTCAGCTGGGAGAAGGCGCTGGATCTCCTCGGCGACGAGCTTGGCCGCATTCGCGACAACCGCGGACCCGGCGCCGTGTTCGGCGGCTCCTATGGCTGGTCGAGTGCCGGGCGCTTCCATCACGCCCAGAGCCAGGTGCATCGCTTCCTCAATATCGCGTTGGGCGGCTATGTGCGCTCGGTCAACACCTATTCGTCCGGTGCGTCCTCGATGCTGCTGCCGCAGATCCTGGCCGGCTACGAGGACATCACCAAGCGCAACGTCACCTGGCAGCAGATCGCGGCCGAGACCGACATCGTGCTGGCGTTCGGCGGCATGGCGCTGAAGAACTCCATGGTGGCCGGCGGCTCGATCAGCAAGCATGTCGAGCGCGGCGCCATGGCGGCGGCGCGCCGCCGCGGCTGCGAGTTCGTTCTGGTCAGCCCGCTGCGCGACGATCTGCCGGTCGAGGCCGGCGCCGAATGGATGAGTTGCGTGCCCGGCACCGACACCGCGCTGATGCTCGGCATCGTCCATACGCTGGTCAGTGAGAAGCTGCACGACCAGGCCTTCCTCGACCGCTACACCGAGGGCTGGGCAATCTTCCTGCGATATCTCAACGGTGAGAGCGACGGGCAAGCCAAGCACGCCGAATGGGCCGCCGCGATCTCAGGCGTCAGTGCGGATGCGATCCGCAAGCTGGCGCGGCGTCTCGCCGGAAAGCGCGCGCTCGTCACCGTCTCCCATTCGCTGCAGCGCGCCGAGCATGGCGAGCAGCCGGTGTGGATGGGCATGGTGCTGGCGGCGGCCCTCGGCCAGATCGGCCTTCCCGGCGGCGGCTATGCCTATTCGCTGGGTGCGATCGGCTATTACGGCCGCCGCGTCAACGACGTGCCGGGACCGACGCTGGGGCAGGGCCGCAACGGCGTTGCCGATTTCATTCCGGTGGCGCGCATCGCCGACATGCTGCTCAATCCGGGCACCACGTATCGCTACAACGGCGAGACGCGCACCTATCCGGATATTCGTCTGGTCTACTGGGCGGGCGGCAATCCGTTCCATCACCATCAGGACATCAACCGCCTGCGCAAGGCCTTCGCGAAGGTGGACACGCTGGTCGTGCACGAGCTCGCCTGGACCGCCACCGCCCGCCACGCCGATATCGTGCTGCCCGCGACGATGACGCTGGAGCGCGAGGACATCGGCTATTCCACCAACGATCCCCTGATGGTCGCGATGCACCGGATCGCCGAGCCGTTCGGGCTCGCGCGTGACGATTACGATATCTTCGCCGATCTCGCCGAGCGTCTTGGGGCGCGCGAGCCGTTCACCGAAGGGCGCACGTCGCGGCAATGGCTGGAGCATCTCTACGAGCCGACCCGCGCATCGCTTGCCAAGCGCGGCCTCGAAGCGCCGAGCTTCGAAGAATTCTGGGCGCGCGGCAGCCTGGTCGTGCCGCAGCAGCCCGATGACGGCGGCCGGCTACGCCGCTTTCGCGAGGATCCCGACAATCATGCCTTGCCGACGCCGAGCGGACGCATCGAGATCTACTCGGCCAAGATCGCGGGGCACGGTGATGCGGATTGTCCCGGACATCCGGTCTGGCTCGACAAGACCGATGTTCCCAAGCCGGGGGCACCGTGCTTCCTCGTCGCCAACCAGCCCGTGACGCGCCTGCACAGCCAGCTCGATTTCGGCGGACATTCGCTGGGCTCAAAGCATCGCGGCCGCGAGGTCGCGCGCATGAACCCGGTCGATGCACAGGCGCGCGGCATCAAGGACGGCGACATCATCCGCCTGTTCAACGAGCGCGGTGCCTGTCTCGCCGCGGTCCGCGTCACCGACGGCATCGTATCAGGCGTGGTTCAGCTGCCGACCGGCGCGTGGTACGATCCGATGGATCCGGAAGACGAGGCGCCGCTCTGCGTTCACGGCAATCCGAACGTGCTGACCCGCGACGTCGGCACCTCGTCCCTGGCGCAGGGCTGCACCGGCCAGTTGACGACCGTCGAGGTGGAGAAGTTCACCGGCAATCTACCGCCGATCCGCGCGTTCGATCCGGTTTAGGCAAACAAGGAGACCTTTAGATGATCCGCAAGGCAACAGCAGTCTGGAAGGGCACTGGTCGCGATGGCACAGGCCATCTGTCGAGCGAATCCGGCGTGCTTGCCGGGACGCCCTATTCATTCAAGACCCGCTTCGAGAACGAGAAGGGCACCAATCCCGAAGAGTTGATCGCCGCGGCCCATGCCGGCTGCTTCACCATGGCGCTCGCCTTCGGCCTGCAGATGGCGGGTTTCACGCCGGACGAGCTCTCGACCGAAGCCGCCGTCACGCTCGAGCCCGAGGGCAAGGGCTTCAAGATCAGCAAATCCGCGCTGACTCTGCGGGCGAAAGTGCCTGGTCTCGACGATGCCGGCTTCGCCCGGCTCGCCGGCGAGGCCGAGAAGAACTGCCCGGTGTCCAAGGTGCTCAACGCCGCCATCACGCTCGACGCCAAGCTGGTCTAGAGCGCGGGCCTGCTTCCAGTCCATCCGGCCCTAGCGACCGAGTGGGCGTCAACGCGCGGCTTTCGGCCGGGCGGCCGAAAGCCTATATGATGGACAAGCTTTTGAGCGATCATTGGGAGCACATCACATGACGACGGAACGCGCAGTTTTGGCCGGCGGCTGCTTCTGGGGCATGCAGGATCTGATCCGCAAGCAGCCGGGCGTGATCTCCACCCGCGTCGGTTACACCGGTGGGCACGTCAAGAACGCCACCTACCGCAATCACGAAGGCCATGCCGAAGCGATCGAGATCGTGTTCGATCCGGCCAGGACCAGCTTCCGGACCATGCTGGAGTTCTTCTTCCAGATCCATGATCCGACCACGCTCAACCGTCAGGGCAACGATATCGGCACGAGCTATCGGTCGGCGATCTTCTACACCAGCGAGGAGCAGAAGCGGATTGCCGAAGACACCATCGCCGACGTCGAGGCGTCCGGCCTGTGGCCCGGCAAGGTGGTGACCGAGGTCGCGCCCGCGCGCGAGTTCTGGGAGGCCGAGCCCGAGCATCAGGATTATCTCGAACGTTATCCTGACGGCTACACCTGCCACTTCATCCGGCCGGGCTGGAAGCTGCCGCGGCGCGCTGCGGCAGTCGGAGGCTAGAGCCTGAAGAAGGTGGCTCGCCGGCTGTGGCGGTCCACCTCCTCATCGGTCAAAGCCGACGCGAGTCCGCTCACGCATCGACATGCAAGGTCCGGCGCTGCTCCGCGGTGACGATCCCCGCCGTCAACGTGACGAGACCCATCAAGGCGGCCAGCAGCCAGAATGCCAGCGGCAGTCCGCCGAGCTGTGCGACGAAGCCGACGCCGGCAGGGCCGAGCAGGACGCCTGCGTAGCCCGCTGTCGTGATCGCCGCGACCGCAAGTCCCGTGGGCATCACCTTTTGCTGCGCCGCCCGGCGGAATAGCACGGGCACGAGGTTCGAGGCGCCGAGCCCGATCAGCAGGAATCCGGCGATGGCGACCGCCGCCACGGGCGCGGTGAGCAGCACCACGAAGCCGGCGATCGCGATGAGGCTGCCCCACAGCAATGTCGTGCGGTCTCCGATGCGCGCAACGATGGCGTCGCCGCTAAGCCGGCCGATCGTCATCGCGATCGAGAACACGATGTAGCCGATGCCGCCTTGGGCCTCGCTGACGAGCCCGGCGCCGATCACGAGCAGCGCGCCCCAATCGAGCATCGCGCCTTCGACCAGGAAGGTGATGGCGCCGAGCAGCGCCAGCAGCAGCACCGATCCATGCGGCATCACGAAAAATGGGCCTTCCTGCACCTGCACCGAGCGAAGCAGGCGCGGCCAGGTCACCAGCATCGCGATCAGCATCAGCACGGAGCAGATCAACGTCGAGGCGAGCGCGCCGAGCTGCAGAGAGAGCAGCGCCGTCATCAGCGCGGAACCGGCGAAGCCGCCGATGCTGAACAGGGCGTGGAAGCCGGACATCAGCGGGCGTCGCGCGGCGCGCTCCACCTCCACGGCGTGGATGTTCATGGCGACGTCGATCGAGCCTAGCGCGGCGCCGAACGCAAGCAGCGCCAGCGCCAGCGACAGCGGCGAGCTTGCGACCGCCAGCAGCGGCAGCACCAGCGTCAGACCGATCCCGCCCGCGACGATGATCGGCCGGCTGCCGTAGCGCGCGCTGAGCACGCCGGTCAGCAGCATCGCCACGACCGAGCCGATGCCGAGGCTGAGCAGGAGCAGGCCGAGAACTCCGTCGTCGACGGCGAGCCGCGCCTTCGCGAACGGCACCAGGGGTGCCCAGCACGCGATGCCGAAGCCCGCAACGAGGAAGGCAAGCCGGGTGGCAAGGCGGGTTGCCGGCCGGTCGGCAGAAGACATGGGAACTCCGGGAAGCAGGGGAGGAGACGGTCGACAGGCCCGAGGATTGCCGCGGCTTTATGGCAGAGCCCTGCTCGAATGGTCGTGGCAGGCGCTCAACGGCTGCATGCCTCGACCTAGCCCCCGAGGATCCGCCGGCACGCCTCGACGAACACCTCTGCGCCCGTCACGATATCGGCATCCGCCGTGTTCTCGGTCCAGTGATGGCTGATGCCGCCGATCGACGGCACGAACAGCATGCCGGCGGGCATGACGGTCGCCAGCATCTGCGCATCGTGGCCGGCGCCGCTCGGCATGCGGATGGACCGGCCGCCGGCGACGGCCTTGCTCGCGGCCTCGATCGCGTCCTGAAAGCTCGCGTTCATCATCGCGGGTGCGCCGGTGCGCAGCTTCGTCACGCTGACCGTGCAGGTGCCGTTGGCACTGGCCTCGTCCGCCATGGTCCGCAGCAATTGCTCCAGCCGCGCGATCACAGACGGGTCGTCGTCGCGGATCTGGAACAGCATCTCGGCGCCACCGGGGATAATGCTCGGCGCGCCCGGATCGAGCGTGATGCGGCCGGTGGTCCAGACCGTGCGCGGGCCGCAGGCGGCGGGGAAACGCTCGTCGATCGCCACGCAGAACTTGGCCAGCGCCAGGCCCGCATCCTTGCGCACCGCCATGCGCGTGGTGCCGGCGTGGTTTTGCTCGCCGGCAAAGTTGATCTGGTACTGCCAGATGCCGACGATGGACGTCACGACGCCGATCGCCAGTTGCCCGCTTTCGAGCGTGTCGCCCTGCTCGATATGCGCCTCGAGATAACCGATGTGCCGTCCCGGCTCGGCGGTGATGCGCGGACGCTCCGCGAGCCCCGTGTCGGCAAGGGCATCGCGCATGGTGCGCCCGCTTGTGCGGTCGCGCGCCGCGTCGATGTCGGCCTCCGTCACCTGTCCGACATAGGAGCGCGAGCCGAGGAAATGACCAAAATGTCCCTCCTCGTCGCACCAGGCGGCAACTTCCACCGCGCCGTTCACCGAAGCGTCGGCATTGAGCACGCGCGCCGCCTCGAGCGCATAGACGACGCCGAGCGGGCCGTCGAGCCAGCCGGCATAGTTCTGGCTTTCCAGGTGCGAGCCCGCCAGCAGTTTCGGTCCGGACTTCGAGCTCGTCCCGAACACATTGCCGATGCCGTCAATCGTCGCGGAGAGCTCGGCCTCGGGCAGCTTCTGGACGAGCCACTCCAGTGACAGCTTGTGCGGCTCGGAGAAGGTCGGCTTGTGCACGCCGGTCTTGTAGGCGCCAAAGGCGCGCAGTGCGTGGAGGTCGGCAAGAACGCGATGGCCGTCGGCGCGGGGCTGGGTGTCAGGCATGTTCGGCAACCTTGAGCGCCTCGGTCCGGATCTCCTCGACCAGCCGTTCCTTCAACTGGACGAATTCCGGCGTGGTCTTGATCTTGTAGGAGCGCGGATGCGGCAGGTCCACATTGATTTCGGCCTTGATGCGGCCGGGGCGCGCGCTCATGACGATGACGCGGCTGCCGAGGAAGATGGCTTCCTCGATATCGTGGGTCACGAACAGCACGGTCTTCTGGTCGCGTTCCCAGATCCCGAGCAGCATCTCCTGCATCAAGGCGCGGGTCTGGTTGTCGAGCGCGCCGAACGGTTCGTCGAGCAGCAGGATCTTCGGATCGTTGGCGAGCGCGCGTGCGATCGCGGTGCGCTGCTGCATGCCGCCGGAGAGCTGCTTGGGCCAATGGTTTTCGAAGCCGGACAGCCCGACCTGGCGGATGAAGGCATCGGCGATCTTGTGTCGCTCCGCCTCGGACACGCCGCGCTCGCGCAGGCCGAAGGCGATGTTCTCGCGCACCGTCAGCCAGGGAAACAGCGTGTAGGACTGGAACACCATGCCGCGATCGGCGCCCGGGCCGGTCACTTCGCGTCCGTCGAGCGTGACGCGGCCGCCGGTCGGACGGTCGAGGCCGGCGACGATGCGCAGCAGCGTGGACTTGCCGCAGCCGGAGGGACCGAGGATGGTGACGAAGTCGTTGTTGCCGATGGTGAGATCGGTCGGCTCCAGCGCCCTGGTCGGCGCGTTGCCGTGGCGCGCGGGGAAGGTGCGCGAGACCTGCTCGATCCTAAGAATGGTCATGCCAGCTTCCAGGGAAACAGCCAGGCGTTGAACGCCTTGAACAGGAAGTCCGAGATCAGGCCGATCAAGCCGATCACGATGATGCCGAAGATGATCTGGCCGGTGTTGAGCAGCGCCTGGCTGTCGGTGATCATATGACCGATGCCCGAGGACGAGCCGATCAGCTCGGCGACGATGACGTAGGTCCAGGCCCAGCCCAGCACCAGCCGCAGGATCTCCGCGATCTCCGGCGCGGAGGAAGGCAGCAGCACCCGGCGGATGATGCCGCGGTCGCTGGCGCCCAGCGTGTAGGCGGCCTCGATCAGATCGCGCCGCGTCGCGCCGACCGTCACCGCGACCATCAGGATCACCTGGAACACCGAGCCGATGAAGATGACGAGCAGCTTTTGCAATTCGCCAATGCCGGCCCACAGGATCAGCAGCGGAATGAAGGCCGAGGCGGGCAAATAGCGTGCAAATGAGACGAAGGGTTCGAGGAAGGCTTCGACCGGCTTGTAGGCGCCCATCAGCACGCCGAGCGGCACCGCAATGACCGCCGCGAGCGCAAAGCCGCCGACGACGCGCCAGATCGTCATGCCGATGTCGAACAGGAAGCCGTGCTTGGTGAGCAGCTCGAGGCCTTCCTGCACCATGGTGAGCGGATTGGCGAGGAAGGTCTTCGACACATGCCCGCCAAACGTCGCCCACGACCAGAGGGCGACGAACAGCACGAAGAACGCCAGGCCATATGCCGCACGTTGCTTCGATGTCACGGGATCCAGAGGACGCATCAAACTGTATCCGAATGGTGCGCCGGCTCCGCCTGAGGCGGAACCGGCAACTTGGAGAACGTTACTTGATGAAGCTCGCGTCGTAGAGGTCCTCGACCTTCGGCACGGCCTTGATGATACCGATCTCGAGCAGGAGCTCGGCGGCCTCCTTGTTGAAGGTCAGGAACTCGCCCGCGAAGAACTTCTGGTTCGCGGCCTTGTCCTGCCAGCGCAGATATTTCGCCGAGTTGCCGAACTGCTCGCCGGTCTGCTTCACGTCGGCGCCCATGATCTCGTAGGACTTGGCCTGGTCCTTGGCGATCGTCTCGAGCGCCTCGAAATAGCTGTCGGCGAGCGCCTTGGCGGCCTTGGGATTGTCGGTGAGGAACTTCGGCGTGCAGCCGAACGTGTCCATGACCATCGGATAGTCCAGCGTGGTGGCGATGATCTTGCCCTTGTCCGGCGCGGCACGCACCGTCGACAAGTATGGCTCATAGGTCATCGCCGCATCGTTCTGGCCGGAGACGAAGGCCTGCGCCGCAGCCGCCGGCTCGAGGTTCACCACCGTCACGTCCTTCGTGGTGAGGCCGTTCTTCTTCAGCATCCAGGCCAGCGCGAAGTAGGGCGAGGTGCCCGGCGCGGAGGCGGCGACGGTCTTGCCTTTCAGGTCCTTGATCGCGGCGATGTCGTTGCGCACAGCCATCCCGTCGGCGCCATAGCTCTTGTCGAGCTGGAAGATCTGCTTGGTGGCGACGCCGTTGGCGTTCCAGGAGATCCAGGTCTCGACGGTGGTCGCCGCACACTGGATGTCGCCGGAGGCGATGGCGAGATGGCGGTCCTTCTGCGGGATCTTCTTGATGGTGACGTCGAGGCCGTTTTTCTTGAAGATGCCGGCCTCCTTCGCCAGCGTCAGCGGCGCGAAGCCGGTCCACCCGGAAATGCCGATGCCGACCTTGACGTCCTGGGCGAGCGCCGGAGTGGAGGCCGCGAGAGCAATGATTGTCGCAAATACTGTCGAACTACGCATGATTATCGTCCTCTTGCCGATCGATGGTTTGACGTCCTGTTGATCTCTGCCGGCCCATATGGGCGGTTCCGCGAAGCGTTGCACGATTTGTGCCGACATATCCTCTCAACCTCCCTTGAATCGCGCGACAAGGCGGTGTGAGTCACCGGGATAGAGCAGGCGCACGGCGGTGATCGTGCGTGCGCTACGCCAGGTATAGCGGTCGATCACGAGACAGGGGGCGCCGACGGCGATCGCGAGCGCTTCCGCCGCACGGTCGTCCGCAACGATGGCGCTGATCGTGTGCTCGGCCTCGGTCCATGGGACATGGTGAAGCAGCCAGGAGCCGGGCGGCTCGCGCGAGAAATCCGCGGTCGCGGCGTCAGGAACGGACGAGAGATCGATCAGCCTGTCCTCGACCGCGAACGGGACCTTATCGGCGCTATGCCGGCAGGTGATCGCGATCACCTTGTTGGCCTTCTTCACGCCGAGCCGGTCACGGTCGGCGGCCGTCGCCGCGCGCAGCTTGCGGCCGATCAGCTCGTAGCCGTAACTGCGCCCAAGCGCGGTGATCTCGGCGCGAATGTCGGCGATCTTGAGCACCGCCGACTGATGTTGCGGCCGGCGCACGAACGAGCCGGCGCGCCGCCGCCGCTCGATCAGATCGGCCTGTGCCAGCTCAGACAATGCCTTGTTCACGGTCATGCGCGAGCAGCCGTAGCGCGCCACCAGCTCATGCTCGAACGGAATGCGATGGCCGGGCGGCCATTCGCCGGTCAGGATGCGCTGCTCGATGTCGGCGCGGATGCGCTTGTAGAGCGTCGGCCTGTCGGCATCGGTGACGAGGCTCATGCAACGAGCCTCCGCATCGATGCGTTGAAGCGCTCGCGTGCGGCTTGGCGCAATCCATGCTGACCGCGCTCGACCACCTTGTTGCCCCCGGCCCAGACGCAATCGATGGCGGCGCCGCCGGCAGAAAAAATCCAGCCGTCGATGACGGCATCCTGCGCGCGTCCCGCCAGCGATGGATGCGCCGTGTCGAGCGTGATGATGTCGGCGCGCGCGCCGAGTGTGAGGCCGACCGTCGGCTGCGCCAGCGCCCGCGCGCCGCCGGCGAGCGCCCCGTCGAACAGCGAGCGTCCCGTTGAGCGGCCGGCGCCGCCGGAGAGAACGTTGCGCTGGCGGTGCTTGAGCCGCTGGCCGTATTCGAGCTGGCGCAATTCGTCAGCGGGGCCGATCAACACGTTGGAATCGGTGCCGACGCCGAAAAGGCCGCCGGTCTCGAGGAACTCTCGCGCCGGAAAAATGCCATCGCCGAGGCTCGCCTCCGTGATCGGGCAAAGGCCGGCGACCGCGCCCGTCTTGGCGAACGCCGTCACTTCCTCACTCGTCATGTGGGTCGCGTGAATGAGGCACCAGCGTTGATTTACGGGCGCATACTCCAGCAGCCATTGCACCGGGCTCCGGCCCGACCAGGCGAGGCAATCCTCGACCTCCTTCACCTGCTCGGCGGCATGAATGTGCACCGGCCCACCCTCGGCGAGTGGAATGATCGCGGCGAGCTCGTCTGGCGTGACCGCGCGCAAACTGTGCGGAGCGATGCCGATATTGGCGCCAGGCAAGGCGCTGATCGCCTGGCGCGAGGCCGTCATCAATGCGGCGAACTGATCGACCGAGCAGATGAAGCGGCGCTGCCCGGCATTCGGCGCTGCGCCTCCAAACGAGCCATGCGCATAGAAAGTCGGCAACAACGTCAGCGCAATGCCCGAGGCTTCTGCGGCCTGTACAATCCGCGCGGCCATCTCGGCGGGGTCGGCGTAGGGGGATCCGTCGCGGTCGTGATGCAGATAGTGGAATTCGCCGACGCGGGTAAAACCCTGCTCGAGCATCTCGACATAGAGCAGCGTCGCCACAGCCGCGACGTCGTCGGGCGTCATCGCCAGCGCAAAGCGATACATCGTCTCGCGCCAGGTCCAGAACGTGTCGGTGGAATCGCCGCGCAATTCGGCAAGGCCTGCCATGCCGCGCTGGAAGGCGTGGCTGTGCAGGCTCGCAAGTCCGGGAAGCGCGATGGCATGGCGCTCGTCGCCGGCGAACGGCGCCACGCCCGGCGTCACCGCGGCGATCGCGCCGGCGGCGATCACCACCTGCACGTCATTGGCCCAGCCCGAAGGCAGGAGCGCGGAAGCGAAATGCAGTCGGGTCATGATCTACACGCCGGCTGGACAGAACCGCCTTACGATTATATGTCTAGACATATAAGTCAAGCATCCCCACGGCGAATGGATACCCGCATGGCAGAGCGCTTCGACCGGATCTGGCACAATGCCCGCCTCGCGACGATGCGGGTCGATCGTCCCGATCTTGGCGAGATCGAGCATGGTGTCATCGCCGCACGCGGCGGTCGCATCGCCTATGCGGGCGCGAAAGCGGATTTTCCCGCCGATGCAGACGCTATCGAGCGGATCGATTGCAAGGGGCGCTGGATCACGCCTGGTCTCGTCGACTGCCATACCCATCTGGTCTATGGCGGCAACCGCGCGCATGAATTCGAGCTGCGCCTGAAGGGGGCAAGCTATGAGGAGATCGCGCGCGCCGGCGGTGGCATCGTCTCGACCGTGGCGGCAACGCGCCAGGCGAGCGAAGCCGAGCTCGTCGCAGGCGCGCTGCCGCGGCTCGACGCGCTGACGGCTGAGGGCGCCACTACGGTCGAGATCAAGTCCGGCTACGGCCTCGACACAGAAACCGAGATGCGCCAGCTCGCGGCTGCGCGCAGCCTCGGCCGTGAGCGGCCGGTTACGATCCGCACGTCGTTCTTGGGCGCGCATGCGCTGCCGGTCGAGGCGGGGGGTGACAAGGATGGTTACATCGATCTCGTCTGCAAGGAGATGCTGCCGGCGGTCGCAAAAGCGGGCCTCGTCGATGCCGTCGATGCTTTCATGGAGGGCATCGCATTCTCCGCCGAGCAGACCGCGCGGGTGTTCGAAACAGCGAGGGGACTTGGACTGCCGGTCAAGCTCCATGCCGACCAGCTCTCGAATCTCGGCGGCGCCGCGCTTGCCGCGAAATTCTCGGCACTCTCGGCCGATCATCTCGAGCATACAGATGAAGCCGGTGCTGCCGCCATGGCGAGGGCCGGCACGGTGGCCGTGCTGCTGCCGGGCGCGTTCTACTTCATTCGCGAGACGCAGAAGCCGCCGGTCGAGACGTTCCGCAAACACAACGTTCCCATGGCGCTGGCGACCGACTGCAATCCCGGCAGCTCGCCACTGACCTCGCTGCTGCTCGCGATGAACATGGGCGCGACATTGTTCCGGATGAATGTGGCCGAGTGCCTCGCCGGCGTCACCCGTGAAGGCGCGCGGGCGCTCGGCCTGCTGAACGAGACCGGCACACTGGAAACCGGCAAATGGTGCGACCTCGCGATCTGGGATATCGAGCGGCCCGCCGAGCTGGTCTACCGGATCGGCTTCAATCCGCTGCACCAGCGGGTATGGAGGGGGCAGTGACGGAGCAGGAGACAGCGATCGTGGTCAAGCCGGGAACAGTGAGCCTCGACGATCTCGCGCGCGTGCTCGAAGGTGCTCCCGTCGTGCTCGATCCTTCGTTCTGGCCGCGTGTCGATGCGGCTGCGCTGATCGTTGCGCAGGCCGCGCAGGCCGACGTCCCCATCTACGGCATCAACACCGGCTTCGGGAAGCTCGCATCGAAGCGCATTCCGCCGGACCAGACCGAGCTGCTCCAGCGCAATCTCATCGTCTCGCATTGCTGCGGCGTCGGCCAGCCGACGCCGGAGCCCATCGTCCGCCTGATGATCGCGCTGAAGATCGTCTCGCTCGGCCGTGGCGCTTCCGGCGTGCGCCGCGTGGTGATCGAGCAGTTGCAGGACATGCTGGCCCGTGGCGTCTATCCGCTGGTGCCGCAGCAAGGCTCGGTCGGCGCCTCCGGCGATTTGGCACCGCTCGCGCATATGACGGCCGTGATGATCGGCCAAGGGCAGGCGATCATCGATGGCAAGACTGTATCCGGCAGCGAGGCACTTGCGGCCGCCGGCCTCACGCCGCTGACGCTTGGGCCCAAGGAAGGCCTCGCGCTGATCAACGGCACGCAATTCTCGACCGCCTACGCGCTATCGGGCGTGCTGCGCGCATATCGCCTCGCCCGCGCCGCACTGGTGACCGGTGCACTGTCGGTGGATGCGGCGATGGCCTCGACGGCACCGTTCCGCCCTGAAATTCAGGCGCTGCGCGGCCATGCCGGCCAGATCGCGGCGGCCGCGACGCTGACCGCGCTGCTCGACGGCAGCGACATCCGCCTCTCTCACCTGGAAGGCGACGAGCGTGTGCAGGATCCCTATTGCCTGCGCTGCCAGCCACAGGTTGCCGGTGCCGCGCTCGATCTGATCACGCAGGCCGCGCGCACGCTGATCGTGGAGGCCAATGCCGTCACCGATAACCCGCTGGTGCTGGTCGAGACCGGGGAGATCGTCTCCGGCGGCAATTTCCACGCCGAGCCGGTGGCGTTTGCCGCAGATGCGCTGGCGCTGGCGCTGTCGGAGATCGGTGCAATCAGCGAGCGGCGCATCGCGACGCTGGTCGACCCCGCGCTCAATTTCGGACTGCCGCCGTTCCTCACGCCAGATCCCGGCATCAATTCCGGTTTCATGATCGCCGAGGTGACGGCGGCCGCGCTCTATGCCGAGAACAAGCAGCGTGCGCTCGCCTGCTCGATCGATTCGACGCCGACCAGCGCCAATCAGGAAGACCATGTCTCGATGGCCGCGCATGCTGCGCGGCGCCTGTCCGACATGGCCGACAATCTCGCCGCCATCCTCGGCATCGAGCTTCTGGTCGCTGCCCAAGGCATCACGCTGCGCGCGCCGCATGCAACCAGTGCGCCGCTGGTCGCCGTCATTGCCGCATTGCGCGAGCAGGTGCCCGCACTGGGCGCCGATCGCTACATGGCCGGCGATCTGGCCAAGGCCGCTGCATTGATCGAGGCCGATGCGCTTCCAGCTGCTGCGCTCGCCCAGCTTCCCACCGATCCGTTTCCGAGACTCGTCTGAAGAGGCCCGCATGAACCGCCGTCTGGACAATGACCGTACCATCCGCGCTCCCCGCGGCAGCGACATCAGCGCCAAGAGCTGGCTCACGGAAGCGCCGCTGCGCATGCTGATGAACAATCTCGACCCTGACGTCGCGGAACGTCCGAGCGAGCTCGTCGTCTATGGCGGCATCGGCCGCGCCGCGCGCGACTGGGAGAGTTTTGACCGGATCGTTGCGGCCTTACGCAAGCTCGAAGCCGACCAGACGCTGCTGGTGCAGTCCGGCAAGCCGGTCGGCGTGTTCCGGACCCATGCCGATGCACCACGCGTGCTGATCGCGAATTCCAACATCGTGCCGCATTGGGCGACGCTCGATCATTTCAACGAGCTCGATCGCCAGGGCCTGATGATGTACGGCCAGATGACGGCGGGCTCCTGGATCTATATCGGCAGCCAGGGCATCGTGCAGGGCACCTATGAAACGTTCGTCGAGGTCGGTCGGCGTCATTACGGCGGCAGCCTCGCCGGTAAATGGATTCTCACGGCCGGCTTGGGAGGCATGGGCGGCGCGCAGCCGCTGGCGGCGACCATGGCCGGCGCTTCGATGCTTGCGGTCGAATGCCAGCCGAGCCGCATCGAGATGCGCCTGCGGACCGGCTATCTCGACCGGCAAGCCGCAACGCTTGATGAAGCGCTCGCGATCATGGCGGACGCCGCGAAGACGAACAAGGCGGTCTCGGTCGGCCTGCTCGGCAACGCCGCGGAGATCTTCCCTGAGCTGGTGCGCCGCGACGTCAAGCCCGACATCGTCACCGACCAGACCAGCGCGCACGATCCCATCAACGGCTACTTGCCGAAGGGCTGGACGCTTGCCGAATGGGAAGCCAAGCGCGCGTCCGATCCGAAGGCAGTGGAGCGCGCCTCGAAGACGTCGATGGTCGAGCATGTCCAGGCCATGCTGGATTTCCATGCCCAGGGCATTCCGACGCTCGACTACGGCAACAACATCCGCCAGATGGCACAGGATATGGGCCTGAAGAACGCCTTCGATTTCCCCGGCTTCGTGCCCGCCTATATCCGCCCCCTGTTCTGTCGCGGCGTCGGGCCATTCCGCTGGGCCGCGCTGTCGGGCGATCCCGAGGACATCTTCAAGACCGATGCCAAGGTCAAGGAGCTAATGCCTGACGACAAGCATCTGCACAATTGGCTCGACATGGCAAAGGCCCGCATCAAGTTCCAGGGCCTGCCGGCACGGATCTGCTGGGTCGGTCTCGGCGACCGCCATCGCCTCGGCCTTGCCTTCAACGAGATGGTGGCGCGTGGCGAATTGAAGGCGCCGATCGTGATCGGCCGCGATCATCTCGACAGCGGCTCGGTGGCGAGCCCCAACCGCGAGACCGAGGCGATGAAGGACGGATCGGATGCGGTGTCCGATTGGCCGCTGCTCAATGCGCTGCTCAATTGCGCCAGCGGAGCGACCTGGGTGTCGCTGCATCATGGCGGCGGCGTCGGCATCGGCTATTCGCAGCACGCCGGCATGGTGATCGTCGCCGACGGCACACCCGAGGCTGCGAAGCGGATCGAACGCGTGCTGTGGAACGATCCCGCCAGCGGCGTCATGCGCCACGCCGATGCAGGCTACGACATCGCGATCGAGTGCGCGCGCGACAAGGGGCTCGATCTGCCGAGCCTGGCGGAGTAGACGAGGCTTTAGAGCATGATCCGGAAAAGTGCGTAGCGGTTTTCCGAAAAGATTATGCTCAAACAATAACCTAAAGCGCGCATCGCGCTTTAGGCCACGACCTTGGTCCCGGTGCCGTCGAGGCGCCGGCTCTCCTTCGCAAGATGGTCGCCAATCGCATCGGCCGGCATGGGCTTGGCGAAATAGTAACCCTGGATGAAGTCGCATCCCAGGCGGCGCAGGGTGTCGAGCTGAGCACGCGTCTCGACGCCCTCGACGACGCAGGCGATCTCCATGTCGTCGCAGAGACCGGTGAGCGATTTGATGATCTTGTGGCTGACGGGATTCTCGTTGATGTCGGAAACGAAGCTGCGGTCGACCTTGATCTTGTCGAGCGGCAACCGGTGCACGTGGCTCAACGACGAATAGCCGGTGCCGAAATCGTCCAGCGAAATGCCGCAGCCCATTGCCTTCAGCGTTGCGATCGATTGCTGTGCGCGGACGAAATCGAAGGTGACGGCGGTCTCGGTGATCTCGAAATCGATCCGGCGCGGCGGCAGCCCGCTCTTCTCGATGATCGAGATCAGCGGCAGGATGCCCTCCGCCGCACAGACATCGTGGGCTGAGAGATTGAACGACAGGCGGATGTGATCGGGCCATGTCCTGGCGATGGCGAGCGCGCGCACCAGCAGCGCTTGCGTCAGCGGCCGGATCAGTCCGATGCGCTCGGCGGCCGGAATGAAATCGGCCGGGGAGACCAGGCCGAGGCGGGCGCTGCGCCAGCGCGCCAGAACCTCGAAGCCGGCGGTGTGCTCGCTCATGGCATCGACGATCGGCTGGAACACCAGGTCCATCTCGGTGCCGAAATCGGCGGTGCGCAGCAGATTCTCGATGACTCCGCGACTGCGGATCTCGGCCTCGAGCTCGCTCGAGAAGATCACGGTGCGGCCGCGCAGATGGCGCTTGGCGTGATAAAGTGAATAGTCGGCGCACTCATAGAGTGCTTCCGCGGTCGTTGCCGATTGGGGAAACGAGGCAAAGCCGATCGAGCAGGACAGCCCGGTATGGGCGGTGTCGAGCTGGTAGGGAAGCCTGACCTGGTCGCCAATGCGCTGGCCCAGCCGCAGCAGGTCCGCATCGTCGGGGTCGCCGCAAACGACAAGGCCGAACTCGTCGCCGCCTAATCGGGCGAATTCGACCCGCTGCGGACCAAAGCCCTCGCAGACCTCGCGGATGCGCCGGCCGGCCTCGATCAGGACGCGGTCTCCGACCGAATGGCCGTAATTGTCGTTGATCGGCTTGAAACCGTCGAGATCGATGATGCCGACCGCGATCCGAACTTTCCTGCGTTCGGCATCGGTGAAGGCGCTCGACAGCTCGGCGAAGAAGCGGCGGCGGTTCGGCAGCTCGGTGAGTGAATCGAGATTGGCAAGGCGGAAGTTCTCGTCAGAGAGCGCCTGCGTCGCCGCCTGTTGCGCGAGCAGCGACTTGCGGCTGGCGACGAGATCGGCGAAGTCACGGTAGTAGATGAACAGCACCGTCACCATCGCGGCGGAAACCAGGAGGTTGTTGACCGCGATCGCCTTCAGCGTCGGCTCGCCCGTGGCAAAGAAGAACAGCACATAGGGCACGTCGACGATCAGCGTCACGATCAGCGCCGCCGAGCGCAGATGCATCAGCGAGAAGATGCAGCCGATCACGGTGACCGCCATGTAGAACGCGACCTGGCTCTTGGCGAAGGGATCGCCGTAGGGGTAGAGCGCGAAGGACCAGGCGGTGAAGCCGGCACCGATCGGCAGGGTCAGCCAGTTGGTGGCGCGCAGATTGCGCAGGATGTCGGCATCGCTGCGCACCAGCCGGCGCTGGCGTAGCCACCAGAAGGTCCGCAAGCCCGCGAGCACCGTCAGCACGGCCGGCACGATCATCGTCAGCCAGTCCGGCGCCACGTTCACATAGGTGTAGGCGACCGCAATCGTGTTGCTGATGAGGATGAAGTAGAGCAGCGGGATCTGCTTGGAGAAGGCGTCGAACTGCGCCCGCGTCAGGTCCGGATTGTCGGCGGGAACGCGAAACAATCGCATCGCGGCGGCAAGATGAGATTTCAAATCGGCAATAGGCATTGCAATACGAGCCCCAGATCCCCTGAAAAACGTGGGCAATCTTGCACGGCAGGGGTAAAGGGGCCGTTAGATCAATTCTGGCCCGGGCAGGCCAGCACTGGTTGCGCGCTGCCTTACGATTTTCCGATCGCGTGCATTGGTGAGGTCCCGTTAAGGATATCCGGCCGCAGCGTGCGCACGTCTCAGGCACAGGTCGCCCGAAATCGCTGCAGCTACCGCCTGCTATCGCCCATGCGCGACATCAGCCTAGCACATGGCCACGGTCGGATCAGGCGAGGACGGCCTGGCGCTCGCGCGCCGGTTCGCGGACGCGCTCGCTGGTCCGCGGCTCGGCAAGCTGCGTGAAGCTCCGATGGCTCGCCTGAACCGGTGCCTCGACGATCACGCCCTCACAGACGATCTGTCCGCCGAGCATCCTGAATTCCAGCTTGTCGTAGCGCGGCATTGTCTCGCCGGGTGCCGGGGGCAGCAGCCCGATGCTTCCCTGGATGTTCAGCGCGGCTTCGCCGGTGCCGTGCAGCCGCGGATTCCACATCCTGATTCCGCTCTCCGCCCAGCGCTGCCGGATCAGCGCCGCGCGGTCGGCGGGCTCTGCGGCTCTCGCGCGAACTTTCGGGACGTTGCGGATCTCTGGCGAAGGAGACGCGAGAGCCGGAGCCGGCTCGATATCGGTGACACCGCTCAAGGAGTCGTTAGTCGCCGCAGCGAGCGGAACATCGTTTGTAGGGACTTGCGGGCTTTCGACAACGAGCGCCGGTTCGCTGTCGGCGCTGGCTTCAGAGGCATCAGTCGTGACGCTATCGGCCTCGGCGCGGAGAAGCTCGACTTCTTCGACGGCGACCGGATCGACGGCAGCGGAAACGTCGGGCGAGGAGGCTGCCTCGATGATGACATCAGGGACATCAGTCAAGGCGGTCGCGACCTCCGCTGACGAAATCACAACCTCTTCTACGACGGCGGAGTCGACCTCTGTAGGAATCTCAGCAGGCGATGCATCATCATCAACGATGGCGAGATCAGAGGCTGCAACTGGCTCGCTCTCCGCACCGACCGATGCAGCCAGCACCTCCTCGGAGGCTGGCGGCGTCGCGGGCGCCTCGATTTCCGTCACGGTCTCCGGAGAGGAGTCCCCGCTGATACGGATTTCGTCGGACGGATTCTCCGCGACGACAGACACAGCCGCATCGTTCTCCGCGACCAGAGCCTGGGTGGCGGGGGCAGCGTCGTCGCGCACCGGGGCGGTGCTGATCTCGGCGCTTGGAGCTTGAGCCGGGACCGCGACGTCTTCGATGATGGCGGGCGCAGCGTCCGTGACGGTCGGCGCGACCTCAATGTTGCCGCTGTGCGGCATAGGCCGGAGTCGGGAAAACGCCCAGTTCACCGCAGGGATGCGGCGCAGCAACGATATCAGTCTCGAAAGCACTGGGAGTTGTCCAAGAGGTACTCGGCGTGAGGCAATCGCTGATTCGCCAGCAATGTGAAAACCTGCCCCGGCCGTCACATCCGTGTCAACGTAGGCAGGACCAATTGCAGAACATCCACGCATCCAGCGCGCATCCGCCCGAGTTACGCAACCCGCACAGCAGCCGATGATGCAATAATACCCCTGTTTTGCCCGACGCCGCAAGCGTGTCTTCGGCAACACCGAAATGCTCAAGCCTTTCAACCCCATCGCTACTGTGCATGGGGTTGTTTTTTCACTTCTTGTTTTGCAGGCGTGCCTAGCGCGCCGGCGCGCTCTTTCTGCCAGACGAGGTGCACCGCGCGCATCAACTCTCGTTGCGATCCGAAGCTTGGGGTTCCCGCCATCCTCGCGAGCCGCTATTCAGAACCGTCATTGCCCAGCCCGGGACGTCGCATGAGGAAGCTTGTCACCATCGGAGCGGTTCTGCTCTGGTCCACCATCGCATCCGCACAGGATCGCACCATCACCGTGGCTTCGACCACCTCGACGGAACAGTCGGGGCTGTTCGGTCATCTGCTGCCGCTGTTTTCGAGGGCCGAAGGCATCGGCGTGAGGGTCGTCGCCGTCGGCACCGGTCAGGCGCTGGACATCGGGCGGCGTGGCGATGCCGACGTCGTGTTCGTTCACGACCGGACGGCCGAAGACAAGTTCATGTCCGAAGGGCAGGGCGTGAAGCGCTTCGACGTCATGTACAACGACTTCGTCATCATCGGCCCCAAGAGCGATCCGGCGCAGATCTCGGGCAGCAAGGACGTGGTCGATGCGCTGCGCAAGATCGCGACGCAGAAGGCGCCGTTCATCTCGCGCGGCGACAAGTCCGGCACGCATGCGGCCGAGCTGAGACTATGGAAGGAGGCAGGCGTCGACCTCAGTGCCGGCAAGGACATTTGGTACCGGGAGATCGGCCAGGGCATGGGTCCGGCGCTGAACATGGCCTCGTCGTCGAATGCCTACCTCCTGTCGGACCGCGGCACCTGGCTGTCGTTCAAGAACCGTGGCGAACTCGCCATCCTGACCGAGGGTGACAAGCGGCTCTTCAACCAGTACGGCGTCATGCTGGTCAATCCTGCAAAGCATCCGAACGTGAAGGCAAAGGAGGGACAGGCTTTCGTCGACTGGCTGGTTTCGCCGCAAGGGCAGCAAGCGATCGCCGGGTACAAGGTCGGTGGCGAGCAGCTATTTTTCCCCAACGCGCCCAACTAGGACGAAGGCGACGGTCGAGACCGCGACGCTGAGAGCGAGCAGGATCAGCCCGAGTCCGAGCGCCAGCGGCAGCTCGCCTTTGCTGGTTTCCAGCGCGATCGCCGTCGTCATCGTGCGGGTGAAGCCGCGGATGTTGCCACCGACGATGATGATGGCACCGACTTCCGCAATGGCGCGCCCGAACGCGGCGAGAAAGGCCGTCAGCAACGAGGTCCGGCCGAGCGCGAACAGCAGGGCCATGCTGCGCAGGGCCGACAGCCCGTCGATCCGCGCCAGGTCGCCATACTCCGCCCACAACAGGCTTGCCGGCCGGTGCACCAGCGCCACCACGATCGGCGTCGCCAGCAGCGTCTGCGCGATCACCATGGCGGCCGGCGTGAACAACAAGCCCGCCGCCCCGAACGGGCCGGACCGCGACAGCAGAAGATAGAGCGCGAGCCCGACCACGACCGGCGGAAGCCCGAGCAGGGCATTGGTCAGAATGATGATGATTTGGCGTCCCCGGAAGCGGGTGATCGCAAGCAGGGCTCCAAAGGGGGCGCCGATCAGGAGCGCCAGGATGCTGGCTGTCAGGCTGACCCGCAACGACAGGGCGACGATGCCCAATAGCTCGGTGTCGGCGTCGCCGATCAGCGCAAAGGCGGCACCGATGGATCGTGCGAAATCGTTCATCCGGTCTCGGGCAAGCCCCTGTTCCGCGGTAGCCCCGCGCCGCCCTTCTCGCTGCTGCCGCTGCCATAATCAAGGGGCCAGGGGGTGGGCAACCCCGCCGGAGCCGTTGGAGAAGGGCTCAGGATGATCGATAGACGCGGCCAGGGACCGACAATCGAGGCGCCTGGCGGCCCCGCGGGCGGCTTTCTTCCGGCCTCGGATGCGCTAAGGAACAGGATCGGGTCGCGCCGGCCCAATGGCGGTGCTAGACCCTAATGCAGGAACAATGGAGCCGGGCTGCGACTGGCGCGCCCGCAAGGATGAAGGATGTGACGCAATGATCCAGACCGTTGGCATCATCGGGGCAGGGACCATGGGGAACGGCATCGCGCAGGTCTGCGCGGCCGCCGGCCTCTCGGTCGTAATGGTCGATATTTCCGATGCGGCGGTGAACCGCGGCCTTTCGACCGTCGGCGGAAGCCTCGAGCGGCTGGTCAAAAAAGAGAAGATGTCGGCGGCCGACCGCGAGGCGACGCTCAAGCGCATCACCGGCACCACGGACCGGGCGAAGCTGTCGGATTGCGACCTCGTCATCGAGGCCGCGACCGAGAACGAGGAGCTCAAGGTCAAGATCCTGAAGGATCTCTGCGCCACCCTGTCGCCGCGCACGCTGGTCGCGACCAACACCTCCTCGATCTCAATCACCAAGCTCGCCGCCGCGACCGACCGTCCCGACCGCTTCATCGGCATGCACTTCTTCAACCCGGTGCCGGTGATGGCGCTGCTCGAACTCATCCGCGGCCTGCAGACCTCGGACGACACCCATGCCAAGGCGCTGGATTTCGCCAAGCGCGTCGGCAAAGTGGCGATCACGGCCAAGAACAGCCCGGGCTTCGCCGTCAACCGCATCCTGTGTCCGATGATCAACGAGGCGATCTTCGCGCTCCAGGAGGGCATCGCGACGGCGGAAGAGATCGACGCGGGCATGAAGCTCGGCTGCAACCATCCGATCGGGCCGCTCGCACTTGCCGATCTCGTCGGGCTCGACACCATGCTTTCGGTGATGGAGGTCTTTTACAAGGGCTTCAACGATCCTAAATATCGGCCAGCGCCGCTGCTGAAAGAGATGGTCGATGCCGGCCATCTCGGCCGCAAGACCGGGCAGGGCTTTTACACTTATTCCGCCTGACGAAGGCATTGGCGGCGGGCGCCCAGCGTCCGCCGCCAGATCCCGCAATTTGCGCTGCGACAAAGACGCCGCGTGCGATAGGCCCGACAATGTCGAACGGGCGGCCTGCGGGGATAACGGAACGGATAGCAAAGGACATGTCGGATCGACTGAAGGCCGAGCGGGAAGCTGCGGCCGCGCGCCGGAGCCTGTTGACCCAGGATGCGATCGAGCGCACCGGGATCACCGAGGAGATGATTGGAGAACTCGTCACCCGCTTCTACGGACGCGTGCGCGAGGACGCGCTGTTGGGGCCCGTCTTCGGCGTCGTGCAGAATTGGGACGAGCATCTCGCCAAGCTCAGGGATTTCTGGTCGTCGGTCGTGCTGATGAGCGGCCGCTATCATGGCTCACCGATGCGGGCACACCTGCCGCTCAGCCTGGCCGGCGGCCATTTCGATCGCTGGCTCGACCTGTTCGAGCAGACCGCGCGCGAGGTCTGCCCGCCGGCGGCGGCTGCACTCTTCATCGACAAGGCGCGTCGTATCGCCGACAGCTTTGAGATGGCGTCGGCAACACTTGCGGGCCGCATCGCTTCGCCGCGTCACGTGCTCAGGTCGTGAAGGACACCGATGCCTGCGTGGGATTCCGCATCGCATCGTGGCGTCGCAGCAATTCCTCCATCATCGGATCTGATCTGCGAAATCATCATGCCATTCGCGCAACGCGATGTAGAAATCGCGAAAACGCGCTTGAACGCATTTACTCCTACGCAATCAACGCGAGCAAAGCCATATTGATGCACTGCGGCGCCAAGTCTTCGCCTTGTTTTCGGCAGAGTTCCAGCGCCTGCTAGCGGGCATGGCTCGCGCATCGTTCGATACCCATTCATCATCTTCCGAAAATGCTACGGAACCCGACGTCGAAGCGGGCACCGAACAGACACGGCGATCCCTGCTGCTCGGTGCGATGGCCACGACGGCGTGTCTCGGCTGTTCAACCAGGGCCCGCGCAGGTGAGGATCCGCCCGGCTCGGATGAGCGGCCGCAGAAAGGCGATCTGCTCGTCTTCTCCGAAGGTGACCAGGAGGGAAAGCTCATCACTGCGGCTGATCTACGGGTCGGTGGACCGCCGATCCATGCCTGGCCGAAGGACCCCACCACATCGGTGGTGCGCAGCGCCTCGCGGCTCAACGAAATCCTGATCATCAAGCTCGATCCCGCCGACCTCGACGAGAAGACCCGCGCGCGCGCCGTCGACGGCATCATCGCCTATTCGGCGATCTGCTCGCATGCCGGCTGTCCCGTCACCGCCTGGGTGAAGAGCGATGTCGGCGACAAGGAGGTTTTCAAGTGCATGTGCCACAACTCCGAATTCGATCCCCGCGCGGGCGCGCAGGTCGTGTTCGGGCCGGCGCCGCGGCGGCTAGCAGCGCTGCCGCTGGCGCTCGCTGATGGTTCGCTCAGCGTCGCCGGCAATTTCATGGGAAAGGTAGGTGGCACACAGCCAGGATGATGGACGGTTGCGGGCTGGGCCCGCCTCACGACTAGCCGCCACCGCCGAAAGGCGGAAGACGGGACGAACGACAAGAATTCACAACAAGAATTCACAACAAGAATTCAAGCGGATGAAAAGGGGAACGTCCATGAAAACTTCCATGATCAGGAAGCAATGGTTACTGTCCGGCTTGGTCGCCTTCACGTGTCTTGCCTCAACCGCCGCTCTATCGGGGCCGATCGAGAGTTATTCTCCGGTCACCGCGCAGCGGCTGGAAAACCCCGAGCCCCACAACTGGATGCTTTACCGGCGCACCTATGACGGGCACGGCTATAGCCCGCTCGATCAGATCAACACCTCCAACGTGAAGAACCTCACACCGGTTTGGACCTTTTCCACTGGCGTGGTCGAAGGCCATCAGGCCCCGCCGATCGTCAACAATGGCGTGATGTTCGTGACGACCCCAATGGGCCAGGTGATCGCACTGAATGCGAAGACCGGCGACGAATACTGGCGCTACAAGCGGCAGCTTCCTGACGATCTGTTCCAGCTGCATCCGACCAACCGCGGCGTTGGTCTGTGGGAGGACAAGCTCTACCTCGCCACCACGGACGACCACGTGGTCGCGCTCGATGCCAAGACCGGCAAGGTGCTGTGGGACACGAAGGTGCAGGACTACAGGAAGGGGCAGTACCTCACCCTGATGCCCTTGATCGTCGACGGTAAGGTCATTGTCGGCGGCTCCGGCGGCGAGTTCGGCGTGCGTGGCTATATCGTTGCTTATGACGCCAAGGAGGGCAAAGAGTTGTGGCGGACCTACACCATCCCCGGTGAAGGCGAGCCCGGTCATGACACCTGGCAAGGCGACGATTGGAAAAACGGCGGCGGGTCGGCCTGGATGACAGGCAATTACGACAAGGAGACCAGGACGATCTATTGGGGTGTCGGCAATGCCGCGCCATGGCCCGGCGACTCGCATCCCGGCGACAATCTCTACACAGCCTCGGTGCTCGCGCTCGATCCCGACACTGGCAAGATCAAGGCCTATCACCAATACCACCAGAACGATTCCTGGGATTGGGATGAGGTCGACGCGCCGATGCTGATCGATTTGCAACGCAACGGCCGCACCATCAAGAGCCTGGTCCATCCCGGCCGCGACGCGATCTTCTGGGTGCTGGAGCGGACTCCGACCAAGATCAATTACGTCGCCGGATGGCCGTTCGTCTTCACTGACGTCTGGAAGGGCATCGACGAGACCGGCAAGCCGATCGTGGATCCAGCGCACAAGCCGGTGATCGGCAAGCGCGTCGAGTTCTGTCCCTCGCTGTGGGGCGGCAAGGATTGGCCATCGGCGGCCTACAGCCAGAGGACCGGCCTCGTCTACGTGCCTGCCAACGAGAATTTCTGCGGCGGCTTTACCGGCGAGAAAGTGCCACTCAAGCCGGGCGAGCTCTGGCTCGGCACCAAGCCGGAAGACATCGGCCTGAAGACAAAGCCGGGCGCGGATCATTTTGGCGAGCTCCAGGCCTGGGATCCCGCAACCGGAAAGAAGGTCTGGCAGCACAACTTCCCCAAGTCGCATCTGTTCGGATCGGTCACCGCGACCGCTGGCGATCTCGTCTTCGTCGGCGGGACCAACGACCGCTATTTCCGCGCCTTCCACGCCAAGACGGGCGAACTGCTGTGGGAGCAGAAGACCAACTCCGGCATCGTCGGCATGCCGGTGTCATATGAGATCGACGGCACGCAGTACATCGCGATCCAGTCGGGCTGGGGCGTCGACGCGCAGCGCATCCAGGATGCGCTCGTGACCAACAATATCGGCATCGAAGCCAACGTGCCGCAGGGCGGCGTCGTCTGGGTCTTCGCGCTGAAGAAATAGCTCCGCGGGCGGATCGAAAGAAGCGGAGCAGCGGGGGGTGGCGAATGCGGCGGATGGCAACATCCGCCGCATTTGTTTGCGCAGCGCCAGATAACTACTTCCCCTCGCGCTCGACCTTGTCCTTCTCCTTCTGGTTCATCTCGCGAATCTTGGGATCCGGATTGTGCTGCCCGGTGGTCTGGGTGGCGGAGGCGGGTGGGGCGTTGGCGTTCGGCAGCGAAGTCTGGTCGGGGCCGGTGGGGCGCGTCGCGGTGGTCGGCGGCGTCGTGTTGCTCTGGGCGAATGCGCCCGCGGCGGTCAAAAGAAAGGCGCCCGACAGCGAGACTGCGAGCGCACTTGAGATGTTGGTCATCGATCTGCTCCTGTCAGATCGATGGAAACGGCGCGAGGCGGCTTGTGTTCCGCCTCGCACTTCGGTTCCGTCTCACGCCTCCAATTGCTTGCCGATCGGAAGCGCGCGGATGCGTTTTCCCGTCGCTGCGAAGATCGCGTTGATCAGGGCTGGCGCGAACGGAGGGACGCCGGGCTCGCCGACGCCGCTCGGCGGCGTGTCGGGTCCGGGCGGCACGATGTAGACATTGGTCACCACAGGCGAGTCGTCCATCCTGACGACCTGGAAGTCGTCAAAATTCTTCTGCTGCACCTTGCCGTCCTTGAAGGTGATCTCGCCGTATTTGGCGAGACTAAGCCCCATGATCGCCGCGCCCTCGATCTGCGAAGCGATGCGCTCGGGGTTGACATAGGTGCCGCAATCGATCGCCGTGTCGACCCGCGGCACCGTCAGCTTGCCCTTGTCGTCGACGGCGACCTCGACGATGGTCGCGATGTAGCTGACGAAGCTGCGGTGCACGGCGATGCCGAGACCGTGGCCCTTCGGCACCTTTCGTCCCCATTCGCCCTTCTCGGCGACCAGCTCGACCACCTTGCGCAGGCGCGCGGTGTCGATCGGGTAGCTGTCCTGGGGCTCGCCGTAATTCCATAGGTCCTTCACGTTGGGCTTGACGATGCGAGGCGAGCCGATCAGCTCGAGCAGCATCTCTTTCTGGTCGCGGCCCGTTGCCTGCGCGATCTCGCCGACCATCGACTGGACGGCGAAGGCGCGCGGGATGTTCGAGACCGCGCGGAACCAGCCGATGCGGGTGAACGCCGCGGCTTCCGGGTTCTCGCACGAGATGTTCGCGATCTCGAACGGCACATCGACCAGGCCCATGCCGATCTCGAACGGCGCCTGATGCACCGTGCCGGCGGCAAAGGTCGAGGCGATGCTGGGAGCCACGCTGCGGTGGCGCCAGGCGATCACCTTGCCGCTCTTGTCGAGGCCGGCCTCGATCCGCTCGACCGAGACGGTGTGCAGGAAGCCGTTGTGGATGTCGTCCTCCCGCGTCCACTGCACCTTCACCGGAGCACCGAGCTCCTTCGAGAGCAGCGCGGCTTCGAGCGCAAAGTCGCATTTCGACTTGCGTCCGAACCCGCCGCCGAGCAGCGTCACGTTGACCGTGACGTTGGCCTCGGGAATGCCGAGCGTCTTGGCGACGTCCTCGCGGGTGCCGCCGGGGCTCTGCACCGGCGCCCAGATCTCGGCCCTGTCGCCCTTGACGTCCGCGACCGCCACCGGCGTCTCCATGGCGACATGGGCGAGATGCGGAAGGTAATATTCGCCGACGATCACCTTGTCGGCGCTCTTCAGGGCAGCGTCCGCATCGCCCTCCTTGCGCAGCACGAGCCCCGGCTTGCGCGAGGCCTCCTCGAGCTCCTTGCGGTAGGCGACGGAGTCGTATTTGCCGTTGGGACCGTCGTCCCAGGTCAGCTTCAGCGCGTCGCGGCCCTTGATCGCCGCGCCCGTGTTGCGCGCGATCACCGCGACGCCGCCGAGGGGCTGGAATTTCGAGGGCCACGGCCAGCCGCGCACCTGCATCACCTTCTCGACACCGGGGATCTTCAGCGCCTCCGCCGGCTCGAACTTGACCAGCTTGCCGCCGGTCACCGGCGGACGGGCGATCACGGCATATTTCATGCCGGGCAGCCGCACGTCGGCGCCGTAGTTCGCCTTGCCGGTGGTGATGTCGTGGAGATCGACGATGCCGATCTGGCCCTTGCCGAGATAGCGGAAGTTCTTGGGGTCCTTCAGCTTGAGGCCCTCGGCGCTCGGCACCGATTCCTTGGCGGCGTCGGCAGCGAGCTCGCCGAAGCCGAGCTTGCGCCCGCTGGCGCTGTGCACGACCTCGTGGTTGACCGCCTTGACCTCGGTCGCCGGCACGCCCCAGCGCTTGGCCGCGGCCTGCTCCAGCATTGTGCGAGCCGAAGCGCCGATCTGGCGCATCGGGATCAGATAATGCCGCGTGCTGCGCGAGCCGTCGGTGTCCTGGTTGCCGAACTTGACCTCGTCGCCATGGGCTTGCTGCACCTTGACCCTGGACCAGTCGGCCTCCATCTCCTCGGCCACGATCAGCGGCAGGCTGGTGCGCACGCCGGTGCCCATTTCCGAACGATGCCCGACGATGGTGACGATGCCATCCGCGCCTACCGAAACGAACACGCGCGGATCGACCACGACGCCGTGCGGCATCTTGCCGGCGCCGGTCTCATAGGCGAGCGCCTGGCGCGACATCACGGGGGCGGCGAGCACGAAGCCGCCGGTGACGCCGAGCCCCTTCAGGATGCTGCGGCGCGACACCTTCTCGACCTTGATGTGCTTTTCGAAGCCGCGAAGCTTGCGGGGATTGTCGATGAAGTTCATGTCACACTCCCGTCGATGCGAGATGGACGGCATTCTCGATGCGCTGATAGCAGCCGCAACGGCAGATGTTGCCGGACATCGCCTCGCGGATCTGGTCGTGCGAGGGTTTGGGATTCTCCATCAGAAGCGCCGCGGCCTGCATGATCTGGCCGGCCTGGCAGAAGCCGCATTGGGGCACGTTGACCTGACGCCACGCCTTCTGCACCGGGTGATCGCCGTTCGGATGCAGGCCTTCGATCGTGGTGACCTCGCGTCCGGCGACGTCGTTGACGGACGTGATGCAGGCGCGCACCGCTTGCTTGTCGACGATGACCGTGCAGGAGCCGCACAGCGCCTGGCCGCAGCCGTATTTGGTGCCGGTGAGCCCGGCCTCGTCACGCAGGAACCAGAGTAGCGGGAGATCCGGGTCACCGTCCCAGCTCTGTTCCTGGCCGTTGATCTTCACCTTGATCATGATCGTGCCTCGCTCTTCATAAGCATGCCAAATTCAAAGTCCGCCGACGCCGGCCGGCGACGGTTCGTGCGTCGTCTCGCCACATCCCGCCGTAGTCCCGCGCGGGCAAATCCCGGAGGGAGGCAGGAACGCAGGTAGCGATGTCTGGATGTGCTCGATACCTCCCGTTTTCTTCTTAATTGATTGTACGTCGTGCGGCATCGTGACGGCGCGACCTTAGCAGAGATCGCGCCGACCCGGCGTTCACAGCCGAGTGTTCTCACCGGGAAAAGATTGCATTGACGGTTTGTCAAAAGCAGGGCGCGTCATCCGCCACGTTGCGTATCAAATGGACGCAACGAAAAAAGCTTCGTCCGCCGGCTGCACCGAACGGACGAAGCAGTAGGCCTCAGTCGAGGGAGGGAGAACGCAGAGCACCGCGAACTTCAAGCAGGAAGCGGACGGTCCTGCGCAGTCATTCAGAGACCAGGACTGAGGAGCCGATGGTCCTCACCCACGCGTGGTGCAGAAGCGGCGGCATCGCGCCGCGGTGGTCCCGGCAGCGGGGCCCGTGAGGCTCGCTGGCGGCAACGAACGCCAGCGAGTTGCAGATGGTGTAGCCAAGATCCGGCGGCCGGCCAGTTCAGGCGGGCGTCCAGGCAGTCTTCCTAAGCGGCTTTGGCCTTCGCGACATGGGTCGCGATCGCGTCCATCAGGGGCGGGGACAGGCAGTCATAGGGCTCGAGGCCGATCTCCTTCAGCCGCGAACGGATGCCGGCCATCTGCTCGGGCTTCACACCCGATTCGATCACGGAGGAAACGAAGGCGGCGAATTGCGGCGCCTGCGAGCCCTGCTCCTGGAACAGTTCGGGATGGATGAAGTCGAGGCCGTAGAACGGATGGTTCTTGTTCTCGATCCGGCCGTACATGTGCGTGCCGCAGGCCTTGCAGGCGTAACGCTGGATCACCGCGGAGGGGTCGACGATCTGGAGCTTGTCGCCGTTCTCGAGCACGGTGACGTTCTGGCGCGGCACGACGGCGACGACGGAGAAGGTCGCGCCCTGCGGCTTCCAGCACTTGGTGCAGCCACAGGCGTGATTGTGGGCGACGTCGCCCTTGATGCCGACCTTCACCGGGTGGTCGCTGCATTTGCAGGCCAGCGTGCCGCCGGCGAAGCTGCCGCTGCCTTGCTTGATGCCGTTGTCGATCGAGGGATGGAGTGCAACAGTCATGGTCGATCCTCCTTGGTGTGACGTTTTCGAGCTAGAACACGACGACTGAACGGATGGATTTGCCCTCGTGCATGAGGTCAAAGCCCTTGTTGATCTCCTCGAGCTTGAGCACGTGGGTGATCATCGGATCGATCTGGATCTTTCCGTTCATGTACCAGTCGACGATCTTCGGCACGTCGGTGCGCCCGCGCGCGCCGCCGAAGGCCGTGCCGCGCCAGTTGCGGCCGGTGACGAGCTGGAACGGGCGGGTGGCGATCTCCTTGCCGGCCTCGGCGACGCCGATGATGATCGAGGTGCCCCAGCCGCGATGGCAGGCCTCCAGTGCCTGGCGCATCACGGTGGTGTTGCCGGTGCAGTCGAAGGTGTAGTCGGCGCCGCCGTCGGTGAGGCCGACGAGGTGCTGAACGATGTCGCCGGTGATCTTCTTCGGGTTGACGAAGTCGGTCATGCCGAACCTGCGACCCCATTCCTCCTTGGAATCGTTGATGTCGACGCCGATGATCTTGTCGGCGCCGGCCATCTTGGCGCCCTGGATGACGTTGAGGCCGATGCCGCCGAGGCCGAACACGACCACGTTGGAGCCTGGCGTCACCTTGGCGGTGTTGACGACGGCGCCGACGCCGGTGGTGACGCCGCAGCCGATGTAGCAGCTCTTGTCGAACGGCGCGTCCTCGCGGATCTTGGCGACCGCGATCTCGGGCAGCACGGTGAAGTTCGAGAAGGTCGAGCAACCCATGTAGTGGTAGATCGGCTTGCCCTTGTAGGAGAAACGGCTGGTGCCGTCGGGCATCACGCCCTTGCCCTGCGTCGCGCGGATCGCGGTGCAGAGATTGGTTTTCTGGCTGAGGCAGCTTTTGCACTGCCGGCATTCCGGCGTGTAGAGTGGGATGACGTGATCGCCCGGTTTCACCGAGGTCACGCCGGGGCCGATCTCGCGGATGATGCCGGCTCCCTCATGTCCCAGGATCGACGGGAAGATTCCCTCGCTGTCGAAGCCGTCGAGCGTGTAGGCGTCGGTATGGCAGATGCCCGTCGCCTTGATCTCGACCAGGACTTCGCCGGCCTTCGGGCCTTCCAGATCGACCTCGACGATCTCGAGCGGCTTCTTGGCTTCGAAAGCAACGGCGGCACGTGTCTTCATCGGTAGCTCCTCAAATTCTCATCAGGCGCCAAGAAGTAGTCCTGGCAGCCCTCGTAACGTTCATTTCTTGCCCATGCAGGCGTCTTCAGCCTGGGTATAGGCCTCCGTCTTCTCCTCCTTTTTCGCAGGACGCTGCCGGCCCAAGGCGTCGGTGGAGCGCGCGCGGAGATAGACGTAGAGATCGTCCATGTAGCAGGCGACGTTCGGGTTGTCGCCGAAGGCCGGCATGACGTTCTCCTGCGCGGCCGAGATGTTCTTGCGGCCGGAGGCGACCACGCCGAGGAAGTCGCCGTAGCTCATCGACTTCACGGAATCCCTCAGCGCCGGCGCGTATGTCGATCCCATGCCGTCGGGGCCGTGACACACGTGACAGTCCGAATGATAGCGGCGGTATCCGGAATAGGTGAACCAGTCCACGGTGCCGTCGGCCGAAATCTTGTAGGTCGGGTTTCCGTCCTTATCGAGCCACTTTCCGTCGTCTTCCTTCTTCACGGCGGTCGGGTCGCCCGGACCCTCTGCGACCGCGCTTCCTCCGGACACAACGAAGATCATCATCACAGCAATGACAGAGCAGATTTGACGCAAGAGATTGTTCCTCGGTCGGCATTCGGTGGAGACGAGCCGGCGCGTGGAGCGATCCACGCGCCGGAGCGATGCTGACGGGTTTAGTTCGGCAGCGAGAACACGGTCAGGGTACCGCCGAGCGCCGTGTAGTTGCTGAGGGCCGCGTAGCCGCCGACCGCACCGAGGCCTGCGGTCGGGTCGGTCAGGCCTGCCGCCAGTCCGATGCCGGCCCAGCCGCCCACGCCGGAGAGAATGGCAATGTATTGCTTGCCATTGTTCTCATAGGTGGTGACGTTGCCGATGATGCCCGAGGGAGTCTTGAACTTGTAGAGCTCCTTGCCGGTCTTGGCGTCGACCGCCTTCAGGTAGCCTTCGAGCGTGCCGTAGAACACCACGCCCCCGGCGGTTGCGAGCGCACCCGACCAGACCGAGAACTGCTCCTTGTTCGACCAGACGATCTTGCCGGTCTTGTTGTCCCAGGCGATGAAGTTGCCCATGTGGCTTTCGCCCTGCGGCGGATACATCGAGAGCGTCGCACCCACATAGGGCTGACCCGCGGTGTAGCTCACCTTGAACGGCTCATAGTCCATGCAGACGTGGTTGGTCGGAACGTAGAACAGCTGCGTGTCCGGCGAGTAGGCTGCCGGCTGCTGGTCCTTGGTGCCGAGCGCGGCCGGGCAGATGCCCTTTGTGTTCTTGTCCTCTCCGCCGTGTTCGGTCGAGTATTGTGCGACGACCTTGGGACGGCCGTAGGTCGGCGAGTTCTTGTCCATGTCGACGCCGCTGGTCCAGTTCACCTTCGGGTCGTACTTCTCGGCGACCAGCAGTTCGCCGCTCTCGCGGTCCATCGTGTAGGCGAGGCCGTTGCGGTCGAAGTGCGTCAGCAGCTTGCGGTTCTGACCGTTGATCTGCTGATCGCTGAGGATCATTTCGTTGACGCCGTCATAGTCCCATTCGTCGTGGGGCGTCATCTGGTAGACCCACTTCGCCATGCCGGTGTCGGCATCGCGGGCGAAGATCGCCATCGACCATTTGTTGTCGCCGGGACGCTGCTTCGGGTTCCAGGTCGAGGGATTGCCCGACCCGTAATAGACGAGGTTCAGAGCGGGATCGTAGGAGATCCAGCCCCAGGTGCAGCCGCCGCCGATCTTCCACTGATCGCCCTGCCAGCTCTTCAGCGAAGAGTCCGGGCCGACCGGCTTGCCGAGCGAGGTCGTCTTCGCCGGATCGACCTTGATCTGATCATCCGGGCCTGTGGAATAGGCGCGCCAGACCTGCTTGCCGGATTTGAGGTCGTATGCGGTGACATGGCACTGCACGCCGAACTCGCCGCCGGAGATGCCGACCAGGACCTTGTCCTTGACGACCAGCGCAGACGACGTGCCGGTCTCGCCCTTCGCGGGATTGCCGTTGGTCGCCGACCAGGCCACCTGGCCGGTCTTGGCGTCGAGCGCGACGAGGTTGGTGTCGGCCTGATGCAGGATGATCTTGCCGTCGCCATAGGACAGGCCGCGGTTGACGGTGTCGCAGCACATAACGGGGATGACGTTGGGATCCTGCTTCGGCTCGTATTTCCAAACGATCTTGTTCTCTTGCGAAAGGTCAATGGCGTAGACCTTGTTCGGGAACGGCGTATGGACGTACATCATGTTGCCGATGATCAGCGGGCCGCCTTCGTGGCCACGCAGTACGCCAGTCGAGAAGGTCCAGGCAACTTGGAGTTTCCCGACATTCTGTGCGTTGATCTGGTTTAGCTTCGAATAGCGGGTATTGGCGTAGTCGCCCGCCGGCATCACCCAGTCTTTCGGGTTTTGCGACATCTTGATCAGCTCGTCATTTGCTGAAGCGCTGCCGACGGCGAGAGCCGCCGCCGAACCAAGACAGGTCGCCAGAAGCACCTTGCGCATAGTCATTCCTCCGTTGGTCTCGTTTATTATTTCCGAAGCATTGCTCAATCGCCGGGCTTCTCGTCCGGCGTCTGCTCGTGCAGGGCGGTCACGATGGGGACCAGAAACGATGCTGTGCTGTTTCCTCCTCCTGATGAGAGCCACGGGTCCACGTGCAGGAGCGGCCCGTTCTTGTTGTTCCTGCCGCAATCCCTAACGGCTTCGCCATCGGGAAACTTGCCCAAGAGCGAAGGCGGTTTGCTCGACAGCGCACGGAGGTGAAGATTTTGATTTTGCAGTAGCGAATTCAGCGGCTTCGGTGCGCCCTCGAGGCCGGCCTCGGCGCTCAGGTTCCCCTTGACGGCGCTGCAACTAAGGCGGAGGATTAAGTTTCAAGAGTGGCAATGGAACGATGGCGCTCGTTGCAAGAGACCGCTCAAATGCGAGGTAAACGTCACGCAATCACGGCTGAGGGCTCCGGCAGCGCTGGTTGCGATTCGCGCCGAACCTCCGGATCAAATCAGTGGCTGGATTAATGTCCGACACCATTCACACGCTCTCGACGACCGGAATGACGCCGAAGCGGCAGATCCAGAGCTGGATCGACGGGCTCACGAGCCTGTGCGGGCATTTCGACGTCGATCCGCTGGAAGCGTCCTCGCTCGAAGGTCGCATCGATTACACCACGGTCTCGCGCCTGAAGCTCTGCCAGATCGAGGTCAGCCAGCATCGCATCGCGCACACGCTGGCGCGCGCCAAGGCCAATGAACACCCGTACATAAAAATCCACTTCCAGACCTACGGCGTGTCTTATTTCGAACAAGAAGGCCGTCACATCGAGATCAATCCGGGCGACATCATCGCCTATGACGTCTCCTGTCCACATTCGATCATCAGTCCCGCCTTTACCCGTCACGACGTGGTGATCGTGCCGAAGGCGCTGCTGCGCGACCGCGGATTCCCGTCGCAGCGGATGCCGGCGTGCAAATTGACGGCGAAGACGGGGACCGGGCGGATCGCCCACGATTTCGTCCATGCCACCTTCGACGAGGCGGCAAAGCTGTCGGCCAACAGCGCGGTCGGCGTCGCCGATTCGCTGATCGACCTGTTGCTGCTGCCGCTGCGCGAAGCCGACACGATGTTCGATCGTGTCGGGCCCGAAGCGATGTATGTGCGCGCCCAGTTCTTCATCCGGGAGCACTTGCGCGACCCGGATCTGTGCATCGACCAGATCTCGGCCGAGCTCGGTTGCTCCAAGCGCTATCTGCACATGCTGTTCTCGGAGCGCGGCACCACGGTGAGCGACTACATCTGGCAGGCGCGGCTGCAGAACTGCCGCCAGGAGCTCGAGGCCCACGCCGGCAAGACTATTACCGACGTCGCCTTCTCCTGGGGGTTCTCCAGCTCATCGCATTTCAGCCGGGTGTTCCGAAAATACTTCGGCGTGGTGCCGTCCTCGATCCACAAGGCACAGCAGGGCGCGGCGAGCTCGGGCGAGCATTAGACGCGGTTTTTCCAGAAGCGGCGAGGCCGTCCTTCCGATGCGCCCAACTTTCTGATCAGGCCGGCTCGAGGCCCAACGACTTCGCGCTCTCGATCCAGATCGGCAGCTCGCGCTGGTACAGCGCATTAGTCTCCTTGAAGCCGATCGCGGGCTCGAGCACGAAAGTCGAGAGAACCTCCTTCACTTTCGGATCGGTGTTGGCGGCGACGCAGAGCTCGGCCAGGCGGTCGACGACGGCTTGCGGCGTCGCCTTGGGCACGGCCCAGCCGGTAAATCCGCTCACGGTGAAGAATTTCGACGTCGCGCCCTGCTCGGGAAGGGTCTTGATCGCGGGGATCGCATCGACCTTCTTCGAATGCACGGCGAACACCGTGCCGCGGTCGCTTTGCAGGACCGACTGCGCGGCCGTGTAGCTGCCCATCGCGGCATCGAGGGTGCCTTCCAGCATTCCCGTCCACATCGGCGCCTCGCCGCGATAATGCACCGGCTCGATGTTGAGACCATACTGCTTGTTGAGCTCGTTGACGGTCATGTGCGGGGCCGAGCCCGCGCTGTAGGTGCCGAAATTCACCTTGCCGCTCTTGCGCGCGAAGGCGACGAAATCCTCCAGCGTCTTGACCCCGGTTTTCGGGTTCGCGACCAGCAACAGGCCCGCGCCGGGAATGACGCTGACGAGCGTCAGATCCTTGTCCATGTCGTAGCCGGGATTTTTCATCACCACCCGGTTCATGATGTAGGTGGTCGAGATCGAGCACAGGATGGTGTGGCCGTCGGGCTCGGCGCGGGCGACTTCCGCCGTCCCGATCGCGCCGGAGGCGCCGGGCTTGTTCTCGATGACGACGGTCTTGCCGACCTGCTTGGAGATGAACTCGCCATAGGCGCGCGCGAGCAGGTCGGTCTGGCCGCCGGCGGGATAGCTGCAGATCATGCGAATCTGCCGCGCCGGCCAGCCGCCCTGTGCCGATGCGCCGCGCGCGACGAACGGCATCGCCAGTGCACCGGTACCGGCGGCGATGAAGTGGCGGCGATCGAGCTTGGCGGACATGATTCTCTCCCTGATTTTTGCCGAACCTACTGCATCAGGCCGTCGCTGCCATGGGCCGCAGGCGAGACAGATTGGCGCATTGGCTCGCACTGCGTTCGGGCCGCGGGAGCCTCACCGCTGGATGATCTTCGTCCAGACATCGCCGAGGATCGCGGGCTCGCGCGGCGGCAGATAGGTGAGGCCGGCCTGCTTGCCGAATTCGGCGATCTTGCCCGAAGCCGTGAGCTCCGTCAGCGCCTTGTTGACGGCCGCGATCAGCGCGCCATCGCTGGCGAGCCCGACATAGCCGCGATTGGCTCCGATCGGATAATAGTAGCCGGACGCCGTGATCGCCGTGTCCGGGTGCGCGGCGCGATGGGCGTCGAAGCGGGCAAGATCGATCAGCGTCGCGTCATGGTCGCCGCGCTCGAGTCCGCCGAGGAGATCGTCGCGGCCGGGGACGAGATGGGTGATGTTGTCGATCAGGCGCCCCTTGTCGAAGGTCATCAGGATGGCGTCGCCGAGCGATCCGCTTTCGATGGCGAGACGAAGGCCGGCGAGATCGCCGATGTCGCCGACCTTGCGCCCGCGGGCCTTTGGCCCCAGCACCACCGTCATCGGCGAATAGATGTAGGGCTGGCTCGGCGCGAGCACGCCGAGCGGGACGCGGCGCCGCCGATCGTCGCGCGTGGCGCCGGCGAAACCCGGCAAGCGCGCCGTCTTCATCCCGGGTGCGACAAGCGAATCCTGCGTCAGCGCGTAGCCGCCGACCAGCGAGCAGCGCCCGTCCGAGAGCAACGCATTGGCCTCGAGCTGCGGGCTCGAATCCTCATCCAGCCTGCTCTCGAACCACTGGATCTTCAGCGGGCGTCCCATCCGCTCGGCGATCGCCTGCGCCAGCAGCACGTCGAAGCCGGCATCCGGCTTGTCGCGGCGATGCACCGAGAGCGGCGGCCGGTCCTCGTCGAGACAGACCTTCAGAGGATCGTCGGCTGCGAGAGCGACCGACGCCATCGCGGACAGAACGGCCGCAACGCTCCAGGCAACGCGCCGGCCCCTCATGGCTTCCTCCGGCTGGAGACGAACGCCCAGAGGTTTCCGATCTCGTCGTCGCTGAGAATGTCGGCCCAGGGTGGCATCTTGTTGTTCTTGCCGTTCTTCACCGTGGTGACGAAGCGCGTCTTGTCGTCGGGAATGGCACGCAGATCCGGCGTGACGGTGCCGGAATTCATCAGATTGGGGCCGTGGCAGTGGGAGCATTTCGAGGCGTAGGTCGACTTACCATGGTCGATCTGCGCCTGCATGGTATTGCCGGTGGTGTCATCGGCGCGGGCGGTCGCCGCATGCGCGACCGAGAGCACCGCGACGGCGGCGATCATCGCCGCCGTCTTGTGAGAGATCACTTTCAGCATCGTACCCGTGTTTACTGCTTGACCGCAAAGACCCACAGCGAGCCGCCGGGCGGCACGTTGGCAAGCCGCTCGTCGCCGGAGAACAGCGAGTAGACGCCGCCATAGCCGCTCGTCACGGCGACATACTGCACGCCGTCCTGCTGCCAAGTCACCGGCTGTCCCTCGATGCCGGAGCCGGTCTGGAACTGCCAGAGCTTCTTGCCGGTGTCGGCGTCGAAGGCCTCGAACTCGCCGGTCAGCGCGCCAGAGAATACGACGCCTCCGGCCGTCGAGAGCACGCCGGAGAAGCGCGGAATGTCGCTCGGCGCTTCCCATTTCGATTTGCCGGTCATGGGATCGATAGCCTTGAGATGGCCGCGCGGCCCGTCGCCGTATTCCCAGAGGTCGGTCAGGTCCATGCCGAGGTACCATTCGCCCTGCTTGTAGGTGACCGGCTCGGTCTTGTACCTGCCGCCGAACGCGAGCGTGTTGGCATAGGCAAGGCCGGTCTGCGGATTGAACGACATCGGCTCCCAGTTCTTGCCGCCGAGGATCGAGGGATAGACCGTCACCTTCTTGCCCTCGCGTGCGTCCTTCGAGATGTCGGTCTCGATCGGACGTCCGGTCTTCATGTCGATGCCGGTCGCCCAATTCACCTTCACGTAAGGATTAGCCGCGAGCAGCTTCCCGTTGGTGCGGTCGAGCACGTAGAAGAAGCCGTTGCGGTTGGCATTCATCAGCGTCTTGGTCGGCTTGCCCTCGATGTTCACGTCGGCGAGCACCATCTCGGCCACGGCGTCGTAGTCGAACGGATTGTTCGGCGAGAACTGGTAGTGCCACTTGATCTTGCCGGTCTTGGGATCCAACGCCAGGACGGAGCAGGTGTAGAGATTGTCGCCGGGGCGCACCGCCGAGTTGAACGGGCCGGGATTGCCGGTGCCCCAATAGATCGTGTTCAGCTCGGGGTCATAAGAGCCGGTGATCCAGGTCGAGCCGCCGCCGAGCTTCCAGGTGTCGCCCTTCCAGGTGTCGCCGCCGGGCTCGTCCGGCGAGGGGATCGAGTGGGTTCGCCAGAGATGCTTGCCAGTCGCCGGATCCCAGCCGTCGATGAAGCCGCGGGTGCCGAATTCGGCGCCGGAAATGCCGGTGATGACGACGCCGTCGGCAACGAGCGGGGCCACCGTCATCGAATAGCCTTCCTTGATGTCGGCTGCCTTCTGCCGCCACAGCTCCTTGCCGTTCTTGGCGTCGATGGCAACCACGTGGGCATCGAGCGTCGTACGGAACAGCTTGCCCTCGTGAATCGCGACGCCGCGGTTAATGATGCCGCAGCAGACGATTCGCGGCGTCTCCGCCGGATATTCGATCTTGCTCTTCCAGATCTGCTTGCCGGTCTTGGCATCGACCGCCATCGTGGCATTGTGCGAGGTGACGTAGATGACGCCCTGATAGACGATTGGCTGTGATTCCTCGCTCCGATCGTCATTGAAGCTGTAATTCCAGATTGGGACGAGATTCTTGACCGTATCCTTGTTGATCTGCTTCAGCGTCGAGAAGCGCTGGAGATTGTAGCCCATTCCGTAATTGAGAACGTTCGATGTGTCGGTCGCACCCTTGACCAGCTGCTCGGTGGTTTGTGCATTTGCACAGGTTGACGCAAGCATGACGAGGCTCGCGGCCATCGCAAAGCGTTTCATCCGTTCCTCCCAAAATGCGCGCCTTTTGACGCTGCGGCTGCAACACTCCGTCGGAAACCAAAACGCGTCAATACGAAAGTCGTAACTGCCGTGCCGATATCGTCGGCGGTCACCTGACGGAAACCTGACAAAGGCAACTCCAACTTGTGCTCAGACGCTGAGAAATTCCGCGACGCGAAGCACTATTGGGAGCAGGGCAATGCATCTCTACCGGTTGTGGCGCGCGCAAGTTGCAGGTCCAAACTTGAACCGAGGGCCGCTTGCGGGTTTATCTCGGCTCTGCCCCATTGATCTGGGGGCTATGTCAGGGAGGTCTCGATGATTTCGGCTCGCTCGATTGCCCTTGCACTTGTGATTGCACTGTCGGCCGGTCCGGCGTGGTCGGCCTCCGGCAATGCGGTCAAGTTGTTCGACACCGACAATGACGGTACGCTCGATCTTGCCGAGGTGAAGAAGGTGGCCGCCGCCTCGTTCGCAAAGCTCGATCCCGATCGCGACGGCACGCTCGATGCGCGCGAATTGCGTGGACGGTTGAGCGCGAAAGAACTCGCCGCGGCAGACCCCGACCGCGACGGGACCCTCACCCTCGACGAATATCTGTCGGTGGTCGAGCAGCGTTTCAACGCAGCCAATCCCGACAAGGATGGAACGCTGGATGCGAAGGAGCTGAATTCGCGTGCCGGGCGCGCGCTCGTACGATTGCTCCGGTGAAGCGCCGCAAGCGGAACGGGCATGACGGGCGTAACGTTTGCGATCATTCCGGCCTGACGCTCGGGAACATCGGGCTGCTCGGCCTGTTTCTCCGCATGTCCTGCCGGCGCCGGGGCTGCGCTGCGGGAGAAAAGGAGATGCAAATGAATACGAAGCGTTCCCTTCTTGCTGCCTGCGCAATCCTGACGCTGAGCGCCGGGGTTGCGGTCGCCGGTCCCTGCAACACCGGCAGCGCCAGCACCGACAAGACCGACAAGGATGCCGGTTCTGGCCCTGTCACCGTGGGCTCCGCGCAATCGCACACGTCCGGTTCGGCGAGCGATAGCAGCCAGCATCCGCCGACCAGCACGATGAACCGGGCCAGCGGTGAATCGCCGGCGTCGTCCGAGGATGCGCAGCGGCAAATGCAGAGCGAGCCGACGGCGGCTCAGCGCGCCGCGGGCGCCAAGCCGAATGCCGAAATGGCCGACAAGGACTGCTGACGGCACCGTTGTCGATTGGACGCGCGGTGCATTGCACAAGGCGGTGTCTCGCTGGTCGTGTTTGACCAGGAGGGAACTTGCTTTGTCCGAGAGAGAAATTGCGGCCGCGAAGTATCGGCACAGACGTGACGGCAGTCGAATCGAGGCTTGAACTGCACTCGACGCAGCCCTAGGTTTTTCGCCGCGCGATGTCGCGCTCAATACCTTGGGAGACCCGAATGGCTTGGAAAGCTCCGAAGATCGTGGAAGTGCCGGTCGGCATGGAAATCAACATGTACGCCTGCGCCTCGCGCAAGTAAGACCGACGACCTGCCGCGGCTTCGATGGCAAACGCCGTCGGAGCCGTGGCAGTGTCGGATCTGCGCCTCGCCGTGCTCCATGCTTTGCGGATCGCGCGAAAGCCGCACGTGGAGGGGCTTCAATTCTTTCCCCGCAAAATTTCGACCGTGCTCTGCGGCAGTGTGTTACGCTGACGCCCGGTCAGCGCTGCTGCCGCATCACAGCGGCGCGCGCCTTTGGGGCACGGGATGGGCGGCAGAGCCTGCAAGTTCTGGACGGTGATCGTGTGCGCGATCGTGCTGGCGCCGGCGCGCAGCAGCGCCGCCGAGGCAGGTTTTGATACCGAGCACATCTTCGGCTTCATGATCGGCACCGATATCGGCAATGTCGGCGAGCGCGAATTCCAGACCCAGACGACGGGGCGCTTCGGCAGAGGCGGGGGCGCTTATCGCGCCCTTGAACATGAGGTCGAGATCGAGGTGGTGCCGCTGCCGAATTTTCGTGTCGAAGTCGGCGGCACCGCCAGCTTGCACCACATTACCGGCGTCCCTGACATCGACGACCGCCGCCAGTTCAACTTCCAGGGCATCTCGCTTGACCTGCGCTATCGCCTGCTCGACCGTGAGCGCGCACCATTCGGCTTCACGATTGCGGCCGAGCTCCACGGCGACCGCATCGACGAGACCAGCGGCGCGAAAGGGCGGATGTACGGCACCGAATTTACGCTCGCCTTCGATCGCGAACTCATTCCGAACTTCGCGATCGGCGCCCTCAACCTGATCTACCAGCCGGAATGGGCGCGCTTCGAGATTGGAGGGGCATCCGAGAAGAGCTCGACGATCGGGGCCGCGTTTGCCGGCCTGGTTCGCGTGCGGCCCAATGTGCTGCTTGGCGGCGAGATGCGCTACTTCCGGCAATATGAGGGCATCGGCCTTAGCGAGTTCTCAGGCCAGGCCCTGTTTGTCGGCCCCACCGCCTATTTCCAGCTCTCCGAGCGTTCCCGGCTCACCGCAAGCTGGAGCATGCAGGCCTGGGGGCGCCCGGCCGGCTCAGGCGGCAATCTCGACCTCGTCAATTTCGAGCGGCATCAGGCGCGATTGGTGTTTGGCGTGAACTTCTAGCGCGGAAGATCGTCTTGCCCGGGCTTCTCCCGGCTACGCTGCCGAAGCCGCTTCGGCGAGGCGACGGCCCGGGCATCCACGTTCTTTGTTCCACGAGGCAAGGCGTGGATGGCCGGGACAAGCCCGGCCATGACGAGGCTTCGGCGCTATGAAACTTCCCCCTCCTTCGCGCGTAGCTTCATGTGCTAATCTCTCCATCGCCCCCTTGCGAGAGGATCCCGGCATGAACCCGATTGACCTGGTGGTGACTGTGTGCGCGGTGCTCTCGCCTGCGACCTGCGAGGAGCGGCATCTGGTGTTCCACTATTCCGGGTCGCCGCGGCAATGCGCGATGGCCGCGCCGCCCTATATCGCGCAATGGGTCGGTGAGCATCCGAAGTGGCACGCGGTGAAGTGGCGCTGCGAATATCCACACCCGAACGACAAGGCATAGCAGCTCCAACGGAGAGCCGCTGCGCTACTTGGTGCAGTCCTTCAGATCCTTGTCCGCAATCGAGAACACTGCATCCGCCTTGATCTCGATATCGCGGACGATGCACTGCCGTGCATTGGGGTAGCTGACCCTGGCGTCGTAGCGGCCGGGCTCGATGCCGTTGATGCGCAACCGCTCGTCGTGGTCGACCTCCTTGTCCTTGTCATTCAGGCACTGGTTCGGACCCCAGTCGGTCTTGCCCGCGGGTGCGAGCTGGAAGCCGGAGATGGTCTCCGTCGTGAGATTCCAGAGCCTGATGCCCTTGCCCTTGGTCTGCGCGGCGGCTTCGCCGGCAAGCGTCAACAACGCGATCAAAGCAAGAACCCCACGCATCAGCCAGTCCTCCCAAAGGGCGCCGTCATTCCTTGATCAGGCGCTCGCGGTTCTTTGCCTTGTCGAAATTCTTGGCGCGGTCAAGGCCGTTTGGTGCGATCAGCTTCGCCGAGACGAGATCGGCGCCGTCGAAATCGGCGTCGATGACGATGGCGCCGGTCAGATCGGCTCCGCCGAGTTGGGCGTTTTTCAGTGATGCGCCGCTCAGATCGGCGCCCCTGAGGACTGCGAATTCGAGGTCGACGCGCGACAAATCGGCGTTGCGCGCGTTCAGCCGTTCCAGCTTGGCGGATCTCAGCACCGCGCGCATCAGTCCCATCGACTGGTTGCGCATATCGGCGCCGAGATTCGCGTCCGCGATCGAGGCGCCGACCAGGCTTGCGCCGGTGAGGTCGGCAGCGATGCGCGCTCCTGACAGGTTCGCACCGTCGAGACGCGCGCGGGCCATTTGCGAGGCGAATAGATTGGCGCCCTTCAGGCTTGCGCCGGTAAGATCCGCATCCAGCAGCCACGCCTGATCGAGGATCGCACCGTCCAGCCGGGCGTCTCGAAGTATTGTCTTGTTGAGCCGCGCGGCGCGTAGAACCGTGTTGGACAGGTCCAGCCCCGAGAGATCGAGACCCGACAGGCGTTTGCCGGTGAAATCGGCAGGCTGCTTTGGGCTCGCTTTGGCCAACATGGCCTCGACCTCCGGCCTCGTCATTTCAGCCGAGACCATCGCGGGGGAGGTGAGGTCGACGCCACGCATCATGTCCTGCGCGCCCGCCGTCACCGCAACGAGTGCGAGGCTAAGCGCTGCAAGACCAAGCGTTGCGAAGGCGACTGTTCGTGTCATCATCAGCTCCGCCGCCCGCTAATCTAGCACGTCCGCCAGGCGACCGGCTATGAGGCATCTCGCTCAGTGCGGTCGCCTTGAGTTCGTTGCGCGAGGCCGGCCTTGATCGCCGCAATTTCGGCTTCGCCGCGTGTGTCGCGCGGGATGCCGATAGGCACCTCGGCCACGATCCGCGCTGGTCGCGGCGATAGGAAGAACAGCCGGTCGCCCAGGCGCACGGCATCGTCCAGGCTGTGTGTCACCAAAAGCGTCATCACCGGCCGGCTCGCGACCAGCGTTGCAATTTCATCGCGCAAGCGTCCGGCGAGAGCGTCATCGAGCGATGCCAGCGGTTCGTCGAGCACCAGAATATCCGGCTCGACGGCAAAGGCGCGGGCGAGCGCCACGCGCCGGGCCAAACCCAGCGAGAGCTCACCGGGATAGTGGTCGCGATGCGCTTCCAGCTCCAAAATCCTGAAGAGCTCGGCGAGCTTGGCATCAGCGACATCGGGCGCAGCCAGCCGCACATTCTGCTCGACCGAGCGCCACGGCAGCAGGCGCGGCTCCTGGAACACCATGCCGATCCGTGCCTCCGGCGGTCGCGCGACGTGGCCCGCAAAGTCGTGGTCCAGTCCCAGGATGATACGCAGCATCGTGCTCTTGCCGCAGCCCGAGGGGCCGATCAGCACGCCGACCTCGCCGGATTGCAGCGCGAACGTGACGGGCGCCAGCACCTCGTGCGTTCCGCCCGCGGCACTCCTGAAAGTCTTGCCCGTGATATCGACCTCAAGCCGCACGGGGCCGCCACCTGTTTGCGCGGGCTTCGAACGGCTGCACCAGCAAGGTTTCTATGACGAGCACGACGGCGGCGAAGGTGAGGGAATAGGCCAGCAGCCGCGGCGTGTCGAACAGCTGGAAGGCGACGCCGATCTCGAAGCCGACGCCGTTCGGCCGCCCCAGCAGCTCGGCGACGAGCACGATCTTCCACACCAGCGACAGGCCGGAGCGGGCCGAGGCCGCGATATAGGGCGCCAGTTGCGGCAGCACGACGTGGCGGAAGGCGCGCCAGCGCGGCATTGCGAACACGCTCGCCATCTCGTCGAGCGAACGGTCGAGCGCGCGCGTGCCCTCGCGCAAGGTGACGATGGCGGTCGGCAGCTTGTTGATGGCGATCGCTGCGATCGCGGCGGCCTCGGTGAGGCCAGCCCAGATATAGGCCAGCACGATCACGACCAATGCGGGCAGGTTGAGCAGCAGGATCAGCCAGGGATCACCGAGCCGGTCGGCGAGCTTCACCCGGCCCATCAAATAGCCGATGGCACTGCCGAGCGACATCGCGAGTGTGAAGGCGAGCGCGACGCGCGCCAGCGTGGCGCCGAGATGCAGGAATAGCGCGCCGCTTGATGCTTCCGCGATCATCACCTGAAGCACCGCCGGCGGGGAGGGCAGCTTTGCGCCGCCGACCGCGAGCGCGGCAATCCACCAGATCGCGAGGAACAGGGCGAACGACAGCAGGCGCAGCACCTCAGTCTCCGGGGACTGCGTGATAGAAGGTGCCGGGATCGAGCTCGGCTGCGGGGCCGACGAGGTCGCGGCCGCCGATCTCGGCCAGCACGCGGTAGAGCACGCGCGCGTCCTTTTCCTCGTCATCGATGCTCCGGCGCGGAATGCCGTCGCTGTAGCGATCGCGGTAAGTCTTGAGCAGGGCGGGATCGGTCGTGCCGGTAAGCGGCGCGACCTTGTCCCAGGCCGCATCCGAGGTCGCCAGCAGTTCCTTGGCCTTGCGGGTCATCGCGATGAAGCGCGCGACTGCCTCCTTATGGCTCGCCGCCCAGCTCTCGTCGAAGACATAGCCGACCGCGGCGACCGCGCCTTTGGCGCCCAGCTTCGGCAAGATGTCCTCGATGCCGGTCAGGCGCCTGAAACCCTTGGCCTCGAGCTGGGCGCAGAAATTCCAGAAGTTGAGGCTCGCATCCATCTCGCCGTCCAGCGCCTTGGCGGCGATCAGCGGCGGGGCGCCGTAGACGATGGTTGCTTCCGATTTCAGGTCGACGCCGTCCTGCTTCATCCGCGCCTGCAGCAGCAGCCAGCTCTTGTCGATCGCCCCGCCGGCGACCGCGAGCTTGCGGCCCTTGAGGTCGGCGAGCGTCTTGATCGGCGATGAGGCCGGCACCATCACGGCGCCGAGCGCGCTGGAATAGGGATAGAAGGTGAGCTTCGCACCGAGCGTGCGCTCGCGCGACACCCACAGCCAGTCCGACAGGATGATGTCGGCGCTGCCGGCGCGCATCGCGATCTTGCCGGCCTCGGTGCTCGCGAGCTCGGTGACCTCCAGCGCCAGGCCGGCCTCCTTGTCGAGGCCGGCGCTTCGGATCGCGGCCAGCTCCCACGAGAATGTTCCGGTCTTCTGCACCGCAAGGCGGATTGTGTCCGCAGCGCCGGCAGGTGCGGCTAGCGCCAGCACCGTTGCGAGCGCCCAAATTCGCGCCAAAACTGTCATCACCTTGTGAGCCGTTTCCTCTGACAGAGTGCTTTTCAGCACAATACGCATAGCATAGCCTTGGTCGCAACCAGCGGGAGGACGCGCATGGATCTGGCCGGACGGCTACGACCGATTGTCGCCGCATTGACGGCGCTCGCTGCCAGCGTATGCGTGGCACGGGCCGAAGAGGCCAATGATTATCCCACCGCGGCGCGCGCGGAATACGTCTATGGCTGCATGAAGGCCAACGGCGAGACGCGCTCCGCGATCGAGCAATGTTCCTGCTCCATCGACGTGGTCGCCTCGATCATACCCTACGAGCGCTATGTTACCGCCGAGACCGCGCTCAGCATGTCGCAAGTGCGCGGCGATCTCGGCGTGCAGTTTCGCACCTCGGAGCAGGCCAACTCGGCGGTGAATGACTTAAGGCGCGCGCAGGCGGAAGCCGAGGTGAGGTGTTTTTAGCTATCGCGGCACAGACGGTGCGATCTTCCTTCTCCCCTTGTGGGAGAAGGTGGCGCGAAGCGCCGGATGAGGGGTTCTATCGGCATATTCCAGCATGAGAGGCAGGTGGGCGCGGAAACATACCCCTCACCCGTCTCGCCGCTACGCGGCGATCCACCCTCTCCCGCAAGGGGAGAGGGGGCTTCAGCGAAAGTCTGACGAAACTAAGTCCCCGGCTTCTCCACCTCCCATTCATTGCGGAACACATGCCCGTCCGTATCCCGGGCCTCCGCACGAAAGCGCTTGGCGCCGTTGGAGAGATAGGTGAAGCGCAGGTTGGGATCTTCCGAGATCGAGATGCCGCCTTCCATCGACAGCACGGGGCTATCGTCCTGCGTCAATCTGAGCTGGTTGATGAAGAAGGCGGGGATATAGAGCTGCGTGACCTGGTCCATCTGCAGGCCGGAATTGTTGGGATGGCCGATCATGATCTGCGCTTCGCGCAACCGGCTTGCCGGACCCTCTTCACGGGCGAATTGCCGGTAGCGCATCTGGCCGAGCCGGTTCTTGGCTTCCTCCACGTTCTTTGCAGCCGGCGCCGAGCAGCCGCCAGAGGCCTTCACATAGACTTTCGAGACGTAGAGCTGGCCGTCGCTGAGCTCGGCGACCGCGTGCACGTCGGTGTAGTTGTTGACGCGCACACGGGTCGAGATTTCCGTGACATTGGCGTCCGGGCCGAGTTCGAACTTCGCGGCCATCGGCGCGGGATTGCGGTCGATCACCAGCGTGATCGAACGGATGCGTCTGCTGTCGCCGGGCGACAGCTTGCTGCGCAGCGTCACCGGCACGATGGCGGCATCCTCGGCGCGATAGGGCATCTCGATGCCGATGACCTCGGCGCCGTCGTTCATCGGCCGGTTGCTGAAGATGTCCTGCACCAGGCCCGGCCAGGGATCGGAGGCCTCGTCCGCCTGCGCCGGCACGGCAAAGGCGATGCCGAGGAGCAGGGCAATCAGGGGCAGGCGGCGTGTGCATGCCGTCATGGTCATGCTCCTCGGTTTAGGTGAAGCTGATCTCCTGCCAGCGTAGCGCGCCCGCTATTCCCATTCAATTTCCGAAAATGCTGCAGTTGCGTTGCGGGCGTTGTAGTCCTCGAACAGCTGCCAGTGCGGCCGCTCGTCCGCCGCCGCCTTGTCCGCAGCGGCGCGGATCGGCGCGCCCCTCTTGTTCAGGGCGCGGACGTCGGACAGCAGCGTTGACAGGTAACGTCGTTGATCGCTCAGCGCCGCTGGCCAGTCGCTCACAGGACCGTGACCGGGAACAACGCGCAGCGCCGGGATCGTCTCCAACTCTTTCAGCGTGGCGAGCCAGCCGCGAATGCTGCCGTCCATCACCGGAATGTGGCCGAGAAAGACGAGATCGCCGGCAAGCAGGGTTTTGGTGCTCTCGTCGAACACGGTCAGATCGTTGTCGCTGTGCCCGGCCGGCCAAGCGCGCAAGGTCAAGCGGCGCGAGCCCAGATCGAGCGTGAGCGTGTCCGTTACGAGCAGGGTCGGCGGTACGATCTTCACGGGATCGATCAGCTCGGGGCCCATGAGGCGCCTGAAATTGTCGAGATAGAAGGGCCCGCGGCTCGCCAGCGCCTGCGGCAGCTTGCTGTGGCCGACGAAGCTGGTTCCCTCTGCCATGAAGGCAGCATTGCCGAAGACATGGTCGGGATGGCCATGGGTGTTGATGACATAGCGGATCGGCTTTTGCGTGCGCGCTCGTACCGCCGCCAGCAGCGCCTCGCCTTCGCGCAGGCTGCCGCCAGTGTCGATCACGGCCACCGCGTCACCTCCGATGATGAAGCCGATATTGGCGATGCCGCCTTCATTCTCGCGGCTCATCAGCGCTATGGCCCCGGAGTGTACGAAGATTCCCGGCGCGACTTCGCTCACAGGCAATTCGCCCGCCCCGGCGCGTGCTAGCGTAGCTGTTACCAGGGACAAGGCTGCGATCACGAGAGCGATGCGAGACACTTTTCCGCCTCAGTTCAAAGGATTGGCCTCATTGCACTGCAACAAAGCAAAGCCGGCAAAAGTTGGCACACGTGGCGCGTCATGCGTTGCATGGATAACATTCAAACAAAACGAGGAGGAAGCGCGATGACGCAGGCCGGACGACATCGTCGCTGGTGGTTTTCACTCTGGATCGTGATCGCATCGTGTGCCTATGGCGATCTCGCCATCGCGCAGACCAACGAGACCGGAGATCTCTCATTCGAGCTGGTCGACCCGAAGGTGCTGCGCGTCTGCGCCGACCCGCGCAACCTGCCGTTCTCGAACGAGAAGGGCGAGGGCTTCGAGAACAAGCTCGCCGAGTTTCTGGCGGACAAGCTGCAGAAGAAGCTGGACTACGTGTTCTTCCCGCAGGCCGCCGGCTTCGTGCGCATGACGTTGGGTGCGCATCGCTGCGACGTCATCATGGGCTACCCGCAGGGCGACGACCTCGTGCAGGGCACCAATCCCTATTACCGCACGACCTATGCACTGGTTGCCAAGACCGGTAGCGGGCTCGAGGACGTCGACACGCTGGAGGACGCACGCCTGAAAGGTAAGCATATCGGCATCGTCGCCGGCACGCCGCCGGCGACCAATATGGCGTTGGCAGGCCTGATGGGCGATGCAAAGCCCTATCAGCTGATGATCGACACGCGCTTCGACAATTCCGCGCAGGCGATGATCGACGACCTCGCTGCCGGCAAGATCGACGCCGGCGTGCTCTGGGGACCGATGGCCGGCTATTATGCGAAGAAAGCCGGCCCCTCGCTGCACGTCATGCCGCTGGTCAAGGAGACCACCGGGTCCAAGCTGGTTTATCGCATCGGCATGGGCGTGCGACCCGCCGACCAGAACTGGAAGCGGCAGCTCAACCGGGTGATCCAGGAGAACCAGGGCGAGATCAACAAGATCCTGCTCGATTTCGGCGTGCCGCTGCTGGACGAGAACAACCGGCCGCTCGGCGCGGAGACGGCCAAGAAGGCGCCATGAGCCGGCCGCTTGCCGCTGCGTTCGTCGTTGCCTTGCTCGTGGCCCCGGCGTCGGCGCAGCAGCAGGAGCCGTTCGAGCCCGAGGGATATCGTACCGACAATTATCGCGCGCCGGTGCCGGCGACGCTCGCTGGCGCGCGCGTGCTCACGACCGGCGAGGCGGAGGCGATCTGGCGTGCGAACAGCGGCACCTTCGTTGACGTGATGCCGCGCGCGCCGAAACCAAAGAACCTTCCTGTGAGCACGGTGTGGCGTGACGCGCCGCGCAGGAACATTCCGGGCAGCTTCTGGCTGCCGGACACCGGCTACGGCAACTTGCCGCCCGCCATGGACGATTATCTTCAGCGTGGCCTCGCGCGCGCCTCACGCGGCGACAAGGCCGCGCTGCTGGTGATCTATTGCCTCGCCGATTGCTGGATGTCCTGGAACGCGGCGAAGCGTGCGCTCGCTTACGGCTATGCCAACATCGCCTGGTATCCTGACGGCACCGACGGCTGGGAGGGCGCGAAGCTGCCGACGGAAGAGGCGCAGCCGGAGCTGCGGCCGGAGCAACATTGATGCAAGCAGGAGAGATCAGGCGCCAGCGCCGTTACTTCTGCTTCTGCAACTTCGTCAACGTGCCCGTACCGTTGGTCTCGGTCGCAGAATAGCTCACCCTGTCGCCGGCATGGACGGCATCCAGCATCGCCGCATCCTTGGCCTTGTACTCCTGGAGCGCGCCGGCGCTGCCTGTGCTGGCGCCGACCGTGCCCTTCTGGGTCTGCTGGATCGAAATCGTGCCGTTGAGCCGATCGATCCGCGTGATCATCCCGGTCATGTCGTCAGCAAAGGCGCTGGTTGCGAGCATGCTGAGGACCGCAGCGCCCGCAAACATGATTCTTGTGGTTCCCATCGAGGCCTCCCGACGTCTTGAGTTCACGTCGACAAGCCATCATAAATCGATTTGGTTCCGGCACATAGCGCGGCGAAAGGTTAACGTTGCCGGGGCGATTGCGGGAACTTTTCGTGAGCGGTCAGCGTAACTGACGCTATTCCATTTCCTGCTGGATGACGCGTCCGAGCGCGAACAGGCGCTGGTCGAGCGAGGTTGGAACCTCGCAGACGAAGCGCACCACCTTGCTACGGTCCTCGAAGATCCGGGTCTTCCAGATCAGCTCGTTGCTGAGCGCCTGGACCTTGGCCTCGTCACGCGGTGTGGCCCCTTGCAGGGCCTGGAGCTGAATTGCCTCCTCGCGGATCTTGTCGGCGGCATCGCGCTGCTTGCGGCTGACTCGCTCGAGTCCGTTCATGACCTGGGAGCGCTGGGCGTTGAGCGTGTCGAACAGGCCGGCGAACAGCAGCTTTGCGTTCGCGGTCTTGTCGGCAGCGGAACCCGCGAGAAACTCCTTCACCAGCTTTTCCGCCTCATCCAGTGGCGTCTTGCGCGCCGCCAGTTTCGCAACGAGCGCGCTGATCTTGGCGTCGTCCTTCCATTTGTTCTGGACGTCGTCGAGCGGCGGACCGCCCCACACGGCCGCCAGCGAGATCTCGGGCACCTTCGCCTGGGTGCACGGCCAGTCCGGATAGCGCGGATCGGCGGCGTGCGCCGTCGTGCTCGCGACAGCGAGCACCAGTACAGAGGTGACCAGAACCCGAACAATCATCCTTCGCCTCCCGCAGGCCCGCGTCGCGCCAGCCCGCGCGAGGGATCATAGGCCAGGATCGCGCCGATCATGAAGACGATTGTGCAAGCAGCGACCACCGCCAGCGAGATCCAGTTGATCTGGCCATACAGCGCGAAACGGATCAGCTCGACCGCATGGGTGAACGGATTGGCCTCGCACAGATAATAGAGATAGGGGTTGCCCTCCTGCACGCGCCAGAGCGGGTAGAGCGCGGAGGAGGCGAAGAACATCGGGAAGATCACGAAGTTCATGATACCGGCGAAGTTCTCCAGCTGTTTGATGCCCGACGAGATCAGCATGCCGAGCGAGCCCAGCATCAGCCCCGACAGGATCAGCGCCGGCAGCACGGTGAGATAGCCCTGGGGCGGCGGGGTGATGTCCCAGAGCCAGGCGATCAGCAGGAACGCATAGACCTGGAGCAGCGATACCGCGGTGCCCGCGAGCAGCTTGCAGAACAACAGGAACCCCCGCGGCAGCGGGCTCACCAGGAGCGTGCGCATGTTGCCCATCTCGCGGTCATAAACCATCGAGAGCGAGGACTGCATGCCGTTGAAGAGCTGGATCATCGCCATCAGCCCGGGCGCGATATAGACCTCGTAGAGGATGTAGGTCTCGTAGGGCGGGATGATGGAGATGCCGAGCACCTGGCGGAAGCCGGCGGCGAAGATGAACAGCCACACCAGAGGCCGCACCAGCGCCGAGACGAAGCGCTCGCGCTGATGCAGGAAGCGCAGGCCCTCGCGCCAGACGATGCCGCTGAGGCAGGTCATGTACTCGGCGAACGAGAAGCCGCGCGGCGCCTCGCGCATTGCGATGCTGCTCATGCGCCGCCTCCAGGCATGGTTTGCGCGCCGGTCAGGCGCATGAAGGCGGTGTTGACGTCTTGCGCGCCTGTTCCGGCGATAACGCGGCTCATCGGCCCCTGCGCCAGCACCTTGCCCTGGTGCAGCACCACGAGATCGTCACCGGGCATGATCTCGTCGAACAGGTGCGTGGCCCAGAGCACGCCGATGCCTTGCTCGGTCACGAGCTGGCGGACGTGGCTGATGATGTCGGCGCGCGCCTTGACGTCGAGGCCGACGGTCGGCTCGTCGAGCAGCAGGAGGCGGGGCCGGTGCAGCAGCGCCCGGGCGATCTCCAGCCGCCGCATCTGTCCGCCCGAGAGATCGCGCACCTTGCTTGCGGCGCGATCGGCAAGACCGATGCGGCCGAGCAGCTCGGCGCTGCGCGCCGAGGCCTCGCGTCGGCCGATGCCGTGCAGCGCCGCGTGGTAGAGCAGGTTCTGCGTCAGCGACAGATCGAGATCGAGCGTGCGCGGCTGGAATACGAGCCCGAGCAGCCGCAGCGCCTCGCCGGGGGTCTTGCTGACGTCGTGCCCGAAAATGCCGACGCGGCCGGACTGGATGCCGAACAGCCGCGTGATCAGCGAGAACAGCGTGCTCTTGCCGGCGCCGTTGAGTCCCAGCAGCGCCGTGAAGCTCGCGGGCTGCACATTGAAAGACACGTTCGTCAATGCGCGCCGCGGACCATAGGCATGGCTGACACCGTCGATCGACAATGCCGGCACCGCGGCCTCTTCGGGTCTCGGCGTCTCCTGGGCTTCGGCGATCGGAGCGGGGCTGGTCATGGCGCGATCGCGACGCCCCAGGGCAGCTCGCCGACCTGAATGGTCTTGATCACCTTCTGCGCGGCGACGTCGATGACGGAGACGTCGTTCGACACACCGTTGGTGGTGAGCAAATATTTCTCGTCCGGCGTGAACGCCATATGCCAGACCCGCTGCCCGACCAGGAGATATTTCGTCACCTTGCGCGAGGCGACGTCGACCACGGCGATGCGGTTGGCGGGGCCGAGCGCGACGAACGCGGTCTTGTCGTCCCTGGTCATGCCGATGCCGACCGGCTGGATCGCCTCCTTGCGCAGGCCCGGGATCTCGAACGTGATCTTGCCGATCACCTCGTGCTTTTTGGGGTCGATGATCGAGACGGTGCCGCCGATCTCCGAGGACACCCACACCTCGGAAGAATCATGCTTGTACTCGGCGTAGCGCGGCCGCGCGTCCACCAGCACGTTGGCGACGATCTGGCGCGAGGCGGTGTCGATGAAATGCGCCATGTTGGTGGTTTCCGAGGTGTTGATCAGCGTCTTGCCGTCCGGACTGATGGTCATGCCCTCGGGCTCGACACCGACCTGGATGTCGCCGAGCCGGGCGCGCTTCTCGAGGTCGATCACCGTCACCGTGTTGTCGTTCTCGTTGGCGACGTAGAGCATCTTGCCGGCGGCATCCTGCGCGAACAGCTCGGGGTCGGGTCCGGAGGGCAGGCTGTCCACCACGGTTTGGGTCTTGGCGTCGATCACCTGGATGGTGTCATCGTCGCCGACCGCGACCATCACGAACTTGCCGTCGCGGGTAAGGTCGATGCCGCGCGGACGCTGGCCGACCTTGATGGTCTTGGTCACGGTCCAGCTGTCGGTATCGATCACCGAGACCGTATTGCTCTTCTCGTTCGAGACATAGGCGATGAACGCATGCGCTGGGGCTGCCGCCAGCGCCAATGCGGAGAGAAGTCCAACACGCCACATCCGCGACATCTGCATCCTCATTTCAGCTTGCATTTGCTCTCCGGGCGATCGTAGCCGAGCGTGTCGAGCTCGGAGACCTGGTGCAGGAATCCTTCCTGCGGCGATACCGACACCACCATGCGGCCGTCGACCAGGAGGATCGGCTGGCGCAGCTGCAGGTTCCAGTCGCGCAAGGTCAGCCGCGTGCCCTTGAAGGCGGCGACCGAGAAATCCGGGCCCTTGATGAAATCGGTGACCTTCCTGACCTCGCCGGAATTGGTGCGCGAGGTGGCTTCGCCGATCATGCGCACCGCCGTCCAGGCCTGCATGTCGCGCGCGGTCATCCGGCGCAAATTCAGCTTGATGAAGCGGTTCTGCATCTGGATCGCGCCCCACTGATCCTGCGATGCGTCCCAGCTGCGCGGCACGAGGCCGGCCGAGCCGGCGACCGGGCGCGGATCCCAGGTGCGATAGGGCAGATAAGAGCCGAACACCTCGCTCTCGTCGGCGGCGACCAGCACGTCATAGGCCGGTGCCTGCTGCGTGAAGACGGGGATCTGACGCTGGATCTGCGCCACGCCGCTATCGGTGCGCCGCGCGCCGCCCTTGTCCTCGAAGGTCCGCTCCTGCACGATCTTGGCGCCGAACCGCGCCGCGGTGCGCCTGATAGCATCCGCGAACAGCTTGTCCTCGTCGTGCGAGCCGACCACCAGCAGCCAGCGCGACCACTTCTTCCACACCAGATATTGGCCGAGCGCATCCGCCAGCATCGCACGCGTCGGCGCGGTGTGGATGACGTTGGCGCGGCAATCGGTCTCGCGCAGCCGCTCGTCGATCGCGCCGGCGTTGAACAGCAGCGTGCCGCGGTCGCGCAAGGCGTCCGCGACCTTCAACAGCGCATCGGCGGGCAGGTCGGCGATGATGAAGCCGTTCTTCTCGGCGAGCGCGGTCGCAGCCTGCGCCACGTCCTCGCCTTCCCTGATGCGGCGCTCCTCCAGCGTGAAGCGCTGGCCGGTGAATTTCCCGGTGGTGTTGTTGTCCTCGATGGCAAGGCGCGCGCCGGCGAGGCCGTCGTTCTCGGCAGGCTGCTCGGCGAGCGACAGCGGTGATCGGGTGCCGGCGATTGCGAGATAGCCGACGCCGATCGTGACGGGATCGGCCGCAAGCGCGCTCGTCGCGGCAAGACCAAAGCCGATCAGGCCGGCCAACCATCGGATCATGTTTCCTCCAGACGATCTCCCCGGCTTGACCGCCGGTGAAGAATTGTCTCTGCTTCAAGCATGACCAATTTGTCAGGCCGTGCAACCCCGCATTTCGTCCCCGCGCGCGCGAAGCCGGGCATCACGATCATGCGAGCATTGTTGGCAACCGCAGCATTGCTGTGGACGGGGGCGGGCGCGCTCGCCGATCCACCGAAGCTCGCGGTGTTCGATTTCGAGTTGGTCGACACCAGCCTGCCGGGCGAGTTCTACGGCTCCAAGCCGGAAGAGGCGCGGCTCATGCGCATCAGCGAGCAGCTGCGCAAGGAGCTGGCAGAGTCGGGCCGGTTCCAGGTGCTTGACATCGCGCCGGTACGGGAGGCCGCCCGTGGCGCGAACCTGCAGGCCTGCGGCGGCTGCGACCTCAAGCTCGCCGGCCAGCTCGGCGCCGATCTGGAGATCACCGGCCTCGTGCAGAAGGTCTCCAACCTGATCATCAATCTCAACATCTATCTGCGCGACGTGAAGACCGGCAACATGGTCGCGGTCGCCAGCGCCGACATGCGCGGCAACACGGATGAATCCTGGTCGCGCACGACGAGCTATCTCATCCGCAACCGCCTGCTGGCGCCGAATTACGGGAAGCCGTGAAGAGGTTTTCCCTCTCCCCTTGTGGGAGAGGGTGGCTCGCCGCGTAGCGGCGAGACGGGTGAGGGGTTTCCATCCCCACGAATGGTCGTGCGAGCGGAGAGAACCCCTCATCCGGCGCTTCGCGCCACCTTCTCCCGCAAGGGGAGAAGGAGAAAGACATCACCCCTTCAGCCTCTCCGCATGCCAGTGCAGGTGATCGCTCATGAAGGTCGAGATGAAATAATAGCTGTGGTCGTAGCCCGCCTGGCGCCGCAGCGTCAGCGGGATGCCGGCCTTGGCGCAGGCGGCCTCGAGCAGCTCCGGCCTGAGCTGCTCCTTCAGGAAATTGTCGGCCTCGCCGACGTCGACCAGGAAGCCGGAGAACTTGGCACCGTCCTCGATCAGCGCCACCGTGTCGTGGTTGCGCCAAGACTCCTTGTTCGGTCCGAGATAGCCGGTCAGCGCCTTGATGCCCCAGGGCACGAGCGAGGGCGCCACGATCGGCGCGAACGCGCTGGCTGCGCGAAAGCGGTGCGGATTGCGCAGCGCCACCGTCAGCGCGCCGTGGCCGCCCATCGAGTGGCCCATCACCGATTGCCGCCTGGCATCGACCGGAAAGCTCTCCGCAACCAGCTTCGGCAGCTCGTCCGTGACGTAGCTCCACATGCGATAATTGCGCGCGAACGGCTCTTGCGTGGCGTCCACATAGAAGCCGGCCCCGAGGCCAAAATCATAGGCGTTGTTGGCATCGCCCGGCACATCGGGCCCGCGCGGTGAGGTGTCGGGCGCGACGAAGATCAGGCCGAGCTCGGCACAGGCCTTGCGGAATTCGCCCTTCTCGGTGACGTTGGCATGCGTGCAGGTGAGGCCGGAGAGATACCAAACCACGGGCAGCCTGGCCCCGTCCGCATGCGGCGGGATATAGACCGAGAACACCATGTCGGTTCCGGTCACCTGGCTGGCATGGCGATAGACGCCCTGCACGCCGCCATGGGATTTGTTGGTCGAGACAGTCTGAATCGTCATGCCTAAGAGCTCCGTGGCATCTCACCACATCAAGATTGCAACGCTTGTGTGACCGAATTCGTGGCGTGGTCAGGCGACACCGCTGTCGATCGCCAGCCGCACCAGCTCCACCGAGGTCTTCACCCCGAGCTTCTGGCGCATGATGGACGAGGTATTGGCCACCGTCTTGTAGGACGATTGCACCAGCCACGCGATCTCGGACAGGCTCTTGCCGGCGCTGAGCAGCCGCAGAATCTCCATCTCGCGCGCGTTCAGCTTCGTCAGCGGGTTTTGCGCCAGCGTGGGTCCGGCGAAGGCGATGCTGCGCGCGATCGCGGTCGGAAGATAGGTGCCGCCGCTTCCGACGGCGCGGATCGCCTCGACGAGGTCGTCGGGGTCGCCGGTCTTGGAGACGTAGCCCTTGGCGCCGCACTCGATCGCACGCGCGGCGAAGGCGGGGTCGTCATTCATGCTGAACATGATGATGCGCGCCTCGGGCGCGCGCTCTAGGATGCGGCGCGCGAGCTCGAAGCCGGAGACGGTTGGCAAATTTATGTCGATGATGCAGAGGTCGGGACGTTCGACGATGAAGACGCACTCGCCGTCCTCGGCGTCGGCGGCTTCCAAGATTTCGATCTCGCCTTCGTCGGCCAGCACGGCACGGCAGCCGGAGGCGACGATGGGATGATCGTCGACGATCAGAATGCGCATAGGCGTTCCCCGCGACAGCCCGTTCCCTTGGAGCTTGCCTGTTCTGCGCCGCATGAGACTGACCAGGCAAGACGCGCGTCTCGTGTCGGCTCATGCAACCCGGCTGGGATTGCTGTACGCTTCCGATTAGATATCGGGCGGTTCGCCTCTGTCAACGTCGTCGGACAGGCGCCAACCCTTCGCGAGGCACGAGCAAGACCAATGTGGCAGAATCTTTCCTTGCGCGGGCGCATCAATCTCTTGCTGGCGCTGCTGCTGGCGCTGGGGCTCGCGGTCAATATCGGCCGGCAGATCGCCGAGGCCGGCCCGCGCGTGCAGGCCGAGGACCAGAGCGTGATCCGCCTCGCGCGCGAATTCATCGAGATGATCGTTGCCGATCTCAACGAGGCACCCGATCCTGATGCCAGGCTGAACCAGATCGCCCGCGATCTCAGCCGCCTGCGCCATGTCAGCATCGCGCTGCACGATTCCGGTGGGAACCCGCTGACGCCCCGCCGGCTTGGCTCCGATGTCGACACGCGTGCCCCGCCGGCCTGGTTCGTCAGCCTGGTCCATCCGGAGCAGACCGCGGTCAGCGTGCCGGTCTCGATTCGCGGCAAGCCCGGCTCGCTCGTGATCACCTCGCATCCCGACGACGAGATCGCCGAGATCTGGGACGGCATCGTGACCCAGCTCGAGGTCGGCTCGGTAATCGCGCTTGCGCTGTTTTTCCTGATGATGAAGGTGGTCGGCCGTGCCCTGGCACCGTTACAGTCGCTGGCGGACGCCATGGGGAAGCTCGAAAGCGGACATTACGAGGCCCGCGTCGCGCCGGGCGGCGCGCCGGAGCTCGCGGCGATCTGCACCAGGCTCAACCATCTTGCCGCGACGCTTGGTGAAGCGGTCGAGGACAAGCGGCGCCTCGCCGAGCGCGCGGTGTCGCTGCAGGACATCGAGCGCAAGGAGATCGCGCGCGAATTGCACGACGAGTTCGGACCCTATCTGTTCTCGCTGCGCGCGCATGCGAGCGCGCTGGCGAAGCAGGCGGACGGACGCGAGCCGAGTGCGGATGCCGTGCGCAAACATGGCAGCGCCATGCTGGAGCAGATCAATGCACTCCAGCAGTTCAATCGCCGCGTGCTGGAGCGTCTTCGGCCCGTGGGCCTTGCCGAGCTCGGCCTGCGCCAGGCGCTCGAATCCCTGTCGCGGCTGTGGCGGGAGTCGCATCCCGACGTTGCGATCGAGACCTCGATCTCGCCGGCGCTGGGCCCCACCGGCGAGACCGCCGATCTCACCATCTACCGCATCGTGCAGGAGGCGCTCACCAATGTGTTCCGCCACGCCGGTGCGACCTCGGTCAGCGTCGTCATCGAACCGGTCGAGCAGGCCGGCGGCCGCTTCTGCGCCCGGGTGCGGGTCAGCGACGACGGCCGCGGCATGGAGCCAGGCCAGAAGCTCGGCTTCGGCCTCGTCGGCATGCGCGAGCGGATCCTGGCGCTCGGCGGCACGCTCAATGTGGTCTCGGGTGAGGGCGGTGTGACCGTGGAAGCGCTGGTGCCGACAGCGGCAACCTGATCGCATCCAAAGCGATCGGGAAAAATTCCCGATTTGGTCGGGAAAATGGGTGTGGATAGGGTCCGACCTTTTGTGGCTGGCGTCCCCATTGCGGCCGAATAAACTCGCCTCGACCAATCGGCGGAACATCAAAACAGCCGGTGGTCACGGATGGGAAGGCGGGGATGGGCAAGGTTGTTTCGTTCAAGCGTGCTTTGTTGATGGCTTCGGTGTCGACCGGGCTGGTATCGGGCTTGGTCTGTGCGACCCCTGCCGGGGCCGCGCCGGACGAGGAGACCAACGTCCAGAACCTGCCGCCGGTCGAGGTGACCGCACCACCTTCGGCAGCGCGGCGCGCGGCGCCGTCGCGACCGGTTGCGCGGATAGGGGCGCCGGGATCCGCAGCTCCGAGGACACGCCTTTACGTCTATCCGACCTCGCCGGGCACCGGCCGGGGTCTCGATGTCGACAAGGTTCCGTCGGCGATCAATGCCGTCGATGCCAACCAGATCAGGCGCACCGGTTCGCTGAACGTCACGGACGCGCTGCGCGACAACATCGCCGGCATCAACATCAGCGAAGTCACCGGCAATCCGTTCCAGCCGGATGTCGAATTCCGCGGCTTCGTCGCTTCGCCCGTGACGGGCACGCCGCAAGGCCTTGCGGTGTACCAGAACGGCGTCCGCATCAACGAGGCCTTCTCGGACGCCGTCAATTGGGACCTGATTCCGACGGCTGCGATCAGGTCGGTGACGCTGGTGACCAACAATCCGGCCTTCGGCCTCAATGCACTCGGCGGCGCGATCAACCTGCAAATGAAGGACGGCTTCACCTATCAGGGCGCCGAGCTCGACCTCATGGGCGGATCGTTCGGCCGCATCCAGGGCTCGGCGCAATGGGGCAAGCAGGTCGACCAGAACTTCGCCGTCTACGGTGCGCTCGAAGGACTGCGCGACAACGGCTTCCGCAATTTTTCCCAATCGACCGTGCGGCGCTTCTACGGCGATGTCGGCTACAGGGCCGGCGACAGCGAATTCCACGCCAATATGGGCGTGGCCAAGAACGATTTCGGCGCCAGCGCCACGGTCCCGGCCGAGCTGCTCGACAGATATTGGGGCGCGACCTACACCACGCCGCAGACCACCTCCAATCGCGTCGGCTATCTCAACCTGACCGGCAAGGTCGACGCGACGCCGACCTGGACGCTCGAAGGCACCGCGCGTGTGCGCAGGTACGAGCAAAAGGTGGTCGACGGCAACCCGACCGACGTGGAGGAGTGCGCTGCAGATCCGGCGCTGCTCTGCTTTGGCGACGACACCTCACCCGCCTACGGCGCGGGCGGCGTGCAGCTTGCCAACCCATTTGCGCCGGGCACGATCCTCGGCGCGATCGACCGCGGCTCGATCCGTTCGACCACGTTCGGCGTGTCGGGGCAGGCCACCAACACCGACCAGTTGTTCGGTCATGACAACCGCTTTGTGGTGGGCGCAACCTATGACGCCAGCGTCACGCGCTACAACGCCTCCTCCGAAATCGGCTCGATGGGAGAGAACTACGTCGTCAGCGGCAGCGGCGTTTTCCTGGGAGCGACTCCTGTGGCGGACCCCGTCGCCGGCCCGGTCTCGCTGCGGACCGTCAATCAGTATAACGGCCTCTACGCGATGGATACGTTCAACGTCACGGATGCCTTCGCCATCACGGGGGGCGGCCGCTTCAATGCGGCGCGGATCACGTTGGAAGATCAGCTTGGGACTGCGCTCAACGGCGATCACACCTTCACGCGTTTCAATCCGATCATCGGCGGCACCTACAGGATCACGCCGGAATTGACCGCCTATGCCGGCTACTCCGAGGCCAACCGCGTCCCGACGCCGCTCGAGCTCGGCTGCTCCGATCCGGCCCGTCCCTGTCTGATCGCGGCGTTTCTGGTCTCCGATCCGCCGCTCAAGCAGGTCGTCTCCAAGACCGTGGAGGCCGGTTTCCGGGGCACCAAGGAGTTGAACATCGGCACCCTCGGATGGAAGATCGGCGGCTTTCGCGCCACCAACCACGACGACATCATGGCGGTGCCGGTCGTTGGCCGGACTGGTTTCGGCTATTTTTCGAACGTAGGCCGCACCCGGCGGCAGGGGCTCGAAGCCGAAGTCAACATCAAGTCTCCGACGCTGCAGTTCCAGGCGAGTTACGCGTTCGTCGATGCCCGCTTCCTTGATCCGCTCGAGCTCGGCTCGGAAAGCCCGTTTGCCGACGATACTTCCGAGACCATTCAGGTCAGGCCCGGAAACCAGATCCCGGCAGTCCCGCGCCACCGCGTCAAGGTCGGCGTCGACTATGCCGTGACCGACGTCTGGAAGGTCGGCGGCAACGCGCTGTTCGTCTCCAGCCAGTATCTGGTCGGCGACGAGTCCAACCAGTTCGCGAAGCTGCCGTCCTACACGGTGTTCAATCTCCACACCTCCTATCAGGTCGCGAAGAACGTCCAGCTCTACGGCCGCGTCGACAACATCTTCGACAAGCGTTACGTGACCTACGGCCAGTTCTTCGACCGCGACGCCTTGCCCAACTTCACCAATGGCGGCGCGGATTTCACCGACCCGCGCTCGCTGAGCCCGGCAAGGCCGCGCGCGTTTTACGCGGGGTTGCGGGTGACGTTCTAGATTTTCACTCCACCTTCACGCGCTCGAGCGGAGCCGCAGCGACGCTCGCCTGCTCCCGGCCTTTGGCCGCACTCGCGCGGTGGCGTCGCTGCACCAGATATTGATCGCCGAGCACACCGACCAGGATCACCGTTCCCATCACCGCGAAATTGAGCGAGCTCGGAATGCCCAGCAGGTTGACGAGATTCTGCAGCACCTGGAGCAGCACGGTGCCGAGCACGACGCCGATGATCGAGCCTTCGCCGCCGCGCAAGGAGCAGCCGCCGAGCACGGCGGCCGCGATGGCGTAGAGCTCGTAGAACGAGCCGTGCACCGCCGGCGAAATCGACCGGGTGTACATCGCGATCAGGATCGCCGAAAACGCAGTCAGCCCGCCACAGATGACATAGGCCGAGATGATCACGCGGTTGGTGCGAATGCCGGAGTAGCGTGCCGCTTCCTCGTTCTTGCCGACGGCAAGGAGATAGCGGCCGAACACCGAGCGGTGAAGCACCACCCAGGCGATCACGGCCACCACGGCGAGCGCCACCACGCTGTGCGGCAGCGGGAATCCGAGCACGTTTGTGCGGCCGGCGGCCAGCCATTCCAGCATCGGAAAGCTCGCGCCGAAGCCGAAGCCCGCCGTCGCGTCCTCGGTGTAATAGCGCGCCGCGCCGCGATAGATCAGAAGGCCGCACAGCGTGACCACGAAAGCCTGGATCCGCATCCTGGTCACCAGCGTGCCATGAACCAGGCCGATCACGAGCCCGGCCGCGACGATCATCGCGAGGGCTACGACCCAGTTGACGTCGTGATTGACGATCAGGTCGATGAACAGGACGCCCAGCAGTGCGATCACCGAACCCACCGACAGCTCGATCCCGCCGATGATGATGATGAAGGCTTCGGCGATGGAGAAGATGCCGAACAGCCCGATCTGGTTGGCGGTGTTCGAGAGATTGCCGACGTACAGGAATCTCGGATTGATCAGGGCGACAACGGTCCCGACCACCAGAATCAGAACGAGAAGGCTCAGGTCTTTCTTGCTCAAGGTCCCTCCGCCGTGATTGTGTGGCCAACGGCAAGCTGCAGCACATTGTGCTCACTGAACTGGCTGCGATCAAGGAAGCCCGAGATCGCGCCTTCATGCATCACCGCGAGCCGGTCGCTGACCCCGATCACCTCCTCCATGTCGCTGGAGATCATCAGGATCGCCACCCCGGCATCGGTCAGGCGGCGCAGCATGCCGTAGATTTCCTGCTTGGCTCCGACGTCGACCCCACGCGTCGGCTCGTCGACGATCAGCACCTTCGGCCGCATCGACAGCCATTTGGCGAGCACGACCTTCTGCTGGTTGCCTCCCGACAGCGAGCCGACGGCGGTCTTGACGTCGGGCGCGCGGATTTTTAGGCGCTCCCGCTGACGCACCGCGTTCTCGTTCTCGCGATCCGTATCCACCAGCCAGAAGCGCATATAGGACGCCAGATCCGGCAGCGAGATGTTTTCGGCGATCGAGACGTCGAGCAGCAGGCCGGCGCCCTTGCGGTCCTCCGGAACGAGATAGATGCCTTGCTCGATGGCGGCCCGTGGGCTTGCGATACGGATCGGCTCGCCATCGAGACGTATCGTGCCGCCACGCAGTGGGTCGATGCCGAAGACGGCGCGGGCGAACTCGGTGCGGCCGGACCCGACGAGACCGGCAAGCCCGAGGATCTCGCCGCGGCGGACCGACAGGCTCACGGCCCGGCCGGGATAGGTGTCGGTGACGGCATCGACGATCTCCAGCACGCTGGCGCCGGGCGGCGCGGCCGGCGGAACGTAGAGCGATTTCAGGTCGCGGCCGATCATCAAGCGGATCATCGCCGCCGGAGAGAGCTCCGCACGCGTCAGCGCGCCGACCACGCGACCGTCGCGCAGCACGACCGCACGGTCGGCGCACTGCATCACCTCGTTGAGCCGATGCGTGATGAAGATGATGCTGACGCCGTGGGCTTTCAGGCCGGCCACGGTGCGCATCAGGCGGTCCGTCTCGGCGAGCGTCAGGCTCGAGGTCGGCTCGTCCATGATGACGAGACGAGCGTCGAGCGAAAGCGCCTTCATGATCTCGACCAGCTGGCGCTGCGCCAGCGACAGGTCGGCGAGCGGCGCATCGGCCGCGAAATCGCAGCCCAGCCGCTCCAGCAGCGGCGCGACATCGGCATACATCCGTTTGCGGTCGATCAGCCGCAAGGGCCCGCCGTGCACGGGCTCGCGGCCGATGAAGACGTTGCCGGCGACATCGAGATTGTCGAACAGGTTCAGTTCCTGATGGACGAAGGCGATGCCCGCCTTGATCGCATCCGCCACGGTGAGCGAAGATCGCGCGGCGCCATCGACACGAATAAAGCCGCCGCTGGGCTCCACGACCCCGCCGAGCACGCGCATCAGCGTCGACTTGCCGGCGCCGTTCTCGCCGATCAGCGCAACGACCTCGCCGGGCGACACTTGGAGACCGACGTGGTCGAGAGCGACCACGCCTGGATAGCTCTTGCTGATGTCGACCAGTTCGAGAAACGGTTCTGGCATGGCAGGCTGCACGGCGGGCAGCGCGGATCTCTCCTATTTCTTCAGCATCTGCTTCATCGAGGCCATGAACTCGTCGACATTCGCCTTTTCGATGACCTTGCCGGGCACGATGATGATACCGTTAGCCGGAATGCCGGACTTGTTGCCGCCGATGTAGTTCGCCATCAGCTTCATGCCCTGATAGCCCCATTCGAACGGCTGCTGCACCACCGTGCCGACGATGCTGCCTTCCTTGACGCCACCGAGCGTAATCGGATCCTCGTCGAAGCCGATGATCTTGATCTTGCCGAGCTTGCCGGCCTCCTTGAGCACCTCGTAGATCCGCGGTGTGTTGTAGGAGTAGAAGCCGACGAGGCAGCTCACATCGGGCATGGCGGCGAGGATGTCCTCGACGTTGCGCTTGGCGCGGGTCTGGTCGATCTCGTCGCCGCGAACGTCGACGAGCTCGACCTTCGAGCCTTTGAGCGTCTCCTTCACGCCTTCGATGCGCTCGCGTGCGTTGTCGGCGCCGGGTAGGCCGACGAAGCCGACGCATTTGCCGCCGTTCGGCAGCGCCTTGACCATCAGCTTTCCTGCCTCCTTGCCGAGGTCGGTGTTGGAGGAGCCGATATAGGCCACGCGCTTGGATTTCGGCGCGTCGCTGTCGGTGGTGAACAGCACGGTCTGGGACGCAACCTTGTTGAGATGCTCGGTCTGGTTCTTTGGATCGACTGCGCTGACCATGATGCCGGCGGCACCGGCGGCGACGAGGTCGTCCATCACGCGCTGCTGCACGGCGGCTGCAGCCTGTTCCGGATATTTGAACTGGAGCTCGTAGTTGGGCAGCTCGCCCTGCGCCTTCTTCATCCCGGCCTCGGCGATCTTCCAGAAGTCGGACGCCCCGTTGACGACGAAGGCCAGAACCTTCTTGTCCGCCGCATCCGTCGGGCCGACACCCGCTGCGATCGCGAAGGCAACAGACACACCTGCAACCAAGAGACGCTGCATATCATTCCTCCCCTAAGGCGGTCGGCCCTTTTTGATGGCCAACTCTGCTTGAACCCAGATTGGGCGCATGCCTCACCCCCAGCGGCACGGCAATCAGCCGCTACCCGCATCGTTGCGGCAGAGGCGGGTCACCAACCCGGCCGGCGAGGTGAAATGAGGCACGTACCTCAAGCTAGCAGAAGCCCGCCGCGCACGCAATTGGAAGCAACGGTCTGGACGTCAACCGCTGCGCTCAGGCTGGTGTCGCCGGTCCCACGGCAGCCTTTTCGGGCAATCCGCAAGCCGGCCGCGCCTTTAACCGACTGGAAACCATCGCAAATGATCTGAAAATTGTAACGAAACTCTCCGCCCGTCTCCGCGTCGGTTCGCCGGAGGGCAAGTCTCATGACAGAGCGCCAGTTGAGAGAGCAGGAATTCCAGATTGCGCGGTACCGGGATCTGGAGCGCGAGGTGACCGATCCGCTTGCAGCGTGTCTGCTTCACAGCATCATCGAGGAGCTCGAGGCCGAGCTGCGCAAGCAAAGACCGGATTGGCACGGGCCCGGTCATTAACCGTTTATTGGCGCTAATGATGCCAATTGTTGGCGTGGGAATACCAGGGGAGGCTGCTCCCATGCTGAAGGACGGCACCTACGCGGCGTGGTACAAGACGCCGCTCGACCATGGTACCGGGATCGTCCATGTCGCAGACGGCCAGATCTGGGGCCGTGACAGCCTGATGACCTATCACGGCACCTGCCAGATCGATGGGGATCGCTTCACCGCAACCGTATTGACGAAGCGTCACACCGACGGACGCGCCACCGTGTTCGGCAACGATCAAGAGCTGACGTTGACGATCGAGGGAAGCTGCCCTGGCAAGATCGCGACCTACACCGCGACGGCACCTCAGGCGCCGGGCATGATCCTCCACGGAACGCTCATCCTCAGGGAACAACAGCCGCCGCCACCTGAACCACCAGGGCAGATGCCGGCATTCAATCCCGACAAGCTGCCGAAATTGCCGAAGCGCTCGCGCTGAACATCGCGACGAAATCGCACGTCGTCTCGACTGGCCGCCGGCCGGCTCCGAATCCAGCTCATCTGCAGCGCTTCGTCATTTTTCCTCCGGCCATCCCCGGGCGAGTATCGCCGCCTGTTGCAAGGTGATGCTTCGGACCAGCGGGTCCGCATGACGGTGCACGAGTTGCCAATCCGTGCCGTCCTTGCGGTAGACTTCGGTCACGCGCAGCGACCAGTCTTGAGCCGGCAACCCGCCCACCTCGGCGCGCTGGCGCTCGACCATGACGAGAGCGACGAGCGCGTCGGATGCATAGGTTTGCAAAACCTCAAGTTCGGTTTGGCCTTCCCTGAAGTATCGGGAGAGGGCAGCCAGACGCTGGGGACTAGCGTCGAATCCCCGACTCGTAGGCCCGCCGAAGGGCTGCATCAGCGTGAAATCGGGCGCGATGCGGACAAGCTGGGACCAGCGATCCACATCGCCACGCATGAAGGCGGCATTCTTCTCGCGGGCGCGTTCGACGAGGCCTGCTATCGCGTCGCTTCCAGCGGCCGCATCGGCCGAAAGCTGACCGGACAGGGGAATTGCTGCGGTAGCGGCCATCATCGAGCGCCGCGATATCTTTTCCTGCTCGCATGGCCGCCTGTTCAGCCCGGACGGTTTGTTGGTCATTTCTCAGCTCCTGATCGAACGACGAGGCCCATGCATGAAGCCTTGATCCCAATGAATCCAGCGATATGATTTCAGCAACATGCTGAACCAAATTGATTTATCCAGGATCGACCTCAATCTCCTCGTGCTCTTCCGCGTGGTCCTGGAAGAGCGCCATGTCGCGCGTGCAGCCGCTCGGCTGAGCCTGACGCCGTCGGCTGTCAGCCATGCGCTTGGCCGCCTCCGTCTTCTGCTGAACGATCCGCTGTTTCTGCGGACGCCGAAGGGCGTCGTTCCGACGGCGCGCGCCCTGGAGCTCGGCGAGCCGGTGGCCGAGATCATCGCGCGCGTCGAACAGCTGATCGGCTCGGCCACACCGTTCGACCCGGAGCAAAGTGGCCGTCGATTTACGATTGGCGCTCCCGATGCCGTACTGGTCTCAGCGATCGGTCCGCTGTTGCAATCGATCGCGACTGCGGCGCCCCACATTGATATCGGGCTGATCCACCTGATGCCTGCGCCGCGCGGTGGTGCAATCGGAGAACCTTGGCAGCAAAGCCTAGACATGCTCGAACGACGCGAGCTCGATATCGCAATGCTGCCGCTGCCGGCGGTATCACCGCGTTTCGAGGCGCGCAGGCTTTACGAGGAGGAGTTCGTGCTGGCCATGCGCAAGCGACATCCCTTCGCAAAAGCGCCAACCCATGCTGCGTTCGCGCGATCACAGCACCTGCTGGTCTCTCTCAGTGGGGAACCGCGCGGTTTCGTTGATGAGATGTTGGCAAAGCGCGGCCTCGAACGCCGCATCGCTTTGACTGTTCCGAATTTCATGATGGCGCTTGCCCAGCTTTCCGGGTCTGATTTGATCGCCGCATTGCCGCGCCGACTGGTGGAGCAGCACGCCAGCCGTTTCGGCCTCGTGTTGGTCGAGCTGCCTTTCGCGCGCAAACCGGATACGATCCGGGCCATCGCGACCAAAGCGGCTATGAAAGACGCGGGCATCGCGTGGCTGATGCAGATTGTGGTCGGTTCAATCGGAGCAGGCCGAAGCTAGAATCCGGTTTGAACTCAATAGGCGTTCATCTCGGCAAGGGAACGGCATTGTGCTGCCGCGCCTGCGGTGGCGGATCTGGGACCTCCTGCACCCGCTTCTCAAATCGCCCGGAACTGTTCATTGTGCCGGCCCGAAACGAAAAGAAGTGGAGCAGCATCAATGACGGAGGGGGTCTCGCGCCGCCGGTTTGCCAAGCTGGCGGGATTGTCCGCAGCCGGGATTGCGAGTCCGCTTGTCGCCGAAGCCAAGCCGGCGCGGCCGCCGCGCAATGCAGCCGGTTTTCCGGCGGGCTTTCTCTGGGGCACGGCGACCTCGTCCTATCAGGTCGAGGGTGCGGTCGAGGAGGACGGGCGAGGGGCCTCGATCTGGGACAAGTTCGTCCGCATCCCCGGCAAGATCGAGGACGGCACCAACGGCGACCGCGCCAACGAGCACTATCACCGCTACAAGGAGGACATCGCCCTCATCAAGGAGCTCGGCTGCAAGGCCTATCGCTTCTCGGTGGCCTGGCCGCGGCTGTTCCCGGACGGCGACGGCAAGCCCAATCCAAAGGGGCTCGACTTCTACAACCGTCTCGTCGACGAGCTGCTGAAGAACGGCATCGAGCCGTGGCTGACCCTCTATCATTGGGACCTGCCCCAATCGCTCCAGGACCGGTTCGGCGGTTGGCGTTCGACCGAGACCTGCAAGATCTTCGGCGACTACGCGGCCTATATCGCCGCGCACCTCACCGACCGCGTCAGGAACGTGTTCACGTTGAACGAGAGCGGGCGCTTCGTCTATTTCGGTTACGGCGTCGGCATCGACGCGCCGGGCTTGAAGCTGCCGCAAGCCGATGTCAATCAGATCAGGCACAACAGTGCGCTGGCGCACGGGCTCGCGGTGCAGGCGGTGCGAGCCCATGGCCGCCGCGGCACCAGGGTGGGGCCGGCGGAGAACATCGATGCCTGCGCGCCTGCCTTCGACACGCCGGAAAACGTGCGGGCCGCGGAGACCGCGCTGCGCGAGATGAATGCCGGCTACCTCAACGTCATCATGACGGGCCGCTATACCGACGCCTTCCTGAAATACGCCGGGTCCAACGCGCCGAAATACACCGATGCGGAGCTCAAGATCATCTCTTCGCCGGTCGATTTTCTCGGTCTCAACATCTATGCGCCGCAGAACTACGTGGTGGCCTCCGACCAGGGCGCGGGCTTCAAGCCGCTGCCGATCCCGAAATCGTTCCCGCACATGAATTCGGACTGGCTGCGCGTCGGGCCCGAGACGATCTACTGGGTGCCGAAGCTGGCGGCGAAGATCTGGAAGACGGATGCGATCTATATCAGCGAGAACGGCACCTCCGGCGACGATGTGGTGTCGCCCGACGGCAAGATCTACGACACCGATCGCATCATGTATCTGCGCAACTATCTCGCCCAGCTCCAGCGCGCCACCGACGAAGGCGTGCCGGTGCGCGGCTATTTCCTCTGGAGCCTGATGGACAATTTCGAGTGGGTGTACGGCCTTAACAAGCGTTTCGGGCTGTACCACGTCAATTTCGACACCCAGGTCCGCACGGCAAAACTCAGCGCCAGCTTCTACCGCAACGTGATCGCGAAGAACGCGGCGGGGGCGTAGCTCTTCTCCCTCTCCCCGTTCTTACGGGGAGAGGGCAGGGGTGAGGGGCTCTCTCCGCGAGTCCATCTGTCACCCTGTCACCGTTCTTGCTGAGGCTCCCCCTCACCCGGATTTTCCGCTGCGCGTAAAATCCGGCCCCTCCCCGCACGCGGGGAGAGGCGAAGGGCGAGCGCCGCACATTGACTCTCTTCTCCCCCTTATTCAAAACCGTTCTCAACACCCATAAACAAGAGGACGACGCCAATGCCTGACGCGCTGATCATTGATGCCTGCCGCACGCCGCGGGGCATCGGCAAGGCCGGCAAGGGAGCCCTCTCGGGCATTCATCCGCAGCAGCTCGGGGCGACCGTGCTGCGCGCACTCGCCGACCGCACCGGCATCGATACCGCCGATGTCGACGACATCGTCTGGGGCTGCAGCGCGCAGGTGGCAACGCAAAGCGGCGATCTCGGCCGCATGTCGGCGCTCGATGCCGGCTACGACGTGCGCGCCAGCGCGGTGACGCTCGACCGCTTTTGCGGCAGCAGCATCACCAGCGTCAACATGGCGGCAAGCTCGATCATGGCGGGTGCGGAAGACCTCGTCATCGCCGGCGGCTGCGAGATGATGTCGATGGAGGGACGCCGCGGCGGCGGTCCGATGATGATGGACGGCGGCAATCTGCGTCTGCGGGCACGGCATCCGCAGTCGCATCAGGGCGTCTGCGCCGATGCGATCGCGACGCTGGAAGGCATCACCCGAAGCGACGTCGACGCGCTCGGGCTGGAGAGCCAGAAGCGCGCCGCGCATGCGATCGCGAACGGCCACTTCAAGAACAGCCTCGTGCCTGTTTACCGCGAGGACGGCAGTCTGGCGCTGGATCATGAAGAATACCCACGGCCGCAGACCACGATGGAAGGCCTCAGCAGCCTGAAGCCGGCATTCCCCGCCGTCGCGGACTACGCGCTCGACGACAAGGGCACGACCTATCGCGGCCTGGTCCTGCAAAAGTACCCTGATCTCGAAATCGACTTCGTGCATCACGCCGGCAACTCCTCCGGCGTCGTCGACGGCGCTGCTGCGATCCTTTTGGCCTCGCCCGCTTATGCCAAGGCGCATGGCCTTAAAGCCCGGGCCCGCGTGGTCGCGATGGCCAACATGGGGGACTCGCCGACCCTCATGCTGAACGCACCGGTGCCGGCAACGCGCAAGGTGCTGGCCAAGGCGGGGCTCACCATCGACGATATCGACCTGTTCGAGATCAACGAGGCCTTCGCCGTGGTGGCGGAAAAATATATCCGCGACCTCAAGCTCGATCGGGCCAAGGTCAACGTCAACGGCGGCTCGATCGCGCTCGGCCACCCCATCGGCGCCACCGGCTCGATCCTGATCGGCACCGTGCTCGACGAGCTCGAACGGCGCGACCTCAAGCGCGGTCTTGTCACCATGTGCGCCGCCGGCGGCATGGCGCCGGCCATCATCATCGAGCGCGTCTAGCCAATCGCCCACTGACTTTCTCCCCATTTTTACGGGGAAGAAGACCGGCGACCAGCGATCCGACCCTTATTTTTCAGGGTGAAACACGACCGGCCTCTCATAAAGAGGCCGGTCGTCGCTTGTCGAAAGCGGCGAATCAGTTCTAGCAAGGTTGCGTGCGGGCCTTTGAAACAAGGCAAAAACCGCTGCCCGAGGCTTCATCCGCTCCGGAAGTAGCTAAAAAGCAGGGTTTTTTGTCACAGCAGGCCAGAAAAGCCCGTAATTTCGCGACAAAACTGTGCAGAAGGCTATAGGCCTTCAACGGTTGGTCTAATATGCAACCGGCAACGAATCAGAGGAGACACGATGCCAACCCAGATGTCCAAATCGCAATTGATCGAAAAGATTGCGACCGCCACCGAGCTTTCCAAGCGTGACGTCAAGAACGTCATGGAGACGCTGACCGATGTCGGCCACAAGGAGCTCAAGAAGAACGGCCTGTTCCTGGTGCCGGGCTTCGCCAAGTTCGTGGTCATCAAGAAGCCCGCGACCAAGGCGCGCAAGGGCACCAACCCGTTCACGGGTGAAGAGATGATGTTCAAGGCCAAGCCGGCCCGGAAGATCGTCCGCGCCCGCCCGGTCAAGGCCGCCAAGGACGCCGTGGGCTAACAACGCAAAGGCCCCCTCGAACGAGGGGGCCTTTTGTCTGGGGTAGCCGCGAGGGTTCGAGACGGAGGGCTCAACCCTTGCGGCGCTTCACTCGGACCGTAGCAGGCTGAAGCCGCGGCTCGGGTCCTACGAGCCCATCGCGAATCCGGTCGATCGCGCGATCGAGCAATTGGCGCAGCCGCTGCGTCTTCCGCGACCGCTTCGCTCTTTCCAGCAGTTTCTTCATCGCATTCACTCCGCCGCTTCCTTGGCTTCAGCCGGCTCGAGCGCCGCGGCGATGGCTTCGTCGACGCGCTCCAGCCAGATGAACTCGAGGGTGTCCCGCGCGCTCTTCGGGATGTCGTCATAGTCCCGCTTGTTGCGCGCCGGCAGCATCACCCGCTTCAGGCCGGCAGCAGCCGCAGCCACCACCTTCTCCTTGATGCCGCCGACCGGCAGCACCAGGCCGCGCAGCGAGATCTCGCCGGTCATCGCGGTGTCACTCCTGACCGTGCGGTTGGTGAGCAGGGAGGTCAGCGCCGTGAACATCGCAACGCCCGCGCTCGGCCCGTCCTTCGGGGTTGCGCCCGCGGGGACGTGAACGTGGATGTCGCTCTTCTCGAACGCTTGCGGATCGATGCCGAGCTGAGAGGCCCGGCTCTTCACCAGCGTCAGCGCAGCCTGCACGCTCTCGCGCATGACGTCGCCGAGCTGGCCGGTCAAAATCAGCCCGCCCTTGCCGGGCACGCGCGTGGCTTCGATGAACAGGATGTCACCGCCGACCGGCGTCCAGGCCAGGCCGGTGGCAACGCCCGGAACGCTGGTGCGCAGTGCGATCTCGCCCTCGAAGCGCGGCTGGCCGAGCACGGTGGTGATGTCCTTTGCCGTCACCACGACCTTCGCGGCCGTGCCTTCGGCGACCTGCACCGCGGCATGGCGGAGCACCTTGCCGATCTCGCGCTCGAGGTTACGCACGCCAGCCTCGCGGGTGTAGCCCTTGACGATCAGCTTCAAGGCTTCCGGCTCGATCTCGGCCTGCTCGGCCGAGAGGCCGTTGGCCTCCAGCTGCCGCCGCACCAGATAGCGCCGCGCGATCTCCAGCTTCTCGTCCTCGGTGTAGCCGGCGAGGCTGATCAGCTCCATGCGGTCCAGCAGCGGACCCGGGATCTGATCGAGCATGTTGGCGGTCGCGATGAACACGACGCGCGACAGGTCGAAGGGCACGCCCAGGTAATTGTCCCGGAACGTTCCGTTCTGCTCGGGGTCGAGCACCTCCAGCATGGCCGCGGACGGATCGCCCTGCACGCCGCGGCCCATCTTGTCGATCTCGTCCAGCATCATGACGCAGTTCCTCGCGCCCGCCTTCTTGATGCCCTGGATGATGTTGCCGGGCAACGCGCCGATATAGGTGCGGCGGTGACCGCGGATCTCGGCCTCGTCATGCACGCCGCCGAGGCTGACGCGCACGAAAGGACGATCCATCGCGCGCGCGATGGATTGGCCGAGCGAGGTCTTGCCGACGCCGGGCGGGCCGACGAAGCACAGGATCGGCGCCTTGCCCTGCGGGGCGAGCTTGCGCACCGCCAGATATTCGATGATCCGGCTCTTGATCTTCTCCAGGCCGAAATGGTCGGCATCCAGGATGGCTCGCGCCTCCTTGATGTCGATCGGCTTCTCCGCGGGCAGCGCCCAGGGCAGCTCGATCAGCCAGTCCAGATAGGTGCGGACCATGCCGGCCTCGCCGGCAGCCTCCGGCATGCGCTCGTAGCGGCGCAGCTCCTTCTTGGCATGCGCTTCCGCTTCCGGCGGCATGTTGGCCTTGGCGATCGCAGCCGTCAGCTCGGTGACCTCGGCCTGCTTGCCGTCGCCTTCGCCCAGTTGGCGCTGGATCGTCGCCATCTGCTCGCGCAGGATCGCCTCGCGCTGCCGCTCGTCGAAGGAGGCCTTGGTCTGCTGGCCGATTTCGTTGCTGATGCGCAGCACCTCCAGCCGCTCGGCCAGGTGCTTCGACACCTTCTCCACGCGAAGAGCCAGGTCGATGGTCTCCAGCACCTCCTGCTTGTCCTGCGGCTTGATGTCCATGAACGACGTTGCCAGATCCGCCAGCGCGCCGGGCGCGCTGGTGCCCTGGAACATCGCGGCGAGCTCGGGCGGCGCCTGCGGCAGCAGCTCGATCGCCTCGATGGCCTGGCGCTGCAGGTTCAGCGCGCGGGCCTCGATCTCGGGCGAGGTCGTGGTCGGCTCGGGGATCTGCTGGAAGCGCGCGGCCGGGAACGGCGTCCCCGGCAGGAAGTCGAGGATGCGCGCGCGCTGCACGCCCTGGCAGACGATGTGATGGGTGCCGTCGGGCGCGGTGATGTAGCGCACGATGTTGGCGATGGTTGCGACCCTGTAGAGGTCGTCCGGCCCGGGGTCATTGGTCTCGGGGCTGCGCTGCAGGACGATGCCAATCGGCCGCTGCTCGCGCAGCGCCTGCTGCGCGGCGGCAATGGACTTCGCCCGGCCGATCGTGATCGGCGCGATCGCGCCGGGAAACAGCACCATCTCGCGCACGGGGACGATGATCAGCGCGTCGTCGGGGATCTTCACGTCGTTATTGCTTTGTTCGTTGTTCATCTGTTCGGTGGCCATGATCGACCTCAGGATTTCGCGAGGCGCAGTGCGACGCAGCCGTCCATCACGAAGCGGCTGATGGCGTAACGGCCGAGGGGCAATGCAATGCGGCGCTCAAAACGCCCTTGCGGCAGCTCGAGCCGATGGATGCGGGCGTTGCGAAGCTCCGGCGGGAGGGTGCGCTGACCCGAGATGACGAGCACGCCGTCATGGATGACGGTCTCGACATTGTCCGGATTGACGCCGGGAAGCGCGACCAGGATCAGGAGCTCACGCTCGGTCTCGAGCACGTCGATCGGCGGCTCCCAGCAGGCTTCCTGGCGGCCGAACTGCTGGCGCAGCCGATCGGCGCGGGTCAGCGAGTCCAGGGCTTCGGACAGCATCCAGTCGAGGGGATTTTTGGGTTGCATGATGCAGGCTCTGGGGTGGGAAAGCCTGCATATGGGGCCGGTTCCAAGGAAATCCAGTACGGAAATCCAGTGCAGTGGCGCTGATGTGCCATGCGCCGCCGTGCGATCAAGGCAAGCGAACGCCGCGGCATGCGGCCGCGACGTTCCGTTCATTGGCAGGGCGCGGGCTCAAGCCGCCGCGCGGTACTCTTGTTCCGCTTCGAGGTTGATCACAGAGGTGGCGAGCTCGGTCAGCGTCTGATCGGTCGCCTCTTCCTCGTCCAGCGTCTCCTGGAGCAGCCTTGCGGCGTCCTGCATGCCGAGCTCTTCGGCCCAGGTGCGCAACGTGCCGTAGCGGGAGATCTCGTAGTGCTCGACCGCCTGCGCTGCCGCGAGCAGTCCGGCATCGAGCGCCGGCGCGCCCTTGAACTCCTTCATGATCTCGGCGCCCTCGTCGGCAATGCCGTTGATGGCCTCGCAGGGCTTGCCGCGTGCCGGCTTGCCCAGCATCTTGAAGATCTGGTCGAGCCGTTTGACCTGGCCCTGGGTCTCACGCAAATGCTTGTTGAAGGCGGCCGTAAGCTCCTTGGAATTCGCGGCCTTGGCCATCTTGGGCAGGGTCTTGATGATCTTGTTCTCGGCGAAATAGATGTCCTTCAGCGTCTCCAGAAACAGGTCGCTGAGCATCTTCGGCGCCTGACGCGGCCGGCGCGCCGCGTTCTTCTTGGTCGTGCGTTTCTTCGCTCGTTTAGCCATACGTCCTCCTCATGAGGTAACACGGGAAGGCCTCGCCCTCCTCAATCCTCAGGCGATCAAAGCCGCGCCATGAATGAAAGTTCCAAACTGCAACCGGCGAAGGCTCAGGTCGGGCGCTTGTAGGGATCTTCCTGGCGCTGCCGTGCCTCGGTGTTGCGATCGAGCTGCGCCCGCTCGCTGCGGCGCAAGTTGCCCGCCTTCATCACGCCGTAAACGAGCGCCCCGCCGAGCACGAACGCGCCGATGAACCAGAGCCAAAGCATCTGGGCCGAGGCGTGGCCCAGGAGCATGCTAATGCCGCTGTCGCTCATGATTGGTCTCCACGATTGTCCATTGCTATCACGCTGAGCTAAGTCGGCGGTCGAAACCTCGTTCCATGCGACCGCAGCCGGCGACGTCAGACCAGGTCGGTCAGCGGTTGCCGCACCGCTTGCGCTTTCGGCTCGCCGCCCCGGGCGGTGAAGTCTCCGGCTTCGGTCGAGGTCCGCAGCCATTTCGTCACGTCGCTGATTGCTTCCCGCGGCGAGTGGCCGAACTTGCGCAAGCCGCGAAAATATTCGAGCTGAAGGTGGGCCGACGTGCCGCGCTTGGGGATCGACTTCAGATGCTGGATATCGTTTTCGATGCCGAGATGGTCGACGTGGGGTGCCACCATGGCGATCACCGAATCGAGCCAGCTTCTGAACGAGACCGGCTCGAACGAGACCAGGTCGATATAGGTGCCGTCGGTTCCGTAGCGCTGGGCGCGCCAGCGATTCTCCTCCACCAGCGCGCGGTGCACGGCCGAATAGGTGGCGTTCAGCTCGGGATGGTGGACGGCGTGGCGGACCAGCGCGCGGAACAGCGCCGCGATCGCCACCGAATCCGCGATCGCCGTGCAGCAATCGGTGATGCGCAGCTCGAGAGTCGGATGCTGCAGCGAGGGCCGCAACGCCCACCAGACATAGGTGGCGTTGGGGACGATGCCGGCATCGACCAAGGTCTTCACGTAGGTCTCGTATTCGGAAAGGTTCCGAAACATCTCGGGAAAGCCGGTCCGGGGCAGGGCATCGTTGGCGGCATTGCGGTAGCCCAGCAATCCTGTCGGGTAGCCGCACCAGAACGGCGAGGAGGTCGAGAGCGCCAGCAGCAGCGGCAGGAACGGCACCAGGCGGTGCATGATCTCGACGCGCAAATCGGGCTCGGGGACCTCGACATGGACGTGCAGTCCGCTGATCGGGTTGCCGAGGCCGACCATCCCGAGATCGCTGATGACCTTGCTGTAGCGACGCTTGCGCGTCATGCGCTGCTGCTGCGGCTGCGCCAGCGGGTGTGTGCCGGCCGCGATGATGCCGACGCCGTGGTCCTTGCCGACCTCGGTGAGCACCGCGCGATAATGCGTGAGCTCGGCCAACGCATCGGCCGAAGACGTCAGCGGCGGGGTCGCCACCTCGATCTGCGATTGCAGGATCTCGGTGGTCAGCCGCTCGCCGAGCCGCTTTTGCGCCGCGGCCATGTAGGGCTTGGGCAGCTCGGATCGCGGCGCCGCGGACTGGCGGTTGACCAGAAAATATTCCTCCTCGATGCCGAAGCGGTAGCGGTGCATCGCCTACGCCGCCCCTTGTGCCTTGGCGTGGCGGCGAACCGCGTCTCCAAAAGCCGCCAGAATGCGCGCCGAGGCGTGGTCGGAGCTCGCCCAATAATCGGGATGGAAAAGCGTGCCGAGCGCAAAATCGCTGGCGCCCTCGACGCTGACGGCCTCGATCGAGCCGTCGTCGGCGACGGCCTCCGCGACGAGACCCGGTGCGAGATCGGCGATCAGGAAGCTGTGCAGCGAATTCACTAGAATCGAATCCGCGCCGCAGATCTGCTGCAGGACGCCGCCCCTGCGCAAGCCCACCTTCTGCCGCAGCCGATAGCGGGCATCCTCGTTGTCCGCGTCGGGCGTGCCATGGCGTTGCTCCTCGGGCAAATCGTCTGGCTCTTTCGCCAGCGTGCCGCCGAAAGCGACGTTCAGCTCCTGGAAGCCGCGACAGATGAACAGAGCGGGGATGCCCCGCGCCAGCGCCCGCGGGATCAGGCGCAGCGCGACCTCGTCGCGGAATTCGTCGAACGGGCCGTCACGCTTCTCGTCGACCGTTTGTCCATAGCGGGACGGATGGACGTTGGTCTGTCCGCCGCCGACGAAGAGGCCGTCGAGCCTGTCCAGATAGGCATCGATGTCAGCCTCCGGCGCCGCGGGCAGAATCCGCGGCACGGCGCCGGCGACGAGGCCGATCGCATTGACGCAGACCATCGAAACGGCGGCGAGCTGTTCGCCGCGCGCGACCATGGAATCGGAGAGAATGCCGATCTGCGGTGCGCCGCTGCGCCCCTGCCACTGCCCGCGCGAGGCGCTACGCCGCCACTGCTGAAGGCCGTACGCCACGGCATCCGCTGCGCTGCCGAATTGATGAATCGCCGCCTTGAGCTCTCTGACGTTTGTCCCTAATCGAAGTGCCCAACGGCTGCAGGCAACGGGATCGTGCGGATCAATTCTGGAACGGGGCTCGTGCAATTGCTTCGGCTGCTTCTGTTCGTGTATCGATGCACAGTGAAACGGCAATCGTCGGGAATGGTTGCTTTGCGATTGCACCGTTCGATCTCATTGCCTCCGCACCAGCCTTAACTTTTGTTATGGCTCTCGCGCGTCCTCGGCATGCTTCTCGCCGCCTATTCCGTGCAGTTCGTCATCAACGGGGTCGGTCCGGATCGGCCTGCCCCAGTAGCTGCGACAATCTGTTAACCTGTCGCTATCCCGTTCGGCCGGAGTGTCACGGGATCCGGGACGCTTTCGCTTGCACTGTCATGTTGCTTTGACGTAACTCGGTCCAACAAGCCCTCGACAGGAAATCGACATGTCGATGACAGCGGACGAGCTCGGCAAGAGACAGGCCATTATCGACGCCTGCCGGCGCATGAACGCGCTCGGCATCAACCAGGGCACATCGGGCAATATCAGCGTCCGGCATGTGGACGGCCTCCTGGTCACGCCGACCAGCGTGCCCTATGAGGCCATGCGTCCGGACCAGATCGTCTTCATGGCCATGGACGGCTCGCACGCGCCCGACCAGAAGCCGTCGAGCGAATGGCGCTTTCATCGCGACATCCTGAAGTCGCGGCCCGACGTCAACGCCGTCGTGCACGCCCATCCGACCTATTGCACCATCCTGGCGATCATGGGCATGGAGATCCCGCCCGTGCATTACATGATCGCGGCGGCGGGCGGCGACAGCATCCGCTGCGCGCCCTACGCGACGTTCGGAACGGCGGAGCTGTCCGAGCACGCCGTGCGGGCGCTGGAGGGCCGGCTCGCCTGCCTGCTCGATCATCACGGCATGATCGCGATCGGCAAGACCCTGGACAAGGCGATGTGGCTGGCGGTCGAGGTCGAGACGCTGGCGCGGCAATATCACGGCTGTCTGCAGATCGGACAACCGCCGCTGCTCCCGAGCGAGGAGATCGAGCGGGTCCGTCAGCGCATGGCCGGCTACGGCCTGTCGGAACGGTAGGGCGGGCCAGACGGTGTTAGTGCGGATCAAACATCTCGTCGATCGCAAGAAGACGAACCGCACCATGGTTCGGCTGCGCGCCCTGCTGCGCAGCAACGAGTTCTACCTGATCCCGCTGGCGCTCGTGATCGGCACGCTCGCGGGCGCGGTCGTGACGCTGATGGCCCACATCGCGCAGATCGCGCATGTCGTGATCTACGGCATTCCCATTGACGTCCACCTGTCGGCCCACGCGAGCGTCAGCCCATGGGCGGCACTGATCGCGCCTGCGCTCGGCGGGCTGGTGCTCGGAATCATGGAATGGTCGCGGCGGCGCATGAAGATATCGAACGCGGTCGATCCGATCGAGGCAAACGCGCTGCGGGGCGGCAATCTGTCGATGCGCGACAGCGGGGTGGTCGCAGGCCAGACCCTGATCTCGAACGGCTGCGGCGCCTCCGTCGGCCTCGAGGCGGGCTACACCCAGATCGGTTCGGGCATCGCCTCGTTGATCGGCAAATTCTTCAATCTCCGCCGCAACGATCTGCGCCTGATGGTCGGCTGCGGGGCCGCGGCGGCGATCGCGGCGGCGTTCGGCGCGCCAATCACCGGCGCCTTCTATGCCTGCGAGCTGATCGTCGGCGTCTATGCCGTAGGCAGTGCCGCGCCGATCCTCGCCGCCTCCCTCGCGGGCGCCTTGACCGCGCAATGGCTGGGCGGCGCGCCATACTCGCTGGAGATACCCAAGGTCAGCGCCGTCGGCGTCGAGCAATATCTGGCACTGATCGGGCTCGCCCTCATCACCAGCGGCGTCGGCATCGCCGTGATGCGCTCCTCGCCGATGTTCGAGCGGCTGTTCGCCTGGATGCCGGTCTGGCTGCGTCCTGTGATCGGCGGGCTCATCGTCGGCGGGTTCGCCATCATCACGCCGCAGGTTCTCGCGGCCGGCCATGGCGCCATGGTGCTCGATCTCTTCCACGACATGACGATCGGCCTGATCGCGCTGATCATCGCCTTGAAGGTGACGGCCTGCCTGATCTCGCTCGCCTCCGGCTTTCGCGGCGGCCTGTTCTTCGCCTCGCTGTTCGTCGGCAGCCTGATCGGAAAGTTCTTTGCCGCGGTGCTGCTGCTCATCAGCCCGAACTTCGCGATCGATCCGCTGGTGGCGATGTTGACTGGCATGGCGACGCTCGGCGTCGCTATCGTCGGCGGCCCGCTCACGATGTCGTTCCTCGTGCTCGAGATGACACGTAACGTCGACGTCACCGCCGTGGTGCTGGCCGGCTGCATCGTGACCTCGATCTGCGTGCGCTTCATGTTCGGCCATTCCTTCTCGACCTGGCGCCTGCATCTGCGCGGCGAGACCATCCGCAGCGCCAACGACGTCGGCTGGCTGCGCAATCTCACGGTCGAGCGCCTGATGCGCTCGGACGTCGGCAAGGTGCCCTCGACCACGACGATCGCCGCCGCGCGCCGCGAGTTCGCGCTCGGCTCGCGGCCGGGAATCGTCATCGTCAACAATGCTGACGAATATATCGGCCTCGTCCTGCTGCCCGATTTGTTCTCCAGCGACCTCGACACCATCGCCGACGACATCCAGGTGATCGAGCTCGCCCGCCTGATCGACATCGTGCTGATCCCGGAAATGAACGTGAAGTCGGCGATGGCGGTGTTCGACGAAGCCGAGGCGGAGATGCTGGCGGTGGTCGATTCCACCGACAGCCGCAAGGTGGTCGGCTTCCTCACCGAGAGCTTCGCTCGCCGCCGCTATGTCGAGGAAATCGACAAGGCGACGAGAGGCGTGCTGGGGGCGCTGTCGTAGGCGCGGTTACCGGCCGGGTGGTGCTGCGACGAGCCAGGCCACGATCCGGCGGACCAGCGGCAGCACCAGGAGCAGGGTCGGGAAGGCGACGAGCCAGGACAGTCCCCAGGCGCCCGGCCAGGCCGCCAGGAACGCCGGCGTTGCCCCCAGGCTCCGCAGCGTCGAAATGACCGATACCACCGCCGTCATGAGGATGGACAGCACGAATGGCGTCACGATCGGCGCATAGCGCGCCGGCAGTTTGCGAACCACAATCATCTGGTTTCTCTAGGAAAGGACGCGTCGATCTCGGTGAACCTGGAAAATGGCATCGATCCCGACGGCGTCGGTTGATGCGTTGGTTCACGTAAACGCTTACGGCGACCGAAAACGGCGCGGCCGTTCATTAATCGCTCAGGTTGGCTGGTTCAAGCTGGGTCTGATCGTTCGGGATTTACAATCGTTCAAAGCGTGGCAGATCGCCGCGATCATGAAACCATTTCAGTGGTTTGCGGATTATAGATCGTTTGCTTATGTTTCTTTGGGCGAGAACAGAGGAAATTCGAACATGAGTATTGGACCCGTGATTTCCGCAGCCGGCCGCAACACGATCGTGGTCGCGCTCGCTGGCCTCGCCCTGATTGCGGCTTCCGCATCCCCGTCCGCAGCGGCGTCGGCCGGGACACCGGCCGCCAAGTCGGCTGTCAAGGCGGTCGTTGCCGGCCAGGCCGCCTCCGACGTCACCGATTTCAGCTCGCACCGGCGGCGTTACTATCGACGCGGGCCGAATGCCGCGGGTCTCGCCTTCATGGGCATGGCCGCAGGTCTGATCGGAGGCGCCATCGCCGAGAGCCGCCGCCGCGAATACTATGAAAACCGCTATTATTATGGCTATGGCCCGCGTTACTACGGCGGCCCTGGTTACTACGGCGGTTCCGGCTACTACTACGATCCGGGCTATCGTTACGCACCGTACTGAGCGCTCCAGGTCTCGACGAGCTCAATCTCGTCTCTCGTAGCCCGGATGGAGCGAAAGCGTAATCCGGGGCTGCGCGCTCGGCATCTTGCGCTGTCCCCGATTACGCTGGCGCTCCATCCAGGCTACGGGACCGAGGTGTGTCGCGGCGCTGTCAACCCGCTCGCGCGAAAATATTCCGCTTTACCGAAATTCGGAAATATCGTATGTGTCGCCCATCCCGGCTCAATCTCGAGGGGCGATCATGCGGTCGTCATTGTCGCGAGCCGGGCTTGCGGTGGACGCGGCAGCGTCGTGTACGAGAGCTGAGGGCAGGGCGGATTGCTCTCCGTGAGCCCCGAGGCTTCGTACGGACGAGCGGCGCTGTCAGGTTCGTCGCGCCGGCATTTCGATGGCAACGTGCACAACGCCGTCGAACCCTGCGGCGCCAACGGACCGCGCGTACGGCAAAACCGTGTGGTCCTGGCCGTCGTTGCTACGGTCAAGCTCTGGCGAATGCGGCATTGGCGTCAACCGGCGCGGTGCCGGCGACTTTCGCGGGAGCGAGGGAGGCCAGAGGGAACTCGGCTCCCGGGAGAGCGCGGCATAAGCCGTCCGACCATCGCGCAGGGAAGGCCGTGTGTTGGGCTTCACCTGTATGCTGCTGTGCGGTTCTTCCTGCGTGTGCTCTAGCGCAGTGGACCGCGGGTGCCGCCGGCACCCGGCCTTCCCTGCGCCCTCTTGGCTATGAGGGCGGCGAGACGAAGCAAAGCTCGGGCGAAGCAGCCGCGAGGCCGAGTACGCACGTCTGCGTCCACACATTCGGTGTCATCGCCCGGCTTGACGGGGCGATCCAGTACTCCGAGACGCCAGTGATTGAATCGAGAGGCCGCGGCGTACTGGATTCCCCGCTCCAGTGCGCGATTGCGTACAAGGCGGGGAATGACAGTGTTACTTGGAGAACGCAGCGTCGCCTCATCTTCGTCGTTCCGAACGCAGCACCACGCTCAGCTCTCGTGCCCCGGACGCAGCGCATCCGCGCCGGCGCCCCTTTGCCCGGCAATTCTGCCGGTGGACTCACCTCCTGCAATCCGGTTCAATGGCAACGAGCTTTCAGGCGATCGGCCAGGCCGGGTGGCGTGCCCCAACTTATACGAGAGCCTCCCGCGCCACTTGCGCGAAACGGTCGGGAGTGCTTTTTGCTGAAAGTTCCCCGTGGGGCGCGCATCGCCCCCGATCCAGAGAGATGAGATGAGCAAACTCGTTATCCGCGCCGGCGATTTCACCTTCGATGCCCGTTTCGAGGAGCAGGCGGCGCCCAAAACCGTCGCCGCCTTCCGCAAGGCGCTGCCGTTCGAAAGCCACATCATCCATGTGCGCTGGAGTGGCGAGGGCGTGTGGATGCCGCTCGGCGACCTCGACTTCGGCGTCGGCTACGAGAACCACACCAGCTATCCCGCCCCCGGCCAGATCATCCTCTATCCCGGCGGCATCAGCGAAACCGAGATCCTGCTGGCCTATGGCGGCGTGCACTTCGCGAGCAAGATGGGCCAGCTCGCCGGCAACCATTTCATCACGCTGACCTCGGGCCTGGAGAACCTCGCAACGCTGGGCAAGAGCGTGCTGTGGAAGGGCGCGCTGCCGATCCGCTTCGAGGAAGTCTGAGTGACCGAGCCCCGCTACCCGCGCGATCTCCGCGGCTACGGCCGCAACCCGCCGCATCCGCAATGGCCTGGTGACGCGCGGGTCGCGGTGCAGTTCGTCGTCAATTTCGAGGAAGGCGGCGAGAACAACATCCTGCACGGCGACCGCGCCTCGGAAGCCTTTCTGTCCGACGTGCTCGGCGCGCAGCCCTGGCCCGGCCAGCGCCACGCCAACATCGAATCCATGTTCGAATATGGCTCGCGCGCCGGCTTCTGGCGGCTGTGGCGGATGTTCAAGGAGCGGAACTGGCCGACCACGGTGTTCGGCGTCGCCACCGCGCTCAAGCGCAATCCCGAGATTGTCGCTGCGATGAAGGAGGCGGGCTGGGATATCGCCAGCCACAGCCTGAAATGGATCGAGCACAAGGACATGACCGAGGCGCAGGAGCGCGCCGAGATCGCCGAGGCCATCCGCGTGCATACCGAGGCGACCGGCGCACGTCCGCTCGGCTGGTACACCGGGCGCTCCTCGATCAACACCAACCGTCTGTTGATGGAGGAGGGCGGCTTCCTCTATCTCTGCGACTCCTATGCCGACGATCTGCCCTATTGGGTCAAGGGCGCCAGCGGCAAGCAGCTCATCATTCCCTATACGCTCGATGCCAACGACATGCGGTTCATCAACCCGCAAGGGTTTGCCGAGGGCGAGCAGTTCTACACCTATCTGAAGGACGCCTTCGACGTGCTCTATGCGGAAGGCGAAACCGCGCCAAAAATGATGTCGGTCGGTCTGCATTGCCGCCTCGCGGGCCGGCCCGGCCGCGCAGCGGGCTTGATCCGCTTCCTCGACTATATCGGCAAGCACGAGCGCGTCTGGGTGCCGACGCGGCTTCAGATCGCGCAGCACTGGCACGAGAAGCACGCCCATCTTGCCGCCGACGCATTCGAGATCGGGTGAGATGATGTCGCAGATTTCACTCGCCGATCTCAACGCTGCAAGCACGGCCGACTTCGTCGCGGCGCTCGCCAACGTCGTCGAATATTCGCCGTGGATCGCCGAGCAGCTCGCGGCAAAGCGGCCGTTCGCCGGCATCAACGAGCTGCACGCCGCGCTGATGGCCGCGATCCAGAGTGCCGAGCCTGACGTGCAGCTGGCGCTTATCCGGGCGCATCCCGATCTCGCCAACAAGACGCAGCGCGCCGCAGGCCTCACCGCGGAATCGACCGACGAGCAGAACAGCGCCGGGCTCGACCGGCTGTCGGATGCCGAATATTCCGCGTTCGAGCGGGCCAACAACGCCTACCGCGACAAGTTCGGCTTCCCCTACATCGTCTGTGTGCGCCGTCACACCAAGGATTCCGTGCTGCGCGACTTCGAGGCGCGGCTGCTCAACATCGCCAAGACCGAGATAAGGCGTGCGATCGAGGAGATCGGCCGCATCTCGGCGCTGCGGCTCGACCAGCTGGTCGCCGCCGACGACAGGCTGAAGGTGCACGGCCGGCTCTCGACCCATGTGCTGGACAACCAGATCGGCAAGCCCGCACCTAGCATCCCGATCGAGCTCGTGGAGCTCGCGAGCCTTGGCGAGAACCGCGTCATCGCGCGCACGGTGACCAATGCCGATGGCCGCACCGACCAGCCGCTGATCGGCGGCCGTCCGCTGCCGATCGGCCGCTACGAGCTGCGCTTCAGCGTCGCGAAATATTACGCCGCGCGCAACGTGCCGCTGTCCGATCCGCCGTTCCTCGACGAGATCCCGCTGCGCTTTGCGATCAGCGAGCCGGAAAGCCATTACCACGTGCCGCTGCTGGTCACGCCCTGGAGTTACTCGACCTATCGCGGCAGCTAGAGCACGATCCGGAAGAGTGCGTAGCGGTTTTCCGACAAGATCATGCTCAAAACAATAACCTAAAGCGCGATGACGATTCATCCTAGTCGCATCGCGCTTTAGACATGTTGCGCCGATGCGGCGGCTGACGCCGCGTCGGCCTCCGCGGCAGCGCCACCGCTCAACCCGTTGAAGAAGGCATTGAGCAGCACCGACACGACCGCGCAGAGCAGGATGCCGGACTCCAGCAGCGGGTGCAGATCGTGCGGCAGATTGCGGAAAAAACCGGGAGCAACGAGCGGTATCAGTCCAAAGCTGATCGAGATCGCGACAATGAACAGATTGTAGCGGTTGTTGCGGAAATCGACCGAGGCCAGGATGCGTGCGCCGGTGGCCGCCACCATGCCGAACATCACGAGGCCGGCGCCGCCGAGCACGACCAGCGGCACCGCCTCCACCAGCGCAGCGAGCTTCGGCAAGAGCCCGAGCACGAGCAGGATGCAGCCGCCCGTCACCGTCACCCAGCGCGAGCGCACGGCCGTGACTGAGACGAGGCCGACGTTCTGCGAAAACGAGGTATAGGGAAACGTGTTGAAGATGCCGCCGAGCAGCGTGCCGAGCCCGTCGGCGCGTAAGCCGCGGCTCAGGGCTTCGCGGTCGACGGCCTTGCCGGTGATCTCGCCGAGCGCCAGGAACATACCGAGCGACTCGATCATCACCACGATCATGACGATGCACATGGTGATGACAGGCACCAGGTGGAATTGCGGCATGCCGAAGCGGAAGGGAAGCACGAGTGCGCCCCAGGAGGCGGCGGCGACCTTGTCGAAATGCATCACGCCCAGAATGCTCGCGAGCACCGCGCCGGCGATGATGCCGAGCAGCACGGCGACGTTGGCGAGAAACCCGCTGCCCCATTTGATCAGGCCGAGGATGACGAGCAGCACGAACAGCGAGATGCCGAGCCCCTGCAATTGCCCATAGGCTGGATTGGGAAAGCTGCCGGGAACGCCGTCGACCACCTTCGTCAACGTCGGCAAGCCGCCGCCGGCCCAGTTGATGCCGACGCGCATCAGGGAGATGCCGATGATGAGAATGATGGTGCCGGTGACGACGGGAGGAAACAGCGGCAGCAGCCGGCTGACGAACGGCGCAACGACGATGCCGAACAGGCCGGCGGCGATCACGGAGCCGTAGATGCCGAGCAGGCCGATTTCCGGTGAAGCCGCCATCGACAGCATCGGGCCGACCGAAGCAAAGGTCACGCCCATCATCACGGGCAGGCGGATGCCGACGCCGGGGAAGCCGAGGCACTGGACCAGCGTCACAAGTCCGCAGGCGAACAGGTCGGCGCTGATCAGGAAGGCGACGTCCTCCGGCGGCAGCTTCAGCGCGCGGCCGATGATGAGGGGGACCGCGACCGCGCCGGCATACATCACCAGCACGTGCTGGAGCCCGAGCGCGAGCAGGCGCGGGACCGGCAGGACCTCGTCGACGGGATGGACGTCGTTGCTCATGGATGTATCCCCCGAAACATGTCTAGCCGAATTTGTCATGGAGCGCCGGAAACAGCCGGTCCGGCTTGAAGGGCGGCGCGGTGAAGCGAATGCCGGTGGCATCCGCGATCGCGTTGCCGAGCGCGGCGGCGACCGGATTGTAGGGACTCTCGCTCATCGACTTCGCGCCGAGCGGGCCGATCGTGTCGGACGTCCCGGCGAAGAACACTTCCGTGCGCGGCACGTCGGCGAAAGAGGGCAGGTGGTAGTCGCGGAATTTCGGATTGGTGACGCGGCCGCTCGCGTCGATCACCATCTCCTCGTAGAGCGCAGCGCCGAGCGCCTGCGCCACGCCGCCTTCGACCTGACCGCGGCACTGCATGGGATTGGCGACGACGCCGGCGTCCGCGGCGTGCACGCTCCTGAGAATCCGGAGCTCGCCGGTCGCCTTGTTCACCGCGACGCGAAAGCCCTGCACGTTGAACCCCACCGATCGCGGCGTGCCGCCGGACGTGCCGCTGCCTGCGAACGGCCAGCCGCGCTCGCGGGCGAGCTTCGCCAGCTCCGTAAAAGGCATGCGGCGGACGCCGCTGACGACGGAGTCCGCATCGAGCGCGCAAGTCTCCACATCGCACAGCCAGGCTCCGGCGGCGGTCGTCTTCAGCTCGCTCGCAAGCTGCACGGCTGCCGCATGCGTCGCCTTGCCCGCAACGAAAGTGCCGGCGCTGCCATACGCGCCGGTGTCGTGGCCGCCATGGGCGGTGTCGGACTGGCGCAGACGAATCTTGTCGACGGTGGTCGCCAGCGTGGTCGCCGCGATCTGGCGATGCACGGTGCTGGTGCCGTTGCCGAACTCGGCCGTGCCGACGGTGAGGTCGAAGCCTCCGTCGTCGTTGAGCGCGATCGTTGCATCGGCGAAGTGGCCGGCCGGCGGCACGGTGTCGATCATGGTCAGCGCGATGCCGTCGCCGATCAGCCAATCCGGCGACAGCTCCGGCTGCGGGGAATCGGCCTGCATCGCGCGCTCGACGAGATCGAGGCACTGGTCGAGCCCGTAGGAGCCGTAGAGCACGTCGTGATATTCGGAGGGCGGCGGCGACAGCATGGGATCGCCGGGCCTCACGATATTGCGCCGGCGCATCTCGTAGGGGCTGATTCCGAGCTGCCCCGCCAGTTCGTCGATCGCCGCTTCCACCGCGATCAGCGCCTGCGGCAGGCCATAGCCGCGAAACGCGCCCGCCGGCACGGTGTTGGTGTAGACGGCGACGCCGTCGACCCGCTTGTTCGGGCAATTGTAGACGGCGATGGACTCCGCCAGCGCGTGGAACATCACCGGGCCGGCATGATTGCCGTAGGCGCCGGTGTTGGAGAGCACGTCGAGCTGAAGCGCGGTAAGCTTGCCGCCCGCATCGGCGCCGGCCTTGACGTGGATCCGCATCGGATGCCGCGTCGAGGTCGCGATGAACTGCTCCTCGCGTGTCAGCTCCAGCTTGACCGGCCGCCCGGTCTTCAGCGCGGCAAGCGCCAGGATGTCCTCGACGAACATCTCCTGCTTGCCGCCAAAACCGCCCCCGACGCGTTCGCAGAACACGCGGACCTTGTCCATGGGAAGCTGGAAGATGTCCGACAGCGCACGCCGGGTCAGGAACGGCACCTGCGTCGAGGTGCGGACGGTGAGAACGCCGGAATCGTCGAGCCAGGCGAGGCCGCCATGGGTTTCGAGCGCCGCGTGCTGCACGCGGTGACTGTGGAAAGTAGCCTCATAGGTGGCGGCAGATGTTGCAAGCGCCGATGCGACATCGCCGAACTCGCCATGCGTCTCCGCGACCAGGTTGCGCTGGGCATCGGCAACGCGGTTCGCAGCTGTGCGGTCGGGATGAACGACCGGCGAACCCGGGGCCATCGCCTGCTCGGGATCGATCAGCGCCGGCAGGATCTCGTAGCTGACCTTCAGCTTGCGGCACGCAGCCTCCGCGGCGGCTTCGGTCTCGGCGACGACGGCAGCAACCTTCTGGCCGACGAAACGCACGACGTCATCCAGGACGCGGGTGTCCTCCGGGTCCATCCAGTCTTTCTCATGCCGTGCCGTCGAGATCAGGACGGACGGCGCATCTTCGTGCGTCAGCACGGCGTGTACACCGGGGATGCTCAGCGCGTCCGACTTGTCGATAGCGACGATCCTGGCGTGCGCATGCGGCGAGCGCAGCAGCTTGATGTGCAGCAAGCCATCGATTGCGGTGTCGAAGGTGTAGCGTGCCGTGCCGCGGACCACATTGGGGCCTGCGGGGGCGGGCAGGCTGCGGCCGAAGGCGGCGCCGGCCTCGACGCTCGTCTCGACATTGGTCTTGCCGAGGATCGCGTCCTCGATCGACCGATAGCCGGTGCAGCGGCAGATATTGCCTTTCAGCGCCGTGCCGAGATCGGTGCGCTGCGCCTGGTTCAACGAGGCGCAGGTCAGGATCATGCCGGCGGTGCAGAATCCGCATTGAAAGCCCTGTGCATCGAGAAAGGCCTGCTGCATCGGATGCGTGCCGTGATCGCCGCCAAGGCCTTCGATCGTGGTCACGCTGCGGCCCTCGGCCCGGAACGCCGGGATCAGGCAGCTGTGCACCGGCTCGCCGTCCAGCAGTACGGTGCAGGCGCCGCAGTCGCCGGCATCGCAGCCTTTCTTCACGCCGAAATGGCCGAGCTCGCGCAGGAACGTGCGCAGGCACTGGCCGGCGCGCGGCTCCTGGGAAAATCCCTTGCCGTTGACCTCCAGGCTCATGCGGGTATCGCTCCCGAGAGTTCGCCGCGAATCTCCTCGGCCAAGCGCAGCGTCATGTGCTTGCGCCAGAGTGGCGCGCCATGGATGTCCGTGTGGTACAGATCATCGGTAATCTCCTGCATGAGCGCGGCGCGCAGCGCGCCTGCGTCCGGGGCTTTGCGGAAGCGCAGCTGGATCGGCCGCACCGTCGACGCGGTGACCGTGAGTGTCAGCGTATCATCGGCTTCGAGACTGCCGATCAGCAGCGCCGCGGAGCGGCCGACGGGCGCCAGCGAGATCTGGCGGAAGGCCGTGCGGCGCTTCAGCGCGGGAAGCGGGATGTCGATCTGCCGGAGCAGGTCGCCTGGCGTCAGGCGATTGCGCTGGTTGCCGGTGACGAATTCGGTGACCGGAAGCCTCTGTTCACCGCCGCCGGCCTTCCAGATGGTGCAGACGCCGTCGAGTGCCGACGTCAGCGAGATCATCGGTCCCGCCGGCAGCGACATGCAGAGATTGCCGCCGACGGTCGCGGTCTTCCAGATCTTGAACGAGGCAAGGAAGGCCCGGCAGCACTGGTTGATCAGCGGCGCTGCGAGCCAATCAGAGGGGCAGGCGAGTCCATCGAGCTCTGCGATGGTGCAAGTGGCGGCGATCGAGAGGTGGCTCTCTGTGATCGCAAGTGCCGGCCATTTCAGATCGGTGAGATCGATCAGCCGCGTCAGATGCGTTTGCGGCTCCGAGAACAGCCAGGTGCCGCCCGCGAGCCAAGCATCACCTGCCGTCCAAACGGGCAGCTGCGCGCGCGTTTGCGGATGGGCGACGGCTGTGATGGTATTCAAGTCCATGGCTGCGCCAATGCTTCCGACGGTTGAATGGTCCGAGCGAAGTGTTGCAAGACGGGAGCCAAGTGGCAACAACAAGTCGAAGCAAGGACGCAATCGTCCTCGGCCTTGCAGGTCCGCCGTCAGGGTGGGCGAGGAGAAGCAGGATCATGACTGAGGCAAGTTCGACCTGGATCAGGGATCCCCTGGCCATCCTCGCCGACCGGGCCGAGCGTGGCATTGTCGTGAAGGGCGGCCGAATCGTCGAGCTCGTGCCGGCTGGCGGTGTGCCCGCAACCGCCGATGTCGCAGTGTTCGATGCGGGCGAACACGTCGTGCTGCCGGGCCTGATCAATACCCATCATCACTTCTACCAGACGCTGACGCGGGCGCTGCCGGCCGCGATGGATCGCGAGCTGTTCCCCTGGCTCCAGGCGCTCTATCCGGTGTGGGCGAAGCTGACGCCGGAAGCGCTCGAGCTCGGCGTCACCGTGGCGATGTCCGAGCTGTTGCTCTCCGGCTGCACCACCACGACGGATCACCACTACGTCTTCCCGCCCGGACTCGAAGACGCCGTCGATATCGAGGTGGCGGTGGCGAAGCGCCTCGGCGTGCGCGTGCTGCTCACGCGCGGCTCGATGAACCTGTCACAGCGCGACGGCGGCTTGCCGCCCGACAGTGTCGTGCAGGACGAGGACACCATTCTCGCCGATAGCGCCCGCGTGGTCGCCAAGCATCACCAGCGCGGCGCGGATGCGATGGTGCAGATTGCGCTCGCGCCATGCTCGCCGTTCTCGGTGACGACGTCGCTGATGCGCGCCACGGCCGATCTCGCCGACAAGCTCGACGTGCGCCTGCACACCCATCTCGCCGAAACCGAGGACGAGAACAGCTTCTGCCAGCAGATGTATGGCTGCCGTCCGCTCGACTATCTCGAGCAATGCGGTTGGCTCAATGCGCGCACCTGGCTCGCCCATGGAATCTTCTTCAATCCGGACGAGATGAGACGGCTCGGCAAGGCCGGCACGACCGTCAGCCATTGTGCGTGCAGCAACCAGCTGCTCGCGTCGGGCTGTTGCCCGGTGTGCGACATGGAAGAGGCCGGCGTCGGGATCGGCATTGGTGTCGACGGCTCGGCCTCAAACGACGGATCCAACCTCATGCAGGAGGTGCGGGCCGCGTTCCTGCTGCAACGCGCGCGTTATGGCGTCACCAAGGTCAGCCACAAGGATGCGTTGCGCTGGGCCACCACGGGCTCGGCGGCATGTGTGGGCCGGCCGGAACTCGGCGACATCGTCGTCGGCAAGGCCGCCGATCTTGCGCTGTTCCGGCTCGACGAGCTGCGCTTCTCCGGCCACGGCGATCCGCTGGCTGCGCTCGTACTGTGCGGGGCGCATCGCGCCGACCGGGTGATGGTGGCTGGAAAATGGGCGGTGATCGACGGTGCGATCCCGGGTCTCGATGTGGCAGACCTCATCCGCCGCCACAGTTCCGCGGCGCGGGCCATGCAGGCTGGATAGCCGGGCGAAATAGAGAAAGAGGGGGCAGCCACAAGTGCCGGGTGCTTCTGGCCACCCCCTCCGAACCTCCTCCGGGAGGAGCAGGTGATTTAGTCAATGCAAGAAGCGTGCTACTTGCCCGGCAGCTTGTCGTCGATGCCTTTCACGTAGAAATTCATGCCGAGGACCTGGCCGTCATCCAGGTGAGCGCCGCCCTTGCACTCGACCGGCTTGCCGTCCTGCCCAACGATCGGGCATTTGAACGGATGCAGCTTGCCCGCGGTGATTGCGGCCTGGGCATCCTCGGCCATTTTTTTCACATCGTCAGGCATGTTGGTGTAGGGCGCCATCGCGAACATGCGGCTGTCGAGGCCACCCCAGGTGTCCTCGGACTTCCAGGTGCCGGCGAGCTCGGCCTTGACGCGCTCGATATAGTAGGGCCCCCAGTTGTTGATGATCGAGGTCAGCTGGGCCTTTGGCCCGAACTGGATCATTTCGGAATCCTGGCCGAAGGCCAGCTTGCCGCGTTCGCTGGCGATCTGCATGGCGGCCGGCGAATCCGTGTGCTGCATGATGACGTCGGCACCCTGGTCGATCAGCGCCTTGGCGGCGTCGGCCTCCTTGCCTGGGTCGAACCAGGTGTTGGCCCAGATGATCTTGACCTTGATGTTCGGATTGATGGTCTGCGCCGCCAGTATCGTCGCGTTGATGCCGGAGACGACCTCCGGAATCGGGAACGAGCCGATATAGCCGAGCACGCCCGACTTCGACATCTTCGCCGCAATCAGGCCTTGAATGTAGCGGCCCTGATACCATTTCGCCGAATAGGTCGACATGTTCGGGTTGCGCTTGTAGCCGGTGGCGTGCTCGAAATGCACGTTCGGATATTTCTTGGCGACCTTCAGCGTCGGATCCATGTAGCCGAACGATGTGGTGAAGATCAGTTTGTTGCCGGCGCGGACGAGCTGCTCGATTGCCCGCTCGGAGTCCGGGCCTTCGGGCACGTTCTCGAGATACGTGGTCTCGATCTTGTCGCCCAGTTCTTTCACCAGCGCCTGGCGACCGAGGTCGTGCTGATAGGTCCAGCCGAGGTCTCCGATCGGACCGAGATAAACGAAGCCGACTTTCAGCTTGTCGGCGGCGGAGGCCGCACTGACGCTCCCAGCGAGCAAGAGCCCGGCAGCCAGTGCAAGAAGTGATTTCCTCATCATCGATCTCCAAACTTCGGGGGAAGCCACGATCCGCAGCATGCGCGCCCCATCGCGCACGCCTTGGAATGAAACTCAGCGGTCAGGCACGAACACCGTACCGAGCGCAGCCGGCGCGGTCGAGCCGCCGGTGCGCGCTCGGGAGATAAGGACCAGCACGATGACCGTCGCGAGATAAGGCAGCGCCGACATGAATTGCGAGGGAATGCCGACGCCCCATCCTTGGGCATGCAGTTGCAGGATCGTCACCGCGCCGAACAGATAGGCGCCGATGACGAGCCGGCCCGGCCGCCAGGACGAGAACACCACTAGCGCCAGTGCGATCCAACCGCGGCCGGCGGTCATGCCCGGAATGAAGAACGGCGTATAGGCGAGCGGCAGATAGGCGCCCGCAAGACCCGCGCAGGCGCCGCCGAACATCACGGCGAGGGTGCGGATGCGCAGGACGGGATAGCCGAGCGCATGCGCGGAAACGTGATTGTCGCCGCAGGCGCGGAGGATCAAGCCTGCCCGGGTGCGGTACAGGAACCACCAAACCGCGACGATCAGTGCGATCGAGAAATAGACGAAACCATTCTCGCCGAACAGCACGCGGCCGATCAGGGGGACATTAGTGAGACCGGGAATGACGAGTTGCACGGCCGGCGTGATGCGCTCGCCGACGAAGCCGGCGCCGATCAGACCCGAGAGGCCAACACCCAAGATGGTCAGCGCGAGGCCGGTTGCGACCTGGTTGACGGCGAGCCCGAGTGCCATCAGCGCGAAGACGAGCGACATCAGCGTGCCCGCGACGATGCCGAACAGCGCGCCGATAAAGATCGATCCGGTCAGCCAGGCGCCGGCAAAGCCACAGGCCGCGCCGACGATCATCATGCCTTCGACCCCGAGGTTGAGCACGCCGGAACGCTCGGCCACGAGTTCGCCTGTCGCGGCCAGCAACAGCGGCGTCGACGCGGCGAGTACCGCCAGGATGATGGCCTCAACCAGCTCCACGGGCCACCACCTTGTTCGGGAACACCAGCTTGAAGCGGTAGAGAATGAGGGAGTCGCAGGCGAGCACGTAAAACAGCAGAATGCCCTGAAAGACCTTGGTGACGTCCAGCGGAATCTTCATCGCGATTTGCGCCTGCTCGCCGCCGATAAAGGTCAACGCGAGGAAGAGGCCTGCAACTAATATTCCAAGCGGGTTCAGCCGGCCGAGGAAAGCGACGATGATCGCGGTAAAGCCGTAGCCTGGCGAGATGCCGGGCTGGAGATGCCCGACTGGACCCGCCACCTCGATGATGCCGGCAAGCCCGGCCAGCGCCCCGGAGACGGCGAAGGTCAGGATGATGAGCTGGTTGGCGTTGAAGCCGCCGAACCGCGCGGCGCGCGGCGCGGCGCCGACCACGCGGATCTCGAAACCCTTGATGGTGCGCCCGAGCAGGATCGCGGCTGCCGCGACGACGAGCAGGGCGATGACGGAGCCGAGATGCAGCCGGCCGCCTTCGATCAGCAACGGCACGGTCGCTACCGGATCGAACTCGGCCGTGGTCGGGAAATTGAAGCCGTGCGGATCGCGCCAGGGGCCGCGCACGAGATAGTCGAGGAAGAGGTCGGCGACATAGACCAGCATCAGGCTGGTCAGGATCTCGCTGGCGCCGAATTTCACCTTGCAGATCGCCGGGATCAGCGCATAGAGCGCGCCCGCAGCGGCGGCGAGGACGAGCATAGCCGGCAGCACCCAGGCGCCGGCATCAGTACCTTGCGTCTTCACCGCGATCCAGCTTCCCGCGACTGCGCCGATCAGGAATTGCCCTTCGGCGCCGATGTTCCAGGCGTTGGCGAGATAGCACAGCGACAGGCCGATCGCGATCATCACCAGCGGCGTCGCCTTCACCGCGATCTCCTGGAGCGAATAGCCGTCGGCGAGGGGCGCAATGAAATAGGCGTGCAGGGCAAGCAGTGGATTCTTGCCGAGGATCGCGAACAGGATGACCATGGTCACGATCGTGAGGCCAATCGCGATCAGGGGGGACACCAGCGCGATCGTGCCGGAGCGCTCGGCACGCTTCTCAAGCACCAGCTGCATGCGCGATCTCCTTTGGCTGCAGGCTGCTGCCGCCCATCAGAAGGCCCAGCTTCTCGCGGCTTGCTTCGCGTGCCGAGAGCGGAGCCGACAGCTTGCCGTGGAACATCACGGCGATGCGGTCGGCAATCTCGGCGAGCTCGTCGAGATCCTGGCTGGTCACGAGTACCGCGGCGCCTGCGGTGGCGAGATCAAGCAGCGCCTGACGGATGACGGCGGCGGCGCCGGCATCGACGCCCCAGGTCGGCTGGCTCACCACCAGTACCGCGGGATTGCGCAGGATCTCACGTCCCACGATGAACTTCTGCAGATTGCCGCCGGACAGGCTGCCGGCCTCGGGATCGCGCTTGGCCTTGCGGACGTCGAAGGCTTCGGTGGCGCGGTCGACCGTTCTCAGCGTGGCCGCCGTATCGATGAAGCCGCGATGGACCATGCCGCTGGCGGCATGGCCGGTGAGCAGCGCGTTCTCCGACAGTCTCATCCGCGGCGCGGTGCCGTGGCCGAGTCGCTCCTCGGGAACGAAGGCCGCCCCCAGCTTGCGCCGCTGGGTGATCGAAAGGTGACCGGCGGCGATGCCCTCGATCACCACCGTCCCGGGGGCCTTCGCGAGGCGCTCGCCGGAGAGCGCTGCGAACAATTCGTCCTGGCCGTTACCGGCGACGCCGGCGATGCCGAGAATCTCGCCGCCCTTCAGCTCGAATGAGATGTGCTCGAGCCGTACGCCGTGCGCTTCGACGGGAGCCAGCGAGAGATCGTTGACGACGAGCCGCGGCACGGTGGTCTTGCGGCCGGATGCGCCCTTCACCTCCTTGACCTCGCCGCCGACCATCATCCGCGCAAGCGAGGCGGCGGTTTCGAGCCGAGGGTTGCAGGTCTCGACCTTCCTGCCGCCGCGCAGGATCGTCGCCGTGTCGCAGAGCCGCTTCACCTCCTCCAGCTTGTGGCTGATATAGAGGATGGCGCGGCCCTCGGCCTTGAGGCGCTCCAGCACGATGAAGAACTGGTCGGCTTCCTGCGGCGTCAACACCGCGGTGGGCTCGTCCAGGATCAGGAATTTCGGATCCTGTATCAAGGCGCGGACGATCTCGATGCGCTGGCGCTCGCCAACGGACAGTTGCCACACCTCACGCCTGGGATCGAGCGGCAGACCGTAAGTCTTCGACACCTGTTCCAGCCGGGCCGACATGTCCTTGAAGGATTCCTTGCCGTCGAGGCCGAGCGCGACGTTCTCGGCAACCGTGAGATTGTCGAACAGCGAGAAGTGCTGGAACACCATGCCGATGCCGCGGCTGCGCGCTTCGGACGGACCGGACAGCACGATCCGCTCGCCCTGCCAGTGAATCTCGCCGGCGCTGGGCTGGATCAGTCCGTAGATCGCCTTGACCAGCGTCGACTTGCCGGCGCCGTTCTCGCCCAGCAGGGCGTGGATTTCCCTCGGCCGGATCTCGATGTCGATGCAATCGTTGGCGAGGAAATCGCCATAACGTTTGGTGAGCCCGATGGTCCTCAGGAGCGGGGACTCGCCTGAATGCTGGCCGTTGGGCGTCGGATCTAACATTCGCTGATACGCTTGCATGGGTGAAGTGCCTCAATACTGGGCCAGTTTGAACCCCGGCGTAAGATGTGAAAAAGCATCATCCCTTGCTCAACGCGTCGGCAGGCTCTCGGCCCAGCGCTCGTCGTCGATTTTCGAGCGATCATAACCCCGCAAGCAGCCCCGGACGGCGGGGAAGCGATCGCGTCGGCGGGCGATGCGTGTTGCAAATTTGTGACGGTCCAAGGGGAGTCGGAACCTGCTATGCAGGGGATGTGCTGCTACTTCGTCCAAACGCCGACATGCAGCGCTTCGGCTTCGTCTTCGAGCAGTGGGCCGACGACCTCCGTCGGCCGCTGGCCGCTGGCAAAGACCTCGCGGCATGGCAGGTTGAGCGTCGGATTTTCCGGATGGTTGCCGGTGATGCCGCGCAGGCGATGCTCGCTGAGGCCATAGACGACACGGCCGATACCGGCCCAGTAGATCGCGCCGGCACACATCGCGCAGGGTTCGGCTGAGGAATAGAGCGTGGCCTTCGCCAGCACCTCTCGATCGAGTGTACGGCAGGCCTGGGTGGCTGCGAGCCGCTCGGCATGCGCGGTGCCGTCGCGATCCGGCATGTAGCCGTTCTCAATCTCGATCAGCACCTTGCCGTCCGCATCGACGACAATGCAGCCGAAGGGGTGGTTGCCATGGGTGAGGGAACGGCCGGCGACCGCGAAAGACAGGCGCAGAAAGTGCTCGTCCCGCCCTGATGCATCGCTCATCGATCCTCCGTTCAGTGCCCTGCCATGTGGCGGCCGACCACCGTGAGATCGGCTTCGCTGGTCCGCGCTTCATACACGAATTCGCCGTGGAACATCACCACGAGCCTATCCGACAGTTCGAGCAGCTCGTCGAGGTCCTCGCTGACGAGCAGGACGGCGGCGCCGCGGTTGCGTGCGGCCATAATCTCAGCGTGGATCTGCGCCACCGCCGCGAAATCGAGGCCGAAGCAGGGATTGGCCGCGATCAGCACCTCGACGTCGCCGCCGAGCTCGCGGGCCAGCACCGCGCGCTGCACGTTGCCGCCCGACAGCGCCGAGATCGGCGTGTCAGGCGTGCGGGTCTTGATCTTGTACCGGGCAATCTTCGTCCTCGCGTCGTCGCGAAAGGCGCTGGGATTGAGCCACCAGCCGCCACTTGCAAAGGGTGCGCGGTCGAATTCTCGGAAGGCGATGTTGTCGGCGACGCTCATGCCGCCGACGCAGGCATTCTTCAGCGGCTCCTCGGGCAGCAGCGACATCCTGTGCCGCCGCATCTCCTCGCGGCTTGCGTGATAGGGATCGCCGGCGACGCGCACCTCCCCGCTCTCGGCCTCGCGCTGGCCGGCCAGCACCTCGACGAGCTGGCGCTGGCCATTCCCGGAAACGCCGGCGATGCCGACGATCTCGCCGGCGCGAACGGTGAGCGAGACATCGTGCACGGCAACGGCGCCCGCATCGTCCAGGGCGCGGAGCTTTTGGAGCTCCAGCCTGGCCTGACCGGCTTCGCCGGTGCGCGGCGGCTGCACCGTCAACTCCTCGGCACCGATCATGGTGCGGGCCATCGCGTCCGGCGTCAGCTCGGAAACCTTGCCGGCTCCAGCGAGCTTGCCGCGGCGCAGGATGGTGACGTCATCGGCAAACGCCATGACCTCGCGGAACTTGTGCGTGATCATCAGGATGGTCAGCTCGCCTTTCACAACCATGTCGCGGAGCATGCCGAGCACCTCGTCGGCTTCCGCCGGGGTCAGCACCGAGGTCGGCTCGTCCAGGATCAGGAAGCGCCGCTTCAGATAGAGCTGCTTGAGGATCTCGCACTTCTGCCGTTCGCCGGCAGAGATGTCGGAGACCTTTGCGGAGAGCGGTACCTTGAAAGGCATGCGGCCCAAGAACGCCTCCAGCTCCTTCATCTCCTTCGGCCAGTTCACCACGGCTGGCACGTCGTCGCGCGCCAGCACGAGATTTTCGGCAACGGTCATCGCCGGCACCAGCGTAAAATGCTGATAGACCATGCCGAGGCCGAGCGCGTGGGCATCCTTCGGGTTGGCGATCGCCTGCTCGCGGCCGCCGACGAGAATGTCGCCTTCGGTCGCGTGGTAATAGCCCATGATGCATTTGACGAGGGTGGATTTGCCGGCGCCATTCTCGCCGAGCAGCGCATGGAACGAGCCCGGCCGCACCTTCAGCTCGACATTGTCCAGCGCCAGGAAGTCGCCGAAGCGCATGGTCATGGCGATGGCATCGACGCCGAAGGCGCCCGATGGCGGCGGCGTTTCGCCGATGATCACGAAATTGCTCCGATGAAGGCATCAGAGGTCGAGACTGCGCCGAACACGCCGCCCTGCATCTTGATCATCTTCAGCGCGTGGTCGTGGTTGCTCTTGTCGGTCGCGCCGCAGCAATCGTGCAGCAGGACGCATTCGAAGCCGCGGTCGTTGGCCTCGCGCATCGTGGTGTGGACGCAGACGTCGGTCGTGATCCCGGTCAACACGATGTTCTCGATGCCGCGCACGCGCAGGATCAGCTCCAGATCGGTGGCGCAGAACGAGCCCTTGCCGGGCTTGTCGATGATCGGCTCGCCCGGTAGCGGCGCGAGTTCTTCGATGATGTCCCAGCCGGGCTCGCCGCGCACCAGGATGCGTCCGCACGGGCCGGGATCGCCGATGCCGGCGCCGATCTGGCGCGAGCGCCAGCGCTTGTTGGCGGGCAGGTCGGAGAGATCGGGGCGGTGGCCCTCGCGGGTATGGATGATATGGAAGCCTTGCTTGCGCATCACTGCGAGCAGCCGCTTGATCGGCTCGATAGGTGCCCGTGTCAGCGAGAGGTCGTAGCCCATCTTGTCGACATAGCCGCCGACGCCGCAGAAATCGGTCTGCATGTCGATGATGATCAGCGCCGTGTTCTCGGGGCGGAGATCACCATTGTAGGGCCAGGCATAGGGCTCGGACTTGATGTAGCGCTCGGGCATGGACGACCTCGTGCGTGTTACCGTGTGATCGAGAGTTCGGCGGGCGCGCCGGTCAGCGTCCGCTTCGGCGAGCAGGTGATGATCATGATCGCCAGCGTCAGGATGTAGGGCGCGGCGTTGAATAGGTGATAGCCAGAGGTGACGCCGACCGATTGCAACGCCGGACCCAGCGCCGCCGCGCCGCCGAAGGCGAGCGAGGCCCACAGGCAGAGCAGGGGATCCCAGCGCGCGAAGATCACGAGCGCCACGGCGGTGATGCCCTGGCCCGAGGAAAGGCCCTCGTTCCAGCTTCCGGGGTAGAACAGGGACAGAAACGAGCCGCCGATGCCCGCGAGGAAACCACCGGCCATGGTGGCGCGCAGGCGGATCAGCAGCACGGAATGGCCCATCGCGCGTGCGGCATCCGCGCTCTCGCCGGCGGTGCGGATGAGCAAGCCCCAGCGGGTGGTGCGGAAGGCCCAATAGAGGATTGGCGCCAGCGCCACGCCGATCAGGAACAGCACGTTGATGCGCAGCGCTGCCTGGACTTGCGGGATGTCGCTCCACCAGCCGAAGTCGACGGCGGGCAGCCGCGGCGCTGTCGGCTCGATCAGCGGCTTGCCGAGATAGAACGCAAGGCCAGTGCCGAACAGCATCAAGGCGATGCCCACGGCAACGTCGTTGACGCGCGGCAGCGAGCAAATGCCGGCATGCAGCGCACCCAGCAGCGCGCCGGTGATGCCGGCGGCAAGCACCCCGAGCCACGGAGAGCCGGTGAGATAGGAGATGCCATAGGCGCTCATCGCGCCCATCACCAGCGTGCCTTCCAGGCCGAGATTGATGCGGCCCGCGCGCTCGGTGATGCATTCGCCCAGGCTCACGAACAGGAAGGGGGTGGAGACGCGAATGGCGCCGCCGAGGACGGCGAGCGGGACGGTCCAGAGGCCAATCGATCCGTCTGCCATCTCAGGATTTTCCCTTCAGGAATCCGATGCGGCCGTAGAGCGCATCGCTGGCGAGAACGAAGACGAAGATGATGCCCTGCAGCACCAGCACGGACGCATCGGGCAGCCCCAGGCGGCGTTGCAGCAGGCCGCCGCTGGCGCTGATGCCGCCGAGCAGGATCGCGACGGGAATGATGGCGAGCGGATTCTGCCGCGCCAGAAAGGCGACGAGAATGCCGGTGAAGCCGTAGCCGGCGGCGAGGTTGGCGTTGGTGCGTCCCTGCACGGCGGCGACCTCGACCATGCCGGCGAGGCCAGCCGCGCCGCCGGCAAGGAAGCAGACGGTCAGGATCAGCTTGTCGACGCCGAGACCGACGATCTTCGCAGCACGGATGTTGCCGCCCGCCACGCGCGCGGCGAAGCCGAACACGGTGTGATAGATCAGGATGTAAGAGGCGATCGCGGCGATCAGGCCGAACACGAGCCCCCAATGCACGTCGGTGCCGGGAATGGAGCCGATCATGTTGGCGGCGCCGATCTCGCGGGTGGACGGCTTGTTGAGGCTGGCGGGGTCGCGCATCAGCCCCTCGACGAGATGGTTGAGGATCGCGAGCGCGATGTAGACGAGCAGCAGGCTCGAGATGGTCTCGTTGACGCCGCGATATTGCCGCAAGCCGCCTGAGAGCATGATCCACAGCCCGCCGCCGATCACGCCGGCGCAGACCATGGCGACCTGGACGACGAGCGGCGGCATGCCTTGAAGCGCGAGTGCGGCGCTGGTTGCGGACAATGCGCCCATCAGCAGCGCGCCTTCGCCACCGATGATGACCATGCCGAGCTGCGCCGGCAGCGCGGTACAGAGTGCGGTGAGGATCAGGGGCGCTGCGCGCGTCAGCGTGTTCTGCCAGGAGAACCAGGTGCCGAACGCGCCGTAATACATGTAGAAATAGAGATCGAGCGGATTCTTGCCGAACATCGCGACGAAGATGCCGAACACCGCGAGCGCGCCGACCAGCGCCGCGCCCGGGATCAGGACATATTCGATCGTGCCGCCGTGACGCTGGAGGAAACCGGGATCGGCGGCCGGGGCGACTGTCCCGACCGCCTCCGTGGAATCCGCCGCTTCCGTCGTCACGAAGTGGCTCCGAGCACGCCCTCGACCAGGTAGTCCATCTTCTCCAGTTCAGGATCCTTCTGGCCGCGGTCGGTACCGACAGGGATCACCGTCTTGCCCTTGTTGTCGACCAGCCCACCCTTGAAGATGGCGAAGCCTTCTGCCGACAGGAATTTGGCCTTGGCCGCGTCGGCCGCCTTGCGCGCTTCGGCCGAGACCGCTTCGCCATAGGGCGAGGTCTTGACGATCTCTTCCTTCAGGCCGCCGCGGTAGAAATTCGGGATGCCTTCGCCGGAGGCGATCATCTTGACGAACTTCGGATAGAGCGCTTCCCAGTTCCACTCCGCGCCGGTGAGATAGGCCTTGGGTGCCAGCGCCGACTGGTTGGTGTGATAGCCGCAGACGAAGGCGCCGCGTCGCGCCGCGTTCTCGACCATGGTCTTGGGCCCATCGACGTGGCAGGTGAGCACGTCCACGCCCTGATCGATCAGGCTGTTGGTGGCTTCGGCCTCCTTGACCGGCATCGACCAGTCGCCGGTGAAGATCACCTGCGTGGTGGCCTTTGGATTGACGGACTTGGCGCCAAGCGTGAAGGCGTTGATGTTGCGCAGCACTTGAGGGATCGGCTTGGCCGCGACAAAGCCGAGCTTGCTGCTCTTCGATGTCAGGCCGGCGACGATGCCGGAGATGTACTGAGCCTCGTCGATATAGCCGAAATAGCTGCCGGCGTTCTTGGGGTCCTTCTCGCTCCAGAGGCCGCCGCAATGCTCGAAGCGGAGCTTCGGGTACTTGTTGGCCATCTTGATCATGTGCGGATTGTAGTACCCGAACGAGGTCGGGAAGAGCAGGGTGGCGCCATCGAGATTGATCATGGACTCGATCGTCTTCTCGACCGCATCGGTCTCCGGCACCTTCTCCTCCTCGACCACCTTGAGGCCGGGGATCTTCTTCAGCGCCGCCGCGCCCTGCGCGTGCGCCTGATTGTAGCCGTAGTCGTCGCGCGAGCCGACATAAATGAAGCCGATGGTGGTCTCGGCCGCGACGGCCGGGCGCAGGCCCGCTGCCGCGCCGAGGGTGAGGGCCGCGCCGCCCTGCAACACATGACGTCGTGAAATCCTGCCAGAATCCATTGCTCGCTCCCCTTGGCGGATGTTCCGCCTTGATCTCACGGCTGCGCCGGCGTGGCGGAGCCGGGGTCAGATGTCGCAAGCTTCGTGCCAGAGACTATGAAGCATGCAGTTTGCGATAAGTACTTGAAATAAATATGAAATAATCAGTGTTCTGAACTTGGCGAGGAAGGCGGCAGACTAATTTATGGGCAATATAAAAGCATTGTATGCAGTGGAGTTGAGCAGCCCGAACCTGCTCGCGCATGTGCATGACGGTCGTCGGACGGTCGGCCGGCAAGGCGCATTCATGCTAACCACGCGCTGACTGGGACGGCGCCGGAGGATGTTCGCTGGCACCGAACTTGTATCGATTGTCGTCAGGACCGCCGTGTCCTCAAAGATGGAAAGCTCGCCGAGATGGGCGCTGGTACCGTTCACGATGCATCGCTCGGCAATGAGATCGTTCGCCGGATCAACGAGCTCGGCGCGATCTCGGAAGAGCCCGAAAAACTCACCCGCATCTTCCTCAGCAAGGAGCTACGCAAGGCCGCGGACCTCATCATGGGGTGGATGCGCGAGGCCGGCATGAGCGCCCATCTCGATGCCATCGGCAATGTCTGCGGACGGTACGAAGGCGACCGGCCGGGCATGCCCTGCCTGATGCTCGGCTCGCATTACGACACCGTGCGCGATGCCGGCAAATGGGATGGACCGCTGGGTGTGATCACGGCGATCTCTTGCGTCGCCGATCTCAACCGCCGCGGCAAGCGCCTGCCATTTGCGATCGAGGTGATCGGCTTTGCCGACGAGGAGGGGGTGCGGTTCGCTTCGACCTTGCTCGGCAGCCGTGCGGTGGCCGGCACCTTCGATGAGAGTATCCTGGACACGCGCGACCGCGACGGCGTGTCGATGCGCGAGGCGCTCGTGCAGTTCGGCCTCGCTCCCGACCATATCGGTGCGGCCGCGCGCGCGCGGCGCGAGCTGCTTGCCTATCTCGAATTGCACATCGAGCAGGGGCCGGTGCTGGAAGCGCAGAACCTGCCGGTGGGCGTCGTCACCGCCATTACCGGGGCCACGCGCCTTGCGGCCCGGCTCACCGGTATGGCCGGTCACGCCGGCACCGTGCCGATGGCGCTGCGCCGAGATGCGCTCGCCGGCGCGGCCGAATGCATCAATGCGATCGAGCAATTTTGCCGCACCGACGAGGGCGGCCTCGTCGGCACCGTGGGCTACATCCAGGCGAGGCCCGGCGCGACCAACGTCATTCCGGGTGAGGTATCCTTCACCATCGACATGCGCGCACCGACCGACATGCATCGCAAGCGCGCGGTGGCCGATGTCGTCCGCCAGATCGAGGCGATCGCCAAGCGGCGACAGCTGGCGCTTCAGCTCGACGTTACCCACGAGAACCGCACCGCGCCCTGCGCGCCCTGGCTCAAGCAGCAGATCGCGCAAGCGATCGAAGCCGAAGGCTTCTCCGTGTTCGAGCTGCCGAGCGGGGCAGGGCACGACGGCATGGCGATGATCGACATTGCCGATGTCGGCATGATCTTCGTCCGCTGCCGCGGCGGCATCAGCCATCACCCGGACGAGCATGTCGCGCTTGCCGATGCCGATGCCGGAGCGCGTGTGCTGCTGCGGGTGATCGAGAATTTCGGGCCGCGTAAGGCCTAGGCGAGCGTCACGAACCCGCAAGTCACCGGGTAGAGATACGAATCAGTCATGTTTAAGATGGTGGCCATCATCACGAGGGTCACGAGACAATCAGCCGATTGACGGACATGAACAGCGACATCTCTTTTCCATCACATCGTGAAAACCGGTTCTATCAGGGGATGGCTGCGACCTTCGTCGCCAACGCCCTTCAGGCGGTCAATTTCCTCGGTGATCGATTCCTGAGACAATCGCATCATTCGTTGTCGGCGATCGAGGACCTCTATCGGCACTCGATGGACAGCGCCTTTTCGGTGACCGAGGCCTTCCTCGTCACCGGCGCACCGCACGCCTCCGCCTATTACCCCCGCGACTTCGCCTGGTTCTATCCCGACGTTCTCGATCCTGAAACCATCATGAATGCGCAGGACGCGATGCGGCGGGTCCGTCTGCTCGAGAAGAGCGTGCGCCTGCTGCTGGAGGCCGTCCGCGCCAACGTGGTCACCACGACCATCGTACCGGCCGGGCGCGGCCGGTATCTCGGCGTGAACTATTTTTCGCGACCCTCGGATACGCTGCTCGGCATTCTTGCCGGTCTGCAGCAGATGATCTCTGCCGAGGAGAGGGCGTCGTCCTACCTTGCGATGTCGCAATGCGCGCATGCCGGCCGCTTGTTGCTGGCCGAATATGGCGGAGACCTGAAGCGCGCGATCCTGAAGCTTGCGAGCGAGCTGGAGTCCTTCGACACTGACGGCACCAGATATTTGCTGTGCGACGCCAGCGGGCCGCGCTCTGCGGCGACGGATACCCGCGCCGAGCGCCGGCGTTTCGTCACCAATGCCTGCGTCTACACGACCTTCGTGTGGGGCGTGCAGCTCGGGATCGTCGGCGAGAACGAGCTGAAGCGGCTGCTCGGGCGCGACCTCGCGCAGTACAAGAGGGATCTGCTCCGCCTCTTCGGCAAGAACGGCTACATCAGGCATTCCCTGGACGGCCCGGCGAGCTCACCGGCATCGTCGATCGCATTGGATTTCGTCAGCGTGCATCGCGGCTTCTGGGATATGAGCGAGGCGAGCGAGCGCGCGCTGTTCGCGGCCACGACGGATCTGATCATCGCCGAGCCACGGTTTCGCATTCCGAGCACGTTCCACTTCCTGGTTTCGGCGGACAACCCGCGGACCAAGATGATCCACAAGATTGCAGCTCCCGCCTATCAGGGGCGTTCCTCCTGGCCGACGTTCAACGTCGAATTTGCCGACCGCATGCTGGATTACGATGAGTTCTCGGGTGGCGATACCTATCGGACCTGCGCGCAAGGAATCCTGAAGGACATTCGCGCCGCGACCGAACTCCACGGCGGCTATCAGGAGCTGATTTCGGAGCAAGGTCTGAAGTATCGCACCTGGGCCTATAAGGGTGCCGTGGCCCACTCGTGGTTTCCGCGCTTTCTGTCGGTCTGGAGGAGGGCCTACGGCACGCCACTCCTCCAGTGGAACGATTGATCGCCGAACCTCTATCCCGCCGTCACGTCGACCACCTCGCCGCCCTCCAGCACCTTGGCCGCCTTGGCCGGTCGAGATCGCCTTCCCGGGCCGCGACCACGACGGTTGCGACGCAATTGCCGACGAGGTTGCCGAGCGCGCGGGCCACGGTGCCAGATTGTCGCGGTTCCACCCGAGAAAGCCGGGTTATTCCGCCGCCTTCGCCGTCTTGCCGAACATCCGCGTCGGGGCCGGGAAGCCGCACGAGGTGCCGTCGGTGACCTTGACCTGGTTTTCCCACGGCAGTCGGAAGGTGCCGGCGACCATGTCCTGCATGAAGGTGTAGGGGCAGTCCATCGCCCCGCCCTTCACCGCGACATAGCCGCGGTGCCAGAGCTGGTAGATGTTGTTTTCGACGCCCCAGTTGATGCGGGCTTCGCGCACGAGATCCGGCCGGACCTCTGCGGTGATGATCTCGTCGGCACGGCCGGTCGTACCATGCGCCAGGACCGTGCCGTCGAAATTGACGATCATGCCTTCGCCCATGGAATCGAACGAGCCGTCCGAGCCGCACATGCAGACATTTGCGGTGATCATCAGATTCTGAAACGAATTGGCCTGGTTGGTGAAGCGCCAGGCTTCGCGGATCGGCGCGGTGTAGCCGGCGGTGCGGATCATGATCTCCGCGCCTTTGTAGGCGCATTCCCGTGCCATCTCCGGGAACATGCCGTCATGGCAGATGATCAGCGCGATCTTCGCGCCCTTCGGTCCCTCGATCACGGGAATGCCGATGTCGCCGGGCTCCCACGGCTCGACCGGAATCCAGGGATGAAGTTTGCGATAGTAGAGCTTGATCTCGCCGTGATCGTCGATGATCAGGCCCGAGTTGTAGGGATTGCCATGCGGGTTGAACTCCATGATGGAGAAGCAGCCCCAGATCTTGTTATCGACACAGGCCTGCTTGAAGGCCGCAACCTCCGGTCCGTTAAGCCGACACATGATCTCCGGATTGGTGTCCATCGACAGGCCGTGCAGCGAGTATTCGGGGAAGACCACCAGATCCATGGTGGAGAGATTGCGGCGGGCCTTGCCGACCATCCAGACGATGCGCTCGGTCTGCCTGGCGAGATCGGCCGCGCTCACCACGCTAGGCAGCTGCAGCTGCACAAGTCCGATAACCACACCGTTGGGGGATTTGTTCAGCCCGCCAAGCCCGTTCATGATCAGCTCCCTTGCCTGTCTGGCGCAGCGTCGTTGCGAGCCAGATCTTGTCGCAAGAAGCAAATCCGATTTCGATGAAGAGCTAAAGGTTATTTTTCAGGCGATGGCGCAGTTACGCGGCAGCAGGCGATCTCGTCACGCCACGAGATCGAGCAGCCGGCATGAGCCGCGCACCAGCACCTTGCGTCCTGTGGATGTTATCGCAGGCACGCCGTCATTCATGACAACGAGGCCGAGCTTGGCGAGGCTTTCGACGAGATAGGCCTTCGCGAGGCGACCGTTCGACACCGGGTTGCGAAGCGCCTTTAGCGCTTCCCACTGGTCGGTCGATAGATCAACGTCGAAATCGTTGCTCATGGTGCCTCAGCCGATCGTCCGGTTCGCGTGCCCCTGTTAGCGGCGCCGCATGAAGACCATGCGACGACAATGAGTCGGGAATTCGGTCAGCTGTTTAGAACATCTCTTCACAAATTGCGGCACTTCGTTGCGCCACAAGAGTTAACGTCGTTGTGCACGACCACCGTCACGATCTCCGATCACTGATTGATGATCCGCACTTGATGTTGCGATGCGAGCTGCCGCAGTGCACGGCAAGCATCACTGTCCTATTTGGCGTCGCGATATGCACAGAAATGATGAGGCGGGAGATTGAGGACTCTGTTACCTTGGCCTGCGGGGAATGGCTTCACACGGCCGGAGTGGAGTGCATGAACAGGCTGGTGGAAATTCGCAGTCAGGAATTCCTTTGCCGAGAGCGCGCGGCGCTCGATTCGAAGCGCCGGCCGTTCTGGCTGGCGCAGGCAGAAGAATGGGAGCAGCGCGCGCTCGACGAAATCGCGCGTCACTTTCGGGAATGCAATCAGGCCGAGCTGAACGCCGCCTGACGGAGGCGGCTGTTATTGCTTATTGATAAGTCGCCACAATATCGGAAACAGCGCGTTCGAGCTGTTGCGCGGTGGCGCATTGGCGCACGACGCTGCAAAAGGTTGCGTAGCGCGGCATCTCGGAATCGCCAAAGCCCCAGGCGAGCCGCCCCTCGGGATTGAGCCAGACCAACCGCTTCGAACGCTCGGAGATCCGGCGCAAAATGTCGGCGCGTGGGTCGAGATTGTTGCTGCGGGCATCGCCGAGCACGATCACCGTGGTCTGCGGCGTCAGCGCGCTCATGAACTCCTTCTCGAAATCGACCAACGAGGCGCCGTAATCCGACGAGCCGAAGCCGACCTTGGACATGATCTCGGACATCGCCTCCTCCGGCGACTTCGTCTCCAGGATCTCGCTGACTTCGATCAGGTGCGAAGAGAAGGCGAAGGAGCGGACGTCGTCGACCACCTCGTGCAGCGAGTGGATCAGCAGCAGGAAGAAGTCGGAGACTTGCGCAACGGAGCCCGAGACGTCGCACAGCGCGACGATCTTCGGCCGGTCGCGATGCTTGCGCTTCCATGCCGTGAGGAAGGGCACGCCGCCCCAGGCCGCGTTGCGGCGGAGCGTTCGGCGAACGTCGAGATGGCCGCGGCGCTGGCGCTTGCGCGGCTTGGAATAGCGCTCGCGCAGCCGGCGAGCGATCTGGCGGATGAGGGCACGCATCTCGGCGACCTGGCGCCGCTCGATGCGGGCAAGCGGCGCGTTGCGCAGGATCTCGTTGCGGAGGTTTTCGGCCTCCTCGCGGGCATAGAGTGCGAGCCCTTGCGAGACCGTATCGCGCACGGCTTCGCGCAAGGCATCGAGCGCGGCGCGCAGGCGCTCGGCCAGCGACGGGTTGGTCGCGGTCAGTTGGTCGAGATCGTCGCGCAGGCGCTGGAGGCCCATGGCGTCGAGGATGCGGCTGGAGAATATGCCGCGCTGGGTGGAGTAGCGGATGTCGGACAGGGAGGCCGCGCCGGAGGCGCTGGCAATCGCGGCAGCGATCGCGTTGCGATCCTGCGACAATAGCATCTGCGCCAAGGGACCCAGGCCCTGGGAAGGCTGACCTTCGCCCGCCTCGCTCGCCGAGCCGGCGGAGGGCGGCTGATCCTCGCCTTGCGCAGCATCGTCTTCGCCGGCAGCCTCAGGCTGCTCCTGTCGCGGCTCCGGCTGGCTGAAGAACAGATCAAAGCAGTCGCCGAGCGCGAGCTTCTCGTCCTGCGACTTGGCGAGCGTCAGCAGCAGCGCATCGCGTAGCACGGCGCGGTCGGAGAGGCCGACCTGCGCGACGGCGCGCATCGCATCGATGCTTTCGGCCGGCGAGACGTGAACGCCAGCCCCGCGTGCCGCCCGAAAGAAGCGATGGAGATTTTCGCGCATCGGCGTCAACCGAAGACGTTGGACCGGGCCGCCTTGGCAATGAAGGTCGTCACCTGCGGCGTCGCGGCCTCGATGTCGGCTTCGTATTTCAGGAGCACGTTGAGCGTGTCCTTGACGATCTCAGTATCGAGTTCGGAAGCCTGGAGCAGCACCAGCACACGCGCCCAGTCGATGGTCTCGCTGACCGAGGGCAGCTTCTTCAGGTCGAGCGAGCGGATCTCGTGGATGAAGCCGACCATCTGCCGCCGCAGCGTCTGCGAGATGCCGGGCACGCGGCTTTCGACGATGCGCTCCTCGAGCCGCTGCTCGGGAAAGCCGATATGCAGATGCAGGCAGCGTCGCTTCAGGGCATCGCCGAGGTCGCGCTCGCTGTTGGAGGTGAGGATCACCGTCGGCGGCGTGATCGCCGAAACGGTTCCGAGCTCGGGGATCGTGACCTGGAAGTCGGACAGGATTTCCAGCAGCAGCGATTCGAATTCGGCGTCCGACTTGTCGATCTCGTCGATCAGGAGCACGCAGCCGCCCGGCTGCTCAAGCGCCTGGAGCAGCGGCCGCGGCTCGACGAATTCCTTGGAGAAGAACACGTCGCCGAAATCGTGGAGCTGGTCGAGCGCGGCATGCAGCGTCTGCGCGCCGCCGAGAACCTCGCCGAGCTTGTCCTTGAGGATCTGCGTGTAGAGAAGCTGCTTGGCGTATTTCCACTCGTAGAGCGCCTTGGCCTCGTCGAGGCCCTCATAGCATTGCAGGCGGATCATCTTCATGCCGCGCCAAGCCGCGATCGCCTTGGCGAGCTCGGTCTTGCCGACGCCCGCGGGGCCCTCGACCAGGATCGGCTTCTCGATCTGCTGCGACAAATAGACGGCAGTCGCGATCTGCCGGCTCGCGATGTAGCCCTGCGCGGCGAGGCCGCTCTCCACTGCCTCGATCGAGGTCGAGGCCTTCTGATCAGCCACGAAAGGGCGCTCCCAAAGGTCTTGCGTGAAGCTTGTTCTGCCTGCGTTCCAGGCAAAGGACAAGCCACGTTTGGGAGACATCTGACCCGCGTGAACGGCGTTTTTTCCGCTAAGCGCAAATAGTTAAGCGCTTCGCTGTTGGCGCGATCAGTGCCGCAGCAGCTCCGGCTTGCGGATCGTCTGCCTGAGCTCGGCGCCGCAATCGGCGCATTCATAGACGAAGTCGATCTTGGCTAGGCTCCAATGCGGCTCGACCTCGCGCACATACATCGGCAGGAACCCCATACAGGTAGGGCAATTCACTGGCGCGATTTCGACGTCCTGATGATGCTGAACGTAAGCTGGCATCTCGGCTCTCCTTCGCAGGCGACCATCAAACCCCGCGCAACGCTACTGCGGGTCGCCGCGGGGCCCTCATCAACTCTTTCGAACGGAGGCGGAACGGCGGCTGTTTGTGGTTCGCTGTGACATTCTTGTTACGGCTTCTATACTGTAACGGGCGGACCAAATGCCTATTTCACAGGCCGATCCGGTGTTCGAACTTTCATTTCAACGATAAAGGAGCACGCCCATGACGCATGCCATTCGCTTTCACAAAACCGGCGGTCCGGAAGTCCTGGTCTGGGAGGAGGTCAGCGTCGGCAAACCTGGGCCCGGCGAGGCGCGCATCCGCCACACCGCGGTCGGCCTCAATTTCGTCGACATCTATAACCGTTCCGGCCTCTATCCGGCGCAACTGCCGAGCGGGCTCGGCAGCGAGGCGGCTGGCGTCGTCGAAGAGGTCGGGCCTGGCGTCAGCGATCTGAAGCCGGGCGATCGCGTCGCTTATGGCGCCTCGCCGCTCGGGGCCTATTCGGAGGCGCGGCTGATCCCCGCCGACCGGCTGTTGAAATTGCCCGACGGCGTCGACGACAAGACGGCGGCGGCGATGATGCTCAAGGGGCTCACCACGCAATATCTGATCCGCCAGACCTATCGGGTGAAAGCCGGCGATACCATCCTGCTGCATGCGGCCGCCGGCGGTGTCGGCCTGATCTTGAGCCAGTGGGCCAAGCATCTCGGCGCGACCGTGATCGGCACCGTCAGCAACGACGAGAAGGCGAAGCTCGCCAAGGCGCATGGCTGCGACCATGTCATCATCTATACAAGGGAAGATTTCGTGAAGCGGGTCGACGAGATCACCGGCGGCAAGAAAGTGCCAGTGGTTTACGACTCCGTCGGCAAGGACACGTTCCTGAAATCGCTGGATTGCCTCGCCCCGCTCGGCGTCGCCGCGCTGTTCGGCCAGTCCTCCGGCGCGGTGGAGCCGCTTAATCTTGGCCTGCTCGCCCAGAAGGGCTCGCTCTACGTCACGCGTCCGACGCTGTTTACCTACGCCGCCAAGCGCGAAAATCTGGTGGCGATGGCGAATGAGCTGTTCGACGTCGTCAAGTCCGGCGCGGTCAAGATCGAGGTGCACCAGACCTACCCGCTGAAGGACGCCGCCAAGGCGCATGCCGATCTTGCGGCACGCAAGACCACGGGATCGACCGTTCTCCTGGTGTAATGCCCAACGGGATGGTGGCGCGAGCTCTAAAGCGCGATGCGATTAGGATGAATCGTCATCTCGCTTTAGGCTGTTGATTGATCATGATCGTTTCGGAAAACCGCTGCACACTTTGCGCTAACGCGGCCCTTCAGGTCCGGATCATGCTGTGGGCCTGCGTCACGTCCTCTCGTGCTTGCGCAGGTCGTGGATGTGGTCGAGGCGGATTGCCTGGAGATCGACGTCCTCGGGCTCGATCCGTGGGAGGGCCGCCTCGGCCAGGATGGCCGCGGTGACATCTTCGACCGAGTTCTCCACGATCTCGTGGATGAACGAGACGTTCCGATACTCACCCGAGGCGAGGCGGGAAATGACCTCGCGCCGGGTGATTTCGGGATCGACGACCGCCTCGCGGCCCCGCCGTCCGTAATCGATCATCACGACGAAGTATTGCATGAAACGACCCTGCCGCGCCCCATGGTCGGGACTCGGCAGATTATTTCCGAAAATCGGAACTATGTCAAGTGTGATTTCTATTAATCAGAAGCGGCGGCTCTCATTTGCCCTTCTTGCGCGGCCGCGCCGACTTCGCACGCAGCCGCTCAAGCTGTCCCTTGGGCATGGACAGGCAGATCTCCCCGACCCAGTCAAGCTTGACGCCGACGATCGGCTTGGCATTGAAGCTCGTGAGGTTGACCACTGAGGGAGATTTGCCCCGCTCGATGGTCTTCAGATAGCGCTCGCCGGTCTTGAGGCGGACCACTGCCTCTTCGCCGTAGAAGCTCGACAGCGGGTGGCGCTGGTCCTTGTAGACGACGATCACGTCGCCGCTTTCGTATTTGGGCAGCATCGAATCGCCCACGATCTCGAATGCGATCGTCTCTTCCATGATCGGGAAGGGCAACGCGACGTCGCCGAGACCTTCCGGCGGAACCTGTTCGTAGTCCGGCTCGATCACGGCGCCGGCTCCGACGCGCCCCATGATCGGCGCGAGATTGAGCTCGAGATATTCCATGATCGGAATGATCTCCGAGGCCTTCACCAGGCGCTCGCCGCCGAGAATCTCCGAGACCGCGCCGGGCCGCACGCCCATGGCCGCAGCCAGGCCGCCCTTGCTCTTGCCCGTCTTCTCCAGGCCCCGCTCGATCATTGCTACGTCCAACATGGTGATTCCCTCGATTACGCACCGTCTCGCCTCTTGTAATCCGAAATTCGGAATTGATGCAATTATGAATATCAGAAATACGGCTTGACTCTGTATTCGGAATAACAGAATGTGCGTCTCGCCTCCCGGGTGGAGGCGCATCACAGGACAGCAGCATGGAACCGGGCCATTGGCCGTCGGAGCACTCCGACGCGCTTCGCGACTATTTTCACAAAGGCATGTCTTATGCGGAGATCGGAAGACAGATAAACGCAAGGTTTGGAACGGCTTATACGCGCAGCGCGGTGGTCGGCCGCGCCAAGCGGCTCGGGCTCATCGTGCCGCAATGGATGACGAGCCCGGCGCTCGCGCCGCCCTTGCCGGGTGAACCCAGCCTGCTTTCGCCGCGCCGGGTGGCGTGGCCGAGCCTCAATCTGCCGCCGAAGTCCGCCATGAAGCCTGCGGCGCGGGTGAAGTTGCGCTGTGTCGGCATCCAGCCGCGCCTGATCCAATTGGTCGAGCTCGAGCCGGCCGACTGCCGCTATCCCTATGGCGGCGACAAGGACGGTGAGGAGATCACCTTCTGCGGCCACCCGCGCCAGCCGGGCTCGAGCTATTGCGCGCCGCATGGCCGTCTGACGCGCCGTTCCGAGGCTGCGTCGGCGGCCCGTGCCGCAGGCCCGGTCGTGCTGAAGCTGGTCTCGGCGCTCTGACGGTGCCGCCCTCCGTTCAACTCTCAGTCTTGCAAGGAGATCCGAGTGGCTCGTGCCCGACGCAACAAGTCCTACAAATTGGCGCAGATCTACGACCGGCGGTGGCGGGAGGTGCCGTTCAACGCCGAGATCGCGGAGGTGGAGGTCGACAATCCGCTCGCGCTCGATTCCGGCGAGAAGATCCTGGCGATCCGATCGGTCCGCGGCGATCCGCTTGGCCGGCTGCACGCGCACCATCAGATCGACGAGGCGCAGTACCGCGGCGGCCGCGCCTTCCAGAACGATTGGGAGCGGGCGGAGCGCGGCCCGCAGGCGGTGGATACGACGCGCGAATATGTCGATGGGACGGGCACGCGTGAGCCCGTCACCGAAACCCAGCGCCAGGCGGTGCTGCGGCTCAACAGGATCGAACGAGAGCTCGGCACCGACGGCGCCGCGCTGGTGCACGACGTGCTGGTGCTGGGTCTGACCATGGATCAGGTTGGGCAGCGTCGTGCCGTCCGCACGCAACGCTGGAACGATTACTTCGCGCGGCGTTTTCGCGAATGCCTGGACCGGCTGGCGCTGATCTACGGCTTCGCGACGGAGACGGGAACGGCGCGCGGGGGCCGACGTGGATGATTGCGGAGCGCCGGCGGTCTCGGCCGCCGGCGCTCCGCCCATTGCTTACGGGTGAGGGACGATCTGGTAAGGCGTGGTGTAGGGCTCGACGCGCAGCGAGGCATGGGCCAGCAGCCCGATCTTGGCTGTCGGTGCCTGCTGTAATTCGCCGTTGGGGCCACGATGCACGTTGTATTGCCAGACGGTGAGATCGCCCTTCTGTGCCAGCGCGTGTGCAACGGCGCTCGCATCATTGCCGCCGAGCGCCTGAAGCTCCTGCGCCGACAGTCCGACGACGATTTCGTCCTTGACGGTGACGATCTTGAACAGGTTCATCTTGGTCTCCTGCGCCCATGCGCCTTGTGTCGAGAGGGTGAGAAGCGCAATTGCGGCGCCCTTGATGAGATCGCAGCGAGAAAGCATGCCGTCGTCCTTTTGGTGCTGAGGCGCGCCCAATCGAAGAGTTTTTCAGCCATGGCGCCCGTGTCTGCGTGGCCGTGCCGCAACGGCTTGGTCGCTCGCGCGTGGACGGCGGTTCACGGTGGACCGGCCGCGAGATCGACTTTCACGCGCTTAATGCAACCGCCGGGACGGATTCAACAAATGCGTGTATCTTGCTGAAGAATCGCCAATTCGTGCGCGCTAACGTGCATTTAACATCGGAAACACGACGAAACCCCGTGTTGATTGACAGCAAGAGGGGCTGTGCGCGTGATTGATGACGCTTCTTGACGCAGGTGGGTGACGGCGATCGATATTCCTGTTATCCGGAAAACGCTGTGGCGCGATGCAGACCAAGCATCGCTATACCCACGGTTGGGCTTGCCGGATGGGTTGTTGCTTGGCATAGTTGCAACCAGATGGAGGCCGTCGTTTGGACGCGGTTCAGCCTGCAACCCGGCGGGTCCCTTCGGCCGAACGTTCGTCGCCATAGTTCTGTTGCGGCGTTCGGTTCTCGAGCGGATCACGACCGATGCTTGTCATAGGTGCGAGATGAAAAACCTCAATTTCGCGGCTGAGCTGCATCTCAAGCTCGGTGTGCCTGCAGGCAGCACCGTGGAAAGTCTGCGCCTGCTCCGGGCCTTCCTGAAGCTCGCGCCGCGACAGCGCTTCGAGGTGATCAAGCTGGTCGAAGATCTCGCCACCGACGAAGCTCTTCCCGAGCACCCCTTATCCTAGAGCCCGGCCGCGCGCCCATCCTGCCCATTTTCCTGCCAGAGCAGGCTCCCCGGCATCGTTCGCCGGAGCGCTGGCGGCTGGATGGCGGTCAGGCAAATGTGGTATTCAGACGGAAAAAGGGAGGAGTGAGACCATGATCGAACCGAAAATCGAAGTTCCGGCCGAACTGCGTGATTTGGCCGAGAAGACCATCGACCAGGCCGAAAAGGCCTTCGGCATGTTCTTTGAAGCGGCGACCAAATCGATGTCGTCCGTTCCGGGGGCGGGGACAGAGGTGTCGAAGCAGGCGTTGGCTTTCACGGAGCAGAACATGAAGTCGGCCTTCGAGCATGCGCGCAAGCTGGTGCATGCCACCGACCTCCAGGAGGCGATGCGAATCCAATCCGATTTCCTCCGCAGTCAGTTCACCAGCGCCGGAGATCACATGCGTCAGATGACCGGCAGTCTCATGCAACCCGGCAAGGGCAAGTCCTGATTTTCGGTCTGTGTACAGCGTGCCCACAAATTGATCTTGTATGACGTGAAGATCCGCGCTTCGATACCGGTGCAGGTCCATGATGGGCCACCGAATGATCTTATTCGCCGTCTGTCATCCTTTCTGCTGATCCCTGCCGGTCCACCGGCAGGGATTTGCATTTGCAGCCTTCGTGCAGCCCGGCGTGACCATCCGGGATGAAGCTCAGACTATTGCTGAAGTATGACCTTCGGAAAAGCGCGCCGCTTGGTTTGCGCGAGCGCGGCCTTCGGCGGCCGATCAGGCATCTAACGCAGCGATGCGATGTAGGCCGCGATATCGCCGGCTTCGGTTCGGCTCAGGGGAAAATTCGGCATCTTCGGGTGCGGATCGAGCAGGAAGAATGCGAGCCTTTCCGCACTGAAATCCGGCCTGCGCGCGACTGACGCAAAGGAAGGGACGTCGGCGCTCGCCTGAGCCTGTCCGTTCGCCACGACATGGCAGCTCGCGCACCAGCGCCTGGCGAGTTCGGCGCCGTGACCGGCATCAGCACCGAGAGCGGACGACGAGCCGAAGCCAGAGACGAGGCCAAGCAGCAGGAAAATCCGTCTCACATGTCGGAGCATAGGGCAATCTTTCTGCATTCGCTTGCGGCTGCCGCGCTCATCCGCAGCAGGATCCTGGAAATTGCGAGAGATCGATGCGAGCGACGATCGAGCGCAGCAGCCTGCGGGTCGAACGATAGAGATGCCGCATGAATGCCGGCACTCTCGCCGCGGGCAGGACCTTCGGAACAAGGCTTTTCGTACCAAGACTTCCGGTATAGTGCGACACGTGTCTCTCCGACAGCATGTGGTTTCTTACCGTGCCGTGTCGGAGCCGCCTTGATCTGCCGCAAAGCGTCCCGGCCAATAGTCGCCCGGGTTCATGATCATTGGGCTCTTCGTATCCGCGGGCGTGAGCGCGCTGCTGGCGCTGTCACGCAGGAAGCGGTCGAGCGTCTCCTCACGATGAGGCTCATCAGCGTCTGTGCCCGTGGAAACTCCGGCCGCGCACTCCGGCCTCATTCTGAGGAGCCCGCCTCAAGCGGGAGTCTCGAAGGATGGCCGCGGGGAAAAGCTGTCAGGATGCGACATCCCGCCCGAAGGACCAGGCGGCTAGAGACAGCTCGCCCGGCCGCTTTCGGGGCAGAGCCGGAACGCGCTCGACAGCGTGAAAAGAAAGCGTGGGCTGCGACGCTCGTTGTCCGGCGCCCGGTAGCTTAAGGGGACGGCGACGCCGAAATCGGCCTGGAGGTCGTCCGGCAGGAAGAAGCGCACACCGGCTCCGGCCGATGTCAGCGACAGCCCGTCGCTCAGGCGATAACCGTGGTTCCAGACTGCGCCAGCGTCGCCAAAGGCATAGAGCTGGTAGCCGGTCCAATAGCGGAAATTGAGCTTCTGGTCGAAGCGCAGCTCGAGCGAGCCGGCAAGGCCGTTGTCGCCGCTGATCTCGGCTGCGCCATAGCCACGGCCGAAGGCCGCGCCGCCGAGATAGAATTGTTGCGAAGTGAACAGCGGGCGCGACGCCGTCTGGCTCGCGGCAGCGAGCTTGAGCGACCAGACATCGTTGAGTGTCTGGTAGCGCGTGAACCAGAGGTTCAGGACCGAGAAGTTCGAGGAGGCTCCGTCGCGTGACAACAGATCGTCCTCGAAATGTGAGGCGCCAAAAACGTCGAGCCCCTGACGGTAGGTCAGAGTCGCAAAATTGGTGCCGCCAAAAGGATCCAACAGCCGGTAGTCGGCGGTCAGGCTCGCCGTCCTGATGTGGTCGTTGTACCAGGGCCCGTAAAGGTCATGCTCGGACACATTGCTGAAGGTCGTGGCGGCGGTCAGCGTGAGCGTGGAGGATTGCGACTGCAACGGGACCATGCTGGCACGCAGCTCGAACGCCTGGGTCGTGGTGATGTCGCTATCGAGCCGGCGCATATCGCCCGGCCTTACCGCGCTGTACAGCACGGAAGCACCCAGGCGGACACCGTCGACGCCGACGGGCGCATCGTACGACAGCCGTGCGAAGCCGAGTTGGCGGGGGTCGTTGGCAATGGTCGACAGGTTGACCGCCAATGCATCGCCGGGCGTGAGGTAAGAGTTGAACGCGCCGGTGGCGTAGGTTTGCCAGGGACCGACCGACGAGGATCCGAGATTGTCGAGGCCGAACGAGGAGAAGACGTGCCAGGTTTTCAAGTAGATGGTCAGGCGGAAGCGGCCCGTCGTACCGCCGATCTCCTCCAGCGCAGTGTCGGTGATCCGGACGCCCGGCCTGCCATTGATCAGGAAGAGCTGGCGTTCGAGCGTTGCCAGTCGCGAAGGATGTTCGGTCAGAACCGGCGCCAGCATCGGCCTTATGCCGAACCGCTCTGCACCGTCGCCCTTCAACTCGGCCTGCACGATCGCACCTTCCAGGACCTGAATCCGGACACGGCCGTCGGCGATGTCTTGTGGTGGCACGATGGCGCGGCTCAGATGAAAGCCGGCTTCGCGGTAGAGGTCGCTGATGGCGCCTGCGATCGCGGCCAGATCCGCCTGCGAGACCTTCCGGCCGAGATAAGGCTGGTAGACAGCGGCGATGCGATCAGGGGAAACCGCATGGGCGCCGCCGACGCTGACGCCGCGCAGCACGAATTGCGGCTTGGTATCGCCGCCCGTCGTGGGCTGTCCGACGCTCGGCAACCGGACCGGCGGCCGGCCGAGCGATTCCTGCTCGGTCTGGTTATCAAAATATTTCTCGGGCTGGCGCGGATCGAAGCCCGGCTGGTTCGCCTGTTGAGCGAGTGCCGCTGGAGTCGCCGCGAAAATTACTGCCGCCGATACCAATGCGGTAAGGCGATGCCGCGTCTCACCGCGCGCGTCGACTTTGTCTCCGTAGTTCAACGGAGGATCTGCCACGGGACGGTAAGGGTTCGTTAGCCGCATGATTTTTCATAGGTTTTTATGGTCAACGATTGGTTAATCCGGCCGCTCCGCTGGCCGCTTTCCGATAATCCTATCTTGAGTGATTTCGGATACCCCTCAGGCTTGGCTGTAAACGCGGGCTGAGGATCATCATGTTCGGCAGAGTTGGAATGCGGCGCGCCCTCGCGGCGGCGCTGATCCTGGGATCGGCCTCCAGCGCAATCGCGGCGGACGACGGTGTGTGGTCCGTCAGCAAATCCTCGGGCGAGGTCTGGCTTGCCACGAGCGGCGCCCAGCAGGTGTCGTTGACGTCAGAAGGAACGCTGAAACCTGGCGATACCATTCGCACCGGTCGCAACGGGCGCGTTCTCCTCGTCCGCGGCGAGGAAACGATCCTGATCTCTCCCAATTCGGTGGTGGGCCTGCCGGCCGAGAAGAAGGACGGCCTGTCGACCACCATCATCCAGCAGGCGGGTTCGATCCTGCTCGAGGTCGAGAAGCGCAACGTCAAGCATTTCGAGGTCGAGACGCCATATCTCGCCGCCGTGGTCAAGGGAACGCAGTTCAGCGTCACGGTCGGTGCCGGCAGCACCAAGGTCGGCGTGCTCCGCGGCCAGGTCGAAGTCTCCGATTTCAAGACGGGACAGATTGCGCAAGTGATGCCCGGACAAGCGGCCACCGTGTTCGAACACGGCAAGCCCGGTCTCAGCCTCAGCGGTGCGGGGACGCTCAATCCGATCGAGCAGGGCAAGCCCCGTGCACCCACGATCGAGCGTGTCCCAGTGCCGAAGTCGGGCCTGTCGGCGCCGCGCCATGCGGCCAATGGCCATGCCATCCATGCGCTCGGCCCCATCGACAAGGGAAGCAAGGCGGCCGGCGCACCCAAGGCCTCGGGGCAGGCGGCCGAGGGGCATGCCCCCAAGGCAGGAGCCGTGCGCATTTCGGCCGCGCTGGGAGAGGTCAAGCTGAACGTCCACAAGGCGACGCGCGGCCTTGCGCACGGCGGCGTTCCGCCGGGGCAGGCACGTAACGCGAATGCCAGGGGCGACGGTCAGACGGTCTGGAACGATGGCCAGACGAGCCCGGCTGCATCCAACGGTGCGGCAAGCAGCGGTGCCGCCAGCGCGAACGCCACGATCGCCGCAACGACGGCCGGCGCATCCAGCGATGCCCCGCGAGCAAACAACGGAAAGGACGGTGGCAACGGTAATTCGGGTAACAACAACGGCAACAGCGGCAACAGCGGCAACGGCGGCAATCAAAACAATAGCGGTAACGGCGGCAACAACGGTCACGGTAACAGCAGCCATGCCGACAACGGCGCCACCGGCAATGGCAGAGGCAACAACGGCCACGGCCACGGAAATGGCAGCAATGGGCACGGCAGACGCTGAACTCTAGGTGGACGCGTCCGTCGGGGCGGGTGTGGGGGGAGGCTCGGGTGAAACGCTATCGGCCGCATATTCTTGTCGTGATCGCGCTCGCGGTGGTGTTGTCCACGGGCTGGCACGCTGCGCTTCGCAATGCGCTCACCGATCTTCGATTCAAGTGGCAAACGCGTGCGGCCACCGGCGACATCGTCGTGGTCGGTATCGATGCGCCGTCGATCGACCAGATCGGGGTGTGGCCCTGGCCGCGGCGTCTCCATGCCGAAATGCTGCAAAGGCTGGAAGCGGCAGGCGCGCAGGAGGTTGCCTTCGATGTCGATTTCAGCACGCCGTCGGATCCCGCCTCCGACGCGGCCTTCGCCAAGGCATTGCGAGACGCCGGCGGTTCGACGATCCTGCCATCCTTCAAGCAGCCGACACCGAGGGGCGGCCCGGCCCATGTCAACCGGCCGCTGAAGTCGTTCAGCAACCAGTCGTGGCCGGCTCTCGTCAATGTCGCAATCGAATCCGACGGGCTGGTTCGCCGCTATCCGTTCGGCGAGAAGCTCGGCGACGCTTTTATGCCTTCGATGGCCGTTGTGCTGGCGGGCCAGGACGCCAATCGGCGACCGCCCTTTCTGATCGATTTCAGCATTCGCGCGCCCTCCATTCCCGCCGTCTCCTATGTCGACGTGCTGCGCGGCGATAGCGCCACGCTCGACAAGCTGAAAGGCAAGAAGGTCATCATTGGCGCCACGGCGCTCGAGCTCGGCGACCGTTTCAGCGTTCCGAACGGCAGGATCGTCTCGGGGCCGGTCCTCCAGGCGCTCGCCGCTGAATCGATTCTTCAGAACCGGACGCTGCGCTGGACCTCCGATATCGGCATGGTGCTCGGACTGGGCGCGATCTGCCTGCTGATGCTGTATTCGTGGCGCCGTGTCGCGCCAGGACTTCGCGTCGCAATCCTCCTCGCAACCGGGGCGGTGGTCGAACTGGCCGCAATCCTTGTGCAGGCAAGATGGCCCCTGGTCATCGATACGTCGCTGTTCCACATCGCCATCGTCGCTTACCTGACCGCGATTGCGCTCGACGAAATCGACTTCCGCAGCCTGCTCGGACGCATCGCCGAGAGCCGCTTTCATCGCATCGCGATGTCGCTCGGCGACGGGCTGGTCTGCACCGACGAGGATCACCGCATCACGGTCTGGAATCCCGGCGCCAGCGCGATCTTCGGCTACATGCCGGCCGAGATCATCGGCCGCCCGTTCGAAACGCTGTGCGCTTTGCCGGCACACGCCGGTGCAAGACCGTCCATGCACGACGCCGCGCGCCAGGCGCTCCTGGTTCCGGGCGGCGCCGTCGTCGTCGAGTTCGAAGGCCGGCGCAAGAACGGCGAAACCTTCCCGGTCGAGGCGAGCTTTTCGGGCTGGCAGGGAACGGACGGCTTTCAATACGGTGCCATCCTGCGCGATATCTCCGTGCGCAAACGTGAAGCCGAACGCATTCGATATCTCGCCGAACATGACGCGCTGACGGGGCTGGCCAACCGGAACATGCTGCATGTGGGCCTGACCGATCTGATCGCCGCGGCGGAGCGACGGTCTTCGAGCGTCGCGTTGCTCGTGCTCGGGCTCGACGGCTTCCAAGAGATCAATAACATGCTAGGGCACTCCGCCGGCGATCTGGTGCTGCGCGCGGTCGCCGAGCGGCTCCGGAGCGAGGTCGGTGGGAAGGCGATCGTCGCCCGGCTCAGCGGGGACGAATTTGCCATCGCGATCGATTGCGCAGAGATCACCGAGCCGGTCGCGGCGGTGACCGAGCGAATCGCGCGCGCGTTCGAAGCCCCTCTCGCAACCGGCACGCGCCAGCACCGGGTCAAGATCAGCGTTGGCGTCGCCGTCTATCCTGAAGGCGGGAGCAACGCCGATGACCTCCTGAGCAACGGCCATCTCGCGCTGACGAAAGCCAAGGCGACCAGGCGCGGCGGCCACGTCGTATTCGAAGCCGCGATCCGGCAGGAGCTCGAGAACCGCTTGAGGCTGGAGGGCGAGCTGGCGCTTGCCGCCGATCGCAGCGAATTCGAGCTGTTCTACCAGCCGCAGGTTCGTCTGATCGACGGCAGCCTGGTCGGAGCCGAAGCGCTGATCCGCTGGCGGCATCCGGTGCGCGGCTACGTCTCGCCGGCCGAATTCATGCCTGTTGTCAACACCTCTGCGCTGTCGGAGCGGATCGCGAACTGGGTGATGGAGACCGCCTGCCGCCAGGCGCGAGCCTGGGAATTGTCCGGCAACGACGTGCGCGTGGCGATCAACCTCTCACCCTCGCAGCTTCAGTCCGGCGACCTCGCGCATTCCGTTGCAGCGCTGCTCGAAGAGACCGGGCTGACGCCGTCGCTGCTCGAGATCGAAGTCACCGAAGACATCCTGCTGCATGACGAGCGCCGCGTGCTTGAAATGTTCAAGCGAATTCAGGAGCTCGGCGTCCGGATCCTGTTCGATGATTTCGGCACCGGTTATGCGAGCCTGAGCTATCTCAAGAAGTTTCCGCTCGACGGCCTCAAGATCGACCGGTCGTTCGTCTTCGGTCTTCTGTCGAATTCCGACGACGCCGCCATCGTCGGGTCGACCATCGGCCTCAGCAAGCAGCTCGGTCTTACCGTCGTGGCCGAAGGCATCGAGAACCGCGCAACGGCCGACTTCCTGGTCAGCATGGGATGCGAAGAAGGGCAGGGCTATTTCTTCGGCCGTCCGATGCCCGCCGAGGCGTTTGAAAAGCAGTTCTTGGCGGCTGAGCTCGCCGCCGTCAGCGCGGCCTGAGCGGGCGGCGTTCGCTTGACACCAGCACTCCTAGGAGGCTCGTTGTTTTGGCGAGCGGTGTCCCGGGGGGCAACATCGACCTGGCATTCGGCTTCCAAGTGACGATGCGCATCCTTGCTTTCTGCGAGGTCGCAGCGCGATCTCAGCGCGGGAATGCGCCACGGGGATTGGCCGGCCATTGTCTGCTTTCGAAAGCTGAGCGGAAAGGCATCTTGAAGCTGCTCACGGCAGCTTTTGACCCAAAGCGGCCCACCACCATCTAGTCAGGGGGCGGGTGCAGTTCATGCCATTTTGCGCGAGCGGTTTCCGCTGATCCGCCGCGCCGCATTTCATCCTCTCTGAAACCTCTCCAATACCGGTAGGTGCAATATAGCCCGCACAGCCAAAGGAAGGCGAAAAACAGAACAAGGGCACTAAGGAAGCTTTTCACAAGCTCGATTGGATCGAGAATCTTCAGCAAGAAAATCAAGGCGAGACATGCAACTCCGGCAAGCGTAAAGCCGCGCACTCGAAACCGCCAAATTCGGACTTCCTCTGAAGCAGTCATCGCTCTTCCTGCAGGGTACGTACGCTCTCGCGCCTAATGGCCCTGCGGCTTTCGCGTTCCATCCGGGGACGGTTGAGATGTCTCGTGAGCCGCCCTTCTGCGCCCCATCCGCGCCGCCTCGCGATCGGGGCGAACAGCAGGCAGGCCAGATTCAAGGCAATCAGCGCGATCAGTAGATAGAGGCCGTAAAACACGAAAATGCAGGACGCGCCCCCGACGATAAGGAAGAGGAGAACGGTGGGCGGGATTTTGATGCGAAACATGCTCACCATGGTAACACAAAGCCGCCTAGGCTCGCGCCGCTATACGAACAAGGTTTGCATACCTTTAAGGCGCGTCTGCCCGTGCCTAACGTGAGCCAAAGCGTCTGAAGATAGGTAAAAGCTTGCGATATGCGCTCAAAGAGGTTGGCCGTCGGACGACTAACAATTTCTCCATCGCTTTAAGGTTGAGGAAATCAACGCGCGCTATTGGTTCGCCAGCGCCCTCGAGATGGCGGCGGTTGCGCCAGGGATCCCGTCGAATGTACTTGCTCACCGCTTGTCTGATTGTGTTGGCCTTGACTGCCTTGGTGGCATCTCGCCGTGCCAGGCGTCTGCCACGGACCCATCGGGGGCGGTTCGCAGCGATCTGGCCTGTTGTTTGCTCGGGAATTTGTGCGCTGGGACTACTCGCAATTTGGCGTGCCCAAGGTGTTCAGGACGTCGAGCCCTCCTTGTTGACCTGCCTCCTTATGCTTGTTGTCGCCTTCAATGCCGGGTGGTTTATCGGCGTCATGGGTGAGTGGTCGTGGCAGTGACGATAAAGGTCGTTCCATATGGACACCGTCTACGTGATCCTGCTGATCACGACGCTCGTTCTGGGGTTCGTCGCGACCGTCCTATGGGGGCCGGACTTCGAATGGCTTGGGCACGACGTTGAGGCCGCTTACATATTTAAGATGGTCGCCATCGGGCTGACCGTGTTCTTTTTAATCGCGATCACTTTCGGCCTCATCTGAGACCTCAAAAATCCTACGACCGGGAACGCCATGACCCCTGCTGAACACCTTGGGACAGTCTCTGCGGCCGTGCTCGCCGGCTCTGCATTCATGGTGTCGCGCGCTCAGTGGTTCTTCGGCCGAAAGCTATCGCTAGAGGAAGCGGTTTCGATTGGATGGGTGGCTTGGTCGATTTTTATGGCGGGGTTCGTGGTCTACATTGGACTAAAACTCCCGCTAGGTCTTACCCGCGAGGCGGACGCCTTGGCCATCGGTGTCTCCGGATGCTCGTCTCTCGTTGCCATGTTGTGGTTGGCGCGGGTGGTCACCGACTGGGGACGAAGCGTGAAAATTTCGATCTTTGCTCTGTTCCTTCTTACGCTGGTGGTGGTCTCCCTCACGCTGGACTTGTCGCGGTCTCAAGGCTGAGACCCAGCGCAGTTCCGGTTCCGGCCCTTCTCGGACCTCGCGCAACGTCAGCGTCCGCGCCGCTCATGGGGCATAAGCGGACCTGGCGGCTCTTATAAGTAGACGCGCTAACCCATCAGTTGACACGTCGGGCAAAACACCGGCAGGATGGCATCATCTGGCGCTAGGCGATCACGTCTTTCTTTTGAGCCCCTCGCGCCACGATTTTCAATATGTTGTCTTCAAGCGGCCGCTGCAACGCCTCGGCTTCATCCCAAGGCGCCCGCAGCCACACGTCCCATTCCTCCGCGCTCGTCAGGATCGCCGCCATGGCCTTGGGATGGATCGGTTCAACGACTCCGGATCCTTTTCGATGATTTCGGCACCGGATATGCGAGCCTGAGCTATCTGAAGAAATTTCCGCTCGACGGCCTCAAGATCGACCGGTCGTTCGTCTTCGGTCTTCTGTCGAATTCCGACGACGCCGCCATCGTCGGCTCGACCATCGGCCTCAGCAAGCAGCTCGGTCTCACCGTCGTGGCCGAAGGTATCGAGAACCGCGCAACGGCCGACTTCCTGGTCAGCATGGGATGCGAGGAAGGGCAGGGCTATTTCTTCGGCCGTCCGATGCCCGCCGAGGCGTTTGAGAAACAGTTCCTGGCGGCTGAGCTCGCCGCCGTCAGCGCTGCCTGAGACGGCGGCTGGTCGTGGGAGGTCCGCCGCACCGTCGGCGAACGCTTCAGCTCGCGCTGCGGCTCAACGGATGCTCTTCCAGATGAATCCAAATGGCGGCTTACCCAGCTTGGGCGCGCACTCTGCAACGCCCTCACCGGGGCGAAGGTCGCCCTTTCGTCGGAACGTTTGGTATGGGCCGAGTACGGATCGCCCCTTGGCTCTGCGGTGCTTGGGTTCTCAAGAGGCGCCTCCCCGCAAGCGCAACCATGGCCGAAATGAAGTCGGCAATGAAGCGAGACGGCACCCTCAAGTGACGATGTCCCCACAGCCGGCAGGTGTTTTCCTCGTGGGTACGTTCTATACCGACGAACAGATCCAGGAAGCGATTGCGCTGTTAGAGGACCACAATCCCGGCATTTTGGGAGAGAATGAAGAAGATGACCCCCGACGATCCCCGGTGAGCGAAAGAATTAGAATGGGGAGCCATCGTGCGCGTGCTTACCATCGTTCTGCCGAAGGTGCCGTTCATTGCGCAAGATCAGGAGCCATTCAAGGCAAGGGCACGCTTGAGTATTGACTCGGGCAACGCTGTGCGCGCTGAGATCGCATCGGCGAAGGACTGCCCCTACATCAACGCGACGTCCTCCTTGGGTCACTCGCGGGCATTCTGGCAATCGACGGCTGGCGTCCGACAAGCGCCCTCATCTTCCGCGAAGTCGATCGATACGGCCGCGTCGGCGCCGGCGCGCTGTCCGACAGATCCGTCGCCCGGATCGTGAAACGGGCGATCAACGCGGCCGGCCTGGATGAAGCGGCCTTCTCCGGCCATTCGATGCGCGCCGGCTTCGTCACCGAGGCGCTCGATCGCCGTGCCGATCCGCTCATGGTCAAGAAGCAGAGCCGCCACGTGCAGCTCGACACGCTCGCGATATACGACCGCCGCGACAACGCAGCGATTTTCTCTAGAAGAGGGCTTGGGCAATGCCGACCGAAATTCTTGCGATTGGGACTGGCGCAGCCAATTCGGCCGACCAGGTCGTCACCGCCAGCACGCCCATTACCTACTGCCTGAAGGATACGTTAGGGCCTGACCTCGGACCGAACGTCCAGGTCGATATCCTTTTGAGGGACGACGCTGGGCAATACTTCCAGGTCGACAGTCTCGGCGCGCGCAATAAGGCGGTGATGATCGTCGCGGCCGGCACCTACCGTTTCAGCCGTATCGCCACGAGCGATTCCTGACGCTTGGCGTTACCGGCACGAGTCCAAATGCATCCATCAACGCGGCAATTGAGGCATGGAAAGATAGTCCTGCCGCAAGGCTTACAATCACTACTACTACAAGCAGTTTATGGGGCTTGACCCGACCATGCCGAACTACGGGGCACAGGTGCATTCGTTCTCGCCCGCCCATCTCGTGTTGCAGGGTTCGACGCTGTGGGGCTTGCAGAAGGGTAAAGTCCCTGTCGGGACGCCGTACATGCTTTACAACGGATTCAGGGACTACAGCGCAAGCTGATCGTTCGCTCCCTCAGGCACCGAGTTCGCTCCTCTCAGGGCCGCCGTTCACTCCTCTCCGGCTTTGCGGCGTCCCCCTTTGAGTGAGTCTAGTTTTGAATTTCGGAACTGACTTGCTCCATAGCAGATCGACAGTCCGACAATCCATCCGACCGCGATGCCTATGCCAGTCGTGCGGCCGAACAGCTTTTCCTCGATCCAGTCGAACAGGAAGATTGAGGCGAGCATCAACATTAGCGTCGGTAGGACTTCCCTCGTCGTCACTTCTGGCTTTGAGAGCACTTCTTGCTGGCGCGCGATATAATTTAGTGCGCTCTTGAGGGTAAGCACGATGCGCTTTTTTGGGTTCACAGCAGCAGTCTCCTCAGGGAAGATCATAGCCTGCGATGGCTTGGTCGTTTCGCCCGCACGGGGAGCAACTGAAATGTGCCCTGAAGCAGGGACTCTGGATAACCGCCGTACATGGGCTTCTGCCTGACAGCGAGCTGTCTAGCGATGCGGATGTCTCTGCAAGATTGGAATGCTTCAGCGTAGATCGTCGGATCGGTTGGATCCCACATGAAGACGGCGTTGGCGGGCGATTTCCTGCTGCACACTCGATAGGCTACCGGTCCGATTGACGAGAGAATCCTTCCGTGGATGCTGAAATCGTAAGCTGGAGAAGGTGGCGGCGGTGACGCCCTCAGATCTGCCGCGTGAGCTTGGTTGAGCAATGCCGCGATCGAAAGTGCTGACAGTAGGATAAAAGGCTGCGTCATAAAAAAGTATCTCGTTGAGATTGAATGTAAGTTTTCGTTCTAGCATCTGAAGCTGTCAAGAGGGGTCTGAGTTCGTTTTGAGCTGTCCACTTCCTCAGGGTGAGCCAACGCGTACAAGGTCTCTGGAGTCCACTAAGGGCGGTTATCGGACTCTTGGGATAGTTGCACTGTTAGCCAGTTAGCTGGCTGATGAGGTCAAACACTCTGTCCATCGGCTCGACAATGGAATACCCCGAGTTTTCGTACCTTGTGCCCACTTGACGTTGAAATTCCATGCTGAAAAGGTTTTCCGGAAAGGGGACCATGCGGGACGCGACACCAATTGCCACCTCGCCCTGGGCTCGCTTCTCGAGCACAAAACCGCCGCTGTTACCAAAATAGACCGGGCAGTCGATGACAACGTGGGCGTCGTTGACAATGCCTGCAACGATGCCCGTTCTCAGCAACGGAGTACTCTTCTCGAAGAAATCGAGGTCGGCTAAAGATGTCGGGTAGCCGAGGAGAAAAATATCATCGCCGAGCTGCACGTCCTTGAGCAGTTTCGTGTCTTCCCTAAATAGTCCCGCAACATTCCAGTTTTCGATCGTTGGGCAAGTTCCAGCTAAGCCCGGCATTCCGAGAATGTCGTACTTTCCGCTGTGCGGCTTGCCTTCTGCTATCTTTTCAAGGGTCGCAATCCGCGCGACGGCAACGTCCGCATTCGAGTGCTTTAGCAAATTGCCGTCTGCGAAAAGGGTTGTGCAGTCAATCTGGAAGTAAACCCGATCCTTTAGCGCGAAGTCGAGAGCAGTGAGTCGCAGCTCTGCGGTGTGCGTTTCCAGGCTGTTTTTAAAAAGGACGTGTTTGGCGCTGACCAAAACAGGTTCGCTTCGTCGGAATAGAAGAAGCCGCTACCATGCCGGCGACATCGATCAAAACGGGAAAAGTAAGAAATCGCTTCGGTAGGGGCGCCATCGATCGTGATCTTCCTGCTGATGATCTGAACGGAAAGTCGCTGGAGTCCGCTAAGGGCTCTTATCGGACTCCAGAAATCTAGAGATCAACGCCCAATCGGTCCTTCACAACGTGCTTCCCGTAGGCTTTTGCGACGTCGACGATAAAGTCTAGGGACCGCGGCGAAGCCGGTTTCATCCCTACCAAAACGCTGGCCTCAGTCATATGATGCCGTCGTCTGCGGTTGAGGTAGGTATGAGGCGCCGGGATTTGCTTGGTGCTCTTGCTGGTCTGGTGGCCGTGCGGCCGGTAACGGGCCGCGCGCAGCAATCCCCTCGATTGCCAACCATCGGGTTCTTGGGTCAGAGCACCCCTTCGGTCGAGCGCCAACGGCTTGCTGAATTCTTGAAGCGACTGAGTGAACTCGGATGGATCGAGGGGCGAACAGTCGCGATTGAATATGCGTGGGGCGAAGGAAACAGTGAACGCTTCGCTAAATTTGCGACGGATTTCGTTCGGCTTAGAGTCGATGTCATTGTAACCTCGGGGACCGCAAACGTTTATCGCGGCGATGCAGGCAACATCGGTTATTCCGATCGTGTTCGCGGTGGCGGGAGACCCAGTTGCAAACAAACTGGTTGCGAGTTTGGCGAAACCTGGCGGCAACGTCACGGGCCTCTCGACGGTAGCAACCGATCTTGCCGGCAAGCGCCTAGAACTTTTGCGCGAGGCCATTCCAAGTCTTCGGCGTTTGGCAGCTATTGGGAACATTGGCAATTCCTTGTCCGCACTGGAGCTTAGTGAAGTGCAAGCGGCGGCGGCGAGGCTTGGTCTTGAGACCGACATCCTCACAATTCGTCAAGCAGAGGACATCCCGTCTGCCTTCGAGGCGCTAAAAGGTGGTGCAGGGGCATTGTATATAGTTGCCGATCCGCTTGTGAATACCCACCGCGATCAGATCCAGACTTTAGCAATGGGAGCGCGACTGCCAACAATCTACAACGCCAGAGAGCACGTCGAAGCGGGTGGCCTCATGTCTTATGGGCCGAATTTTACGGATTTGTATCGCCGCGCTGCCGAATACGTCGACAGGATTTGGCGTGGAGCAAAACCCGCTAATCTTCCGGTGGAGCAGCCGGCCAAGTTCGACTTCGTCGTAAACTTGAGGACCGCCAAGGCCCTCGGCCTAGCTTTGCTGCCGTCGATGCTTGCCCGCGCAGATGAAGTGATCGAATAGAGCTGTTGTTTGCTGCGGTGCATGAGTCCGTTCATGGCCCATCGCGTCACATTGCATCGCCGCACCAACTCGGTAGCTTTCGGGACGACATCAAAGGGTGAGCAAGATCGGCCGGACCGGTCGCGTTTGACCCGAAACGCACATCGCGGCCGCACCTGGCGTCACCCTGGGTTCCCCCGGTCGCGCCGGTACTTACGGGTGGGCGGCAGCCAAATTCTGCTCCGAATTTCGCTAGCCTGACGCGGAATGAGGTGCGACACTCGCGCCCGCGGTTTGTCACGCAGTAGGCCACCATGGCTGACATCCCGGCCACTCACTATGTCAAAAGTGACGACGTCCATATTGCCTATCAGGTGATGGGCGACGGTCCGCGCGACCTGCTGTTCGTCCCAGGTTTTGTCTCCAATGTCGAAGCGCTCTGGCAATCGCCGGCACGCGCTTCCTTTTTCCGCAAGCTTGCAACGTTTGCGCGGGTCATCACGTTCGACAAGCGCGGCACCGGAATGTCCGATCGCGGTTCCCAGATCTTCACGCTTGAACAGCGGATGCACGACGTGCAGGCGGTGCTGGACCAGGTTGGTTCTCAGCGGGCCACCTTGTTTGGCGTGTCCGAGGGCGGTCCGATGTCGCTGCTCTATGCAGCTACGTATCCCGAACGCACGTCAGCTCTGGTGCTTTGTGGCACTTATGCGCGACGCTCGTGGGCCCCTGACTACGCATTCGCGTGGACCGATGCGCAGTGGAGCGCTTTCCTCGATGACATTGAGCACCATTGGGGTTCGGCAGATGCGATGAGTTTGCTGATGTGGGCGCCTAGCCTCGCTGGCAATAAGCAGGCACTTGAGCAAACCGCCGCCTACTTCAGGGCCTCGGCAAGCCCAGGCGCGGCATCGGCGATCATGCGCATGAACCGGGAGATCGATGTCAGGGACATCCTACCCGTGACGCGTGTGCCGACCTTGATTTTGCATCGCACCGATGAGCGCGTCATTGACGTGAAGCATGCGCGCTACATGGCGCAGCAGATTCCTTTCGCCAAACTGATTGAGCTCAGCGGTCAGGACCATATGGTCTGGGTTGGCGATCAGGATGCAATTATCAATGAGGTCGAAGAGTTCGTCACCGGGCATCGGCAAGCAGCGGAGCCGGACAGGGTGCTTGCAACTGTGCTGTTTGTCGACATTGCGGGATCGACGGAGCGCGCGGCCGCTCTCGGCGACGGCGCCTGGCGCGTGCTGCTGGATGCGTTCTATGCCAAAGCTCGGGGCGTGCTCGGCCAGTATCGCGGCCGCGAAGTCAATACCGCCGGCGACGGTTTCCTTGCCACGTTCGATGGCCCTGCGCGCGCTGTGCGTTGCGCAAGCGCAATCGGCGACGCGGTGCGCCCACTCGATCTGAAGGTCCGTTGCGGTTTGCATACCGGCGAGTGCGAATTCGTCGCTCACGATATTGTTGGCATTGCCGTGCATATTGGTGCACGTGTGGCCGCGCTAGCTGCCCCGGGTGAAGTTCTGGTCTCACAGACGGTTCGCGATCTCGTGGCAGGCTCTGGATTGACGTTTGAGGAGCGCGGCCGCCACATTCTCAAAGGCGTGCCCGACAAATGGCGTCTGTTCCGTGCGGTAACGACCTAGCACGTCTTCACCCGCCATGCGGTCAACGGACCGATGACCGCTTTTGGCCCACCGCTGACTTCGCCTCTTAGGCTCGCAGCGTCCGCTTCCGAGGGCTGAGGGGAAACCGTCGCCGGAGCCGCCGAGGGCAGCCTTTGACCCAAAGCCGACCTGCCGCAATGGAATGAATGCAGACGACAAGGAGCTGCCCGAGCCAACACGGCCTTACTCGAACGTACCCGGCTAGGCTTTCCTGCCTGACGACGGATCACCGGTCGGACGTCAGCGACTGGGGTCCGGACGGAGTACATCAGTCCTGAGAAGCCGGTCCAAGTGTCAGCGGTGGCGTCCGCTGGGCGTCGACTCGCCGGACAGCCGACCCTCACGTACCAAAGCCTCGCTTCGTACCCCGCTGTGCCTTGAAACCTTGCATCTCAAGCTGCAGAATTGCCAGGCACCCCAAAGGCTGACGATGGATGCCGCTGCGGCAGGAACAACGGGTTGAGCGGCACCTTGCCGCGATTTTTGCGGCGGATGTCGCGGGCTACTCGCGATTGGTAGGCCTGGACGAACTTGGCACCTTGAAAAGCCTCGCCAGCGCGCGTGAGGTCATGGACACTCTCATTGAGGAGCATGGGGGCCGGATTGCCAACACTGCGGGCGACAGCGTCCTGGCGGAGTTCCCGAGCGCGGTCGATGCCGTTCAATGCGGCGTTGCGGTCCAGGGTCGACTGCTAGAAATGGGACGAGAGATCGCTCGAGACCGGCGTGTCCAGTTCCGGATCGGTATTCACGTGGGGGATGTCGTAGCGCGCGGGCGAGATCTGCTTGGAGATGGGGTCAATGTCGGCGCGCGGCTCCAAGAAGTCGCCGAGCCAGGGGGCGTGTGCATCTCGGGCGCCGTCTACGAGCAGGTCCACAAGGCGCTCCCATTCTCTTTCAAGAATCTGGGTCTTAAAAAACTCAAGAACATCGACCGAGCGGTCCAGGCCTACGCTGTTTCGAGCGAGAGCCTGGGTTCGGCGCGGACGGGCTTCGCCGACCCGACCGCGCACGATGGCGCGTCGCAGCGGGCGCGAAGCATTGCCCTTGCTGCGATCGCCGTCGCTTCCCTGGTGCTTGCGAGCGCGGGCGGAGCCGTGTGGTGGATGGGGGCCCAGCAGCGAGGCGGGGTGCAGAACGCGGGCGACAGCACCCCGGTGCGGTCCGACAAACCCTCAGTTGCCGTGCTGCCGTTCTCCAATCTCAGCGACGACAAAGCCCAAGAATACTTCTCGGATGGGATTACCGATGATGTGATCAACGAGCTTTCCAAAGTGGCCGGGCTCTTCGTCGTCGCCCGCAACTCCACCTTTACCTTCAAGAACACTGCCGTGGACGTGCGAAAGGCCGCTGCGGATCTCGGGGTCCGCTACGTGGTGGAAGGCAGCGTGCGCCGAGCCGCGGACCGGATTCGCATCAACGTTCGACTGGTCGATGCGGCGAGCGGCGGGCAGCTCTGGGCAGATCGCTACGAGGGCGCGATGGGAGATGTTTTCGGGCTGCAAGACGAAATCGCCGGCAAGATCACGCGAACATTGGCGGTTCAGTTGACATCCAAGGAGCAGGGGCAAATCGCCACCAAGCGCACCGAAAACCCGGTGGCCTACGACGAATTCCTGAAGGGTTGGAACAGGTACCTTCAGCAGAATCCGAAGGCCGCGCGCGAGGCGATCGGCCACTTCGAGCGAGCGATCGAAATCGAGCCGAATTACTCTCGTGCTTTTGCTGCGCTCGCGGCCACATACTGGCAGATTGCAAGGAGACAATGGCAGGAAGAGAGGTTCGGGCTAAGATCGGTGCACGATGCGCGCTTGAAGGCTGAAGAGTACATCACAAAAGCACAACAGTCTCCGATTTCCCTCAATCATCAGGTCGCTTCGGCCATTCTGTCTCAGCAAGGAATGCACGAGAAGGCGATCAAAGAGGGAGAGCGAGCAATCAGCATGGATCCCAACGACGCGAACGCCTACGTCGCGCTCGCTGGAGCGTTGAGCTTAGCCGGTCAGCCGGCCAAGGCTCTTGAGCTCGTCCTCCATGGCATGCGGCTCAATCCATTCTCCCCACCTTCTTACTTTTATGAACTCGGATTGGCCCAATTCGGGTTGGAGCAATTTCAAAGTGCAGCGGCAAGCTTGGAGCGGGCTATCGCTCTCAATTCAGACGACCGATGGGCTTATCGTGTGCTTCTCGCCGCCTACGGCCATTTGGGCCGGAAAGCGGACGCTGAACGGATCTTTTCGTTGGCCGAGAAGAATCGACAGGGACTAGACCCACTCTCCATTCGAGGAACTGCTTTCTGGTATCCCTTCAAGGATTCAGCGGATTGGGAACGTATGGCGACGGGCCTTAGACTCGCCAACGTGCCCGATTAGCGGCCTCAAAATCTCATTACCTGACCTGGGGCGACGTCCAAGACCTGGACACTAGTAGATCCTAAAGCTTTCTTGAATTCGGCCGGGGTTCGGTTCAGCACCGGAAAGGTGCCGTAGTGTATTGGTATCACCGCTTTCGGCTTGATCAGCTCCCGAACCGCGTAAGCGGCTTCGTCAGGCCCCATGGTGAAAAAGCCCCCGATGCACACCAGCGCGAGGTCCGGGTTGTGGAGCTCCCGAATGAGCGCCATGTCGCCAAAGGCGCTGGTGTCGCCCGTGTGGTAGACCTTGAAGCCGTTCTCCATCTCAATCACGTAGCCAACGGAAACTCCGGCCCCTCCGCCTTGCCGGATGGATGCTGACTGGTCAGGGTTCCTTATGCCGAGAATATTGTAGTCGAGCGACGAGCTGTGATCGGCCGGCACCATATGGATCTTGACGCCCCGGCCGAGCGGCTCGGCCATGCCGCCCCTATTCATGGCAATGACGTTGTTCTCTTCAAGGAGACCCAGCGCGACAAGATTTCGTCCGAACTCGTAATTGGCAAGAACCTTGGCGCCCGTCAGACGTGCCAGATCGAGGAGATCGGAAATATGATCCTGGTGGCCGTGCGTCACTAGGATCAGGTCCACTTTTCCAATCGCCTTCAAGTCCCGGTACTCAGGCGGCGTCTTCGGGTTTCTGGTGAGGAAGGGATCAATCACTATCACTTTGCCGGCGACACTAGTGATGCGGGTCGTTGCGTGCCCAAGCCAAAGCACTTCCACCGGTTGGGCTGCGGGATAGCCCGGTACGATCACGAGAAAGAAGCTCACAAAGAGAGCCCACTTGGCTTTCATTGGAAACTCCGAACAACCGCTTCTGCTTTCGTGATTACTCTATCACGGTATTCGACGGAGTCGCACGCGATCCGACTGAGAGCCCCGCGGAACTTGGAACCATGTTCAGACGATCTAATTGGAACGTTGTCCATCTCAGCTGAGGACCAGCAGCTGGTAAGCATCTTGATGAGGAGGGAGCCAAAAATGGACGACGAACGAAAATCATCAAAAGCGGGGAAACGGGCCGCTGAAGGCTTGCGCGAAGCAGCTTCCAAGGAGGAAGAAAAAACCGAGAGCAAGATGGGGCAGGATCTAGCTAAGGGCGCTGATCGTTTCGAAGAGCGCTCGAAAAGCTCCGATGGAAGAAGCGCAGGCGAGAAACAAGAAGACTAATCCACCAGCAGACCCGTCCCGGCTTTCCGGCTTTCTGACAGAACGCACCCTCAAACGACTGCGCGGCGTTTACGCATAAGGCGATGATCTGCCTGCGCTGGCTATTCGTGCCAAGGAAAGGGGCGGCTCGCGCGTGAAGCGCGCTTATGACCCCACGGCAGACGTTAGGCTGTTCGCGTTGGCAAGTTGCTCAAGCGGCCGTGCTGCTGCCTAAAGCACGGCGACATCGCGAACGCAATCGGCGGACGCTTGCGCGAGCCGCGCTCAGCATTCGACCCTTCAAGGTGAAGTCTACCGTTGGCAGGTGCCACCGCGGCAATGCGACGAATAGTGCCTTCGGTACTCGGCTCCGGGACCGAACCGCAGCGCGAGCCAGTCCTGACGGAGGATGGTCTCACTAGGGGGCGGTCGCAGACAACAGCGTTGAGGGACATTGGTTCGCGTCAGCTTTGGCTCCGCAGCGATTTTCACGATGCACCAAAGCGCGATGCGATTAGGATGAATCGTCATCGCGCTTTAGGTTATTGTTTGAGTATGATCTTATCGGAAAACCGCTACGCACTTTTCCGGATCATGCTCTAACGCACAGAGGCGTCGAATGCCGTCACCCGTTCAAGGCTGTAACAGCGAAAGGAGGCGTTGTCGGTCCTGATCAAGAACACGCTGGGCTCTGCGCAATGTGTCCAGCTCTGCTTCAGCGGTAGCGGTATCCTTTCCTTCCCGCTTCAACTGAAGGATCGCTCTCTCTTGCTCTGCAAGGCGTCGTTCTCCTTCAACTACATCGCGCTCGACCTGCCTCAACGCATCATAGACGAAGGTCTTGTCCATCAGTGTGCTCAGCTGGCGCCGCCAATCTCTTCTTTTTCGATCAACCTCAGCTCCGTCTCAACGTTCCCGCTCGCCACCGCTTTTCGCCGAAGCCAATCTCATGTGCCGGGCAGATTAAAGCTGCTTGTGCCCGCAGAGCACTGCGCTGGCGCCGGGCTGGTTCCTTGTCTGGCGATTCTTCAGAGCCGCCTCATCGATCCAGGTACCGCTTGGTCCCTCGGTGCCACTGCGAGAGAGAGCAGCCGCACGCGCTCGTTGTCACGCATGCCAGCATTCGGTCATCGTCTTGGATCCAGTCAGGCCCCGAGGAGGCTTGCTTGCCGGCTGTCGCCAGCCACAGCTTGTGTCCCTCGCATGCTCGGGCAGATAGATAGCTCGCCGTAAAGAAACTAATTCCCCGGCGGACTGCATCGTTCAAGTCCTGGCGCAATTAAATATTAATATAGTACCGCCATTTTAAATGAATTAAATGCTGGACGAGATTTAAATTTGGATTAGAATGAGGGCCGCTTGGCGCCGGATGAACGCGTCAAGGACCTCCTAGAAGCGGCCCCATCATCCCGCCCTGTCGCCCCGTTCCAAGGATGTAAGGGCCGCTTCTAGGGCAAATTGTGAGGCAAATCATGCACCTGTCATTAGGTGATTTGTTTCTCATCTCCGCGGCAACGGCTACGCTCCTCATGATTGAGATCGGAGTCTTGATGATCGTGGGTCTGATCTGAGCCAGTGAAGAAGAGCGTAGGGACTGTTCTGAGGACCACCTACATATCACGTCTCGTTGTAAGCGTGTTCGGCCTCGATCGCGCGGAGCAGGGCGGCAAGGCTGGGATATTCCGCGCCATTGCGGGCGTAGCAATTGACGTGCTCGGCATAGCGGGCCGATCCGTCGGGCTTGCCCTGCAAGTGAACAGCAGCACGGCACTGTTGGCGGAGCTCCGGCTCGTTGCTTTCCGGAAAGCAACCGGAACGGAGACGTTCCTATTATAAAGCGAGGAGATTTTCGTCGGGGGCGAGCAGCTTCACGTAAGTGCCGCTTTCGTGAAGCATCAGCTAGATTAGCCGTTCTCGACCGTATAAGGCGAATGCTGGCGCCACACTCTGTGGCGCTGACCTTTCGTTGGTAAAAGTAGCACTCCGCTTGGCTCTGACGTAGATCGGCTCCGAGGCCGGACCGCAGCGCCGAGCCAGGCCTGACGCAGGACGGTTTCACCCAGAGGGCGATCGCAGAACAGCTACCGCCGGCGCGCCACCGCGACGCCAAACAGGAAGGCGACGAACAGGCTGGCAAGCGGTGCTTCGCGCGTGATCGCGGAAACCGTCGCGAGTGCCCCGCCGGGCTTGCGCGATTCCTCGACTGCGGAGGTGAGGCGATCGACCGCTGCGTGCAGGCCTCCGGCGACTTCACCAATGGTGCGGGAGACGTCCGCGGCAGTATCGATGGCACGCTCGGCCATGCCGGGCTGGGACGAGGATTGCGGTATCTCCGTGCTCAAGGACGCGACCTCCTGGCGTGATGATCGAAGCCGGCACCTTTGGCTATCCGCGCGAGCGCTCGTTTTGAACAGCGGGTCTTGGTGACCTTTGGCTATCCGCGACAGGCGCCGTGATTGACGGCGGGTGCCGGCCTTGGATGGGCAATTCAGCGCAGGGAATTTTGTTCCGGATGATATGCCGGCGGCTTGCGCGCTCCCCGGGAAACGACGGGTGCGAATCTCTGTTAGGCTGGGTGAACCTTGCTGACGTCAGGAGGCAGCCGTGACCGACCGGACCATGACGGATCGACCCCGGCGCATCGCCTTGCTCGGCGCTCCCATCGACATGGGGGCTTCGCAGCGCGGCACCTTGATGGGGCCCGCGGCGCTGCGCACCGCCGGCCTTGCCACATTGCTGGAAAGCCTTGATTTCGAGGTCGTCGATTATGGCGATCTGTCCATAGCCGACGTCCGGGACCTCACCGACAGGCCGCCCGAACAGGCCAATCATTACCGCGAGATCCAGCGCTGGACGCGCGTTCTGAGCCGCAGAGGCTACGAGATCGCGACATCAGGTGCGCTGCCGATCTTTCTCGGCGGCGATCACACGTTGTCGATGGGGTCGGTCAATGCCATGGCGCGGCATTGGCAGGAGCGCGGCCGCGAACTGTTCGTGCTCTGGCTCGACGCCCATGCCGACTACAACACGCCGGAGACGACGATCACCGCGAACATGCACGGCATGTCAGCCGCGTTCCTGTGCGGCGAGCCCGGGCTCGACGGCCTGCTCGGCGACGATCCACGCGCCCCGATCGGCCCGGACAAGCTCGATCTGTTCGGTGCGCGTTCGATCGACAAGCTCGAAAAGGAGCTGATGCGTTCGCGCCGGATCAGGGTCGTCGACATGCGCCAGATCGACGAGTTCGGCGTCGCCGTCCTGATCCGCCGTGTCATCGAACGGGTCAAGGCAAGCAATGGCGTGCTGCATGTCAGCTTCGACGTCGATTTCCTCGATCCTTCCGTGGCGCCGGGCGTCGGCACCACCGTGCCGGGTGGCGCCACCTATCGCGAGGCGCATCTGATCATGGAGCTGCTGCACGATTCCGGCGTCGTCGGATCGGTCGACATCGTCGAGCTCAATCCGTTCCTGGACGAACGCGGTCGGACCGCGCGCACGGCGGTCGAATTGATCGGCAGCCTGTTCGGTCAGCAGATCACCGACCGGCCGACGCCGAGCAATGCCATCGCACCAGGCGAGTGATGGCCGCTGGCCTGCAAGCGAAAGGCCGCGCCCATGTCGAGCGCGGCTCTCGTGGCGCCTGATCGGCTGCTCTCACCAATGGCGGTGGTGCCGATGCCAGTGGTGCCGAACGACCGGATAGGACCCACCGTAATAGGCGTAGGCGGGGCGCACGACGCGGCGATAGCGATAGCCGTAGGATACAGGCGCCGTGTAGTAAGTCGTGGTGTAGCCACCGCCCCATCGATAGGGTTCGTCGTATCCGTAGTCGTAGGCGTAGGGGCCGCCGTAGTAACCGGCACTGTAATAGCGGGGACCGCCATAGTAGCCATAGCCGGGTCCCCAGCCGTAGGCGGAGGAGGCAAGGCCACCGATGACGGCGCCTGCGACCAGGCCGCCGGCGATGCCAGGTCCCCAACCTCGCCAATGGGCTTCGGCGGGAGACGTTGCTGCGATCGAGCTCAGGCCCAGAGCGCCGGCCATCAGGGCTGACATTGCAATCTTCTTCATCAACATACCTCTCACATCACGTTGCCCTAGGGAATAACGGGAAGAATAAGCAATGGTTGCTGCTGGCCGGTGGCGAGAGCCAATGGGCGCTCGGCGTCGGGACGGCGTCACCGAGAATTCGGGCCTGGACTGCGACGCCTGCAGTTCCCATCAGTTCGACCAAATGCCTCCAAGAGGTTCGGGACTGCCCCGAGCGGCGCGCGGCGCGCCGAGAAAGAATCCGATCAAATCGCCCCTGAATCATTAAATGGTCGAACACCGGGAAAAACCGGAAACTTTGGAGCGTGTCCTTAAGTTGGGACGCCACGAGGTTCGGATTTCCGGAGAGCAGGCATGGACGACGACATGGTCTTGAAGAACGCCGCGGACACCGCCTGGACGGTGTACCGGGCGCGGCACCCCGAGGTCGCCGCGCAAGACACAAGGCGCTGTCTGCTGGAACGCCATCTGCAGAGGAGGTGGGAAGAGCACCCAAGCGATACCGAAGAGCTCGCCTCTTTCGGGATAGCCTATCTGCACCGCCTTCCCAGGGATGAATGTTGACGTGCATGAAGATGCTCGTTGTCCGCGTGGCCCGCACGAGCACGAGGCCGAGTTGGACCCTGCTTGCGATTTCATGTCTCATCTCGGCGACCATCGTGACGGTTTTGCGCGTCGTGTGCGAGGGATAGAGCTTGCGCCCCGAGCGCCCGAGCCGGGAACTCCACCCAGCAACCCCGTCGCCTCGCGCGAGGCCACGACCGGCGCGGCATCGCCCAAGGCTACGAGCTGCAACAGTAGGGGAACCGGAGGGGGCTCGACCGAATTAACCTGCGATAGGAAAATTTCGGACCCTTCGATGGCAAACGGTCGCTTCGCGTACTCCATGTCCAGAGCCCTGCGTCACCCCGGCGTGATGGCGTTGATCGTGGCGGGCGTGACGATTGCGGCCATGCTGATCGTCGACCACGGCCCGTGGAGCCGGGCCAAGACACAGCCGGCCCACGTCGCGATGTACGCGACCACGGGTGAAGCGGCACGGGCCGCTGGCGCCCTGGTGCTCCCGACCGATCCGAAATCGCGGATCGAGCCGCAGCGGCCGAAGACGTCTCCAACCGTCAATCCCGTGACGCCGTAAAGCGCGATGAATCGTCATCGCGCTTTAGGTTATCGTTTGAGCATGATCTTTTCGGAAAACCGCTAGACACTTTTCCGGATCATGCTTCAGCCTCTCAGCTCTTGCGGCCGTAGTTGAGGAGCCCGCCACTCGTCTTCGGCGGATGAGCCCGCAAGGCTTCCTCGTTCGGCTCGGTGCCCCAGCCGGGCCGGTTCGGGATGATGAGATGGCCGTTCTCGATCTCCGGCTCGTGCGTGAACAGCTCGCGATCCCAGGACAGACGATCGATGTCGATCTCCATGATGCGCAGGTTCGGCACCGCGGCGCAGAAATGCGCGTTCATCATCGAGCAGAGATGGCCGTAGAAATTGTGCGGGGCGACGTTGACCTCGAAGGCTTCGGCCGCCGCGGCGATCTTCATCGACTGCCAGACGCCGTTCCAGGGCGTGTCGATGATCGCGACATCCATGGCCTGCGCGTGGAAGTAGGGCAGGAATTCACGCAAGGAGAGCAGCGTCTCGCAGGATGAGATCGGGTGCGGGCTCTGCTTGCGGATATAGCCGAGCGCTTCCGGATTGAAGCTGTCGATCTCGACCCAGAACATGTCGAGGTCGGCGATGGTGCGCAGGATCTTCAAGTAGCCTTCGGTCTTGGCGTTGAAGTTGCAGTCGAGCAGGATGTCGACGTCGGGGCCGGCGCCGTCGCGGATCGCTTCCAGATGCATGTGCAGGTCGCGCAGGATCTTGCGGTCGACGTTGATCTCGGGCGCGAAGGGCGAGCCGAATCCGGGACGCCAGCCGGTCGGCTTGCCCTCGTCATAGGAAAAGATGTTGGTCTTGAGCGCGGTGAACTTCTTCTCGCGCACCTCGCGCCCCATCGCCTTGACGCCGTCGAGAGTTTCGATCGCCGGCTTGTACCAGGACGGGTGGTTGATGCGCCACGTGGCGCAATGCGACCAGTACACCCTGACGCGATCGCGGATCTTGCCGCCGAGCAGCTCATAGCACGGGACGCCGAGCGATTTCGCCTTGGCATCGAGCAGCGCATTCTCGATCGCCCCGAGCGCCTGCGCCACCACGCCACCGGCCGCAGGACGCGTCGCCGCGAACAATTCGGCAAAGATGCGCTCGTGCTGAAAGACGTTCTGCCCGATGATCCGCGCCGAGAGGCGCTGGATCGCGGCGCCGACGCCGGGCGAGCCAAAGCCTTCGTCGAATTCGCTCCAGCCGACGATGCCGTCCTCGGTCGTCAGCTTGACGAAATGATAGTTTCTCCAGCCGGCATCGCAGGCGAGGATCTCGAGGCTCGTTGCTTTTGAAGATTTGGTCATGTCGCTCCCTGTCGCCCGGCCGGGCTTTTCTTGTCGCCCGATCTTGAGCCGGGCCCGGACCGCATTGTTAAGCCAAGCGCGGGGCGGCGGGAAGATGCAGAGATGCGGCGCGGCAGCGCGTCCGAAGCAGGCCTTGCGTCAGCCGATCACCGACGAGCCGAGCAAAGCGAGAACGGCGAGCGCCATGACTGCGGTGCCGAGCCAGCCCAGCGCGATCAGCCAGGAGCGAGCCCTGAAGCGGCCCATGATGGTGCGGTTCGAGACGATCAGCATCATCATCGCCATGATGGGGACGGCGACGATGCCGTTGAGCACCGCGCTCCACACCAGCATGTTGATCGAGTCGATGCCGGTGAAGCCGAGGCCGAAGCCGATGAGGGTTGCCGCGGCGATGATGGTGTAGAAGCCGGCCGCCTCGTCCGGCTTGGCCTCCAGCGTGGCGCGCCAGCCGAAGATCTCGGCAACGCCATAGGCCGCCGAGCCCGCCAGCACGGGAATGGCGAGCAGGCCCGTGCCGATGATGCCGGTCGCGAACAGGGCGAAGGTGAAATCGCCGGCCAGCGGCCGCAGCGCTTCGGCCGCTTCCGTCGCCGAGCCGATATTCGTGATGCCGTTGGCGTGCAGGACCGATGCGGTGGTCAGGATGATGAAGAAGGCGATGCCGTTCGAGAGCAGCATGCCGGAGATGGTGTCCGTCTTGATGCGGTCGAGCTCGTGATCGCCGCCGCGCTTGAGCTGGCGAAGCGGCTTGTCGCGCTCGCCCTGGTTCATCTCCTCGACTTCCTGCGAGGCCTGCCAGAAGAACAGATAGGGGCTGATGGTGGTGCCGAGCACGGCGACCACCATCAGGAGATAATCGGCGCTGACATTCGGCTTCGGCCAGACTGCGGCGAGCAGCGCTGTGCTCCAGGGAATCTGCACCGTGAAGGCGGTCGCGACATAGGCGAACAGCGCCAGCGTGAGGAATTTCAGCACCGGCGAATAGCGGCGATAGGGCACGAACACCTGCAGCAGGGTCGAGCCGGCCGCGAAGATCAGCGCGTGCTCGTGGTTGAGGCCGCCGATGACGAGCGAGAGCGCCTCGGCCATCGCGGCGATGTCGGCGGCGATGTTGAACGTGTTCGCGGCGACCAGCATGGACACCAGCGCCAGCACCGCCCAGCGCGGCGCGACGCGCATGACGTTGGCGGCGAGCCCCTTGCCGGTGACGCGGCCGATCTGCGCGCTGACGAGCTGGATCGCGATCATGAACGGCGTGGTCAGAAACACGGTCCACAACAGACCGAAGCCGAATTGCGCGCCGGCCTGCGAATAGGTGGCGATGCCCGACGGGTCGTCGTCGGCAGCTCCGGTGATGAGGCCGGGCCCCAGCCGTTGCAACAGCGTCGGCGCGGATTTCGTCGGGGTGAGGGCGCTGTCGCTCATCAACGGGCTCGAACGGGTGCGGGACGTCGTCTTTAGCAAATGCGAATCGAATGCCATAAGTTCCCGCTGCCGAAGCGGGCGGCTGATTTCCGAAAATGCTAAGTCAAATTTGCTCCGTCGGGCAAAACAGGGCTATATTGCCATCATCGGCCTACCTGATGCTGACGAACATGCCCCAGGCGGCGGCCAGCGCCGCGCCGGTGAAGAGAACCACCGGGTTGTCGCAGAACGTGCCGCCGTAGCTGCACACGTCCGCGCCGAATTGGCCGAGCTCATGACGGCTCGCGGAATAGAACAGTCCCGACAGCACCAGCAATGCAGCGGCGACGTAATACATCGAAGGTCTCTCCGGCTTGCCCGTCCAGGCGACATGTCCCAGCATGAGGCGAAGAGATTTCACTTCGCCCAATCCGCTTTGCGGCATTTGAGATAAAGTTTGACCCGTCGGGCAAAACACCGGCAAGATGGCACAACCGACCGTGCCGGCGTGATGACCGGTCGTCGACATCAAAAAGGCCCCGCACCGCGGGGCCTTTGTCGTGTCAGAGCTTACCGCCCTATCGCCGCGAGCCTACGCCGTAGAGTTCGCGCTCGCGGACGACATCCTCCGGCGACAGCGGCGGGCTTGCGGCGTCGAAGTCGGTCCAGCCGGACTTCTGCCAGGCGGCGCTGCGCTCCTGAAGGTTGACCGATCGCTCGTGCAGAAGCGCATCGAGGCGCGCGCGGTCCTGGTCCGGCACCCTCGCGGACACCAGCGTGCCGCCGCGGCGGACGCCCTCGGCATAACGCGATGCGTCTTCCCTGGAGACGCCGGCCTCGGTCAGGGCGCCGATGATTCCGCCGGTGGCCGCGCCGGCAGCCGCGCCGGCCGCCGTCGAGGCGAGCCATCCGGCCGCGACCACCGGGCCGAGGCCGGGGATGGCGAGCAAGCCGAGACCTGCGAGCAGGCCGGCGGCGCCGCCGAGCCCAGCCCCGATGCCGGCACCCGTGCCGGCGCCTTCGGCGCGATCATCGGTGCCGTCGCGGTCACGATCGACCTTGCCGGAGCGTGAGCCGTACCAATTGTCCGAATTGTTGGCGACGAGGCTGATGTCGGAATGCGGCACGCCGGCGCTTTCGAGCCGGGTCACGGCCCGCTCGGCATCGGCGTAATTGTCGTACAGGCGAGAGATGGTCGTCGTCATGTCTGGATCTCCTTGCTCGCGGATGACTTGCGCGAATTACTTGGCGGAAATTACTTGGCGGGGTTGACGTTGCCCTGGAAGTCGACGCTGACGTCGGTCTTGGTGCCGGCCTTGTCGGCCTTGCCGCGCCAGACGCCGTTGTCGTCCTTCTGGAGGCCGGAGACGTTGGAATAGCCCGCGCCCTCGATCCGCGATTTCGCCTGTCCCTCGGTGAAGCTGTTGCGGCCCGCGACCGGCGCGTTGGAGTTGTTCTGGTCGGAGCTGTTCACGGCGTTGTTGCCCGGCCCGCTTTGCGCCGGCTGCGATTGGGCGCCCGCGGGCACCGAACCGAGCAGCACCAAGGTTGCGGCCAGCACTGTCATACGTTTCATGTTGTTGTCTCCTGCAAGTGATTGTGCGGGCGACAACAAGTGAGAGTCGGATTGGTTGCTATTGGTTTGGATGAGTTTGCTGCGGCTCTTCGGCCGCGGCTCTTTGGTCACGACGACGAGCGAGTTGCCGCCGCGGCCCGACATGCGTCCGCCACCTGCTACTTTGAAGATTGCACAGACTCGGCTTGGCCCTTGGTGGGCTCCCACGGCGCCGGAAGGATCACGCGGATGGGGCGGGCTTCAGCGGCGCTTTGAACCACGGGTGCGGCCTGTTCCTTGACGGGCTCGGCCAGCGCTACGCTCATCAATGCAACCAGCAGCGCCAGGGAAGTTGTCATCAGCCGCACGTCCAGCATCGAAGCCTCCTGTTTGCGTGCTAACGCAATCCCCCGGAGTTGGTTCGGGAGCGATGGCCGGGAACAAGTGGCAATTTGTCGGGTTTGTAGAACACACGCCTGGAGGACCGGGCTGCTGGAGGAGGACACGATGAACATCAAAGCGATCATTGCTGCCGCCGTGCTGACGTCGGTTGCGGCTCCCGCGTTTGCGCAATCGTTCTACGTTGTGCAGGACGTCAAGACGAAGAAGTGCACCATCACCGAGTCGAAGCCGACGACCACGGAAACGACCGTCGTCAGCGGCGACACCGTGTACAAGACCAGGTCTGAAGCCGAGGCCGGCATGAAGACCGTCAAGGTCTGCACCTCGAACTGATGCACTGAGAGCGAAAGTCTCACCCGAGCCTGCGCTCGAGACAAAGCCCGCGCGGAGCGATCCGCCGCGGGCTTAATTTCTGCAAAGTTCATTAGTGTCGGTCCGCCACGCGCGGCCAGATAGGAACTTGGTCCGTCCCGGCCGATTGTCGCCAGCGCTATAAACGACGGGTGAGCCAGCTCCAGCCATGCAATCACGCTATCCCTTGTTGAAGAGGTGGACGGCGGACGAGCATGAGCGGCTGAAAGCGCTGGCCGAAGCCGGACGCCGCCCCGACGAGATTGCCGCAGAGCTCAACCGGAGCGAAGCCGCCGTGCGGGTGCGGGCCTGGCAGCACGGCATTGCGCTGCGCACCGTCACGCAGAGGCGCGGCAAATAGCGCGTGCTGGGGGCGTGGACTCGTCAACACTCGGTCAGCGGGTCGGTGTCTGCTTCACGCTCAAGGCGGATTAGGACACCAAGCGAAAAACCCGGCGTGTGAGCGTCCGGGCCGATCGCAAGTAAGAATTACAAGTCCAATGCAGGAGCTAAACCAAACCTCAACGGCCCTGTCTGTCCACTTTTGCACACTCGCGGCGAGCAACAAGTACAAGCTGCGTAAACAGCTCATGGACATCGCAATCGACCGTTCTTCGTGTGGTGCGCGTCTCGCAGGAACGACAGCGCAGCGTTTTCGTTGTGCTCGTCTTCTAGACAAGGAGGATAACGATCATGGACCGTGAACACGTGAAGGGCGCCGCTGACAAGGCAAAAGGCGCGATCAAAGAGGGGGCTGGCAAGCTTAGCGGGGACAAGGACCTCGAAGCCGAAGGCAAGATGGATAAGGCCAAGGGATCCGCCCACAACGTCGCTGGAGATGTGAAGGACGCAGCGCGGGACGCCTCTGACGCCCTCAAGAAATAGCCAAAAAAGGAAAGTCTCAAACTGGCCGCCTCAGGGCGGCTTTTCCTTTTCCGCCAAGCCCAGGGCGATGACGAAACACGCCTGAAACAGTGCTGAAACCAGATCGTCCTGAACTCGGCGCCCGCCGGGGCCGACCAACAAAGCGAAACGGAGAGACAATCATGATCCAGATCGGTTCGAAGGAAGAAGTCGCGCTGCTGCTGGCGCTGTTCGGCAGCCACACTCAGCCGGCGCAGCGGCCGAAGCCGAAATCGCAGCAGAGGTGAGAGACGCCATGCCCGGTTTGGCCGAATGCCAGAGCCTGCTCCGGCTCCTGATCGCCAGGGGCGATCCCAAGGCCATCCCGCTTGCCAAGGGCGCCATCGACCAGTTTCTGAACACCGCACCGTTAAGCATGCGCGGGCGCGGCCTGCGCGTGCTCCAACGCGATGCGCTCGACCAGCACGATGCCGCGGTCGGGGTGCAGCGCTCGTTCGCCGAGACGGTGGACGCCTATATCGAGCGCAAGCTTGCGGAGGAGTGAGCCGGCGCGGCCCGATCGCGTGCCGCCCGGTGTTCCCGGAACCTGCTGATTCCCAAAGTGATTTTTTGCGGTTCTTTGCAACCTTCGCTCGCCCTCTGCGCTATAGGGGCAGAGGATTACGGTCATGACGCGATATTACTTTGACCTTCGCGACGACAAGGGAATTGCGCTGGACGAGGAGGGACTGGAATTGTCCAGTGCGCGTGCGGTTCAGGCCGAGGCCGCCAAGTCCGTTGCCGACCTTGCGCGCGATGCGATGCTCGGCGCGCCGCCCACCGGCGACCGGCAGGAAATGGCGATCGAGGTGCGCGATGCGAGCGGCCCGGTCATGCAGGTGAAGTTCAATTTCCAGATCGAAGATCTCAGGTCGCGCCCGCAGTCACGCGGTCATTGACGCGTCAGCGTCGGCCGGGACGGCTCGGGCAGGGGCGGGCAGAGCTGCTCGGAGTCCAGCACGGCGATCTTTCGGCCGAGCTGCCAGACCTCGACCTTGCCGAGCCGCGTGAACCGCTTCGCAAAATCGACCGCGGAGGAATCGGACGGGGCTTCGAACGCTTCGGCGGAGCGGAAGACGCCGTTCTCGCCGATGAGATAAGCGCGATATTGCATCATGTCGGCGCCCTCAGGCCGGGCGAGCGCAGCCAGGAATCGATCTGCATGGCGGTTTCGTCGCGGCGCGCCTGGCGCAGCAGCATGTCGCGGCGGGGGCCAGGGGCTAGCTTGCGCGCTTCCTCGCGGCAGCGCTCCGCTTCGTCCGCGAGTCTCTCGCGCAACGTGGTGGTCTGTTTGAATCGACGCCGCTTCTGCATGGGCGTGCTCCCTCATGAGAGTAGGGCGGGAGCGCAACTGGCGTTCTCATCACCGATCGATGCCACGGGCCTTGCGGTGATGAATTTACCTTACGCCTCCGGCACAGCGGAGTCACATCATTTGATATGTTGCGCGGATTAATTTTCGCGAGAAGCTTGAGCGTGTTGAGCGGCTTACTCAATTTGCGCCGCGCGAGTCCTAAAGTTCAATATTGAACAGAAGCGACCTCTGTTAGTTGATGTTGCATCACCGGCCAAGGCTTTGTCCGTAGGCGTCGGTGGCTGAGAGACCGAGCGCGCTCCCGCCTGCAAAGCAAGGGGAGCACCGCGATGACCGTCTATCGGCCGTTGCCAGCCGACCGTGAGCTGGCCGAATACATGCGCCAGATCGTGCGCGAATGCCGCGAGCTGCTGAAGCAGACGCCACCCGATACGTTTCTGGGACGCAGGACGCGCGAGCCTTTCCAGGTCGAGCCCGACGCTACGCCGAACGAGGAGCGTTGACCGTCAGCGCAATCGCGATGGTCGGCGAAAGGCCGGATTGCAGGGTGCGGGTTTGCGCAGCGTTGTCGCAGATGGCTTGTGCAATGGAGCGCTCGCGCATCAAGGCGAGGTGAAGCCGCTGGGCTTCGCGGAGGGCGGCATCGGCCCGCGCCAACAAAGGATCGTCCGTTGATCCATGCATGGCGAGGGAACGCGGTGGGTTGCCGGTTGTTCCTGACCGATGGTCCCCACGAAGTCGTGACTCCCGCGTTACGACGACGGGCGTAACGGGTCAGAGTCCCGCCCCGTATCAAGGGCAACCCGCGCGCTGACGCGGGGAGCACAGGGAAGACCACGTTCAATGAAAACAGAGTTCAACATCGCCGAAGCTGGCGGCGGATCCTATCGCCTTCTCGGCATACTGCGCTGGGTTATGGTGATCATCTTCGTCTCGTTCGGCATGCAGAAATTCACGCCGCAATCGGCGCAAGGCATCGCGCAGTTTATCGCGAACAGCCCGTTCATCTCCTGGCTCCAGGTGTTCGGCCCGCGCGGCGAGGCCTATGTGCTGGGGGTCACCGAATTCGCCATTGCCGCGCTTTTGATCGCCGGCGCCTTCAATCCGCTGCTCTCCGTGATCGGCGCCTTCATGGGGGTCGTCACCTTCGCTATCACTTTCTCCTTCTTTTTCACCACGCCCGGCGTGGTGCGATGGAGCCTCTCGACCGATCCGATGGCATGGAATCTCACGGGGGAGTTTCTGTTCAAGGACGTCGTGCTGCTCGCGGTGTGCGTGGTGCTGCTGCTGGCATCTCTCCGAGGACGTGGGAATGGGGCACGGGGTGAGGGCAGGTGGATGCTAAAACCCTGAGATGTCTCTATCCAATTGGTGCGCAATCAGGCGGCTCGGTCCTCTTTGTCGATGCCACGCGCTGCGATGATCAGATCAGAGTCCGCCAACGGCCGTTGCAACGCCTTGGCTTCGTCCCAAGGTGCTCGCAGCCACACGTCCCATTCCTCCGAGGTCGTCAGGATCACCGGCATGGCCTTGGGATGGATGGGTTCAACGACGGCATTCGGGGCGGTCGTGAGAAACCCGTAGACCTGGTGCGGTCCCGGAACGGGTTTAGATTTCGTGCCGCGGTCGCCATTGAACGTGGTCCAGATGCCGGCGAACGCATACAGGGGGCGTGCCTCCGCGAGCGCGAACCAAACGATATCTTTCTTCTTCGTCTCCGGATTCGGCTCCGGCGCGTACTCGGCAAAGCTATTGGCCGGCACAAGGCAGCGGTGCTCTGGCTTGAGCCAGGCTCGCCAATGCGGCGACGAGGTGTTGCGGATGTTGGTGACCGGCGGCCCGCCGGTGCGGGGCGGCGGCGGCATGCCCCAGCGCATCATTACTAGCTCGCGCTCACCGCCGGCGTCGCGAATGACGGGGGCGGGGTAGTCCGGAAAGACGCCGGGCATCGGCGGCAAGTTGCCTTCGTAGCGACGGACGATACGGAAGAGGTCGGCGATGGCCGCCTGATTGGTGGTGATCGAATAGAGATTGCACATGAGTGGGATTGTCTCTTATCGCTCGCCCGGCCACCACGTCGTAGGCGGTTGGCTGGCTGAAATCTTTGTTGGCCGCAGCGCCACAAGCTCGCTGCGCTTGTAGGGATGCCCTCGCACCTGCGAACAGTCCTTGCAGCGCATGTAGCGTTCAAGCTCGTGGATCGGAGTCGTTTTTGGTCGACGAATGATCTCGAGCGCTATCGTTTGGTTGGTATCGCAGCCATGACAGCGGACCTCAAGGTAAGGGTATCCTCCATTGATGGCGTCGCCGATGGTCGGCGAGGGCTGCGCCGGTCCCTTGTAACCGAGCATCCGGCTGTTCCACGCCACGCAGGCAAGCTTGTCAGCTTCCTTGCGCGCCTCCGCGGCGCGCTCGGCTGCCATCTTGATCTGAGTGCCGAAGAGATATTGGCGCGACTTCGTGGACATGCGGTCATCAAAGGCATGAGCCAACAGGGTTTGGCAAATTATCGATTCCTAGTAGGCGACGGAGCCGGCGAGCTACTGCCTCTCGTGGCTGTGGAAAAGCCGTGCCCATCAGTGCTGGGTCGGCTCCTCATCAATGGGCAGACCGTGCTGATGTTCGAGCACTTCGGCAATGTCGCGGCAATCAAATCGCTCCCCGCAGGTCGGACATGTCATGAAGTGCTCTTCTTCGGTTGCAGGCTCCCAACTTTCGGTCCTGAAATTGTACCTCATGAGTGCGGTCCTCCGTTCAAGATCTCAGTCACAGGTCCTCCCGCAGACCCTTGAAGAATGGATGTCGCACCTTTCCCTCAGCCGACTTGGCGCGGTACTCGATTTCTGCAAGCAGCTTTGGCTCGACCCAGATGCCCTTGTGCGCGATCCGCTTGGCGTAAGGCTGCGTCCTGCGCCGCAGCGGCTCCAGGCGCTTGCGCAGTTCGGCTGCTGATGTCTTGTCGAAACCGTGGTCGACCTTGCCGGCGTAGATGAGATCATCGCCCTTGCGGCGACCGAGATACACGCCGTCCATTTGCCTTCATCGAGCGCGAAGCCGGCGATGGTCAAGGTCTCACGCTGGGCGCAGGTCGTCTTGGCCCAGTTGTTATTCCGGCCAGAGTTGTAGACGCTGTCGCGGACCTTGGAGACCACGCCCTCAAGCCCGACCTTGCAGGCATGGGCGAACATCTGGCGGCCGTCCATCTCGAAACTTTCGCTGAACTGCACGTCGGTGCCGGCGACGACCTTCTTCAGCTCAGTCTTGCGCTGAACCAGCGGCAGGCTGCGGAGATCTCGTCCATTGAGATAGAGGAGGTCGAAGACCACGAGCACGATTTTCGACGACGTGCCCTTTAGCTCGTTCTGAAGCACCGAGAAATCGGGCCGTCGGCAGCGGGGACGACAATCTCTCCATCGATGACCGCGGAGCCTGCCTTGATGTGCCACGCGTCCTCGGCGACTTTCTTGAAGCGCCTGGTCCAATCGTGTCCGCGGCGGGTGTAGATGGTCACTGCCTCATTGGCCAAATGCACCTGGACGCGATAGCCGTCAAACTTGATTTCGTGAATCCACCGATCTCCGGAGGGCACCCTCGGGACGGAGGTTGCCAAGGCCGGTTCGATAAAGCCCGGGAAGGGCGCCTTGACGCCGATCGCCGATGCCCGTCGCTGACGCTGGGACGCCACTTGATAACTCCACGCAACAAACTCATTTGATTCGAATCCTTTTGCGGGGATTCGTTCCGGCCCCGCGGCGCGACCAAATTATGTACAAGGAACTAACTGAATCTCCATGCGTTCTCGCAAGGCATGGAGGTGCAATATGGCTAAAGCGAAGAAGCAGACCGGTCGCGGTCGCAAGCAGGATCGCGCGCGCGTGGCAGGCGGACAGGATTACGAGGTGCAGTACGAGGCGAAGAAGACCCGCCGCTCGGCCTCGGCGGTGAAGAAGGCGGTCAAGAAGGTGGGCAGCAGCCGGAAGAAGGTGGAGCGGAAGCTGAAGCGCAAGTGAGCTTCGCGTCGGGCTAGGTTTCGCAGAGTTATAAAAGTGGGCTCTCAGCGCTTTTGCCAATATCCGACGAGCGCACGCCACTCAAAGATCATGACGGTACCGCCAATCAGCGCGGTACCGACGACGGCCATGATCAGGATCATTTCCAGCATCGAATCACCTCGCGCTGTTGCGCGTTCGTGAGTACCAAAGTGAACACTTCTTTCCTACTTCTTCTTTTGTCTGAAGCCTCTCGCCTCTGAAGTTGAGCCCGTCTTTTCAACACCGCGCCGCAAGAATCTTCACTGTTCAGGAACTGGTCGAGATGCCCTGGATTGAGTCACGCCTGCTCGCCGCCGGGCTGGCGGAGCGGCCCCGGCCATAACCCCGAAGCCCCCCTGAAAGCCGGGGCCGTCTCTCCGCAGCGTTTGTTTCGGAGTAAGCGTATGCGTTCATCGCCCTCGATCGTCCCGACCGATCGCCTAGACCGGGATATCTATCTGGTGCTCGAAGACTTCGGCGCCCGTGCCGGCTGCGCCTGGCGGGAGACCGACGAGCAAGACACGGATCGCGGCACGATCATTAGGGACTTGCTCTCCGGGCAATACACCTATCCAGTACGGATTGTCGTCTTCAACGCCATCGAGGGGCATGCGCGAGACGCGACCAGCGAGATCGCGGATGAGTTGGCAGAGCATTTTGCAACAGACGCCGAGATCACGCCTGCATTACAAGCGTTCGTCGAGGCGAATGCCACGAGGCCTCTCGCGCTTCAGCTTGCTTTGCCGCTGCGCGGAGCAGATACGCGGTGGCAAAGCAAGAACTCACTTGCAAGACCCGAATGGCTTGACCCGTCGGGCAAAACACTGGCAGAATAGCATCATCGAGACGAGTTTGTTTTGCACCCGCGCCGGTTTTCCGACGCGGGTTTTTTGTGTCTCGATCCAAGATTGACCGGAGCAATTTTCAGATGGATTTCCCCCATGACCGAAGCGGTGAACTACAACCTTCTTTCCCAAAATGCTCTCGCCAGGGCGGCTGCTCGCCGCGCGCTGAAGCAGCGGACGCTCACTGAGATCAAATCGTTGGCGCGGACGCATACGAACCTCGCCATCAAGACCCTCGTGCAGATCATGCGCGACAAGGAAGCTCCCGCCCATGCCCGCGTGATGGCGGCTAACGCCATTCTCGACCGGGGATGGGGCAAGCCATTGCAGCCGATTGTGAGCGAAGATGACAACCCCATTAGATTCGTTCACCGCATCGAGCGGGTTATCGTGCATCCCGGCGACGACGTGACGATGGAAGCGCATATCGAGGAGACCGTGCAGCGAGCACCTGTCAGTGTGCTTGGCAGCCTCGGCGCGGTGCGCGATGGCGATGCCTCTCACGAAGAACTTTGGTTGCAATCGCAGGAGCAGGCATGAGCGACATACTTCGGAAGTTGCTTCAAACGCGGGTTCAGCCAGCGCCGAAACCCGAATGGCCGCGATGGATCGCCGAGGCGCTTGCATATAAGCCCGAGAGCGCAGTGCAAGTGAAAGCACCGCCCAAAACGGTCCCAGCGGGCCCGAACAGGCGAGATGATTATCGGGCGTTGACCCGAATAAGGAACACTTGAAGCTTGAGCCCGCAGGAGACCGCGGGCTTTTGACAGCCGATGTCGGCTGCTGGGGGCCAAGTGGACATCTTCTAAGAGCCAGAGCATTTCAGCTTGTGACCCAAAGCGGGCTTTAGCTGCACCGGGAAGGATCCCGATGCAGCCCTCAGAGTAGGTATCAGCTCTCCTTGTTGATAACGACCTCGAGATACTCGCTACGGATCACCACCGTCCCGTCTTCCGCCGCATTGAATTTCGCAACGAGCGCAAGGATGTCCGCTTCCAGCGATTGCTGGGCGTCGGAATCGACCGCCGCAAATGCTTTCAGGACCGGCCCGTAGTAAGTACGGAACACGTTCAACATGTGTGCGGGCGATTTGTAGCGGAACGAAAAGTGCCTGCTTTGCGTCTCGACTGTCGACTTGCCGGCGAACAGCGCATCGAGATGCGCCCGGGTACCCCACAAAGCGGGTGACTTCACGCCAGCCGCCGGCGGCACGTACCTGCCAATGGTCTTGAATAACTGCCCGATGAAACCTTCCGGCGTCCAGTTGGCAAGGCCGATCTTGCCGCCCGGGCGGCAGACCCGAAGCATTTCCGTGGCGGCCTGCTGCTGGTCGGGCGTGAACATCACGCCGAATGTCGACATCACGACGTCGAAACTGTCATTAGCGAAAGGCAGCTTCTCGGCGTCCGCTTCCCGGAATAGGACGGGCAGGCGTTCGGCGGCGGCTCGCTCGCGGCCGCGCTCGAGCAAAGCGCCGACGTAATCGGTCGAAACCACGTCAGCGAAGCGGCGAGCGGCCGCCAGCGTGGCATTGCGTTGCCGGCAGCGACGTCTAGTACGTGTTGACCGCCACGAAGGTCGACCGCCTCGCAGAGGGATTCGCCGACGATCTGTAGCGTGGTGCCGACGACGGCATAATCGCCGGAGCTCCAGGCTGCCAGCTGGCGGGCCTTGACGGCGGACAGATCGGTAGCGGCAGCAACGGGAGTCTGCATGTTCATGAATGATCTCCTTGGGTTTCGATTGAGGGCACGGCGGCCGGCGACGAGAGGCATTCGCCGGCAGCCGACGCTTGCATCAGGTGCACAGCGGTCCGATGCAGATCTTCTTGCCGCAGAGATTGCCGAGGCACTTCGGCGGTCGCGGCCGGCTGGTGACGGTGACGCCGCCCTGCTTCGCGGTGCGCGGCGGATCGGCGCGGTGATCATTCACCACCGGCGCATTGTCGCGGTGATCACGAACCACGGGCGGCGTGCGGTGGTCGCGGACCACTCTCTCGGCCAAGGCCGGAGTCAGCGAGGTGAGAACGACGCCGGCGATGCCGAATGCATGGACGGCGGACTTCGGGATGTACTTCATGGTCCTTCTCTGGGTTGGGGGACGCGGGTCTCTGCCGGCGAAGCTGAATTGCCGTCGCCGCCGGAGCGGGGTGGCGCAACGCCGGTGGCGCCCGCCGAATTGGTTGGAACTTGGCGACGCAGACGAGCGCGTCAGCCACGGCCGCGATGATCGCGAACGACAGGTTTGGCACCACTCTTGCCGCTGCTCTTGCCGCCACTTTTGCCGCTGCCTCCCCCGCCGCCCGCTGTGTCGCGACCACCGCCGCTGCCCCCACGGTCGCCGCCGCCCGAAGCTTCTTCCATGCACTTGTTGTACTGGTGATTGCACGTCCGCTGGATGCAGCCGTTTTCCTTCCCCGAAGGGTTACCCATGATGCAGCGCTCGATGCAGTTGGTCTGCCGAATGGAACAGGACATTGATTTAGCGTCAGCCGTCTCGGCGAAGCCCGCCAGCGCGACCATGGCGAACGCCGCACACGACGCCGCGAGCGGGCGCAAGTAGGAAGTGGACATCTCATTTCTCCTTGAAGGTTTTTGAATGGCTGGTGGGATTGGGACGTGCCGCCATTCTTCGGCACGCCTATTCAAGGCGACCTCGGTCGCTGGGTTGGGCACGTCCGGTGAGATCGATCGAAATCGTTGAGCAGTTCACGCTCGCTCATCATGGCGGACGCCCATGCCGCCGCCCGGCGCTCTTGAAACGCAAGATAGGCCGCGACCCAAAGGTTTATCGCTCGCCGAATCTTCGCGAAGACGTAGAAGACGTTCCGATGTGCTGAAGGCACCGCGGCCAGTGAATGGGTCGTGATGATGGACATGTCTCATTCCTTTGCTCGACACAGACTGTGCGGCTATTTGGCCGCCTGCACTTCGGAAGGGTCGCTGCGCACGACAACGGTGGTGGCGATTCTGTAGAATTCCTCGCCAGGCATACCGACGCGGCGGGCGTGCTCGCGAATGGCCTCGCCGTCCCGCGCTTGGTAGATGCAGAAGGTGCCGATGCGGCCATCCGCCTCATGAACCACGTAGCTGCGGATCCACCGCACCCGGTCCGACATCTGCTCGTTGCCGATGCTGGCGGACTTTGCGCCGGCCACATCCAGCTCCTTGAGGTCGGCCCAAGCGCTCGGACGGCGAATGACGTAGAGTTCCATGTGATTTTCCTCGGGTTTGGCCGTAGCCAGCGACCGCGGTGTTCGCGAGCCACACCCCAGCTATAGGGACCGAAGAGGCTGACCGTCCTTACGGGAGCCTGACCATTGTCTGATCTTTGGCTGAACCTTTTCGGCCTAGCGCAGACACAAAGACATGGCCTGGAAGTTTGGACCGTTCGAGCTCGATGAAGCGAGCCGCGTACTCACGCTTGCGCGGCGAGAGGTCCAGTTGCAGCCGCGGGTGTTCGACCTGCTGGTCCACCTCGTTCGCAACAGTGATCGCGTCGTTTCGAAAGACGAACTGCTGGAATCGATCTGGCCAAACGTCATAGTCACCGATAATTCGCTGCAGCGGGCCGTGAGCGCGTTGCGCGCTGCCCTCCGCAAAGGCGGCCTGGAAAGCGCGATTCGAAATCTCCCCGGCAAGGGCTATCGCTTTTCAATCGACCGCGAGCCGGAACAGAAGCTCGACGTCAAGCCGCAAGCGGGCGAGGTTTCCGATGCGCCTGCGCGCGCGCGGCGCGCCGTTTCCATGCACGCCTGGAATGAAGCGTCCACCCTATTCGAGCAGGCAGATGCCGACGGCCTGTTGGATGGGGAAGATCTGCACCAGTGGGCCCTCACGTTGCAATGCCTTGGCAAGCCAAGTGCGGCGATGTCTATCCTGTCCCGCGCCATCACAGCACGGACGAAGGAAGGCGCCATCGGAAAGGCGATTGCCGATGCGATCATGCTGTCAGATCTTTATTTCGACACCGGACAAATCGCGATCGGCAAAGCCTGGGTCGCTCGCGCGGAAGACTGGGCTTCGGAGATCGAGGACAGCGGCGCAACCGCGATGGTTCTGTGGATGAAGTCGAAGGTCGCCGCGTTCGAGGGAGAGCCGGAACAGGCGCTCGCTCTGACGGAGGCCGCCTATGCCTCCGTCCGGCACAAAGACGCCGTTGCTGTGGAAGCCCTGACCCTGGCGTTCCGCGGCTTCTATCGCCTTTGTCTCGGCGATACCCGGGCCGGGCTGGCCGACCAGGACCAGGCCGCGACGCTCGCGCTTACCAGTAATGAGCTGGACCCGGTCATGGGCGGGATTCTCTACTGCAACGTCTTGTGGTCCTCCCGAATGTTCGGCGACTGGGCACGCGCTGATCAGTGGACGCGGGGCTATCAGGGTTACTGCTCCGAAAGCGGCATGGAATTGACCGGCTGGTGTCAGCTGCATCGTTCCGAAGTGCTAGGCGTTCGCGGCTCGCTCCATGAGGCTCTGGCGCGCATTCAGGAGGCGCTTGCGCGCCTATCGACGGACTCATCCTGGGCCATCGGTGACGCGCATCGCGTGCTCGGCGACGTGCACGCTGCAATCGGCGACGAGGAAGCTGCCTTCGAAGCCTACGACAAGGCTTACTCGCTCGGCTGGTGTCCGGAACCGGGCCGTTCGATGCTGCTGCTGGAGCGCGGCGAGGCCGAGGCTGCGTATGCAGGACTGGAACGAAGCCTGATCGGCAAGGCATGGTGGACGCTGCAGCGGCGCGGCATTCTGCTGGCGCATTTGGCGCTGGTGGCAGCACATACGGGCCGGCGAGATCAGGCCGCCTCATTGATCAGCGAGCTTTCCGGAAGCCCGGATCGTTGGCCTCTCCCCTCGATTCGCGCGTTGACCAATGAGGCGCAAGCTGTCCTTGCGTTCGCAGAACAGGACCGTGGCACAGCCATCCGGCACTTGCACCTCGCGCGTCAATTGTGGTCCAGCGTCGAGGGGAAATATCAGGCGGTACGCCTCCGGCTGCAAATCGCCAGGTATCAGCTGGAAAGCGGCGATGTCCGCGGCGCGCTTGCGGAAGTCCATGCCGCCAAGACGGTGGCAAAGGAAATGGGTGCCATTAAGCTTCAGAACGCTTGCAGGGCTCTGGAATGCGATATCGAAGCGTGCAGACCTCAGCACTCGATAGCTACCTGATCGTTCCGCTGCGCTTGGCTTAGCCGCACCCACGGTGTCTGCCATTGGCCCTTGAGCGACCTCCCGCAACGGCTGCTTATCCGTCGTCTTTTGACCACAGCGGACATTTGCGCCCGCGTGCTACGGTCGGCTTCGCTCATCGCGAGGTGAATGAACGGGGCGGTCTTGTGCCTTCACTTCACCCGCCGCGGAAGCCGCCGCTCTGCTCGAACTCGGCGGAGGCGGGAAGTGCACGCTAGAGGGCATTTGAGTGGCCGGGCTCCAGCGGGCTTGCAGTTGATGTCCACGATTTTAGGAACGTCGGACGCAAAAGCAGGTTGCGGCATCAAACCCCCTTCAAGGATCAACGTCATGGCCAACTCTCCCGAAATGGTTCGTTCAAGCCACCGCACGCCCCCTCAGACGAGCGAGGTCGTTCCCGCTGACGAAATTCGCACAATCATGTTGAACCAGGTGGCGTGGGGCGCCGTTTTCGCGGGTGCAGCCATCGCGCTTGTCATGCAGATGATCCTAAACATGATCGGTCTGGGCGTGGGCTTATCGACGGTCGACGTTGGGGAGGGTAATACGCCGAGCGCGACCTCGATGTCGGTTGGTGCTGGTATCTGGTTCGTACTTTCCGGAATTGTGGCTGCAGCGCTCGGAGGCTACATAGCCGGTCGGCTTTCTGGCAAGGCATCGGCTTCAACGACGGCTTATCATGGATTGATGTCATGGGCCGTCTCGACGCTGGCAGTAATATATCTACTTTCTTCCGCCGCTTCCGGCTTGGCTGGCGGTGCTCTCAGCACAGCATCCTCCGCTTTGGGCGGAGCGGGTAAAGCGCTCGGAGGGTCGATCCAAACGGCGGTTCAAACGGCAGCGCCCACGCTGAACAATGTTAGCGACCCGATGGCTGCCATCGAAAGCAAAGTTAGAGGTGCCTCTGGGCAAGATCCCGCCGCGCTTCGTGATGCCGCGGCCACAGCCGTCCGCGCGGCGCTAACGGGTGACGCTTCTCAGCAGGCAGCGGCTAACGACAAGGCCGCCGAGGCTCTAGCCAAGGCTCAGAATATATCACAAGACGAAGCGAAGGCGCAGATCAGTCAGTACCAACAGCAATATAAGGATGCGGTAGCCAAGACGAAGGAGCAGGCAAAGCAGGCGGCGGATACAGCTGCTAAGCGCGTCTCACAAGGTGCATTGTTCGCGGCAGTGGCATTGTTACTGGGCGCTTTGGCGGCGTTCTTTGCAGGCCAAGCCGGTGCGGTGAATCCAACAGTGTCGGCGCAAATCTCCCGTCGTTGACAACAGCAACCCGAGAAATTGACTTCTCTTGAACAACCAAGTTCGTCAGGTCACCGAAAGTCGTCGCTTCGGGACAAGGTCCCCACTTTCGCTCCAAGGCGCTCCGCAGGGCGTGGAGGAGATAATCGGGCCTCCACGATTTTCCGACAATGACGGCGTCGCGCAATACTGGAGCGCCTTGGAGGTCGGCGGCAACGTAGCCGCTGGCGAGAATGAACGGTACGGACATCGCCTGGAGCGCTAGCGCGACGGGGGTGACCCATTCTCCAGCGAGGTTGACGTCGAGAATGGCGGCGTCGGGCCGGTCAGCCTTCAACAGCTTCAAAGCGCCATCAATGTCTGGGACGGGGCCGATCACGCGGTATCCGGCAGCCCTCAAGTGGCCGTCGAGCTCCAATGCGATGAGGTACTCATCTTCGACAACCAGGATTCGAGGAGCGTCGTGCACAATGTGTCCCCGGGGGTTCAAGACTCCACAGGCGCGGTGATGTGAACCCTTAAACCGGTTGGCTCTCGAGCTTAAGAACCGAAGCCATCCAGCGATGGATCGCGAGCTGTAGAAGTTCGCGGAACAAACAAAAGCGGCGCCACATTGACTGCCAATGGTCGTTAAGGAAATCCGGAGCTGGTTGACCAATATCGGCGTGCTGACCGCGCGGCCAGCCGCGTTCGTCGTGTTTCTTGCCTATGCCGCGCTTTGGATCGTCCTCGGCAATGGCCTGGAGTGGCATTCGCTTGCCACTCTCGCGACCTGGGGAATGACCCTCGTGATCCAGCGCGCTGAACACCGCGACACTCAAGCCATCCATGCCAAGCTCGACGAACTGCTGAAAGTTCATGGCGATGCGAAGAACTCGCTAATGACCATCGACGACAAGGACGCCGAGGAAGTCGAGCGGGAGCGAGACCGGGTCCGGAGGTCGTGAACTAGTGAGCCACTGGATTACGTCGAAAAGGCCCTCCGGGAAATACGCACGCCGAAGCAGTGACCGCAGAAAAGGTTCAGCCGGCATTATATCATGTGATGCACTGTGCTCCAGGCTACTTTGATGCTGGTTGCTGAACATAGGGGGGCATGGATCGGCAAAACAAGGCGCTGGGACACCTCGAAGCTCCCGGACTTTAGGATGAACCGCTCAGAGCTGCTGCGAGACTACAAGGATACCTCGCTTACCTTTTCGTCTGCCACAACTGCAAGCGCGCCCAGCGGAGTGACACAAAGTTCACGCCCATTCGCGTTCCACCCGACAAGCTGACGGCTCCTCGCTTCCGTGTCATACGAGGCGGACGAACGAGCCACTTTTGATATATTGATGGTTGGCCCCTCAGGGATGCGGCGGTTGCGAAGGCTGGCTAGGTGCGGGTAGACCCATGCCTTCCGCTTGTATAGCAGCAAGCCTGCGGTAAGCTCTTGCCTGGCGTTCAAGATCGGCTTTCAAGCCCGGGTCGATCTCATCGGCCGCGAGCCGCTCGAACGCAATTGCTCTTTCAAGGTAGTGCATTAAAGCGTCTATCATCTGCCTGTCTCCCGGCAGCATAGGATCATTTGTTGACCACTTGAGACGTTCTTTGCTCAACGGTGGCCAGCAGATCGTTTGCTCAACGTCCTAAGTCGTCACGTTCAGCCAATTGGCGGTGTTCTCCGGGCGCCTTCCTAGAACCAAGCCGCTGGCGTAGTGGCCGTTCCTCGCCCTCTGCGAGTTTAACCTGCATCAGAAAGGCTTAAAGAACGGATGGAAAGGATCGATTCCGCAGGAACGGTTCAGAGTGCGCCTCGTTGCCGGACATCGATGACACATTGTCCCTCCTTGACTAACCCGGCCAGCACTCCTGACCGGGTTTTTCCTGCGTGGAGGGGCCACTGATTATTGCGGCGCTGACCGAAAGCGCAAGCTGACTCCGCGTTCCGGCAAGGGAAAAAGAAGCAACGACCATACGAGCTTGAACTTATCTAGCGGCGCTTCGCCCTTGGGCCGCAGATCTCGTCCAAGTCCTGCCACCGCGAACGCGATAGCGCGCGCCGAAATGCCCGCGGACACGGTCGCTTTTAAGCCTTGCCGGAATAGCCGCTCCTTCCCGCTCTACTTGTCAGCTGCAATCGCCCGTTACCTGTGACGAATGCAGGTGCCACGCCGCTGGGAGGTAAATTTTTTAGCTGGGAAAACTTGGCAGAGACACGAGCGTTGTAAAGCAGCGGGAAACGCACGCCCCGCCATTGAGGAGGTGAGGAGATGGGCAATTTCCCAATGTTTGGTGCCGGTCTTTTCGTGCTTCTAGTCCTCGGCTATATCACATCCGGCGTATGGAAGACCGGAAATTCGGATGCAGTCACGCTTCGCAGGATCTGCGAGGCTGAAAACGTGGCCGATGTCCAAATTCGCGAATGCACGATCAGGCAAACAATACAGAGTGCGGTTGAAGCACGAATAGCCCAAAGGTGAGCTTCGCCAGCGTGCTACAGGCTGTCGCCGTGCCGCTCGCCGCCGGGTCTAGCTGAGTTGACCGGGCACCTGCGCAGTTCTCCCCTCTGACGGACGGCTACCGAGTCGACGCCACCGGATCGGGCCGGGGAAGCTGTTGGCGATGCTCAAGGCGCGTTCCTCCTCGGTCTCAAGAGCTATTTTTTGAGCTAGCATGACATCGCCCTCGACCAAGCCACCCACCGGGACGAAGCACCACCCGGTGCTGAGCCGGCCGTATTCGTCGATCTCGTTGACGTTGCCCGACGTTCCCCGCCGGATGCGGTACCGCTTTCCGGTATCGCATCCCACGACGTCGAAGTACCCTTTTCTCGTGAACTCGACCCTTTGCTGGGGCGAAAGCCAAGAACACAACAGTCGCAGCGCCCGAGCCTGAACCGTTTTCTCCTCCTTTGCTGCTCGATAAAGCGTACCGATAGCCAGGCTCCGAGGCGTCCAAGGGCCGATGCGACCGAACCTTCTCCTCACTGGTGCTCACCCGCCCACAAGCCGCGGGAAGAACAATGTCTCTTCGGCGGTAGGATCGAACGCAGTGATCCTGGTTACCTCACCGGGCTCCTTCCGAACGGCCGCGGTGTATCCTTTGCTCGTAAACTGCAGAAAAAGCCGCTCCGCCTCTACCAATGCTTCTGCATTGGAGTTGTCGAAGAAGTGCCGGCTGTCGCCGCTGTGATCCATAACGATTTGCACTGCCATGCCTCAAACTCCCGATTACATCTCACAAGCAATGTGGAATGCGAGCGCTCGTTCCTAACTCACCTAATCGCCACTGAAATCCTTCTACCGCTCTGCATCATGAGCACAAGACGATGCAGTGGCTCTGTCCGACGCCCTTCGGCGCGCCGACGTAAGCAACCGAGCAAGCCTTCACTTTAATGCGACGCCAATGGAGCCGCATGAGCAGAACAACGAAGCTGCTCGCCGAGTTCGAGTCGATGGCAAGCCGGCCGAGGGAGGTGCGGTACCCGCTTTTCGAGGGAACACGGGGGGACCAACGGCACTAGGACGTCGTTTGCCGCCGAACGATCGGCGAGAACAGGCGTTTACCGACCATGTCAGACGCGTTCGACTATTTCCGTGCTTACGCAGTCCGAGCTCTCTGCAAAGCGAGATCCATGCCGAGGGGCAGGATGAAGCATCTGCAGCTGGCGGCGGGCCGGATCTACAATCTCCTCAAGAAGGAGGCCGCCTACGGCCCCAACATCCAGCACCTTGAGGACTTTCGCGCAGCTCAGAAGCTGGAGGCCTCTCTCGATCGCCGGCCAAGTGACCGATCCGATGGTCGCCCTGCTCCGGCGGCGCCGCAAAGCTCGCATAGGGAGGCTGGCTGAATGCCTTCGCTCGACGCGCGCGGTGTGGCAAGCCTTCTGCGAGAGTATGCCCAGCGCACCGCCTTGCGAGGCGGCAATCCTTACCGAGCGAAGGCCTACTCTCGGGCCGCCGACAGCCTGGCGGCCCTAGCCGTTCCTCTGGAAGTGCTCGTCGCCGAAGATCGACTTACTGAGATCCCGGGCGTCGGCGATGCGATCGCCGACATCGTCACCAAGCTCCACAAGACGGGCAGTCATCCCAGCCTCGAAAAGCTGCGGAAAGAAATTCCCGCGGGGGTGCTCGAGATGCTCGCTGTACCTGGCCTTCGTCCGGAGAAGGTGCTGCGCCTGTACAAGAACCTAGGCATAGGCTCGCTCTCGGAGTTGGAGGCCGCCGCCCAGGACGACCGCATCAAGAAGGCGAAAGGACTGGGCGCCGCGCTGCAGACCAAGATCCTGCAGAACCTCGCGATCGCCAAAATTGGAGAAGGCCGCCTCCACCTGCACCGCGCCGCCGCGCTGCTCGCGCAGGCGAAGGACTCGATCCGCAAGTCTCGCCCCGAACTGAAGCGTGTGACGATCGCCGGCGATTTTCGCCGCGGCTGCGAACTGGTCGGTGATCTTGCCATCGTTGCGGAGGCTGCCAAGCCGGACAATACATCGACGCCGTCGGCCGACGGGCTGCAAATCCGAGTATCCGACCGCAAGCACTTCGGCGCTGCTCTCCTCTTCGCGACAGGCTCCGCCTCTCATATCGAACAACTCCAGGCTTTGGCAGCGGAGAGGGGGATGCAATTGGAGCCCGACGGCTTGCACAAGGGCCGCACGCTGATCGCCGGCGAGGAGGCCGAGATCTACCGCGCCCTCGGCCTGCCCTTCATCGACCCTGAGCTCCGGGACGGTCGCGGGGAGATCGAGGCGGCTCTAAAAGGCAAGCTCCCGAAGCTTGTCACCGACCAAGACCTGCGCGGCATTCTTCACTGCCACACCGATGCCTCAGACGGCACCGAGACCCTGGAGACGATGGCCAAGGCCACGCGCCAGCGCGGCTTCGAGTATTTCGGGGTTGCCGACCATTCCAAGTCTGCACACTATGCCGGAGGGCTCTCGGATGAGGAGATCGCGCAGCAGCACCTGGAAGCCGACCGGCTGAACAAGCGCTTCGGCAAGGATTTCCGGATCCTCAAGGGCATCGAGTCCGACGTCCTGGCAGACGGATCGCTCGACTATGACGACGATGTTCTGGAGCGCTTCGATTTCGTAGTCGCCAGCATCCACGGCCGCTTCAAGCTGGACCGCAAGGCACAAACGCAGCGCCTGCTTCGGGCCATTTCCGATCCCCACACGACCATTATCGGCCACATGACAGGGCGACAGCTCCAGCGGCGGCCTGGCTACGAAATCGACGTCGAGAAGGTGTTGCGGGCGTGCGCCAAGCACGACGTTGTAGTCGAGATTAACGCCCACCCATGGCGACTCGACCTGGACTGGCGCTGGCACCAGGCGGCGCTCGAGTTCGGATGCATGATGAGCATCAATCCGGACGCGCACTCGATCCCCGAGCTCGACCACATGCACTGGGGCGTTTTGATGGCCCGCAAGGGCGGTGTCCCTGCCGACCGGGTTTTGAACGCGATGACGCTTGCGGAGATCACGCGCTACTTCCGCCAGAAGCGGCGCTCGATCGCCCGCGCCGCCTAATGCCGCAGAAGCAGGATTTCTCGCTGCAGGGAAGGGTGGTGGCGGTCGCGGCCGATCGAGGGCATCACTTCAGCAAACCAACTCGGGACAGCATAATCCTGGTGGAAGGCCACGGCGTCGAAGGCGACGCCCACGCCGGTCCGTTCGTCCGGCACCGGTATTTGGCACGCCGCCAGCCCCTTCTGCCCAATCTTCGGCAGGTCCACCTGATCCCATCCGAACTCTTCCCGTCTCTCCTCGAAGTTGGCTTCGAAGTTGGCGCTGGCGACCTCGGCGAGAACGTCACCACCGCCGGATTGAATCTCGAACGGATGCCGCTCGGGACCTTGATCGAGCTCGGGCCGTCCGCGGTCGTCGAGCTGACGGGCCTCCGGACGCCCTGCGTCCTGATCGACCGCTTCCGAGCCGGTCTCAAGCGGCAGGTGCTCTCGTCGGCGGAAACGGGCCCTGCGTTCAAATCCGGGGTGCTCGGCGTGGTCCGAGCCGGGGGACCGGTCGTGGCTGGCGATAGTGCGCGGGTTCACCTTCCATCCTCCTCGTATCGGCCTCTGCCGGCGCTATAGGGAGCCCCTGCCATGGCCCGAAAATCGACCCTGCCTCATCGCCTGCAGCCCATGCTGGCCACACTGACGGATGCGCCCTTCGACGATCCCGATTGGGTCTTCGAGGACAAGTTCGATGGTTTCCGCATGGTCACGGAAATCCGGCGCGGTCGGGTCGCGCTCTACAGTCGTAATGGGAAGATCATCAGCCACTCCTATGTCGAGGTGGCGAAAGCACTTGAAGGCGTGAAGGCGGATGCTGTGCTCGATGGCGAGCTCGTCGCGATCGGCAGGGATGGCGCATCCCATTTCCAATTGCTCCAGAATGCCTTGCGCCATGAGGCCAAGCTCTTGTACTACGCGTTCGACCTCATGTTCGCGGAAGGCGAGGATCTGCGCGCGCTGCCTCTCCTCGAGCGCAAGAAGCGGCTGAAGGCCATCCTGCCGCGCCACAACCTGATCGCGTTCAGCAAGCATCGCAAAGGCAAGGGGACGAAGTTCTTCGCAGAAGCCGAGCGAAGGCATCTCGAAGGCATAATGGCCAAGCGCGCCGACAGCCCGTATGCGTCCGGACGCCGGACAGCCGATTGGCTGAAGGTGAAGACCGCGCAGCGGCAGGAGGTCGTCATCGCCGGGTTCACGGCACCGAGGCGAACCCGGCCCTTCTTCGGCGCCCTGGTGCTGGCGGTACGCGAAGGCGAAGCCTGGAGGTACATCGGCCACGTCGGCACCGGCTTCAGCCACCAGGTTCTGGGAGAGCTTCACGGCAAGCTCCTGAAGCTTAAGACGGCCAAGTCGCCCTTTCCCGCCAAGGTTAAGGATGAGCAGGTCACGACCTGGGTGCGTCCTACGTTGGTCGCAGAAGTGAAGTTCGCGGAGTGGACCAGCAAGGGCGAGCTGCGCCAGCCAGTCTATCTCGGCCTGCGGTCCGACAAAAAGGCCAAGGATGTCGTTCGCGAAAGGAGCCGGTCCCGGGAATAATGCCGTCGAGGCGAAGCGAACGGCCTGTTCAGCCGGCGGCTCGCTCGGATGCAGAAGGTCACGGCTGCAGGGGCGGCAACCCGAGAGCCTTGCGCACAGGTCCGAATGACCTGCGGTGAGCTGCGCATGCACCAAGCCTGGCAAGAGCTTCGTAGTGAGCCGGCACCGGGTAGCCCTTGTGATCCGCGAAGCCGTAGCCGGGGTAGCGGACGTCGAGCGTCCGCATGACCGTGTCGCGCTCGACCTTCGCCAGGATCGACGCAGCAGCGATGCTGGCGGACTTGGCGTCCCCCTTGATGATGGCCTGCTGAGGGAGGTCGATTTCCTTCAACCGCTTCGCGTCGATCAGCAGATGCTGCGGCGTCGATCCCAGCCCCCGGACCGCACGCTGCATGGCCTGGATACCGGCCCAGTAGATATTGATCGCGTCGATCTCCTCGACCTCTACGAACGCCACGGACCAACTCTCTGCCTTTGCCTTGATCTCCTTCGCGAGTTCTTCGCGAGCCGCGGCGTCGAGTTTCTTCGAGTCGTCGATCCCGACTATCCGCGTGCCAGGTTTCAGGATCACCGCGCCAGCGGACACTGGCCCGGCGAGAGGGCTCATTCCGGCCTCATCCACGCCTGCCACGGCACGCTGGCCGCTGTCCCATAGAGAGGTCTCGAAGCGCAGCATCTTGCGGAGGCGCTGCCCTTCGGATCTGTTTTCGAAGCGCCTTTTATCGATCGAGGCCAGGATGGCACGTGCTCCCGCGCGGCCGTCAGCCCGCAAGATCTGCTCTACGCTGGCCTCGAGTGGTCGTTTCTCGACGACATAGCGCTGACGCAACACATCGAGCGAAAACTGGGACATAGCGGCCTTCTGACAGACTAATTGGGGAAGCGTGTCCGTAAACTTTGTGGCGATTGTCTGAAGTTAGGTCTTGCCGCCATCATCAGTCTGCGCAGCGCCCCGTCGAGTGGAACGGCCGGATTTAGCTGGGGCAGGTATTCTGCGCGGCTACTGAACTGCATCTACGAGCCGCCGGTCCCCGAACGGAACCAACCGCTGCCTTCATTCCTTTAGAAGGAGTGGAGCCTCGACCCCAGGGTGCTTCCGAGGGACAGGCCCATGCTCCGAGAGACTCGCAACGAAGACCAAATCCTGGACCGCACCGTCGAGGTCGCAGCAACCATTGCGGAAGAAGGCCTTCGCTATGTCAGCGACTCCGCGCCCGGTTACACCCGCAAGCGGACGGGGACTACCTTCAGCTACTACGACAAGGACGGCAAGCGCATCACCGACGCCGCCGTTATCCGACGCATCAAGTCCATCGGTATCCCGCCGGCCTATGAATCCGTCTGGATCTGCCCCTCGGCGAACGGCCACATCCAGGCGACCGGGCTCGATGCGCGGGGCCGCAAGCAGTATCGCTACCACGCGAAATGGCGCGAGCTGCGCGACCAGAACAAGTACGAACACATCGTCCAGTTCGCAGCCGCGCTGCCCGCGCTGCGCGACCGTGTCGCGGCCGACATGAAGCTGGAAGGGCTACCTCGGGAGAAGGTTCTGGCCACGATCGTCAGCCTTCTGGAGAAGACTTTGATCCGGGTCGGCAACGCCGAGTATGCCGAGACAAACAAATCATACGGGCTTACCACGATGCGACGAAAGCACGTTGCGGTGGGCCGCGGCGTCCTTCGGTTCGACTTCACGGGCAAGTCGGGCAAACAGTGGAAACTTCGCGTCGAGGACAAGCGGATTGCCGCCATCGTGAAGCGCTGCGCGGAGATCCCAGGACATGAGCTCTTCAAGTACCTGGACGACGACGGGCAGCCGCGTACCGTCGATTCCGGCGACGTCAATGCCTACATCAAAGACATCACTCGCGAGGATTTTAGTGCCAAGGATTTCCGCACTTGGGCGGGAACGGTTTTGGCAGCGTTGGCCTTAGCCGAGTTCAAGAAGTATGACAGCCAGACCGAGGCGAAGCGCAATGTTGTCGCCGCGATTGAGAACGTATCGAAGCAGCTCGGGAACACGCCGGCCGTCTGCCGGAAGTGTTATGTTCACCCGGAAGTCTTGAACGCCTACATGTCAGGTGATCTCGTGAAGATGATCGAAGCCAAGATCGCGCAGAAGTTCAAGCGCCAGTACGCTAAGCTCACTTCCGACGAGATCATGGTGCTGGCATTTCTGCGCAAGCGTCTCGATTCTCTGAAGGGCCCGGTCTAGGCGCCTCGAAAGCATGCGTTTCCTACACTTCCCTTTGCACCGCTGCTGGGCAGCTTTCTTCAGGTTCGACTCTCCAGGTCCCGCATGATCGGGGGAATTTCCTCCGGCAGTTCGCGTGCGAGCAATCCAATGGAACCAAGACGGTCCGCCGCCAAACGACCAGCCACGGCATGAAGGTACACGCCCCAAGCTGCCGCTAAAAAAGGCGAGGTTCCTCGGGCGGCCAAGCCGGCCACGATGCCGGCCAGAGTATCGCCGGATCCGGACGTGGCGAGGCTTACGGTGCCCTGCTCGTTCAGCAGTGCTTCGTCAGATAAACCGACAACATGGGTGCTGGCCCCCTTTAAGGCGACCACGGCATGCACAGAATGAGCGGCTTCCGTTGCCGATCGCAGGGCCTGGCTCTCGATCTCTTCGCGTTCTCGGCCTAAAAACTTCGCCATTTCCCCGAAATGAGGCGTGCAGACTAGCCTGCCCCGCTGTTCTTGGCGAATATCGAGGTGGCGCAGCGAGGTGAAAGCCGACGCATCGACCACGAAAATAGGCCCGATCGCCTCGTTGAGAATGAGAGCACATAATCGTCCGACCGAGCCTTCATCGACCATACCGGGTCCTAAGAGAACGCTATCCGAACCCCTCGCAAGCTCGACCAAACGTGGGCCGTTTTCGATTCCGATCTCTCCGTGCGCATCCTCCGAGCATCTGACTACCATGGCTTCAGGCATAGCCGCCCCAATATGAGGAGCGTTGGTTTGGCAGGCCGCGATGCGAAGCACGCCGGCGCCAGCCCGGAGCGCCCCCAGCCCAGCCAATATCGCCGCGCCCGGTAGCTCGATATTTCCGGCGACGACGAGCACGCGGCCTCTGCTGTGCTTATCGCCGCCGGAATGCTTCGGCAGCGGATGCGACCGCAGATACGCTTCATCTAGCGGCTTTACGATCATCGGGCTGCTACCTTTGCGTCAGGGGCGGTCGTAACCGGCGCGCCCTCATCCTCGAGCGGCGCGAGGAAGTTGTATCTCATTAACTTCAGGGTCGATCCGCACTCACTGCGCTGGTCCAGCCGATATTCCGTCACGGAGCAATTTGCGACATCTGCCGCCGCGTCGATGGCCAGAATGGTTGTCTCATCGAGCTTTTCGATGAGATAGCGGAAGCAGAGAACGACGACCTGATGTCCGACGATCAGCACGCGCTTATTCGGATAGTGAAGACTGACACTCTCCAGCACGCTCCGAAGCCGCAAGATAACGTCGCACCAGCTCTCGCCTCCCGGAGGCCGAAAGTAGAACTTTCCCATGAGCCGGCGGGATTGCGCGAGTTCGGGATGGCGGCGCTCAATGCCGAGCTTCGTCAGCCGATCCAGTATTCCGAACTCCCTTTCCCGCAGCCTCTCGTCAGCGACGATGTCGATGGACGGAGCGGATGCCGCATGAACTGCGGCAGCAGTACTTCTGGCGCGCAGATACGGAGAACTTAAAATTACTTCCGGCCTTTCTTCGCTCGGGAGAGATGCGAACCAACGCCCGAGCGCTGCGGCCTGTTGCTCGCCCAAGGCGCTGAGCGGAACATCGACGTCACGTGCCTCGATCGCGATGTCCTCACCGCCAAGCGCATGAGCCGTATCGCGTGCCACGTTGCCGGCGCTCTCACCGTGCCGGACGATCCACAACCGAGAAGGCCAGTGCTGCGCCATGGCTATTCCCCAGTTTGGGGCTGTGGATTTCCGGCAATCAGCCGGGCAGCAATCGAGAGACGCTCGCCGCGCTTTGGTGAGCGACGAAAGGAGTCGAGACTTTGCATGAGCAGTTCCCAAGCGAGACCTTGCTCAAACCACGGGAGCGGAGGTCGTTCCAACAGTCCTGCGTCAACTCATTTCACCTAGTACGCTGTCGCCCTACAGCGGCCGTTGCTAACGAGAGCCGCGTTGTGGCATGTCGGTTTTCAGGGAAAATGCGGACGCCGACGCACTTGGAGCCTACGCGGCTTTTGACCCGTAGCAGAAGTCTGAGCCTGCACTCCAACCCCTCAACCGCCCGGGCCGAAACTCATTCTTGCGGTTGCACGTGCCTGACGCCGGAACGTGAGCATCGTCAGGGTCCCTGATCTCCTTAAACAATGGCATGGTCAGCAATCCCAGCGAGATGTGTAGCAGTAATGCTGTCGCAA
>NZ_JADYVH010000040.1:0-600 GCF_020193615.1 Bradyrhizobium sp. IC4059
CATCGGCTTACCATTAATGTCCTGCAGTGGTTTTCCCGGCAGGCGCGTGGAGGCGAAACGCGCAGGAATAATGACCACGAAACTCATGAGTGACTCTCTTCTAGCGCCAGCGGACGCGCCTCTGTCTCCAGCAGCACCGGGATACCGTCGCGCAGCGGAAACGCCAGGCTATCAAGTTTGCAAATAAGTTCTTGCTTATCCTGACTGTAATACAGCTTGCCGTTACAGACCGGGCAGGCGATGATTTCAAGTAAACGGTGATCCATGTTTCCTCCTGATGGACCGGATAGATTTCTCAGCAGCATATCACAGGAAGGCAGGCGCCGGGATCAATCGGCGTCGATTTCCCACCCCTGCTCCTGGCCGACAAACAGCCCTTCCGGCAGGCGTCGGCAAAGGATCCGCTCTGCCGATTGCCAGTGTGCGAAGTCGTTAATCGCCCGGCGCAGCCCCTGCTCCAGACCACGGGTGATCTTCACCCCCTCCTCCAGCCACAGGGCGAAGATCTCCAGCTCCCGGCTTTTGCGATGTATTTTACTGTCCATCCGCCCGACCAGTTTTCCCTGGTGCAGCAGAGGCAGTACGAAGTAGCCATACTGA
>NZ_JADYVH010000041.1:0-563 GCF_020193615.1 Bradyrhizobium sp. IC4059
TACCAGGCGCATTTCGCCCAGGGGATCACCATAATAAAATGCTGAGGCCTGGCCTTTGCGTAGTGCACGCATCACCTCAATACCTTTGATGGTGGCGTAAGCCGTCTTCATGGATTTAAATCCCAGCGTGGCGCCGATTATCCGTTTCAGTTTGCCATGATCGCATTCAATCACGTTGTTCCGGTACTTAATCTGTCGGTGTTCAACGTCAGACGGGCACCGGCCTTCGCGTTTGAGCAGAGCAAGCGCGCGACCATAGGCGGGCGCTTTATCCGTGTTGATGAATCGTGGGATCTGCCACTTCTTCACGTTGTTGAGGATTTTACCCAGAAACCGGTATGCAGCTTTGCTGTTACGACGGGAGGAGAGATAAAAATCGACAGTGCGGCCCCGGCTGTCGACGGCCCGGTACAGATACGCCCAGCGGCCATTGACCTTCACGGAGGTTTCATCCATGTGCCACGTGCAAAGATCGGAAGGGTTACGCCAGTCCCAGCGCAGCCGTTTTTCCATTTCAGGCGCATAACGCTGAACCCAGCGGTAAATCGTGGAGTGATCGACAT
>NZ_JADYVH010000042.1:0-521 GCF_020193615.1 Bradyrhizobium sp. IC4059
CCCTTGCGTGCACCACCTGAGAGGCCCTCAGGGCGTTTCTGACGGGAAACCGGCAAAACAGACAACAAACCACCCGAAAACCCGCCAGAAACGCGCAGGCTCTGTTTTTACGGCATGCATGAGTATGCGCGCAAGTGCATAGCGCGGAAATTCACGCCATTCAGCCGGGGTAAGTCCTGTTTCCGGCGTTCTTCTCCTCCGAAAACGGTGAACGGGGACGCAATTTATTGCGTGGCCGTGAAGCGTTGCCGGCGCAGCCGGAAAACCGGTTTTCAGCACGTTCAGGAATCGGGTTCGTCGACGGCCGGCAATCACGTTATGGCAAGTCGCCGGACGACTCACCACACGCTTCACCGGCGATTCGACTCGTGACTTGACTCTAGAGTCACCACGGTCAAAAAAACGCCAAATCGACGATTCGACTCTAGAGTCAAGTCGTCATAAGTTACTGATAGTGTGGAGTGAGTCGTCGATGACTCTATGACGAGTCGTCGGCAAGTCGTACACGAATCACCGACGAC
>NZ_JADYVH010000043.1:0-517 GCF_020193615.1 Bradyrhizobium sp. IC4059
TCTCAATTTCGTTTAAGGAATCGCTCACCCAAATATACATCTTGATGTATATTTAAATATCGTTTAATATCTAAATATACAAGATTATAAAAACAACTCAGTGTTTTTTTCTTTGAATGATGTCGTTCACAAACTTTGGTCAGGGCGTGAGCGACTCCTTTTTATTTTGTTATTAATATAACACTATCAAAAGACTTGGTCTAATCAGATCAAGTCTTTTTTTATTTAAGCATTTGTATTATCTGGTAAACAGTTAAAACTACTAAAACACCAAGTACATACTTACTTGTTATAAAATTCTCAAAGGCTTCTCTGAATTTCATTTCTTCAACTCCTTTTATTGCTTTATTCCAATTTCCTTATTGGTCGGAACCTACAGGGCTTTATGTGTTGTTGAGTTGGTACTTTCTTGGGATTAATCCCAATTCAAGTCCAACCAACTCGCTAACAAGTTAGCTAACACATAGCCCATTCCAACCAATAAGTTTTCTCGGCATAAATGCATGTTCTATAAGTG
>NZ_JADYVH010000044.1:0-471 GCF_020193615.1 Bradyrhizobium sp. IC4059
ACATATATCTTGCAAATGAGATTGCAGCAACTATATACACTATCATCCAGCCAAAGGTTATAGCTATATGTGCTGTATTGTGTATTTCAACTAAGAACTCTTTTGTAAGGCAAGAAGCATTAGCTATAGGTATACTAAAAATATAAGTTTCTATACTTTTAGCGTCCTTCATCATTGTGGCATAAACCAATATGACAGCAATTATTGTAAAAGGACTTAAATATGTTTGAGCTTCTTTTGATGATTTTGCATAAATACTTATGGACAACCCTAAGGCCCCAAAAACCATAGTTAAAAGTATAGGCAAAATCATTATCAAAATAATAGTTTCTAATCCTATATTGATGTCATTTGCACCTTGAAACATTCCATTTGTCTGATTCATTGAAATAAATAATCCTGCAAGGTTTGCCAGTGATACTATAATTCCCACTATTGTAATTGCAAGAAATTTTCCCCAAAGTAAGGACA
>NZ_JADYVH010000045.1:0-468 GCF_020193615.1 Bradyrhizobium sp. IC4059
AGGTAGGACGTGTTGCGGAACCAGTCGCGCCCGAGGGTCTTGTCGAAGCCCATCTGCGGCATGACCTTGTCCTTGGCCATGAAGCGCAGGCCGGCACCCTGCAGGAAGTGCGTGCTGAAACCGTGCTGGCGCAGCTGGGCGGGCAAGCACTCCCTGGCCCGGGCCGGGTTGTTCAGCAGCTCGACGCCCTTCGGCGTGCCCGAGTCGAGCTTGCTGTAGTCGCCGCAGAGCATGGCGTAGAGGCCGCGGATGGTCTGGTGGCGGTGCAGCACGTAGTCCGGGGTGGTCATCGCCCGTTCGGCCCAGCCACTCAGCCTGGGCATCGGCGCTTCGTGGTAGCTGCTGTTGATGGCGGCGCGGTTGGCGGCGATATACGCGCCGGGGATTCCCTCCATGGCCACGATCAGGACGTTGCGCGCGCGCCCTCCGCCGGCCAGCAGCGGCGTTCCGGAAAGGTCGAGCTGGTTG
>NZ_JADYVH010000046.1:0-464 GCF_020193615.1 Bradyrhizobium sp. IC4059
TTCCAGTGTAGCCTCACTAAGGCCTCCACTTCAAGAACTCTCGATACATCTCTCGCACATCCTGCTTACCAGTGGCCGTTGCCAGTGGCGCATTTGCACGTCTATCCGGGTTGGACTCAAGACGATAGTTACCGGATAAGGCGCAGCGGTCGGACTGAACGGGGGGTTCGTGCATACAGTCCAGCTTGGAGCGAACTGCCTACCCGGAACTGAGTGTCAGGCGTGGAATGAGACAAACGCGGCCATAACAGCGGAATGACACCGGTAAACCGAAAGGCAGGAACAGGAGAGCGCACGAGGGAGCCATCAGGGGGAAACGCCTGGTATCTTTATAGTCCTGTCGGGTTTCGCCACCACTGATTTGAGCGTCAAATTCTGTGATGCTTGTCAGGGGGGCGGAGCCTATGGAAAAACGGCCCCTGCGCGGCCTTCTCCCTCTCCGTGCTGCCTGTTCTATGTCGTTA
>NZ_JADYVH010000047.1:0-460 GCF_020193615.1 Bradyrhizobium sp. IC4059
GGGTATTAGTATCGTAGTAGTAGGCCCCGACCACGGACCAGCGATCGACAATCGGCCAACTGGCGGTCATCCCCACCTGCGAAATACCCTGTTTATATTGTGCCGCGGTGGAATATGACGGCAGCGTGGCCTGAATATATTCCGGGCTGGCGTAACGATAGTTAAGCTGAACTAAGCGGTTCTCATCGCGACGGTATTCAATGGTGCCGTTACCAGTGGCAACGTTATCCAGACGCGTATCGTACTGGATCCCTCCGCGCAGACCCCATTCATCGGCAATGCGCCAGTAGGTATCGCCGGCCCAGACCAGTGAACCCGTGGTATCGTTGTTCTCCCAGTTGATGTTGTCATCACCGGTGCGTGACTCGGTGAAATAGTAGATTTGACCAACGGAAATATTAAAACGTTCCACCGCGGCGGCATCATACACGCGCGAGGTGAGCCCGGTGGTGACCTGATT
>NZ_JADYVH010000048.1:0-456 GCF_020193615.1 Bradyrhizobium sp. IC4059
TCAGCATGGTCTGCTTGTGCTGCCACTGCGCCCAGGCTTCTTTGGAGATTTCGTTGTAAATACGCTTTCCGAGCTCGCCCGGATACAGCTGGAAATCCTGGCCGTCCGCTTCACGCTGCAGGAAGGTACAAAAAATGGTTCTGCTCATAATTAATCCTCTTTGATAGCCGAAAAATTTATACCGGCGCTCCGGCTTTTAGCTGTTGCAACAAGCGCTCCACGGGGGCCGCCAGACCGACCGACGGCGGCTGCGCTAAGTTATACCAGAGTGCGTTGCCTTCATCCATGCATGCGCCAGATGAGTGCACTGTAAGCCACATCGGCACAATATCCAGGTGGAAATGGCTGAAAGTGTGGCGAAAAGCGGTTAATTGCGTCAGATTATCGGCCTTTATCTGGCGCTGCGCCAGCCACTCGCGTAGCTCCGCTTCGTCTGCAAACTGCGGAAAACAGAAC
>NZ_JADYVH010000049.1:0-450 GCF_020193615.1 Bradyrhizobium sp. IC4059
ATGAGCTTATTATCGAAAACAAGAGAATTGAGTAGTTTGTTACAAAAACATAAGGGCATCTCAGTAGATTTCAAAGATGTTGCACAAACAATTAGTAAAGTGACTGTAACTAATGTGTTCATTGTTTCTCGTCGCGGTAAAATATTAGGTTCTAGCTTAAATGAATTACTTAAGAACGAACGTATTATTAAAATGTTGGAAGACCGACATATCCCTGAAAAATATACCGAAAAGTTAATGCATGTTTATGAAACGTTATCTAACATTTCAATTGATGATGAATTATCTGTATTCCCACCAGAAAATGAATCAGTATTTAAAGATTCAAAAACAACTGTATTCCCAATTATTGGTGGTGGCGAACGTCTAGGTACACTCGTTTTAGGACGCGTGTCTGACGAGTTTGAAGATAATGACCTCATACTTGGTGAGTATGCTGCAACAGTAATC
>NZ_JADYVH010000004.1:0-2500 GCF_020193615.1 Bradyrhizobium sp. IC4059
CGTCTGGCCGGGGGGCCGACAGCCCTTGGGGCGGCACGCCCGCGGGGTGGAGGGGTGCGGAGGAGAGGCCCCCGGGGGAGGCCGCCAGGGAGGGCTCCAAGGCGCCCTCCGGAGCCCGCCGGCGGGCAAACTTTTTTTCAGATTTTTTGCCGGGCGGGCTCGTTCGATGTGCCCGGCGGCTTTCTAAATGGCTGGAATCGTGGGTGTTTTCTCGCTGGTCCGCTGTGCGACGATTTGTTGACGATTGGCGTTGACAGGCCGGAAGGTGGGGCCTATAACCCCAACCACTGAGCGCGGCGCCGCCGGGTCACTGACCAAGGCGAGCGAACGCGCCACTGATGCTCCTCACCTTGTTGAGTGACACAACAGCCGACACCAGTCGGTTGGAGTTCATCCATCGTCGGTAAGGGTGTCGGAACCCTTCCTCTCAGGAAGGTTGAGACCTCCACGGTCTCGGGCTGTTTGACAAGTGAAGATGAAGAAAGAGAAACGTGGACGGCGGAGTCCTTGCGGGTCTCGCTTCCGAGAAGCTTCGGCTTTTCTGATCGAGACCGGACGAAAGACTTCGGCGGTACACGTTTTAAAGGAAACACCATCGTTGCCAGCGATGTGAATCGCGGGCAGCACATCGACTTCGGTCGATAATGGTGGGACCTCGTCAAACGTTGTGATCAGCCGGTTCAAAGTTCAAGTCCAACTTGAGAGTTTGATCCTGGCTCAGAGCGAACGCTGGCGGCAGGCTTAACACATGCAAGTCGAGCGGGCGTAGCAATACGTCAGCGGCAGACGGGTGAGTAACGCGTGGGAACGTACCTTTTGGTTCGGAACAACACAGGGAAACTTGTGCTAATACCGGATAAGCCCTTACGGGGAAAGATTTATCGCCGAAAGATCGGCCCGCGTCTGATTAGCTAGTTGGTGAGGTAATGGCTCACCAAGGCGACGATCAGTAGCTGGTCTGAGAGGATGATCAGCCACATTGGGACTGAGACACGGCCCAAACTCCTACGGGAGGCAGCAGTGGGGAATATTGGACAATGGGGGCAACCCTGATCCAGCCATGCCGCGTGAGTGATGAAGGCCCTAGGGTTGTAAAGCTCTTTTGTGCGGGAAGATAATGACGGTACCGCAAGAATAAGCCCCGGCTAACTTCGTGCCAGCAGCCGCGGTAATACGAAGGGGGCTAGCGTTGCTCGGAATCACTGGGCGTAAAGGGTGCGTAGGCGGGTCTTTAAGTCAGGGGTGAAATCCTGGAGCTCAACTCCAGAACTGCCTTTGATACTGAAGATCTTGAGTCCGGGAGAGGTGAGTGGAACTGCGAGTGTAGAGGTGAAATTCGTAGATATTCGCAAGAACACCAGTGGCGAAGGCGGCTCACTGGCCCGGTACTGACGCTGAGGCACGAAAGCGTGGGGAGCAAACAGGATTAGATACCCTGGTAGTCCACGCCGTAAACGATGAATGCCAGCCGTTAGTGGGTTTACTCACTAGTGGCGCAGCTAACGCTTTAAGCATTCCGCCTGGGGAGTACGGTCGCAAGATTAAAACTCAAAGGAATTGACGGGGGCCCGCACAAGCGGTGGAGCATGTGGTTTAATTCGACGCAACGCGCAGAACCTTACCAGCCCTTGACATGTCCAGGACCGGTCGCAGAGATGTGACCCTCTCTTCGGAGCCTGGAGCACAGGTGCTGCATGGCTGTCGTCAGCTCGTGTCGTGAGATGTTGGGTTAAGTCCCGCAACGAGCGCAACCCCCGTCCTTAGTTGCTACCATTTAGTTGAGCACTCTAAGGAGACTGCCGGTGATAAGCCGCGAGGAAGGTGGGGATGACGTCAAGTCCTCATGGCCCTTACGGGCTGGGCTACACACGTGCTACAATGGCGGTGACAATGGGATGCTAAGGGGCGACCCTTCGCAAATCTCAAAAAGCCGTCTCAGTTCGGATTGGGCTCTGCAACTCGAGCCCATGAAGTTGGAATCGCTAGTAATCGTGGATCAGCACGCCACGGTGAATACGTTCCCGGGCCTTGTACACACCGCCCGTCACACCATGGGAGTTGGTTTTACCTGAAGACGGTGCGCTAACCCGCAAGGGAGGCAGCCGGCCACGGTAGGGTCAGCGACTGGGGTGAAGTCGTAACAAGGTAGCCGTAGGGGAACCTGCGGCTGGATCACCTCCTTTCTAAGGATGATCCTTCAGCGAGCTCACGCTCACTATCGGATCGTTTTAGAAACATCAGTGGCCAACAGATCGCCAGATCGTTGAGCTGCATTGGCGGGATTTCGCCGTCTTCGTTTCTCTTTCTTCGCGGACGAACACGCGCTGGGCCTGCATCAAGCAGGATCCCACGGTCCCTGACGGGATATGCGTTAGGGGCTTGTAGCTCAGTTGGTTAGAGCGCGCGCTTGATAAGCGTGAGGTCGGAAGTTCAAGTCTTCCCAGGCCCACCACTTTCATCGAGTGAGCATTCGTCTTCTGGTTACGGGGCCATAGCTCAG
>NZ_JADYVH010000004.1:7500-635938 GCF_020193615.1 Bradyrhizobium sp. IC4059
ATGTTGTGGCCCTGGCCGGTGCCTTCCCACCAACCGGGATAGTAGTAGTACTTCGCCACCTTGACGAAGCCGAGCTTCTCGTCGTCATACGGACCGACCCACTCGGCAGCGTCGATCGTCCCTTTCTCCAGCGCGGGATAGATGTCGCCGGCCGCGATCTGTTGCGGCACGCCCCCGACCTTTGCGACAATGGTGCCGGCGAAGCCGCCAACCCGGAATTTCAGGCCCTTGAGATCATCGACGGTCTTGATCTCCTTGCGGAACCAGCCGCCCATCTGAGCCCCCGTCGAGCCGGTCGGCACGCCGATCGCGTTGTGCTCTTTCAAGAGATCATTGAGCATGTCCTGACCGCCGCCCCATATCAGCCAGGAAATGTGCTGACGCGTATTGAGGCCGAACGGCAGCGAGGTGCCGAAGGTGAATGCCGGATTCTTGCCCCAATAATAGTAGAGCGCGGTGTTGCCCATTTCGACGGTGCCGTTGGACACCGCATCGAGCACTTGCAGGCCCCCGACGATTTCGCCGGCCGCGAAGGGTTGGATCTGGAATCTGTTGTCGGTGATCTCCGCGACCCGCTTGCAGAAATACTCGCAGCCGCCGTAGAGCGTATCCAGTGATTTCGGCCAGCTCGCCGCCAGCCGCCATTTCACCTCGGGCATTGATTGTGCGACAGCCGGCGCTGCAATTGCGCTTGCGGCAAGGCCCAGTCCGCCTGCCTTCAGAAATTTACGACGTTCCATGCGTTTCCCTCCTGCGGTGTCGTGTCCTCGACGAGGGATCGCGGTCTTGACGCCGCTTCATCTTTCGCCGGTGGCCGACGTTTCTTGGTGTCCGAAATTCAATGTTCCCGGATCGCAGGCAGCATGACCAAAGGGGAACAGCAAATCAAGCTCGCTTTGGTTGTGCGCCTGCCAAGCCGATCAATGCTGCGGCGCGAACGCGGCTTCCATGGCCTTGCGCGCCTTCACCGTTTCGTTGCCCGGGTCGAATTCGACATCGCTCCAGCGTACCAACGTGCCATGGGCGACGTCGTGCTTAAGCTTGAGGCGATGTGCGAGCCCGATCGGCAGGGCCCCAGCCCTGAGGCTCGCGGCCGCCGGTATCAGCTTGCCCCATACCGTGTAGCCGCCTTCGCCGTCGAGCATCTCCCCGGCACGCAAGTTACGTTTGGCCACGGCGGCGACGTCGCCGCGAAAGCCGTAAGGCTGCCCGGTGGGCTCGCCCCGCAGCGCGGCCGACAGCACCGAGATGTTCAGCTCGAGCCCGATCAGATGGTAGGGCTTGTACATCGCGGCATAGCGTCCGCTCCCATCGGTCTTGAGGCCGTATTGCCTGAAGCAATCGGCGGCATAGTCGTTGGGCGCCTCCAGTACCACATAGACGCCCCAGCGCAGGTCGCGAAACACCGGCCGGCCGTCGCGCTCGAGCGAGGAGACGACTTCGACGACACCGGATCGCTCCAGCACACCGCCGCGCGAGCGCGGCCGCATGATGTGCGGCAGATCATCGACGCCGCACGGCGGAAACGCCAGGCCGTCCGCGGGCACGTCGAGGCCGCAGGCATTGGCGATCGCGGCCATCTCGATCGCCGATTTGGTGCCGTCGAGGAACGAGTTGAACATCTGCGGATTCATGCCGGCCGACTGCGCTTCGCCCGCGGTCAGGCCGTAATGCTGCCAGACACCGTCGGGCGTCACGTCGTGATAGGCCGGCAGGTACTTCGTGCCCTTGCCGGCGGCAATGACGTGAAATCCAGTGGCGCGGGCCCAATCGACCATCTCCGCCGTCAGCGCCGGCTGGTCGCCATAGGCGAGCGAATAGACCACGCCGGCTTTGCGCGCTTCGTCGGCGAGCAGCGGGCCCGCCAGCACGTCGGCTTCGACATTGACCATCACGATATGCTTGCCCGCTGCGATCGCGGCGCGCGCGTGGGCAATGCCGACGGCGGGATTGCCGGTCGCCTCTACCACCACGTCCATGGCGCCGCCGGCAATGGCGCGCGCGCCGTCATCGGTGAACACGGTCGCGGCGATGCGTTCGGCATCCCAGCCGACGGTCCGGCAGGCCTCGCGGGCCCGGTCGCGGTCGATGTCGACGATGATGGGCACCTCCAGCCCCGGCGTGTGCGGCACCTGTGCGAGGAACATCGAGCCGAACTTGCCGGCGCCGATCAGCGCGACACGGATGGGCTTGCCGGCGGATGCGCGGGCTTGCAGGAGGCGGAAGAGGTTCATGGGGGGTCCGAGATCGCTATGGCTGTCAGGTGCCACTGTCAAACTTCGTCATTCCGGGGCGCGCGAAGCGCGAGCCCGGAATCCATTTGTCCACAAGCACTGCGGCCCGATGGATTCCGGGCTCGACGCTCCGCGTCGCCCCGGAATGGCAGGTTACTCCGCCGCCTGCCGTGGTGCCCGCGCCAACCGCAGCAGCGCATCGTCGTCCACCGTCTTGATCGGCGTGAAATCGCGATGCGCGATGTAGTCCGGCCGGGTCGGTGTACGGATATGGTTCGAGACCGCATTCAGCGTCAGGTACACGATCTTGCGCGGATAGGGCGTGATGTTGCCGCTGGAGCCGTGCACGAGATTGCCGTGGAACATCAGCATGCCGCCGGGCTTGCCGGTGGGCGCGACGATGCCGCCCTGCTTGACGAGGCGCGTGACCGTATCCTCGTCCAGCGTCCATAGCGGATAAGAGGTGGTGGCGAGATCGTGCGAAGCCTCGAGATCGCCGGCGTTCTGGCTGCGCGGCACCAGCATCAGGGGGCCGTTGATCGGCATCACCTCGTCGAGGAAGATCGCGATGTTCATCGCCCGCGGCTCCGGCATGCCGTCATCGCGCTTCCAGGTGCCGTAATCCTGGTGCCATTGCCAGACGTCGCCGGTGAAGGCCGACTTGGCGTTGATCTTGAACTGGTGCATGTAGACGGGCTCGCCGAACAATTGCTCGACCGGCTCGATCATGCGCGGATGCGCGCCGAGGATCGCGAACGCCTCGTTGTAGAGATGCGCGGCAAAGGCCGTGCGCGGAGCGCCACTCTTCTCGCGCCAGACCTCGGGCCGGTTGGCGTCATAGATGGCGACCGCCTCGCGCGCGAGCAGGTCGACCTCCTCTGGGGCGAACAGCTCGGGCAGGAACAGCCAGCCCTCGCGGTGGAAGAACTCCAATTGCTCCTGAGACAGTTTCATGGGTCGTCCTCCTGTTTGCTTTGTTTTGTCATTCCGGGGCACGCGAAGCGTGAGCCCGGAATCCATTCCTCCGCAGTCTCTGCCGCCCGATGGATTCCGGGCTCGACGCTCCCGGGCCGCGCTTCGAGCGGTCCCGTCGCGTCGCCCCGGAATGACGGCGTGCTACGCCGCCGCCTCTTCCGTCGCCCGCAATCTCTCCTCGGTCATCCGTCCCGCCGTCTGCGCATGCGCGAGCGCGGCGCGTTCGGCCGCTTTCGCGTTGCCGCTGAAAATGTGCGCGGCAATATCGGCATGCTCCGCCCAGGCGCTGGCGCGATAATCGAGCTCGGAGAGCACCGTCGCCATCGAGCGACGCATGTGCGGCCATTGCGGCGCCATGGTCTCCTCGATCACGGGATTGCCGGCGAGCTGATAGATCGCGCGGTGAAAATCGACATCGAGGGTGATGAGCTCGCATAGCGTGGTGTCGCGGTCGCTGCGGCGCCCGGCGGCGAGCGCTGCCTCCAGTCGCGCGCGTCCCGCTGCGTCGCTGGCCGCGCGCTGAGCGGCCAGCCCGGCCGCCAGCGCATCGATGGCGCCGCGCACCTCGTAGAGCTGACGGATGCGCGCGGGATCGAGCTGTGTCACTTCAAAGCCGCGGCGGCCGCTCTCGGCGACCAGGCCCTGCCGATGCAACAGATGCAGCGCATGCGACACCGGCTGGCGCGACACGCCGAGCCGATCGGCGAGCTCGTTCTGCCGGATGCGCTGGCCGGGCCGAAGCGTGCGGTCGGAGATCGCCTCCAGGATCCGCGCATAGACCTGGTCGATCAAGTTCGGGAGCGGGTCGAGAGGGATCACGCCGGCAGCTCCAAGCCATCTCAGAATACGGAATTCCGTATTCGAACTTACGCTCGGCAAGGTGGAGCGTCAAGCCGTATCTCGGGCGATCCCAAGGGCTTCACGTCAGCCGGGTAAGCTGTTGAATTTCCTGAGTCCGTCTACTGTGCATGGGGTTGTTTTCGCGACAACGGGTCCGGATCTGACCCATCCAGCACCTCCACCTCCATCGTGGCGATGTCGTCCGCATCGGCCACCGCCTCGATCGCCCCGATCCGCTCGCCCGCGAACGTCACGCGCAGCGCGACCCGCAACTGTCCGCCGAGGATGACGGCAGCACCCATCTCGCCATCGACCAGCGCCGTGCGCGCCGTCCGGGCGCGGCCCTTGTAGAGCTGCGCGACAGCCTCGGCGCCGCGCACCTCCGCCAGCGAGCCGAGCCGCACCGCCGCCTGATCGGCGCGGAATACCACGTCGGGATCCAGCACCGCGAGTAGCCCTTCGAAATTGCCCTCGCGCGACGCTTTAAGAAATGCATTGACGATCCTTCGCTGCTGCGTCCGATCCGTCTCTGGCACCGGCGCGCCCTGCACGCGCCGCCGGGCGCGGCTCGCCAGCTGCCGCGAGGCATCGACCGAACGGCCGACGATCGGCGCGATCTCCTCGAACGGAACGGCGAACATGTCGTGCAGCACGAAGGCGAGCCGCTCCGCGGGCTGCAGCGTTTCCAGCACGACCAGCAGTGCCGCGCCGACGGAATCGGCCATCTCCGCCTCTCGCTCGCGGGTGTCGTCGACCGGCTCGGGTACGTGCGAACCCATCGGATCCTCGCGACGCGACTTCCGGGCGCGCAGCATGTCGAGGCAGATGCGCGCAACGACCGTGGTCAGCCAGCCGCGCAAATTCGCGATGTCGGACAGGTCGTAGCGGCTGACCCGCAGCCAAGCCTCCTGCACGGCATCGTCGACCTCGGCGCGCGAGCCCAGCATGCGGTAGGCGACCGCACGCAAATGATCCCTGCTCGCCTCGAACTGCTCGGTCAGAAAATTTTCTTCGGTCATCGGTCACATTCCCTCGTCGCGATCCGTCATGCCCATGACGAAGCCAATCCGGCCGATGTGACCGGAACCTTCTAAATTCGACAGATGGAGACGCAACATGATGCACGCCCGCATGAATCATCCCGTCATGGTCCTGCCGGAGGCCATGAAGGTCCTTCAGTCCCTCTGCAACCTGACAAAGCAGGGTCTGCCGGAAAGGCTCCTCGAACTGGTGCACCTGCGCGCCAGCCAGATCAATGGTTGCAGCGTGTGCGTCGATATGCACCCGAAGGTCGCCCGCAGACTGGGTGAGACCGACGAGCGCCTGTTCGCCGTATCCGCCTGGCGCGAGGCACCCTACTTCACCGACGCCGAGCGCGCCGCGCTGGCCCTGACCGAAGCCGTCACGCGCCTCGCCGATCGCGAGGATCCGGTGCCCGATGCGATCTGGAACGAAGCCGCCAAGCACTTCGACGAGCGCGAGCTCGCCACGCTGATCGTTGCGATCGCGACGATCAACGTCTGGAACCGCCTGAACGCGACGATCAAGATGCCGGTCGGCGTGTGGAAGGTGTGAGCTACTCCGTCAGGAATCTGCTCACCACCTCGCCGAACTCGAGCGGCGCCTGCTCGAACATCCAGTGGCCGGCGTTCGCGATCACTGCCGTCTCGGCGCCCGCGATGTGCGCGGCCAGCACGCGCCACATCACCGACAGGCTGCCGGTGGTGGCGCCGCCGCCGATCAGCAGCGTCGGCGTCCTGATCGCCTGCGCATCGCTGAGGGTGTAGGGCCGGCGCTGCTCGTTGATCTGGCCAAGGAAGGTGAGCGCGTTGTCGCGGAGTTGTTGCTTGGCCGCAGCCGGCACGCGCCGCCAGGAGCCGTCGCCCTCGATGCCTTCATAGAAATTCTGCAGCGCGCCCTCGAGGTCGCCGGCGTGGATCATCTCGACCGATCGCGCCGTGCGGGCCGCCAGCGGCGGATGCGCGGGCGTGCCTTCGGGCACAGGCAGAGATGCGTCGAGATCGCCGCCGGGCTCGGCCAGCACCAGCTTGTGCAACAGATCAGGCCGCGCCTGCGCCACGCGAAAGGCGATGTGTCCGCCGCGCGAATGGCCCATCAGGTCGACGGGGCCGGGCTTGACCTGCGCGATGAAGGCAATCGTGTCGGCGACATGCTGCGCCATCTTGTAGTCCTCGCCGACGGCGTCCCAATGCTCGGGAAAGAAGTGCCGCAGGCTGACCGCGATCACGCGATGGGATTTCGACAGCGGACCGAGCACCGAATACCAGGTGCGGAAATCACCGAGTGTGCCGTGCACACAGACCAGTGGCGGGCCCTCACCGACCTCGAGATAGGCCATGTCGTAACCATTGACGCGGAAGCTTTGCATGGTCAGCTCGCCAGAAAATCCAAAACCACTTCGGAGAATTTCTGCGGCGCCTGCTCGAACATCGGATGCGTCGCGTTCGGGATGATCGCCGTCTTGGAATAGGGCACATGCGCGGCCAGCGCATGCAGCACTTTCGGCAAGAGGCCCTTGGTCCGCGCGCCCAGGATGAACAGCGTCGGCATCTTGATCGCCTCCGCATCGGCCTTCGAGAACGGCGGGCGGCTGTCGCGGACCTGGCCCATCAGCGTAAAGGCATTGTCGCGCAGGTTCTGCTTCACCATCGCGGGCAATCGCGGCCAGGTGCCTGGGCCTTCCAGCGTGTCAACGAAGACGGCGAGCCCGCCGTCGACATCGCCGGCCGCGATCTTCTCGGCCGAGGCCGTGAAGCGCGCCAGCAGCGGCGAGGGGCCGCCGACGTAGTCCGGATCAAGGCTCGCATCGAGCTCGCCCCCGGGCTCGGCCAGGATCAGCCGGCGTAAGAGATCGGGCCGCTGCTGCGCCACGCGGAAGCAGATATGCCCGCCGCGGGAATGGCCCATCAAATCGACCGGTCCCACATCGAGCTTGTCGATGAAGGCGATGACGTCCTCGACATGCTGGGCGATCGAATAGGTGTCACCGACGCCGTCCCAGCGCTCCGGGAAGAAGTGCCGCAGGCTGACGGCGATCACCCGGTGCCGCTGCGTCAGCGGCCCCAGCACGCAGCCCCAGACGCGGAAGTCATTCAGCGATCCATGCACGCAGACCAGAGGCGGACGGCCCCTGTCTTCGCCCACATCGAGATAGGGCATGTCGTAACCGTTGACGTGGACACTCTGCATTTCCCTGACTCGCGAAGATTGGAAGTCCTGTGCAAGATTCCCGGAAACCGGGTGGATCGCAACTATTTCCAAGCCTAGATTTGCCGCGAGATGAAAGTGGGGCCTGCACGAGACGCGAGCCGGGAACCAAAGTCATGACCGACCAGCATTTTGCCCTGTTCGACACCCGCATCGGCCTCTGCGCCATTGCCTGGGGCCCGCGCGGCATCAACGGCACGCAATTGCCGATGGGCGGCGAACAGAAGATCCGCACCCGCATCACCCAGCGTCATCCCGAAGCGATCGAGGCCGAGCCGACTGCCGAGGTGCAACGGGCGGTCGACCGAATGACGAGACTGCTCGCCGGCGAGCGCGATGACCTGACCGATATCGCGCTCGATCTCGACGGCGTGCCCGAGTTCAACCGCGGCGTCTACGAGATCGCCCGCGCGATCCCGCCCGGGAAGACGATCACTTACGGCGACATCGCCAAGCAGCTCGGCAGCGTCCAGCTGTCGCGCGACGTCGGCCAGGCGCTCGGCCGCAACCCGTGCCCGATCGTGGTGCCTTGTCACCGCGTGCTCGCGGCCGGCAACAAGCCCGGCGGCTTCTCCGCGAACGGCGGCGTGGTGACGAAGCTGAAGATGCTCGAGATCGAGGGCGCGCTGGTGAACCACACCCCGAGCTTGTTTGATTGAGGCGTGAGATGTGTAGGGTGGGTTAGCCGAAGGCGTAACCCACCTCTTTTGTTTCCGGATCGAGACTGCGGTGGGTTACGCTTCGCTAACCCACCCTACCGATCCCGCCTCAAATCTTTGCCGCCGTCTTCGGCCAATATTTGTCGCGCAAATGCCGCTTCACCAGCTTGCCGGTCGGCGTGCGCGGCAGCTCGGCTTCGAAATCGACCGAGCGCGGGCACTTGATGGCGGAGAGGCGGCTCTTGCAATAGGCGACCAAATCGGCCTCCAGCGCCTTGCCGGCGCGGCTCATGTCGTGCGGCTGCACCACCGCCTTGACCTCTTCGCCCATCTCCTCGTTCGGCACGCCGAACACCGCGACGTCGGCGACCTCAGGGTGCGTGATCAGCACGTCCTCGGTCTCCTGCGGATAGATGTTCACGCCGCCGGAGATGATCATGTAGGACTTGCGGTCGGTGAGATAGAGGAAGCCGTCCTTGTCGAGATAGCCGACATCGCCGAGCGTCGACCATCCCTTGGCGTTGTAGGCCTTCTTCGTCTTCTCGGGGTCGTTGTGATAGGTGAACGCGGGCGCGTCGGCGAAATAGACCGTGCCGATCTCACCGACCGGCTGCTCCTCGTCGTTCTCGTCGAGAATCTTGATCTTGCCGACCACGGCGCGGCCGACGCTGCCGCGATGCTCCAGCCATTGCTGCGAGTTGCAGACGGTGACGCCATTGCCTTCAGACCCGGCGTAATACTCGATCAGGATCGGCCCCCACCATTCGATCATCTTGGCCTTGACGTCGATGGGGCAGGGCGCGGCGGCGTGGATCGCGCCCTTCAGGGTGGAGACGTCGTACCTCGTGCGCACCTCGTCCGGCAGCTTCAGCATGCGCACGAACATGGTCGGCACCAGCTGCGATTGCGTCACCTTGTACTTCTCGACCAGCTTCAGGAACTCTTCGGCATCGAAGTGCTCCATGATGATGGAGGTGCCGCCGAGCACGACTGCCATCATGTTGAAGCGCAAGGGTGCTGCGTGATAGAGCGGCGCCGGCGAGAGGTACGTGCTCTCCGCGTTCATGCCGCACATGTCGGCGCAGAGCACGCGCAGGAAGGCGTTCGGCACGTCGATCCTGTTGCCTTCGAAAGCCTTCTTGATTCCCTTCGGCCGACCGGTGGTGCCCGACGAATACAGCATGTCGTAGCCGGCGACCTCGTCGGCAATCGGCGTGGTCGGCTGCGCGGCGGCTTCCTTGTCGTAGGAGCGGAAGCCGGGCAGCGGCTCGTCCATCATGTAGAAGATCGGCTCGCCGGCCGTGCCCTTGATCAGGCCCTTGATCTGGTCGGCGCATTTCGGCGTCGTGATCACGACCTTGGCGCCGCAATCCTTGACGATGTAGTCGATCTCGTCCTGCTTCAGGTAGCGGCTGATGGCGGTGTAATAGAGCCCGCTGCGCTGCGCGGCCCAGCAGATCTCCATGAAGGCGAGGCGGTTCTCCATCAGCAGCGCGATATGGTCGCCGGCTTTGAGGCCAAGCGAGCGGAATAGATGCGCGCCCTGGTTCGAGAGCTCGTCGAGCTCGCGATAGGTGATCGCCTTGCCGGTCCCGGCCATCTGGTAGGCGATCTTGTCGGGCGTCGTCTTGGCGTGGATACAGGGGTGGGTCATGGCGTTTCCTCAAAACGTGAAATGGCGAGTAGCGAGTGGCGAATAGGGAAGAAGGGCAAACCGCTCTTCGCCTACTCACCATTCGCTACTCGCCACTCGCTACTCGCTTTTGTTTTTCTTACAGCCGCTCCACGATCGTCACGTTGGCCATGCCGCCGCCCTCGCACATGGTCTGCAGGCCGTAGCGCTTGCCACGCTGGTGCAGGGCGTGGACCAACGTCGTCATCAGCTTGGTGCCGGAGCCGCCGAGCGGATGGCCGAGCGCGATGGCGCCGCCGTTGACGTTGAGGCGCTCAGGATCGGCGCCGGTGGTCTTCAGCCAGGCGGTCGGCACCGAGGCAAAGGCCTCGTTGACTTCGAACAGGTCGATGTCGCCGATCTTCATGCCGGCCTTCTCCAGCGCGCGCTTGGTGGCGTGCAAGGGAGCATCGAGCATGATCACGGGATCGCCGCCGGTCATGGTCATGTGGTGGATGCGCGCCAGCGGCTTGACGCCGAGCTGCTTCAGGCCCTTTTCGTTCACGACCATCACGCCGGAGGCGCCGTCGCAGATCTGGCTGGCGCTCGCCGCGGAGAGCTTGCCGTTCTCGGCGATCAGCTTGACGCCCTTGATGCCGTCGAGCGTGACGTCGAAGCGGATGCCTTCGTCGATATGGTGGGTGTCCTTGCTGCCGTCGGCACGGGTGATCTCGAGCGGCACGATCTCCTTCTTGAAGTGGCCTGCTTGCGTCGCCGCGATCGCGCGCTGATGGCTGTCGTAGGAGTACTTATCGAGCTCCTCCTTGGAGAGGCCGTACTTCTCCGCCATCATCTCCGCGCCGGTGAACTGGCTGAACACGATGTTCGGATATTTCTTCTCGATGCCCGGGCTCTTGTAGTTGCCGAAGCCGTTCTTGGCCGGCAGCTGCGAGGACAGGCCCATCGGAACCCGCGTCATCGACTCCACGCCGGCCGCGATCACGACGTCCATCGCACCGGACATCACGGCCTGAGCGGCGAAGTGCAGTGCCTGCTGGGAGGAGCCGCACTGGCGGTCGATCGAGGTGCCCGGCACGCTTTCCGGCAGCTTCGAGGCCATGATCGCGTTGCGCGCGACATTGTTGGACTGCTCGCCGACCTGCATCACGCAGCCCATGATCACGTCCTCGACCAGGGCGGGGTCGACCTTGGTGCGGTCGACCAGCTCGTCCAGCACCTTCGCGGCGAGATCGGCCGGATGCCAGCCGGCGAGGCGGCCCCCCTTGCGCCCGCCCGCGGTGCGCGCAGCGGCGACGATGTAAGCCTCGGCCATGTCGGTCTCTCCCTGAATTCTTTATTGGGTGGGTTGTCGGGCGGATTTAAGGGTCGGACCATCGTTTAGTCAATCGATCAATTAACTCTTGTGATGAGGCGCTGCTTGCGCTTATCTGCGCCCCGCTTCCAGCGGCCAAACAGGGATCTCCGTGGCGACCAGCGTACCGAACAGGCTCCCCAGCGGGAAAAATTCCACGGCAGAGAAATTGCTGGTGGCCGCGAGCGAGCTGATGATCGAACGCTCCTCGATCGAGATCTCGCTGTCCGATATTGCGCAGAAGTCGGGCGCCAACGCGGCCCTGGTCAAATATCACTTCGGCAACAAGGACGGCCTGCTACTGGCGCTGCTGGCGCGGGATGCCGCGACCGAGATGACCAATCTCGAATATCTGCTGGCACAGCCGATCACGTCGACAGCGAAGCTGAAGCTGCACATCGCCGGCATCATCCGTGCCTATCACCGGTTCCCCTACATGAACCGGCTGATCCACTATCTCTTGCACGAAACCAGCGCGAGCTCTGCCGACGAAGTCTCGAAATTCTTCGTTGCCCCGCTGCTGGACTTCCACCGCCGCCTGCTGGCGGAAGGCGTCAGCCGCGGCGAATTCCGCCCGACTGATCCGGTACTGTTCTACACCAGCCTGATCGGTGCCTGCGATCACCTGTTCTTCGGCCGGCACGCGATGTCCCGCGCCACCGGCGTCGGCCCGGTCACTGACGATGTCTGCCGGCAATACATCAAGCACATGGAAACGCTGATCTGCGGCGGCATCCTCACGCAAGCCGGGGAAGCCGCTGCGGCCGGATAGTCCGGCCGACACGTGACAAGTCTAGAGAAGAAACGCTCAAGGAAAGGTACAAGCGATGCAATTAAAAGACGTAGCCGTTCTCATCACCGGCGGCGGCTCGGGCCTTGGTGCCGCGACCGCCCGCGCCATGGCGGCCAAGGGCGCCAAGATCGGCGTGATCGACCAGAGCAAGGAAAACGCCGAGAAGGTGGCCGCCGAAGTGAAGGGCGTCGCGCTGCACGCCGACGTCACCAGCGAAGAGCAGATCAAGGCCGCGATTGCGAAGGCGGAAGCCGCACACGGCGTCGCCCGCGTGCTGATGAACTGCGCCGGCATCGGCGGCTCGCAGCGCATCGTCGGCCGCGACGGCGTCTATCCGCTCGAAAAGTTCGCGCGCATCATCAACGTCAACCTGATCGGCACGTTCAACTGCCTGCGTCTGTTCGCCGAGCGTCTCGTCACCGCGGAGCCGATCGGCGAAGAGCGCGGCGTCATCATCAACACGGCCTCGGTTGCCGCCTACGAAGGCCAGATCGGCCAGATCGCTTATTCGGCCTCGAAGGGTGGCGTCGTCGGCCTGACGCTGCCGGCCGCGCGCGATCTCGCCAGCCAGAAGATCCGCGTCAACACCATTGCGCCCGGCCTGTTCTTCACGCCGCTGCTGATGGGCCTGAACGAAGAGGCCCGCAAGAGCCTGGGCGCCCAGGTGCCGCATCCCTCGCGTCTCGGCGATGCCAACGAATACGGCATGCTCGCGGTGCACATCGTCGAGAACCCGATGCTGAACGGCGAGACCATCCGCCTCGACGGTGCGATCCGCATGGCGCCGCGATAGGCGGTTCGTTCTTCCTTCTCCCCTTGTGGGAGAAGGTGGCATAGGCGGCCTTAGGCCGCCGTTCTTAAGAACGCCGAAGCGAAGCTTCGGCTACGGCGCCGGAATGAGGGGTTGTCTCCACAATCTCATTTGTGGAGGCAGACCCCTCACACAAGCGATTGTGCGGCTAGCGATTTACATGCCCTCTCCCGCAAGGGGAGAGGGCGCAGCAATCGGCGCCGCGACTCGCGGCAAGTGCGAGGCCCCCATGTCCCAACCGCTGCTGATCGAGCATGACGATGGCGTCGACCGGGTGACGCTCAATCGGCCCGAGCACCTCAACGCGCTCGATCCCGCGCTGATCGATGCGCTCAACGATTATTTCCAGGGCCTGCAACGCAATCGCGACACCCGCGTCGTCGTGCTCAAGGGCGCCGGCAAGAATTTCTGCGCCGGCCTCGATCTCAAAGCTGCGATGGCGCGCCGGGCCGGGCAGCAGGAGCCGCCGGGCATCACGGAGTCGCTGGATTCGCAGCGGCGCATCGCCGACATCGTGATGCTGATGCGGCGCTGTCCGCAGCCGATCCTGGCGCTGGTGCAGGGCGCGGCGGCCGGCGGCGGCTTTGCGCTGGCGCTGGCCTCCGACATCCGTGTCGCCACGAGATCGGCGCGGATGAATTGCGCTTTCATCAAGCTCGGGCTCGGCGGCTGCGACATCGGCACCAGCTATTTTCTGCCGCGCCTCGTCGGCGTCTCCGTCGCATCCGAGCTGATCCTCACCGGGCGCTTCATCGGAGCGGAGCGCGCGCTCGCGGTCGGCCTCGTCTCGGAGGTCGTGGACGAGGACAAGCTCGATGACGCGGCCGCGCCTTATATCGAGGCGATGATGACGGCCTCGCCCGTGGGCCTGCGGCTATCCAAGGAATGCCTCAACATGAGCGTCGATTCCGGCTCGCTGGAAGCTGTGATCGCGATGGAGGATCGCAACCAGGTCCTGTGCAGCCGCTCGGAAGAGTTTTCGGAAGGCATCAGGGCCTTCCTTGAGAAGCGAAAGCCTGTCTATATCAGGCGCTGAACGATGAAGATCCGCAAAGGACAGTAATTCCGGGAGACGCAAAATGAGTGGAAGCGCGGCGGCAGTGATGACGAAGCCCGCCTTTCGCAAGGTCCAGTGGCTCGCGCGCGACATCGACGTCGAGCGTCGCGGCGACGGCACGGTGGTGCTGAAGTCGCGCATTCCGCTGCAGCCTTATGAGAAGCACATCCCGGCGTCGCTGGCGAAATGGGCGAAGGAAGCGCCCGAACGCATCTGGCTGGCACAGCGCGGCGGTCCGAACCGCGAATGGCGCAAGGTGTCCTATGGCGAAGCCAAGCGCATCGTGGACGCGCTGACGCAAGGCCTGCTCAATCTCGAGCTCAAGGGCCGGCCCGTCACGATCCTCTCCGGCAATTCGATCGAGCATGCGCTGATGACGCAGGCCGCGATGCAGGCGCGCGTTCCGGCAGCGCCGGTATCGCCGGCCTACTCGTTGATGAGCCACGATCACGTCAAGCTCAAGTACCTGTTCGACCTGATCAAGCCGGCCGTACTGATGGTGCAGGACGGACCGATCTTCGAGAAGGCGCTGAAGGCGCTCGACCTCAGCGGCGTCACCGTGGTTCACGTCGCGCGGCCCTGCGAGGGCATCAAGAGCGTCAGCTTTGCCGAGCTCGCAGCAACGCCTGTCACGGCCGATGTCGAGGCCTCGATCGCGAAGATCACGCCGCAGACCATCGGCAAGCTGCTGTTCACATCAGGCTCGACCGGCATGCCCAAAGCCGTCATCAACACGCAGGAGATGATGTGCGCCAATGCAGCGATGATGATGCAAGTGCGGCCGCGCGATCCGAACGGACCGATCTCGACCATGCTGGACTGGATGCCCTGGAACCACACCATGGGCGGCAATGCCGCGTTCCACCCGATCCTGGTCGACGGCGGCACGCTCTATATCGACGACGGCCGCCCGATGCCCGGGCAGTTCGAGGAGACGCTGCGCAATCTGCGCGAGATCTCGCCGACCTATTATGCCAACGTGCCGGCCGGCTATGCCGCGCTCGCAGCCGCCATGGAGAAGGACGACGCGCTCTGCCGTTCCTTCTTCAAGAATCTCTCGATCATGGCCTATGGCGGCGCGCGTCTGCCTGACGATCTCTACGAGCGCATGCAAGCGCTGGCGGTAAAGACCACCGGCGAGCGCATCGTGTTCTACACCGGCTGGGGCTCCACCGAGACCGCGCCGACCTCGACCGGCACCTATTGGGACACCGAGCGCGTCGGCCTGATCGGCCTGCCGTTCCCCGGCGTCGAGTTGAAGATGGTGCCGTGCGGCTCGAAATACGAATTGCGCCTGCGCGGCGTCAACGTCACGCCCGGCTATTTCGGCCAGCCGGAGCTGACGAAGAAGATGTTCGACGAGGAAGGATTCTACTGCATCGGCGATGCCGGCATCTTCGTCGACGATGCCGATCCGGTGCAAGGCATCATCTTTGCCGGCCGCGTGGTCGAAGACTTCAAGCTCACCACGGGCACATTCGTACATGTCGGCTCGCTGCGGACCGATGCGATCGCGGCCGCAACGCCAGTCGTGCACGACGCGCTGGTCGCGGGGCAGGACCGTCCCTTCATCGGCCTCTTGGCCTGGCCGAACCTGCACGCCTGCCGCCAGCTGGTCGGCAATCCCGATCTCAGCTTTGCCGATGCGGTGAAGCATCCTGAGGTGATCGCTTGCTTCAGGCGCGGCCTGGAAGCCCACAACCGTGAATGCGAAGGGGCCAGCAGCCGTATCATCGCGCGCGCGATGCTGATGGTCGAGCCGCCTTCGATCGACGGCAACGAGCTCACCGACAAGGGCTACATCAACCAGCGCGCCGGCCTGGAACGCCGCGCCGCGCTGGTGGAGCGGCTCTATGCGGACAAGCCGGATGAAGATGTGATCGTGCTGAAATGAAGACGACACTCGCTCCAATCGTCATTCCGGGGCGCGCGCAGCGCGAGCCCGGAATCCATCGGGCCGCATATGCGTGGCGAAATGGGTTCCGGGTTCGCCGCTGCGCGGCGCCCCGGAATGACGGCAATAAATGACAACGAATAAGAGGTAAGCCCGCCATGAACTTCGACTTCTCCGACGACCAGAAGCAGCTCCGTGATCAGGCGCGCAAGTTCCTCACCGAGAAATGCTCGCCCAAGGCCGTGCGCGTCGTGCTCGACGGCAAGGCGCCTTACGACAAGGAGCTGTGGAAAGGCCTCGCCGAGATGGGCTTCCTCGGCGTCGCCATTCCGGAGGAGTTCGGCGGCGCCGGCGCCGGTCATCTCGAGCTGTGCGTGATCGCGGAAGAAATGGGCCGGGCCAACGCGCCGGTGCCGTTTTCCTCGACCGTGTACCTCGCCGCCGAAGCGCTGCTGATCGCCGGCAGTGACGCGCAGAAGAAGAAATGGCTGCCGGCGATTGCTTCCGGCGAGGCCATTGGCACGCTGGCGCTGTTCGAGGGCAAGGGCAACCCGTCGCCGAAGAACGTCAAGCTGACGGCTGCGAATGGGGTGCTCAACGGCGTCAAGAAGCCGGTCGCCGATGGTGGCATCGCCGACTTCGCGGTGGTCGCCGCGCGCACGGGATCGAGCGGGCGCGACAACGACATTTCGCTGTTCCTGGTCGATCTCAAAGCCGGCGGCGTCGATGTGAAGAGCCTCACCAATCTCGATCCGACCCGCGGACAGGCCGAGATCACCTTCAAGGACGCCAAAGCCGAGCCGCTGGGAGCTGCGGGCGACGGCTGGAGCATCCTCACCCAGGTGCTCGACCGCGCCGCGGTGCTGTGCGCGTTCGAGCAGGTCGGCGGCGCCGACCGAGCGCTGGAGATGGGCCGCGACTACGCGCTCGACCGCATCGCTTTCGGCCGCCAGATCGGCTCGTTCCAGGCGGTCAAGCATATGCTTGCCGACATGTACGTCTCGGCGACGCTGGCGCGATCCAACAGCTATTACGGCGCCTGGGCGCTCTCGACCAATGCGGCCGAACTGCCGGAAGCCGCCGCCGCCGCGCGCATCAGCGCGACGCAGGCGTTCCAGCACTGCGCCAAGAACAACATCCAGGTCCACGGCGGCATGGGATTCACCTGGGAGTTCGACTGCCACATGTACTATCGCCGCGCCAATGCGATGGCGCTCGGGCTCGGCAGCTTGTCTTATTGGGAAGACCAACTGATCGACCGGATGCGGAAGAAGAACGCAGCGTAACGACAGGTGCGTAGGGTGGGTTAGCCGAAGGCGTAACCCACCATCGACCGGCAGTGCTCGACAGAATTGGTGGACTACGCCTCCGGCTAATCCACCCTACGGACAAACAGAGAAGCAAGATGAACTTCGACGACACCCCGCAGGAAGCCGAATTCCGCGCCACCGCCCGCGCCTGGATCAACGCCAACGCACCCAAGCAATACGAGGAGGAGCTGCGCAAATCCTCGCTCGGCCGCACCGTGCTCAAGAACGCTGACATTCTCGAAGTGGCAAAAGCCTGGCAGAAGAGAAAGGCCGACGCCGGCTGGGCCTGCCTGCACTGGCCGAAGGAATATGGCGGGCGTGGCGCCTCGCCGATCGAGCGCGTGATCTGGCAGCAGGAGGAGGGGCCGTTCGGCCAGCTGTCCCGCATGTTCATCATCGGTCACGGCATGTGCGGGCCGACCATGATGGCGTTCGCGCGCGAGGAGCATAAGCGCACCTATCTGCCGCCGCTCGCCTCCGGCGAGAAGGTCTGGTGCCAGCTGTTCTCCGAGCCCGCCGGCGGCTCGGACGTCGCGGGCCTGCGCACGCGCGCCGAGAAGGACGGCGACGACTGGATCATCAACGGCCAGAAGATCTGGACCTCGGGTGCACATTATTCAGACTACGGCATCCTGCTCACGCGCACTGATCCGACCGTGCCCAAGCACAAGGGCCTCACCATGTTCTTCCTGGACATGAGGAGCCCCGGCGTCGAGGTGCGGCCGATCAAGCAGGCGAGCGGTGCCTCGGATTTCAACGAGGTCTATTTCACCAATGTCCGCATCCCCGACCATCAGCGCCTCGGCGAGGTCGGTGACGGCTGGAACGTCTCGCTGACCACGCTGATGAACGAGCGCAGTGCGATCGGCGCGGCCGTATCGACCGGTTTCCCCGAATTGTTCGAGTACTGCTCCAGCTTGATGCTCGACGACGGGCCGGCGATCGAGGATCGCGCGGTGCGATCCAAGCTGGCGAACTGGGCGGTGAAGGCAAGCGGACTGAAATACACCAGCATGCGCGCGATCTCGGCGCTGTCGAGGGGCGAACGCCCGGGACCGGAGAACTCCATCGGCAAGCTGGTGGCCGGCTCCATGATCCAGGACGTTGCGACCTACGCACTGGATCTGCAGGGCGCGTCCGGAATCGTCAGCGGCGAGGATGGCGAGCTGGCCGGCCGTTTCCAGGCCATGCTGCTGCGTGCGCCGGGTACACGCGTCGAGGGCGGCACCGACGAGATCATGCGCAACATCATCGCCGAACGGGTGCTGGGCCTGCCCGGCGACATCCGCGTCGACAAGGACGTGCCGTTCAACAAGATCCCGACGAAGGGAAGATGACTCCGAATTCGTAGGGTGGGTTAGCGAAGCGTAACCCACCACGTTCGCAACGATACTCGACAGAAGTGGTGGGTTACGCCTTCGGCTAACCCACCCTACGCACCGCGCAAGGATTGAGAGGTCCGCCATGAATTTCGACGACACCCCGCAGGAAGCCGCATTCCGCGAGACCGCGCGCAAATGGATCGAGGCCAATGCGCCGAAGGAATTGCAGGCCGAGCTGTCGAAGTCCTCGCTCGGCCGCATCCGCCTTGCCAATCGCGACATCGTCGATGTCGGCAAGGCCTGGCAGAAGAAGAAGTTCGAGGGCAATTGGGCCTGCCTGCACTGGCCGAAGGAGTATGGCGGCCGCGGCGCGACGCCGATCGAGAAGGTGATCTGGCAGCAGGAGGAGGGCGTCTACGGCAAGCTGACGCAGCCGTTCCAGATCGGCGAGGGCATGTGCGGCCCGACCGTGATGGCGTTCGGCAGCGAGGAGGCCAAGCGCCGTTACTTGCCGAAGCTCGCATCGGGCGAGGAGATCTGGTGCCAGCTGTTCTCCGAGCCGTCTGCCGGCTCCGATGTCGCGGGTCTGCGCACCCGTGCCGAGAAGAAAGGCGATAATTGGGTCGTCAACGGCCAGAAGATCTGGACCTCGGGCGCGCATTATTCCGACTATGGTCTTTTGATCGCGCGCACCGATCCGAACGTGCCCAAGCACAAGGGCCTCACCATGTTCTTCCTGGACATGAAGAGCCCGGGCGTCGAGGTGCGGCCGATCAAGCAGGCCAACGGCATGCAGGAGTTCAACGAGGTCTATTTCACCGATGTCGTGATTCCCGACAGCCAGCGGCTGGGCGCCGTCGGCGACGGCTGGAACGTCTCGCTGACCACGCTGATGAACGAGCGCATGTCGATCGGTGCGCGGCTCGCGACCGGCGTGCCCGAGATGTTCGAGCTCTGCTCGAACCTGATGCTGGAGGATGGCCTCGCCATCGACGATCCCGCCGTACGCTCGAAGCTCGCGAGCTGGGCGGCCAAGTCGAACGGACTGAAATACACCAGCTACCGCACCATCTCGGCGCTATCGAAAGGCGAGCGACCGGGCCCGGAGAATTCGATCGGCAAGCTGGTCTCGGGCATGATGCTGCAGGACATCGCGACTTACGCCATGGACCTGCAGGGCGCGGCCGGTGTTCTCACCGGCAATGACGAGGAAACGGCCCAGGGCCAATTCCAGCAGATGCTGCTGTCCTCGCCCTCGATGCGCATCGCCGGCGGCACCGATGAGATCCTGCGCAACATCATCGCCGAGCGCGTGCTCGGCCTGCCGGGCGACATCCGCGTCGACAAGGACGTGCCGTACAACAAGATTCCGACCAAGGGGCGGTGATCGCGCGCGCTGAGCATGCACCAAGGGTGGGCAAAGGCGCAAAGCGCCGTGCCCACCCTTGCGTGTTGCTCACTCCACCCCGATCGTCGTCAGGTCCTGGAACCAGTGCTGCGCCTGCACGAACTGCTTGATCTTCGGTGACAGCGCGTGCGGATTGGTATCGTGGACGACCCACACCAGCGTGGCATCGTCAACGATCAGCGCGTGCGCCTGCGCCAGCAATTGGTCCTGCTTGGTGCTGTCGAACGTCTGCTTGGCCTCGTCGATCAGCGCGTCGACCTTGGGGTTCTTGTAGCCGCCCCAATTGACGCCAACCGGCGCGATCTGGCCCGAATGGAAAAAGCGGACGATGGCGTAGAGCGGATCCGAGGTGACATAGGCGATGTTGTTGGAGGTGATGCCGGCGTTCATCTCGTCGGCGGCGCCCTTGCGCCAATGCGTATAGAGCGTCTCCAGCTCGACCACCTTGAAGTCGATCTCGATGCCGATCTCCTTGAAGCTCTGCTGCAGGAATTCGTTCATCGGCAGCGACAGCATCTGGCCGGTGCCGCCTTGCGCGATGATGAAGGTGGTCTTCAGAGGCTTTGCTTTCGAATAGCCCGCTTCCTCCACCAGCTTCTTGGCGGCGGCGAGATCATATTTCAGCTCGAAGCTGGGCTTGCCGAACCACGGGCTCGACGGGTCGACCTGGCCCTTGGCAGGCTTGGCGAGGCCGTTCATCAGGCCGACGACTTCGTCGCGGTTGATCGCAAGGTTCAGCGCCTTGCGCAGGCGGATGTCGGTCCAGGGCGAGCCCGGCAGCACGCTGAGGTGATAATTCCAGACATGCGGCGTGACGTTGTCGACCAGCTTCATGCCGGCCGCCTTCAGCTGCGGCACGGCATCCGGCGCCGGCGTCTCGATCAGGTCGACCTGGCCGGCGAGCAGCGCATTGGTGCGCGTCAGCGCTTCCGGCATCGGCACCAGCACGATCTTGTCGGCCTTGGGAATGCGCTTCTTGTTCCAGTAGTCCGGATTTTTGCTGAGCTCGGCGAGCTCGCGCGGCACCAGCTTCGTCAGCTTGAACGGGCCGGTTCCGGAGGGCTGGCTGGCGAACCTGTCCCAATCCTTCCCGAGCTTTTCATATTGCGCCGGGCTCGAGACCAGGAACCACAGCATCTGATAGGGGAAGAAGGAATCCACCGTCTTGGTGGTGATCTCCACCGTGAAGTCGTCGATCTTGGCGTAGCTGGCAACGGAGGGGAGGCGGGTCTTCACCTGCGCGCTCTGCCGCTTGTCGAATTGCGGCGCCTTGTCGTTGAGCACCTTGTCGAGATTCCAGATTACCGCATCGGCGTTGAAATCGCTGCCGTCGTGAAACTTCACGCCCTTGCGCAGGGTGAAGCGCCACTTCGTCTTGTCGGCGTCGTCCACCTTCCATTCGGTGGCGAGGCCCGGCACCAGCTTGCCGGGGCGGTCGGCGACATCCATCTCCCAGGCCACCAGCGGATCGTAGATCGTGTAGGCCGTGAACTGATAGGCGCCGGCGCCACGATCGGGCTGTCCAGTGGTGAGTGGAATATCCGCCATCGAGATGCCGTAACGCACCACCGTTTCGGCGTGCGCCGTGATTGCAGACACCGCCAGTGCAAGCACGGCGAGACAGGTCGATAGACGAATACGCATGGCCCAAAGCTCCGGGGGGGATCTGGAACCAAACCTGCAATCTTGATGCCAGAATAGGCAGCGCGCCGATTTCGCCCGTGCGTCATCACAAGGACTTGTCGTCGCAGGGGCAATTCGCAGAAAAAGTTTTCCCTTGGCATAGCCATTGCATACGATTGCATCAAAATTAATCATCGGAAGCCGGAAAGGGACTGAGGCGATGTTTATCAAGAACAACAACACACGGGCGGCGCTGATCGCGCTGGTGGCGCTTGGCAGCGCAGCTGCATGGCCGCGGGTGGCGGCTGCCGAAACTGTGCTGCGCATCGGCATGACTGCTGCCGATATTCCGCGCACGCTCGGCCAGCCCGATCAAGGTTTCGAGGGCAACCGCTTCACCGGCCTCACCATGTACGATGCGCTGACCAGCTGGGACCTGTCCTCTGCCGACAAGGCGAGCGTGGTGATCCCCGGCCTTGCCACCGAATGGAAGGTCGACGATGCCGACAAGACCAAATGGGTCTTCAAGCTGCGCCCAGGCGTCACCTTCCATGACGGCTCGCCGTTCAATGCCGATGCGGTGGTGTGGAATGTCGAGAAGGTGCTGAAGCAGGATGCGCCGCAGTTCGACGCCAGCCAGGTCGGCGTCACGGCCTCGCGCATGCCGACGCTGGCCTCCGCGAAGAAGATCGACGACATGACCGTCGAACTCACCACCAAGGAGCCCGACAGCTTCCTGCCGATCAACCTCACCAATCTGTTCATGGCAAGCCCTGCGAAGTGGCAGTCCTTCTACGACAAGGCCGAAGGCGCCGACGCCAAGGCGAAGTCGCAGGCCGCATGGACCGCCTTCGCCAGGAGCGCCTCGGGCACCGGCCCGTGGAAGATGGCGAGCTTTACGCCGCGCGAGCGGCTCGAGCTGGTCAAGAACCCGGACTATTGGAACAAGGCGCGCGTGCCCAAGGTTGACAAGATGGTGCTGCTGCCGATGCCGGAAGCCAACGCGCGCACCGCGGCACTGCTGTCCGGCCAGGTCGATTGGGTCGAGGCGCCGGCACCGGACGCGCTGCCCGAACTCAAGCAGCGCGGCTTCAAGCTCTACTCCAACGAGCAGCCGCACGTCTGGCCGTGGCAGTTCTCGCGCGTCGAGGGCTCGCCCTGGAACGACATCCGAGTGCGCAAGGCCGCGAACCTCTGCGTCGACCGCGAAGGCCTCAGGGACGGTCTGCTCGCGGGGCTGATGGTGCCGGCGTCCGGCACCTTCGAGCCCGGCCATCCCTGGCGCGGCAATCCCACCTTCCAGATCAAGTACGACAAGGCGGCTGCGCAAAAGTTGATGCAGGAGGCCGGCTACGGTCCCAACAAGAAACTGACCGTGAAGACGCAGACGTCCGCGTCCGGCTCGGGCCAGATGCAGCCCTTGCCGATGAACGAGTATCTCCAGCAGGCGCTGGCCGAATGCTATTTCGACGTCCAGCTCGACGTCATCGAATGGAATACGCTGTTCACCAACTGGCGCCGCGGCGCCAAGGATCCCAGCGCCAACGGCTCGCACGCGACCAACGTCACCTACGCGGCGATGGACCCGTTCTTCGCGCTGGTGCGCTTCCTGCAGTCGGGCATGGCGCCGCCGGTCTCGAACAATTGGGGCTTCATCAACAACCCCAAATTCGACGAGCTGGTGAAGAAGGCGCGCCAGACCTTCGATCCCGCCGCGCGCGACGCCGCACTCGCCGAATTGCACGCAGCCTCCGTCGACGACGCCGCCTTCCTCTACGTCGCCCACGACGTCGGCCCGCGCGCCATGAGCCCGAAGGTGACAGGCGTCGTGCAACCGAAGAGCTGGTTCATCGACTTCTCGCCGGTGTCGATCGCGCAGTAATTCGCGCCACACGCACAGTGCACCCTCTCCCCTTGCGGGAGAGGGTGGCTTCGCGGATAGCGAAGCCGGGTGAGGGGTCTCTCTCCGCGAGTGATCCTTCCTCCATTTGATAATGCTGTAACCGCGGACCGAACCCCTCATCCGGCGCTTGCGCGCCACCTTCTCCCGCAAGGGGAGAAGGAAGAAAGAAGACCAGTGCTCGCCTATACCGCCAGACGCATTGTCTACGTCGTCCCGATCGTCATCAGCGTGGCGCTGGTGTGCTTCCTGCTCGTGCACATCACGCCGGGCGATCCGCTGGTCGCCGTGCTGCCGGCCGATGCGTCGCAGGAGCTCGCCGCGCAGCTGCGCGCCGCCTATGGCTTCGACCGGCCGCTGCCGGTGCAGTTCGGCCTGTGGCTGCTGCGTGCCCTTCATGGCGATCTCGGCAATTCCATCGCGACGGGGCGTCCGGTGCTGGCCGAGGTCATGCGCGCGGTCGGCAACACCGTCACGCTCGCGATTGCCGCCGCCATCATCGGCTTCACCATGGGCGTCCTGCTTGGCCTGATCGCCGGCTATTTCCGCGAGACCTGGATCGACAAGGTCGCGACCTCCTTTGCCATCGCCGGCGTCTCGGTGCCGCATTACTGGCTCGGCATGCTGCTCGTCATCATTTTCTCGGTCCAGCTGAACTGGCTGCCGGCGGTCGGCGCCGGCCCCAGCGGCTCCAACTCCTGGGCCTGGGATTGGGCGCACCTCAAATATCTCGTGCTGCCCGCGATCACGACGTCGGTGATCCCGATGGGCATCGTCACCCGCACGGTCCGCGCGCTCACTGGCGACATTCTCTCGCAGGACTTCGTCGAGGCTTTGCGTGCAAAGGGCCTGCGCGAAACCGGCGTGTTCCGCCACGTCATCAAGAATGCCGCGCCCACCGCGCTCGCGGTGATGGGGCTTCAGCTCGGCTACATGCTCGGCGGCTCGATCCTCATCGAGACGGTGTTCTCCTGGCCGGGCTCGGGCTTCCTGCTCAACTCCGCGATCTTCCAGCGCGACCTGCCGCTGCTGCAGGGCACGATCCTGATCCTGGCGCTGTTCTTCGTCTTCCTCAATCTCCTGGTCGACATCGCCCAAGCCGCGATCGACCCGCGCATCAAGCGGGGCTAGCCGATGAGCGAGCTTCCGTTGTCCGCCACCGCCAGCGATGCCGCGCTGCAGGCCGCGCCCGCCACCAAGGCGCGTGGTTATTGGGCGACCGTCGGCCGCCGCATCATGCGCGACAAGGTCAGCATGGCCTGCGCTCTGGTGCTGCTGCTGATCTTCCTGTCCGCGATCCTCGCGCCGTGGCTCGGTCTCGAAGACCCCTACAAGGGTTCGATGATCCGCCGCCTCCGCCACATCGGCACCACAGGCTATCCGCTCGGCACCGACGAGCTCGGCCGCGACATGCTGGCCCGGCTGATCTATGGCGGGCGCCTGTCGCTGGTCATCGGCATCCTGCCCGTGATCCTGGCCTTCTGCATCGGTACCTCGCTCGGCATCATTGCCGGCTATGTCGGCGGCAAGCTCAACACCGCGATCATGCGCACGGTGGACGTGTTCTACGCCTTCCCGTCGGTGCTGCTGGCGATCGCGATCTCCGGCGCGCTCGGCGCCGGCATCCTCAACTCCATCGTGGCGCTGACCATCGTGTTCGTGCCGCAGATCACCCGCGTCGCCGAGAGCGTCACCACCGGCGTGCGCAACATGGACTTCGTCGAGGCCGCCCGTGCCTCCGGCGCGGGCGCCTTCACCATCATGCGCGTCCACATCCTCGGCAACGTGCTGGGCGCGATCTTCGTCTATGCCACCAGTCTGATCTCGGTCTCGATGATCCTGGCGGCCGGTCTGTCCTTCCTCGGCCTCGGCACCAAGCCGCCGGAGCCGGAATGGGGCCTGATGCTGAACACGCTGCGCACCGCGATCTACGTTAATCCCTGGGTCGCAGCCTTGCCGGGCGCGATGATCTTCGCGGTCTCGATCTGCTTCAATCTGCTCTCGGACGGCCTGCGTAGCGCCATGGACATCAGGAACTAGGCCATGAGCGAAACCAATACCTCCGTCGAAATGCTGGAGCCGGTCGAGGATCGCGGTGGGCTCGCGCAGCCGCTGCTGCAGGTCAACGGCCTGACCAAGCATTTCCCGGTGCGCGGCGGCCTGTTCGCCGCCAAGCGCACGGTGCGTGCCGTCGACAATGTCTCCTTCTCCGTCGCCAAGGGCGAGACGGTCGGCATCGTCGGCGAGTCCGGCTGCGGCAAGTCCACCACCGCGCGGCTCCTGATGCACCTGATGCCGCGCGATGACGGCGACATCATCTATGACGGCATGACCGTCGGCCAGTCGCTGAGCTTGCGCGAGCTGCGCCGCGGCATGCAGATGGTGTTCCAGGATTCCTACGCCTCGCTCAACCCGCGCCTGACGATCGAGGAATCCGTCGCCTTCGGTCCAAAGGTCCATGGCATGGCCGATGGCGCGGCGCGCAACCTGGCGCGAGAGCTGCTCGGCAAGGTCGGCCTGCGCCCGGAAAACTTCGCCAACCGCTATCCGCACGAGATCTCCGGTGGCCAGCGCCAGCGCGTCAACATCGCCCGGGCGCTGGCGCTGTCGCCGCGCCTGGTGATCCTGGACGAAGCCGTCTCGGCGCTCGACAAATCCGTCGAGGCGCAGGTGCTCAACCTGCTCGCCGATCTCAAGCGCGAATTCGGCCTGACCTATCTCTTCATCAGCCACGACCTCAACGTGGTGCGCTACATCTCGGACCGCGTGCTGGTGATGTATCTCGGCGAGGTCGTCGAGCTCGGCCCAGTCGACCAGGTCTGGGACAGCCCGGCGCATCCCTACACCCGGGCGCTGCTCGCCGCGATGCCGTCTTCGGACCCCGACAGGCGCACCGAGACGCCGCCGATCACGGGCGACCCGCCCAATCCGATCGATCCGCCGCCGGGCTGCCGTTTCCACACCCGTTGCCCGTTTGCGGAGCCGCTCTGCGCAAATGCGACACCAAAGCTCACTGCGCTGGATAATATGGGCCACGAGGCCGCGTGCTACATGGCGATACCGGGTTCAGGCCACAGCCGCGCCCCCAGGGGAGAAACCGCATGACGAGACCGACACCGAAAGAGATCAAGCCGACCGCGCATATCGCCGGCGTCCCCGTGGACGACGAGATCGCAACCCGCATCTCCAATGCCATCGGCCCCGCCTTCGAAGGCTTCGCCGCGATCGCCGGCACGCTGCCGTTCGATCTGGAGCCCGCAACTTACGTGCTCGCGCAGACGCAGAAGGTGTCCAAATGAGCCGTGAGCCCGCTCTGATGACGCTCACCGAGGTCGCGCGCGCGATCGCGATGAAGCAGGTGTCCTCGCACGAGGCGACGCGGGCGCTGCTGCAGCGCATCGCGCAGTGGCAGCCGCATCTCAACGCCTTCATGTCGATCGAGGCCGAGGCTGCATTGAAAGCGGCGGATGCCGCCGATGCCGAGCTCGCCAAGGGCAATGTCCGCGGTCCCCTGCATGGCGTGCCGCTCGCGCACAAGGACATGTATTACGATGCCGGCCACGTCGCGAGTTGCGGCTCGCTGATCCGCCGCGACTTCGTGCCGAACGTCACGTCCACCGCCTTGCAGCGGCTCAAGGACGCCGGCCAGGTCCGGCTCGGCACGCTGCATCTCGCCGAGTTCGCCTATGGCCCGACCGGGCACAACGCTCATTACGGTCCGGTGCGCAATCCCTGGAACGTCGCCCATATCACCGGCGGCTCCTCATCCGGCTCCGGCTCGGCGGTGGCCGCGCGCCTGACCTATGCGGCGCTTGGCTCCGACACCGGCGGCTCGATCCGCATGCCCGCGCATTTCTGTGGCGTCACGGGACTCAAGACCACGGTGGGCCGCGTCAGCCGCGCCGGCGCAATGCCGCTGTCGCAATCGCTCGACACCGTCGGCCCGCTGGCCCGCACCGCCGAGGATTGCGCGCTCTTGCTGGCGCTGATGGCCGGGCCCGATCCCGCCGATTCGACCTGCAGCCACGAGCCGCTCGCGGACTACGTCGCAGCCACCAAGGCTTCGCTGAGGGGTCTCAAGATCGGCGTGCCCGCCTCATTCTATGTCGATGATCTCGACAGCGAGGTCGCGCGCGTGCTGGACGAGACCATCGCGGTGCTCAAGCGCGAGGGCGCCGACATCGTCAAGGTCGAGCTGCCGGACCAGCGGCAATTGTCCTCGGCCAGCCAGCTCGTGCTCGCCGCGGAAGCTGCCGCCTTCCACAAGCGCTGGATGATCGAGCGTCCGCAGGACTATGGCCCGCAGGTCTTGATGCGGCTTCAGAACGGCCTCGCCGTTCCCGCCATCACCTATCTCGAAGCGATGCGTTGGCGCGGGTCGGCGCTCGCGGCCCACAATGCCGCGACGGCAGGCGTCGATGCGGTGATCGCGCCGGCGTCCCCGGTGCCGGCGCCGACGATCGAGGAGAGCGACGTCGGCGGCGGCCCGAACGCGCCGGCGCTGTTGCAGCGGCTGACGCTGTTCACCCGCCCGGTGAATTTCCTGGGCTTGCCGTCACTGACCATTCCTTCGGGCTTCACCACGACCGGCCTGCCGGTCGGCATGCAGCTGATCGGCCGCTCCTTCGACGAAGCCACCCTGCTGACCATTGGCGCCGCGTTCCAGCGCGTCACCGACTATCACGACCGATTGCCGAAGCTGCCGTCATGAGAAACCTCGTCGAGATCTCAGGCCTCAACATCCGCTTCACCGGCGAGCGCACGGTCTATGCCGTGAACGATCTCAGTCTCTCGCTCGGCAATAGCGAGGTGCTGGGCCTGCTCGGCGAATCCGGTTCGGGCAAGAGCGTGACGCTGCGTGCCTTGATGCGGCTGCTGCCGAAGAAGCGCACGCAGATTTCGGGGACGGTCAACGTCATGGGACAGGACGTGCTGGCCATGAACGACGAGCAGCTGTCGTCGTTCCGCGGCCAGACCGTCTCGATGATCTTCCAGGAGCCGGCGCTTGCGCTCGATCCGGTCTACACGATCGGCGCGCAGATCGCCGAAAGCGTGGTGCGCCACGAAGGCAAGAGCTTTGCAGAAGGGCGCGCACGGGCGCTGGAGATGCTCGAGGTCGTGCGCATTCCCTCGGCCAAGCGCCGGCTGGATGCCTATCCGCACGAAATGTCCGGCGGCATGCGCCAGCGCGCGATGATTGCGCTGGCGCTGGCCTGCCGGCCAAAAATCCTGCTGGCGGACGAACCGACGACGGCGCTCGATGCCACCGTGCAGATCCAGATTCTGCTCTTGCTGCGGGAGCTGCAGCGCGAGTTCGGCATGTCCGTCATCTTCGTCACCCACGACATCGGCGTCGCCATCGAGATCTGCGACCGCGTCGCGGTGATGTATGCGGGCCAGATCGTGGAGCAGGGCACCTTGCGCGACATCGTCCGCTCGCCGGTGCATCCCTATGCCAAGGGCCTGCTCGCCTCCACCATCCACGGCGCCAAGCGCGGACAGCGGCTGGAGACCATCCCCGGCACGCCGCCGTCGCTGGCCGAGAAGCCGCACAATTGCTCCTTCGCTCCCCGCTGCAAGCTCGCCGAGCCGCGCTGCCTGGAGCAATTGCCCGGGAATGTCGCGGTCGGGCCGGGTCGGGCCGCCAGATGCGTTCTGGCGGAGCCGGCCACCGTGCTGTCATAGTTCGGATGAGTTGAACCGGGCTGTGCGAGCCTTTCCAGCATTCACACCCCGTTCATTCCGGTTCCCGTTCCATGGCGCCTTTCACGGAGAGGGACCTCACGGATGTACATTTCCAACGAAGGCCTTCTCGTCATCCTGTTCGTCGGTCTCGTCGCCGGTTGGCTCGCCGGCAAGATCGTGCGGGGCGCCGGGTTCGGCCTTATCGGCGACATCGTGATCGGCATCTGCGGTGCGCTGGTGGCGAGCCTGCTGTTTCCAAAGCTCGGCATCCGCCTCGGCAGCGGCTTGATCTCCCAAATTGTCTATTCTGCCATCGGCGCGGTCATCCTGCTGCTGGTGGTACGCCTTGTGCGCGGCGGGGGCCGGCTCTAGCCTCTGCATTCGGCTGAGCGGAACTTGAGCCGCGCTTTTCGCGGAAGCGGCTGAAAGCCTGCAAGAAAAAGCCGCAAGCCTGTGGAATTCCGGACTTGCGCGGAAGGCTATCGGGGGTAGATGTGGCCCATGAGGCCTCGGATTAAATTCGACCGCGTCGGACGGCCGGAAAACAGATGTTAATCCAAGGCGAGTACTCCTTGAATCGCCTTTGAAATCAGGGCTTTGCCCGTTAGCCGAAAGAGATCAGACTGATGGCAGCCATCCCTGGCGTCCGCCGTTCGGAGCTCGGTGACGCCTTGCGCGCTTGTCGCACGGCCTTCATCGGCGTCGGCCTGATGAGCTGCATGATCAACCTGCTCTATCTGACCGGGTCGATCTTCATGCTGGAGGTCTATGACCGGGTGCTGCCGAGCCGCAGCATCCCCACCCTGGTCGGCCTGATCATCCTCGCCAGCTTCCTCTACATGGCGCAGGGCGTGCTGGACATGATCCGCAACCGCATCCTGGGGCGGATCGGCACCGCGCTCGACGAGGCCCTCAACAAGCGCGTGTTCGACACCATCGTGCGCCTGCCGCTGCTGGTCGGCAGCCGCAACGAGGGCCTGCAGCCGCTGCGCGATCTCGACAATGTCCGCTCCTTCCTCGGCAGCATGGGCCCCAGCGCATTCTTCGACCTGCCCTGGCTGCCGCTCTATCTCGCCATCTGCTTCGCCTTCCATGTCCTGATCGGCGTCACCGCGCTGGTCGGCGCCATCATCCTGGTCGGGCTGACGCTGGTCACCGAGTTCATGTCCCGCCAGCCGGCGAAGGAAGCGATGGGCCTCGCCGCCCAGCGCAACGATCTCGCCCAGGCCAGCCGCCGCAACGCCGAAGTGATGGTGTCGATGGGGATGGCCGGCCGGATGAACCAGCGCTGGAGCGAGGCCAACGAAAAATACCTCGCCGGCAATCAGCGGGCGAGCGACGTCGCCGGTGGTCTCGGCGCGGTCGCAAAGGTGCTGCGGATGATGCTGCAATCGGCCGTGCTCGCGGTCGGCGCCTATCTCGTCATCCACCAGGAGGCGACGGCCGGCATCATCATCGCCGGCTCGATCCTGTCCGCCCGCGCGCTCGCGCCGGTCGATCTCGCCATCGCGCATTGGAAATCCTTCGTCGCGGCGCGCCAGAGCTGGCAGCGTCTGACGCGCCTGTTGGAGCAGATGCCGGCGCAGGCGATGCCGACCCAGTTGCAGGCGCCGACCAGCCGGCTCTCGGTCGAAGCCGTCGCCATGGTGCCGCCCGGCGATCAGCGTCTCGTGGTGCAGGATGTCACCTTCGCGCTCGCCGCCGGCAACGGCCTTGGCGTGATCGGCCCGAGCGGTTCCGGCAAGTCGTCGCTGATCCGCGCGCTGGTCGGGGTCTGGCAGCCGGTGCGCGGCAAGGTGCGGCTCGACGGCGCGGCGCTCGATCAATGGACGAGCGACGCGCTCGGCCGCCATATCGGCTATCTGCCGCAGGACGTCGAATTGTTCGGCGGCACCATCGCGCAGAACATCAGCCGGTTCGATCCCGAGGCCACCTCCGAGGCGATCATCGCCGCGGCCAAGGAGGCCGGCGTGCACGAGATGATCATCAAGATGCGCGAGGGCTACAACACCCAAGTCGGCGAGCAGGGCGCCGCGCTTTCCGCAGGTCAGGCCCAGCGCGTGGCGCTGGCGCGCGCGCTCTACGGCAACCCCTTCCTGATCGTGCTCGACGAGCCCAATTCCAATCTCGACACCGAAGGCGACGAGGCGCTGACCCGCGCCGTCCGCTCGGCGCGCGAGCGCGGTGCCATCGTCGTCGTGGTGGCGCACCGCCCGATCGGCGTCGAGGCGGTCGACCAGATCCTGGTGCTGCGCGACGGTCGCATGCAGGCCTTTGGGCCGAAGGAGCAGGTGCTCGCCCAGGTGCTGCAGCCGCGCGTGACGCCGCCGGCGCCGATCAAGATCGTCAGCGAAGGCGGAGTGGCCAAACCATGAGCACGAAGCCATGAGCACGTTGGCCATCGGCGGCACCAAGGCGGCCGCGAAGACCGTCCGCGACTCCATCAGGTTCCACCTGATGCTCGGCCTTGTGATCGTGCTGGTCCTGGTCGTCGGCCTCGGCGGCTGGGCCTCGACCGTCCTGATCTCGGGCGCGCTGATTGCGCCGGGCCAGATCGTGGTCGAATCCAACGTCAAGAAGGTGCAGCATCCGACCGGCGGCGTGGTCGGCGAGGTGCGCGCCCGCGACGGCGACCTGGTCAAGTCCGGCGACATCGTGGTGCGGCTCGACGACACCGTCACCAAGGCCAATCTTGCCATCGTCACCAAGAACCTCGATGCGGCGCAGGTGCGTGCGGCGCGATTGCAGGCCGAGCAGCGTGGCCTCGACCGAATCGAGTTCCCGCAAAGCCTCATCGAGCGGGAGGGCGATCCCGACGTCAAGGCGCTGCTTGCGGCCGAGACCAAGCTGTTCGAGGTCCGCGTCAACGGCCGCACTGGACAGAAGGCGCAGCTGCGCGAGCGCATCACGCAGCTCAACGAGGAGATCGCCGGTCTCAGCGCCCAGGAAAAGGCCAAGGACCAGGAGATCGCGCTGGTGCTGAACGAGCTCACCGGCGTGCGCGAGCTCTACGAGAAGCGTCTGGTGCAGATCTCGCGCCTAACCCAGCTCGAGCGCGACTCGGCCCGCCTCAACGGCGAGCGCGCGCAGTACATCGCCGCACGCGCCCAGGCCAAGGGCAAGATCACCGAGACCGAGCTCCAGATCATCCAGATCGACAAGGACGTGGTCAGCGAGGTCTCCAAGGACCTGCGCGAAACCAACGACAAGATCGGCGAGCTGATCGAGCGCAAGGTCGCGGCCGAAGACCAGCTCCGCCGCGTCGACATCCGCGCGCCGCAGGACGGCATGGTGCTGCAATCGACAGTGCACACGATCGGCGGCGTCGTCACCGCCGGCGATACCTTGATGCTGATCGTGCCGCAGACCGACGATCTCCAGGTCGAGGCCAAGGTGAATCCGGTCGACATCGACAAGCTCCAGATCGGCCAGAAGACGCTGCTGCGCCTGTCCGCGTTCAACCAGCGCACCACGCCCGAGCTCAACGGTGTCGTCAGCCGCGTCTCGCCCGACGTCACCACCGACCAGCGCACCGGCCAAGGCTACTACACCATCCGCGTCTCGATGCCGCCGGAAGAGATCGCCAGGCTCGGCGACGTCAAGATGATCCCCGGCATGCCGGTGGAAGCCTTCGTCCAGACCGGCGACCGCACCATGCTGTCCTATCTGATGAAGCCGCTTCACGACCAGCTGATGCGCGCGTTCCGCGAGAAGTGATGCGCGACAGCGCGTCGTGGTCTCGTAGGGTGGGTTAGGCGAAGCCGTAACCCACCGCTTCTCTAACCGAGGATGCGGAAGTGGTGGGTTACGCTGCGCTAACCCACCCTACAACACCGCCTTCTTTGCTATAGTTCGACTCAGGCCCAATCACCCGGCGGTCGAACCATGCAGTCTCCTCCCTCCATCCCCACCGCATCCTTCTCCGACGCGTCCCTCGCCGTTGCCCGCCTCGAGGAAATCTACGAGCGCAACACGAAATTCCTGCGCGACCGGTTTGAAGCCTATGTCGGCGGCGAAGCGATCACGATGCGGGTTCGCGCCTACTATCCCTTCGTCCGTATCACCACTGCGACGCATGCGCGGCTGGATTCGCGCCTTGCTTACGGCTTCGTCGCCGGGCCCGGCGTGCATGAAACCAGCGTGACGCGGCCGGATCTGTTCCGCAGCTATCTCACCGAGCAGATCGGCCTCTTGATCCAGAACCACGGCGTGCCCGTCGAGATCGGCGAGTCCGCCGAGCCGATCCCGATCCACTTCGCCTATCGGCGCGACATCAATATCGAAGCCGCGATCACCACCAGCGAGAATTCGCCCGTGACACGCTCGCTGCGCGATGCGTTCGACGTGCCCGTTCTCGCGACCATGGACGATTCGATCGCCGACGGCACTTTCGAGCTCCAGCCGGGCGCGCCGGAGCCGCTGTCCCTGTTCCGCGCCGCCCGCGTCGATTACTCGTTGCGCCGGCTTTATCACTACACCGGCACCGATCCCGAATATTTCCAGAACTTCGTGATCTTCACCAACTACCAGTTCTATGTCGATGCCTTCGCGCAAGCGTGCCAGCAGCGGCTGCAGTCCGGCGAAGCCGGGCTCGAAGCTTTCGTCGCGCCCGGCAACGTGATCACGAACAGCGGCGGCGCGATCAGCGGCACCGCGCCAGCTCGCGCACCGCAGATGCCGGCCTTCCATCTGGTCGCACCTGGCTATCGCGGCATCACGTTGATCAACATCGGCACCGGTCCGTCCAATGCACGCAACGTCACCGACCACGTCGCGGTGCTGCGGCCGCATGCCTGGCTGATGCTCGGCCATTGCGCCGGCCTGCGCAACACGCAGCGGCTCGGCGATTACGTGCTCGCGCACGGCTATGTGCGCGAGGATCACGTGCTCGATCGCGAGCTGCCGCTGTGGGTGCCGATCCCGGCGCTGGCCGAGATGCAGGTCGCGCTCGAGGAGGCGGTCGAGGACGTCACCGGGCTCGAAGGCTTCGAGCTCAAGCGCCTGATGCGCACCGGCACGGTCGCGAGCGTCGACAACCGCAACTGGGAAATTTCCGGGCCTGAGGTGATCCGCCGGCTGTCGCAATCGCGCGCGGTCGCGCTCGACATGGAATCGGCCGCCATCGCCGCCAATGGCTACCGCTTCCGCGTTCCCTACGGCACGCTGCTGTGTGTCTCCGACAAGCCGCTGCATGGCGAGATCAAGCTCGCGGGCATGGCCAGCGAGTTCTACCGCCGCCGCGTCGGCCAGCACCTCGAGATCGGCCTGAAGGCGCTGGAGCGGCTCAAGCAGCAGGAATCGGAACGGCTGCATTCGCGCAAGCTCCGCAGCTTTGCCGAAGTGGCGTTCCAGTAGGGCCGAAGCCGCACTTTGCTGCTGACAAGCGGAGCGATTTTCAGCATTGTCCGACGCGGGGCTCGACCGGGACGACTTGATGCCGCTCATGCGCCACAAGATCATTGGCCATGATCTGGAACGGCTGGCCTTTCGCTTCACCATGTTGAACGACGGCGAGGTCGTGCAGTGCCAGATCAGCGACGCCGCGATGGACGAGCTCGCGGGCATGCAGGGCACCGAAAGCAGCGCACGTCAGGCGCAGTTCCTGTCGCTGCGCGAGACCATCGAGCGGATCGCGTCGGATCTCTACGACGAGGCACCGCGGTTTCAGGGCTATGTGGTGCGGATTTTCATGCGGCATTTAGGACGGTAGCTGTCGCTCCTCTTTCTCACCCCTCCAGCTTCCTCAGCAGCAACCGCAGCGCCGCCGCTGCGAACATCTGCATGTTGCCGAACCGGTCATTGCTCCCCGTCTCCAGCGTCATCACCTCCATGGCGGGCCCTGCAACCGCCATGCAGCTATGGCCCGCCGAATCGCCGTAGCGGTTGCCGGTGGGGCCGGCGGCGCCGGTCTCGGACAGGCCCCAGTCGCTGTCGAAGCGCGTTCGCATCTGCTCGGCCAGCAATTGCGCGTAGGGCTCCGACGACGACCGAAAGCCCTTCATTCCTTCGTCCGAAATATCCATCAGCACGCGCCTGGCATCGCGCGTATAGACCACCGCGCCGCCGAGGAAATAGGCGGATGCGCCGGGCACCGCGAGCAGGCTGGCCGCGATCAGACCGCCGGCGGAGGATTCGGCAACCGCAATGGTCTGTTTGCGCGCGATCAGTTTGGCGGCGACCTGTTCCGCAATGCCGACGAGCTCTTTCATGTCGTAACCCCTCATTCCTTCGCAACCGAGCTCAGCCTTCCTAGCATATGACAGGACGCTTGGCCGAGTTGCGGGCGGCGGGCAGGCCTGCTTGAATGGCGGGGACAAGAAGAGACATGCGAGGAAACGTGAGAAGGGAGACGTGATGGCGTCCCTGATCGCCGGCGGCATCGACTGCGACGTGCATCCGGCCGTGCCGCATCTGACCAGCCTGCTGCCGTACCTGAACGATTATTGGCGCGATCAGGTCACGACGCGCGGCATGGTCGACCTTATCTCGCAATCCTATCCGCAGAACTCGCCGATTACCGCGCGGCCGGACTGGCGCCCCGAGACCGGCAAGCCCGGTGAGAGTCTGGCGGACATGCAGCGTCACGTGCTCGATGCTTTCAAGCTCGAATACGCCATCTGCAATCCGCTCTACGGCGTGCAGATGGTGTTTTCGGAAGACATGCAGGCCGCCTTCTGCCGCGCGCTGAATGATTGGCTGGCGAAGGAATGGCTCGATCGCGACTCGCGGCTGCGCGGCTCGATCGTGATCCCCACGCAAAGCGTCGAGAAAGCGGTTGCCGAGATCGAGCGCTGTGCACCGGACAAGCGCTTCGTGCAGGTGCTGATGCTGGTGATGGGCGATACGCCGCTCGGCAAGCGCGCGCTGTGGCCGATCTACGAGGCCGCGGAACGTCTGGAACTCCCGGTAGGCATCCACGCCGGTTCCGCCTATCACAATCCGCCGACCGCCGTGGGTTGGGGGTCCTATCACATCGAGGATTATGTTGGGCAGGCCCAGGCGTTCCAGACCCAGCTCACCAGCCTGATCGTGGAGGGCGTGTTCGCCAAATATCCGCGGCTGAAAATGGTGATGCTGGAGTCCGGCGTGTCCTGGATCGCGCCCTATCTGTGGCGCCTGCACAAGTTCTGGCGCGGGGTACGGATGGAGACGCCGTGGGTCGATCGCGCGCCGCTGGAGATTGTGCGCAGCAACATCCGTTTCTCGTTACAGCCATTTGATGCGCCGCCGGAACCTCAGACATTAATTCGCCTGTTTGATCATATGCAGTCCGACGAATTGGTCCTATTCTCCACGGACTATCCGCACTGGCAGTTCGACGGCCAGGACGCGCTGCCCGAAGGTCTGTCCCCCGATCTCGTGCGCAAGATCATGATCGACAATCCGCATGCAACCTATCCCCGCCTGAAATGAGCCCGCTGCCAAAGGAGGCAAGGCGATGAATATCCAGTTCCGCGAGAACCAAGAAGCCGCTTCCCCACTGAACGTCAAAACCGCAATCGCGGACTGCGACATCCATCCGGCGCGCACGACCCACACCGAGCTCTACCCCTACCTCGCCAAACGCTGGCAGCATCACCTCGAAGTCTACGGCGTCCATGCCTATCAGGGCATGATGGAAGGCCCGCCCTATCCGAAGGCCCAGCCCAACGCCTCGCGCCGCGATGCCTATCCGCCGGAAGGCGGCCCGCAGGGCTCCTCGCTCGCCTTCATGCAGAAGCAATTGCTCGATCCCAACAACGTGCAGCTGGGCGTGCTCAATCCACTCAACACCGGGCAGGGCATCCGCAATCACGAGCTCTCAGCCGCTCTGTGCTCGGCGATCAACGATTGGCAGATCGACAAATGGACCAGCAAGGATAAGCGGTTGAAGGCCTCGATCGTGGTCGGCAATGAGGACGGGCTATCGGCCGCCGCCGAGATCCGCGAGCGCGCCGGGGACAAGAACTTCGTGCAGGTGCTGCTGCTCAGCCGCAATGTCGAGCCGCTCGGCCAGCGCCGCTATTGGCCGATCTATCAGGCTGCGGAAGAGGCCGGCCTTCCCGTCGGCGTCCACGCCTTCGGCTTCGGCGGCAATCCGATCACACCCTCAGGCTGGCCGTCCTATTACATCGAGGAGATGGTCGGGCATTCGCAGTGCCAGCAATCGGCGCTTGCGAGCCTGGTTTTGGAGGGCGTGTTCGAGCGCTTCCCGAAATTGAAGATGGTGATGATCGAGGCCGGCTTCGGCTGGGCGCCGTCACTGGCGTGGCGGCTGGACAAGGCCTGGCAGCGGCTCAGGAGCGAGGTGCCGCATGTAAAACGGCCGCCGTCGGAATATATCCGCGAGCAGGTGTGGTGGACGACGCAGCCGATGGAAGATCCTGAAAGGCGCGAGGATCTGTTCGATGTCATCAAATGGATCGGCTGGGATCGTCTCTTGTTCGCCACCGATTATCCGCATTGGGACTATGACGAGCCGTCGCGCGTGCTGCCGGCGGGAGTCAGCGAGGACAATCGCGAGGCGTTCTATCTCGGCAACGCAAAGAAGCTGTACGGGATAGCCGCATGATCCGAAAAAGTGTGAAGCGGTTTTTCGGTCAGATCATGCGGAAAACATAGCATGGCGCGGCATGTGATTGCCGCGGTCGACGAGCTTCCGCCCGGCACGCGAAAATGCCTCGAGATCGACGGGCGGCCGATCGCAGTCTTCAACATCAAGGGCGAATATTTCGGCCTGATGAACCGCTGCCCGCATCAGGGTGCGGCGCTGTGTGAGGGCCCGCTGATCGGTCTCGCACAGTCGAGCAATCCCGGCGAGATCGAATACACCAAGTTAGGTGAGATCATCCGCTGCCCCTGGCACGGCTGGGAGTTCGACATCCGCACCGGCCAATCCTATTGCGACCCCCGCCGTTTCCGCGTGAAGGCCTATCCCGCCCATGTCGAGCCGGGCGCCAGCGTGGTGAAGGGGCCGTATGTCGCCGAGACCATCCCGGTGAAAGTCGAGAGCGACTACGTGGTGGTCGAAATCTAAGCCGCACCGGCGGTGCGCTCCCTCGCCCCGTTCTTACGGGGAGAGGGTTGGGGTGAGGGGCCTCTCTCAACACGAGCGGTCGTCGAGATACCTGTACCCCCTCACCCGAATTCGATCTGCGATCGAATTCGACCTCTCCCCGCAAGCGGGGAGAGGTGAAGACAGGCGGTCAATGCCCCGCAACCGGCGCCGCAGCGCGCGAAGAGGAACCATTTTCACGCCTTATTCTGCGCCGCCGCGAGCACCCATTGCCGGAACGCAGCCAGCTTTGGCGCCTCACGACGGCCCTCCGGCGCGACCAGGTAGAAGCCGGCGTCCGCCGGCAGCGCGATCTTGAAGGGGACCACGAGCCGACCTTTGGCGATGTCGTCCTGCACGTAGGAGGTCCGTCCCATCGCGACGCCGATGCCGTCGATCGCCGCCTGGATGGTCATGAAGATCATGTCGAAGGTGATGCCGGGGTGCCTTGCGATATCGGCCGGCAGGCCCGCCGCGGTCAGCCACAGCCGCCAGTCGTCGCTGTTGGTGCTCGACGTGTGCAGCAGCGGATGGTTGCGCAGATCCTCGGGGCGGCGCAGCGGCTTGTCGCCGCGCAGCAGCGACGGGCTGCACACCGGAAACAGCTCGTCCGCCATCAGCCAGTCGGCGCGCAGGCCCGGCCATTGGCCGCGACCATAGCGGATCGCGGCATCGACATTGTCGCGCTGGAAGTCGACGAGGCTGGTCGAGGTGGTGATGCGCACATCGATGCCGGGGTGCTGCTCCTGGAAATCGGTCAGCCGCGGCAGCAGCCATTTGGCGGCGAGCGAGGCCAGCGTCGACACTGTCAGCACCTTGTCGTCGTCCTTGCGCAGGAGCCGGTCCGTGGCGAGGCGCAAATCGTTGAAGGCGGCGCGGACGCCCGGCAAATAGTCGCGCGCCTCCGGCGTCAGCGCCAGCGCGCGGTTCTGCCGGATGAACAGGCGGATGCCGAGCTCCTCCTCCAGCCTGCGGATCTGATGGCTGATCGCGGTCTGGGTCACGTTCAGCTCGCTGGCTGCGAGCGTGAAGCTGAGATGGCGCGCGGCGGCCTCGAACGCCCGCAATCCGTTCAGGGAGGGCAATCTGGCAGTCATTTGGCAGCGGGATGCATGACGTTATTTCATGCGAAAAGGTACAAATTGTCGTTTGTCGCGGCGCAGCAGAAGGCAGATATTAGCGGTCAACTTAGCTCCAGGAGCTGAAAATGTCTACATTGACCGACAATTCGATGACAAATCATCATGCACAGGGCGTCCTCTACCAGATCGGCGAGGTCCTCCACGTCTGGCACGAGCGCTACCGGACCCGGCGCGAGCTGACCCACTGGACCGCCCGCGATCTCCAGGACGTCGGGCTGTCCTGGTCCGACATTGCCTACGAGGCCGACAAACCCTTCTGGCGGGCCTGACAGGCCGCCAGGCCGGCGCCGCCTGAGCACAGGGGCGCCGGCGGTCCCCTTTTCCGCTGGGCATGTGTCATGAGCTCGCTTCGCCTCGAAGACCTCAAGCAATATTCGGACGTGCTGCGCACAAGGCACGGTGAGCGGCTCAATGTCCGCTTCGTCGAGCCGCGCGACACCGATGAGCTGCAGCACTATTTCCGCTCGCTCTCGACCCGCTCCCGCTACAACCGCTTCTTCGGCGCGGTCAGCGAATTGCCCAACGGCCTGCTGCACGATTTCCTAGAGGTCGGCGAGCGCGATCGCTTCACCATCGTGGCGACCATGGTGGTCGACGGCTTCGAGACCATCGTCGCCGAAGCGCGCTATGCCTTCCATGCCGAAACCGCGACGCTCGAGTTCGGCCTCTCGGTCGATGACCGCTGGCAGGGCCACGGCATCGCCACCGCGCTGATGAAGAACCTCGAATGCCGCGCCGCCGCGCTTGGCGCCGAGCACATGTTCGGCGACACGCTGCGCGCCAACGAGGCGATGGTCTCGCTCGCGCGCAAATCCGGCTTCACGTTCGTCAACCACCCTGATGACTGGAAGCTGGTGCGCTTCGACAAGGAGATCAGCGTCGAACCGAAAGACATTCCCTGCGCGAGCTGGCGCCTCGCCGCCCTTTCCCGTCAGGCCGACAGCCCCTCAGCCTCGGCCTGACATGACTGCAGCCCGGCCTGGCCAAGCCAGAGCCGGGCTTTTTTTTCGCTCTATCTCCCCTCGTCATTCCGGGGCGCGCGTAGCGCGAACCCGGAATCCATTTCACCGCGCGTTTTGCGGCCCAATGGATTCCGGGTTCGATGCTGCGCATCGCCCCGGAATGACGGCGCTTGTGTCGGAGCTACTTCCCCGTGAACACCGCCTTGCGCTTGTCGATGAAGGCCTGCACGGCCTCCTTGTGGTCGGCGGTCGTGGTGAGGCGGACCAGCCGCTCGGCTTCGTGGTCGCGCGCGGTTTCGAAGTCGAACAGCAGGGCCTCGTCGAGATTGTCCTTCATGTAGCGGAGCGCGAGGCGCGGGCCTTCGGCGAGCGATTTGGCCAGTGCGAAGGCCTCGGTCTGCAATTTGTCGTCGGGCACGACGCGGTTGACGAGGCCGATCGCCTCGGCGCGCGCGGCATCGACGCGCTCGCCGGTGAACATCAATTCGCGCGCCCGCGCGGTGCCGACGAGGCGGGTGAGCAGCCAGGCAATGCCGTAGTCGCCGGACAGCGCGATGCGGGCATAGCCGGTGGCAACGAAGGCGGATTGCGCGGCGATGCGGATGTCGCAGGCCATGGCGATGGCGAGCCCGGCGCCGACTGCGGGGCCGGGCAGCGCAGCGATCGTCGGCTTGCGCACAGACACCAGCGCGCCGGTGAGCAGCCGCTGCCGCTCCTGCAGGTCGGCGACCTTGTCGTCAAAGGACATGTCGAGCTTGGCCTTGTCGCGATGCGCACCCATGCCCTTGACGTTGCCGCCGGCGCAGAAAGCTTCGCCCGCGCCGGTCAGCAGCAGTGCGCCGACATCGGGATCCTCGCCGCAGCTCCGGATCATCGTGCGCAGCGCCGGCGTCAGCGCGTCCGACAGCGAATTGCGCGCCTCCGGCCGGTTCAGCGTGATCACAGCGACGCGGTCGCGGATCGTGCAGAGGAGCTCATTGGTGCCGGTATCGATGGTGGTTTCCGTGGTCATGGTTTCTCCCTTCCTTCGTCATTGCGAGCGAAGCGAAGCAATCCAGAATCTTTCGGCGGAGACAGTCTGGATTGCTTCGTCGCTTCGCTCCTCGCAATGACGGGTATTGTTGTCAGCTTGCCCTCAAAACCTCTCCACCCAGGGCCGCAGCTCCAGCTCCCAGCTCCAGGCGCTGCGCGGCTGCTGCAGCACGTTCCAATAGCTCTGTGCGATTGCGTCGGGATCGAGCATCGAGTCCGGCTTGTCCGCCGGATCCGTCCGCGCGGCGCTCCTGATGCCGCCGTCGATGACGAAATGCGCGACATGGATGCCCTGCGGCGAGAGTTCGCGCGCCATGCTCTGGGCAAGGCCCCGCAGCGCGAACTTGCCCATGGCGAAGGGAGCGGACTGCGCATAGCCCTTGACGCTGGCGGAGGCGCCGGTGAACAGGATCGCGCCGTGCTGGTTCGGCAGCATGCGCTTGGCGGCCTGCTGCGCCACCAGGAAGCCGCCATAGGCGCTGACCGCAATCGCCTGCGCGACGTCGGCCGGCACGAGATCGACGAACGGCCCGCGCGTGCGGCCGGAGGCGTTGTAGACGACGAGGTCGGGCGTGCCGATCTCGCGCTCGACCAGACCGAACAGCCGCTCCACCTCGTCGGGCTCGGTGGCGTTGCAGGCATAGGCCTTGGCCCCGGTCTCGGTGCAGAGCGCGCCAAGCTTCTCGATCTTGCGTGCGGCGAGCGCGATGCGGATGCCCTGCGCCGCTAGCAGGCGCGCCAGCGATGCGCTGAGGCCTTCGCCGGCACCGACGATGAGGGCGATCTTGTACTTCGGGTGTTCCATGGCGTGATCTCTCGGAGGTAGGAGCCGCTGATCTATGCATGGTCCGCGCAGACAACCAGCCGGCGCGATCACAATTCCGCAGGGCGAGTTGCTCCCTCGCGGCGATCATGCCGCCCTGACATTTTGCGGCTTTATCGCTGTCCGCGACTGGAGCATGATCGACATCATCCAAAGCGGCAAGCGCAAAGAATTGCCGTCGGACGGAAACGAAGAGGACGATCATGCCCGGACCGGTTAAAGCGCAGCCAAAAGATATCGCGGCCGCACCCTCCGGCCTGCTGGCGCCCGATACGTCGGGCATGAATTTCTACCGCGCCGATCCCGCGCTCACGGACCTGCTCCGCATCCATCTGCCGGAGAATCTGTTCCGACACATCGAGCCGCATCTCGACCGGCTCGGTGAGCTCGCCGGCGGCCATCTCGACGAATGCGCGCGGCTCGCCGACCGGCACACGCCCATCCTGCACCAGCGCGACAAGTTCGGCCGCGACGTGCAATGGATCGAATATCATCCGGCCTATCGCGAGCTGGAGAACGCTGCATTCGGCGAGTTCGGCATCCACGCGCTCTCCATCCGCAAGGGTGTCATGGGCTGGCCGGACAAATACCCTGTTGTCGCCAAGCACGCCTTCACCTTCCTGTTCAACCAGACCGAATTCGGCATGGGCTGCCCGATCAACGTCACCGATGGCTGCGCCAAGCTCTTGGCGAATTTCGGCAGCGAGGCGCTCAAGGCGAAATATCTTGATGGCCTGACCTCGACCGACATGAGCAAGCTGACCCAAGGCGGCCAGTTCATGACCGAGAAGGAGGGCGGCTCCGACGTCGGCACGCTGACCACGCGCGCCGTGCAGGACGGCGACCATTGGCGCCTCTATGGCGAGAAATGGTTCTGCTCGAATGCCGACGCGAAAGTCGTGATGTTGCTGGCGCGCCCGGAAGGCGCCGGCCCCGGCACGCGCGGCGTCGGCCTGTTCCTGATGCCGCGTTTCCTCGACGACGGTTCGCAGAACCATTACCGGATCGTGCGCCTCAAGGACAAGCTCGGCACCCGCTCGATGGCCTCGGGCGAGATCAAGCTCGAAGGCGCGATCGCCTATGCCGTCGGCAAGCTCGACCGCGGCTTCGTGCAGATGGCCGAGATGGTGAACTCCTCGCGGCTCTCCAACGGCGTCAAGTCCACCGCGCTGATGCGCCGCGCTTATCATGACGCGATGACGGTGGCGACCAACCGCGTGGTGTTCGGCCAGCGCATTATCGATCTGCCGCTGGGGCGGCGACAAATGCTGAAGATCATGCTGCCGGTGGAGCAGGGCCTGTCGATGAGCTTCCTCACTGCTGATGCCCTCGACCGTGCCGAGGCCGGCAGCCAGGATGCCGCGGCGCTGCTGCGCATTCTCACGCCGACGCTGAAGTTCCGCGCCACGCGCGATGCGCGCAAGGTTTGCGGCGATGCGCTCGAGATGCGCGGCGGCATCGGCTATATCGAGGAATTCGCCACCGCCCGCCTGTTGCGCGATGCGCATCTCGGCTCGGTCTGGGAAGGCACCGGTAACATCGTCGCGATCGATGCGCTGCGGCGGGCAGTCGGCCGCCACGGCGCGGAATCCGCGCTCGCAGCCGATCTGCACGCCCGGCTCGGCGACAGCGCCTCGGTGCCGCAGGCTTGGCGCGATCATCTGCGTGGCCTCACCGACCGCGCCGTCGGCTTCGCACGCGAAGTTGCGGCCAAGTCCGAGAACGAAGCCGATGCGCGCCGCGCTACCAGCGCGCTCTATCACGTCGCCAGCGCAGTCGCGCTCGCCTGGGAAGCACACCGCATTTACGAGATGCGCGGCGATGCACGCCGGCTGCTGCTGTCGCGCCTCGTGACCGACCACCGCGTGGCGCCGAACGATCCGTTCCGGCTGACGGAAAATGCCGCGCAGGCGAAGATGGCCGAACTGCTGCTCGGCGATCGCGCAGCCGGCATGAGCGAGGTTGGCGAACTGGTTCTGGCGGCGTAGGCTGCGCGCTGCGATCAAACAAAAAGCGCGATAGGGAGTGTTCGATGAAGGCCGCCGTCCTCTATGAAGTCAACCAGCCGCTCGTCATCGAGGACATCAGCCTGCCGAAGCCGGGACCGCGCGAGGTGCTGATCCGCACCGCCGTCGCCGGCCTCTGCCACTCCGACCTGCATTTCATGGAAGGGCTCTATCCGCATCCGCTGCCGGCAGTGCTCGGACACGAATCCGCCGGCGTGGTCGAGCAGGTCGGCTCCGATGTCACCTATGTGAAGCCCGGCGACCATGTCGTCACATGTCTCTCCGTCTTCTGCGGCACCTGCGACAATTGCACGACCGGCCGCACCGTGCTCTGCACCGACGCGACGGTGAAGATGCTGCCGGGCGTCTCCAACCGGATGCAATGGTCGAAGCCGGAGAAGCTGCACCAGTTCCTCAATCTCTCCTCCTTCGCCGAGCAGATGCTGGTGCACGAGAATGCCATTGTGAAGATCCGCAAGGACATGCCGCTCGATCTCGCCGCGCTGATCGGCTGCGGTGTCATCACCGGCTATGGCGCGGTGGTGAACACGGCGAAGGTGACGGCCGGCGAGACCGTGGCGGTGATCGGCTGCGGCGGCGTCGGCATGGCCGCGATCAACGGCGCGCAGATCGCCGGCGCCGGCCGTATCATCGCCATCGATACCAATCCCGCAAAACTCCAGCTCGCGACCAAGCTTGGCGCGACCGACATCATCAACCCGGCCGACGGCGATGTCGTGAAGCAGGTCCGCGACCTCACCAATGGCGGCGTGCATCATTCCTTCGAGGTGCTCGGCCGCAAGGAGACGGCCGAGCAGGCTTTTGCGATGCTCGCCTCCGGCGGCACCGCCACCATCGTCGGCATGATCCCGTTTGGGCAGAAGATCGAGCTGCACGGCTTCGACTTTCTGCGCGAGCGCAAGATCCAGGGCTCCTCGATGGGCTCGAACCACTTTCGGGTCGACATGCCGCGCCTAGTCGACTTCTATTTGCGCGGCCGGCTGCATCTGGAAGACTGGATCTCGGCCAAGCTGAAGCTCTCCGAGATCAACGAGGGTTTTGCCAACATGAAGGCAGGCAAGACGCTGCGCAGCGTGATCGTGTTCGATAGCTAGCGGCCGTTACGGTGTCATCGCCCGGTCAAGCCGGGCATGACAGTTCGTAGCCCGGATGGAGCGAAGCGCAATCCGGGATCTTTGTCGCGGATCGGCTGTCCCGGATTTCGCTTCGCTCCATCCGGGCTACAGGACTTCGAAGCATCAATCATCGAACATCTTCGGCGGCACGAAGCCGCCGAACTCGCGCTCGATCAGCTCGGCGAGCTTGAGCGGCGTCCTGTCCTCGAGGAAGGGACCGACGATCTGCACACCGACAGGCAGACCGTGTTTCGACAGGCCGAGCGGAACGGCCGTTGCCGGCAGGCCCGGAAGCGTTGCGATGCCCGGCCAGGCGAGCTGGTCGGAATAGGGGTAATCCTTGCCGTCGATGCTGATCGTTCGCAGGCGTTGTTCCGGCGAATGATCGTGCGGAAAGGCCGGCGTCGGCATGATCGGGCAGATCACCGCGTCGAAGCTCTTGAACAACGCCCGCCATTGCGCGCGGAGCACGGCGCGGGTCCCTGCGTCGAGGACCCAGGCGCGGTGGCTCGCGGTGATGCCGCGCAGTCGCTCCGCGCCGAGGCTGCGATCTTCCGGCGAGAGCTGGCTCGCCCGCGCCTGCGCATCCGCCAACTCGTCGGGAGGTAGGAACGCGCCGAGGAAACCCAGCAGCATGCGCATGTAAAGCCGGGACGTCTCCGCGAAGTCCGGGAGCAGCGCGCTCTCGCGTGCGACGGTGACGCCGGCCTTCGCAAGATCGATTGCGAGCTTGTCGATTGCGCTGCGGACATCCCGGTCGCTCGGCAGCAGAGGATGGCTGTCGATCACCAGGATACGAAAATCCCGCAGCGACTGATGCCGCGCAGCCGGCAAATCGAGCTTGTAGGCGATACCGATGTCGAGAGGATCGGGTCCCGCCATGACGTCGAGCAGCAAGGACAGATCCGCCGCCGTGCGCGCCATCGGCCCGATGACGGCGAGGTCGCCCTCGCGCGGAATGGCTGGAAACGGCGGCGGGGTCTCGCCGCGCGCCGCGCAGAGATTAAGGGTCGGCTTGTGCGCGAACACGCCGCAATGAAATGCCGGCACACGCAGGGAGCCGCCGATGTCCGAGCCGGTGGCGAGCGCGCAATAGCCTGCGGCGAGGGCTGCCGCCGATCCCCCGGACGAACCGCCCGGCGTGCGGCCGAGATCGTAGGGGTTGTTGGTGGTGCCGTAGATGTCGTTGTAGCTCTGCCAGTCGCCGAGGCCGACCGGCACGTTGGTCTTGCCGAGGATCACGCCGCCGGCCTGCTTGATGCGGGTCACCGCCAGCGCGTCTTCCACGGGCTTGAAGCCCTTCTGCGGCACGAATCCCCAGGTCGTCGGCAGGCCTGCGATGTTGAAGGATTCCTTGATCGTCGTGGGCAGGCCGAGCAGCGGCTTGTGCTCGCCGCGCGCCAGCGCCGCATCCGCCTCGCGCGCCGCAACGAGCGCGCGATCGAAATCGCGCACGCACACCGCGTTGATCCTGCCGTCGTGCCGTTCGATACGCGCGATCGCGTCCTGCGTCAGCTCGACCGCCGAGACCTTCTTCGCGCGCAACGCGGCCGACAATTCGACCGCACTCCTGAAACTCCATTCCGATCCGGCCACGGCGCTTCTCCCGCTCTGATTGCTCGAAGATGATGCGCAGTCTGGCCGAATCTCGCAACGGCTGTTTGATGGAGATTGTGGTTCCCGGTCAAATCAGGCCACGCCCGCCTTGGCGAGGAAGTCGAGCAGCAACCTGCTCACCGCGGCAGGCTGCTCCTGCTGGACCCAATGGCCGGCGCCGTCGACGAGATGGCAGCCGAGCATCTTCGTGCACGCGCTGCGCTGCATCGTCTCGAAAGCGCCGGCCCGTTGATAGGTGCCCCAATCCTGCTTGCCCGAGATGAAGCAGGAGGGCACGTCGATGCTGCGGCCAGCAAACAATTGCATCTCGTCGTTGAGCGTGCCCGACGTGCCGTAGCGGTACCATTGCAGCCCGCCCTGAAATCCGGTGCGGCTGTATTCGGCGCTGTAATAGGTAAGGTCGCTGTCCGGCAGCCATTGGTTCGCGGCGATCGCGGCCGGCGAGGGCATCTCCTTCGCGACCGTCTCGGCCATGGTCTCGTGCAAGTTCATCACGTAATAGGTCGGCAGCTTCGCCAGCTCCTGCGCCGACCATGCCTGCAGCGGATAGGGCTTGTTGTCGGTCCAGTCCGCGCTCTTGTGATGATAATAGGCGCGCAGGAAATCATGCACGCCTTGCGGTGCATGCTGCATGTCGGCATTGGCTTCGCGTGTCGAATAATACCATTGATAGTGCTTGCGTGGCCGCGGCAGCGCGGCGAGCTCACGATGCACCGGGTCTTCCACCGCGGGCTTTGCCGGATTGTCGACCGTGCCGAACGGCAGCGGCGGCGGTCCGCCGAATGGCGCGCTCATCATCGTCACCGAACGAAACACGTCGGGCCGGATCAAGGCGCACCAGGCTGCGACCGGGCTGCCAAAATCATGTCCGACCACATCGACCTGCCTGTAGCCGAATGCCGACACCAGGGCGAGCGCATCGCGCACGAGATTGAGAAGCGAGAACGGCGCGAGAGGGCCGTCGTAGTCCGCGCTCCATCCCGTGGTGCGCCCGTAGCCGCGCTGGTCCGGTGCGATCACGTGGTAGCCGGCCGCGCCCAGCGTCGGCATCACCTTGCGCCAGGAGAAGGCGAGCTCGGGAAAGCCGTGTAGCAGCAGGATGCAGGGCCGTCCCTTGGTCTCGAAACCGGCCTCCAGCACATGCATCCGCAAGCCGTTGATGCCGTCGACGGTGCGCGAGCGGATGCCGGCGGGCAGGGGAATGTCGGGGAGCGCGGTCATGGTATTCTCCACACGGGCAGTATCGTAGGGTGGGTTAGCCCCGGGGATTGCGCGAAGCGCAAGCCGCGCGGCGTAACCCACGTCTTTATTCTCCGCGGAGGCAGAAGTGGTGGGTTACGCTCGGCGTCTGCGCTTCGCGCAGCCGCAGAGCTAACCCACCCTACGACAGCCAGACTAAACCGCCACACATTCGAACGCGTTGCCCTTGCGCCTGATCTTCCCGACCGACGGCGAGGGGAAATGCGCGGTGCAGCACAGCGTGTCGGTGTCGCAATAGCGTTCCAGGAAGCTGCGGCGCGTTTTCGCGGCTTCGGCCGGATCGACGTCGAACTTGATCGACAGCTCCGGATAGAGCGTCTGCAGCGGTGAGTGGATGAGATCGCCCGAGAACACCGCATCGTCCTTGCCGCGGCCCATCGTGATGGCGATATGGCCCGGCGTATGGCCAGGTGTCGGCAGGATGCGGACGTGGTCGCCGATCTCGTGGTCGTTGCCGACGAGCTCGTGCCTGTTGGCCTCGACCACCGGCAACACGCTGTCGACGAAGGGCGGGATCTCCGTCTTCTCGTTCTGCGCGGACCAGTGATCGAATTCCTGCTTGGCGAACAAATAGCGCGCCTTGGGGAAGGTCGGCACCCAGCGGCCGTTTTCCAGCCGCGTGTTCCAGCCGACATGGTCGACATGCAGATGCGTGCACATCACGAAGTCGATGTCGTCGACCGAAAACCCCGCCGCGCCGAGACCGCGCAAATAGGTGTCGTCGGTCTTCATGTTCCATTTCGGCCGCGGCCGCGGCTTGTCGTTGCCGATGCAGCTGTCGACCAGGATGGTGTGGTGCGGCGTCTTCACCACGTAGGACTGGAAGCACAGCAGCAGCACGTCCTCATCGTCCAGTGCCTTCGCCTCGCGCATCCAAGCCCGGTTCTCGGCCAGCACCTCGGCCGTCAGCCCCGGCAGCATCTCAAGCGCCGGGACGAACGAGGTCTCCTGCTCGATGACGCGATGGATGGTGAGATCGCCGACCGAGAATCTGAGGCTCATGAGAACTCCCGAGACTTATGCCGCTGGCGGCACCGAGATCTTGACGGAGGGCCGCTCCAGCATCTTCTGGTGGAATGCGTCGAGCTTCGGAAAGGCCTTACGCCAGCCGCAATCGGCGAAGCGGAAGTCGGCATAGCCGAGCACGCAAACGAGGCCGATCTGCGAGATGTCGAACGGGCCGTTCAGCACGTCAGGCATGTTCTCGAAGCGCGCCATGCCGGTCCAGGCCCTGTTCCAGTGGTCGTCCGACCAGGCCTGCCATTGCAGGCCCTGCGGCCGCACCATCTTCTCGTAGCGGCACAGCAGCATGGAATCGAGCATGCCGTTGATCAGCGAGTGATTGGTCTTGGCTTTCCAGCGCCGCGGGCCGTAATCCGGGATCAGGCTGCCGCCGGCGATCTCGTTGAGATATTCGACGATGACATAGGAATCCAGGATCACGTCGCCGTCATTGGTGATCAGCACCGGCAGCTTCTTCAGCGGCGTGATCTTCGAATAATCCTCGTTGGCGGTGCCCGGCGTGACGCTCGCGGGCACGAGCTCGATCTTGTCGATCAGCCCGAGCTCGATCGCAGCAATGCGCACCTTGCGGGCAAAGGGCGAGGCGGGGGAGAAGGTGAGCTTCATGGAGAGTATCCCACAAATGAACGTTTTGTTTCGTCATTGCGAGGAGCGAAGCGACGAAGCAATCCAGAGTGTTGCCGCGGAGGGATTCTGGATTGCTTCGCTTCGCTCGCAATGACGGCGAGAGGGCGGAGGCTCACGCCGCCACGATCTCCTGGCGCTGCTCGCCGAGGCCTTCGATGCCGAGCGTGACGACGTCGCCAACATTGAGGAAGGTCGGCGGCTTCATGCCGAGGCCAACGCCGGGCGGGGTGCCCGTGGTGATGACGTCGCCGGGCAGGAGCGTCATGAACTGCGAGACGTAGGAGATGCACTTCGCCATTGAGAAGATCATGGTCTTGGTCGAGCCGGTCTGTCGGCGCTGGCCGTTGACGTCGAGCCACATCGACAGGTTCTGCACGTCCTTGATCTCGTCCTTGGTGGCGAGCCACGGCCCGAGCGGGCCGAACGTGTCGTGCGACTTGCCCTTGGTCCATTGGCCCAGGCGCTCGATCTGGAAAGCGCGCTCGGAGACGTCGTTGCAGACGCAATAGCCGGCGACGTGGTTCAGCGCGTCGGCTTCCGAGACGTATTTGGCGCGGGTGCCGATGATGGCGGCGATCTCGACCTCCCAGTCGAGCTTGGTCGAGCCGCGCGGCTTCTCGACGGGATCATTCGGGCCCGACAGCGAGGTATTGGCCTTCATGAAGATGATCGGCTCGCTCGGGATCTCGGCGCCGGTCTCCTTGGCATGGTCGGAATAGTTGAGGCCGATCGCGACGAATTTCGAGATACCGGTGACGGGGGCGCCGAACCGGGGCTTGCCGGAGACGGCGGGCAGCGAGGCGGGATCGAGCGCGGCCAGCTTCTTCAGGGATTCAGGCGAATAGGCCTCGCCGGTGAGGTCCTTCAGATGCGCCGACAGGTCGCGCAACTGGCCGGATCTGTCGATCAGGCCGGGCTTTTCCGCACCCTTCTCGCCATAACGAACAAGCTTCATTCTCGTTTCTCCCTGGGAATGGACCGATCGGTTAACTGCTTCATGGAACAGGGCGGCGGGAAATTCAACCGCCCAAAACGGGCATCACCCCAGCGCCACGAACCTGAATGCGTCGCCGTCTCGCTTGATATGTCCGGCGGAATAATGACCGCCGATCACCAGTGTGGGTGTGTCGGCAAAGCGCGAGAACACCGCGTGCCGGCTTGCCGCCGAACGCGCGGGATCGGTATCCACGGTCGAGCACCAGTCGAGATGGGCCATCTGGCAGGGATGATGGGCAACGTCGCCGGTCAGAAGCGCCTGCTCGCCATCGGACTCGATCAGGACGCTCATGTGCCCCGGGCTGTGACCGGGGGTTGGGATCATTTCGATCTCCTCGCAAAGCCGATGGTCACTCGGAACCAGATCGGCCTGGCCGGCATCGACCACTGGCTTCACGGAGTCGTTGAACACCGCGACCTTGTCCGGCTCGGCCGTGTAATCACGCCAATGCTCATATTCGGTCCTGCCGAAAAGATAGCGCGCCTTCGGGAAGGTCGGCACCCATCGGCCGTCAACCAGCCGCGTATTCCAGCCGACGTGGTCGACGTGAAGATGCGTGCACAGCACGGTGTCGATGCTGTCAGGCGGAAACCCCGCCGCGGTCATGGTCTCCAAGAACGGCGTGCTGCGGTTGTTCCAGGTGGGGACGCCGCGGCCCTGCTTGCCGTTGCCAAGGCCGGTGTCCACCACGATCCGGCGCGTCGGCGTCTCCACCACCAGCGAGTGGATCGACATTTTCAGCCGGCCTTCGTCGGTGGCGAAATGCGGGATCAGCCAGGGCAGCTTCTGGATCTCGTCATGGGTGGCTGCCGGCAGGATGAAGCGGGTCGAGCCGACCGTCTCCATTTCGACGAATTTCGTGATCCTGACCTTGCCGACCTTCCACTGCATCCGCCGCCTCCCATTTTCTTGCTCTTGCGCTGGAACATGCACGTTTTCTGCCATCGGGCGCAATGGATCATCTGAGGTGATGTGGCGTTATCGCGGGGAACTGGATGCTAGCCGAAGAGGACGCCATGCCAGAGCTTGCGATTTCCGCGGAAAAGGTCGCCTTTATCATCGAGAAGGCGCGCGAATTCGACGTCAAGGAGGGGGCTTCTGATCCGGACTCCGGCTCGAACGCGGCCGACGACGATATGATGGACGTCCTCGACGACGATGGCTCCGATCCTGTCGTCCAGGAGCTCGGAAGCTTCATGATCGCCCTGAACGAGGACGAGCAGCTCGATCTCGTCGCGCTGACCTGGCTCGGACGCGGCGATGGCACGATCGATGACTGGGACGATCTGCGCGCCCGCGCGTCGGAGGCGCGCCGTGAATATGGCAGCCCACGCCGCGAAACGGTGCACTATCTGCTCGGCGAGCCCATGCTGGGCGATCTGCTCGCGAACGGGCTCGACGAATTCGGCATCGACTGGACCGATGAGCGCACCACGGCCGATTCCTCCGCTCCGAGCCAGCAGGATGAGGACGAGCCGACCAAGCAGCGGTGATGATTTTACCTCGCCCCGCGTGCGGGGAGAGGTCGGCGCGAAGCGCCGGGTGAGGGGGAGTCTCCGCGAGTCCGACTGTCACCGTGCTTTGCGGAGAGAGCCCCTCACCCCAACCCTCTCCCCGTAGGAACGGGGCGAGGGAGTACATCTGCAAACGCGACTACAGCGTCCCCGGGAACGCGCCACCATCCAGCAGAATGTTCTGTCCGGTGATGAAGCCGGCCTTGGCGCCGCACAGGAAGGCGCAGGCATAGCCGAATTCGTCGGGCTGACCGAAGCGCCCCGCGGGGTTGAGCTTGGCGCGCTCGGCCAGGATCTGCTGCGGTGTGACACCGCGCTTGTCGGCTTCGCCCTTCGCGGTGCTGGTCAGGCGATCGGTCTCGAACGGGCCCGGCAGAAGGCCGTTGATGGTGACGTTGTTGATGACGGTCTTGCGCGACAGGCCGGCGATGAAGCCGGTGAGGCCGGCGCGGGCTCCGTTGGAGAGGCCGAGGATATCGATCGGCGCCTTCACCGCGGCCGAGGTGATGTTGACGATGCGGCCGAACTTGCGCGCCATCATGCCGTCGACGGTCGCCTTGATCAGCTCGATCGGGGTCAGCATGTTGGCGTCGATCGCCTTGATCCAGTCGTCGCGGGTCCAGTTGCGGAAATCGCCGGGCGGCGGGCCGCCGGCATTGTTGATCAGGATGTCGGGCTCGGGGCAGGCCTTCAGCACCGCCTCGCGGCCCGCCGGCGTCGTGATGTCGCCGACGATCTCGGTGACCGTCACGTCGGGATAGGCCTTGCGGATCTCGTCGGCGGTCTTCTTCAGCGCATCAGCGCCGCGCGCGGTCAGCGTGACGTCAACGCCGGCCTCCGCCAGCGAGAAGGCGCAGGCGCGCCCGAGGCCCTTGCTGGATGCACAGACGATGGCGCGGCGACCTTTGATCCCAAGATCCACTGTTTCACTCCCGTAAATGTCAGGCAGGTTTTGGACGGCGGCTACATTAGCCAACTGTGATGCCGCTGATAAGGGATCGGCCCGCACCAAAATGCATGGCGTGCGCTGCGGCGATGCAAATGCGCGGGCATGATCTGGACTAGATCCGCCGCTCCTGCTTGAGGCGGTCGATTGCGGCGGCAGCCTCCGGCGGCAGCGACTTGAAGCCCATCTGGCCCGCGGTCGAGAACAGCGGCCGCAGATGCGAGCCGGCGAGGAAGGGCGGCTGGCGGTTCGTCGGCACGATCTGATCAAACACCAGCACCAAGGTAGTGGCGACGAGGCCGACCCTGACGGCGCCGAGCGCCGCGCCGCCGAGCCGGTCGCCGATGCCGGCCTCGCCGATCGTGTCGTTCAGCGCGATGCGGCCGATATGGCCGAACAGCATGCCGACGACCACGAAGATGGCGAAGAACCAGATCCAGTTCTGCAGCAGCGGCGAGTTCGGATTGCCGGCGATCTGCGGTGCGATCAGCGGCATCAGCGCCACCGCGATCGGGGCGGCGAGCAGATAAGCGAGGATGGTCATGGCGCTGCGTAGCAGCCCGGTCCTGAACCCCAAGCCGACCGCGACTGCCAGCGCGGCATAGACGGCGAGATCGAAACTGTTCATGCGCGAAAGCCCTGCCTCGACGGAACGAATGAACGCCGAGCCGATCATTCCGGTTTCAGATCGCTAAAATCGTCTGTATTGGTGGCTCCAAAGCTTAAAGGAACCGTCCAAGGAACGCGTCATGTCAGACCTATTCGACGTCAGTAAAGAAACCATCCTCGTCACGGGTGCGAGCCAGGGGCTCGGCCGGCAATTTGCCCGGGTGCTGGCGGCGCATGGTGCGGCCGTGGCGCTCGCCGCGCGGCAGGCCGACAAATTGAAGGGCCTGGAAGAGGAGATTCGCGGCAAGGGCGGCCGCGCCGCGGCGGTCGCGCTCGACGTCACCGACACCGCCTCGATCGCCAGGGCGGTCGATGCCGCCGAGGCCGCGCTCGGCCCCGTCACCGTGCTGATCAACAATGCCGGCATCGCCATCGAGAAGCTCGCGACCGAGCAGACCGAGGCGGATTGGGACGCCGTGATCGGTGCCAATCTCAAAGGCGCCTATTTCCTCGCAACCGAAGTGGCGCGGCGCATGATCGCGCGCAAGCAGCCGGGCAACATCGTCAACATCGCCTCCGTGCTCGGCACCGGCGTCTTGAAGGCGCTCTCGCCTTACGCGATCTCCAAGGCCGGCATCATCCAGGCGACGAGAGCGATGGCGCTCGAGCTCGCGGGCCAGAACATCCGCATCAACGCGCTGGCGCCCGGCTATATCGACACCGAGATGAACCACGCCTTCTGGTCGACGCCGGCAGGCGAGCGCCTCGCCAAGCGCATCCCGCAACGCCGCGTCGGCGCCGAGTCCGATCTCGACGGCGCGATCCTGCTGCTGGCGTCGAATGCGTCGCGCTACATGACGGGCAGCGTGGTGACCGTGGACGGCGGGTTCTTGCTGAGTTGAACGTGTCTTCGCCTCTTCCCGCGTGCGGAGAGGCCGGAATTTGCGAAAGCAAATTCCGGGTGAGGGCGAGCCTCCGCGATTCGAGACGGCGAGTACACGCGTCGCTCTATCCGCGTCGTCATTGCGAGCGTAGCGAAGCAATCCAGAATCCCACCGCGGAAAGACTCTGGATTGCTTCGCTGCGCTCGCAATGACAGAAAACGACTTAGCGCATCTCTCCACGGATCATATCCGCCGCCTTCTCGCCGATCATGATGGTCGGCGCATTGGTGTTGCCGCCGACCAGCGTCGGCATGATCGAGGCGTCGACGACGCGCAATCCTCCGATGCCATGCACCTTCAACGCCGGATCGACCACGGCCATCGCGTCGGTGCCCATCTTACAGGTGCCGACGGGGTGATAGACGGTGTCGACACGCGCGCGCAGAATGGCGCGGATGTCCTCGTCCGTCTTCACGTCGGATGTGAACATGTCCTTCTTCTGCAGCGCCCGCATCGCAGGTGTCTCCATCAGTCGCCGCGTCGTCTTGAAGCCGGCGACCATCGCCTCGAGATCCTCCGCCTCGCCCAAGAAGTTCGGGTCGATCATCGGCGCTGCGAGCGGATCGGCGCTCTTCAGCCCAATACTGCCGCGGCTCTTCGGCCTGAGCAGACAGAAATGGCATGAGAAGCCCGCCTCCTTGTGCTTCTTGCGGCCGTGATCGTCGAGCATCGCGATGACGAAGTGGAGCTGGATATCCGGCACGTCGAGATCAGGCCGGGTTTTCAGGAAGCCGCCGCACTCGGCGAAATTGGTGGTCATCACGCCGCGCCGCTCGCGGCGATATCGCTGGATACCGCGCAGCAGGGATGGCAACCGACTGATCGAGGCGTGAACGAAGTGCGGATAGTCGGAGGCGTAGACGAACACGAAGTCCGGATGGTCCTGCAGATTGCGCCCGATGCCCGGCAGGTGATGCACGACGTCGATGCCGTGGGCGGCAAGCGCATCGCCATCGCCAATGCCCGACAGCATCAATAGCTGCGGCGACTGGAAGGCGCCGGCGGCGAGGATCACCTCGCGGCGGGCGCGCAGCTGCCTTGTCTGCCCGCCCTGCACATATTCGATGCCGACGGCGCGCCCTGCTTCGAACAGGATCTTCGTTGCCTGCGCTCCCGTCTCGACCCGCAGATTCGGCCGCTTGCCGAGATGAGGAGCCACATAAGCCCGCGCCGCGCTCCAGCGCTCGCCGCCCCGCTGGGTCACCTGGTAGCTGCCGAGCCCTTCATGGTCCTCGGCATTGAAGTCCTCGCGGATCCGGAACTGCGCCTCGCGTGCGGCCTGATGGAAGACGTCATGGATCGGATTGTCCGAGCGCAGCCGGTTGACATGCAGCGGTCCGCCCTTGCCGTGATACTCGCCGTCGAAATCGGCGTTGTCTTCCGAGCGCTTGAAGTAGGGCAGCACGTCCGCATACGACCAGCCGGAATTGCCGAGCGCGGCCCAATGGTCGTAATCCCATTTGTGGCCGCGGATATAGACCATGGCGTTGATCGCCGAGGACCCACCGAGGCCCTTGCCGCGCGGCTGATAGCCGATGCGGCCGTTCAAGCCCTTCTGCGGCACCGTATCGAAGGCCCAATTGGCCGCGGCATAGGGCAACGCGAGCCCGAATGGCGTCGTGATCCGCCAGGTGTCGTTCCGTCCCCCCGCATCGAGCAGCGCGACGGATGTCCCTGGATCCTCCGACAGCCGCCCCGCAATGGTGCAGCCGCCCGAGCCCGCGCCCACGACGACGAAATCGAATGTGTCGGTCAATGTTGTTTCCCCCGTTTACCGTCATTCTGGGGCGCGCGAAGCGCGAACCCGGAATCTCGAGGTTCGCTTCGCCTCCCGGAACGGCACCCCGGCGTTTTCGGCCTTAATCTTGTTGCCGCAGGCTGGCCGTTTGTGGAACTTCTGGCAAGAGCGCGCGGAACGGCGCGGAAACTCGTCCATTCCCCTGTCACAAAGTCGAAAAAAACGTTCCCGCAGCCCTTTCCAAAGGCAGCCCGCCTTGATACATACCCCCCGCACCCGACGGGCGTTGCCCAGGGGTCGCCTTCCAAGGAAGCCTTTGGGACGGAAGTGGAAAGCCAGCGCGACCAGCGCCGGCCTCAACCGACCGTCCCCAGGATTTAACCGAAGGCGCGCAAAGGTTTAACGCGGGGTGGAGCAGCCCGGTAGCTCGTCAGGCTCATAACCTGAAGGTCATAGGTTCAAATCCTATCCCCGCAACCAAATTCGGATTGACCGGATCCGAGACGACAACGGCCCGCTTGATGCGGGCCGTTTTTGTTTGGCGATGGGATCGCCGCGCTACCTCGCCGCGGTCTGCCAGGCGAGTAGCCGCTGCTCGACCAGTGACATCGCAATCGACGTCAAATATCCGGTCGCGCCGAGCAGGATGACGCCGGCGAAGAGGTCGGCGGACCGGAACGCGCGTGCCGAGAGCAGCACCCAGTGACCAAGGCCGTCGAGGCCGGCCAGGATCTCGCAGACCACCGAGAGGATCAGCGCGACGGTCAGGCTGAGCCGCATGCCCGCGAGGATATCCGGCAATGCCGAGGGCAGGGCGATCTTGGCGATGATTGCGGTGCGCGACATCTGCAGCGAGCGGGCGACCTCATAGAGCCGCGGCTCGACTGCGGCAAAGCCGTGAATGGTTGCGAGCATGATCGGCCAGATCGCGCCGAAGGCGATCACGAACAAGGCCATGCCTTGCGTCAGCCCGAGCATCGCGATCGCGACCGGGATGATCGCCGAGACCGGCAGGGGCCGCAAAAATTCCAGCGACGGCGCGACATAGGCGCGCATCATCCGGGACGAACCGATCAGCGCGCCAAGCGCAATGCCGGCGATCGAGGCGGCGAACCAGCCATAGGCCATGTGCTCCAGCGTGCCGATGAGCTTGCCCGCGAGATCGCCGCTGGAAAAGCCGCGCACCAAAGCGGCCCAGGCGCGGTCCGGACCGGGCAGGAACACCGGCGACACTAGCTTCAGATTGGCGACGAGTTGCCACGCCGCGATGAAGCCGGCTGCGACGAGGGCGCTTGCGACACGCCAGAGGATCGCGGTGCGCTTCATGGATTGTCTCCGGCGAGCGCGGCGCGGCCGAACAGACGGCGCTGGGCGGCGATCAACAGCATGTTCAGCGCGTAGCCGATCGCGCCGATCCAGACGAGATAGGCGAGCATCAGGTCGGCGCGCAGGGCCTGCTGTGCCAGCATGATGCCGGCACCCAAGCCGATCGGGTTGATGGCGATCTCGACGGTGACCGCGACGATCAGGGCGATCCCGGCCGACAGGCGGAAGGCGACAAAGATCCGCGGCAGTGCGGCCGGGATCACGATCTTCGCGATCCGTTGCGGCGCGCTCAGCCGCAAGGCCCGCGACACTTCCATCAATCGCGGCTCGATGCTGCGCACTGCGCTGCGCGTCATGATCAGCATCGGCCAGACGCAGGCGAACGCCACGATCACGATCTCCATGCGATAGCCAAAGCCGAGCGCGATCAACGCAATCGGCAGCAGCGCAATTGAGGGAATCGGGCGGATCGCCTCGACCGTCACCTCCATTAGCCGATCGAGAGGACGCGAAATGCCGAAGGCGATGCCGAGCGCAAGCCCGATGGCGCTGCCGATGGCCAGACCCGCAAAGGCGGCGAACAGCGTGTCGCGGGTCGCGACCGGGATCGAGAGATCGGCGAGCGCCGTGGCCAGCGCCGCGAGGATTGCGCTCGGCGGCGCCAGGCTGTCGCTTTGCAGATGGGTGAGGCGCGCCCAGAGCTCAAACGCCAGCACCAGCGCCAGCGGCAGCAGCAAGGGCTTGGTGCCATCGAGGCTCAATGCTCGGTCGCCTTGATGAAGTCGAACAATTGCCGGCGCAGCCGCAGGAATTCCGGATGCTCGCGGGTGGCGAGCTGGTCGCGCGGACGCGGCAGGTCGACGTCGAGCTCGATCCCGATCCGGCCCGGATGCGGCAAGAGGCCGATGACGCGGTCGCCGAGATAGATCGCCTCGTCGAGATCGTGGGTCACGAAGATCACGGTGGTCTCGCTCGCCTGCGTCAGCGACAGGACCTCGTCCTGCAAGCCCTGCCGCGTCATCGCATCCAGCGCGCCGAACGGCTCGTCCATCAGCAGGGTGGTCGGCTCCTGCGCAAGGCAGCGCGCGATCTGCAGGCGCTGCTGCATGCCCCCGGACATCTCGGTCGGATATTTGTCGGCATGACCGGGCAGTCCGACCTTCCGCAGCAGCGCCTCGATGCGTGCGCCGCGTTCGCGCGCCGGCACGCGCGAGGCTTCCAGCGCCAGCGAGATGTTTCCGGCCGCGGTCCGCCACGGCAACAGCGCCTTGCCGTAATCCTGGAACACGATCGCGACCTCACGCCGCGGCTCGGTGATCTCTTCGCCCTCAAACGTCACCGCGCCGCTCGTGGGGCGATAGAGACCTGCGGCGAGCCGCAGCGCCGTGGTCTTGCCGCAGCCGGAGGCGCCGACGATGCAGAGGAATTCGCCCGGCCGCACCTGAAGATCGAGATTCTCGATGATGGTCTTGCCGCCGAGCCGCAGCGTCGCGGCATTGAACGCGATCAGCGGTTTCTGCCGCCGCGCGGCGCGCGCCTCAATGAGCCTTGCAACGACGCTCATGATTGCTCCCCGCTCACCTGCGGATAGACGAAATCGATGGTCGAGTGCAGATGCGCCGCCAGCATTTTTTGCGCGGCGGCCACGTCGCGGGCGAGCACGAGGTCGGCGAGCATCTGGTGACTGCGGATGAATCTCTCGCCGCTGTCGATGGCGCCCATCATCACGCGGCGGTAGCGGTAGGCCTGGTCGTAGAGGTCGGAGTGGGCGGCCAGCATGCGCCGCGAGCCGCAGGCGGCGAGCAGCGCGGTGTGGAAGCCCTTGTGCAGCCGGTCGAACTCCGCCGCGCCCTCGCGGAATTCGTCGCCGGTGCGCTCGATGTGTCGGCGCATCTGATGCAGCGCGCTGATGATGCCGGCCTCCCAGGCAGCATCGCCGTGGAGGATGGCGAGCTTGACCGCCTCGATCTCGACCGCCGTCCGCATGCAGGTGATGTCGGCGAGATCCTCGCGGCTGACCTCGGCGACGCGGAAGCCGCGCTGGCCGATGCCGACGATGAGGCCGCGCGACATCAACCGCGAAAGGCCTTCGCGCAGGGGCGTGGCGCCGATATCGTAACGTTGCACGAGGTCGAGGATGCCCAGCCGCGATCCCGGTGCGAGATCTCCCGCCAGGATGTCCTGCTCGATGAGGTTTGCGGCACGCTCGCTCAAGGTGCCGGCTTCCGTCGGCAGGCGTTCGAGAGTGCGCTCGGGAGCTGGCATCGTCGATATCCCTTAGTTCAGCACCAGTTTCGCGGTGTCGAGCTTCGATTGCAGCATCTTCTGCGACGACATCACCTCGATCCACCAGCTGAGGTTTTGCGGCTTGAGGTTCGGCTCGGACTGGTTCGGCGGCGTCGCCTTGACGAGATCGAGCGGCTGCTTGGTGAACTTGGCGATCGAGGCCGAGGCCTTCTCGCGGTCGCTGTTGACGATCGCGGCGGCCTCCGCGACGGCCTCGCGAAACTTCTTCACGGTGGCCACATTCTTCTCCGCCCAGTCGCGCGATGCGGCATAGAAGATGATCGGATCGGTGCGGCCGAGCTCGGCGCCGTACCGCGCGCCAACCGAGCCGAGCCCCGCATTGCTCATGCGCGTGACGAACGGTTCGGCCGTGAGCACCGCATCGACGCCGCCTGATTTGATGATGTCGGCCATGGTCGGGAAGGTGACTTCGACGAAATTGACGCTTCGGGGATCGACACCTTTCTCGACCAGCCATTTCACGAAGAGCACGTGCAGGAAGGCGTTCAGGCCGGGCGCGCCGACCTTCTTGCCGATGAAATCCTTGGGATCCTTGATGGTGATGCCGTTGCGGACGAAGGCCGCGATCGCGGTGTTGGAGGTCGGGTTCATGACCGAGGCGCCGGCGATCGCGACGAGGTCGAGGCCGCCGTCCACGGCTTGCAAGAAGACGGTGGAGGTGGGGCCGCCGACCTGAATCGAGTTCGACAGGATCGCCGCCGGGATGTTGGAATTGATCGCGATCGGCGTCATCTCGACGTCCAGCCCATGCTTTTTGAAAATGCCTTCGTCGACCGCGACCATGGCCGAGGCGCAGTCGGAGGTGGCGGTGCAGCCGATCTGGATCTTGGCCTGCGCCAGCGCGGGTGCCGTCAAGCCAGCAGACATCCCGAGCACGAGACCTGCCACCATCGCTGTGATCTGCGTTCGCCTCACTGCGCTCTCCCCACTTTATATTTTTCGTTCTTGTTTATCGATATTTTATCTGATCATATATTCGAAACGATAGCAAGGGGTGTCCAAGGTGAAGCTCGCAACGTTCAAAACGGCCGGTCAGGAGAAGATCGGCGCCGTCCACGGCAATGACAGCCAGGTGCTTGACCTCGCCGCCGCGGCCGCACGGGACGGCGGAGCCGATCCGGCCTTCGGCTCGATGCTGGCGCTGATCGACGCCGGGCCCCGCGCGCTCGATCGGGCCCGGGCGCTGCTCGACAAGCACGGAAAGGACGCGACGCTGTCGGCGGCGGTCACCACCGTCGACATCCTCGCGCCGGTGCCGGAGCCGAGGCAAATGCGCGACGGCATGTCGTTCCCCCTGCACATCCTGCAGGCGCCGCGCGGGCAGCAAAAGCTCGCCGCGCGTGCCAAGGGCGACATGGCGGAATTGGCGCGCATCGACGCCGAGCCGCTCGGCGAATTGCCCGAGGTCTATCGCAAGCAGCCGATCTACTACATCACCAACCGCTTCAGCGTCCGCGGCACCAACACCACGGTGAAATGGCCGCGCTACAGCAAGGTGATGGACTACGAGCTCGAATTCGGCATCATCACCAAGAACAAGGGCGCGAACATCACGCCTGCGAGGGCTGGGGATCACATCTTCGGCTACACCATCTTCAACGATTTCTCCGCGCGCGACGCCCAGCGCATCGAGATGGAGGGGCGGCTCGGCCCTGCCAAGGGCAAGAGCTTCGACGGCGGCAACGTGATGGGGCCCTGGATCGTGACACCGGACGAGATCGGTGATCCCTACAAGCTGAAGATGGAAGCGCGCGTCAACGGCGAGACCCGCTCGAAAGGCGTGAGCGAGGGCATGCTGTTTTCGTTCGAGGAGATCATCGCCCACGTCAGCCAGGACGAGACGCTGATGCCCGGTGAATTCATCGGCTCCGGTACGGTCGGCAATGGCTGCGGCCTCGAGCTCGGCTGGTTTCTCGAGCATGGCGATACGATCGAGCTCGAGGTCGAGAAGATCGGCATTTTGAAGAATCGCGTCGAGCGGCAAGAAACCTGAAGGGGGCGTCTGAAGGCGCGCTTGAAGCGACGCCTGACTGCCGCCAACGAGAACAATCAACGAGGAAGCGCCATGACGAGCAAGCTGATCGACATCTCCGTCCCCCTCCAGAACGACGTGCCGGCCGACCCGCCTGGCAATCATCCGACGATCCAGTACATCAATCATCAGCAGGGCCTGCCGCGCATGCTGCAGTTCTTCGATGGACTGAAGGCCGAGGATCTGCCTGATGGCCAGGGCTGGGCGGTGGAGCAGGTCAGTCTCTCCACCCACAACGGCACGCATCTCGATGCGCCCTGGCATTTTCACCCGACCATGAATCGCGGCGAGCGGTCCTGGACCATCGACGAGGTGCCGTTGGAATGGTGCTTCCAGCCCGGCGTGAAGCTCGACTTCCGGCACTTGCCGGACGGCTATGTCTCGACGGCCAAAGACGTCGAGGCCGAGCTCAAGCGCATCGGCCACGAGCTGAGGCCGCTCGAGATCGTCGTGGTCAACACCAGCGCCGGCGCCAAATATGGCCGGCAGGACTACGTCACCTCGGGCTGCGGCATGGGCTACGAAGCAACCATGTACCTGCTCGAGCGCGGCGTGCGCCTGACCGGCACCGATGGCTGGAGCTGGGACGCGCCGTTCGTTCACACCGCGAAGAAATATGCCGAGACGAAAGACGCCAGCCTGATCTGGGAAGGCCACAAGGCCGGACGCCATATCGGCTATTGTCATCTCGAGAAGCTGCACAATCTCGAACAGCTGCCGCCAACCGGCTTCAAGGTGTCATGCTTCCCCGTGAAGATCGAGCGAGCCTCGGCGGGATGGACGCGAGCGGTCGCGATTTTGGAGGGGTAGCTTATTGTCCCGTTGGGCGCCCATGGCGTCAAAAGGTCGAGCCACCCCGCCCGTCGCTTGTTGTCTCTACCCTTGATGGAATCGAACCCGGTAGTCATGCGGCAGCACGTTCAGGCGGCGGCGGAACGCGCGGCGTAGATGCTCCTCGCTCTGAAAGCCTGCGCGCGCGGCGATTTCCTTGATAGGGGAGGCGGACTCTTCCAGCGCGCGCCGGGCAGCCTCGACGCGAAGCTCTTCGACCGCCTTGGCGGGCGTGCGGCCGGTCTTCTGGCGAAACACGCGCGCGAAGGTGCGCGGGCTCATGCCCGCTCGTTCGGCGAGACTTTCGACACGCAAATCGCGGCCGAGATTTTCTTGCATCCAGCTCGAAATTTTTTCGAGAGCCCGATCTTCCGAGGCCTGCATTGACAGCGGCACGCTGAATTGCGCCTGCCCGCCGGGCCGCTTGAGGAAAACGACGAGGCGCCGCGCGATGCGCATGGCCTCGCGATGGCCGAGATCATCTTCCAGCAGCGTGAGCGCCAGATCGATGCCGGCCGTCACGCCTGCCGATGTCCAGATGCCGCCGTCATGCACGAAGACCGGGTCGACCTGAACCGAAACGTCGGGATGTTTTGCGCGCAGCAGGTCACAGGAACCCCAATGGGTGACCGCGCGCCGCCCGCGCAGCAGCCCGGCTGCGGCGAGGATGAATGTGCCCGTGCAGACCGAGCAGACGCGCCTTGCCTTCGGCGCTGCCAGGCGAAACCAATCGACCAGCGCGGCTTCTGCAGCGGCGCGATGGACGCCGGGACCGCCACCCACCATGAGGGTGTCGATGTTCTTGTGGTCGCAGTCAGCGAGGGCGGTCGTCATCACCTCCAGACCGGACGAGGTTTTGACCGACCCGCCTTTCAACGAGCAGATCTGCCAGACATAGGGCGCGCGCCCCGCTTTCGACGTTTCGCAGGCCAGTTCGAAGGCCTGTAGCGGTCCGGCAAAGTCGAGCAGCAGACAGTCGTCGAAAAGGACGAAGACCACGCGGCGGGGGGCGGAACGGGCCATTGGCAGCGCCTTGAGCAGGGAAGGCTTGGCAGGAATTGCGTGTGTTATGACATTTCGGCAAAGGCCCTCCGCTGTCAACATGAGTTATCCAACGTTAGGAGGCCTCCATGTCCGGCAAGCGGATCGAAATCGGAATTCTGTACTATCCTGGGATGACGCAACTGGACGTCACCGGACCATTCGAAGTTTTTGCCCGTCTGCCGAACGTCCGCATGCACCTGCTGTGGAAGCGCATCGAGCCCGTCGTCAGCGACGTCGGTCTGCCGCTGCTGCCAACCACGACCTTTGCCGACTGCCCGGATCTGGACGTGTTCTGCATCGGCGGCGGTCCGGGACAAGTCGCCACCATGGACGATGACGAGGTGATTGCCTTCGTTCGCGACAAGGGTGGATCGGCGCGCTACATCACCTCAGTTTGCGCCGGCTGTCTGATCCTCGGCGCCGCGGGCCTCATCGATGGATACAGGTCAGCCTGCCATTGGCTGATGAGCGACCAGCTTGCTGCGTTTGGCGCCATCGCCGTCGACGAACGCGTCGTGGTCGACCGCAACCGCATTTCCGGCGGTGGGGTCACCGCCGGTATCGATTTCGGTTTTCAGGTTGCCGCCGAACTCTGCGGCGAAGACGTTGCAAAAAACCTCCAGCTGATGCTGGAATATCAGCCGCAGCCGCCGTTCGACATCACCGTGCAGAATGCGCCGCGTGAGCTGATTTCCCGCATGCGCCGCGAGGCCGAACCTTGGCTGCAAAAGCGCGCAGCCGCGGTGCAGAAGGCGGTTTCTAAACTCAAGGCGAGAGCAACGGCGGCTTAAGCTGTTCGAGACAGGGAGGAAAGGCACAAGCGCCCTTATTGGAAAGGTGTTCGCATGAACTGGCACGGCCGCATCGCTACGCTTCTCGTCGTTGGGGCTTTCATCGCATCTTTTCTGCCCACCCACGCCGCCGAACTCTCCGGTCGCGTGGTCCGGATCGGCATTATCAATGACCAGACCGGGCCATTGTCCGACCTGTCGGGATCGGGCTCCGTGGCGGCAGCCAGGATGGCGGCGGAAGACTTTCAGAAACTGGTGCCGTCGATCAATGTCGAGATTTTGGCCGCCGATCACCAGAACAAGCCCGATATCGGCGTCGGCATTGTCCGCAAATGGTTCGACGTCGACGGCGTCGACATGGTCGCCGACGTCTCCAATTCGGCCGTGGGGCTGGCGATCCAGTCGCTGGCGCGTGACAAGAACAAGATTGCGGTCTACTCGGCGGTGGCGACCACCGAACTGACGGGCAAACAATGTTCGCGAAACGGCCTGGCGTGGCTGCACGATTCCTACAATCTGGTGTCGGGACCGATCCGCACCCTGGTCAGCCAGGGCTACGACACCTGGTTCTTCATCGCGGCCGATTACGCGTTCGGCAAGAACATGGTGTCGGAATCGCAGCGCGTGCTGGCGGCGGCGGGCGGCAAGTCGCTCGGCGCGGTGTATCACCCTATTGGCAACGCGGACTACAGCTCTTTCATCCTGCAGGCGAAGGCGTCCGGCGCCAAGGCGATCGCCTTCGCCAATGCCGGCGACCAGCTCGTCAACCTGATGAAGCAATGGAACGAGTTCGGCATGAACACGGGAAGCCAGAAGCCGGTGGCCGAACTGATGTTCGACACTGATGTTCATGCGATGGGCCCGAAAACCGCCAAGGGCCTGACCACGCTGACGGCATGGTACTGGGCGTTGGATGACGAGAGCAGGGCGTTCGGCCAGCGCTTCTTCAAGCTTCGCAGCGCCATGCCCACGGCACCGCAAGCCGCGGTCTATTCCGGCGTCAGCCACTATCTGAAAGCAGTCGCTGCCGCAGGCACGGATGCGACGGATCCAGTGCTGGAGAAGATGCGCTCGACGCCCGTCGACGATTTCTACGCACGCGGCGCGAGGTTGCGCGACGACGGCAAGCTCGTGCACGACTTCTATCTTGTGCAGGTGAAGGATCCGTCCGAGGTCAAGGCACCCTGGGAGTACTATAACGTGCTCGAGAAAATTCCAAGCGGCGAAGTCTACGCTTCGCTGGCTGACAGTGAATGCCCGCTGGTCAAGCGGGGCAATTGAGGTTGGAGTGCCAAACCCGCGATCTGATGGATAATCGTGATCGCGGGCTTGGTCGGCGCGCATTACGGTGACGGTGCTGGACCGCGCCACGGTGACAGTGCTGGACCGCGCCAACTCCGACTGTGCATCGGCCAACGTTGGAGAAAACAAAAAGGCCTGACGAGCCTCAACCGCGCAACTCGCTCGCCGAAAGGCGCCGCCACATCCCGGCCCGCCCGACCTCCTGCGATGATGCCACTATGCTCCTGTTTTGCCCGACGAAGCAAATCGCGAGAGACCCCATTCGGAATGGGCGTCAACGATCGCGGCCAATTCGCCTCGGCTCGCTTGGGCGAGCCGGACAGGCGAGTCACCACGATTCCTCGGCCTCTTGGCTCCTGAAAGCCTGCCCGACCCGCACCAATCCGGCTCCACACCTAACCCATTGATCTTGCAGCCCCCGTCTACTGTGCATGGGGTTGTTTTCGCGAGTTTTGATCTGCCCCGTGCAATTTGACGTCGCTGACAGCGCCGACTACGTTCCGCGAAACACGAAAGCTCGCGAGCGTTGAGCCGAGCGAAATTCCACGGGGAAGAAATGACCGGCGACACCGCAGCCACCATCTCGAAAGCGCGCGAGCATTCCATCGGCGATCTCCTGCGCCGCTCCGCAGGCCGTGAGCCGAGCAAGCTCGCCGTGAGCTGCGGCGATGTCAGCTGGAGCTTTGCCGAGATGGATGCGATCTGCAACCGGCTCGGCCGCGGCCTGCTCGGGCTCGGCGTCGGGAAGGGCGATCGCCTCGCCGTGCTCTCGCGCAACTCGCACGCCTTCGCGGCGCTGCGCTTCGCGGCCGCACGGATCGGCGCGGTGCTGGTGCCGATCAACTTCATGCTCAATCCGGACGAGATCAACTTCATCCTGAAGAGCTCCGGCGCAAAGCTGCTCGCGACCGGTCCCGATTTCGTCGGGCCGGCACGCGCGGCGAGCGCGAAGGATTGCGCGGTCGAGAAGATGATCTGGCTGCCGGGCGAGGATCCGGCCGCGGCGCCTGCCGACCTCACCACCTTCGATGATCTATTGCATCCCGACGGGTCGTTCCTGGACGCCTCGGTCGATAGCCGCGATCTCGCGCAGATCGTCTACACCTCGGGCACGGAATCGCTGCCCAAGGGCGCGATGCTGACCCATGAAGCCGTGATGTGGCAGTATGTCAGCTGCATCATCGATGGCGGCATGAGCGTGGACGACAAGTTCCTGCACGCTCTGCCGCTCTATCATTGTGCGCAGCTGGATGTGTTCCTGGGTCCGCAGGTCTATCTCGGCGCCTCCGGCGTGATCACGGGCAAGCCGACCGCCGACAACATCCTGGCGCTGATCCAGGCGCACAGGATCACCTCGTTCTTCGCGCCGCCGACGATCTGGATCGCGATGCTGCGCTCGCCGAACTTCGACAAGACTGATCTGTCGACGTTGCAGAAGGGGTATTACGGCGCCTCGATCATGCCGGTGGAGGTGCTGCTCGAATTGCAGCGCCGGCTGCCGGCCGTAAAGTTCTGGAATTTCTACGGCCAGACCGAGATCGCGCCGCTCGCGACCGTGCTGCGGCCGGAGGATCAGCTCCGCAAGGCCGGCTCCGCCGGCAAGCCCGTGCTCAACGTCGAGACGCGCGTCGTCAACACAGCGATGGAGGATGTCAAGGTCGGCGAAGTCGGCGAGATCGTGCATTGCTCGCCGCATCTGCTCTCCGGCTATTACAACGATCCGGTCAAGACCGCGGCGGCATTCACCGGCGGCTGGTTTCATTCCGGCGATCTCGCCACGGTCGACGAGGAAGGCCACATCACCGTGGTCGACCGCGTCAAGGATATGATCAAGACCGGCGGCGAGAACGTCGCCAGCCGCGAGGTCGAGGAGATGGTCTATCGCATCCCGGAGGTCTCCGAAGTCGCGGTCGTCGGCCTGCCCGATCCGCGCTGGATCGAGGCGGTGACCGCCATCGTCGTGGTCAAGACCGGGGCAAAGCTCGACGAAGAAACCGTCATCAGACATTGCGCCGGCCATATGGCCCACTTCAAGGTGCCCAAGCGCGTGATCTTCGTGGACGCCCTGCCGAAGAATCCGAGCGGCAAGCTGCTCAAGCGCGAGCTGCGCCAGCGCTTCGTCGGCGGCGAGACGCTCGACAAGGCGGTGCAGAAGAGCTTTGGGACGTAGCAGGCGCCGTTCCGGCGCCGTCGCGGCGAACTCGCCTATGCGGCCTCGCCAGCCAGCTTCCTGACGTCGTCGGGCGTCGCTCCGAAACGGCGGCGAAACGCGCGATGGAAGTAAGAGACGTCGTGAAATCCGGCGAGGTGCGCGATCTCGATGATCTTGCGGCTGCGCATCGCAGGATTTCGCAGCAGTCGTTCGGCGCGCAGCAATCGTTGCTCCAGCACGAAGCCGCTATAGGTGATGCCGGCCTTCTCGAACAGTAACTGGATCGTGCGCGCGCTGATGCGGTGCGTGGCTGCAAGGTCGGACAGCGACAATGCGGGGCTGTCCAGCTGCGCCAGGATGTCGGACTTGAGCGCTTCGAAGCGCGCCGCCGCAAGGCCGCGCAATTGAGCCTCTTCGGCGGCATCGCCGCGTGCGCCGAGCATCAGGACGGCGAGGTCGAACAGGTGCTGCGAGACCGCATCGAGCTCCGCCGGCGCGAGCTTGTCCGCGTGCGCATGCGCGAGATCGTAATATCGCAGGAACATCGATGTGATCGGGTTGGCGCCGGAGATCGACCCCGCGATCAGGTCCTCGGCATTCGGGCAGGCGCGCAGCAGGGCCTTTCGCGGCAGCAGCGCGGTCTGGAAATTACCATACGCCAGTTGCGTGATTTGGGCCCCCTTGATCGAGGGATCGCCGATCGTGATGTCGCCGGCGGCGACCTCCAGTGGCCGTTTCCCCATGGCCCCACGCAATGCCGAATTGGGCGACGTCGTGATCACCAACTCGTCGTTCGTTCCCAATGACACGAAGGACATCGGCGTGCCGAACGAGGCCGAGAGTCTGAGGCGGGGAAGAATGGCAGGCGCAATGGTTCGGTGAACGCGCCCTTCACCAACCGGCACGAAATCGACGTTCGCTACCTGACGGCAAAACTGCTCGCGCCATTGTTCATAGGCCGCACCGTTCGGGTCGCCATCGAATGAGAGCTGCGGCTGGGTCATCGATCGCCGGAACGCCTATTGCCGATTCATTGCGGTCCGCACTTTCGTCGGCGCGCCGGGGATGCGGCAACTAGAAATGCGCCAGATTGCGCGAAAAACCACTCGCACCTACGCGCTGAGCCAGCGACGAGGTGCCGCAGCCTCCTTATTGGGCAAATCGAGCACGCTGCGCCGCGACCGCCAGGCGCCGGAGAACCTCAATACTTCTTCACCGCCGCACTGAAGGCCAGCCACAGCGCGATCGACGCCAGGCCAAAGCCGCCGAGCAGCAGGAAGGTCGGCCCATAGCCGATCCATTGCGCGATCCAGCCGCCGAGAGCCGGGCTGAGGCTCGCGCCGACGCCCTGCACGGTGATCACGGCGCCCTGGCCGAGATTGATGCGGCCGGTGCCGTTGAGCGAGCGCGCGACCATGCCGGGGACGGCAACCGTCTGAAGCCCGGTGCCGATGCCGTCGAGCACCTGCATCGGCACGACGCCCCACCATCCCGTGACGAAGAAGGCGAGCACGCCCCGGATGGGCAGGAACATGAAGGAGACCAAGATGATCGGCCAGTAGTTGCGCTTGCTCGCGGCCTTCATCGCGATCAGCGAGGTCACGATCATCACGCCCTGTGCGATCACCACGGTGGTTGCGACGAAGCTCGGGCCGTTGGCCTGTCCCTCGGCGACCGCGGCAAATCCGTACAGCGGCACGATCGCGGCATTGCCGAGGTGGAACAGCGCGAGGGCGAGAGCCAGCACGAGCAGCGCCTTGTGCTTCAGCAGCATCGTCATCGCATCCGGCGGCGCCTTGGAATCGTCCTCCTTGCTGCCGCGCGCGGCGCGATCGTCGATCGCCTTGGCTGGAATCATCAGCACGCAAGCGATGGCGATGGCGCCGAACAGGGCCGCCAGCGCGAACACGGCAAAATAGCCATACTTGTAGCCGAGATAGCCTGAGAGCGCGGCTCCGACCATGTTGCCGGCGTGGTTGTACGCCTGGTTGCGGCCGTTGAGCGCATTGAAGCCCTTCTGCTTGGCGATGCCGAGCGTGATGCCCGTGACGGCCGGCACGATTGCGGCGCTCGCCAGCGATTGCGCGACTTGCGAGAACGTCACCGCCCAGAAGTTTTGCGAGATCAGGATGATTGCAGACGCCGAGACGACGCAGATGCCGGGAATGATCACCCACAGCCGCTTGTTGCGGCTGGAATCGATGAAGCCGCCGATCGGAGTCGTGACCAGCATGCCCGCGACGTTGCCGATCGTCATTGCCGTGCCGATCAGGCCGGTCGCCCAGCCGCGTTCCTGAAGGAAGACCCCGACGAACGGCCCGATGCCCGACTGCATGTCGGCCATGAAGAAATTGAGCGCGAACAGGGGCCAGATGCGAGACGTTGAAGGGCGAGATGTCATCGAGACGCTGAACTTGATGCTGCCGATCGAATCGGATCTCGCATGATGCGGACTCGGCGGGCGGGTGCCCGGGCGGACCAGAACTTAACCTGCTCTCAACCCGTTGGTTCCGGTTGCTCTTGCGATCCGGCGAGTGCGACGTCATGTCTTGCAAGACTGGATCATGATGGATCAGCGCGATGCCCCTCTGGACCTGCGCAACCTGCGGCGCTCAATTCCCGGATAGCGGAAAACCCCCTGCGGCCTGTCCGATCTGCGAGGACGAGCGCCAGTTCGTCGGCTGGGACGGTCAAGCTTTCCTCACGCGCGAGGAGCTCGCGCGCAAGCACCGACTGGTGGGGCGCGACGATCTCGGCCTGACCGGGATCGGCATGGAGCCGAGCTTTGCCATCGGGCAGCGAGCGCTGCTGGTGCCTGACGGCGACGGCTGCGTGATGTGGGATTGCATTCCGCTCGCGACCGACGAGGCCATCCATCACATCACAGCACTCGGCGGTCTCAAGGCCATCGCGATCTCGCATCCGCATTACTATGGCGCGGTCGCCGACTGGAGCGACAGGTTCGGCGGCGTGCCGGTCTATCTGCACGCCGACGATCGCGCCTTTGTCACGCGGCCTCATCCGGCGATCGTGCACTGGACCGGCGAAAGCCATCGCCTCTCCGACGACGTGCTGCTGCTGCGCACCCGAGGCCACTTCGCCGGCGCCACCGTGCTGCATTATGCGCGTGGTGTGGACGGCAAGGGCGCGCTGCTCACGGGAGATATCGCGCAGGTGACGATGGACCGGCGCTTCGTCAGTTTCATGTATTCCTATCCGAACTACATGCCGCTCAACGCCGCCGCGGTGCGGCGGATTGCGTCAGCCGTCGAGCCGTTCGCCTTCGACCGGATCTATGGCGCCTGGTGGGGCCGCAACATCGCCAGCGGTGCCAAGGCGGCGTTTGCTGCGTCGGTCGCGCGCTATCTCGCGGCCATCGCCTGAGCCGGGTTGCGGACCGGATTCATCTTGCCGGCGCCGAATAACTGTACTAATAGTACACTATAAGTAAAGCGACGCATCCGGCGAAAGCCGGCATGATCGATGCATCGCGGACGCCGAGAAGGCCTCCGTGAGCGGGAGCTGAGTGCATGACGGCGCAGCGCGACTACGACATCTTCGAGGCTGGCGACGTCACGCTCCAATCCGGGTCCGTGTTTCCCGCGCTGAAGCTCGCCTACAAGACCTACGGCACGCTGAGCCCGGCCAAAGACAACGTCATCCTCTATCCGACCTCGTTCAGCGCCCAGCACACCGACATTGAATGGCTGATCGGGCCCGACGGCGTGCTCGATCCCACGCACTACTTCATCATCATCCCGAACCTGTTCGGCAACGGCCTGTCGTCGTCGCCCTCGAACACGCCCGCGCCTTTCCCGGAAGTGAGCTATCACGATGCCGTCGCGGTCCAGCACCGGCTGCTCACCGAGCGCTTTGGCATCTCGAAGCTCGCGCTGGTCTATGGCTGGTCGATGGGCGGCATGCAGGCCTATCACTGGTCGGCGCTGCATCCGGACATGGTCGAGCGCGCCGCGGTCGTCTGCGGCAGCGCCCGCTGCGCACCCTACAACTACGTCTTCCTTGAAAGCGTGAAGGCCGCGCTCACGGCCGATCCCGCCTTCCGCGATGGCCTTTTCCCCGAAAAACCCGTCGCCGGCTACCGCGCCATGGGACGCGTCTATGCCGGCTGGGCGATGTCGCACGGCTTCTACCGCGACGAGCTCTGGCGCGAGGCCGGCTTCACTTCACTCGAGGATTATCTCGTCCGCGCCTGGGATGCGACCTTCGCGCGGCGCGATGCCAACGATCTTCTGGCGCAGATCGGCATCTGGCAGCGTGGCGACATCAGTCGGTGTGGGGCATTCGCCGGCGATCTCGATCGCGCGCTGGCGGCGATCAAGGCCCACATGCTGCTGATGCCGGGCGCGACTGACCGTTATTTCGACGTGCACGACAACGAGGACGAGCTCGGCAAGCTCGTCAACGCGAGATCGGCGGTGCTGCATCCGATCCCGTCGCTGCATGGCCATCGCTCCGGCAATCCCATCAACAATCCCCGCGACCAGGCCTTCATCAAGGTCGAGATCGCCGAGCTTCTCCGCAAGTAGGGCACGCAACCGACCATGAGCGACGCAACCATTCCGGACGCCGGCCATCGCCTGAAGCCCCTGACGCCCACCACGCTGCGCGAATTGTCGGTTCGCTCCAACATCAGAGGTGCGGTGCAGAGCCTCGGCCATTACAGCGTGATTGTGCTGGTGGGCGGGCTGATCTGGAAGGTTTCGTCGAGCTGGGGCGCGCTCTGGGCGCTGCCGCTGATGGTGGTGCAGGGCTATGTCGTTGCCTTCCTGTTCATGGCGGTGCACGAGACCGCGCACAAGACGGCATTCAGGAGCCGGGGCCTCAATCTCGGCGTCGGCTATCTCTCGGCGTTCATCATCGGGCTGCCTTACGAATATTACTGTCTGTTTCACTGGGACCATCATCGCTTCACGCAGGACCCGGAAAGGGATCCCGAGCTGATCGTTGGCGTGAAGCCGACGTCCGACACCCAGCTTGCGCTCGCCTATAGCGGCCTGCTCCAGGTCGCCGGCCGTCTGCGGCTGATGCTCGGCCACGCGATCACCGGCAAGGTCGTCGTGCCATGGATTCCCGAGAGCAAGCGCAGCACCATCGTTGCCGAGGCGCGCGCCTATGTCGCGCTCTACGCCCTGCTGCTCGCGCTGTCGCTGTGGTTCTCTTCAGCGCTGCTGCTCTGGGTCTGGATCGTGCCGCTCGTGATCGGGCAGTTCTTCCTGCGGCCCTATCTCTACGCCGAGCATACCGGTTGCGACCGCACCCGCAGCGCCTTTCAGAACACCCGCACGACTTACACCGGTGCTATCGTCAAATGGTTCGCGTGGAACATGCCGTATCATGTCGAGCACCACGCTTATCCCTCGATCCCCTTTCACGCCCTGCCGAAGCTGAACGCGATCGTCGACGGCGAGATCGTCCATCGCGGCCGCGGCTACATCAGAACGACGCGCGAGACCTGGGCCTGGTTTCGCCGGCAGCGGCAGGCCGGCTAGCTCAACGCAAAACTCCGGCCGCGATGCGACCGGAGCTTTGTCGTGATATCGAGATATCAGTAGATCCCGTAGGCGCAGACGTTCACGACGCGCACGCGCAGGCCGTGACGGGTCCGGACCAGGCGCTCCTGATAGCAATTGCTGACGCCGGTGTTGAGGTAGATACCGCCAAAGCCCCAGCCGGGACCCCAGTGGTGATGACCATGATGGTGATGGAAGCCGCCGGCCGAGGCCGCGGTGGGGGCGAGAGCGGCAACGCCGAGCGAGCCGGCGGCGATCAGACCAAGTGCAAGCTTACGAAACATCTTCATTCTCCATTCGGCGCTAGGGCCATTGTTGCGTCCCTGCATTTCCGTCGAGACGAGACGCGATCGCGTTCATGGCAAGCGGGAAGAATCGTGTTTCAGGAATGTTTCGTCGGCTGCGGCAGAATGCGCCGCGATCAGGCTTTCTGCGCCGCGCGATAGCGCACGGCCATCGCCTGCGTCAGCTCGGCCATCTTGTCGCGGAGATCGGCCGGTTCAAGGACTTCGGCTTCCGGGCCGAGCCGCAGCAGTTCGGCCGCGGCATGCCACGATGTCTTTCCGACCGGCACGCGCGCAATGCGCCAGCCGTCTGCATCGGCTGTCTCCTCGAGCTGCGTGCGTGCCTTGACATAGGGCTGGCTGAGCGCGTCGAGCAGCTTCACGCCGAACGGCGACAGGCGGACGATCGCGACATTGGGGTGCATCTCCGCTTCGAGCCGCAGCGTCGCGGCCCGCCAATGGGCGGCGAGGTCGAAGCCGGCGGGACGATCGAAGTGGTCGCCGAGGGCTGTGCAGTCGAGCACGCGTGCGACGCGATAGGTACGCACGCTGCCATCGACTTGTCCTGCGAGATACCAGCTGCCGCCCTTCAGCACGAGGCCGAGCGGCGCGACGCGGCGCTGCTTCTCGGCGCGCCAGCTCCGGTACCGGATCCTGATCAGCGTCCCGCGCAGCACGGCGCCGGCGATGGTGCGCAGGTGCTTCGGGTCTTCCGCTTCACCGAACCAGCCGGGCGCGTCCAGGTGGAAACGCTCCTGCATCCGCCCGGCATCCTCACGCAAATTCGGTGGCAGTGCCGCCATCAGCTTGTTTTGGGCGGCGATCATCGCAGCATCGAGCCCGAGTGCGGCGGCCGGGCCTGGCAATCCCGCCAGGAACAACGCGCCCGCCTCGCTCTGCGACAGCCCGTTCAGCCGCACGCGATAGCCGTCGAGCAGCCGATAGCCGCCTTCCGCGCCGCGGTCGGCATAAACGGGAACGCCGGACGCCGCGAGCGCGTCGATGTCCCGATAGATCGTGCGCACCGACACTTCGCAGGCCTGCGCGAGCTCGGGCGCGGTGACCTGTCCCCTGGCCTGGAGGGTAGTGAGGATCGACAGCATCCGGCTCGCGCGCATGATCCCTTAGACCATACCTGACACAAGATGTCAGGTATGGTCCGCTACAAGCGGCGCCATCGCCAGCCGGCCAGATGGAGACTGCCATGACCGATCCGAACCGCATCACCCTGTTCTATTCGCCGCAGACGCGCGCCACCGGCACGCGCGTGCTGCTCGAGGAGCTGGGGGCACCTTACGATCTCCATGTCCTCAACATGAAGGCCGGCGATCAGCGCAAGCCCGCCTATCTCGCCCTCAACCCGCTCGGCAAGGTGCCGGCGATTCGCCACGGCGAGGCGCTGGTGACCGAGCAGGTCGCGATCACCATCTATCTCGCCGACCTGTTCCCGCAAGCGGGGCTGACCCCCGCCCTGAACGATCCGCTGCGCGGGCCTTATCTGCGCTGGATCGCCTATTATGGGTCGTCGTTCGAGCCGGCCTTGATCGACAAGTTCATGCAGCGAGAGCCGGCGCCGATCACGCAATCGCCCTATGCCGATTACGATACGATGCTGGGTGCGCTCAAGGCCCAGTTGGCGAACGGGCCCTATCTGCTCGGCGAGCGCATGACGGCGGCCGACGTATTGTGGGGCGTCGCGTTCAGCTGGACCATGATGTTCGGCATCGTGCCGAAGAAGGATGTCTTCGTCCGCTATGCGGAGCGCATGACGGCGCGGCCGGCGTTCCAGCGCATCAATGCCGCAGATGCGGAGATGGCGGCGCAGCATGCCGCCGCGGCGGGTGGATGAGAGGGCGTCAAAATCGCGGTGCCCGCTTGTCGGCGAACGCCTTGATGCCTTCCTTGATCTCGTCGCCGCGCATGCTGTCGCGGTGGCGCCGGTCGGCGGCGCCTTCATCGAGCTCGCCGCGGGCGAACTCGTTGATCGCGCGCTTCATGCCGCGCATCGCTTGGGGGGCGTTGCCGGCGAGGATCGCAGCGAGCGTGTCGACCTCCTCGTCCAGGAATTCCAGCGGCACCATTGTGGTGAGATAGCCGATGCGCAGCATCTCCGGGGCGTCGATCTTCTGCGCGGTGAGGAACAGCTTCTTCGCATTGTCGACGCCGAGGCGGGTCACGTAGCGCTTGATGCCGCTCGGGTAGTAATGCAGCCCAAGGCGCGCCGCCGGCATGAACATTTCCGCGGTATCGACGCCGACGCGGAAATCGCAGGCGAGTGCGAGGTCGGTCGAGCCGCCATAGACGCCGCCATTGAGCCGGCAGATGGTCGGCACGCCGAGATCCTCGAGCCGGTTGACGACGGCCTCGAAGGCCGAGCCCGCGCTCTGCTGCTCGCCCGCGCTGACCGCGCGTTCCGCGACCGAATTGAGATCGTAGCCGGCGGAGAAGGCGCGCCCGGTTCCGGTCAGCACCAGCACGCGAATATCGGGATCGGCCTCGACCCGGTCGAACAGTCTCGTCAGCTCGTCGAGATCCTCCGCCTGCAGCCGGTTGAGATGTTTCGGCCGGTTGAGGCGGATGGTGGCGCGGGCGCCGATGATTTCGAGCAGGGGGCTAGATGCTGCGTCGGCTGTGTCCGACATTCTCGTCTCCGTTGTCGGCGCCAAAGTGCCCGCCCGGGCGGAGGCCGTCAACGACGGCGCCGGTCGTTTGCCGCGCCGCTGCAGCGGGCCTGCCGTCCACGCCGCCGTCCCTGGCGGGGTGCCTTACCTGAAATGTGGCGGCTCGTCGTAGCCGCGGCGGCTGCTGAAGAACAGCAGCACCATCAGCCCGACGCCGACAATGACGGAAAACCCCGCGCCCAGCGCCAGTGCCACATAGCCTTCCGTCGGGATCGGCTCACCTTCGACCGCCATTGCGGAATAGGCGAAGTAGCCGGCCGCCGCCAGCATTGCCAGAAGGAGGATGATGAGGAGTGCACGCATGCCGCGTTCTCCGGTTGCAACCGGAAACCAACGGTTGCGGGTGGGCAGGGTTCCAGACTGGCTGGCGATCGGACGGGTAGCCTCCGTCTCGTGCCCCGGACGCGGCGCAGCACGAAGTGATGCACCGCAGGACCGGGGTCCATGTGGTCACGGATATTGTGCCGGTTCCTGGGTCCGGCTCAGCGCTGCGATGCCTTCGGCATTGCAGCTGTCCGGGACACGACAACGGTGGGGCGGCTGTCAGGCGCTCTGGGCGGTCTTCACCACCACGACATTGCTGTCGTCTGACGGAGCCGGGCCGGCATCGCGTACCGTCTTGTCGGCTTCGCCGGCATGACGTTTCAGATAGTCGCGGCGCATGCCGATCTCGTCACGGACGAATTCGTAGCCGAGCTTGAAGGTGTCGAGCCCGTCGGTACTGATCGTGCCGTCCCTGAGGCCGATGACGGCACCGCGCAAGATGGTCTCGAGCTCATCCTGGAGACATTCGAGCTGATCCAGCGAATGGGCGTGCTCGATCCGCTCGCCGATGTCGAGGATGGCGGTCGAGAGCTCGCTGGCCTTCTCCGGCGCGATGCGGGTGATCTTAGCGTAGATCGCGGCGAAGATCGACCCGATGACGCTGAGCGCCGCGACGCCCAGATACATCAGGTCGCTGTACTTATCCACGAACGACTTGGTGTCGTCGTTGATGTAGTCGGCGGCGCCCCGATGCGCGACCACGAAGGCGTCCTTCTCGACCGAGGCCGGCTCGATCCTGGTGGCAAAGCCGTTGTCGAGCCCGAGCGCCGCCTTGTTCTCGTAGACGATGCGGGCGAGCTCGCCGGCCGTGCTTGGGGACATCCGGGATTGCGCGACCAGCAGCCATTCGAGACCGATCGTGTCGAGATCGTCGTCGGGAATCTGCGGGGATGTCGACACCGAGCCGGCTGTCACGGTCTCATCGGAAATGCCGGGAAATTTGCGCGCCAGCGTCTTGGCTTCTTCGATGGTGTTCAGTGTGAAGCCGCCGCGCTTGGCGGCTTGCTCATAGGATTTGTCCCGGACCGCCTTCGAGGCGTGGACGATCGCGATCACCGCGCTGAAGCCGTTTGCCGGGGCGAACAGCTTGTCGAGCGTCGCGCCCTGCGGCGCCATCTGGATCTTCGCAGCCTCAGGGCCATCGGGGACGTCGAGGATGCTGCGGACGAAGGCGAGCGAGGATTCGTTCTCGGCGACGACCGCGACCTTCTTCTTCTTCAATTCGGCCAGCGACTTGATCTTCTTGTTGCCGGGACCGAGCAGGAGCACGAGATCGTGCTCGAGGATCGCGAGCGTGCGCGCCCGCAGCGGCACCTTGGCGTCGGTGCGCAGCACGGCGAGGTCGGCCTGCCTGCGGTCGAACTGCGCGAGCGCCTTGGCATTGTCGGCGTTGTTGACGATGTTGATCCGCAAGCGCGAAGCGTTGTTCTTCAGGAGGGCGGCGAGCTTGGCCGCGAACAGCGCCTCATCGCTGTTGGGGCCGCCGACGGCAAAGGTCAGCGTCTCCGAATTGTGCACCAGCGTGCGGCCGGCCCAGACGGTGGCGAACGACAGCAGCAGGGTCAGCACGACGTAGAGGAGAACCTGCTGCTGGTTGGTCTTGATCACCTTGGGGCGCCGGGGCGGCGGCATGGTCGGCGATGCGATGGGGCCTTCGGTACTCATGGCGGCACTCTGGCCTTATCGTTTGGCTGGCGGCCGCGCGTGGCTTGGAAGCGCGGCGGGCCCGGTAATTCGTAAACGCCTGAAAAAAGAACGATATTCCCGATCGCCGATGATAGCGCGAAGGCAGCGGAATGCAAATTTCGAGCCGGAGGTAACCTTACTCGATATGTCCGCGGCGATTGGCCATCCTATCACCGGTTAGCCACACTTGGCGATTTTCCGGTTCCACCCGGCTGCATTCCGCCGCGGGAGATGTCATAAATTGCGCGTCCCGGCGATTTGACCGGTCCAAGAAGAAGTTGCGCTGAACGCTCCAATTCTTCTCGTCACGTCAATGAGGGCGTCAGCTTTGTCGTTTCCACCCATGTCATCGGCGATTCCGGTTGAAGCGCTCATTGGCTGGATGTTGCTGCTCACCTTCAAGCACGTCATCGCCGATTTCGTTCTTCAAACCGCCTGGATGGCGCACGGCAAGGATCAGAAGCATGGCTGGGCCCTGCCGCTCCTGGTGCACTGCCTGGTCCACCTTGCCGTCGCGCTGCCGCTGATCGTGATCGTGGCGCCGCGATTCTGGTTCGTGGCTTTCTTCGACTTCCTGATCCACATCACGATCGACCGCGCCAAGGGATACGTCTCCGCCAATTTCGGCGTCGACCTCGCCCATCCCTGGTTCTGGACCCTGATCGGCGTCGACCAGGCGCTGCACCACCTGACCGGCTTCGGCCTCGCGATCTTCATGGCGGCGAACTGAAGGTCGCCTTTGGGCCTTTCGGGGAGAGGCAATCGCCATCAGCACGAGGGATCATCATGCCCGGGCTTGTCCCGGGCCTCCACGTTCTTCGTGCCTCCTGGCTTTCCGTGAAGGGTCGGGACAAGCCCGGCCATGACGCCGCGGAAGACTTTGAAAACCCCACCAAGGCGTCCCACCGATTCGCGGCCGACGCGCAACCACCCCGGGTGACTACCGGGCAGCGTGGTTAACCTTTCGTTAGAGAATTGCGCTGCATCTTCCTTACACGAGGGAGAACTGCAATGTTTTCAAGCCGCGACGCCTTTGAAAGCGATTTCTGCCCGGTCCGCGACGAGCTCCTTGGCGAGATGTATCGCGCCAGCGAGAGTGGCTTGCCGAGGCTGGTTGAGAGTGTTTCCCCTGACGTGCGCGCCAGGCTGGCGCTGTTCTGCTACCGCCGTAGCCATTTGCACTCGCTGGCGGTCGCGATCGCAGCGAGCTGCAGCGAGCGCGACCTGATCGAGAATGGCGGCCGCGTCGGCTCGACGCTCTTCGCGCTGTCGCGCGAAGGTACCGCGAAAGCTTCGACGTCGCTGACGGGTGGGCGCAAGCCGATCACGCTGTCGACCAAGCCGCTCTCGGTGCTCGCACCGCTCGATGACGAGCTCGACGACGAGATCGGCGAAGCCGTCCCCGCCTAAGCGGCCTCGATAACGGGCAGGCCGAACTTCCGCCGCGCCATCGCGCATTCGGCGTCACCAGGCATGCAGGTGCGGCACACCTCCGGCCGCACGTCATAGATGCCGCAGGCCGTCATCCTTCCGATCTCGCCTTGCAATGCCGCGCAGCGATCGCCCTCGCAGCGCATGCCCGATTGCCGGTCGTTGACGAGCGCCTCCGGGATCAGCGCAAGCTCCTCGTCGCTCTCGATCGAGAAGCGCGGCCAGTTCTGCGAATAGCCGCAGCAGGCGCCGCAGCCCTGGCAACAGCTCGACAGCTCGGTCTCGTCCATCGTCCTCACGTGTCCTTCGGCGGACCCCAGACCAGGCTCTGCCGCCATCTCGCGCGCAGCACGTCGCGCCGTTCCGGATATTTCTCGTCGAGATAGGTCGCATCGACCACGCGGTCGGTGCGGAAGCTGCGGAAGTCGCCGCGCAGCTCGCACCAGGCCGCCAGCAGCCGCACGGCTTCGAGATAGCCGACCGAGATCGGCCAGATCATGCGCTCGCTGGGGCGGCCCTGTTCGTCGCGATAGCGCAGCATGATCTTCTTGCCTTCGTGGATCTGGGTCCGGGTGCGCGCCATGTCCAGGCGGTCCGGTTCCCGGTTCCAGCTCGGACGCGCCCGGCTCGCCGGCTCCAGTACGAAGGGGCGCAGGCGCTCCGGGACGGTATCGGCGATCTTGGCCATCAAGTCTTCGGCCGCGCGCGCCAGCGCGGAATCGGCGTGGCCTGCGACCCATTGCGCGCCCAGCACGGCCGCCTCGATCTCGTCCGGCGTCAGCATCAGGGGCGGCAGGTCGAAACCCTTTTCCAGGATGTAACCCATGCCGGCTTCGCCGCGGATCGGCACGCGCTGGCCGATCAGGGTTGCGATGTCGCGATAGATGGTGCGCTTCGAAGTCTCGAGCTCGGCCGCGATCGCGTCTGCCGTCAGCGGCTTACGCGTGCGCCTTAGCACCTGGATGATTTGAAACAGCCGGTCGGCGCGTCTCATGACAGTTCTCTTCTCGAACGACGGATCAGAAATCGGCGCGCGGCTGCTGACAGGATGTTGGCAGCAGGGGGGTTCTATACCGGGACAACACATCGACTGAAGAGGATTTGTCCATGATCATTCCAACCCATTTCGGCCAGGCCGGTCCACTGTGGCGGGCGCAGCTGTGGCACGGCCAAATGTTGCGGGCTTGGGCGTTTGGCCGCCTCGTTCCGCTCGATCTCATGGCCGTTGATCTCCGATTTGCGCTCGCAAGCGTGGTGACACGCTCGCTGAACCATGCCGCGAATGCGCTGGTCCGCCATCTGATGGGCCGCGCCTGGCGCGGGGCCCGCTTCGCAGAAGATATCACGGCTGCTGCCACCATGGTGGCAGCAGCCGGCCGCTAGGTTCCTTCCACTCGTTCGACAGGTTCAGGAGAGCTTGCATGATCACGCTTTACGGCTTTGGCGCCGGCTTCGGCCTGCCGGAAATCAGCCCCTTCGTCACCAAGACCGAGGTGCAGCTCAAGATGGCGGGACTGCCTTATCGGAAAGAGCGGGCGATGCCGCCGGCCTCGCCCAAGGGGCAGCTGCCCTTCATCGACGATGGCGGCGAGGCGGTGGCCGATTCCACCTTCATCCGGGCCCATATCGAGCGCCGCTACGGCTTCGATTTCGATGCCGGCCTCACCTTGGCCGAGCGTGCGCAGGCCTGGGCGTTCGAGCGCATGATCGAGCACCACGTCTATTGGGCGCTGGTGGGCGCGCGCTGGGTCGATCCGGTCAATTTCGCCAAGGGGCCCGCGCATTTCTTCGACGGTGCGCCGGAGCACAATCGCGAGAAGCTGCGCGAGGACGCTCAATTCCGCGTCGCCGAGAACTATCTGCTCTCTGGCCTCGGCCGCCATGCGCCGGATGACGACGTCGATCTTGCCGTGCGTTCGCTGTTCGCGCTGTCGGTGCAGCTCGGCGACAAAGCCTTCCTGATGGGCAACAGGCCCTGCGGCGTCGATGCCACTGCGTTCGGTATGCTCGCCGGCGTCCTCTCACCGTTCTTCGAATCCGCCTTGCGCGAGCGGGCCGAGGGATTTCCGAACCTCACCGCCTATGTCGACCGCATGATGGACGACTATTATCCGGAATTCGCCTGGACGCCGCTACGGCAGGCGGCGTAGCCGCGGTGCATCGGCTGACTCGGTGCAACCTCTCCCGCTTGCGGGAGAGGTCGGCGCGAAGCGCCGGGTGAGGGTTTTCTCCTCTAGGGGGGTTTCTCCGTAAGTCTCGGAAGGTCCCAACGCGGAGGCACCTCTCCCCAACCCTCTCCCGCAAGCGGGAGAGGGGGCGCACCGGTGCCGGAGCTGCAGCTCACTCCACTAACCAAAACAAAGAGCCGGCCCAGTGGGCCGGCTCTCGTTGTCTCGAATCTTGGCGACGCCTACTTCACCAGCGTGTACTTGCCGTCCTTCACCGTGAGCAGGATGCGCGAGCGCTCGTCGAGGCCGTAGCGGTCCTTTTCGGTGAAGTTGTAGACGCCCTGGCTCGCCGCCAGCTCCTTCTCCGTCAGCAGCGCCTGGCGGATGGCTTCGCGGAATTCCGGCGTGCCGGGCTTGGCCGTCTTCAACGCCGCCGGAATGACGCGCTTGAGGATCTCGAACGCATCAAAGGAATGGCCGGCGAACTGGCTGCGGCTGTTGGGGCCGTACTTTGCCTCGTAGGCGGAGTTCAGCGCGAGGCCCGGCTTCTTGGTCAGCGCGCTGTCCGGCTGTTCCTCGGGGGCCATGACGGGACCCGAGGCCATCAGCACGCCTTCCGCTGCTTTGCCGGCAATGCGGATGAAGTCCATGCTGGCCGCGCCGTGGGTCTGGTAGATCAGGCCCTTGTAGCCGCGCTCGCGCAGCTCGGTCTGCGGCAGCGCGGCCGCGGTGCCGGAGGCGCCGACCAGGATGGCGTCCGGATTGGCGGCGACGAGCTTCAGCACCTGGCCGGTCACCGAAGTGTCGGGACGAGCGAAGCGCTCCTCGTCGACGATGGTCATCCCCATCGGCACGGCCTGCGCCTTCAAATCGTTGAACCAGAGGTCGCCGTAGGAATCGGAATAGCCGATGTAACCGAGCGTCTTCACGCCCTTGGCCTTCATGTGGTCGTACAGCACCTTGCCGACGATCGGAATCGGCTGCGGCATCGCCACCGACCACTTCATGCGCTCCGGCGTGATCGGGAAGGGCGCCAGACCGAAGTGCGGGATGCCGGCTTCATTGGCGACGTTGGAGACCGCGATGGTCGGCGGCGTCAGCGCCGAACCCATGATGATATCGGCCTTGGATTCGGTGACGAAGCGGCGGGCGTTGGTGGTGGCGGTGGTGGGATCGCCGCCGTCGTCGAGCACGATCACCTTCAGCGGCACGCCGCCGATCTCCTTCGGCACGAATTCCAGCGCGTTGCGCTCGGGAATGCCGAGTGCCGCACCCGGGCCGGTCGTGGTGGTGGTGATGCCGATGGTGACTTCGCTGGTCTGGGCCAGCGCGGGCAGCGCCGGCAGAGCCAGCGCGGCCGCAGTGATGGCAGCGGTCAAATAAAAGCGTTTCATCTATTCCTCCCTTTACGTGTTTATTTGAAAGCAGAAATCGGGGGGTAATTCAGCCCCCTCTTTTGGTGATGCGGCGATTTAGCTTCCCGTGAACTTGGCTACCATTTCCGCCGGGAACGGTGCCGATTTCAACTTGTCTGGGTTAACGGGATCGCGGCCGACCAGGACGCGGGTCTCAAAACCCTCGATCGCGAGCGCCTCGCCTTTGTAGACGTTGTGCTTCACCTCAAAGCTCGAGCGCTTGATGCTCTCGATCTTGGTTTCAATGGTGATCCAGTCGCCATAGGTCGAGGGGATGTAGAACTTGGCCCGCGTGTCGACCATGGGGATGCCCACCAGGCCGTATTTGCGGACCAGGTCCTGCTTGGAGAAGCCGGCGGCTTCGAACAGGGTCGAGGTCGAATCGTCGAACATCGCGAAATAGCGCGGGTAGTAGACGATGTTCGCGGGGTCGCAATCGCCCCACTGGATCTGGACCTCGCGCCGGTTCACGAACATCTGGCGGCCTTACTCTGCGAATTTACTTGGGCGCCATGCGCAGCGAGCCGTCGAGGCGCACCACCTCGCCGTTCAGATACGCATTCTCGACCATGTGCAGCGCGAGCGCGGCGAACTCGTCGGCCTGGCCGAGCCGGCGCGGGAAGGGGATCGCGGCGGCGAGCGAGTCCTGGGCCTCCTGCGGCAGGTTCGCCAGCAGCGGCGTCAGGAACAGGCCGGGGGCGATCGTCAGCACGCGGACGCCGAACTGCGCGAGCTCGCGCGCGATCGGCAGCGTCATGCCGACGATGCCGCCCTTGGAGGCCGAATAGGCGGATTGGCCGATTTGGCCGTCATAGGCGGCAACGGAGGCGGTGTTGATGATGACGCCGCGCTCGCCGGTCGCCTGCGGCTCCAGCTTGGACATTTCGGTGGCGGCGAGGCGCAGCATGTTGAAGGTGCCGATCAGGTTGACCTTGATCACCTTGTCGAAATCCGAAAGCGCCATCGGGCCGTCGCGGCCGACCACGCGCTTGGCAACGCCGATGCCGGCACAATTGACCAGCACGCGCGCCGGGCCATGGGCCTTGGTCGCCTGCGCGATCGCGGCTTCAGCGGAGGCGGCATCGGAGACGTCGCAGGTGACGGCCACGCCCTTGATCTCTGCGGCGACCGTTTCGGCCAGCTTGGTGTTGAGGTCGCACACCGCGACCTTGGCGCCCTGTGCGGCCAGCTTTCTCGCGGTGGCCGCGCCCAGTCCCGATGCGCCGCCGGTGACGATGGCTGCCTGATCCTTCAACAACATGGCGTTCTCCTTTGGCGATATTTTTCTAGGCGACCGATATCACACGGTTCGACGGATTGGCAGCGTAGAGCTCCTCGATCAGCTCGCCGCGATGCTCCAGCACTGCGCGCTGGTTGATCGAGCCCTTGTCGGTGACTTCGCCCTTGTCGATCGAGAGTGGCGTGTCCATCAGGATTGCGCGCGTGATCCGTGTCGAGGATCCCGTGGCCTGGCCGAGGAAACGGGTCAGGCGCTCGCGGAAAGCCTCGCGCACCAGGCGGTCGCGCGTCGCGACGACGAGATCGTCGGGCGGCAGCGTCGGGTTGATCAGCCGGCAGCCGTCGAGATCGAGCACGACCAGCGCGGAGATCTCGTCGCGGTTGATGCCGGCGATGACGACGTCGCGCACCAGGGGCGCGCAGGCCGCGGTGAGGCGCGCGCGCAGGGGACCGACGCTGACCCAGGTGCCGCTCGCGAGCTTGAAGTCCTCGCTGACGCGGCCGTCGAAATCGAAGCCGGCGTTGAAATCATCGGGATCGGCGGGCTTGAGCGCATCGCCCATCTTGTAGAATCCTTCCTCGTCGAAGGATTTTGCCGTGATGTCGGGTTGGCGCCAGTAGCCGGGCATCACGTTCGGCCCCTTGGCGCGCACTTCCAGCTTGCCGTTGTTCGGCACCAGCTTGGCGTCGTTGCCGGAGACGGGCAGGCCGACATGGCCGGAGCGGCTGGTGCGCGGGTTGACCGACATGAAGAACGGCGCGGTCTCGGTCGCGCCGAGACCGGTCAGCATCGGCACGCGATAGCCCTTCTCCTTCGCCGCGAGCTCATCGAGGCTGTCCCAGACGAACGGCGACAGCGCCGCGCCGGAGAAGAACATCGCATGCAGCCGGTCGAAGAACTTGGCGCGCAAGCCCTGGTCGTCGCGCAGATAGGGCAGCAGCGATTCATAACCCTTGGGCACGTTGAAATAGACCGTCGGTGAAATCTCCCGGAGATTGCGCACGGTCTCCTCGATGCCCCCAGGCACCGGCTTACCGGCGTCCAGATACATCGAGCCGCCGTTGTAGAGCGTCAGGCCGATGTTGTGATTGCCGCCGAAGGTGTGATTCCACGGCAGCCAATCGATGATGACCGGCGGCTCGTCCTTCAGGAAGGCGAGCGTCTCGCGCAGCATCACCTGATTGGCGCAGATCATACGCTGGGTGTTGACGACGGCCTTGGGATTGCCGGTCGAGCCCGAGGTCAGCAGAAATTTTGCGATCGTGTCAGGGCCGATCCTGCCGTGAACGTTGTCGAGATCGCCACGGATCGGCGTCGCCATCAGGTCGGCCAGCAGGGTCACGTCGCGGCCCGGCACGTGCCCATAGGACGCGGCGATCTCGGTGCCGAGCGAGACGTTGGCGGCGAGCGCATCGGCGAACTTGTCGGCATCGTCGGCGAAGACGAGGCCCGGCGTCAGCAGCTTCATCAGATAGGACAGCTTGCCGTAATCCTTCGACACCAGCGAATAGGCCGGCGACACCGGGCAGAACGGAACGCCGGCATAGAACGCGCCGAACGCCAGGAGCGCGTGGTCGATCGAATTACCGGAGAGGATGACGACCGGCCGCTCGGCCGACAGGCCGCGCTGGATCAATGCGGAGGCGATGTGACGGCTCGCGGTGAGCAGCTCGGCATAGGTGATCTTGCGCCAGCCGCGGCCGCCTTCGCGCTCGGCCATGAAGACGCGGTCCGGCGTCGTCGTGGCCCAATGATGCAGGCGGTCGGTGATGCGGACCGGATAGTCGCCGAGCGGCTGCTTTGGCCGCAGGTAAATCGTGCCGTCGTCGCGCCGCTCGATGTTGACGACGGGATTGCCGAACGAGATGGGCCGCAGCGGGAAATTGCTCGCGCCGCGCTCCATGCCGGAAGAGGACGGCTGGGCGCTCATGACTTTACGCTCATGATTTGGGCTTCACCTTCGCGGTCTTGTGCTCGAGGAATTCGCGGATCCGCCGCTTGGCCTCCTTGTCGCTCTGCGCGACGGTGGCCATCAGCGACTCCATCAACAGGCCGGTCTGCGGATTGGCCTCTGCGATCATCGGCAGCGCCTGGAGCACGGCGAAATTCGTCAGCGGGGCGTTGGACGCCACCTTGGTCGCAAGCTCCAGCGCTTTGCCGAGCCCGTTGCCGGCCTCCGTCAGATATTGCGCAAAGCCGTAGGACGCGCCCTCGGTCGCGCTGTAGACGCGTCCCGTCAGCATCATGTCCATCATCCGGGCAACGCCGATCAGCCGCGGCAGCCGCACCGAGCCGCCGCCGCCGACGAAAATGCCGCGCTGCCCCTCCGGCAGCGCGAAATAGGTCGAGGGCTCGGCGACGCGGATATGGGCCGCGCAGGCAAGCTCCAGCCCGCCGCCGATCACGGCGCCCCGGAGCGCTGCGATCACGGGCACGCGGCTGTACTGGATGCGGTCGAACACCCGGTGCCACATCTGGGAGTGCAGGAGCCCGCCGGTGGCGTCGTGCTCGGTCAGCTCGGAGAGGTCGAGGCCACTGGAGAAATGGTCGCCGATACCGTGGATGACGACCGCGCCGATATCCTCGGGCAGGTTCGCAAAACACTCGCCGATTTCCAGGATGATGCCGTCATTGAGCGCATTGCGCTTGGCCGGCCGGTTCAGACCCACGGTCAGAACCCGGTCCGCCCGCTCGATCCTCAACAGCCCGGAGGGACCCGCATTCGCGGTCTCGGCGTTTCCTTGTGTCATTTGCGTCCTTGTCAGAATAGTTATGTTGTATAACGAATTTTGGGGGAGTCAAGGTGGGGCAAGGCCAGGTGGCCGTGACCCCACCCTCCCGGGAGGCCGAGGCGAGCGCAGGGCTATCGCATTTGAGATTTTCCCTGCGGCCATCCTTCGAGACGCCCGCTTGAGGCGGGCTCCTCAGGATCAGGTCGGAGTGCGCGGCAGCAGTTTCAACGGGCACTGACGCCGATTAGCCTCATCCTGAGGAGGCGCGTCAGCGCCGTCTCGAAGGACGAGGCGTGCGCGCAGACCGCCGCCACAAGTCATATGCGATAGCCCTGGGGGCGAGCGAGAGAGCGGTGCAGGCCTACTCTCGCGCCACAAACTTCGCGAACGCATCGGCGTAATCCGGATGCCAGCGCGACAATGGCGGGCGGTTCTCGACGATATCGCCGGCCGCCCAGAGCATGCGCTTCTCGTCGAGCGCGCGCGGCACGTCATTATCCGGGCAGAGAATGTAGAAATCGCCGGCCGCCAGCCGCGCCAGCATGAAATCGACCGTCTGCTCCGGCGTCCAGGCGCCGGCCGGCTTCTCGGTGCGTCCCTTTGCGGTCAGGCCGGTGAAGACGAAGCCCGGGATCAGCAGGTGCGCCGTAACGCGACAGTCATTGGTGTTGCGCAACTCGTGCTGGAGCGCCTCGGTGAAGGCCTTCACGCCGGCCTTGGAGACGTTGTAGGCGGGATCGCCGGGCGGCGTGGTGATGCCCTGCTTGGAACCGGTGTTGATGATGAGGCCGCGCCTGCCACGGGCGATCATGTTTGGCGCGAAGATGCGCGAGCCGTTGATGATGCCCCACATGTTGACGGCGATGATGCGTTGCCAATTGTCCGGCGCGTCGAACAAGGTGCTGCCGGGCTGAATGCCGGCATTGTTCATGAGGACATCGGTGCCGCCGAACCGCGCGTGGACGGCGCGCTCGAGTTCCGTCACGCTCTCGATCCTGCTGACATCGACGGCCGAGGTCATGACGTTTGCGGCCGATGTTACGGATGACAATTTTGTTGCAGCTTCTGCCAAGCGTGTCTCGTCGACATCCGCGATACATACCTTCATTCCAGCGCGCGCAAATGCCGCGGCGGCGGCAAATCCGATGCCGGCTGCGCCACCCGTGATCACGGCAACATTGTCCTTGACGATGGCGGGATGTGACATCGAGCGTCTCCGTGGAAAGCCTTCAGCCGAGCTATAGCATGGCAGCGATGCGACCCTGCACAAGTCGGCATGGGAGGTCTTCGTTCCGCGCTGCCTTTACGCCTATCAGGCGCGGCTGTATCCTCGGCCGAACGATCCCGCCCAGATCGAACCAATCAATTCAACTGACAGGGAGTGCAGCCATGGCTGTGTCGCAGGCTATTCCGATCACGCGCCATCCGTTCGCCAACGGGTCCTACAAGCAGATGCTGATCGACGGCAAGTGGGTCGATGCAGCCTCGGGCAAGCGCTTCGAGACCCGCAATCCCGCCACCGGCGAGCTGCTCGCAACCGTCGCCGAAGGCGACAAGGAAGACATCGATCGTGCGGTCGCGGCTGCGCGTCGCGCTTTCGAAGGCCCGTGGAGTAAGGTCAAGCCGTTCGAGCGGCAGAACCTGCTCCTGAGGCTCGCCGATCTCGTCGAGAAGAATTTCGACGAATTGTCGCAGCTCGACACGCTCGACATGGGCGCGCCGCTGAGCCGCACCCGTGCCTACCGCCTGCGCGCCGTCGGCATGCTGCGCTATTACGCCGGCCAGACCACCGCGATCCACGGCGAGACCATCGAGAACTCGCTACCCGGCGAGATATTCTCCTACACGCTGAAGGAGCCGATCGGCGTCGTCGGCGCCATCATTCCCTGGAACGGGCCGCTGACCGCGACGATCTGGAAGATCGGCCCGGCGATCGCGACCGGCTGCACCGTGGTGCTCAAGCCTGCCGAAGAAGCGCCGCTGACCTCGCTGCGCATCGCTGAGCTCGCAATGGAAGCGGGCGTGCCGCCCGGCGTCATCAACGTTGTCCCCGGCTATGGCGAGACCGCGGGCGCGGCGCTCGCCTCGCATCACGACGTCGACAAGGTCGCCTTCACCGGCTCGCATGTCACGGGCCAGTCGATCATCCGTGCGTCCGCCGGCAATCTCAAGCGCGTCTCGCTCGAGCTCGGCGGCAAGTCGCCGGACATCGTGTTCGCCGATGCCGATCTCGACGCCGCCGTGCCCGGCGCGGCGATGGCGGTGTTCGCCAATTCAGGGCAGATCTGCAGCGCCGGAACGCGCCTGTTTGTCGAGCACTCGATCTATGACGAATTCGTCGGCCGCGTCGCCGAGTTCGGCAAGAAGCTGCAGGTCGGCAACGGCCTCGATCCCAACGTGCAGATCGGGCCGCTCGTCTCGGAGCAGCAGCTCGAGCGCGTCACCGGCTATCTCGACATCGGCCAGAAGGAGGGCGCGAAGGCGCTTGCCGGCGGCGGACGGGTCACCGAAGGCGCGCTGTCGAAGGGCTTCTTCGTCTCGCCGACGGTGTTCGCGGGTGTCGAGGACAACATGCGCATCGCGCAGGAGGAGATTTTCGGCCCCGTCATCTCCGCAATCGCGTTCAAGGACATGGACGAGCTGGTCAAACGCGCCAACAACACCACGTTCGGCCTCGGCTCCGGTCTGTGGACGCGCGACGTCAGCAAGGCCCATGCGGTGGCGAAACGCTTGCGTGCCGGCTCGGTGTGGGTCAACTGCTACCAGGCGATGGATCCGGCCGTGCCGTTCGGCGGCTACAAGATGAGCGGCTACGGCCGCGAATCCGGCAAGCAGCACGTCGAGGAATATCTCAACGTGAAGGCCGTCTGGATCAAGACGGCGTAAGGCCGGCTCTCCTTCGCCTCTCCCCGCTTGCGGGGAGAGGCGGAATTCGCGCCACGCGCGGATTCCGGGTGAGGGGGACTCTCCGCGAGTCCACTCTCACCGCGATTGCCGAGGCAGCCCCTCACCCCAACCCTCTCCCCGTAAGAACGGGGAGAGGGAGAACAACCACCGCCTTCAGGCGGTCAGTCTCCCTCACAATCATCTGCATCCTTTCAAAGACATCCGGGGACCACATGAAATTCGAAGCCTTGTTCAAGCCGTTGCAGGTCGGTCCCTACCAGCTCGCGCATCGCGTCGCGATGGCGCCGCTAACGCGCATGCGGGCCGAGCGCGACACTTTCGCGCCGCGGCCACTCAACGCCGAATATTACGGCCAGCGTGCGACGAAGGGCGGCCTGATCATCGCCGAAGCCTCGCCGGTGCTCTCGCACGGCCGCGGCAATCCGGCGACACCCGGCATCTATTCGGAGGCGCAAGTCGCGGGCTGGCGCAAGGTGACGGATGCCGTGCACGCCAAGGGCGGCATCATCTTTCTCCAGCTCTGGCATGTCGGCCGCGTCTCTCATTCCTCCTTCCACGGCGGCGAGCTGCCGGTTTCGGCCTCGGCAATTCCGATCAAGGCCGAAGGCATGAAGGCGATGACGGCCGACGGAAAGATCGCCGACTACGAGACGCCGCGCGCGCTGGAGACTGATGAGGTGAAGGGCATCGTCGAGGCGTTCCGGCAGGGGGCCAAGAACGCGCTCGCCGCCGGCTTCGACGGCGTCGAGATCCACGGCGCCAACGGCTATCTGCTCGAGCAATTCCTGCAATCGCGCAGCAACCAGCGCACCGATCAATATGGCGGCGGAATCGAGAACCGTGCGCGCCTTCTGCTCGAGGTCACGCAGGCCGCGATCGACGTCTGGGGCTCGAACCGTGTCGCTGTGCGGCTGTCGCCCTACGGCATCGCCAATGATTCCGGCGAGCCCGATCCGATGCCGCTCTATACCCATGTCGTGAAGGCGCTCGAGAACCTGGGTTTGGCGTACCTGCATTTCATCGAACCGCGCTCCAGCGGCTCGGGCCGCGCCGAGGTCAACTGGCAGAACGTGCCATCGGCGATGGTGCTGTTCCGTCCGCTCTACAGCGGCGTGCTGATGACCGCCGGCGGCTTCACCGGGGAGACCGCGAATGCGGCGATCGCCGACGGACATGCGGACATCATCGCCTTCGGCCGCATCTTCATCTCCAATCCTGATCTGCCGCGTCGTCTCGAGCACGGCTACCCGATCACGCCGTATAATCGCGCGACGTTCTACAGCGGCGAGGAGAAGGGGTACACGGATTATCCGGTGTATGACGAGCTGACGCCGGCTTGATCTGTCATTCCGGGGCGCGACGAAGTCGCGAACCCGGAATCCATCGGGCCGCATACCTGGACGTGGGATGGATTCCGGGCTCGATGCTTCGCATCGCCCCGGAATGACGAGCTTGCTTCGCTGCGCTAGCGATGACGACGGAGAGACGTCCATGGCCAAAGCCGCAGCCGCCGCAGGGATCGCCACCGGCCAATGCCTCTGCGGCAAGGTCGCCTTCGAGATCGACGTGCCCGCGCGCTGGGCCTGGCACGATCATTCCGCCGCCAGCCGCCGCGCCCATGGCGCGGCCTACGCCACCTATGTCGGAAGCTGGAAGAAGCGATTCCGCATCACCTCGGGCAAGACCGCGCTGACCCGCTACGAGGACAAGGCGACGAAGACCGCGCGCAGCTTCTGCTCGCATTGCGGCACGCCGATCATGTACGAGCGCCCGCGCGGGCCGCACATGGTCAACATCCCGCGCGCCCTGTTCAACGAGCGCACCGGCCGCCAGCCGCTCTATCACATCGCCATCGAAGAGCTGCAGGAATGGGCCTATACCGGCGAGTCCCTGGTGCCGCTGAAGGGCTTTCCCGGCGTCGTCTGGCAGCGCTCGAAAAGGAAGAAGCGCGCTGGCGGGGACGACCCGTTCGAACTCGGGCGGGAGGAGATGTAGCGCCTCTCCCGCGCAACGCAGCCATGACCGCGCTTCCTTGCGCCTCTGCCAGCATCTCGGCCATCATGCTTTCGGTCCTTGCGGCAACGGTCCGCTCCTGGAGGAAACATGAAGGACAAGATCACCGGCCGCTCCGCCTTTCTCGCGCTGCTCAAGGACGAGGGCATCACGCATCTGTTCGGCAACCCTGGAACCACCGAACTGCCGATCATGCATGCGCTGAAGGACCATCCCGATCTCACTTATGTGATGGCGATGCAGGAGAGCCTGGTGGTCGCGATCGCCGACGGCTACAGCCGCGCTTCGGGCAAGCTCGTCGCCTGCAACGTTCACGTCGCGCCCGGCCTCGGCAACGCCATGGGCTCGCTCTACAACGCCCAGTTCACGGGCACGCCGATGATCCTGACGGCGGGCCAGCAGGAGCAGGGCCACGGTCTGATGGAGCCGGTGCTCTATGGTCCGCTGGTGCGCATGGCCGAGCCGCTGGTGAAATGGGCCGTCGAGGTGACACGGCTGGAGGACCTGCCGCGCATCGTGCGCCGCGCCGCCAAGGTGGCGATGACGCCGCCGACCGGGCCGGTGTTCATCTCGCTGCCCGGCGACATCCTCAACAGCGAGGCGGGACTCGATCTCGGTCGTTCCACCCGCATCGATGCGCGCACGAAACCTTCGGACGAGGCGCTGAAGGCCTTTGCCGCACGTCTGCTCAAGGCCGAGCGTCCCGTGATCGTGACCATGGACGAGGTGGTCAAGAGCGATGCTTTGACGGAGGCGGCTGAACTGGCCGAGCTGCTCGGCGCTGCGGCCTATCAGTCCTCGACGCCCTACGGCTCGCACTTTCTGTCCGAAAGCCCGAGCTTCGTCGGCACGCTCGCGCGCGTGCAGAAGGCCGCGCGCGATACGCTCGCGCCGTACGATCTCTTGATCGCCCTCGGCGGCGACCCGCTGCGGATGTCGGTCTATAGCGAGGTCGACGCGCTGCCTGAGGGCCTCGGCATCGTGCAGATCGGTCTCATCGATTGGGAGATTGCCAAGAACTACGGGGCCGAGATCGCGCTGAAGGCGGATCTGAAGGAAACACTGCGCGCGCTGATCCCGGTACTCAAGGAGATGGGCGGCGCGGCCCTCGCGAGCCGCGCCAAGCAGCGTCTCGCCGAGCTCGCGCCGAAGAACTGGACCGCGCGCCGCGCCGCGTTGGTCGAGCAGATCGGCAAGAGTGCCGGCCGCACACCGATTGATCCGGACTTCCTGGTGCTGCAAATGGTCGAGGCCATGCCCGATAACGCCATCCTGGTCGACGAAGGTCTCACCTCCAGCCGCCAGATCACGGCCCTGCATCCGCATCGCGACCGCTACGGCTATCACGGGCTCGCCTCCGGCGGCATCGGCTGGGGCCTGCCGGCCTCGGTCGGCGCCAGCATTGCCAATCCCGATCGCCCCGTGGTGTGCTTCTCCGGCGATGGCAGCGCGATGTACTCGATCCAGTCGCTCTGGACCGCAGCGCATCACAAGCTGCCGCTCAACGTCGTCATCGCCAACAACGGCGGCTATCGCATCATCAAGCAGCGCCTGCTCGCCTTCCACGGCGATGACAATTACGTCGGCATGGATTTCGTCGATCCGCCGGTCGATTTCGCCGGCGTCGCCAAGGCACTCGGCTGTGAGGCGATCAAGGTCAGCGATGTTAGCGAACTGAAGGCAACGCTGACGTCAGCGTTCAATCGGCCGGGAACCAAGCTGATCGAGGTGATGGTGGACGGGAAGGTGTAGCCCCGCAGTCGTCCCCGCGAAGGCGGGGACCCATACCGCGTGATCTATCGACTGCGGCTGGTAGGCGTATCGAGCTCCCGAGTCTTCGCCAAACTACTTCCTGTGGTTATGGGTCCCCGCCTTCGCGGGGACGACAGCCTGGCTGTGGCGCGATCTTCCGCCTACCCCTTCTTCCCCACGCGATACTCCGCCGCGGGATGCGGCGCGTCGAGGCGCGCGCGGCCCTCGCCGAACAGTTTTTCCCGCAACGTGCCCTTGGCGTACTCGCTCTTGTACCTTCCGCGCCGCGTCAGCTCGGGCACCAGCATGTCGGCGATATCCTCGAAATCGCCGGGCGAGATCGCGAACGCGACGTTGAGGCCGTCGACATCCGTCGCCTCGAACCATGCTTCGATCTTGTCTGCGACCATCTCGGGCGTGCCGACCACGACCGGGCCAGCGCCGCCGATGCCGACATGCTCGATGACGTCGCGCACGGTCCAGACGCGGTCAGGGTCGGCGCGGGTCACGTTGTCCATCGCGCTGCGGCCGGCATCGTTCTGGACGTGGCGCACCTGCTGGTCGAGGTCGTAGCCGGAGAAGTCGACGCCGGTCCATCCCGACATCAGCGCCAGCGCGCCTTCTGGGCTGATGTGGCGGCGGTAGTCGGCGTATTTTTCCTTCGCCTCGGCTTCCGTCCGTCCGAGGATGATCGTCATCATCGAGAACATCAGGATCTCCGCCGGATCGCGGCCGAGTGCGGCCGCCTCCTGCCGGATTGCGGAGACGCGCGGCGCGATCACCTTGGCTGACGGTCCCGACATGAACACGCACTCGGCGTGCCTGGCCGCGAACTGCCGGCCGCGCGGCGAGGTGCCGGCCTGGTACAGCACGGGCGTGCGCTGCGGCGAGGGCTCGCTGAGGTGAATGGTGTTGTTGATGCGGTAGTTCGCGCCCGCATGATTGACGCGATGAACTTTTGCCGGGTCGGTGAAGATGCCGCGCTTGCGGTCGCGCAGCACGGCATCGTCTTCCCAGCTGCCTTCCCAGAGCTTGTAGACGACCTCCATATATTCGTCGGCGATGTCGTAGCGGTCGTCATGGCCGGTCTGCTTGTCCTTGCCGGCACCGCGCGCGGCGCTGTCGAGATAGCCGGTGACGACGTTCCAGCCGATCCGCCCCTCGGTGAGGTGATCGAGCGTCGACATCCGCCGTGCGAACGGATAGGGCGGCTCGAAGGACAGATTGCTGGTGACGCCGAAGCCGAGATTTTGCGTCACCGCCGCCATCGCCGACAGCAGCAGCAGCGGCTCGTTCGACGGCGTCTGCGCTGCATTGCGCAAGGCTGCGTCAGGGCTGTTGCCATACACGTCATAGACGCCAAGCACGTCGGCCAGGAACAGCCCGTCGAAACGGCCGCGCTCCAGCGTCTTGGCGAGATCGATCCAGTAGGACAGGCGGTTATACTCGGCGGTACGGTCGCGCGGATGGGTCCACAGGCCCGGTGATTGGTGTGCGACGCAATTCATCGCAAAGGCGTTGAGCCTGATCTCTTTGGCCATGCTGGTCCCTCGGCGCCCTGTACTGAGCGCTCTTCGAATGATAGATGTGCGCCCCAACTTGGCGAAGTTCTTGCATATAATTGGCCCTTGGCAAGGGCCAAGATAGAAGGCTTGCGCTTGGCAAGGCCAAAGTCAGCGTCGCAGCTGTGCCTGGCAAGCCAGTCTCAAGGAAGCAAGAACGAAATCCCAAGAGAGCTACAAGAGAACTACAAGAAACCATCCAAGTCCCCGCCACTTTCGAGGGCCAACCCATGTCGGGTAAGGTCCTTCGTCTCACAGTCTCGAAAAGCAAGCATGACCAGAGCCGACGCCATCGCCCGCGCCCGTGAGGATTTCAAGTCCGGCGCGTTCCTCGCTGAACTCGATCGCCGCGTCGCCTACAAGACCGAGAGCCAGAATCCGCAGCGCGGCCCCGAGCTGCGCGCCTATCTGCAGCAGGAGATGCAGCCGGCTTTCGCCGCGCTCGATTTTTCCAGCCGCATCGTCGAATCCCCGAGCGGCAAGGCGCCGTTCCTGTTCGCCGAGCATCACGAGAGCGCGTCTGCGCCGACCGTGCTGGTCTACGGCCATGGCGATGTCGTCGACGGCATGGAAGGCGAGTGGCGTGATGGCCGGGATCCCTGGCGCACCAATGCTTCCGGGACGCGCCTCTATGGCCGCGGCACCGCCGACAACAAGGGGCAGCACAGCATCAATATGGCCGCGCTGCGTGCGGTGCGCGAGGCGCGCGGCGGTAAGCTCGGCTTCAACGCCAAGTTCATCATCGAGATGGGCGAGGAGATCGGCTCGCCCGATCTCGGCAAGGTCTGCGATCTCCATCGCGACGCGCTCAAGGCCGACCTGTTCATGGCCTCCGACGGGCCGCGCCTCTCGGCCGATCGGCCGACGCTGTTTCTCGGCTGTCGTGGAGGCATCCGCATCCATCTCGACGTGAACTTGCGCGACGGCGGCCACCATTCCGGCAATTGGGGCGGCGTGCTCGCCAACCCCGCGACCATCCTGGTCAACGCGATCTCCACCCTGGTCGACGGCCGCGGCCGTCTCCAGCTCGATGCCTTGAAGCCGCCGCGGCTGACCAACCAGATCCGCTCCTATCTCGCCGACGTCGAGGTGGTGCCGACTGCGGACGAGCCGGCGCTGGCCGAAAATTGGGGCGAGGAGGGTCTATCGGCCGCTGAACGGCTCTACGCCTGGAACACGCTGGAAGTGCTGGCGATGTCCTCAGGCAATATCGAGAAGCCGGCCAACGCGATTCCGGGCCAGGCCAATGCCGTGCTGCAACTGCGTTTCGTGGTCGGGACGAAGGTTGAGGGGCTGATCGACGCTGTCCGCGCGCATCTGGTCGGACGCGGTTTTCCGATGGTCGAGGTGCGCGCGGCGCAGAGTTTTGCTGCATCGCGCACCGATTTCGACAGCCCGTGGATCAAATGGGCGGCGGATTCGGTGCGAGAGACCACCGGCAAGGCGCCGGCCGTGCTGCCGAATTTCGGCGGTTCGCTGCCCAACGACGTGTTTTCCGAGATCCTGGGACTGCCGACGATCTGGGTGCCGCATTCCTATCCCGGCTGCTCCCAGCATGCGCCCAATGAGCACATCCTGCTGCCATTGACCGAAGAGGCCTTGACGGTGATGGCCGGGCTGTTCTGGGATCTCGGCGAGTTGCCAAAGCCACCGACTGGCCCGTTAACCTGAGCCGATAATCCAGCCGAAAGTTACATTCTAATCCGGCCCGATTTGTGCTTGCATCCGGGCCGCATCATCCGAAAGGGGAAGAAAAACGTGAAACATTTCCGTCACATCGGGCTCGCGCTCGCCGCGACCCTCGTCGTCAGCCAAGCCGGGGCCCAGGAGCTGACCGGCACGCTGAAGAACATCAAGGACACCGGCGCCATCACGCTCGGTTTCCGCGATTCCTCGATCCCGTTCTCCTATCTTGACGACAACCAGAAGCCGGTCGGCTTCGCGATGGACATCTGCTACAAGATCGTCGACGCCGTGAAGAAGGAGCTCAAGCTCGACAAGCTCGAGGTCAAGCTCAACCCGGTGACCTCGGCGACCCGTATCCCGCTGATGGCCAACGGCACCATCGACCTCGAATGCGGCTCGACCACCAACAATGCCGAGCGCCAGAAGCAGGTCGCCTTCACCAACACCCACTACCTGACCGCCAGCCGCTATGTCTTCAAGAAGTCGAGCGGCCTGAAGTCGATCGATGACCTCAAGGGCAAGACCGTGGTCTCGACCGCCGGCACCACCAACATTAAGCAGCTCACCGAAGCCAATGTCGCCAAGGGCCTCGGCGCTAACATCATTCCGGCCAAGGATCACGCCGAAGCCTTCCTGATGGTCGAGACCGACCGCGCGGTCGCCTTCGTCATGGACGACATCTTGCTGGCGAGCCTCGTCGCCGGTTCGAAGAACCCGGACGACTACGTTATCTCCAAGGACGCGTTCTCCAAGCCCGAGCCCTACGGCATCATGCTGCGCAAGGACGATCCCGCCTTCAAGAAGGTGGTTGATGCGGCGACCGCCGCGCTCTACACCTCCGGCGAGGCCGAGAAGATCTACAACAAGTGGTTCACCCAGAAGATCCCGCCGAAGGGCCTGAACCTCAACACGCCGATCTCGGCCGAGCTGAAGAACGAGTTCGCCAAGCCGACGGACTCGCCGAACCCGGACGACTACAAGTAAGATAAAACCTCGATTTTTCGATCGGGATCATGTCCGGCCACTCTTGACACCAGGGTGGCCGGACATTTGCATAGGCGCTCAAGACGTCCAATGACGGGCGCGTTCGCGCGGGGGACACGTGAACTACAACTGGAACTGGGGAATCTTCTTCCAGCCGAATCCGATGGGGACCGGCACCTACCTCGACATGCTGCTGTCGGGGCTGGCGCTGACCCTCAAGACCGCGGCGCTGGCCTGGGTGATCGCGCTGATCACAGGCTCGATCGTCGGCGTCATGCGCACGCTGCCGTCGAAGGGCGCCAATTGGTTCGGCTTCGCCTACGTCGAATTCTTCCGCAACATGCCGCTTCTGGTGCAGCTCTTCCTGTGGTTTTTCGTGCTGCCGGAAATTCTGCCGAGGGCGGCCGGGCTGTGGCTGAAGCAATTGCCGAACGCGCCGTTCTGGACGGCGGCGATCGGGGTCGGCTTCTTCATGTCGGCGCGCGTAGCCGTGCAGCTGCAGGCCGGCATCTCCTCGCTGCCGCGCGGGCAGAAGATGGCGGCGACTGCGCTCGGCCTGACCACCGTGCAGGGCTATCGCTACGTGCTGCTGCCGATGGCCTTCCGCATCATCCTGCCGCCGCTGACGTCTGAATTCCTCAACACCATCAAGAACACCGCCGTCGCCATCACCATCGGCCTGCTCGAGCTGACCGGACAGGCGCGCTCGATGCAGGAATTCTCTTTCCAGGTGTTCGAGGCCTTCACCGCCGCGACCATCCTCTATCTCCTCGTCAACGCCGTCGTCGTGACCGCGATGCGCTTCCTCGAGCGCTGGGTTGCGATCCCCGGCTACATCACGGGGAAATAAGCGATGCTCGGCAATCTCGATTTCGACGTCATCCGCCGCGCGCTGCCGTATCTGTTCTACGAGGGCATGACGTTCACGCTGACGCTGACCTTCCTCGCAGCTCTCGGCGGCCTAGTCTTCGGTACGGCGCTCGCCCTGATGCGCCTGTCCGGATTCAAGATTCTGGGCCGCATCGCCGGCATCTATGTCGACTTCATGCGCTCCCTGCCGCTGGTGCTGGTGATCTTCTGGTTCTACTTCCTGGTGCCCTATATCGGGCAGTGGGTGACAGGCGCCTCGCGTCCGATCAGCGTCGGCGCGTTCACGTCCTCGCTCGTCACTTTCATCATGTTCGAGGCGGCATATTTCTCCGAGATCATGCGCGCCGGCATCCAGTCGATCTCGCGCGGCCAGCCGGCCGCGGCGAGTGCGCTGGGGCTGACCTACGCCCAGAGCATGCGCTACGTCGTGCTGCCGCAGGCCTTCCGCAACATGCTGCCGGTGCTGATAACGCAAACCATCGTGCTGTTCCAGGACACCTCGCTGGTCTACGTCCTGTCGATCACCGACTTCCTGGGCGCGGCGAGCAAGGTGGCGCAGCGTGACGGCCGCCTGGTCGAAATGTATCTGTTCGCCGCCGTGGTCTACTTCACCATCTCCTGTATCGCGTCCTACGGCGTCCGCCGCCTCCAGGCGCGCATCGCCATCATTCGCTAGGGCTCCCCGCTCATGATCGAAATCAGCCACGTCAACAAATGGTACAGCCCCACCTTCCAGGTGCTGACCGACTGCACCACCAATGTCACCAAGGGCGAGGTCGTCGTGGTCTGCGGCCCCTCCGGCTCGGGCAAGTCGACGCTGATCAAATGCGTCAATGCGCTGGAGCCGTTCCAGAGCGGCGACATCCTCGTTGACGGCACCAAGGTCAACGACCCCAAAACCGATCTGCCGAAGCTGCGCTCGCGCGTCGGCATGGTGTTCCAGCATTTCGAGCTGTTTCCGCACCTCAAGATCATCGACAATCTCTGCTTGGCGCAGGAGAAGGTGCTGGGTAGGGGGCATGACAAGGCGCAGGCCAAAGGCATGCAGCTGCTCGAGCGCGTCGGCTTGAAGGAGCAGGCGCAGAAATTCCCGGCGCAGCTCTCCGGCGGCCAGCAGCAGCGCGTCGCCATCGCTCGCGCGCTCGCGATGGATCCGATCGTGATGCTGTTCGACGAGCCGACCTCGGCGCTCGATCCGGAAATGGTCAGCGAGGTGCTCGACGTCATGGTCGATCTCGCCCGCGAGGGCATGACCATGATGGTCGTCACCCACGAGATGGGTTTTGCCCGCAAGGTCGCCAACCGCGTCATCTTCATGGACCGCGGCGAGATCGTCGAGGACGCAGCGAAGGACGATTTCTTCGGCAAGCCCCGCAGCGACCGCGCGCAGAAGTTCTTGTCGAAGATTCTTTCGCATTAATCACCGCCACCGTCATTCCGGGGCGCGACGCAGTCGCGAGCCCGGAATCCATAACCACCATCGGGGGTATGGATCCTCAGGTGCGCAATTGCGCACTTAGCGCGCGCTACGCGCGTCCCGGGATGACGAGGGTAGGGTTTATCCAGCCCGCCAAATCCCCTATACCGGTGGCCAAATCCCTTCCCTCCCCAGGAGACCTGCCTTGGACTCGATCGCCTACGTCAACGGCTCATTCGTCCCGCTCTCGGAAGCCAAGATCTCGGTGCTCGATCGCGGCTTCCTGTTCGCCGACGGCATCTACGAGGTCTCGGCCGTGCTCGACGGCAAGCTGGTCGACAATGCTTCGCATCTGGCGCGGCTGGAGCGGTCCGTCGGCGAGATCAAGTTGAAGCTGCCGGAGACCATCGAGCGCATCACCGAGCTGCAGAAGGAGCTGATCGCGCGCAACAAGCTCGTGAACGGCCTCGTCTATCTCCAGGTGACGCGCGGTGCCGACAAGGGGCGCGACTTCCCGTTCCCCAAGGCTGACGTCAGGTCGAGCCTGGTGATGTTCACGTCGGAGAAGGACATCATCAATGCCGCGGTGGCCAAGACCGGCATCAACGTCATCACGGTGCCCGACATCCGCTGGGAGCGCCGCGACATCAAGAGCGTGGCGCTGCTGGCGCAGGTGCTGGCAAAGCAGGCCGCGGCGGAAGCCGGCGCCGGCGAAGCCTGGATGCTGCAGGATGGCTATGTGACCGAAGGCGGCTCGTCCACGGCGTTCATCCTGACCAAGGACGACGTCATCGTCACCCGCCAGAACTCCAACGCGATCCTGCCCGGCTGCACCCGCAAGGCCGTGATTGCGCTTGCCGAGGAGCGCCAGCTGCGCGTCGAGGAACGCTCCTTCACGGTCGCCGAAGCGCTCGCCGCCAAGGAAGCCTTCATCACCAGCGCATCCTCCTTCGTGCAGCCGGTGGTCGCCATCGACGGCAAGACGATCGGCGACGGCAAGCCCGGCCCGATGGCGACGCGCCTGCGCGAGATTTACGTGGACTTCGCCAAGGCGACGGCGGTGTAAGCGGCATAGGCAGCTGTCGTAGGGTGAGCAAAGGCGCGCTTGCGCCGTGCCCACGCCTTCTCACGTTTTTGCTGAAGAATGGTGGGCACGCTTACGCTTTGCCCACCCTACGCGACCGTCCGTTGCCGTCGGTTTAAGCCACTGACGCCTTCACCTTCACCGAATGCACGGCGCGGAATGCGATCGCGATCCTGTTCCAGGCATTGATGGCACCGATCAGCATGGTCAGGTTCACCGTCTCCTCCTCGGAGAACTGCGCGCGGACCTGTTCGTAAGTCTCGTCGGGCGCATGCGTCTCTGAGATCAGCGTCACCGCTTCGGTCCAGGCCAGCGCGGCGCGCTCGCGGTCGGAATAGAGCGGGGATTCGCGCCAGGCATTGAGCAGGTAGATGCGCTGCTCGGTCTCGCCGCGCTTGCGGGCGTCCTCGGTGTGCATGTTGATGCAGAAGGCGCAGCCATTGATCTGCGAGGCCCGGATCTTGACCAACTCGATCAGCGATTTCTCGACGCCCGTCGACTGGATCTGCGCCTCCAGCGCCATCAGCGCTTTGATCGTATCGGGTGCGGCCTGATAGTAGTTCATGCGGGGCTTCATGGTCGTTCTCCTTTTCGTTGGTTGATCAGTGGGCTCCGCCGGCCGAGACCTGGCCAGGCTTCTTCAGAAAGAATACGGCGATGAGAGCGACGATCAGCGCCATTCCGAGCAGGTAGAAAGTATCGCTGAAGGCGAAGATATAGGCCTGCTTCTGCACGGTATGGCCGATCGCGACATAGGCGCGATGCGCGGCGTCCGCACGGTCGATAACGCCGTGATTGACGAAATATTGCGTGAGCTGCTCGAGCCGCGTGCGCGTGGCCTCCTCGAACACAGAAACCGACTGCATCAGCACGTTGGAGTGATATTGCTCGCGCTTGGACAGCACGGTTTGCAGCAGCGCGATGCCGACGGCGCCGCCGAGATTGCGCATCATGTTGAACAGGCCGGAGGCCGAGCCCGCATTCTCCGCTTCGATGCCTGCGGTCGCGGCCGCCGACAACGGCGCCATCACCAGCGCCTGGCCGATGGCGCGCACGATATTGGGCCACAGCAGCTGGTCGGCGGCATAGTCGTTGGTCATGTTGATGTTCATGAAGTTGGATGCTGCGAACAGAACGAAGCCGACGCCGATGATGATCCGCGCATCGAACTTCTGCATCAGGCGCGGCACCAGCGGGATCAGCACGAGTTGCGGCAGCCCGGTCCAGGCCAGCACCATGCCGATCTGCTCGGCATTGTAGCCCTGAATACGCGCCAGATATTGCGGCAGGATGAACACGGAGCCGTAGAGTGCAATGCCGAGCAGGAAGTTCGCGAGCATGCCGAAGCCGAAATTGCGACGCACGAGCAGACGCAGATTGAGCAGTGGCTTCTTCACCGTGAGCTCGATGATCAGGAATGCCGTCAGCGCAACAGCGGCGATGATCGAGAGCTTGACGATGAACGGCGAGCCGAACCAGTCGTCCTTGTTGCCTTCCTCCAGCACGGTCTGGAGCGCGGACAGGCCGATCGCCATGGTGATGATGCCGGCCCAGTCGCCCTCGCGAAGCAGCGCCAGCTTCATCGGCTTGGGCTCGAGCGCGTACCAGAGCATGCCGACCATGATCGCGCCGGGAACCAGGTTGACGTAGAAGATGTATTGCCAGCCGAAATTCTCGGTGAGATAGCCGCCGATGGTCGGGCCGATCGCCGGCGCGAAAGTCGCCGACAGCGCGAACAGCGCAAGGCCGACCGGCTGCTTGGCGCGCGGCAGCAGCATGATGATCAGCGTGAAGGCCATCGGGATCAGCACGCCGCCGGTGAAGCCCTGGATGGCACGCAGCACGATCATCTGCGACAGATCCTGCGCCAGTGCGCAGGCCGCGGACAGAACCAGGAACAGGATCGCGTTGGTGAGCAGATAGATGCGGATCGAGAACACCTGCGCGAGCCAGCCCGACAGCGGGATGACCACGATCTCGGCGATCAAATAGGAGGTCGAGATCCAGCCGCCGTCGTCGATGCCGGCGCCGATCGCGCCCTGGATGTCCGCGAGCGAGGCGTTGACGATCTGGATGTTCAGCACCGCCATAAAGGCGCCGAGCGTGGCGCCGATCACCGCGATCCAGGTCTTTGTCGACACCGCCGGCGCGGCGGATGCTACGGGGGCGGGAAGATTGGCGGAGGTGGCGTTGAGGGCCGGTTGGAGCGTGCCCATGGCTTCAACCCCCATTCGCGCGGGACGTATTGTCGGCAAGGCGCTTGGCCGTCTCGCGCTCGGCCAGCACCGCCTGTTTGGTGTCGACGGTCGGCACCGCGGACATGCCGGGCCGCAGCAAGCCGGTGAGGCTGTGGTCGTCGAGGACGATCTTCACCGGAACGCGCTGCACGATCTTGGTGAAATTGCCGGTGGCGTTGTCGGGCGGCAGCAGCGCGAATTCGAGCCCGCTCGCCGGCGACAGGCTGTCGACATGGCCGCGCAGGCTGATGTTGCGGAAGCTGTCGACGTGCAGCTCGACCGGCTGGCCCGGCCGCACATGGGTGAGCTGGGTCTCCTTGAAATTGGCGACGACGTAGACGGCGTCGAGCGGCACCACCGCCATCAATTGCGTGCCGGCCTGCACGTATTGGCCGACACGCAAGCTGCGGGCGCCGACCGTGCCGTCCACCGGCGCGGTGATCTCGGTATAGGACAGGTTCAGCGCCGCCTGCTGCGCGACCGCGCGGGCGCGTTCGAGCTGGGCGGTGGCCTGGGCGCGCTGGGTGGTGAGCACGTCGACCTTGCGCTGCGCGGCGACGAGGCCGGACTTGGCATGCTGCAATTGCGCGCTGCTGGCGCGCAGCGCCGCGTCGGTCTGCTGCGCGCGCTGGATCGTGCCGGAGCCCGACTTCATGAGGTCGTCGTAGCGGGCGCGCTCCTCCTGCGCGAATTTCAGATTGGCTTCTGCAGCGGCGACGTCGGCGGTGCTCTGTTCAATGATCGGCTGCTGCAGTTCGAGCTGGGCGTCGATGTTGCGGACCGAGGCTTCGCCGGCAGCGACGTCGGCTTTCGCCTGGTCGAGTGCCGCCTTGAAATCGCGGTCATCGATCTTGGCCAGCAGCTGGCCTGCCCGAACCTTCTCATTGTCGCCGACCAGCACCTTGGCGATGTAGCCGGAGACCTTCGGCGCGACGATCGTGGAATCCGCCTTCACATAGGCGTCGTCGGTGGATTCGAGGTATCGGCCGTTGGTCCAGTAATCGTGTCCGTAGTAGGCCATGGTCGCAGTGCCTGCGAGCAGCGCGAGCACCAAGGCCGCGCGCCGAACCCTGTTCCGGGCCGGGATAGCGGACGGCGCCTTGGCGTAATCGCGCGTGATTTCAGTGGCTTGCTGGAAGGTCTCGGTGCGGGGCATTTCGGACATTGCAGTCTCCTGTCGGCTGCTGAGACTATCGGTCTTGCTGGCTTGGATGATAATCGGCTAGATTCTGGAAGGATTATCCATTCAGGGTGGATAATCTGAGCGGTCACCCCGGTTCGTGATGTCTCCCGGGTCAGGAGCGCGGCTACGCCAGCGCGATTGCTGCTGAGGCGCACATCCCAGTGCAAGGAAAGCCATGGATCGATTGACCAGCCTCGAAGTGTTCAGCCGGGTGGTCGAGACCGGCGGCTTCTCCGCAGCAGCCCGCAAGCTCAACATGTCGACCACCATGGTGAGCAATCACGTGCAGGCATTGGAAGACCGGCTCGGGGTGCGGCTGCTTCACCGCACCACGCGCAAGGTCAATCTGACCGAGATCGGGAAGGCCTATTACGACCGCTGCGTGCAGATTCTCGCCGATATCGAACAGGCCGACGACATCGCGAGCGAATTGCAGTCGGTGCCGCGCGGGACGCTGCGCATTCACGTCGCCACGCACATGGTGCCGTTCGTCGCGCCGATTGCGGCCAAACTGCTGTCGACCTATCCGGAGCTCAAGATCGATCTGCGCATGGGCGAGGCCGAGGTCGACCTCATCGAAGAAGGCTATGACGTTGCCCTGCGCATGACACAGCCACCGGATTCAAGCCTGATCGTGCGCAGCCTTGCCACCTGGCGCCACGTGCTGTGCTGCTCCCACGATTACATCGAGAAGCACGGCCGGGTGCAGAAGCTCGACGAGCTCACCGGGCACAATTGTGGTCGGCACTTGAACTATCCGTTCGGCGACGAATGGCGCTTCCTCGATCGCAAGGGCACGCCGGCCTCGGTGCGCGTCTCCGGCAGCTTCGTCACCAATAGCGGAGAAGCGCTGCGCGAGGTCGCGCTGGAGGGCGCCGCAATCTGCCTGATGGCGGGGTTCCTCATTCAGGATGATCTCGAAGCTGGCCGCCTCGTGCGCCTGTTGCCGGAATATCGGACGGTCGAGCTCTCCATGAACGCGGTCTATCCGCATCGTCATCATCTGTCGGCGAAAGTGAGGACCTTCATCGACCTGCTCGTGCACCACAGCGCCGAGCAGCAGAAGCTGATCAACCCGTATTCATGAGACCTTTCGCCGCCGGCTGCACGTGCGGCAGAAAGCGTGTTGACAACGCCGAGTTGTCTGCAACAATACAACCTGAGATATGAATGATGTATTTGAGACCGAGGCATTCGGTTCGATTCTTTTTGATACGACGTTTCGTCAAGGCCAGCTTTCTAGCTTCTCCTCTTCCATCTGTTGCTCTTCCATGTTTGACGGATCGACCGGCGGCAAGCCGGTCAACGTTCGCTTGCGTGAGAGCTTCGCAAGGGATTGGCGGCATCATCCTGTGATGGAGCTGGATGACTTGGTCTGGCCCGACTGCGGCTCTAGGGAGGCTTCGATGACCATTGCCAGAGCAGGATGGATTGCGACTTTGCTGCTCGGCCTCGTGATGGCGGGTGGCGTGCAGCCTTCTCCTGCTGCGGCCGACGATGCGTGGCCGGTCAAGAACAAGCTGATCGGCAAGGACGGAGGCAAGTCGAAGGATGTCAGCGGCATCGCCTGCACGACCGCTGATGGGTTTCCCCGTTCGTGCCTCGTTATCGACGACAATCTCCAGGGCGCTCAATTCATCGAATTGACCGACGGCAAGCTCGTCGCCGGCAGCCCCGTGAAGTTGATCAACAACACGTTCAATGGCAAGGCGCTCGAACTTGATGGCGAGGGCGTCGCCTTCTCCAAACGGCAGTATTACGTCATCGGCTCGCATGGCCATCCGCGGGACAAGGACCACAAGCTCGACCCCAAGAAAGATGCCGATAAGATTCGGGCGAGGATTGCCGCAAGCAGCCAGATCGTTCGGTTCCGCACGACGGGGGCAGATGGCAATGCGTCGGGCATCGAGCGTACAGGGCAATTGCGAGAGGTCATCGCGGCCGAACCTGCGCTTCTCGAGTTCATGGATATCAGGCTGGAGAAGAACGGCTTGACCATCGAGGGCCTGGCGATCAAGGACGATCGGACGTTGCTCGCGGGATTCCGGGGCCCCGTCTTGAACGACAATCGCGCCGTCGTCCTGTCGGTAGAGATAGACGCGCTGTTCGGTGATCGAAAAAGCACGTCTCACCGGCTGTTCCGACTTCCGCTCGGTGACAACAGGGGTGTACGCGATCTCGCCGCGTTCGGCGATCGCACCCTCATCCTGGCCGGTCCTGGTGCGGACGGGCCGGGAGCCTACGCAATATATTCTTGGGACGGAGCGTCCGAGACCGTACGGCTATTGAAGGAACTCCCGTTCGATCCAAAGCGAAAGCCGGAGGGACTACTGCCGCTGGGCGCGACTTCCGCCGGATTGCGCGTCCTGATCATATTCGACAGCGATAAGGAAGGTACGCCCACCCCCATCGAAATACCACGATGAACGGGATCGGACCTCCCCTCGCCTTGTCCGGCCGGCCGAACGAACGAGGCGCCACCTTCCATCATTTCCGGAGGGAGTCCGTCAGCGAGCCGGTGGCGGCAAGCGGCCGAACGCAGCCTCGAGCGCCATGCCGATCGCGAGCAGGCGGGAATCGCTACCAGCGGGGCCATCGAGCTCAAGCCCGATCGGCAATCTGCTGCTGGCACCGAGCGCGATCGGGATCTGGATGCCGGGAATCCCGGCATTGCTGCCGGGGTCCGTGTTCTGAATGAACAGGCCGAAATTCTCGAGGCTGCTGGACTCCGGATTGGAGGGGATGGCGACGCGCGGCGTGGTCGGGAAGGCGATCGCATCGAGCCGGTTGTCGGCAAAGCTCCTGGTGTACAGCGCCTGCAGCGCGGGGCGCGCAATCTCGATCGCGGCGTCGTAGATCGGCTTGGCGTCGACCAGGGTGCCGTCGGGACCAGGCAGCTTGCGCGGGATCACCAAGCCGTCATAGGTGCCCTTCACATCGGCGCTGGCGATCTGCTCCGCCAATGCCGCGATGGAGAGGCCGGTGCCGGTGTGCCTGAGATAGGCGACCAGATCGTCATAGGCCTCGTACAGCGCGACGGGAAAGCTGACCTGGGCGTCGAGCTCTGCCAGTTGCGGCATCTCGATCCCGACGACCGTGACGCCTTGCACCTTCATTTTCGCGACGGCTTCCTGGAACGCGGCCTCGGTGTCGGCATCGAGATTGGCCAGCATCGATCTCGCGAGGCCGACGCGGACCTGCGTCAGATCCGCCGGCGCAAGCGCATCGCCACCGGCGATGACGCGGTCGAGCAGCGCGACATCCGCCATGGTCGCAGCCATCGGGCCTGCGGTATCGCGGGTGTGCGAGATCGGTGCGATGCCGTCTTGCGGGTAGCGGCCGACCGTCGGGCGCAGCGAGGCGCATCCGTTCAGGGCGGCAGGCACCCGCACCGATCCGCCGGTGTCCGTGCCGAGCCCGCCGGCGACGATCCGTGCGCCAATCGCCGCCCCCGTGCCTGACGAGGAGCCGCCGGCGATCAAAGTGCGATCATAGGCGTTGCGCACGCCATACTCGGCGCCGGTCTTGAACGCGGTGTTGTAGCCGGAGATGCCGAAGGCGAGCTCGTGCATGCTGGTCTTGCCGATGATGACCGCCCCGGCATCGCGCAGCTTTGTCACGACAGGCGCGTCGGCCTTCGGAATGTAATCCTTCAGCGCCGGTGTGCCGGCGCTGCAGGGCAGTCCCGCGACCTCGATATTGTCCTTGATCACGATAGGTACGCCGCCGAGCGGCTTTGTCTTGTCGCCTGCCGCGTCGAACGCGGCCGCGGCCTTCAAGGCGCCGGCTTCGTCCAGGGTGACAAAGGCATTGAGCTCGGCGTTGGCCTTGGCACGGGCCAGGGCTTCCCGGGTGAGTGCGGTGCTCGTGAATGTCCCGGCGGCGAGGCCGGCCGCGGCCTCCGTCAGTGTCAACTGGTCGAAATCCATGATGCATCACCCGATTGCAGGAGGCCATCAGAGCGCCCCTTAGAGGCTGAAGCGTCCGCGGCGCCGCGTCAACCGGTGGCGTGCATCCTTGCCGGCGATGGCGTGTCCAGTTCGGCGAGCAGCCGCTCGACTTCGGCCTTCACCTTCAAAATCGCGATGTCCTTCACCGGGCCATAGCCGCGGATATCCATCGGGCCTTTGGCGATCGCCACGAGATTTGGCAGATGCGCCGCATCGAGCTCGCCCAGCATCCGATCGACCAGGCCTTCATACCAGGCGATCAGTTCACGCTCGGCGCGCCGTTCCGCGGTGTAGCCGAACGGATCGAACGGCGTTCCACGCAGTGCTTTCAAGCGCGCGAGCATGGCCAGAGGCACCTGAATCCACTGGCCGAAGGCGCGTTTGCGCGGACGTCCCCGTGCATCGCGCCGCGACTTCAGAAACGGCGGGGCGAGGTGGTACTGGATGCTGAAGCCGTCCTCGAATTCACGCTTCAGCTCGTCGAGAAAGCCGCTTCGCATGTGCAGCCGCGCCACCTCGTACTCGTCCTTGTAGGCCATCAGCTTGAACAGGCCGCGAGAGACCGCCTCGGTCAGCGCCTGGCTGTTCAGCTTGGCCTCGGCATTGCGGACCTTTCCGACCATCGCCCGGTAGCGCGCCGCGTAGGCGTCGTCCTGATAGGTCGTGAGGAACTCGGCGCGCCGGGCAATGATCTGGTCGAGCGTCTCGGCTTCAGGTGCCTTGTCCGAGGTCGGCAGAAAATCCGGATCGGCAGCGGCGATCCGGCCCCAGGCAAAGGCCTGCTTGTTGCGCTCGACCGCGACGCCGTTGAGCTCGATCGCGCGGAGCAGCGCCTGCAGCGAAACAGGGACGAGACCGCGCTGCCAGGCAAAGCCCAGCATGATGATGTTGGCGTAGACGGCATCGCCGAGCAGGCGCTCGGCCAGCGCATTGGCATTGAACCTGTCGAGATTGTGCTCGCCGATGACCTGACCGATTGCGCGCAGGCGGCTTGGCGCAGCGAGATCGGCGTCGCGGAAGCGGACCACGTCGCCGGTCGGCATTTCCGCGGTGTTGACGGCGGCACGGGTGCCGCGGCGATATGTGCCTGATGCCTTGGGCGAGGAGCTGACGACGAGGTCGCAGCCGATCAGCGCATCGGCCGCGCCCTGGTCGATGCGAACCTGGTGCAGCGCCTCGGGGCTCGCGGCCAGGCGAATGTAGCTCAGCACAGGCCCGAATTTCTGCGCAAAGCCGGTGAAGTCGAGCACCGAAACGCCGCGGCGTTCCAGATGCGCGGCCATGCCGATCAGCGCGCCGACGGTGATCACGCCGGTGCCGCCGACGCCGGTCACCAAGAGATCGTAGGGCCGCTCGAGCGTTGCGGGCGCGGGCAGGGGTAGTGTGGCGGCGCGGTCGGCCGCGTCGATATGGCTCGCGCTCTTCTTCCGCCGCGTCGCGCCTTCGACCGTGACAAAGCTCGGGCAGAAGCCGTTGAGGCAGGAAAAATCCTTGTTGCAGGCCGACAGATTGATCTGCCGCTTGCGGCCGAACGGCGTCTCCTTCGGCTCGACGCTGAGGCAGTTGGATTCGACCGAGCAGTCGCCGCAGCCTTCGCAGACGAGGTCGTTGATGTAGGCGAAGCGCTTGGGATCGGCCATCTGCCCGCGCTTGCGCCGGCGCCGCTTCTCGGTGGCGCAGGTCTGCTGGTAGATCAGCACCGAGACGCCGGGAACCTCGCGCAGCTCGCGCTGCACGGCATCCATCTCCTCACGCGGATGGATGGTCACGCCGGATGGCAGGTCGGCCGGCCTGAATTGCGCGGGATCGTCCGACACCAGGGCGATGCGCTCGACACCTTCGGCGCGGACGCTGTGGGCGATGGCATGGACGCTGACGGGCCCGTCGACCGGCTGGCCGCCGGTCATGGCGACCGCGTCGTTGAACAGGACCTTATAGGTGATGTTGGCCTTGGCCGCGATCGCCTGCCGGATCGCCATCGAGCCGGAGTGATAATAGGTGCCTTCGCCGAGATTCTGGAACACGTGCTTGCGGCCGGTAAATCGCGATGAAGCAGCCCAGTTCACGCCCTCGCCGCCCATCTGGATCAGCGAGGAGGTCTCGCGGTCCATCCAGCTCGCCATGAAGTGACAGCCGATGCCGGCGAGCGCCTTCGATCCTTCCGGCACTTTGGTCGAGGTGTTGTGCGGACATCCCGAGCAGAAATAGGGCGTGCGCGTCGCGCCGCTGACATTGATCGTTCGCGCGGCTTCCGGCATCAAGGCGGCCGCGCGCGCGGCGAGATTGAGACCCGGAAACATCGGATCGAGCCGGCGCGCGAGCACGTTCGCGAGCGCGCGAGGCGACAATTCGCCGATCCAGGAGATCAGCCGTACGCCGGTTTCGTCGTGCTTGCCGACCATGCGCTCGGGCTTGCTGCCGGGATAGTCGTAAAAATACTCCTTGAACTGGCTCTCGATGATGCCGCGCTTCTCCTCGACCACCAGGATCTCGCGCTTGCCTCTCACGAACTCCATCGCGTCGTGCAGCGCCAGCGGCCAGACCATGCCGACCTTGTAGACGTCGATGCCGATGCGGCGACAGGCCGCTTCATCGAGGCCCATCAGCCGCAGCGCTTCCATCAGGTCGAGATGCGCCTTGCCGGTGGTGACGATGCCGTAGGTGGCGCTGGGGATATCGTAGATGTGCCGGTCGATCGGGTTGGCCTTGGCAAAGGCGTAGACCGCGTGCTTCTTCGCTTCCAGCCGTTCCTCGATCTGCGGGCCCGGCAAATCGGGCCAGCGATAGTGCAGGCCGCCCGGCGGCGGCGTGAAGTCTGGCGTGCGGAAGAGGCGCGGCGGGCGGAGCGCGACGGAGGCGCCCGATTCCACGATCTCGGAGATCGCCTTGAAGCCGACCCACATGCCGGAGAAGCGGCTCAGCGCGTAGCCATATTCGCCGAACGCCAGATATTCGCCGACGTCCGAGGGGTGCAACGTCGGCATGAACCAGCTCATGAAGGCGACGTCGGACTGGTGCGGCATCGAGGAGGAGACGCAGCCATGGTCGTCGCCGGCGACCACCAGCACGCCGCCATGCGGCGAGGAGCCATAAGCGTTGCCGTGCTTGAGCGCATCGCCGGACCGATCGACGCCCGGGCCCTTGCCGTACCAGAGCCCGAACACGCCATCGACCTCGCGGTCGCCTTGCGTCTCGACCTGTTGCGATCCCAGCACCGCGGTAGCCGCGAGGTCCTCGTTCACGGCGGGGAGGAATTCGATGCGGTCCCGCTTGAGCCGCTGCTGGATGCGCCAGAGCTCGAGATCGATGCCACCGAGCGGCGAGCCGCGATAGCCGGAGATGAAGCCGGCGGTGTTGAGCCCGGCCGCACGGTCTCGTCGCGCCTGGTCGAGCGCGATGCGGACGATGGCCTGCGTGCCCGTGAGGAAGACGCGGCCCTCCTCGCGTTCATAGCGATCGGAGAGCTCGTACGTGTCGAGTGACGGAGTGGCGTCCATGGCGGACCTCGCGCGGCATCCTGCCCAGTGATGGAAGGCTATGCCCGGGCCGCTGGTAGGTCTTACCTATTTATCCCTTCTGCTATGGAAATTCGGTACAATTTTGCATGCAGGCGTCCAATCTGGTAGATCTGCTCGAACTGGAGCCTCCCATGATCGAAGAGCAGGACACCCGCATTCTCGCCCATCTCCAGCGAGATGGCCGCGCCACCAATCAGCAACTCGCCGACGGGGTCGGCATGTCCACCTCGGCCTGCTGGCGGCGGGTGCGGGCGCTGGAGGAGAGCGGCGTCATCCAGGGCTATGCGGCGCTGGTCGCGCGCGAACGGGCAGGCTTTGCGATGTCCGCCATCCTCCACGTCTCGCTGGAGCGGCACGATGCAAAGTTCGTCGATGAATTCGTGGCGAGGGTCACCAAGCGCCGCGAGGTGCTGGAGTGTTTTGCGACCACCGGGGACGCCGATTATCATTTGCGCGTCGTCGTGCAGGACATGGCGGCCTACAACCGCTTCCTCGACGAGTTCATGTTCCGCATTCCCGGCATCCGCTACGTCCGCAGCAACGTGGTGCTGAAGGAGATCAAGACCAGCGTGGCGCTGCCGTTTTGAAGGAGGTGCTACGGCACAGCGATATCAACCTCCCGTAAACCAACACAGGCTGCAAAGTGGTAACTGAACATGCCATTCGTAGGCGGTTCGGCGTCGCGGCGGTATTCCGGTCAGTTTTGTCGCGCTCGTTCGCAGCTCGTTCACTTTGATCGACGGTTTGCGCCGCGCAATAACGACCACTTAGGCGATCGCCGCGCATAAAGGTCCCGGGAAAAATAGGCAGAAATGCCTGGGAGCTGAGATCGTGCCGACGACACTCGCGCGCACCTTTGCGGCGTTGAGCGCCATCAATGAAGCGATCCTGTACGCGAGATCGCCGGAGGAGCTGTACCAGAAGGTCTGCGACGCCGGGTTTTCGAGCGGGGATTTTCTGGCCGTTGCCGTTTTCCTGGTCGAGCTGGACGGCCGAAGGCTGCGCTACGCGGCCGGTTGTGGCGATGACGTTGCGCGGCTCCGCTCGATCGTGATCACGACGGAAGCCGGGACGCCTGAAGGATCCGGCGTCGGCGGCGAGGCGTTTCGCGATCAGAAGCTGTGCGTCAGCAACGACTATCTGAACGATCCGCGCTCGCTGGCGTGGCGCGAAGGCGCCGCCAAGGCGCATATCGGTGCGGCCGCGGCGCTGCCGCTGCTCTGCAATGGCAAGAGCGTCGGCGTATTGTATGTGACGCGGGGCGAGGCCAACTCGCTGAACGAGCAGATGGTGTCACTGTTCGAGCGCATGTCGGCGAACATTTCCTACGCGCTGGACAATTTCGCCCGTGAGACCGCGCGGCAGACCAGCGAGCGGGCGACGCGGCGGCTCAACCGCATGTTCGGCGCCATCAGCGCCACCAACGAAGCCATCCTGCGCGCCAAGACCGAGCGGGAGCTATACCAGCTCGTGTGCGACGCTTCGGTCCACAGCGGCAAGTCGCTGGCGACCATCGTGCTGCTTCGCGAGCCGGACTCGCACTGGATGAAGCCTGTCGCCGCCACCGGGCAGAACCTCGATCTCGTCACCCAGGCACGTTATTCGGTCGATCCGGACAATCCTTACGGCAAGGGTATCTCGGGCGAGGTGTTCCGGACGCAGAAAGCCATTGTCGAGGACGATCTCGCCAGCCGCACCAGGGGCACGCCGTGGGAGCAGGCCAACGTCAACACCGGCGTCGCCGCCTGCGTGGTCGCGCCGTTGATCAGGCACGGCGAGAGCGTCGGCGTGCTGCTGTTCTTCATCAGCCGGTCCTGGGCCAAAGACGAGGAGATCGTCGCGCTGCTGCTGCGCATGGCCGAGAACGTCTCCTTCGCGATCGAGAATTTCGGCCGCGAGGCCGAGAAAGCCCGGATCTCCGCCGAAGAAGAGTGCCTGGCGCGCATGTATGCAGCGCTCAGCGCCACCAACGAGGCGATCCTGCGGGCACGGTCGCGGGCTGAGCTGTTCGACCTCGTCTGCGAGGCGACCGCAACGGGAGCAAAGTTCACCTCAGCCACCGTCGCGCTGGTCGACGATCGGACCGGGCTGCTGCGCGTCGTCGCCTGCTACGGCCCGAATGCGGATCAGGTTCGCAACTTCACGTTCTCCACCTCCGACCAGGTGCCCGAAGGGCGCGGCTTGACCGGCACCGCGTTTCGCACGCGCCAGCCCGCCGTCAGCAACGACGTGCTCGCCGACGACCGCATTGCGCCCTGGCAGGCCAGCGCCCGCCGCACCGGCATCGCATCCTCCGCGGCCTTGCCGCTGTTCAACGGCGACCGGGTCGAGGGCGTCTTTCTGTTCAACTCCCCGGAGCGCGGCACCTTCACGCCGGAGCTCGTCGAGCTGCTGCGCAAGCTTCAGTCCAACGTCGCCTTCGCGCTCGAAAGCTTCGACCGTGCCGATGAGAAGGCGCGGGCGGACAAGCAGCGCAATCGTCTGAGCGGAATGTTCGAGGCGCTGAGCGCAACCAACGAAGCCATCATGCGCGCCAAGACGCGCGAGGAGTTGTTCGACGCGGCCTGCCAGGCGGCCGTGCTCGGCGACGTGTTCGCCTCGGCGACGATCGGCATCATCGACGAAGCACGCGAACTCGTCCGCGTCGTTGCCGTCAAGGGACGCTTGCAGGAGCGCATGAGCGGGCGTACCTGCATCATTTCCGCCGACCATCCCGAGGGCCAGGGCATCATCGGCACCTCGCTGCGGACGTGCCGGCCCAGTGTGATGAACGATTATCTGAACGAGCCGCGCTCCGCATATTGGCGCGCGCAGGCCATCGAGGATGGAACGCGGGCTGCGGCGAGCTTCCCGCTTCTGAGAGCGGGACGGGAACCGGTCGGCATTCTGCTCTTCCTCGCACCGGAAGAGAATACGTTCACGCCCGATCTGGTCGAGCTGCTCGGGCGGCTCGCGGAGAACGTCTCCTTCGCACTCGACAATTTCGAGCGCGCCGAGGAGAAGGCCCGCACCGAAGCGCAGAAGGAGCGCCTGACGCGCATGTTCGCGGCGCTGAGCGCGACCAACGAGGCGATCATGCGCGCGAAGTCGCGGGCCGAGCTGTTCGACCTCGTCTGCCTTGCGGCGTCGAACGGCGCCAAGTTCACTTCGACCACGATTGCCCTGGCCAGACCCGGCACGGACCAGCTCGAGATCGTCGCCGCCGCAGGTCCCTCCGCCGGCACCACGCGCAATGTCCGTCTTTCCGTCGATCCCGAACGGCCGGAAGGGCGCGGCATGAGCGGCACGGCGTTCCGCACGCGCCAGCCCTGCATCAGCAACGATTATCTCAACGACGACCGCGTCCGTGTCTTCCACCCCATCGTGCGCGCGGACGGCGCGCGGTCGGGCGCCGCGTTTCCGCTCATCGTGCACGACCAGGCGGTCGGCGTCATGATCTACATGTCGACCGAACCGGCGACCTTCACGCCCGAATTCGTCGAGCTGTTGCAGCGCCTCGCCGACAACGTCTCCTTCGCGATGGAGAACTTCGATCGCGCCGATGAGAAGAACAAGGCCGACGAGCGCATCGAATACCTCGCCTCGCACGACAGCCTGACCGATCTGCCGAACCGCGAGACCTTCAACGCCCTGCTGCGCGAGGCGATCGATGCGGCGCAACGCCACGATCACCGCTTTGCGGTGCTGTTCATCGACCTCGACCGCTTCAAGGTCATCAACGATTCGCTGGGTCACGAGGCGGGCGACCTGCTCCTGCTCGAGGTGGCGAACCGTCTGCGCGGCGCCCTGCGGGCGAGCGACGTGGTCGCGCGGCTCGGCGGCGACGAGTTCGTGGTGATCCTCGACCAGTGCGGCGAGATCGAGGACGTCCAGCGCATCGCCACCGGGCTGCTCGCCGCGCTCGCCGAGCCCATGCAGCTGGCCGGCCACGAGTGCCATTCCACCGCCTCGATCGGCATCGCGATGTATCCGGCCAACGGCTCCGACGCGCAGACGCTGACCAAGAACGCCGACATGGCGATGTATCTCGCCAAGGAGGACGGCAAGAACGGCTATCGCTTCTTCTCCAACGAGGTGAAGACGCAGTCGATCGAGCGGCTGTCGCTGGAGAGCGCGCTGCGCCGCGCGCTGGAGCGCGAGCAGTTCTCGCTCAACTACCAGCCCAAGGTGGACATGGCGACGGGTCAGATCACGGGCGTCGAGGCGCTGCTGCGCTGGACGCATCCCGATCTCGGCAACGTCTCGCCCGCACAGTTCATTCCGCTTGCTGAGGAAACCGGGCTGATCGTGCCAATCGGCCGCTGGGTGCTGAAAGAGGCCTGCGCGCAGGCCATGGCCTGGCAGCGCCGCGGCCTGCTGCCGCTGTCGATGGCGGTCAACCTGTCGCCGCGGCAGTTTGCCGACGAGCATCTGTTGCAGGACGTCGACGAGGCGCTGGCGGCCTCCGGCATGTCGCCGGTGCTGCTCCAGCTCGAGGTCACCGAGAGCATGATGATGCGCAATGTCGGCCGCGCGCTCAAGGTGCTCGACTCCATCCAGAGCCGCGGCATCCGTCTCGCCATCGACGATTTCGGCACCGGCTATTCGTCGATGTCGCTGATGAAGCACTTCCCGATCGACACGATCAAGATCGACCGCTCCTTCGTGCGCGACCTGCCGCAGGATTCGGAGGATCAGGCCATCGCGCAGGCGATCATCAGCATGGGCAAGGCCCTCGGCATGACCGTCGTCGCCGAAGGCGTCGAGAACGCCGAGCAGGAGGCCTTCCTGCGCGCCCATGGCTGCGACGAGATGCAGGGCTTCCTGATCTCCAAGCCGCTGCCGGGGCGGCAGATGGGCGAGCTGCTGCGGCCCATGGCGCTGCCCGTCGCGCCGCCGCTCCAGCCGGAAGTGGCCGACGAAGACGCAGGCTCAGGGCTGAAACGCGCTGTCGTCTGACGGCTGCGGGTGCAGCTCGCGCACCTCGTGCTCTTCCCCCTCGGACTTGCTCGGAAAGTCCTGGGGACCGGTCAGTGACGTCTGCTCGGTGAACAGCGCGAGAATGGCGCGCGCGCCCTCGTCGAAGCTCGTCCCTTCGCTCACGTTCAACGCGCAGCAGCTTGTTGCGCTCATCGGCTCCTGGTCGTCGACCACGGCCATCGCGGGCCCCCACCACCAGGCGGGCGCGGGCGAACGCTCGTTCTCCGGCACCACATGCCAGCGGACGAACTCCTCCATCACGCGCTCGAATTCCAGGCGGGCAGCCTGATGCATGTGGTCGATGCTCCCGGAATCGCGTCCGACGACGGGTCGACACGCTGACTAGATCGTCACGTCGCTCGGAAAAATCGGCTCGTGCAAGCGAACCGAACCATGAAAGGCCGACATGGCCGTCGGCAATGCGGATCGCGCGGCTGTCGGCAATGTGCCGACGCAGCCGCGACAAGTCGTTCTAGCCGCTGCAGGGCACGGCAAGCAAGCGATCGGAGCCGCGATTGCCTAACGCGGCCTGAACGGATGCGCCTTCTGATGCCAGGCCCAGGCCGTGCGGACGATCGTCGGTAGGTCGGAGTGACGCGGAACGAAGTTCAGCACCTTTCTTGCAGCAGAGGGATCGGCGACCAGAAAGGTGGGATCGCCGGCGCGGCGCGGCTTGATCGTGTGCGGCACCTCGCGCCCGGTCTCCTGCCTGATGGCGTCGAGGATCTCGCGCACGGAAAAGCCGGAGCCGGTGCCGAGATTGAAGCTGCCGCCGGCATGGCCTTGCTCCAGAAGCCTCAAGGCCGCCACATGCGCCGCCGCAAGGTCCGTGACGTGGATGTAGTCGCGGATCGCGGTGCCGTCGGGCGTGTCGTAATCGTCGCCGAACACCGCGAACTCGACATGGCCCTGAAGCGCCATCATCGCGCGGGGAATGAGGTGGGTTTCGTTGTCGCGCAGCTCGCCGATGCCGCCGGCCGGATCGGCGCCGCTGGCGTTGAAATAGCGCAGGCAGAACGCGCCGAAGCCATAGGCCGTGCGGTAGTCGGCAAGCATGCGCTCGATCATCAATTTCGACGCGCCGTAAGGATTGATCGGCGCGCAAGGAAAGTCTTCCGGCAGCGCCTTGGAATCGGCGTTGCCGTAGACGGCGCCGGTCGAGGAGAACACGATGCGATGACAGCCCGCGTTGCGCATCGCCTGCAGCAGCGACAGCGTGCCCTGAACGTTGTTGATGTAATATTTTTGCGGGTCGGTCATGGATTCCCCGACGAGGCTCGCCGCCGCGAAATGCATCACCGCCGCGATCTTGTGGTCGGCGAAGGCGCGCGCCAGCGCCGCGCCGTCGAGCAGATCGCCCGTCACCAGCGGGCCGGATACGAAGCTGCGATGACCTGTCGAGAGATTGTCATAAACGACGGGCTGATAGCCGGCGGCGGACAATGCACGGCAGGCATGCGAGCCAATATAGCCAGCGCCCCCGGTGACGAGGACGGTCGGTCGGTCGGTCATGTCGTATTCTGCTCTTCTCTTAACGGAGGGGCCGGTTGCGGCTGAAGAGAAGATAGAGCGCGCGGGGGTTGGTGGTCAAATAACGCCAGAGCAGACGGCGCGGCTCGAGCAAGGTGCGCCAGGCCCATTCGAGCCCGATCTTCTGCATCCATTGCGGCGCGCGGGAACGACTGCCTGACAAGAAGTTGAACAATCCGCCGGATGTCTTGATGACGCCAACATTGGTCAGATGCGGCGTGAATTCCTTCACGAATGCCTGTTCGTTGGGCACACCGAGCGCGACCCACAGATAGTCCGGTGCCAGGGCGTTGATCTCCTCGACCTTGGCACGCAGCGCCTCGCCGCGCAGATAGCCGTGGCTGTGCCCGACGATCTTGAGACGTGGATACATTTTCTGGACGTTCGCGACCGCCGCGGCGTTCTCGGCCTCGCTTGCGCCGAACATGTAGAAGGTGCGGCCGGCGGCTTCGGCCTTGCGCGCGACGACGTGGAACAGGTCCGTGGTTGCGACGCGCTCCGGCAGCGGGAACCAGGATTGCAGCTTTGAAGCGGCGACCAGCGGCTGTCCGTCGGCGTTGATCAAATCGGCGGCACGGAACAGCTGCTCGGTCTGCGGCTCGGTCGAGCAGCGCGCCAGCACCTCGCCATTGGCCGAGGTCAGGAACAGCGGACGGCCGATGCGATGGTCGGGATTCGTCGCCTCGATCATGAAATCGGCGGTCTCTTCCAGGTCGATCGCGGCCATGCGAAGTCCGCCGACGGTGATTCTGGGCACCTCGGCAGTTGCTGCCCGTCCGTCGAGGTTGACGCGGCGCTCAAGCATATTGTCTGCCTCGCTGGCGCGTTTGCATTGCAGGGGTGAGCTCGTCGAGCACGACGCCGACGAGCTTGCGCTCGGCCGGGCCGAGCGCGGCCAGGATCTCTTCCAGGCTATCGTTGACGTCGAGGCTGGTCGGCAGCACGGCCACCAGCGAGTCGATGTCCTCGAGCAGCTTGCGGCCGCCGGCCGCGAGCGGAATGGCCGGGCCGTCGAGGATCACGAGATCATAGCCTCCCGCGGAACGGGCCTGCGCAATCGCCTTGTGGATGGCATCGGCGGCCTTGCCGGCGTCGCCTTCCGCGGCCGGCAGCACCGAGATGCCGTTTACCGTCTTGATCTCGCGCGCGTCCTTGCTGCCGATCGAGAGCCAGCCGAGCCTGCTCGGCTCGCTCTTGCCGGGACGGATGACCCTGTTCGAGAGCGAGCGCGCCTGATGGTCGGCATCGATCATCAGCACGCGGGCGCCGTCGCGTGCGGCCGCCAGCGCGAAGTTCAGCGCGGCCACGCTGCGGCCGCTGGTCTTACCGGTGCCGACGAGCGCGACGACCGGCATCGCCTTGCCGCCGGCGCGCCGCGTCAACGCGGCGCGCATGTCGCGCCAGGCGTTGAGCAAGCTCGTCATGGGAAAGCCGGGGCGCAGCGTCGGCCAACCCAGCCGTGTGAGATCGACGCCGCCGCCGGTGGGAAGTATGGCGCCGAGCGTATGGATGACGTCGGCCTCCTGGAAGCGTGCGATCAGCGGCTTCTCGATCATTGGCTGCTCGACCATCGAAGGCTGCAGCGGGGGCGCGGCGAGCTCCGGCATCGACGGCGCAGCTTCAGGAGCGCGCGGGGCCTGGCGCGGCTGAGCAACCTCCGCAGCGCGCGGGAGCTCCGGTGCTCGGGACGCCTGCGGCGCCGACGAGCGCTCACGCCGGGCGGGTGTCGGCGTCGCGGGCGCGGCTGCACCGGCGAAAAGCAAATCTGCAACGACGAACCAGCTCGATGCTGCGATCGCCCCGAAGATGAAGCCGATCATGGCGAACAGGCTCATGGCCGGCGGGAACGAGCGCCGCTGCGGCACAGTCGCCTCGCCGATGACGCGGGCGGCCGAGGTGTTCAGGCTCTCCTGCTCCTCGGTCTCGCGGGAGCGCTTGAGAAAGGACTGATAGACGTCACGGCTTGCGTCGGCCTCGCGCTCGAGCTCGCGCAGGCGCACGGCGGCCTGGCTGAGCTGAACGCTCTGCCGCTTCTGCGCTTCCAGCGCGCGGTTGAGCGAGGCCTCGAAGTCGCGGGCGCGCGTCAGATCGTTCTTGGCGGACTGGGCGAAGCGGTCGATCTCCTCGTTGATGGTGCGCTTGAGGTCCTCGACCTGCTTCTCGGTCTGGCGCAGCGCCGGATGGCGCGGACCGAGCTCACCGGCCTGCTCCGCATATTTCTTCCGGGCGTCGGCATATTGCGCGCGCAAATTCGCAATGGTCGGCGATTGCAGCGCCTCCGGAATCGCGCCGGCATCGGCAGCGGTGCGGCGGCTCGCCTCGATCTGGTCGAGCCGCGCCTGCGCGTCCATCGTCGCCGCGCGGGCCGCGGAAAGCCGCTGGTTGCTGGCGGAGAGCTGCTGATCGCTGATCAGCGCATCCTGGGTGCCGACGAAATTGTTCTGGGCCTTGTAGGTCGCCAGCGCGGTCTCGGCGTTACGCAGCCGGTCGCGCAGCTCCTTCAGACGGCTGGAGAGATCGTTGGTGGCGCGCCGTGCCGCCGAAGCCTGCGACTTGCGGGATTCGGAGAGATAGGCATTGGTCAGCGTGTTGGCGAGCATCGCCGCCTTGGCGGGATCCGTCGACCAGACCTCGATGTCGACGATGAAGCTCTTCTCGGTTTTGCGGATCGCGATGTGCTTGTTCAACGCATCGAGCGCCGCGAGCTCCACTTCCCTCTTCTCCGCAACGGAGGGCGCGCGCGGTTGCAGGCCGATCAGGCCGAGCAGCGACGACATCAGGCTCCCAGCCTCGCCGCCTCCGAATTCCGGATCCTTGTCGAGGCCGGCCTGCTGGATCACCTGGAGCAGCACGCTGTTGGAGGTGATCAGGCGCGCCTGACTCTCCACCACCATGGCCATGCCGGTGACGTCCTGGGCCCGGGGCGTGAGCTCGCGGTCGACGAGCTGAAGCTCGCGCGGGTCGACATAGAGCTGAGCGGTGGCGGTGTAGCGGGGCGTCACGCTCTTGCCGATCGTGACGGCAAGCGCCGCACCGAGCAGGGCGGCCGCGGCGATCGCGACCTTCCGCCGCCAGAGCAGATTGGCGAGCTCCAGCACGTTGAAGCCGGCCTGAGGCTTCCGTTGCGCGGCCTCCGGTCTGGCTCGATCGATCGGCTGGCTATAATCAAGCATGATCCCCAGCTTTCATTCCAAGTGCCGCGGGCTGAGGGGTTACTCTTCGCTTTACGCCACGCACCCGGGATATAGGTGCCCAATCAACGCAACAGGGAAAATTAACCATACTCATTGTGGGACTATTCACCGAAATGGCAAACAAAGCGTTTAAGCGCATGCCATCCCTCGGCGCCTTCCTGTGAACCTCGCGATACCCGCTCCTTAACGGTTCGTTACCGCGCGCAGCATGGCCGCGAGCCGTCGTTCGTCCGTTGATGGGCCGCGCACGTGCCATCGCCGTCAGATCCTCCGAAGGATGACGTGATAGTCGCCGCGGCGGACGTCGGTGCCGCGCGGCAGCACGGCGTTGAGCACCGCGGCGCCGGCGTCGACCAGGGCCGCAAACAGCGGCTTGCGCCGGCGCATCTCGGGATAGCGCGGACTCTCGACCTCACGACGATAGATCATCTCAAGGCCGTTGGCGGCCGCGAATGCTTCCAGCCGCGGCAACGTCACCAAGGGATGGAAGAACGTCGGGAACGGCGGCTCGCCCGGCAGGCCGGCGTCCTTGATGCCGCGGATGTGCCGGTAGAACCAGACGTGAAACCAGTGCGGCGAATATTTGGTGACGAACCCGGAGAGCGAGCGCGGATTCGGTGCGCCGATCAGGATCATCCCGCCGCGCCTCAGCGCATCGCGGAAGTTCAAGAGCGCGGCGTCGACATGGGGCAAGTGCTCGATCACGTTGTAGCAGATCACGAGATCGAAGGTCTCGCGGGCGAAGCTGTAGGTCTGGACGTCGCCGAGGATCGCCTCGTCGGCGTAGGTGTTGTTGCGGACCTGGTCCTCGTCGATGTCGACCACGGTGACCTTGCTGCGGCTCAGCAATTCCGGTGGCAGAACGCTGCACGAGCCGCCGCCCGCCTCATAGATCGCGAGGCGGCCCTGCGGCAGCTCGCGGCACAGCACGTCGTGGACGGCGAGCAGGCTGTCGCGGGCTTCGCCCGGAACGAGATCATGGAGCGCCTCGGCATATGGTGCAGCCGCGGGGAATTGGATCGCCGTGGCTGTCGCGAAATCGATCGGGGCTGGCTTGTTCATGGATTCTGACCGCGCTTGTTCTATTCAAATTTACAGGAAAAAATGCGCCTGCCCGAAGAGCAAATCCGATGCCGCACCGTCTCACCGGTCGCAGTGCTTACGGCCCGGTTAATGCGCATGCGCATTAACTACGGTATTGTTCATGTTGGAGCGTTGTCGGCGCATGGACCGCCAATTGCAACACGACGCGCGGCGAACTTGGTGGCTATGTGCCGCGCGGCAGCCGTTCATTTTGAAACGCATCTGTCCCGCGGCGATGTGCCGTCGTGGGACGCGCGATCGAAGCAGGGATTCTTCAATACATCTCGGACATCTAGATCTCATGACATTGATCCCGACAGACCTGTCTGCGGCCCGGATCGCGGATGCCGTGCGCGATCCCAACCGGGAGATCGTGGCGAGCTCTCGCGTCATCGACCTGTCGGTCGGCATCGTCGTCTGCGTTCCATGCTTCCGTCGTCCGCAACACCTGCGCCTGACGCTGGAGTCGCTCGCGAACCAGCGCACCCCGCGTTCCTTTGCCGTCGTCATGGTCGAGAACGATGCGGTGCGGCGCGAAAGCGCGCCGGTTGCCGCGGAGTTCTTGGCCGATGGGAGGCTTCAGGGCGTCTGCCTGATCGAGAAGCGACAGGGAAATTGCCAGGCGATCAATGCTGCCTTCGAGACGGCGCAGCAGCTGTTTCCCGCCGCCACCCGTTTCCTGATGATCGACGACGACGAGATCGCATCAAGCGACTGGCTCGAACTGATGGTCCGCACCGCGGAGGCGACCGGCGCCGAAGTGGTTGGCGGGCCGGTGCTGCCGGTCTTCGACGACGACAGCAAGCCCTGGCTTTCGCGTCATCCCGCCTTCTGTCCCGCCTACGACTACAGCGGTGCGGTGCCGCTGATCTACGGCTGCGGCAATTGCCTGATCACGCGGGCCGCCTTCGAGCGGTTCGACCGTCCCGCGTTCGACCTGCGCTTCAATTTTCTTGGCGGCGGCGATTGTGATTTCTTCGTGCGGTGCCGTGACGCCGGTATGCTGTTCCACTGGACGGCGGAGGCCGTCATCACCGAGACCGTGCCGCGTAGCCGCACCAGCCTCGGCTGGATCGCAAAGCGCGGCTTGCGCATCGGCGCGATCAATTATCGTGTGCAGTACAAAGCCGCCCCGAGCGCAGCAGCGCGGGCGCGGGTGTTTGCGCAGATGCTGGGCCGCTTGCCGCTGTCGCTGCTTCGCGCCGCCGCCTTGTTGCCGTCGTCGAAAGCCGTCGTCGCGATGCATCCCGTGATGGTTGCGTTTGGCGCCGCCCTGGCGGCCCTCGGCCTCGAGCCGAAGCCTTACGAGGCCTCGAAGATCGCGTCCTGACGCGGCGAGGATTAGATACCGAAACGGGCGAGGGCGACCCGGATTGCCGAGCGTGGCAGCGATTTGAGCGACTGCCGGCCGATCATCGCGAGATAAGCGAACGCCTGGCGATACCTGCCGAAGCGGACCGCTTGCATCGCCGAGTAGGTAACGAGATGAATCTCGGCGGCAAGGCGCAGCCCGGCTGTCATGTGCTCGGGCAATCTCGCCAGGATCAATCCGTCATCGAACACCCGCGCGATGGCCGGGAAGAAGTCCTTCGGCGTCCGGATCGCGGCGTTCATGGTGTTGGTGGTGTGAAGACGATAATCGAGCAACAGCTCTGGCGCGAACGCGAACTCCCCGATCGCAGCGAGGCGGCACCAGCAATGCCAGTCCTCGCAATATTTGAGGGACGTATCGAAGCCGCCGATGGCGCGGAAAGCTTCCGCGCGTGCGAGCGCGATGCCGCCATTGACGATGAAATTGCCGGCGGCGAGCCGCGTCAGCACGTCTCCGGACGGCTTCCGGCGCCCCTTCAAGAGGCCGCGCCGGCCGATCTGGCGGCCTTCGCTGTCGATCGTGTTGTAATCGCCATAGACGAGGACGGCGCGCGGCGCGCCACGCGCAGCAGCGAGCAGCGCCGCCACCGCGCCTGGGCGCAGGCGGTCGTCGGCATCGAGGAAGAGCAACCACTCGCCGCTTGCCTGTCTTGCGCCGAGATTCCGTGCGGCCGATACGCCCGCGGAATCGTTGTGGAACAAGTGCAGCCGCGGGTCACGCATGCCGCGGACGATCGCAACGGTTTCGTCGTCCGAGCCGTCGTCCACGACGATCACCTCGGTCACCTCGCGCTGCGCCAGAGCGCTGGCAAGCGTTTCGCCGACATAGGCCGCAACGTTCTTGGCCGGAATGACGACCGATACCGGTGTGGTCGAGCCGACCTGAAGCGGCAAGCGCGCCGGCGCTGCCGCGCGGGAGGCGGCTGGCAGTTCGAGAACCTCTTCAGCGGTGATCAAGCTACGGCTCGCCTTTAATGATCCGTTAACCAGGACCCCATGTGCCGCGCTGGTAATGCTGGCGATCTGCAAGTCCGGCGTGCGCGCATGATACTCGCATTCCGCTCGAACCGTTGCCGAGAAGGGCCGTGTGCCGCCGGTTTCGTAGAATAACGTTAAGCCGCTGGCATTAAGCCTGTGGCAAATTTGGAAGAGTGCGGCGGACTGCCTCGTGCGAGAATGCGCATCGGACTGCCGCGGATGGAATCCCGTGCCCGCAAACACGTTCGAACACGCCCCCGATACGATGATCCTGAACCTCTTTTACGAGGACAAGGATGACCGCTGGTTTCCGGGCGACAGGCATCTGCGTCGCATCGCCCGCCGGTTGTTGCTCGGCGAGCCGCGCATGAGTGGCCAGCTGCGCGTGTTCCTCAATCTCTGTGCGGGGCTCGACCGGCTCGGCATCCGCTACCGCGTCAACGATTACGGTTACATCGCGGAACATCCCCACGAGCTTGCCTGTATCGTCGGGCGCACGTTCCTGCTCGACAAGTTCCTATGGAAGAACCCGATCCTGCTCGGCGCTGCCGTCCACAATCATCCGCTCGACGACCTTGATCTATTCAAGCGTCTGCCGGTGAAGAAGGTCGTGGTGCCCGGTCCCTGGTACGTCGATATGTACCGGCCATATTGGCCCGAGACCGAGGCCTGGCCTGTCGGCATCGACACGAATCTCTGGGCGCCGTCGGCTCGAGCGCAAAAGACCGTCGATGTCTTGATCTACGACAAGGTCCACTGGGACCGCGAGCGCTACGCGTCGGAGATGATTGAGCCCGTGCGCGCCCGGCTCGTTAAGGAAGGCCGCTCGTTCACGGAGCTGCGCTACGGCAGCTACAAGGAAGCCGATTTTCAGGCGGCGCTCGCGCGTTCGCGCGCGATGATCTTCCTGTGCCAAAGCGAGAGCCAGGGCATCGCCTATCAGCAGGCCTTGTCCTGCGGCGTGCCGGTGTTTGCCTGGGATCCGGGCGGGCCATGGCGCGACCCCGACTATTATCCGCATCGCGTGCAGTTCGCGCCGGTGTCGTCGGTGCCGTACTGGGACGAACGCTGCGGGGTCAAGTTCACCGACATCGCCGGCTTCGAGACGGGCTGGGACAATTTCTGGGCCGGGTGCACCGCGGGCGCGTTCGATCCGCGTGGCTACATCCTGGACAATCTCACGCTGGAGCAACGGGCGCTGCAATATTACGAGATCGCGCGGAGCATCATGCGGCAGCCCGCGATGTCGCAGACCTCCGCAAGACCCGTTGACGAAGCCTCGGAAGGGTTGAGCCGCGACCCCAAGCTTCACTGGCGTTACCGAATGTCTTGAGCCATGGACCGCAGTGCCGCCAACATGACCGACGTCGGGGCCCGATCGTTCGGCCATATCCTGCGTGATCGCCTCGCAGGGCTCGATGCCGTGCAGGTGGCGCGCTGCCTCGTCGCGGTCGGGGCGCTGCTGCTGGTGCTGGTGACACTCGATCCGTTCCCGGACCTGCGCAATCCCGACGTCACCATGATCGTCGGCGGACGAATGGCGCTGACCTATATCGCCTGGGGTCTGCTGGCTGCGGTCGCTATACTGTGTGTCGCTGCCACCGATGCGCTCGCGCTGAAGAGCCTGGTGACGCCGCTGCATCTCTGCCTGCTGGTCTGGCTTGTGATCAACATCGTGTTCTCGGAAAGCCGCGGCGTTTCGATGCAGCGATTCGTGCTCACGGTCAGCGTGACGTCGCTCGCCATCGTGTTGCCGTTGCTGCCGCCGACGCGGCGCACCTTCAACCTTTGCCTGGGCGGCGCCGCGCTCGTGCTGCTCGCTCTGTGCTATCTCGGCGTCTTCCTCGCGCCGCAATATGCGGTCCACACGGCGCTCGACGTCACCGAGCCGCAGCTTGCCGGCGACTGGCGCGGCAGCTTTGGCCACAAGAATATCGCCTCCGCCGTGATGACCATCCTGGTCTATGTCGGCATCTACCTGTCCGCCGTCGGCTCGTTCGTGATGGGGCCTGTGATCGCCGTGCTGGCCGGCACCTTCCTGATCTTCACCGGCGGCAAGACGTCCTCGGTGCTGTGCCTTGCGATCTACGTGTTCGCTTCGCTGGTCTATGTCACGCCAAGCCTGTGGCTGAAGCGGCTCATCTGCTTCGTGCCGCTGATTGCGATGAACCTGTTGACCGTCGGCAGTGTCGTCAGTCCGGTGCTGGCGGCGATGACACGGCTGCTTCCGCTCGATCCCACCTTCACCGGACGCTCCGCGATCTGGGACTTCGCGCTCGCGGCCGTCGCGGAGAAGCCGATCATCGGCCACGGCTATTCTGCGTTCTGGGACGACGTGAGTGCGCGGGCCACCGCGGAAGGAGCCGAATGGGCGACATCGGCGGCGCACAGCCACAATAGCTACCTCGATCTCGCGGTCACGATCGGTCTGCCGGGGCTGCTGCTGGTGATCCTCATCTTCGTGCTCGCCCCGCTCCGCAATTTCCAGACGGCGCAGGCTCACAGCCGCAGTGGCGCACTGGCCAAGCTGTTCCTGACCGTGTGGCTGTTCGGCCTGTACTACGGTGCCACCGAGACCTTCCTGCTCGAACGACAGAATCCGATCTGGTTCATGTTCGCGCTGGCGGCGGCCGGCCTGCACTTCCTGGCGAGGTTCCAATGCATCGAGCAGACCGAGCCCCGCGCATGACCTTCCTCAGCGTTGATCAGCCCGATGATCTTGCGTCCAGCGCGTCGGCCATCGCGGTCGATTTCCTGCGTGACTGGCGGCACGCGGCCTCGCGCCTGAGCGCCGGGCACCGCACCGCCTTCCAGCATGCTAACTGGCTCGGCGCCTGGTACGAGTCGTTTCACGACGTCGCGCCACTGATCGCCGTGATCTCCGATGCTGCCACCGGCAAGGACATCGCAGTCGTGCCGATGATCAGCCATGTCAGGCGCGGCATCCGCATCGTCGAGTTCGCGGACCTCGGCGTCTCCGACAACAACGCACCGATCCTGGCGCTCGATGCCGCGTTGGACGCGGGAACGGCGGACGCGATCAACACAGCGCTGATCGGCGCGTTGCGCGCGCTGCCCGATCGTCTCGATCTGCTCCGCCTGAAGAAGATGCCGGCAGAGGTCGGCGGCAAGCCGAATCCGCTGGTATCGCTCGGCCGGATCGGATCCTCCTCGCTCAACGGCAATCTCGTGTTGATGGGCGACGACTATGGCGGCTATCAGGCCGCGATCAAGCGCCTGCAGATGCCGCGCTGCTGGCGGGTCTTCAGCCGTCTTGCCGGTGCGCGGTTCGAGATCGCCGCCGATGTCGGGCGTGCGCACGAGCTGTTGGACGTGATGGATCTCCAGCAGCAGGCACGCATGCAAAAGCTCGGCTCGCGGTTCGTTCTCAACGACGAGACCCATGCGCGATTCTATCGCGAGGTCGTCCGCCGGGGCCTCGCGGGAGGTCATGCCATGGTCTCGGCACTGGTGTGCGAGGAAGGCATTGTCGCCACCGCGCTCGGCGTCAAGCATGGCGCGACCTATGTCCTGCTGCGCATCAGCCATGGCGGCGATCAATGGTCGAGCTGCTCGCCGGGTCTGCTCGTCACCGAGCGCACCCTGGCGGCGCTGCATGCGCAAGGCCTGCGCCGTTTCGACCTCAGCATCGGCAATCAGGACTACAAGCGGCGCCTCGGCGCCGAGAGGGTGCCGCTGACCGATGTCAGCGTCGCGCTGTCCTGGCGCGGCCGGCCCTTCGCCTGGCGCGATCACGCCGCGCAGGGCCTTCGGCGCTATCCGAAGCTCGCCTCCCTCGCGGCGAGGGCGATGCGCAAGGGAGCGCGCTGACGGGCGCCGTCTGTTTCGCCATCACCTCGGAAGGCCCGCCCGGAAAGCATCCAGCAACGCGCGTCCTTGCGGCCACTCGCCGAGCCCGCTCGCGGCATTGATGTGGCCGAGCGCGCCCGGCACGATCAGGCCGGACTGCCAGTCCTGCGCCCGCCGCCGTGTCACTTCGACGGCTCCATATGGATCATTCGTGCTCGCGATGATCAGCGCGGGAAAGCGCAACGCGCGGCCGGGGACCGGCTTGAACGCTGCGGCCTCCGCGGGAAAATGGCCGCCATCGGGATCGGGCACGGCGACCAGAAAGGCGCCCGCAATCGCGGAAGGGAAGCGCGCGGCCCAGTGCGCCACCAAAAGGCAGGCGAGGCTGTGTGCGACCAGGAGGGGCGGCCTGGCGCAGCGCGCGACCACGTGCTCCAGGGCTTGCTCCCAGTCGTCGAGCTCCGGCTGGTCCCAGCTCGCCGGCTGGAATCGCGTGAAGCGCGCGTCAGCGCGCTCCCATAGCGTCTGCCAGTGGGTATCTCCGGAGCCGCCGAGCCCGGGCAATGTGATGATGTCGTGCATGAACGTCCCGTGATATCTGAGGTGACCGCAGTGTGACCGATCGCGGTCCTGCATCACATGGCAAGTCATCGGCGAAATCGACCATCTGCCGATGATCTCAAGGTGGAACGGAGAATTGAGTTTGGATCGCTTCGGGAGCATCGATGCCAAGGATTTGAAGATCCTCGAGGCGCTGCAGGCCAATGCGCGCGTGCCGTTGTCCGTGCTCGGCCGTTCCGTCGGGCTGTCCCAGCCGGCCGTGTCCGAACGCGTCAAGCGGCTCGAGGAAGCCGGCATCATCGAGGGCTATGGCGCCCGCATCAACCCGCGCGCTCTCGGGCTCGGCCTGATGGCGCTGGTGCGCCTGCGCACCTCGCACGAGCACATCAAGACCTGCCTCAAGCGGTTCAGCGAAATCCCTCACATCATCGAAGTCCATCGCGTCACGGGCGATGACTGTTTCGTGCTCAAGGTGCTCGTTCCGGCGCCGGAGGATCTCGAGACCATCGTGGATCGCATCGCCGGTTTTGGCGCTGTGACGACCTCGCTGGTGCTACGGAGCGAACCCGTGCGGCCGATCGGCAAGGACCTCGTCAGGAAGAAAATGGAACGGAGTTGAGGCGTGGCTACGTCACGGCGCCGTCACAAAAGGCCGCGATTGCGCAAGCCTTCCGATGATCGTCCTCGTTGTGTTATCGTCGCTTCCATTCCGCGGAGGCGACATGGAAGACCGTTCGGCAAAATATCGTGCATTCTATGCGCAGTTGATTTGCGGTGCTGCGAAGGCTGCAGACCCTCGCCTCGAAGAGGCCTTTCGGACCGTCAGGCGCGAGCCGTTCGCCGGGCCCGGGCCGTGGTCGATCTGTCTCGGCGGTCATCCCTATGTGGTCACGCCTGACGATGATCCCGCCTTCCTCTATCAGAACGCGCTGTTGGCGCTGGACCCGGCGCGCAGTCTCAATATCGGAATGCCCGGTGCGCACGCCTACTGGCTCAATGGCTGCGCCGTGAAGGAAGGCGAGACCGTGGTCCAGATCGGCGCCGGCAGCGGCTATTACACAGCGATCCTCGCCCATCTCGTAGGTCCCGGCGGCCGCGTTCAGGCCTATGAGATCGACGAGCGTCTGGCAGGGCTTGCGCGCGACAATCTGAAGGACATCGCCCATGTGGACGTGCGCGGACGCTCGGGCATCGCGGCGGATCTGCCGGCGGCCGACGTGATCTATGTCTGCGCGGGCGCGGCGCAGCCGGCGGCGGAATGGCTCGATGCGCTGCGGCCCGGCGGGCGGCTGGTGTTTCCGCTCGCGCCCGAAGGCATGTACGGCGGCATGTTGATGATCACGCGGCCGGATGACGGTGAAATCTGGCCGGCGAAATTCCTCAGTCGCGCCCAATTCATCGGCTGCGCGGGATTGCAGGATGCCGAGGCCGGCCGGCGATTGGGCGAGGCGTTCACGAAAGGTTGGGAAGGGGTGCAGTCGTTGCGGAGAGAGGGCGTCCCCGACGAGACATGCTGGTTTGCCGGCGAGGGCTGGTGGCTTTCGACGGCGCCCGCACCTCTACCGACGGAGCCGGTTCGGCCTCACGCCGACATCACGCAGATTTAATGGTGACCGTATCCCGATCCCGGATTGGGGCGGCATTCCCGGCTGAGAATGCCGCCCAGGGTCGCATCATCCATGCAGCTTTTTGGCGGTCTCCGCGATCTGGCGGCCCTGATAGCGCGCGCCGGCGAGCTCGTTGGCGCTGGGCTGGCGGCTGCCGTCGCCGCCGGTGATCGTGGTGGCGCCATAGGGCGCACCGCCCGTGACCTCGTCGAGCTTCATCTGGCCGGCAAAGCCGTAGTTCATGCCGACCACGACCATGCCGAAATGCAGCAGGTTGGTGATGATCGAGAACAGCGTGGTCTCCTGGCCGCCGTGCTGGGTCGCGGTGGCCGTGAAGGCACCGCCGACCTTGCCGTGCAGCGCGCCCTTGGCCCAGAGCCCGCCGGCCTGGTCGAGGAAGTTCGCCATCTGCGAGGCCATGCGGCCGAAGCGGGTGCCGGTGCCGACGATGATCGCGTCGTAATTGGCGAGGTCCTCGATCTTGGCGACCGGCGCGGCCTGGTCGAGCTTGTAATAGGAGGCTTTCGCGACCTCGGCCGGCACCAGCTCGGGCACGCGCTTGATGTCAACGGTCGCGCCGGCCTCGCGCGCGCCTTCGGCGACGGCATTGGCCATCGCTTCAATATGGCCATAGGCGGAATAATAGAGGACGAGAACTTTTGTCATGGTGGTCTCCGTTGGGATTGGGTGAGGTGATTGGTTGCTTGTTCGTCACGCCGCGTCGACGAGCACGAGCTCGGAATCTTCGAGCGCCGTGATCTTCAGCTTGGCCTCGTCGCGGATCGCGGCGCCGTCGCGGGCATTGACGCGGACGCCGTTGACCTCGACGGCGCCTGCCGCCGGCACCAGGTAGAGATGCCGCGACGTCTGCGGCTCATACTCCGCGCTCTCGCCCGCCTTCAGCGTGGTGGCGAGCACCCGGGCATCGGCGCGGATCGGCAGTGCGTCCGTGTCGCCCGCAAAGCCGCTCGCGATGGTGACGAGCCTGCCGGAGCGGTCTGCCTTTGGAAACGGCTTCGAGCCCCAGGTCGGCTGTCCGCCGCGCATCGCCGGCTCGATCCAGATCTGGAAGATCCGCGTCCTGGTCGGCTCGAGATTGTACTCGGAGTGGCGGATGCCGCTGCCGGCGCTCATCACCTGCACGTCGCCCGCTTCAGTGCGGCCCTGGTTGCCGAGGCTGTCCTGATGGGTGATCGCGCCTTCGCGCACATAGGTGATGATTTCCATGTTGGCGTGGGGGTGGGCGGGAAAGCCGGTGTTGGGCGCGATCTCGTCGTCATTCCACACGCGCAAGGCGCCGTGGCCCATGTTGTTCGGGTCGTAATGGCCAGCGAACGAGAAATGATGCTTGGCCTTGAGCCAGCCGTGATCGGCGCCGCCGAGCTTCGCGAAAGGTCTGAGTTCGATCATCTGTGCAATTCCTTGATGTCGGATTGACCTGTTGGATAAGCCTTCGCCTGTGGTATAGAAATAGAAACTGTCGAAACGCATTGTTTCCTTAAATGCTCCACCAGGACCGGCTGCCATGGCAAAACTTCCAGATTTCGAAGCGCTCGCGATCTTCGCCAAAGTCGTGGAGCTGCGATCATTTGCGGGGGCCGCGAGCGAGCTTGGGATGTCCAAGGCCACGGTGTCCAAGGCGGTCACGCGATTGGAGGAGCGGCTCGGCGCGCGGCTGTTCAACCGCACCTCGCGCCGGCTCGCGCTGACCGATGCCGGCCACAAGCTGGCCGAACGCGCGACGCGCCTCTTGGCCGACGGCGAGGCCGCTGAGAACGAGGCCTTGGCGCAGTCGGTGGCGCCGCGCGGCCTGGTGCGGCTCGCCGTCCCCATGACGTTCGGCATCAAGGCGGTGGCGCCGCTGCTGCCCGAGTTCTTCCAGGCCTATCCGGAAGTCTCCGTCGATCTGCATTTGAGCGATGCGACCGTCGACCTGATCGGCGAAGGTTTCGACATGGCGGTGCGGATCGCGCGGCTGCCGGACTCTTCGCTGATCGCGCGGCGGCTCTTCACCATGCCGCGGTACACGGTCGCCGCGCCGTCCTATCTCAAGAAACACGGCCGGCCGACGCACCCGATGCATCTCGCCGCGCACAAATGCTTCAGCTACGCCTATCTCTCCACGCCCAATGCCTGGCACTACACCAATTCGGCCGGCGAGCAGGCCAGCGTGCGCCCGGGCGGTCAGCTTCGCGTCAACAACGGCGAAGCCGTGATGCCGGCGTTGATCGCGGGCCTCGGCATCGCCGATCTGCCGGAATTCATCGTCGGCGAGGCGATCTCGTCGGGCGAGGTCGAAGTCATCCTGAAGGACTGGAAGCAGGCCGAAGGCGCCGTGCACCTCGTTACCCCGCCCGGCGGCCCCCGCCCCGCGCGCGTCGAAGCGCTCGCCGATTTCCTCGCAGCCAAGCTGCCGGGCACATGCAAGCGCCGGCCGCGCGGGAAAAGCAAAGCGTCGTAGGAGCGCGCGCGGCTTCAACGCTCTCAGTCATTGCGAGCGCAGCGAAGCAATCCAGCATGTCTCCTCGGAGAGATTCTGGATTGCTTCGTCGCAAGAGCTCCTCGCAATGACGAACTACGACACCTTCACGCCATGGATCGCGACGACGCGCAGGCTTGGCTTCAGCGTCCCCTCCAATTGCGCCTTCAATTCGTGAACGCGTGGGTCGCTCGACCGCGCCGCACACACACCATATTGATGGACGGATCGCGCCAGCGCGCGCCGCGCTTCCGGCGTTCCCGTCAATTCGGGCGTCGAAAGCCGCAACACGATCGCTGCGAGATTCACCAGCATCTCGTCCAGCGCAACGTCGATAGTCGCCAGATTCCGCATCATCCACTCTCCCTGGGAAGGCAACAGCGGGCCCGGACATGCGTTCCTGAAGGAGCCCGATATGGCTAACGCTTCGTAAACGTCTTGTTCTTGCCGCCTGGCGCGTTAGCCTGGCAGCGAAACAAGAAAATCAGGCGAGGGCAAATCATGGATCGACGCGGTCTCTTGCGTGCGGCTGCGGCATTGCCGCTGACGGAGTTTTTGCCCAGGCAGTTTGCCAAGTTGAAGAAACGCTAGGGCCCTCGCGTTGCGGTCATGAACTTTGTTGTCTATACCCGCGCCGCGTTCTGTTTCCTGCTTCCCGTTTCTCAACAACCCGACGACCGCTACATGATGCTTCGTCTTATTTGCCTCTTACTCTTCGCACTGTGCCTGGCCGGCCCCGCGCAGGCGCAAACCAACCAGCCGGCGACGGTTGCCAAGCCGGCAAAGAACGCGCCTCCCAAGCCGGCACCTGCTTCGCAGTCCACGCCGCAAGCTGCAGGACCGTGCGTCGGCGTGATATCGCTGCTGGGCGATCGCTTCATCGTGAAGAAGATCGGCGTGACCGTGTTCGGCAACGAGAACAAGGAGGTTCCGGTCGACGGTTTCGGGCTCGATGACCTCGTTGTCGAACGTGTGAGGGCCGCGGTCGGCTCTGGTTTTGTCGTCCGCAGGATCGCTGCCGATAGATCCGCATTCAGTTCCTACGATCCCGGGCTTGGCATGTTCGTTCGCAGCGACAAGGCCGGCGCCATCGTCCGCCAAGTTGCCGGTCAGGCCGGATGCAAACGCTATGTCGTCGTGATCAAGGGAATACGCCAGGGTGGATTCTTCGGCATCGGTGTCATGAAGGTCAGCCCGCTGTACGACATCGCCGACATCTACGCGGTCATACGGATCTACGTTCATGACGGGCAAAGCTTCGATATTCTGAAGAGCGGCGAAGGCTCGATCAGCGGAAGCAACTTTATGACTGGGCCGCCGACCCTGCGTATCGATTGGGCGCAGTGGCCAGAACCGCCGGAAGCCGCCAACAATCCAGTGATGCGCGCGTCGACGCGGCAACTGCTCGGCAACGTCCTCGACAAGAGCCTGCCCACCCTGTTGCAGTCGCAGTAGTTGGGGAGATGCGGCCAACCGGCCGCCCCCTCCAGGCCCCGCCGGGGAGGGTGCAAGCGCACGGCTATCGCAACACAATCCATTCCGGTTAGGCTGCCTCCCAATCACGAAAACAATCGGGGAGGTACCCACCAATGAACCGCCGCGAACTTCTGAAGGCCGCTGCCGTGCTGTCCCTCGCACAGGCCGCTTGCTCTCGATCAAGCTTTGCCCAAGCTCTTTACCCCTCGCGCAACATCACCATGATCGTTCCGTTCCCGGCCGGCGGACAGGCCGATCTCGCTGCGCGACCGGTCGCGACGGCGTTGGAGCGAATTCTCGGCAAGCCTGTGATCGTCGACAACCGGGCGGGAGGCGGCGGCGGATCGGTCGGCAATGCCGCGGCCGCGCGTGCCGAGCCCGACGGTTACACGCTGCTGATGACGCTGTCCTCGCTCGCGGTGCTCCCTGAGGCCGATCGGCTGTTCGACCGACCCGTCGCCTACGAGGTCTCGCAGTTCATGCCGATCGCGCGCGTGCTCGCCGATCCCACGCTGCTCGCGGTGCCGGCCTCGGCGCCCTGGAGAACCGCGCAGGATTTCGTCGAGGATGCGAAGAAGCGGCCGGGCCAGATCGCCTATGGCTCGTCCGGGCCGTACGGCACGCTGCATGTGGCCATGGAGATGTTCGCGAGCAGCGCCGGCATCAAACTGCTGCACGTGCCGTTCCGCGGTGCAGGTCCTGCGCTGACCGCGATCCTCGGCGGCACCGTGCAGGCGATCACCGCTGCACCCGGCACGCTGAAACCGCAGGTCGACGACGGCAGGCTGCGCGTGCTCGGCAATTGCGGCGCGCAGCGCATCGCAAGCTTCCCTGATGTGCCGACCTTCCAGGAGCTCGGCTACAAGGACGTCGAGTTTTACATCTGGGCCGGGCTGTTCGCGCAGAGCGCTCTTCCTGCGCCGATCGCGATTCGCCTGCGCGAGGCGATGGCACAGGTGATGACGAGTCCTGATGTGCTCAAGGCATTCGAGACCTCGGGCAGCCTCGTCGCCTATCAGGACGCGCCGGCCTTCTCTGAGTTCGTCGCGACCGACAGCAAGCGGCTGATCGCGGCGGTGAAGAAGATTGGCAAGGTGGAGTAGGGCCGCTCAGAATTCGCTGCGGACCAGGCCGCGCAGCGTGTGACGGTCGTATCCCGGCGCGAACGCGCCCTCGTACGAGGCCTTGAACGATGTCGCGGTCGTCAGGTCCCACCGGATTTCGGCGCCGGCAAGCGCCACTGTGCGCGCGCGCTCGACGCCGGTGATCGCGAACGGAATGCCGGGTGCGCCTTCCAGCGCCGCCGTCGTGGTTGCCGCGCTGCCGGTAAACTCATGACGAACGGCAATGGTCGCGCCGAACTGTGCCGCGTGGCCATTCGGCATCATCATGCGGTGACTGCCGCGCAAGCCGACCGTGCCATAGCCGAGGTCGAAGCTGCCGCTTCGCACCAGCTGATTCACCCCCGGCGCACCGGCCTCTGAGAGACTGCCCTGGCGTGTCGCGTACCAGTCAGCCTTGGCAAAGGGCTCGGCGACAAGACCCCATCCTGTCTGGAACGGCCGCGAGATGCCCAGCGAAGCGGCAAAGGTGTTTGCGCGCGAGGCGGCAGTTGCCGTCTCGCCGAGGAACGCGATCGTGCGCGAGGAGTCGAGCGCCGCAAAGGAATAGCTGATCGCCGATGCGAGATTGAAGCCGCCGGCCTCGCTGCGTGCGTAGACGCCCGCATGCCCGGCATTGGCCTCGATTCGCTCGCCGCGGCCGGCCATTCGCAGCTGGCCGGTCGATGCGCCGACCGCGAGGCCAGCCGTAAAGCCCGGCATGTGCCAGAGGTCGGCGCCGAGCGCGGCGCCGGCGATGGTTGAATTGGTTCCGAAGGCAATGTCGCTCGCGGCCACCTTGTCCCAATTGCCATAGCCGCCAAACCAGACGCTCTGCATCGGCGCCGCGCGGCGGCGGTTCAGCGCCTTGCCGATCGGGTCCCTGGGCTCCGGCGCATAGGCGGACGCGGTCATCCGAACGGTCTCGCCGCGCGATTGCGTTCCGGCATTCCACATGAAGCTCTGGAACATGTCGGCTTGATCCGCGACGAAGCGGCGTCCATCGGCGTGGATTTGACCGGCCAGGTCGTCGAGGCCGGCCTTGACGCCTGGCGTATTGAGCGCGGCGAGTGTGTTGATCGCAGTGGCCAGCGGTCCCGATGCGCCGCCGAGCTGTGCCTGGTCGAGTGCGCCGGCCACCGCGGCCTGGTTCGGCGTCAGCCCCGACAACGTTCCGAAGCCGCCGATCTGCTGCAGCAGGAAGTAGACGTTGTTGGCGTCATAGCTGAGCTGCCCTGTGACTAGCGGGCTGCCAGAGCTCGTGAGCGCGGCGAACGTGCCGCTGACGCCGCCCGCCGCCGTGAGGATGGTGTATTGCGTGTTGGCGATAAAGCCTGCGCCAAGCGGCACGATCTGCACCGTGCCGCCGTTGAGCGTGGCGGTCCCGGTCGCTGCGATCCTGTCGGACTGGCCGCCGGGGTTGATCTCGACCTGGAAGGTCGAGCCGGCATTGAAGGCGACGTTGCCGTTGACGTTGAGCGTCCCGATCGAATTGCCGGGCGCGACCATGCCGCCATTGTTGACGACGATTCCGCCGACGGTGCCGGTGCCGCCGAGATAGCCGCCATTGATCGTGACGACCGAGGGCAATGTGCCGTTCACGACCAGGCCGCCCGCGTCCACTGTCGTCGCGCCGTTGAAGGCGGTGGTGCCGGTCAGCGTCCAGACGGAGTTGCCGTTCTTCTTCAGTTGCTCGAACTCGTCATATTGCAGGCCGGGGCCGAGATTGCCGAGGTCGAACATGGCGCTGCCAATGCTGCCGAAGTTCAGCGTATCGGTACCGCTCCCGCCGCGAACATTCCCGGTGATCGTCGCGCCCGGCGCGAGGCCGAGCTGATCATCGCCGCCATTCAGCTCGATCGCTCCGCTGCCGCCGCCCGAGATGGTGCCGGCGTTGAAGATGGTGTCGCTGCCGGAAGAGCCCTGGATGGCGAGGAAGAAGCCGCCGGAGATCGTGCCGCCATTGACGAGCGAATTGCCGCCGGCGATGAATTGCACGCCGGTATGGCCGCCGCCGATCGATCCGCTGTCATAGACGAGGACGACATTGCCGCTCGACGTCCCGCTGATCCGCAGTCCCGTCGTGTTTCCTCCGGTGCCGACGGCCGTCCCGCGAATGTTGAGGAGGTTGTCGTTCGAATTGTCGATGACGATGGCTGCTTCGGCGTTGCCCGTACCCTCCGCGATCGCACCGGCGGCGACCGTCACATTGTTGTGGGTCGATCCGTTGGAGAGCAGAACCGCTCCGCTGGAGGTCGAGACTGTCGCCTGATTGTCGACGGTGACATGCGAGGCGATGGTGCCGTCGAAAACGATCGCAGGTATGCCGGCGCCGGGCAGCAGCGATGTCGTGGTGCCGTCGCCGACATTGACGGTGACGTTGGTGCCGCCGGTGGCGTTGATGTGATCGGTGTTGCCGAGGCCGGTGCAGGTCGCGACATCACTCGAATTGAGCGCGCCGATCGTGCCGGTGCCTGCCACGGTGCAGGCGGCGCGCGCCGGGCTGGACGTCAGGACCGGGAAGGCAAGCACGAGGGGCGCCAGCGCGGTGGTGACCAGTAGCTTGCGGCGAAAGATTGCGGCCGTGGCGACGTTTTGCGCACAGACCGGTCTTGCAGTCGGCATCGACATTCCCCTCATTGCAGCCCATTGCTAGCGGGAGCGCCGTCATGATTCTTGGCGTCAGGCGAAATGCCTTATGGCGAAAGGCGCAAGAGGCCGGTTTGCTTCTGCCCTGTTGCTGGGGCGCCACGGACCAAGGCGTCAGCGGGAGCTGCCATGGTTCCAGTCGCGCTTTTCACATTTTGTTGTTGGTCCAGAACAAGCTCGCGTCTCATTGATTGAAGAGAATTCGAGACACTTGGGAAGGATCTGGACATGCGAACAGAGCGGATCGCGCTAGGTGTGGCGCTTGCGGTCGGCGGCATCATGGCGCACAGCGCTGCATCCGCGCAGGAATACCGCGGCACGATGGAACAGCAGATGGCCTGCACACCTGATGTGTGGCGCCTGTGCAGCGATCAGATTCCCGACGTGAACCGCATCGTGGCCTGCTTGCAGCAGAATACGCCACAGCTCTCGAGCGGCTGCCGTGCGGTGTTCCAGTCCAGCAACCAGATGCCGCCGCAGCAACAGGTTCCGCGCGGCCGGGCCGCACCGCCACCACGCTACATTGCTCCGCCGCCTCCACAGCGGCCTTACGACGAGGACGAATAGCGCCGCTCAGGGCCTGTGCTCGCAGACGTCGACCCATTCAGCCGCGGTCAGCTCGGCCATCCGCTCCGGTGTGATGCGCACCGCGCTATGGGTCGAGCCGGCAGCCGGCACGACGACGTCGAATGCCTTCAGCGAGATGTCGCAATAGATCGGCAGCGGCGACTTCAGGCCGAAAGGGCAGACGCCGCCGACCTCGTGTCCAGTGATGTCGGCGACTTCCTCCAGACCCAGCATCTTCGGCTTGCCGCCGAACTGCGCCTTCACCTTCTTGTTGTCCATGCGCGAGGTGCCGCTCGCGACGATCAGGATCACGCGCTCGCCGATCCGCAAGCTCAGCGTCTTGGCGATCATTCCGGGCTCGACACCATAGGCTTCGGCCGCCAGCGCCACGGTCGCGGAGCTGATCGGGGATTCGATGACGGAAATGTCGGGGGCTTTCTCGGCGAAGAAGGCGCGAACGGATTCCAGGCTCATTTCGGGCAGCTCATTCCAATCTTACAGGCGGGCGACTACCCTAAGCGATTCCCGGCAGCTCGGAGAGGGCGCGGACGCGATGATCCGGCGCAAAGCCGAGCTCATCCATCTGGGTGCGGATCGCCTTGAACATGGTGAGCGGTGCCACGAGTTCGTTCTCGACGCAAGCCAGCGCCATCGCTTCGGGCGTCACCCGCTCGATCCAGGCAACCTTCAGTCCGAACGATTTTGCCCCGGCGGCGTCCCAGGGATTGGAGGAGACGAACAGAACCTCATCAGGCGCGGTGCCGAGCACCTCGCCGATCAGCTCATAGGCCTGTGGGCTCGGCTTGAAGATCTTTTTCGCGTCGACGCTGATGGTGGCATCGAGCAGGCGGTCGAGCCCGGAATTGCGTACCAGCGCATTGAGCATGTCCGGGCTGCCGTTGGAGAGGATGGCGAGCTTGCGCGGTCTCAGGGCCGCGAGCGTTTCGGCCACATCCGGATAGAGATCGAGATGCAGATATTTCTCGATGACGCGCTCGAATGCCTCGCTCTCATAGGCGAGTCCGAGCACACGCAGCGTATAGGCGAGCGAGTCGCGCGTGACCGCGTCAAAATCCTGGTAAGCTTCCATCAGCGAGCGCAGCCAGGTGTATTCAAGCTGCTTGATGCGCCAGACCTGCGTGATGATCTCGCCGTAGCCGGGAAACGCATCCTCAGTGACGTCAGCGACCGACTGGATGTCATAGAGCGTGCCATAGGCGTCGAAGACGACGGCTTTGATGGGCATCGGCTGTCCTTCCGGGGTTGTGGTCAAAAGAACTCCGATTGGGGCGTGCGTATAATTCGTCAGCTTACCAGAGCAAAGCGGACGTCTGCCACTGCAGGTGTGATCGGCAGCTTGTGACCCAAGACAGACATTGCCGGGTAGTCGCTATAATTTGAACTCTATTCTTCATGCAGACGTGCTTAGCTATTGTAGTTGCAGGGCAAATAAGGCGCTTCGTCCCATGCCGAAATGGCTTGTTGTACTTGTCGCTCTCCTCGCGGCTACGGCCTACGTCCCTCAGGTCCGCCACAGTGTGATCAACTGGCTTAAGACGCACCCTGCGCTCATTGGACCAGCTCTGACCGTCGCCGGAATACTGGCAGTCTTGTATCTGTTCATCGATCCTGCCACGGTACTGTTCTTGGCCGTTGTCGCTGTCGTCTCCGCTCTCGCTGCATTCTTTGACCCGAGAACCTATTCGAGCCGATGAGACCCTCGTATGAACGACAGCTCGCGGCCCTTGAAGCTTCGTACAGGGAGTTGCTTCTGTCGGCACTACAGGGGTGCGCTAAGGGACAGTGGGGACTCTTCGGCTCGTACGAACGAGTTGGTTTGCGCGACCCCGCACGGGAGGAGCTCCTTGAATTAGGCTCCAAAATCGAGCGCCTGCGCCACAAGTGCGGCATTGAACCCTTCCAGCTCCACGAGCGGTTCCTGCAGATGGGCTCTCGCCTTTCAAACACTCCGGGTGAGCCGAAATTGGCTCAGCGGTGGTTGGACGAACTGACGTAAGCAATCACGCGGTTATGGCCCTTACACAAATGCGCACAGTTTTCCTGCTCTGGCATAGCTATCCGCGCGAAGATGCTCTGGATGAGAATGATACCGAAGATAAACTCGTCGGGGTCTATAGCAGCGCGGCCGAAGCAGATGCAGCAAGACTGCGCAAGCTGCGCTTTGAGGGCTTTCGCGACTATCCCGATAATTTCCAAGTCAGCGAGATGGAAATCGACAAGGACGCGTGGAGCGAAGGATTCGTCTCCGTGAAAACGTAAAGCGAATATCTCATCGAGCATGGAAGAGCACTCTTTCGTCGTGCCTAAAGAGCGTGAGAGCAATCGCTCCGATACGCGCCCGTTGATTTGGTGGTTCGTCCTCGCCCTTATAGCGCTAGTTGCGTCGCAAGTTATGCGGCTGCATCAACATCAAGCGGCAAGTTGGCTTCTCTGGGACTATGTGGGTCGGATCACTGCTCTCACCATTTTGGCGGCAGTGCCTTCTGCTCGGATCGCTGCATTTCGAACAGGTGGACGTCAAATTTCACTTTTTGAGATTGTCCTTTGGATCGTCGGAATTTGCTTGCTAGATCGCTTTGTCCAGTTGCCGCAATCTTTCCTCAATGCGGCATTCCCTACAACCGTTCTCGGCGCATATCCGCACCCGACCGGATGGCTAAAAGCGTTCGATCTTTTTTTGGCTTAGCCTTGGTAGCTATCAGCGAAGAAGTCATATTTCGCCGATACATCCGGCTAGCATTCCGGCCTTATCTGGGTGACGGCATCTTTGCCGTTCTCACGACGCCAGTTTTGTTCGGCGCAATTCATTGGTGGGCCGGCCTTGGTAATGTCCTTTCTGCGGCTACTGTTGGCCTTTTCCTCATGTTAATGCTGCGGCGGTCGGGTGTGCTATGGCCGGTGGCGCTCGCGCATTACCTGCTAGATTTGATCAATTTCGCCTAACGCGCCTTGCAGGTTCGGAAGTCATACGACTGCTCCTGGCCCGAAGGGGCCGACGCGATACCTCCGTCGGATGTCGGCTGCTCGGGGTGTAACGGACCCGATATGCTCGACCTGAGTTCTTCCGGGCGTGACCCGAAGCGGACCTGATGCTTTCAGTTTCCGAGGCCACTCGAGCAGCCATATCCGAGGCAATAGTTGTAGATCAGGCGACCTTTGATCCCTAGTTCGCGCGGAGCCTCTGCAGCCGCTTCACGGCAAATTCGTCGCCTGGATTTAGTCTTAAGACGGTCTCGTAGTCGCGATACGCACGATCAAGCTCACCTGCCCGTTCATAGGCTAGCCCTCGGTACCTGAGGGCTGTAGTCGAATTGGGGTCGAGTTCGACAGCCTTATCCAAGCTTTCGATCGCGGCCTTCTCATTCTTCAATGTGATCTGAGCGACTCCGACGCCCACGCGAAGTCGATAGGTATCGCTTCGCGTGAGATGTCCGAGTGCCAACGCCTTGTCGTAATCCTCCAGCGCGGTTTGCGGTCGGCCCGAACGATTGTAGGCCTCGGCCCTTCCAAGCATGAATAGACCTGATGTCGGCTCAAGCTTTATCGCTTCGTCAAACCGTGTGATCGCTTCGTCAAATTTGCCCTGCTCCATAAGCGCCAGCCCCTGACCGTTGGGGAAAGCTCCGTTATCCGGGAACAGCCTCGCCGCAGCGGTGTAGTCGGCCAGCGCAAGCTCGAAGTGACCTCGGTGGTGATAGAAAAAGCCGCGGTCCCGATAAGCGCGCTGGTCGGTAGAGCCGACCATTCCGACGGCCGCGGTAAAATCGGCTTCGGCTTGGTCCCATCTTTTTGCCAGCTGAGCGGTTACACCCCTCATCAGCAGCAGCTCCGCCCGGTCCTTGAGACTGAATGGCTGCTCGAGCCCTTTGGAGTAGATTTGAATGGCTCGGTCAAAGTCCAGCTTGCTTACGGCAACGGCAGCAGCCGTCTGGTAAGTCTCGGCGTCAGACGCAATTGCCGCAGAACAGAAGGGCCAGAGCACGGACAGGAAAGCAATCCCGCGCAGGACCCGCCTTAGCTCTAAACCCACTTTCATTTGCTGCTCCGGGCTGAAAGACGCTCTTGCCGATGGTAACTCAATCGGCAGCAAGGCCCCATGGAGCACTGCAACGTTAACGCGGATTTCGGTTAAACAATCGTCAAGCGAGTAGAGGCTATTCGCCATTGCGAAGCTGGATAGCGTGGCCTTCGCATGTCATTTGTTGGCCCAAGTCGGACGCAAGTCGAGTTGCGGCAACGCGCTGCTATCAGGGGCGGAGCAGACTTCGGACGACGAGTAGCGCGAGCTAGCCGGTCGGCTGACGTCCTGGCCGCGTCCAGGTCGCCCGCTCTGCGAACACCCGGCTGACCTCCGCCATGTGCTCGGTGCCCCACGTGCAGAGCGGCACCAGCGCTTCGGCGAGGCTCTGGCCCAGAGGCGTGAGGCTGTAGTCCACCCGCGGCGGCACCTCCTTGTAGTCGGTCCGCTTCACGAGGCCATCGGCCTCCAGCTCCTTGAGCTGCTGGATCAGCACCTTGTCGCTGACGTCGCGTATGGCGCGCCGAAGCTCGCCGTAACGGGTCGGTCCGTCCTGGGCGACAAAGTACAGGATCAGCGGCTTCCACTTGCCCGAGACGACCCGCAAGGTCGCATCCAAGCCGCAGGTGAAGCCGGGCAGGTTCGGCGTGCAACGTTGGACGTCTGCTTGGGCTTGCGCCGGCGGGGAGATGAGGTCTGTACGATCTGACGACATTTTTTGGGTACTTACCAAAAGGTGCATACTTGTGGTCAGGTAGGTAGGCCGCCAGCTCAGTGCAACCTCAATGAAGGAGCACATCATGAGCAGACTACAAGGCAAGACGGCGGTGGTGACGGGCGGTGGAACGGGCATCGGGCTCGGAGCCGCGAAACGGTTCGTCGATGAGGGCGCATTCGTCTACATCTTCGGGCGACGGCAGGAGCCACTCGACGCCGCGCTCGCGCAGCTGGGGTCCTCGGCGCGCGCAGTCAGGGGATCGGTCACCGACTTGTCCGACCTCGACCGACTGTATGCGACGGTGAAGGCCGAACGCGGCAATGTCGACGTCCTGTTCGCCAATGCCGGGACCGGCGCGTTTGCGCCGCTCGGCCAGATCACCCCCGAGCACTACGATCAGATCTTCGATGTCAATGTGAGGGGGCTGGTGTTCACCGTGCAGAAAGCCCTGCCGTTGATGCGGAGGGGATCGTCGATCATCCTGACCGGCTCGAGCACGGGCGTGATGGGGACGCCGCAGTTCAGCATCTACAGCGCGACCAAGGCCGCAATCCGCAATCTGGCGCGCAGCTGGGCGCTGGACCTGCGCGGCACGGGCATCCGCGTCAACGTGCTGTCGCCGGGGCCGACCAAGACGGAGCTGGCGCTGGAGGTCGTGGGCGAGGAAGCCTTCGATGCACTCGGCAGCGCCACGCCCATCGGGCGCGTCGGCGACCCCAGCGAGACCGGCGCGGTGGCCGCATTCCTGGCGTCCTCGGACAGCAGCTACATGACCGGCGGCGAGGTCTTTGTCGATGGAGGCTTGGCTCAAGTCTGAAGCCTTCGTCTGAGTGCGAGGGCTTTGGTCAATGGGATCGAAGCCCTCATGCGCTGCGATGAGGATACGATTAGAGCGAAATGGCTTTAGGTTGAATTGATCGGTGGGGCTCGTTCACCTCTCCCGCTTGCGGAGAGGCATAGGCGGCCTCTGGCCGCCGTTCTCTAAGACGCCGATGCTTCGCATCGGCTATGGCGCCGGGTGAGGGCTTTGTCCTCTTGGGGATTGTCCCATTGCGGAAGCACCCTCTCCCGACTCGCTCCCGCAAGCCTGCGGGAGAGAGGGCACCTCTGTTGTTGCAGCGATAAAGCACTCGGCGAGCCATACGTGATGCCGCTGTCCGATCAGATGCGTCATGAGAAAGCTCCCCGCATCATCTTCGGTGGCGCCCACGCAGAGCCCGCCGTTGCATCATACTATTGCGTGGTCCCATCCGCCGTAATGGGCGGCGCTACGGGTGCCGCGTGGCAGGCTCAGCCCGATGAGGAGGACACCGGTTGCAACGTTGGCTATCGTCGCCGTTGTCGTGGCGCCGTCGAGGACAAAGGGGGAGATTGCCACCCATGCTCCGAGCGCGACGTTGGCGAACCGCGCGGCACGCGCCACCTCCGCCATCGCCGTAACGGCGACGAGGATGACAAGGCAGCCGGTGATATGGTCGCTGAAGTAGAGGATCGGGCTCGTGCCGAAGGCAAGCGGCGTGATCATCAGCAGCATTCCAAGGAAAGAGCTCGCGACCAGCGTCCAGGGAAAATTGACGCCGCCGGTGACTATGTCGCGCAGCACCGCCGATAACGGGCGGTCGAGATCGGGCGTCGGCGCCTGCTTCTCGGAGAGCGCCGGGCCACCGCGCCAGAAAGTGCGCCAGAACGGCTGGCCCGCCTGCTTCGCGCCCCAAAGATACTGACAGCTCGCCAGTACCTCATCTATCGAATAGGGGATGAGCACTATCGTGATCGCGGCCTGGATGATGCAGAGCGTACACAGTGCACCGATCAAAGGGGGCTGGATAATGATGAAGCTGACGCTCACGAGCCCGAGCGGGATAACCAGTAGGCCGAACAGAATCACCATCCATGGCATTGTGCGCCAGCGGCGACGGTCGCCGATCGCGCCTGCCAGGGCATCTAGCGCGTAGGCGAAGGCGCCAAACCCGGCATCGGCGACCGGAAAGCCCTTCGAGACCCAGGAGGTCACCACCGCCTCGCTGCCATTGGCGACCGCTGCATCACCTGGGCCGAAGAAAGGATCCCACAAGCCGTCGATATGACCGAGTTGATAGGCGGCGAGATAGCGCGAGACGAACAGGCCGACAAAGGCCAGAGCAATGATGTGGAGGCGCTGGCTGAATGTGGATGGCGAGTAGGTCCAGCCGAGGGGGCGATCATCGTCGGCGGCGAGGGCTTGGCGGCTGATGCCCGGTGTTGGAGGAACCATCACCGCGAGCGTCACGATCAGCATGCCAGCAAGCGTATCGGTGGCGTAGGCTCCAGCGCTCGTGGTCCAGAACACGAGAGGTGCGAACATGACCCATATGCCGACGGCAGCGGTGAGCCACTGCAACCAGCGCCAGCGCCGACGCATGCCGATGAGTGCGAACGCGACGACAAGAATGCCGGACACGATCTCGCTGATGCCGAGCCTGCCGTCACGTGTCTCGGGCGAAGCGATCTCATGTCCCAGCGCCGGTGGAATTGGCGCCGCGGATGGATCGAAGAGACCAAGCGTGACAGGCGAGGCGACGAGCCACAGTCCAATCGCTGCATTGGTCAGCGGCGCCCAGAGCGTGCGCGCCCGATGCCGTTCCGTCTCGGCCTCAACCTCATCTTTCGAAGGCTCCACCGATTGCCGCAGTCTCTCCGCGGCCTGGTCGAGCTCGGGTTCGGAAGCGGCGACCGTCGCAGGATGAAGTTTGTTCGTCTCGTACCAGTCCGTCGGGTCGACCTTAAGCCGCCGGATCATTTCGGGCAGCGTGGCGGTCAGACTGTGTCGGGGTTTCCACCCCAAGAGGCTCCTCGCTCGCGAAGTATCGATCTCATAATGGTCGTCGGCATTCTCGATCATCCACGACTTGATGTCGGTATCCTGATCGAGAACCTTCTCCTGCATCCAAGTGCCGAGCTTCGTCATCTCTTTCGGGAGGGACATCGTCCGCCATCTCTCCCCATGCACAAGCTGGCCAATCCGCCTCTGCATCTCGTCGTAACTCGGCGTTTCCTCTTCGCCAATGAGCAGTGTCGTTTCATCAGCAAGATCATTGCGTCGATCGACCACGCGTACCACGGCCTCGACGAGGTCGTTCTTGTGGAGATAGGGCTGGCCAGTGGTGATGTCGCCGGTGAAGAGATAAGCGGTCGGCAAGCGCTCGAAGATGCGGGCGATCTGCTGCGCGATGAATGCCGCACGGCAATCCTCGTCATAGACACCTGCAAGCCTCAGGATCGCGACCTTGATGTTGCCATGCTCGTTCAGGATCAGGGTCTCGGTCTTCGCCTTTGACTGCGGATAGGCCCAAGCTGGTTCGATCGGCGAATCTTCATCGATCTTTCTTCCCTTTGCTGAGCTAGGAGCATGCACGAGCAGCGTGCTCGAGAAGACGAACTGCTCCGTGTCGAATGCCTGAAGGGCCGCCAGCAGTCGGCGCGTTCCCTGAACGGTGACGGCATCGTATCTCGGGTTGTCCTCGCCGGTCGTGTCGTAATAGGCGGCAAGGTGAATGACCGAGGCGATCCGACGGCCTGTTCGCGCACGAACCTGGTCCAGCGCCTTCGCCACGATTGCATCCGAGGTGAGGTCGATCTCAATTGTCTCGATGCCGGACAACGGCTTCTTAGGGCGGCTGACATCGAGGCCGATGACCTGGTAACGATCCATCAAGCCGCGCGCGATCGCCTGGCCGAGAAAGCCGCTGCTGCCGGTGATCAGGACGGTGGGGCGAGACATGGCATTCGCTGCTCAACGTGTCTTAGCGAACGACCCGGGTACCCGAAAGTTTCCCTCCAACCTGCTTTTGCGTCCTGGATCGCCGGAGTATCACGCGCCCCATCCACCTACTTCGACGCCGCTGGTGAGCAGCCCAAGCTTGAATCGGGTGGAATCACACAACGTCGTGAGGTCGATGTGGACCGCGGCCCGGCCGCCAGCCTGAAAGAACTGTGGGTACGATGTCGGTCGCTCTGACGTACCCAGAGGATCCGGAGCAGGCGGCGCGCGTCGTGTTCGAGGTACTCTACGCGCCGTCCGAATCCGGACCAGAGATGGAAGGGATACGCTAGGCTACGCCAGCCGAGATGTACCCCGTGGCCAAACCTAGTTGCATGCCGGTTTCATGGAAGCGGATCGTCTAGATCCCCAGCAGCTTGCGCGCGTTCGCCTTCAACACCTTCGGCCGGATTTCGTCGCGGATCTCGATCTTGGCGAAATCGGACAGCCAGCGGTCCGGCGTGATCACCGGCCAGTCCGAGCCGAACAGCATCTTGTCCTGGAGAATCGAGTTGATGTAGCGCACCAGGATCGGCGGGAAATACTTTGGCGACCAGCCCGACAGGTCGATGTAGACGTTCGGCTTGTGGGTCGCGACCGAGAGCGCCTCTTCCTGCCAGGGGAAGGATGGGTGGGCGAGAATGATCTTGAGGTCGGGGAAATCGGCCGCGACATCGTCCATGTACATCGGGTTGGAATATTTCAGCCGCATGCCCATGCCGCCGGGCATGCCGGAGCCGACGCCGGTCTGGCCGGTGTGGAACAGCGCGATCGCGCCGCCATTGTTGATCTCTTCGTAGAGCGGATAGGCCATGCGGTCGTTGGCGTAGAAGCCTTGCATGGTCGGATGGAATTTGAAGCCGCGTACGCCGTATTCCTCGATCAGCTTGCGCGCCTCGCGGGCCCCGAGCTTGCCCTTGTGCGGGTCGATCGAGACGAAGGGGATGAGCACGTCGAGATGCTCGGAGGCGATCTCCAGCATCTCCTCGTTCTTGTAGCGGCGGAAGCCGGTCTCGCGCTCGGCATCAACAGGGAAGATCACCGCGGCGATGTTCTTGGAGCGGTAATAGGCCGCGGTCTCCGGCACGGTCGGCGGATGCTTGTGCGGCGACTTGAAATACTCCGCCATCTGCGCCTGGAAATCGTCGTAGCCGTCGTCGGGATGGGTGCCGCAGGGCTCCTCGGCATGGGTGTGGATGTCGATGGCGACGACTTTGTCGATATCAGGCAGCTTCAGCTTCGGCATGGGTGTCCTCCCGACGGGTTGCCGAATTGATTATAGGATATAACGAATTTGGCAAGGCGCTGGTGGCGGCGAAAGCGCAGGTAGCGACAGTCTTTGCCGGGCCTGACCTCCAATGGGCCGGATCGGGCCGATCCGGCCGCTTCTACTGTGCATGGGGTTGTTTTCGCGATTTTGCTCGTTGGGAGCCTGGCAGTTAACATTGACATGACCTCCCGCCATGCCTTAAGAACCGCTCCGTCCCGGGCGGTCGGTCCGCCAGCGGGAAAAATCTCATTTTGCCACATTCGCGCGTGCCGAAACGGTAGTGCCGAACACGGCCTTTCGAACGTTCAGGATTCTGCCATGAAGGTCCGTAACTCGCTGAAATCGCTGCGCGGTCGCCATCGCGCCAACCGCCTGGTCCGCCGCAAGGGCCGGGTCTATGTGATCAACAAGGTGCAGCGCCGCTTCAAGGCGCGCCAAGGCTGATCTGAGCGGCTGATCACGCCCCGCCGGGCGCGGCCCGCAAGACCACGGTCTCACACGAGTTTGACGCCGCCTTTGCTTTGCAAGGGCGGCTTTGCGCGTTTAGACTTCCACCATGGCAGTGAGATTCCGTTTCGCGCGCACCCTGTGTCTGGCCCTCGTGCTGGGAACCGCCGGCCTTGCGCCGGCGGCCCTGGCCCAGCAGGTCGAGCCGCCCGGCAAGCAGAAGAAACTGCCCGAGGCGCCGTCGAAGCTGCCGAAGGTCGACCGCAGCAAGAATCTCGATTTCCTGTTCGGCGCGCTGAAGGCGGCGCCCGACGAGGCCAGCGCCAAGCATGTCGAGGCGCGGATCTGGGCGATCTGGCTGCAGACCCCGAGCGACACCGCCGCGCTCCTGATGTCGCGCGCCAAGACCGCCGTCGATGCGAAGAAGATCGACGTCGCCATCAAGCTCCTGGATTCGATCATCAAGCTCAGGCCCGATTACATCGAAGCCTGGAACCGGCGTGCGACGCTCTATTACATGCAGAACGATTATGGCCGCTCGCTCGCGGACATTCAGCAAGTGCTGATCCGGGAGCCCCGCCATTTCGGCGCGCTCGCCGGCCTCGGCATGATCATGCAGGAGGTCGGGGACGAGAGGCGCGCGCTCGAGGCCTACCGCAAGGCGCTCGCCGTCAATCCGCACCTGGAAAAGATCCCCGACCAGGTCAAGGCGCTGACCGAGAAGGTCGAAGGCCGCGACATCTAGCTATAACTCGATCATTTCTTGAGCGATCGCGGCCGCCGCGGATTAACCACGATCCGAGCCGGGACGTTGCAAGGACTATTGCGAGGCCTGTTGCAGGCCTACCTGCATGGCAGGAGCGAAAGCCATGAAGCATTTGATGGTCGCAGCGACGTTGCTGCTCGCGTCGGGGACGGTGAGCTTCGCCGACGGACTGTTCTGGGTGGTCGGCAACCGTGCCACCGGCAAATGCGCCATCGTGACCAGCAATCCAGTCATCATTGGCGACATCTGGTTCGGCGACGGTCCCTACAAGTCCAGGGCCGATGCCAAGCTTGCGCGCTCGACGATTCGCGTCTGTCCCCCGGTCACGCCCGAGGAAGAAAAGCAGGAGGAGGGGGCGAACTAGGCTGCGCTTAATGCAGCACGCTGCTGCCGCGCTCGACCAGGCCGCGGTCGGCGGCTGCGGCGTAGGCCTTTGCCAGCTCGGTCTCGAGATGCTCGTTGATCAGGAGCAGCGCCCGCACCGCACCGCGCAGGTCGCCGTTGCAGCTCGCGACGATTTCGTCGATTGCAGTATCGTTCGATCTGAAGCTCATCGAAATTCTCCGGTTCAAACCAGGACAATCCTGCCGGTCTTTCCCGCATCCCCCTGATGTTGCGGGGAGGATCGGCGCCCACCCGCGCCTAGATGGCGGAACCGACCATGGCGATTATATGGAAGCTGCGATGACGCCCGCATGAAGCTGGTCCGAAGCTTGCGTGCGGCTTTGAACAGCCCTGATTTCATTGAGTTTTCTCGATCGGCAATTATGCACATATCCACAGCCCCTGCATTTTCAGTGGAAGCGCGCACCGCCGGCGGCGAAACTGCCGGCCGAGCAGACCCGTAACTGCCCCGTGCCCAGGATCACCCGGATTCTCTCCATGATCGTGATGTCAGTCGTGACGGCGCTGGTCCTGCTGGCGCTGCTCACGCAGGCCGGAATCGTCGCCGTGCAGCGGGCCTTTCCGCCGCAGGGGCGCATGGTCGAGGTCGAGGGCGCCGCGCTTCACGTCGTCGAGATCGGCCCGCGCGAGGCCGCCCCGCCGATCGTGATGCTGCACGGCGCGAGCTCCAACCTCGAAGCGATGCGGCGGCCGCTCGGCGATCTCCTCGCCCGGGATCATCGCGTGATTCTGATCGACCGCCCCGGCCATGGCTGGAGCACGCGCGCAAGCCGGCAGGATTCGACGCCGCAGATTCAGGCGCGCATGATCGACGAGGCGCTCGGCAAGCTCGGGATCGATCGCGCGGTCTTCGTGGTGCATTCCTGGAGCGGCGCCCTCGGCGCGCGGATCGCGCTCGATCACCCGCGCCGCGTGGCAGGTCTCGTGATGCTCGCGCCCGTCACGCATCCCTGGCGCGGCGGTGTCGGGCGCTACAACGAGATCATCGCAACGCCCGTGATCGGCCCGCTGCTCGCCTACACCATCACGCTGCCGCTCGGCTATTTCATCACCGAAGCCGGGGCCCGCAACGTGTTCCTGCCGCAGACCATGCCGGATGGTTTCGTGCAGGACTCCGCGACGCCGCTCTTGCTGCGCCCGCGCGAGTTCATCGCCAATGCTTATGATCTGGTGACGCTGAAGGAGTCGGTCGCCGCGCAAGTCGCGAGCTATGGCGCGATCACGGCGCCTGTTACGATCATCGCCGGCGAGCCCGACAAGACGGTGAGAACCAATATCCACGCGCGTCCGTTCGCCGCGGCTGTGTCGAATGCAAAGCTGATCGTGCTGCCCGATCTCGGCCACATGGTGCAGAACGCGGTGCCGGATCTCGTGAAGGCGGAGATCGAGACGATGATCGGAAACATCGCCCCGGCGCAGGCGGTCGCCGACTAAAGCGTTTTTCGAGCAAAGTGGAAACCGGTTCGCGCGAGGAAACGCGTCAGAACAAGAAAGCCAGAGCTTCGATTCTGGTCCGATCAGAACCGAAGCTCTAGCGTCCGCCTCGTGCGCGCTTACTGCTTGATCTTCCCGTCCTTGTCGTATTGGGCAAGGAAGGCCCAGAGATTGTTGATCTCGGTCTCGTTCTTGATGCCGGCGAACGCCATCTTGGTGCCGGGGATCTTGGCCTTAGGATCCTTGATGTATTCCTTGAACGTGGCCTCGTCCCAGGTGATGCCGGAATTCTTGTTGGCGTCCGTGTAGCTATAGCCCTCAACCGCGCCCGACTTGCGGCCGTTGAGGCCGTTGAGCTCCGGGCCAACCTTGTTCTTAGCGCCTTCGCCGATCGCGTGGCAGGCCAGGCACTTGTTGAACGATGTCTTGCCGGCCGCGACATCCTGCGCCATCGCGGCGGGTGCGGTGGCAATGACGGTGAGGATTGTCACCGCGCCGAAAGTCAGTTTTGTCATAAGTGTGCTCTTCGTCTCTTCCCGGGTCAGATGGAGGGTCGTGGTTTTGGCAGGTCCGGTGCAAGTGGACAAGCCGCGAAACTCTGACAGGTTTCCTGCTAGCAGACTTGCCCCAGAGAGAACTTGCGCTGCAACAAAGCAATGCGACCTTCGGAGGACCTACCCAAAGTCCGCAAGACATGATTGATTTGCCAGATAATTCCATCCGTCGGACGAAGGCTTCTTAAAATGGCCATCATGATGCCCGCAAGCGACCAGGCCGTGCTGGCGCGTCGCAGCGAAATCGTCGCCGCCTTGCGCGCAATCGTGCCGGGCGAGGGCGTGATCGACAGCCTCGCCGAGATGCGGGCCTATGAATCCGACGGGCTGACCGCCTATCGGCAGCCGCCGATGGTCGTGGTGCTGCCCGATACGACCGAGCAGGTCTCGCTCGTCCTGAAATATTGTGCCGCGCAAGGCATCAAGGTGGTTCCGCGCGGCTCCGGCACCTCGCTGTCCGGTGGCGCGCTGCCCCTCGAGGACGGCGTGCTGCTCGGCCTCGGCAAGTTCAAGCGCATCCGCGAGATCGATTTCGACAACCGCGTCGTCGTCACCGAGCCCGGCGTCACCAACCTCGCAATCAGCCAGGCGGTCGCCCATGCCGGCTTCTATTACGCGCCCGATCCGTCCTCGCAGATCGCCTGCTCGATCGGCGGCAACGTGGCGGAAAATTCCGGCGGCGTGCACTGCTTGAAATACGGCATGACCACCAACAACGTGCTCGGCTGCGAGATCGTGCTGATGAGCGGCGAGATCCTGCGCATCGGCGGCAAGGGCTGCGAGAATCCCGGCTATGACCTGATGGGCGTCATCACCGGTTCGGAAGGCCTGCTCGGCGTCATCACGGAGATCACGGTGCGCATCCTGCAGAAGCCGGAAACGGCGCGCGCGCTGATGGTCGGCTTTGCGCAAGTCGAGGCGGCCGGCGAATGCGTGGCCCGCATCATCGGCGCCGGCATCATCCCCGGCGGCATGGAGATGATGGACAAGCCCGCGATCCACGCCGCGGAGGCCTTCGTCCATGCCGGCTACCCGCTCGATGTCGAAGCGCTGCTCATCATCGAGCTCGACGGGCCCAAGATCGAGGTCGACGAGCTGATCACGCGCGTCGAGGCCATTGCGAACGCCTGCGGCTCGACCACCTGCCAGATCTCGACTTCGGAGGCCGAGCGCAACCTGTTCTGGGCCGGCCGCAAGGCCGCGTTCCCCGCCGTGGGCCGCATCTCACCCGATTATCTCTGCATGGACGGCACCATCCCGCGCGGCGCGCTGCCGAAGGCGCTGGCGCGCATCCGCGAGCTCTCGGAAAAGTACCAGCTCGGCTGCGCCAACGTGTTCCACGCCGGCGACGGCAATCTGCATCCCCTGATCCTCTACGATGCCAACAAGCCCGGCGAGATCGAGCGCGCCGAAGCCTTCGGCGCCGATATCCTGCGCGCCTGCGTCGAGTTCGGCGGCGTGCTCACCGGCGAGCACGGCGTCGGCATCGAGAAGCGCGACCTCATGCCCGACATGTTCAGCGAGATCGACCTCAACCAGCAGCAGCGCCTGAAATGCGCCTTCGACGCGCAGGGCCTGCTCAATCCCGGAAAAGTATTTCCGACCCTGCACCGCTGCGCCGAGCTCGGCCGCATGCACGTCCACGCGGGCAAGCTGGCGTTCCCGGATTTGCCGCGGTTCTAGGCTCCACCGTGACGGGTGCAACCTCTCCCAGCATGACGGATTTGATGCTCGGGACGACAGCGGCGTGTTGGTCGCCTACTGCGCCAGCGCCAGGATGCCGCCGGCAAATGCGTGCCACGCCGCCGTTTCGCTGACCGGCCAGTTGAGCACCTTCACCGCCAGAAGCGCGAGCGTGCCCGTGATGTATACCGGATGCACGCGGCCCTCGGCGCGCCAGTCGCGCACCATGGCGACGACAAGCAGAATGGAGGCGACCACAGCAGGCGCGATCGTCACGGGCACCGGCGGCGGGCCGGGCGGTCCTGATGGTGCGAGGAAGGTCAGGAACCAGCGCGCGATCGCGGCGTCGAGGATCGAGACCGCCGCGAGCAGCATCAGGCGCTTGTGAACCTCGAGCCTGCGCGCGTTCATGATGGCGAGCGCGAACACCACGGCAAAGAATGCGATGCCGCTCAGCGGCACGATCGAGAAGGCGATGCCTGCATCGGCCTGTCCGAGCGCCGCGGCGTTCTTCATCGAGGTCACGGACGCGAAGAAGCCAGAAATGACCATCGCGGTCGCAAGCGAGACGCCGACGATGCCGAACGAGCGGTGATTGACCACGCGGCCGGAGGCCGCGAGCCAGGTCTGGAGCACGAAATAAAGCGACCAGGTGAAGAACAAGAGTCCGTGAAAATGGATCACCGGGCTTGCGGACAATGTCCGGTGAGCGAGCGGCACCCAATAGGTCGGTGCGAAGCCGAGAAAGGCAGTGGCGGCGCAGGCGAGCGCCATGTGGAGATAAAAATATCGTGCAGGCGACGCATCACGCGCGCGTACACGACGGTCGTCAATCAGGGTCGTCATCAGGGGTGAGTCTGGAGAGGCGGGGTTTGGTTCAAGCTGCGGGATGCTGTGTGTGACTCGGCGCACATTGCAGAGCGCCCAAACTCTTGTCGGGACGACAGCGGAGAGACATCATCCGCCCGCGCTCAATTCTGCGCGATCGAGCTCCTCCTCGAGCCGATGAAACGCATCGTCGCCGATCACCTCGGTGGCGCGCAGGTCGAAGATCGCCTTGCGCGCGGCCTCGATAGCGCGGCGGCGCAGGGGATCGGCGGGCAGTTCGCCGTTGCTGATGCCGCCGTTGGGATCGGTCTCGGCCTGCATCAGGATGGCGCGATATTCGAGCCGCAGGATTTCCGCCTCCTCCGACGGATCGCTCTCGATCGCATCGAGCGCGGCGCGATAGGCCACGGCGCGGCCGCGGGCGACCTCGATGCCGACGGGATCGTCGTCCTTGAGGTTGAAAGCGAGGATCAGCGGCCGCAGCGTCAGGCCCTGGATCACCAGCGATCCCAGCACCACCGCAAACGCGATGAAGACGATGAAGTCACGATAGGGAAAGTTTTCCGGCAGGGCAAAGGCGGTGGCGAGCGTGACGAGGCCGCGCATGCCGCACCAGGAGATGATGAGCCCGCCCTTGGGCGAGGCCACCTGCTGCGGATCCTTGGGATGATAGAGCCCCTGCGCGATCAGCACCCGCAGGCTCGTGCGATAGAACGTCACCCAGAACAGGCGTACCAGGATCACCGTAAGCAGGATCCAGGCGGCGGCCACGCAATATTCCCAGCGCACGTCCGCATCCAGCCGCGTCCAGATCGGCCGCATCTGCATGCCGATCAGCATGAAGGCGAGCACGTTGAGCACGAACACGGTCGTCTCCCACACCGCATAGGACGGCACCCGCAGCCGCGCCGGGATGCGCGCCGGTGCGGTGCGTGCGACCGTGATGGCGTAGACCACGATGGTGAGGATGCCGGAGAGACCGAGATGCTCGGCGGCGATCCAGACCATGAAGGTGGTGGCGAACTGCACGATGATGGCGCTCGGCGCCTCCGTCACCCGCTCCATGAACAGCGGAATGATGCGGCCTGCGGCCAGACCCGCGATGACGCTGCCGACCAGCGCCAGCGCCATGGTCGGGGCGACCTGGCTCCAGGTCAGATGCTCGGTGGCGACCGCGCCGACGGCGATGCGATAGATCAGCAGCGCGCTGGCATCGTTGAGCAGGCTTTCGCCCTCCAGCACCTTGACCATGCGGTGGGGCAGCTTGACCTGGCTCAGGATCGCAACCGCAGCGGCCGCATCCGGCGGCGCCACGATGGCGCCGAGCGCGACCGCGGCGGCCCAGGGCATGTCGGGCATCAGCCGGTGCGCGACATAGGCCACGGCGGCCGTGGTGAGGCCGACCGCGGCCACCACCAGGGTCGAGACCGGAACCCAGTTCTTGCGAAGGTCGCGCAGCGACGTGTCGAAGGCGGCATCGAGCAGGACCGGCGCGACAAAAAGGGCAAGGGCGAGGTCCGGCTCCAGCGTCCAGGACGGGCTCGACGGCACGAAGGCGATCAGCGCGCCGCCGATGGCGAGAAAGGTCGGGTAGGGCACCTTGATCCGCCGCGCCAGCGCCGATAAGCCAACCGCGCCGAGCAGCAACACAATGATCCATTCGAATGTCGACACGATGATCCCCGAAGCCGATTTCAGCGGCGCCACAAGCTAGCACCAATCCGGCCGTATGATGGATAGTGCGGCTTCAAGGCAAGAGCTTAACATCGACGACAAGGCTTCGACTGCAACGCATGCGTTTTCTCATTCAGCTGATCGGCGCCGGACTGCTCTATGCGCTCTCGTTCGCCCCGGCCGATGCCGCGACCGGCGGCGAGCCGGTGGCTGTGACGCAGGTCGATGTCGCGCCCTGCCTCGCCGCGGCCGCAGCCGATGACATGGACAAGGCCGCCACTGCCTGCGCCGAAGTGATCGACAACGAGAAGACGACGAAGGCCGATCTGATCAAGGCTCTGATCGCGCGCGGTGCGCTCTATGCGCGGCACAATCAGGTGGACCATGCCATCGCCGACGACAGCCGTGCTCTTCTGCTCGATCCCGGCCTTGCCGACGTCTTCAATGCGCGCGGCGAACTCTGGCTGAAGAAGGGTGACAAGCCGAAGGCGGTGCAGGATTTCGGCGCAGCGCTCAGGATCGATCCGAACCACGAGAAGGCCAAAGCCAATCACAAGGCGATGGCGCGCGAGATCGAGCGGATCGGCGCGCAGATGGCGGTCGCCGGCAAGCCCAGCTTCAATTGCGGGCGAGCGCGTCGGGCGGTGGAACGGGCGATCTGCGGCAATCGCGAGCTCGCCGATCTCGATCGCGAGGTCTTTGCCTCCAATGCCCGTGTGATCCGGGAGGCGCGCAATGCGGCCGAGGCCAAAGCGCTCCAGCGCGAGCAGGACGAGTTCATCGCGCGCCGCAATGCCGATTTCGGCCGGCCGGGATACGACCTGAAGAAGGCGATGCAGGAGCGCTTGCAGCGGCTGAACGGTGTGGATGGATATTGAGATTTTCGCCTCTCCCCGCAAGCGGCAGGGCAATCGCATTTGAATATTGCAGGGGTCGTCATGCCCGGGCTTGTCCCGGGCATCCACGTTCTTTGTGCCGTGTGAAAAGGCGTGGATGGCCGGGACGAGCCCGGCCATGACGCTGTGGAGACAGCCGGTGCCCATAGCCACATCTCATATGCGATAGTCCCAGCCCCAAGCGCGGCGAGGGGGAGTCGGCAGCGCTCCGTCCCTCCCAGGCCCGGTTTGAACCCATCACTTGCCAGCTGCGACAACGGTGAGAACCCGACGTCACGGAGCCCTATGCCATGTGCGGCACTCACGCCTCCGCGCAAGCGCTTTCGCCTGCCAAAATCTCGCTTCGCGCCCTCTTTCTCGGCGCGGCCATGAGTTTCGTTCTCGCGGCTCCCGCCGCGGCGAGCACCGAGTGCGTGCTGGGAAGCAAGGCCGCCCCGGCCGAGTTGATCTCCGCGTGCAGCGCCATCATCGACCAGGCCGCCAATTCCGCCGCCGAACGCAGCGCGGCCCTCGTCGTCCGCGCCGAAGCCAATGCGCAGACCCTTGGAGGCCAGTCACAGGCGCTGCGGGATCTCGACCGCGCCATCGCGCTCGACGGCAAGAACGCGAAGGCTTGGCGCGTGCGAGGCGATCTCCTGCGCGAGGCCGGCGGCGATCTCAATCGCGCCGCGGCGGATCTGACCAAGGCGATCGAGCTCGACCCGCAGGATGCCGAAGCTTACGAGCTGCGCGGCGTCGTCTACACCAATCAGCGCCGCCTCGACCGCGCACTCGCCGATTACCACCAGGCGATCAAGCTGAAGCCGGACGATGCGCAAGCCTGGTCCGACCGTGGTGTGGCCTATTATCTCGGCGGCGACAACGAGAAGGCGATCAGAAATTTCGACGAGGCGCTGCGGCTCGATCCCGACCGCGCGCGCACCTACACCAACCGCGGCGCGGCCTACAAGAAGCTCGGCCAGCTCGAAAAGGCGGTCGCCGACGACGGCGAGGCGATCAGGCTCGACCCGAAGGTGCCGGAATATTACGACAACCGCGGCCTGACCTATGCTGCGATGGGCGAGTACGACAAGGCGATTGCCGATTACGACCAGGCGATCCGGCGGGAACAGCGCGCCAACTTCCTGACCAACCGCGGCGACTCCTACCAGTTCAAAGGCGAGCTCGGGGCGGCGCTGAGCGACTACGAGGCTGCGCTGAAGCTCGATCCGAATTTCGCCAAGACCTACAACAACCGCGCGGTGCTCTACAAGAAGATGGGCGAGCGCAAGAAGGCGCTTGCCGATTATGAGACGGCGCTGAAGCTGGATCCCGGCAACGAGAATGCAGCGAACGGCCGCCGCAGCATGATTGCCGAGATCGCCAGGTTCGGCGCGGCGTCGCCGGGCCCAATGCATGCGCGCTCGGCCGACGATAGCGGTCCGTCCTTCAAGTGCGCCACCGCCAAGCGTGAGGTCGAGAAAGTGATCTGCGCCGATCCGCAGCTCGGCGTGCTCGACCGTCAGATCGCCGAGACCTATGAACGCGTGCTGAGGGCTTCCAAAGGACGTTCCGCTAGCGACCTGCGCAAGACCCAGCGCGAGTTCCTCACGACGCGCAATGCGAGCTTCCGCCGCCCCGGATACGATCTGAAGAGGATCATGCAGGACCGCTTGCAGCGGCTGAACGCGATGGAGAGCTGAGAGGCTCTTCTTCGCCTCTCCCCGCCTGCGGGGAGAGGCCGGAATTTGCGTCAGCAAATTCCGGGTGAGGGGACTCTCTGCGAGTCCAATTTGCACGATGATTGCGGATGCAGCCCCTCACCCCAACCCTCTCCCCGTAAGAACGGGGAGAGGGAGCGCACCGCCCGTGCCGCAGCCGCGCGCCTCCGCCAAAAAACCTATCCTTTTCAGCTTGAACCGCGGCCCGTTCCCGGGAAAATGGCTCCAAACAAGGCCGGCAATTGATCCTGGTCATGGCGGGGCGCCTGTCCTGCCACGAGGTTCAAGCCAGGTGAATCAAGGGAACGGGAGCGCGGGAATGAATATCCAGGGCAAAAGCAGCTATCATGAAGTCCATGCGCGCTCGCTGGCCGATCCCGAGGGCTTCTGGGCCGAGGCGGCGAAGGAGATCGACTGGATCGAGCCTGCGACCAAGGTCTTCGATCCCTCGCAAGGAACCTACGGCCGCTGGTTCGCCGGCGGCGTCGTCAACACCTGCTACAACGCCCTCGACCGCCACGTCGAACGGGGGCGCGCCGACCAGGTCGCGCTGATCCATGATTCGCCGCTGACGGGCTCGGTCACCAAGTTCACCTATGCCGAACTGCTGAACGAGGTCCAGGCGCTCGCCGCAATCATGCAGGATTTCGGTGTCGCCAAAGGCGATCGTGTCATCCTCTATATGCCGATGGTGCCGGAGGCGGTGGTCGCGATGCTCGCCTGCGCGCGGCTCGGTGCGGTGCACTCGGTGGTGTTCGGCGGCTTTGCCGCGAAGGAGCTTGCCACCCGCATCGACGATGCGCAGCCCAAGCTGATCCTGTCCGCCAGCTGCGGCATCGAGCCCGGCCGCATCGTGCAGTACAAGCCGCTGCTCGACGAGGCGATCAAGCTTGCCAGCAGCAAGCCGAAGGCCTGCATCGTGCTGCAGCGTCCGCAGCTCACCTGCGAGATGACGCCGAGCCGCGATTACGACTGGGCCAGCCTGCGCCGCAAGGCGCTGAACGACGGCAAGCGCGCGGCTTGCGTGCCTGTCGCCGCGACAGACCCGCTCTACATCCTCTATACCTCGGGCACAACAGGCGTGCCGAAGGGCGTCGTGCGCGACAATGGCGGGCATCTCGTCGCGGTGAAATGGTCGATGTTCAACCTCTATGGCGTCAAGCCGGGCGAGGTCTGGTGGTGCGGCTCCGACATCGGCTGGGTGGTCGGCCACAGCTACATCGTTTACGGCCCGCTGCTGCATGGCGCGACCACGATCATGTACGAGGGCAAGCCGGTCGGCACGCCCGACGCCGGCGCGTTCTGGCGCGTGATCTCCGAGCACAAGGCGGTGGCCTTTTTCACCGCGCCGACGGCCTTCCGCGCCATCCGCAAGGAAGACCCGGAAGGGAAATTCATCCGGCAGTACGACCTCTCGAAATTCCGTACCCTGTTCCTCGCCGGCGAGCGCGCCGATCCGCCGACCGTGGAATGGGCGGAGCAGCAGCTGAAGGTACCGGTGATCGACCATTGGTGGCAGACCGAGACCGGCTGGTGCATCGCCGGCAATCCGGTCGGCCTCGGCATGCTGCCGGTGAAGCACGGCTCGCCGACGGTGCCGATGCCAGGCTATCAGGTCGATGTCGTCGACGAAGCGGCAAAGCCGGTCGGCCCCAACACCATGGGCTCGATCGTCATCAGGCTGCCGATGCCGCCGGGCTGCCTGCCGACGCTGTGGAATCAGGACGCGCGCTTCAAGGAGGCTTACCTGAGCGAATTCCCCGGCTATTACAAAACCTCCGACGCCGGCTACAAGGACGAGGACGGCTATATCTTCGTGATGGGCCGCACCGACGACATCATCAACGTCGCCGGGCATCGCCTCTCCACCGGCGGCATGGAGGAGATCCTGGCCTCGCATCCCGATGTCGCCGAATGCGCCGTGCTCGGCGTCAAGGACGCGATCAAGGGCGAGGTGCCCTGCGGCTTCCTGGTGCTGAAAGCGGGCGTGAAGCGCCCGCCGGCCGAGATCGAGAAGGAGATCGTCGCGCTGGTGCGCGACAAGCTCGGCCCGGTCGCCGCGTTCAAGCTCGCCATCACCGTCGGCCGCCTGCCCAAGACGCGCTCCGGAAAGATCCTGCGCGGCACCATCAAGAAGATCGCCGACGGAGAATCCTGGACCATGCCGGCGACGATCGAGGATCCCAAGGCACTCGAGGAGATCGGCGAGGCGCTGAAGGGACGGATGTGAGGCGAAGCGTCATCCCGGGGCGGGAAGGGCGTTGCTCACCGCTCTCCACTGTCATCGCCCGCCTTCGCGGGGAACGACAGCGAGCGTGGAACGGCGTCCAGGGACTTACAATCTCCGCATTCCGCGCTAAACAGGGCCGGCCGATAGGGAACCTCGTATGCCACTTGCCGCCGCGCCACGCCTGCTGACCGCCTTAGCTCTCGCCGTCGCTCTCTCCGCCTGCTCGGCACGCTACCAGAATCCGGTGGCGGCGAGCGGCGATGATGACGACGCCGTCTGCCAGAGCCGCGGCTATGCGCAGGGCTCGCCGGATTACGTGGCTTGCCGCAAGGACCGCGACGTCCAGCGCAACGCGGCCACCGCGCGCGCCGACCGCCGCCAGCGCGATCTCGGCGAGTACATGCTGAACAACCCCGTGCGCCCGTGATGTGAGCTGCGGCACTATGCTGCCGCGCCACCCGCTTTGCATTCGCGGTTTCCGTGACACATCTGCAACGCCGGGGCCAAATAGCGTCGCGATAGTCCTGGTTTGATCGGCATCAAATCCTTCACCATTCTCTTTCTGCTCTGACGCTGATGTCGCGCAACGACGCGTCGACATGGTTGAAGGGGATTGAAAATGGATGGAACGATAAGAAACTTGGCGCGGGTCGCGACGCTCGGCGCGATGCTCGTGGGCACTTTTGCATCAGTGCAGGCGGCAGATCTGCCGGTCTACAAGAAGGCGCCGGTGCCGGTGGAGGCGTTCAATCCGTGGATGATCCGCCTGCGGGTGCTCGGCGTATTGCCGGATGCGGGCGGGAGCACCGTCAATGTCGCGGGCGTGCCTTCGCTGTCGTCGCCGAATTCAGGCCTGTCGATCAGCGACCAGGTCGTCCCCGAGCTCGACATCAGCTATTTCTTCACCAAGAACATCGCTGCCGAATTGATCCTGGGCGTGACCAGGCATTCGATCAGCGGCACCGGCTCGCTCGCGAATCTGCCGATCGGCAAGACCACGCTGCTGCCGCCGACGCTGACGCTGCAATATCACTTCGACCAGTTCGGCGCGTTCAAGCCGTATGTCGGCGCGGGCGTGAACTACACCGTGTTCTTCAACAATTCCGCGGCCAATGCGCCTTCCGCGATCGCCGGTCCGCCCGCGATCGTCGCCACCACCACCAACCTGCACGTCAGCAACACCTGGGGCGGCGCCGTCCAGTTCGGCTTCGACTACATGATCGACCGGCACTGGGGTCTCAACGTCGACGTCAAGAAGCTCTGGCTGCGCCCGAACTACAGCGCCATCGTCTCCGGCCTGCCGGTCACCGGCACCGCGCATATCGATCCGTGGCTGGTCGGCGCGGGTGTGACCTACAAGTTCTGACCTGAAGCCCAGCTCGGGCGTACAAACAAAACGCGGCAGGTTTTCCTGCCGCGTTCGCGTTGATGGTGGATGAACGGGAGGAATTACTCCTCCTCGTCCTCGTGCTTCTTGCCGCCGAGCGTCTTCAGCTTGGCAAACACGGCGTCGACGTTGAGGTCGTCGCTGGACTTCTCCGCGGGCTCGTACTCGTCCTTGCGGGTGGTCTCGGAGGCCGGCAGCAGGGTGGCGCCGCCATAGGCTGCGTCGATCGGCTTCTCCTTCGCCGCGCGCTGCACCTCGAAATCGAGCTCGATCTGCGAGCACAGGCCGAGCGTGACCGGGTCGATCGGGGTCAGCGCCGAGGTGTTCCAGTGGGTACGGTCGCGCACGCTCGCGATCGTGCTCTTGGTGGTGCCGACCAGGCGCATGATCTGGGCGTCCTTGAGCTCCGCATGGTTGCGCAGCAGCCAGAGGATGGCGCTCGGGCGCTCATGGCGGCGCGAGACCGGGGTATAACGCGGGCCCTTGCGCTTGGGCTGGGGCGGCAGCACCACCTTGCTCTCCTGGAGGCGGAGCCGGTAGTCCGGGTTCTTCTCGCCCTTCTCGATTTCCTCGCGGGTCAGCTGGCCATTGGAGAGGGGATCCATGCCCTTGATGCCCTGGGCGGCGTCGCCGTCGGCGATGGCACGCACCTCGAGGGGATGCATCTTGGTGAAATCGGCGACCTGGTCGAAGGTCAGCGCGGTGTTGTCGAGCAGCCAAACGGCGGTCGCCTTGGGCATCAGAGGTGCGTTGCTCATGGCAAATCTCCTTTGTGCTTCGCCCACCCCTCTGGAGGCGAAACCGGTGGTCATCAGCGATGACAGGGAATTCGCGCTATATAAGCCCGGAGGGGGTAGCCATGCAATGGTTCTGCTATAGATAGTGCCTTGACACCGCCCGAAAGGGGGCCCAATTCCCTTTGAACCGCTGTAAGGTTCAAGCCGACAGTTTTAAGCCAAATTCCCATCCATCGACCGCCCCGGCAGAACGCGATCGGGTGATTCGGTCCCGAGATCGCTCAATGTCAGCCAAACCAGACCTCAAGATCGTGCTTTGTTCTCCCCGCGGCTTCTGTGCCGGGGTGGTCCGGGCGATCGACACCGTGGAACGGGCGCTCGATAAGTACGGCGCCCCCGTCTATGTTCGCCACGAGATTGTGCACAACAAGTACGTCGTCGATGGGTTGAAGAAGAAGGGCGCCATCTTCGTCGAGGAGCTCGCCGAAATCCCCGAGAATACCACCGCCCCGGTGGTGTTCTCGGCCCATGGCGTACCGAAATCGGTTCCGGCCGACGCCCAGTCCCGCAACCTGTTCTCGCTGGATGCGACTTGCCCGCTGGTGACCAAGGTGCATCGCGAGGCCGCGATCCATTTCAAGCGCGGCCGCGAGATCTTCCTGATCGGCCATTCCCACCATCCCGAGGTAGTCGGCACGCTCGGCCAGCTGCCGCCCGGCGCAGTGACCCTGATCGAGACCGCCGAGGATGCCAAGACCATCACGCCGAAGGACCCCGACAACCTCGCCTTCGTGACGCAGACCACACTGTCGATCGACGACACCGCGGAGATCGTCGCGCTGCTCAAGGAACGCTTCCCCAACATCAACGGGCCGCACAAGGAAGACATCTGCTACGCCACCACCAACCGCCAGCTCGCGGTGAAGAAGGTGGCGCCGGTGGTGGACGCGCTCATCGTGGTCGGTGCTCCCAACTCGTCGAACTCGCAGCGCCTGCGCGAGGTTGCCGAGCGCGAGGGCTGCAAGATCGCGGTGCTGGCGCAGCGCGCCGCGGACCTCGACTGGACCAGGTTCGGCAACATCAAGAGCCTTGGCATCACCGCTGGCGCGTCCGCGCCTGAGGTGATCGTCGAGGAGATCATGGACGCCTTCGCCGAGCGCTACACGCTGCACGTGGAGACGGTCTCGGCCGCGGAAGAGAACGAGTTCTTCCCGTTGCCGCGTCAGGTGCGCCCCGAAGCTGCCGCCGAGTAGACCTTGATGGCGGTCTACACCGACGTCGCCGCCGACGAGCTTGCGGATTTCCTGAAGCAATACGATCTCGGCGAATTGCTCTCCTACAAGGGCATCGCCGAGGGCGTCGAAAATTCCAACTTCCTGCTGCACACAAGCAAAGGCTCGTTCATCCTCACGCTGTACGAAAAGCGCGTGGCAAGGAACGATCTGCCGTTCTTTCTCGCGCTGATGACGCATCTGGCCGAGCACGGCGTCAATTGTCCGCTGCCTGTGAAGGCAAGAGACGGCGAGGCGCTGCGCGAGCTGGCAGGCCGGCCCGCAGCGATCATCACCTTCCTCGAAGGCGTCTGGCCGCGCAAGCCGAACGCGACCCATTGCGCCGGGGTCGGCGAGGGGCTGGCGAAGATGCATCTGGCAGGCGCGAATTTTGCGATCAAGCGCACCAATGCGCTCTCGGTTTCCGGCTGGCGGCCGCTGTTCGACGCAGCTTCAAGCCGCGCCGACGAGGTGCAGCCCGGTCTGCGCGATTTTCTTGCCGCCGAACTTGATTATCTCTCGAGCGGCGTCTGGCCGAGCAACCTGCCCGAAGGCGTGATCCACGCCGACCTTTTCAACGACAACGTCTTTTTCCTCGGCGACAAGCTCTCGGGGATCATCGACTTCACCTTCGCCTGCAACGACATGCTGGCCTATGACGTCGCGATCTGCCTCAACGCCTGGTGCTTCGAGCCGGATCATTCCTTCAACGTCACCAAGGCGCGTGCCTTCCTCAACGCCTATGGCCGGGTGCGCAAGCTGAGCGAAGCCGAAGAGGCCGCGCTGCCGCTGCTGGCGCGGGGCGCGGCGATCCGCTTCCTGCTGACGCGGCTGGTCGACTGGCTCAACGTGCCCGCAGGCGCGCTGGTCAAGCCGAAGGATCCGCTCGAATATGTCCGCAAGCTGCGCTTCCATCAGAGCGTGACGAGCGTGCGCGATTATGGGCTGATGCCGTCGGGGCTGGTGGCGTGAGCGAGCTACCCAATGTCACGATCTATACCGACGGCGCCTGCTCGGGAAATCCCGGGCCGGGCGGCTGGGGCGCGATCCTGAAGTTCGGCGACAAGGAAAAGGAGCTGAACGGCGGCCAGCCGCACACCACCAACAACAAGATGGAATTGATGGCGGCGATTTCGGCGCTCGAAGCGCTGAAGCGGCCGTGCACGGTCGACCTCTACACCGACAGCCAGTATGTCCGGCAGGGCATCACCGGCTGGATCTTCGGCTGGAAGCGCAACGGCTGGCGCACCGCCGACAAGAAGCCGGTGAAGAATGTCGAGCTATGGCAGCGCCTCGACGCAGCGCTGAAGCAGCACGAGGTCCGCTGGCACTGGGTCAAGGGCCACGCCGGCCACCCCGAGAACGAGCGCGCCGACCAGCTGGCGCGCGATGGCATCGTGAAGGCGCGGTTGCAGCAGCGGGTGAGGGAGTAGGGGCGCCATCGTCGCCTCATTCACCACTGTCATCGCCCGGCTTGACCGGGCGATCCAGTACTCCGATACGTTTCTGTTTCAACCGAGAAGCCTCGGCGTACTGGATGCCCCGCCTTCGCGGGGCATGACAGCGTCATGTGTGGCTAAGACCGGTGGCGCCTCACAGCTGCCCGAGCAGCGTATCGCCGCCGGAGACCTCGACCTTGCCGGGCATCGCCTCGAGGTTCAGCTTCTTGACCACGCCGTCCTCGATCAGCATCGAATAGCGCTTGGAGCGGATGCCGAGGCCGTTGGCGGAGGCGTCCAGCTCCATGCCGATCGCCTTGGTGAAGTCGGCATTGCCGTCGGCGAGGAAGACGGCCTCGTCGCGCTGGTCGGTGTCGCGCTTCCAGGCGTTCATGACGAAGGCGTCGTTGACGGAGACGATGGCGATGGTGTCGACACCCTTGTCCTTCATGGCATAGGCGTTGAGGAAGATGCTCGGCAGATGCATCTTGTGGCAGGTGCCGGTATAGGCGCCGGGGACCGCGAACAGCGCCACCTTCTTGCCCTTGAAGATGTCGTCGGTGGTCTTCACCTGCGGGCCTTCCGCCGTCATCACGCGGAATTTCGCCTCGGGCAGCTTGTCGCCAATCTGGATCGCCATCGTCACTCTCCCTGAAAATCGGTCCCGCTTTTTAGACCGGGCGGCGGGCCTGCACAATATTGCCAGTGGCGGAAGCGGCGAGGATGGCGGCCGTTCACCGTGATGTCATCAGCCGGCAAAACCGCCGCCGTCGAGGAAGGCCTGCTCCTCCTCGGTGGTGTCGCGGCCGAGGAGACGGTTGCGGTGGGGAAAGCGGCCGAACCGCGCGATGATATCGGCGTGGTCGCGCGCGTATTTCAGGCTTTCGGTATTGTCGGTGTTTCGAAACAGCGCGACGCAATGCAACTGGTCGGCCAGGTGCTCGGAATGCATGAAGGGCAAATAGAGGAATTCCAGCAGGAGGGGATCGACCCTGCGATCGACGCCGCGCGCGATGGCGCGGCGGGCGACGTCGCGCGCCTGTGCGTCGCTGGCAAAGGCCTGCGGCGTGCCGCGAAACATGTCGCGGGGAAACTGGTCGAGCACGATGACGAGTGCCAGCACGCCGTCGTCGCTTGTCTCCCATGAGGCAAGCTCGCCGGCGGCTGCCTTCTGCCACAGCGAGAGAAAGCGGCGTCGTATCTCCGCATCGAAATCATCGCTGCGCTCGTACCAGCGTTGGCGCCCGGCCTCTCGCCAGAAGGCGAGAACGCCTGATGGCGTGATGTCGCGGGCGTCAGCCATGAATGGAGGCGCGCCTTACGCCGCCTCCGCCTTCTTCTCGTCGCGCAGCTGCCGACGCAGGATCTTGCCGACATTGGTCTTCGGCAGGTCATTGCGGAATTCGACGTGCTTGGGCACCTTGTAGCCGGTGAGCTGGTCGTGACAGAACTTGATCACGGCATCCGCCGTGAGGTTCGGATCCTTCTTCACCACGAAGGCCTTCACCGCTTCGCCCGACTTGGAATCGGGGATGCCGATCACGGCGCATTCGAGCACGCCTGGATGGCTCGCGATGACTTCCTCGACCTCGTTCGGATAGACGTTGAAGCCGGAGACCAGGATCATGTCCTTCTTGCGGTCGACGATCTTGATATAGCCCCTCTCGTCCATCACGCCGATGTCGCCGGTGCGGAAATAGCCGTCCGCGGTCATCACCTTGGCGGTCTCTTCCGGCCTGTTCCAGTAGCCGGACATCACCTGCGGGCCCTTGGCGCAGATCTCGCCCGCCTGGCCGAGCGGGACCTCGTTGCCCTCGTCGTCCCGGATCGAGATGTAAGTCGACGGCACGGGGATGCCGATCGAGCCGGCGAACTCGGTCGCCGTGGGCGGATTGCAGGTCAGGACAGGCGACGTCTCCGACAGGCCGTAGCCCTCGGCGATGCTGCAGCCTGTGATGTTCTTCCATTGCTCGGCAACGGGGCGCTGCACCGCCATGCCGCCGCCGTTCGAGATCTTCAGCTTGGAGAAGTCGAGCTTCTTGAAGTCGGGATGGTTCATCAAGGCGTTGTAGAGCGTGTTCACGGCCGGGAAGGTGTTGACCTGGTATTTCGCCAGCTCCTTGATAAAGCCGGGTATGTCGCGCGGGTTCGGGATCAGCAGGTTGCAGCCGCCGGCGCGCACAGCCAGCAGATAACAGGCCGTCAGCGCGAAGATGTGATAGAGCGGCAGCGCGCAGACGATCATGAGCTGCTCGACATGCGGCGGCGAAGCGAGCGCCGGCTGCAGCCAGGCATCGTTCTGCAAGACGTTGGCGACGATGTTGCGATGAAGCAACGTGGCGCCCTTGGAGACGCCGGTGGTGCCGCCGGTATATTGCAGGAAGGCGACGTCACCGGGCGACAGCTTCGGCTTGTTGAACGTCATGCCGCGGCCGGCGGACAGCGCGTCGTTGAAGGAGACCGAGCCCGGCAACGACCAGGCCGGTACCATCTTTTTGACCCGGCGGACGACGAGGTTGACGATCACGCCCTTGAAGCCGAGCAGGTCTCCCATGCTGGCGACGATGACGTGCTTCACCTGCGTCTTCGCGATCACCTGCTCGACGGTGTGGGCGAAGTTCTCCAGCACGATGATCGCTTCGGCGCCCGAATCCTTCAGCTGGTGCTCGAGCTCGCGCGGCGTATAGAGCGGGTTGACGTTGACCACCGCGAAACCGGCGCGCAGCACGGCGGCCGTCGCGACCGGGTATTGCAGCACGTTCGGCATCATGATGGCGATACGCGCGCCGCGCTGCAGCCCGCGGCCCTGCAAGTAAGCGGCAAGCGCGACCGACATCTGGTCGAGGTCGCGATAGCTGATCGACTTGTCCATGCAGATGAATGCCTTGCGGTCGGCGAACTTGGTGAAGCTCTCCTCCAGCAGGTCGACCAGCGATGCGTATTGCGTCGGCTCGATATCGGCAGGCACGCCGGGCGGATATTGCTTGAGCCAGATGCGCTCCATGGAAGACTCCCCTCATTGACCAGGGCCCGTTGTTCTCGGGCTTGCCTCGTTGTCGCCAGTATCCAGCTTGCCGGAACGGGTGGCAAGCCGTCGTGGCTTAGGGCAAAGGTCGGGCCGTCGCTACTGGAATCGTCGCAAAGCGGTGCTGCCGCAGGTGCGAAGCGGGGCTGCGGTTTAGTGCCGAGCGGCGTTAACTGTTGTTGGCCGGCTTGGCCGCGGCGGGAGGCTTCGTCGCGGCGGGGGTCGTCGCTGCCTTGGGCTTTGCGGGCTTCGCCGCCTGATCGCCGCCGGCCAAAGGCTTCTCGGCGGGCTTCGCCACCGCATCCGGCTTGGTCGCGGCATGCTTGGCGCCAGCCGGCTTGGTTGCGGCCGGTTGGGGCGTGGCCGGCTTGGCCGCCTTGCCGTCAGTCGGCTTGGCATCCGGCTTGGCCGCCGCGGTCTTGGTGTCCTTGGGCTTATCGGCCGGCTTGTCGGCGGCGTCTGGCTTCTTGGCGACGCGCGGCTTCTTGGCGCGCGGCTTGGACGCGGCCTGCTGGTCGGCATCGGCTGCCACAGCGGCAATCAGGGCGGTGCCGGTGCGGGTCGGGCCGGTATAGACCAGCACGGGCTCGGTCGGCGCCGCAGCCGAGGCCATCAGCTCGGAAGCTTTCATCAGCGGCGGCTGCAGGCCTGCCGTGAAGAAGGTGAACTGGGCCGCGCCGCCGGTGGCGGAGCCCGATCCGGTCGCGCCGCCACTGGCCGCAATCAGCGCATCGTCGTCGTCGCTGGCCGGCCGCTTGCGGTTGGGTCCGCACATCTCGTCGCGCAGGTTCGGCGGCGTGGCATCGACCGGCACGAGATTGTCGACCGTGCCGAGCGAGGGGCGCAGCCAGGTGAGGTTGTCCGGAGCGAAGCCACGCTCCAGCAGCTGCGCCGCCTTCACCGCGCGTGCCGTGCCGGAGTTTGCACCGAGCACCACCGCGATCAGCCGGCGGCCGTTGCGCGTGGCCGAGGCGACGAGGTTGTAGCCGGAGGCGCAAATGAAGCCGGTCTTGAACCCGTCGGCGCCGGGATAGCGGCCGATCAGCTTGTTGAAATTGCCGGTGACGCGCTTGCCGAAGCGGATCGCCGGGATATGCATGTAGTACTCGTATTCCGGCAGGTCGCGCAGGAAAGACCGCGCCAAGATGCCGAGGTCGCGCGCAGAGGTGATCTGGCCTTCGGCGGGCAGGCCGTTTGGATTGACATAGCTCGTCTGCGCCATGCCGAGCTTCCTCGCGGTGTCGTTCATCACCGCGGAGAAGCCGTCGACCGAGCCGCTGACGCCTTCGGCGAGCACCACGGCCATGTCGTTCGCCGACTTGACCATCATCATCTTCAGCGCGTTGTCGACGGTGACTTGGGTTCCCGGGCGGAACCCCATCTTCGATGGCGATTGCGAGGCCGCGGTCGGCGACACCGTGAGCAGCGTGTCGAGCGTCAGCCTGCCGTCCTTGACCGCCTTCAGCGTCACATAGGCGGTCATGATCTTGGTGACGGAGGCCGGGTACCAGGGAAGGGTCGCGTTTTCGGCCTGCAGCACCTTGCCGCTGTCGGCCTCGATCAGCAGGAGCGCTTCGGCGCTCGCCGTGCGCGGCGCGAGCATCGCGGCACAGGCGAGCGTCGCAGCGAACAGGTTGAACAGGGATTTGCGAAGCAGCGGGCGAAGGGCGTGCACTATCCGATTCCGGTCCTTGGAGATCCGCCTGATACGGCCGGTTCTCGTGATCTGATTGTCGGTTCTGAAATCCAGCGCCGCCGCTTGCGGCGTCGCAAACCTATACCGGCTGGTGCGTCGAGAATAGGGGGATCGGCGCGGTATTCCGCAACGAAGTAGGCCGAATTTCGACGGTCCTCTCGGGACTTGCTAGGGGGATTTGACAGCTGTCGCGGCAGCCTCGGCGGCCGTCACGCTGGCCCGTGCGTTCTCCTGCACCATGAACTGGGCCTTGGCCATCTCGGCAAAATGGCCGCCTTTGGCCACGAGTTCATCGAAAGTTCCGGTTTCGATCACCCGTCCATTCTCGAACACCAGGATCCGCGTGGCGTTGCGGATGGTGGAGAGGCGATGGGCGATCACGAAGGTGGTGCGGCCCCTCATCACTTCGTCGAGAGCGGCGTTCACCTTGACCTCGGTGACCGCGTCGAGCGCGGAGGTCGCCTCGTCCAGGATCAGGATCGGCGGGTCCTTCAGCAGGGCGCGGGCGATCGAGAGCCGCTGCCGTTCGCCGCCGGAGAGCATGCGGCCGCGCTCGCCGGCATTGGTCTCGAAACCGCCGCTGCGCTCGATGAATTCCAGCGCCTGCGCGCGCTCCGCCGCCTTACGTATCTCGGCCTCGGTCGCATCCGGCTTGCCGACGCGCAAGTTCTCCGCGATCGAGCGGTTGAACAGCAACGCTTCCTGGAACACGACACCGATGTTCCGCCGCAGCGAGGTCAGCGTGACGCCGCGCACGTCCATGCCGTCGATCTTGATGACGCCGGATTGCGGATCGAAGGCCCGGTGCAGGAGCGCAATCGCGGTGGACTTGCCGGCTCCGGTCGGGCCGACCAGCGCAATGGTCTGGCCCGGCAGCGCGGTGAAGGTGAGGTCCTCGATCGCCGGCCGCTTGCCGTCATAGGAGAACGTGACGTCGTTGAACTCGACGAGGCCCGACAGCCTGCCGGCATCGATTGCGTCGGGCCGGTCGTGCACCGCAGGCACGGCGTCGAGCACATTGAAGAACTCGCGCAGCCGCGGAGCTTCCATGAACACGTTGTTGATGAAGCTGACCACCTGCTCGAGCTTCTGGATCAGCAGCGTCGCGAAGCTCACGAACATCACGATCTCGCCGACCGAGGTCAGGCCCTGGTCGTGCAACGCGATGCCGAGGGTGAAGATCGCGAGCACCGTGATGGTGGTGGAGGCGCGCGTGATCACAGTGACCAGCGCCCACCACGACAACACCGGCATCTGCGCGGCCAGCAGCTCGTCGGCGACCGAGCGCAGCCCTTTGACCTCGGATTCGACGCGCACGAAGCTCTGCACCAGCGCGACGTTGCCGAGCGCATCAGACGCGCGCGCGGAGAGCTCGCTGTAGTGCTCCTCGACCGCCATCTGCATGCCGAAGGTCCTGCGCACCACGAAGGTGGTCAGCGCCGTGAAGACGATGCAGAGCACGAACAGGAGGATCGCCAGCCGCCAGTTCAGGTAGAGCGACAATGGCAGCAGCACCAGGACCGAAAGGATCGCGGCAAAATGCTCGCGGAAAAAGCCGAGCCACAGCCGCCACAGCGCGTCCGTGCCGTTGAGCATGACCTTCATCAGCCGGCCGGAATGGGTGCCGGAGTGGAAGGTCAAGGGCAGCTGCAGGATGTGCTCGAAATAGTCGGTCAGCACCGCCTGGCGCTGACGATGCGAGAGCCGGTCGGCCTGCAAGGCCACCAGCGCGCTGCAGACGATGGTGAACAGTCCGAACGCGACCCAGGCGACCAGGAACGGCCAGGCCGAGCTCGAGCCGGCCACGGTCTTGCCCGAGAGCACGTCGACGATCCGGCCGAACAGCACGGGCTCGGCGAACTGGGATCCCGCCAGCAGGAGGTTGGCGACCGCGAGCAGCCAGCCCAGCCGCGCCTCCTTGCCGAGCAACTCGAGAACGCGGGTGTAGAGTCGGAGAATGGACATGCGGGCGGGGGACTCGGTGACGACGGAGCTCACATTCTAAGCAGGGACCGCCGCGAGATACAGCGCAAGCTTTCAGTTTTGCTCAGTTGATCAGCCGCTCTGCCAGCGGCGGCAGGAACTGGCCGTCGAAGACGTCGCGAGCCGTCGGCCGTTTGCGGAATTTGAAGTCCCGCGCGATCTGATCGATCGAACGTTCCAGGCGCGCCGGCTCGACGCCGCCGAGGCCGTTGCGCTTGACCTCGTCGGTCAGGATATTGTCGGCAAGGACCGCGTGCAGGCGCTTCAGCTCCAAATTGCGGTCGCCGTCCTCGATGCGGCTCGCGGCCTCCTCCGCCGCACGCGCCGGCTCCCTGGCCGTCGCGGTGATGCCCGCGATCAAGGCGCGGACGAAGCCTTTCACGGCATCCGGCTTCGCTGCGGCGAAGGCGGTGTTGGCGACCACGGCAAAGCCGTAGGCCTCACAGCCGTAGTCCGCATAGCGCAGCACGACGAGATCGGCTTCGGGTACGCCGCGATCACGCAGGTTCACCGCCGAGAGATAGCTGAAGCCGGCGACGGCATCGACCTGTCCTGCGGACAGGATCGGCTCGCGCACCGCGGCACTGATCTTGTGGAATTTGACGTGCGATGCCTTGATGCCGTTCTGCTGCGCCAGCGCCGGCCACAGCCGCATCGACAGATCGCCGTCGGCAACGCCGACGGTCTTGCCGTCGAGGTCGGGCAGGAGACGGATGCCGCGGCTTTTGCGCGCGACGATCGCGTAAGGCGCGCGGTCGAACAGCACGAACACGGCCTTGACCGGCGCCGCGTCGTCCTTGTCACGAAAGCGTATCAGCTCGTTGATGTCGACGAGCGCGAGCTCGCTGTCGCCTTTGGCGAGCCGTGCGAGCGCCTCTGGCGATCCGCTCGCGCTGTTGAAGGACACGTTGAGATGCTCGGCGCCGAACCTGCCGTCCTTCGCCGCAAGGAAGAATGGCGCCATGCTCGCATCGATGGGACGGTCGAAGGTGAAATGGATGGCGGTCGAGGGAGTGCCGCTCTCGGCCGCAATTGCTTCGCGCACGGTCCATGCGGCGAACGAGATTGCAAGGGCCAGCAGGCACTGAACGGCGATCGTCTTGAATCCGGACATCGGTCGCGCCGGCCCCGCATTGTTATGGTTTCGTGACGCTTGGCAAGCGCCGGCCCGCGACGAACGTGCGCGCGCGAACATGAACGGCGGATGAGCGGGCTTGCGGCATCGTTACGCAACCCCGTTCAGCTTGTGTTGGGATTGGGGAACCTACTTAGGTGGTGAGTGTTTGACAGACATCAGCCTGTCGTCAGGCACAATCCGAGGTCCCAAGGAGGGTCCAGATCATGTTTGACAGCCTTTCGAAGTTCGTCGGCCGCAAGGCCGTTCTGGCCACGGTCGCCGTGATGGCCCTGACTGCCGCTGCACCCAGCGCCTCTTACGCGGGCGGTCGTCATTGGCATGGCGGTGGCGGCGGCGCCGCTGCTGCCGCGATGTTCGGCCTCGCCGCGACCGGCCTCGCGATCGCAGCCAGCCGCAATGCCTACGCCTATGATCCGGGTCCGGTTTACTATTACGAGGGCGGCCCGGCCTATTACGGCGGCCCCGGCTATGGTTCTTATTATTACGACTCGGGCCGCCGCTACACCTATGGCGGCTACAAGAACCCCTGCGCCCACGGCTATTCCGGCTACAGCTGCTATTGACGGATCGGCCATTCTGATCGACGAACAGGCCGTCGCGCTTGCCGCGGCGGCCTGTTTTTTGCTTACAATGCCGCGTGTTAACACGCCGGCCATTTGTTTCGAGTAGTTTTGCGTACCATGAGTGATTCGCTTGAGCGGCTATATCTGGCTGTGCTCGCGGCCAGAGACCTTGATCCGGCAACATCGCGCACGGCCCGGCTGTTTCAGCGTGGGCCCTCAAAAATGGCAAAGAAGCTCGCCGAAGAGGCCATCGAAGTCGTCATCGATGCGGTCAATGGCGATAGCGAGGCCGTGATCCGGGAAAGCGCCGACCTGCTCTACAATCTCACCGTGCTGTGGGCTTCGGCCGGAGTGCGCCCCGAGGACGTCTGGCGGGAAATGACGCGGCGGGAGGACATGCTCGGAATTGCCGAGAAACTGCCGAAGTCGCCGCCGAAATTGCCCAAAGTCGCGTCACCGCGCATAGCCTCGCGGCGGCCTATTGTCGCGCTCGACGGCCGTGCCGCGCGCAAGCGCCACTAGAAACGTCACAAATCGCTCAAAAACTGGCGATGGACAAATCCGTCCCATGGTGCTTCATCGCGGCGCCATGCTGAAACGAATGTACGACTGGTGCATCGACGCCGCCCACAAGCCCTATGCGCTCTGGATCATGGGCATCGTGTCCTTCGCCGAAAGCTCCTTCTTTCCGGTCCCGCCGGATGTGATGCTGATTCCGATGTCCCTGGCGCGGCCGCAGCGCGCTTGGTTCTATGCCGCGATCTGTACCGTGACCTCGGTGCTCGGCGGCGTCGTCGGCTACGCCATCGGCGCGCTGCTCTTCGACTCGGTCGGCCAGTGGCTGATCCAGGTCTACGGCCTCGCCGACAAGGTTGACGCCTTCCGCGCCTCCTATGCGGAATGGGGTGCGGTCATCATCCTGCTCAAAGGACTGACGCCGATCCCCTACAAGCTCGTCACCATCACCTCGGGCTTTGCCGGCTACAACATCCTCCTGTTCGTCCTGTGCTCGATCGTCGCGCGCGGCGGACGCTTCTTCGTCGTCGCGATCCTGCTCAACCGCTACGGTGACTGGATCCGGGTCAGGATCGAGCGGCATCTCGGATTGTGGGTCGCGCTCGGCGCGATCGTGCTGGTGCTCGGCTTCGTTATCGCCATCAAGCTGATCTAGAGCCGCGGCGCTTTGCCGCCGCGCCGGCTTCGGCTACGGTTGTCGTCATGATGGTTCGATCCGGCAATCCGGCGGCACGGCATGGGACGCTGATGTCGACAGCGCTGCTGCTGCTGCTGCTCGCTGCAGGGACGGCCCGGCCGCAATCCGCCCCGCCGGCGCTCGGCCTTCAGCAGCAGGGAGCGCAGGCCGGCCCGTCGCCATCGACGCCCGCTCCCTCGGCGCCGCCGGCGCGCGAGGAGAATCCCGGGCTGATCAACGAAATGGGCAAGCTGTTCGACAAGCTGCCTTCGATCCTGCCGCCGATCAAAAGCCCCAGTGAAACCATGGACGACCTGTCGCGGCTGGCCAAGCCTTCGACCATGGTGTCGGGGCGCGTGATCTGCCCGGTCTCTGCGAACGGCGCGCCCGACTGCAAGCAGGCGGCCGACCAGCTCTGCCAGGGCAAGGGCTACAAGGAAGGCAAGAGCCTGAACGCCGACTCCGCGGAAAAATGCTCGGCCAAGGTCCTGATCCCGGGCCGGCAACGTAAACCGGACGACTGCCGCACCGACACTTTCGTGACCAGCGCGCTGTGCCAGAACTGAAGGCCGGCGCGCGAGAACCAAGGAGCGCCCATGAGCCGCACGGAGCAGGACTTCCTCGGACAGCGTGAGATCGCCGACGACATCTATTACGGCGTCCAGACCATCCGGGGTAAGGAGAACTTCCACATCACCGGCATTCCGATGAACCAGGAGCCTTACTTCGTGAAGGCGCTCGGTTACGTCAAGAAGGCCGCCGCGATGGCCAATCGCGACCTCGGCGCGATCGACGCCAAGGTCGCGGACGCCATCATCCTCGGCTGCGACCGCGTCATCGCGGGCGACATGATGGATCAGTTCGTCACCGATTTCATCCAGGGCGGTGCCGGCACGTCGACCAACATGAACGCCAACGAGGTGATCGCGAACCTCGCGCTGGAATCGCTCGGCTTTGCCAAGGGTGACTACCAGCACGTCAGTCCGAACGATCACGTCAATTACGGCCAGTCCACCAACGACACCTATCCGACCGCCTTTCGGCTGGCCCTGATCCTGCGGCTCGAGAGCTACATGACGGCGTTGCGTCAGCTCCAGGAAGCCTTCTTCGCCAAGGGACGCGAGTTCGAGCGGGTGCTGAAGATGGGCCGCACGCATCTGCAGGACGCGGTGCCGATGTCGCTCGGCGCGGAATTCCGGGGCTGGGGCACCACGATCGGCGAGGAGGTCGACCGCATCTCGGAAGCGCGCGCGCTGCTGCGCGAGATCAATCTCGGCGCCACCGCGATCGGCACCTCCGTCACGGCGGCGGTCGGTTATCCCAAGCTCGCCGTCCGGCACCTCAGCGCGCTCACAGGCGTCGATTTCATCCTCGCCGGCGATCTCGTCGAGGCGACCTCGGACACCGGCGCCTATGTGCAGCTCTCCGGCGTTCTCAAGCGCACGGCCAGCAAGCTGACGAAAATCTGCAACGACATCCGTCTGCTCGCTTCCGGTCCGCGCGCGGGCTTGAACGAGATCAACCTGCCGCAGCTTCAGCCGGGCTCCTCGATCATGCCCGGCAAAGTCAATCCGGTCATTCCCGAAGTCGTCAACCAGACCAGCTTCCTCGTCATCGGCCTCGATACCACGGTGACGCTGGCGGCAAGCGCCGGCCAGCTCCAGCTCAACGTGATGGAGCCGGTGATCTCGTTCGCGCTGTTCTTCTCGATCCGCACCATGGAGCGCGCGGTCAACAGCCTGCGCGAGAATTGCGTCGTCGGCATCACCGCCAACGAGGAGCACACCCGCAACATGGTGCTGAACTCGCTCGGCATCGTCACGGTGCTGAAGCCGCTGCTCGGCTACAAGCAATGCGCCGAGATCGCGCGCGAAGGCTACAAGACCGGCAAGTCGCTGCACCAGATCGTCGTGACCGAACGCAAGCTGCTGACGCAGGAGAAGTGGGACGAGATGTTCTCGTTCGAGCGGCTGATCAACCCGGATTTGATCGGGTAGGCGGTCGCTGTCATTCCGGGCGCGCGAAGCGCGAGCCCGGAATCCATTTCGCCACGCGTGCTGACGCCCGATGGATTCTCTGATGCGCAATCGCGCATCATAGCTCGACGCTCCGTCTCGCCCCGGAATGACGGGTGAAGGAATTCCGCTGCTTGGAATTGCGGCAATGGCCTCCGCTGCGGCGCCAAAACGCAATACTTGACAGTGGAAAGATTGCCTTGTTGGTATGGCTCCCAACTTCAATTTGACCGGCTGAGAGGATCGTACCGCAATGTCCATGCCTGCCTTGTTCAAGGGCCGCCTGTCGATCCCCGTGATCGGCTCGCCGCTCTTCATCATCTCGGTGCCCGATCTCGTGATCGCGCAGTGCAAGGCGGGTGTGGTCGGCTCGTTTCCGGCGCTGAATGCGCGGCCGCCGGAGCTGCTGGACGAATGGCTGGCGCGGATCACCGAAGAGCTCGCGGCCTATGACCGCGCCCATCCCGACAGGCCGTCGGCGCCGTTCGCGGTCAACCAGATCGTGCACAAGTCGAACAACCGGCTCGACCACGACATGCAGCTCTGCGCCAAGTATAAGGTGCCGATGATCATCTCCTCGCTCGGCGCCCGCGAGGAGCTGAACCAGGCCGTGCACGGCTGGGGCGGCATCGTCTTCCACGACGTGATCAACCAGAAATTCGCGCACAAGGCGATCGAGAAGGGCGCCGACGGCCTGATCCTGGTCGCGGCCGGCGCCGGCGGCCATGCCGGCACCATCTCGCCGCTGGCCTTCGTGGCCGAGACACGAAAATGGTTCGACGGTCCGATCGCGCTGTCGGGTGCGATCGGCAACGGCAAGGCGATCCGCGCCGCGCGCATCCTGGGGGCCGACTTCGCCTATATCGGTTCGGCCTTCATCGCGACCAAGGAGGCCAATGCGGTCGAGAAGTACAAGGAGATGATCGCGGGCTCGAGCGCCGACGACATCGTCTATTCCAATCTCTTCACCGGCGTGCACGGCAATTATCTGAAGCCCTCGATCCTGGCGGCGGGCATGGACCCCGAAAATCTGCCGACGTCCGATCCCTCCAAGATGAACTTCGGCACCGACGCCTCCGGCGAGCGCGCCAAGCCGAAGGCCTGGAAGGAGATCTGGGGAAGCGGCCAGGGCATCGGCAGCATCGACAAGGTCGTGCCGGCGGCCGAGCTGATCGCGCGCTTCAAGAAGGAATACGACGAAGCGATCGATCCGCCGTTGTGATCGCACCCAGATCGAGTGCTGCATGCCCCCCATTTACCGCGTCGACGGCAACGACGTCGTCACCAGCCCCGATGCAGCCGGCCCCTGGGACCGGCGCATGCAGCACGGCTCGGCACCGGCATCGCTGGTGACATGGGCGGCTGAGCGCATCCCTGCGGCGGTGCCGATGGATGTCGCGCGCGTGACCATCGATCTGATGCGCCCGGTACCGGTGGCGCCGCTCACGATCGCCACCGAAATCTTGCGCGAGGGCCGCAAGATCCAGCTCTGCGGGATCAAGCTGCTCGCCGACGGCGTGCAGGTGGTCGGCGCCACCGTGCTCAAGATCAGGCGCCAGGCGCTAACGCTGCCCGACGAGGTCGAGGAACTTCCGGTCACGTTGCCGTCGCCGGAGGATTCATTGGTCGAGGACGGTCACGCCGCCACCAGCCCGTTCGTGCGATCGGTCTCGATGCGCGCCGCGCGCGGCCGCTTCGGCCAGGCCGGCGCCGGCGCGATCTGGTTTCGTGTCGACCATCCGCTGATCGAAGGCGAGGCCGTCTCGCAGGCGATGCGCGCCGTGGTCGCCGCCGACTTCTCCAACGGCACCGCCTCGACGCTCGATTTCCGCGCCTGGACCTACATCAACGCCGACCTCACCGTGAGCTTTGCGCGCCAGCCGGTCGGCGAGTGGATTTTGCTCGACGGCGATTCCTGGATCGGCCCCGACGGCGCGGGCCTTGCGATGTCACGCCTCGCCGACCGCCAGGGCTATTTCGGCCGCGCGGTGCAGAGCCTCGTGATCGAGAAGCGGTGAGAGGCGCTATGTGCGATCAGCCGGGCGATGACACCGATCGTGTGAGAGCTATCTCGCGCATCGCGGGATTGAACGGCAGACTTCCGCCGCCGCGGAAGGGATGCAAGGTCGTGTTCGACCAGGGCATCCTGCCAGTTCACACACCGTAGAAGATCTTGATCCCCCACAGCACCACGATGATGGCCGTGATCAACGTGATCGCGGCGACTGCACTTTCCAGGGAAGCGACTCTCATTTCACTCTCCGCTTCCCAGCCCCGTCAGCGGTCTAGTTGATTCCCTGATTCGCCGGCAATTGCGCGGGCATCGCCGTCGCAGACTCCGTTGCGGGCTGTGGTGCCGAAGCAACAACGACACCGTAGAATTCCGGAGTATTTACCCCACCATCCGGTCTCGCCCGCTCCAAAAGCCCGCGCGCAGCACCTTCTTGTCGACCTTGCCGACGCCGGTCATCGGCAATTGCTTGACGAACTGGATCTGCTTGGGCGCATGCGCCGAGCCCTTTCGCGTCTTGACCAGGTTGATCAGCTCGTCCGGATTGGGGTTCGTCCCTTCGCGCGGGACGACGATGGCGGTGACGGCTTCGCCCCATTTCTCGTCGGGAATGCCGACGACCGCGACCATCGCCACGTCCGCGTGCTGCGACAGGACGTCCTCGACCTCGCGGGGGAAGATGTTGAAGCCGCCTGTGACGATCATGTCCTTCTTGCGGTCGAGGATGAACATGTAGCCGCGCTCGTCCTGACGTGCGATGTCGCCGGTGTGGACCCAGCCGTTCTTCAGCGTCTCGGCGGTGATATCGGGCCGCTTCCAGTACGCCGCCATCACATGCGGCGCGCGCACGCAGATCTCGCCGGCCTCGCCCGTCTTCACCTCCTGGTCGTTGTCGTCGAGGATCTTGACCTCGCAGGCCGCGATCGGGAAGCCGCAGGACAGGAACAGCTCCGGCCGCTGGGGATCGTGGTCGGCCTTGCGCAGCACCGAGACGGGATAGCATTCGGTCTGCCCGTAGAGCTGCGAGAACACAGGGCCGATGCGTTCGATGCCCTCCAGCAGTCGGCTCGGCGACATCGCGGAGGCGCCATAGAGCACGAGCTCGAGCGAGGAGAGGTCGGTCTTGCCGAGCGCGGGCTGATCGAGCAGCACATAGATCATGGTCGGAACGAACAGCGTGAAGTTGATGCGCTCGCGTGCGATCGTTGACAGCACGGCTTCGGGATCGAAGCCTTTCAGCATGTGCACGGTGCCGCCGCGCATCAGGGTCGGCAGCACCTTCGTGCCCGCGACATGGCTGATCGGCGCGACCGTGAGGTAGCGCGCAGCCTCGGGGATCTCGAAGTCGGCCAGGATCGCGCCGGCGGCGCCGGCATTTTCGCGGTGATAGCGCAGCGCGCCCTTGGATTTTCCGGTGGTGCCGCCGGTGTAGTTCAGTGTGGCGAGATCGTCGGAGCTGGCGAGGCACTGTGCGCTGGCGTGCCCCGCACTCTCGACCGCCGCCAGCAGATCGACGCCGTAGCCGGCCGGTCCCATGTTGAAGACCGCCTTGAGCCGGCCGGCCTTCGCGGCGAGCTCGCCGCCGCGGTCGCGGAAGGCGGCCGCATCCACCACCAGCATCTCGGCTTCGGAATCCTCGAGCTGAAACAGCTGGTCCTCCAGCGAGCCCAGAGGGTGGAGCCAGGTGATGCAGAGGCGGGCCAATTGGGCGGCGACGCCGGCGCACCAGCTGTCGGCGCGGTTCGCGGTGAGGAAGGCTACGCGGGCGCCGGGCTCCAAGCCGAGCCGCATGAACACGCCCTGGATCCGTCCGATCAGGTCGATGGCACCCCGATAGCTCAGCGATCCCTCGGGCCAGGCGAAAGCAATGCGGTCGGGATAGCGCGACAGCGCCCGTAGCGTCTGCGCACAAGCCGGGGATGATGCGTGGAGCGGATCAGGCATATGTTTCCTCGTTGCTTTGTCACCGGCTTATGGCGTGCCAATGTTGCTGACGACGCTAGCACAGAGACTGCGGGAGGAAACCACAAAGCCCGCGCGAGGGAGGCATGCATGCCATCAGATCGACTGCAACGCTTCCGCGATCGTCTTGCTCTGCCGCTGATCGCGGCGCCGATGTTTCTGGTATCGGGCGTCGAGCTCATGATCGCAGCCTGCCGCAACGGGGTGATCGGCAGCTTTCCCACCGCGAATTGCCGTGGCGCGGAACAGCTCGATGAATGGCTGACCGAAATCAAGCTGCGGCTGCGGCAGCATGAAGATCAAACCGGGCGAAAGGCAGCGCCACTTTGCCCGAACTTGATCGTCCACCGCTCCAATGCGCGGCTGGAGCAGGATCTCGCCGTGCTGCTGCGGCACAAGCCGGAGATCGTCATTACGTCGGTCGGCTCGCCGGCGCCAGTCTTGAAGCCGCTGCACGACGCCGGCGCGCTGGTGCTGGCGGACGTGGCCTCGATCCGCCATGCCGAACGCGCCGCGGAAGCGGGGGCGGACGGGCTGGTCCTGCTCACTGCCGGTGCTGGCGGCCAGACCGGCTGGCTCAACCCGTTCGCCTTCGTCCGTGCGGTGCGCGCATTCTACGACGGCATCATCGTGCTCGCGGGCGGAATTAGCGACGGTCGCGCGCTGCGTGCCGCCGAAGTGCTCGGCTGCGATCTCGCCTATATGGGCACGAAGTTCATCGCGACGCGTGAGAGCATGGCGGACGAGCGTCACAAGCAGATGCTGGTCGAGAGCAGCGCCGACGACATCTTGCTCACCACCGCGTTCACGGGCTTGCAGACCAGCATGCTGAGGCCATCGATCGCGGCCGCCGGGCTCGATCCCGACAATCTGCCGGCGCGCGGCGCGATCAATATCACTGAGGATATCGACGTCGCCGCCCGCGACAGCCGCCCCAAGCGCTGGCGCGATATCTGGAGCGGCGGGCATTCGACCTCGGGTGTCACCGATGTGCTCGCGGTCGAGGATCTCGTTGCGCAGACCATCGCCGAATATCGGGAAGCGGGTGGGCGGTAGCGTCGTCGCCTCTCCCACAGGGGATCGGGCAGGGTTAATCCCGCATGCCTCCGGCCCATCCCACTTAACGGCGGATTAACCATCGCCAGCCAAGAATCCCTCTTGTGGCCGCCAATCAGGACGAGAGGGACAGGCGATGGACTTCAATTATCTCAACGGCAAAACGGCTGCGACCCTGGACGAGATCCGCGTCCGCGTCGCCCATGCGCTGGCCCGCCACCCGCTGTGTCGCAACGTCCGGTTTGACATCGTCAGCGTCCCCCAGACCCGCCGCGGCGGCAATTGGACGGTGACGCTGCAATCGGTCGAGCCGCGCGCGGTCTGGGAAGCCTCGGAGATCGTCGCCGACATCCAGGATGCCTATGACCTTGCGGCAGCAGCCTGATTTCGTTGGGGGTTTCCGGGCGATGTCGCCTTAGTCCGCGCGATTGCCGCCGCAATAGCACGGTTCAGCCTTAATTATCGCCCAGTTTCCGGGCAGTGATCACGTGGACTTGAAGTCGGACGCGGAGAGACGTTTGTCCAAAGCCATCACCATCGTCGCGCTGACCTGTTTCCTCGTCCTCGGCGCCGCCACCACCGCCATCCTCGGCCGCGACAGCGTTCCCAGCGTCAGCGCCGCGATGATCGCCGAGACGCCCCCAGCCAAGCCGCTCGCAACCAACCGCGCCGCCAAGGCCGACCGTCTGGTTCCGACGCTCGCGCTGGCCTCGGCCGCGATTGAGCCGGTCCAGGTTGCCGCCGACAAGCTGGCGCAGGCACCGGTCCTGACCGAGCCGCTGCGTCAGGCCTTCGCCGCCGCCACCCCCTCCGATTTTCCGATGCCGAAGCCGAGCGCGCACGAGGCGCCCGCCGCGACCGAGGTTCCGGCCGTCGAAGTTCCGGCCAAGCCGAAAGTCGTCGCCAAGCCGCAGCCGCAAAAATCCTACTCGCTGCTGTCCGACGTGCAGATCGCAGGCATCAGGGATCGCCTGAAACTCTCCTCGTCTCAGGAATATTACTGGCCCTCGGTCGAGACCGCGCTGCGCAACGTCGCGCGCAAGATCCAGGCGAACAGGCTGTCGAATCCGAATGCACCGCCCAGCGCACAGATCGATCCGAATTGCGACGAGGTGCAGCAGCTGAAGTCGGCCGCGATGCCGCTGTTGTTCCAGCTTCGCGACGACCAGAAGGAAGAAGTGCGCAAGCTCGCTCGCCTCATCGGGCTTGAGAAGGTCGCGCAGCAGATCTGACGCACGCGGTTCCTCGTCGAGGAGCCGCGGCTTATCAGGAACATCTGGCAATCCCCACGCGTTGCCCGCTCCGAAAGAGGGAGTGGACAAATGCGCGCCACGACAGCCTATTTTGTCGGTGCCGGAACCATCGTCGCGGCCATCGCCATTGGTCTCGGTGGCGGCATCGTCGCCGGCAACATCATGAATCCGGTTGCGTCAAAACAGGGGCCGGACACCAGCAAGATGGCGCAGCGCGCGGCAAGTCCCACGCCGGTCAGCACCAACGCTCCCTCCGAGCGCGTGAACTATCTCACCGGCTCGCAAGCCTTCGGTGCGATGATCGCCGCGCCCGCACAGGCCGAAGCAAAGTCTGAACCCGCAAAACCCGACACGCCAACCACGCAGGCGAATGTCGCACCGGCGCCGCAACCCTCGCAAGCCGCTGCAGTCGAGCCGCCGAAGCCCGCCGCTGCGCCACAGGCCGCAAGGCCTGCCGAGCAGCAGGCCTCGACCGAGCCGTCGTCCTTACCGAATAACGCCTATGCCAAGGCAAGGGATTCCGATGTGAAGCGCGCCGCGTCCGAACGGCGCCGAGCCGAGCGTCGCGAGCGCTGGGCCGAGCGCCGCTATTATTACGAGTCCCGCGAGCCGCGCGGCCTGCGCGACCGCACCGATTGGGATGACGTCGCGCGCAACATCCGCGAGGATTCCGATGCGCGCGATTACGCGGGGCGGTCGCGCAGCGGCTTCCCGCAGATCAGGCTGTTCGGGCCTGACGACGATTAGCACCTGACACGGGGATCAAGCGGAGCGGTCGCGCCAGCGACCGTCACGTCATTCCGGCGCGCCGCAATCCCTCGAGATAGTGCGTACGATCCTCTTCCCGCAGCATCGGCAGCTCGCGCGTGATCCAGGCCAGCGAGACCTCGGGCTGGGTGCGGCGCAGGCCTTCCAGGGCGGATGCCGCGAGGGCGGGATCGCCGAGCATGCCGGCGGCGGCCGTCAGCACGCGGTGGGCGCCGACGAAATCCCCGCGCTGGCGCATCGATTCCCGAGCCATCTGCACGGCGCCCGCGTAGTCGCGGCCGACGAACCGGGCATAGGCCGCAACCCCGCAATAGATCGCCGCGAGCGGGTCGCGCGGGCTCAGCCGCAGCGCGCGGCGGGCGGCGGCATCGCCGTCCTGCCAACGTCCGGCATAGCACAGCGTCACGCCGTGGAAGGCATGCGCCATCGCGAAATTCGGATTGAGCCGCAAGGCCAGCTCGAATTCAGCCAGCGCGTCGTCGAAGCGGCGGCGGAACAGGTAGGTGTAAGCAAGGCCGTGATGGGCCCAGGCATCCTCGCGGTCGGCCTCCACCGCCGCGAGCGCCGCACGCTCGGCGACCGGCACGGTGGCAGCCATGTCGGCCCAGCCCATATGCGCGCCGAAGATATAGCTGGTCGCGAGCAGGCCGAGCGCCTTGCCATAGGCGGGATCGACCGCCACCGCTTCTTCCAGCAGCTTCTGCGCGGCGGCATTGTCCTCGCGGGTGATGCGCCAATAATGCGACAGCGCGCGCATCACGAGGTCCCATGCATCCAGGCTGCCCGGCGGCTTCTGCTGGGCCCGGAAGCTTTCGGCAGCATAGAGCTGCGGCTCGATGGCGGCGACGATCGCTTCCGTGATCTCGTCCTGCACGGCGAAGATGTCGGCGAGCTCCCGGTCGTAGCGTTCGGCCCAGAGATGGCTGCCGGTCGAGACGTCGTTGAGCTGGGCCGAGATGCGCACCCGTTCGCCGCTCCGCCGCACGCTGCCCTCGACCACGTAGCGCACCCCGAGCTCCCGCGCGACCTCGTGGATGTGCACGGCGCGGCCCTTGTAGACGAAGGAGGAGTTGCGCGCGATGACGAAGAACCAGCGCAGCTTCGACAGCGCCGTGATGATGTCCTCGCTGATACCGTCGGAGAAATAATCCTGCTGGACCTCGCCGCTCATATTGGTGAAGGGCAGCACAGCGATCGCGGGCCGCTCCGGCAGCGCGAAGGTGGCCTGGGACGGGGCGATCCGGACCGGCTCCGGCGCGACCGCGCCGATTTGTGTCTGGACGTCGCCGACGAAGCGAAAACCCTTGCGGGTGATGGTACGGATCAGCGACTGGCTCGCGCCATCGTCGCCGATCGCCTTGCGCGCCGCGTTGATCCGGCTGGTCAGGGTGGATTCGGAGACGCTGCGCCCGTGCCAGATCTTGTCGATCAGCTCGTCCTTGCTGACGACCCGGTCGCGGTTCTGCATGAGGTGGACGACGAGGTCGAAAACCTGCGGCTCCACGGCAATGGGAACCTGCTCGCGGCTCAGCTCGCGCCGGTCGGTATCGAGAAGGTGGTCCCGGAACAGAAACTGCACGTCGAAAACTCGGGCCTCATTGCGAAATCGGGCAAACAAACAAAATGAAATTTGGGTCGAAAGATCGTGTGTCTGCCGAAGGGGGCGTTTGGTTCATCGCAATCGCGTGATGGCAGCCATGTGGTTTTCCGGGGGAATACATCCGCGACTAGAATGTTGCGGTCGGGGCCGCCGAGATCCCCCACCGCAATCATCCCGTCATGTTGAGGTGCGGGACGCAGGCTGTGAAGCAGCCTCCGAGGCCTCCGCTTCGCTCCGGCACCCAAGATAACGGGCAATGGGCGCGCGCTTGCCGGGCAGGACGAATGTGTGGCGAAACTGCGAATGTCCATTGCCGAGCTGCGCAGCCTGCGTAAGCTGTCGCCCACACAAAACACCAATCATAAAGAATCGCCCATGCCTGCTTTCCCTGCCGCCAGCACTGTGATCGACTCCCTGCTGTTTCGCGACGCCTTCGGTACGCCTGAGATGCGCGAGGTGTTCTCGGACGTCGCGACGGTCGCACGCTATGCCGAGGTCGAGGTGGCGCTGGCGAAGGCGGAGGCGAAGTGCGGTGTGATCCCACACGAGGCGGCCGCAGCGATCGCGGCGCGGACCGACATCGGCGCGCTCGACTTCGATCTGCTCAGGCAGGAGACCGATGTCGTCGGCTACCCGATCCTGCCTTTGGTGCATCAAATGGTGAAGCAATGCGGCGAGGCGGGCCGCTACGTGCATTGGGGCGCCACCACGCAGGACATTATGGACACCGCCGTGGTGCTGCAACTGCGCGCCGCGCTCGAGATCGTCGAACGTGACATCGCCGAGCTGCGCAAGATCCTCGCCGATCTGTCGAAGCGCCATCGCGACACGGCGATGGCGGGCCGCACCCATCTGCAACAGGCGCTGCCGGTGACCTTCGGCTACAAGAGCGCGATCTGGCTCGCGATGTTCGACCGCCACGCCGAGCGGCTGGCGCAGCTGAAGCCGCGCGTGCTGGTCGGTCAGTTCGCCGGCGCGGCCGGTACGCTGGCTTCGCTCGGCGACAGGGGGTTCGAGGTGCAGGAGGCGCTCTGCAACGAGCTGAAGCTCGGCGTTCCCGCCTCGACCTGGCACGTCGCGCGCGACGGCTTCGCCGAAGCCGTGAACTTCCTTGCTCTCGTCACCGGCTCTCTCGGCAAGATCGCGCTCGACATCATGATCATGGCCTCGACCGAGTTCGCCGAGGTCTACGAGCCCTTCGTCAAGGGGCGCGGCGCCTCCTCGACCATGCCGCAGAAGCGCAACCCGATCTCCTCGGAGCTGATGCTTGCGGCCTCCAAGGCGGTGCGCCAGCACGCCGGCCTGATGCTCGACGCCATGGTGCAGGATTTCGAGCGTGCCACCGGCCCCTGGCACGCGGAATGGATGGCGATTCCCGAAAGCTTCGTGCTGGCCGCCGGCGCGCTGCACCAGGCGAAGTTCGCGCTTGCGGGCCTCATCGTGGACGAGGCGAAGATGAACGACAATCTTGCCATCAGCCGCGGCCTGATTGTGGCCGAAGCGGTCATGATGGGCCTCGCCCCGCAGATCGGCCGGCAGGAGGCGCACGACGTCGTCTATGACGCCTGCCGTCAGGCCAACGAGAAGGGAATGACCCTTGCTGACGCGCTATCCGCAGATTCACGGATATCGAGCCACATCGATCGTGCCACAATCGAGGCGCTCACTTCACCGAAAAATTACCTCGGCCTTGCGCCCGCCATGGTCGACCGGGTGCTGGCATCGGCAACGCGTTGAAAACCAAAATGCGTGAAACTGCGTATCTTTCCAAGGGCGCAAGACGCTCGCATACTTGTGCCCCGCGATGCTAGACTTAAATTGTGTGAGCGACTTTCGGCAGAGGGCCCGGCATGACTGATCAACGCAATCCTTCCACTCCCATCGATCCGGCGAAGCTCGACCGACTGGCCGAGGTGGCGGTGAAAGTGGGCCTGGGCTTGCGGCCGGGACAGGATCTGCTTCTGACGGCGCCCGCGATCGCGCTGCCGCTGGTGCGGCGGATCGCCGTGCATGCCTACAAGGCCGGCGCCGGCCTCGTGACGCCGATCCTGTCGGACGAGGAGATGACGCTGGCGCGCTACCGCCACGGCCACGACAACAGTTTCGATCGTGCCGCCGGCTGGCTCTACGAGGGCATGGCCAAGGCGTTCTCCGACAACACTGCACGGCTTGCCATCGTCGGCGACAACCCGATGTTGCTGTCCGGCGAGGATCCTTCCAAGGTGGCGCGCGCCAGCAAGGCCAATTCGATGGCCTATCAGCCTGCGCTGGAGAAGATCGTCAATTTCGACACCAACTGGAATATCATCGCCTATCCGAGCGCGTCCTGGGCGAAGCTGGTGTTCCCGAACGATCCCGAGGACGTTGCGGTCGGCAAGCTCGCAGACGCGATTTTCGCCGCGTCCCGTGTCGATCGCGAGGACGCGATTAGCAATTGGGCGAGCCACAATGCGGTGCTGCGCGAGCGCACCAACTGGCTCAACGGCCAGCGTTTCCGCGCGCTTCAGTACTCGGGTCCCGGCACCGATCTCACCATCGGCCTTGCCGACGGCCACGAATGGGAAGGCGGCGCCTCGCTGTCCAAGAACGGCATCAGCTGCAACGCCAATATCCCGACCGAAGAGGTCTTCACCACGCCGCATTGCCGCCGCGTCTACGGCCACGTCGTGAGCTCGAAGCCGCTGTCCTATCAGGGCACGCTGATCGACAACATCGCGGTGCGGTTCGAGGACGGCAAGATCGTCGACGCCAAGGCCTCGCGCGGCGCCGAGGTGCTGAACAAGGTGCTCGATACCGACGAGGGCGCGCGGCGCCTCGGCGAGGTGGCCTTGGTGCCGCATTCCTCGCCGATCTCGCAGAGCGGGCTGTTGTTCTACAACACGCTGTTCGACGAGAACGCGGCCTCGCACATCGCGCTCGGCCAGTGCTATTCGAAATGCTTCGTCAACGGTGCCCAGCTCACGCCGCAGCAGATCGCGGCGCAAGGCGGCAACCAGAGCCTGATCCATATTGATTGGATGATCGGCTCGGCCGAGACCGACATCGACGGCATCTTGGCCGACGGCAGCAAGGTGCCCGTCTTCCGCAAGGGCGAATGGGCGAAGTCGTAATCTAGATTTTGGTCCAAATAGGCAGCCCAGGACGTGGTCAACCTCTCCCCGCTGGGGAGAGGTGAACGTCCTCGCGTCAGTCTTCCCCCTCACGCCGCCGCGTTGCGCAGGGTCGGGCTGTTGTCGATGCTGAAGCGGTTGAACAGCGTCGTGAACGGGCTGCCGTGGGTGGCCCGCACGATCGCGTCGGACGCCGCCACCGCCTCGTAGAGCGCGCCAACCGGATCGTCCGCGTCCGCCAGCGCGAGCGCGCCGCGGATCTGTTCGCGGGCCTCGCTGACGTCATCCTCGTCTTGGAGCCTTGCCTCCAGCGCATCCGCCGCGCGGCGCATCTCTGCAAGGTCGCCGCCCCCGGAGAATTTGAGGATGTCGCGCCAGTAGGGACGGGCAACGACAAGCTGGATCAATGCATCGAAACTTTCCGCGATGATGCCCGCGCGGCCCTCTGACGAGACATAGAGCACATTCTGCGACGGCAGCAGCACGAACGCGCTGCCGGAGCCGTCACTGCCGATGTGCCGCGGGCTTTCGACGCCGTCGATGGTGAACCAGGGCTCCTCGTCCGGTTCGAAGGAGACGTCGAGACTGCGGAGCCTGACGACCTCGCTGTTGGCTGTCAGAATCTCCGGCGTGAGGGGCATCGGTGCGGCTCCTTCCCAAGACTTCGCGCACTTTGTCGCACCCCGGACAAGCTAGGTTCATATGTGCGAATTCGCAGAGGAAATCGTGACGTTAACCGTATCGCACCCGCAACTCGGGGCTGATTGTCGAGTGCCATGTAAGAAAGAATTAAAAACAGCCTACTAGCGTCCCAACTTCTTTCGAAGCAATCCGGGCCGAGACCCGGCCATTCATATTTATATCTTCTGGGGAAGCAGATGTCGCGCACATTGATTGAAATCGGTAGTTGCAATGTGGATCTCGAGCTGCGGCCGATCGAGCCGTCCTGGATCATCGAGGGCAATCCGGTATCCCGCTCCCGCGTCTTGTCGACCAGCGCCGACGGCACCGCGCAGACGATCATCTGGCACTGCACCGAAGGCCGCTTCAACTGGTACTACGACATCGACGAGACGATCATGATCATGGAAGGGTCGATCGTGCTCGAGAGCGACGGCATGCCGCCCAAGCGCTACGGCCCCGGCGACGTCATTTTCTTCCGCGACGGCGCGCATGCCAAATGGCATGTCGAAGGCCACGTCAAGAAGATCGCCTTCTGCCGCAAGACCAATCCGGTGATGATCGGTTTCCTGATCCGCGTCGTCAACAAGCTGAAGAAGATGTTCGCCTCCACCGGCGAGCGCCGTCCGGCCTCGCTGATGGGCGCCGGCTAAGCGGACACCAGGGTTTCAAGGACGCTTCCCAGCGGCCACGACGAAGAGGGGTCGGGATCAAGGTCCCGGCCCCTCTTTTCATCATGACGGCAGCTCGAGCCGGTAGACGTCGATCGCGGTCTGCGAGAACAACGCCGTCTTGTCGGCCTCGCTCAGCTTTGAGGTAATACGCTTGAAGGCGTTGAAGATCACCTGGTAGCTGCACTGGCCCTTGTCCGGTGGGAAATTGCTTTCGAACATCGCGCGGTTCGGGCCGAACGCTTCGATGCAGCTTTCGACATAGGGCCGCCAGGCCGCGGCAAGCTCCTCGGATGTCGGCGGCCTCTCGCGCAAATGGAAGTCGTAGCCAAGCAGGCACATCGCGAGACCACCGAGCTTCACCACCACATTTTCGCATGTCGCGATCTCCCGGATCGAGGCGCGCCATTGCGCAAACACCTCCTCGCGCCGACCCGCGAAGCGGCCGGTTCCGACGGGGCCGCCGCAATGGTCGAGCACAATCCTGGTGTCGGGGAAGGCGCGCGCCAGCGCCGTGAGCTCGCCGATCTGCGGATGGAACAGCCAGGCATCGAAGCTGAGCTTGAGGGGGGCGAGGCAGGCAAAGCCTTTGCGGAAGGTCGGGTCCTGCAACAATCCCTTCGGCCTGTTCGCATACATGCCGGCGACGACAGGATCTTCATCCCAGGCCGAGGAATGCCTGATGCCGCGAAAGCGGCCGTTGCCTGCGGCGATCTCGGCTTCCAGCACGCCCTTTGCAGCGTCGCCGAGCAGCAGATTGGCATGGCTGACAATGCCGGCGCAGATCGCGGCCTTGCCGTAGCCACCGCTCGCACTCATGGCGGCGACGCCGTTGGCAAACTCGACCTCGCCAACGGGCCGGAACGCCTCGGGTCCATGCGCGCGGTACATCGAACGGCAATCGACATAGACGGTGGCGACGACGTTGTGACCGGAGGCGATGTCGGCGGCCATCTCCTCGATCAGATAGCGGTGCCCGCGATTCCACAGATGGTGATGGGGATCGACGATCGGCCGCAAGGGATCGATGGTCTCCTCCCGATGCAGCGCGAGCCAGTCCTCACGCGGATCGACGAACAGCCCGCTCGTGTTGGCGGGCACACCGCTTGCTGCCATCGGTCTTCGCTCCCTGATGTTTTGTGTCGGGAGCCTAGCACCTCATTTCCGCATGCAGCAGCGCGCCTTGCGCAACCGCACCCATCATCACGAGCAATGCGGTATGCTCGTCAGCCCGTCCGCCGTCTTGCTCTTACTTCGACCATCAGCCGCCAGTCCACTGCCGTGGCCGGCTTGACCTCCCCACGCCAACGGAAGGAGTCCCCGGTAATCTCAGTAAAGCTCCAGCGCGTCAGCTCGCCGGATTCGGTCGTGCCTTCCTGCACGATGTCCTCGCCGCGGGGACGGCCGATCTGCTGCCGGAACACGCGGCGGCCCGGATCGAACCAGGAAATCCGCCACGCATCCATGGCCGGATCGTAGACGCGCAGCGTGGTGCCGTACCAATTGCCGGCGATCGGAAAGGCTGCGCTGCCCGCTGGCCGGGGAATGATCCAGACGTCCTGCACCGCACGGCCTTCCAGCACCCAGCCGAAATGGATTTCGCCCGGCGCGGTGTGGCTTCTGCCGTCCGGTCCAAAGGCGGCGATCTCAGCGTCCCAGTCGCCGACGAAACGGCCGTAGAGCTGAAGCGCGGCCGCGTGCTCGGGATGCGGTGCGCTGGCGTGAAGAAGTCTCGCAAAGTCGTTCATGTTGCTCTCCTGCTGCGGAGGATTCAGCACGGATGAGCCGCGGGCGACTTGGAGAAAATTGCCGTCGGTCGTCAGGTCTTGCGCAGCGACAGATGTCTCATGGGACGATCGGCCTCCGCCTGCGTCGACCGATTGCTCGAGCTCTCAGCACGCCAGATGGCGACAACGGCGACAATGACGAGACTCGCGCCCACGAGCATCATGCGAGAGAACGGCTCTCCGAGCACGAGGGTGCCGAGCAGCACCGCGATGACCGGATTGACGAATGTGTAGGTCGAGACCAGGGAGGTCGAGACATTCTCGAGCAGCCAATTGTAGGCGGCGAAGCCGATCACGCTGCCGGAGACGATCAGCCAAAGTGCTGCTGCAACGGACGTCGTCGAGACCTCGCTCGGTCTAAAGCTCTCCAGTTCGCCCGTGAGCCAGCTGATCGCGAACAACACGGCGCCCCCAATCGATAGCTGCATGCCAGACAGCGCGATCGCGGATGCTTGATGCGACATGCTGCGCGACAGCACGGTGCCGATCGACCACGACAGCGCCGCCGCGAGCAGCCAGACGATCGGAAGCATGCTGATGCCGGCCTGCTGGGCGTTTTGCCATGCCACGAGCCCGACGCCCACGAAGCCGGGGATGAGCGCGAGCAGCGCGATCGGCCGCGGGTGCTGATCGCCCGGAAGAAGCGTGTCCGCCAGAAGGATCCAGAACGGAATCGTGGCGAGCACGATGGCGGCCACGCCGGACGGAACCGATTGTTGTGCGAAGGCGAGAACGCCGTGGCAGCCGACGAAGAAAAGCAGCCCGCAAAGGCCTGCCTGCAACCATGTTCGGCCCTGGGTATTCGCGACATGCCTGCCGCTGAAGGCGAGCAAGATCATGCCGCCGCATAACGATCGAACTGCCATCAGCAGAAACGGCGGTATCGATTGCAAGCCAAGCGTGATGGCGAAATAGGTGGAACCCCACAGGAGATAGATGGCCGCAAACGAGCCGATGACCAGGAACCGTCTGCTCATGATTGCTCCGACTGAGGTGGGTCTTGGAGCAACCAAGTCGTTGACGGGTGATGCGTTCTGGTTCTGAGTCAGACCCCGTCGAGGATGATCACCGTCGGCTTCGTCGGCAGCGTATCCCGTGACATCCGGAACGAGCGCTCGGCGCGCCGGTCGATCTCGAACTGCTGGCCGATCCGGCGCATGAAGTCGTCGAGCGGGGTGGCGAAGCGGTGCATCGGCAGCACCACCGAGGCGCGCAGCCGCTTGGTGATCTCGGAGATGCCGTCGAGCGTCATGGTATAGGTGCCGTCGATCGGCACCATCACGATGTCGAGCCGTCCGATCTGGGCGAAATGGCTGTCGTCGAGCTTGTGATGGAGGTGGCCGAGATGGCCGATGCAGAGGCCGGCTGCCTCGAAGATGAAGATGGAATTGCCGTCGCGGATCATGTCGCTGCCGGCATCGTCGCCGTAATAGCGGCGGATGTCGGTGGTGACGTTGCGGATGAAGGTGTCGCTGATGCGCTGCGACACGATCGCCGGCTTGCCGTCCTCGCTCCAGCCATGCAGCACGTGGGGAATGCGCTTGTCCGGAAAGAGAGTGTAATGGGTGCTGTGCGCCCGGTTCATGGTGACGACATCGGGCAGTCGCCCGACCTGGTAGGCGCCGCTATAATCGGTGGCGATGCGCAAGCCGGCGGGCGTGTCGATGAAATAGGTGGAATGGCCGGCATAGGTGATCTCGACCTCGGGCGCAGCTGCAGCCTGCCTGAAGACGACCGGCATGATCCGCGGCGCCGCGTTGGCCATCGCCAGGCATTCGCTGCGCAGTGGTTGCTGGGCCAGGGCAGGGGTCAGGTATGCGCTGAACAGCGCGATAGCCGCCAAAACCAGTCGTCGCATGGATCCGTCCCCGATGACTTCACAGCGAAGTCTAGCGTGCAATGCGGAGCATCGCCAATGGGCTGCGATCAACAGCGCGTCAGTGTCGCACCTATTGCTCGCGCTTCGGGCTGAACTTCCAGGTGACCGCGACGAGGCCTGCGGTAATCAGGCCGCTGATGAGGCCGGCCAGGGGAAGGGCGAGCAGCAGTGCGGCGGTGGCGGCCCAGCCGATCGAGGAAAAGGCCTCGGCGAAGGTTGCAAGCCGCGAAGACGTCTGACGGCGCCGGAATTGGCTGCGCCTTGCCTGCACCCGGAACCAGAGCTGGATCGCGGTCGCCGAGGCCGCGCTGATGATGATCGCACCCGCGCTGATTGCGGCCTGGGATGGCGAGGCAAAGGCCAGCGCCGCGAGCAGCGGAGCGAAGATTGCGGCAATCGCGATCAGCACCACCTCGATCTTGGCACGGATGATGCCGGACGGCATCAAGGGCGCGGTCGCGACCAAGTCAGGCGCGTCCTCGCCCGAGATCGTCAGCCAGGCGAGCCCGCCGGCGAGCTGTCCGGCCGCCATCACGATGACGGGTGTGATCAGTGTCAGCGCCGCGGAGCTGTCGGCGAAATTACGCCAGAGCAGCAGCGCCGGCGGTACCAGATAGAGCAGCTGCATCAAGGTCTGCGAGATCAGCCATGGATCGCGCCACAGCAGCATGAATTCCTTGCGACGCAGCGCCTGCTGGCGCGATCCGCCGCGGAACGGGCGCTCCTTGGCACGGACGCGGCCGGACGTGGCGTAGGCCGCCGCATCGATCGCGGTGTCGGCAAAGCGGTGCGAGAAGATCGCCATCACGCCGCCGAGCATGACCAGAGCGAGCGCGAGAAGCAGCGCCAGCGCCTCGCTGTCGCCCATCGCTGCCCGCGCCGGCCACCACCAGATGCTGTCGACGTCGGGGGCGTAGGCGGCAACGCTGCCCGAGGTCAGGATAGTGAAGCGCGACAGCGTGCCGTAGGACATGATCGCGGCGACCTGAAGCGCGATCACGAAACCCGCACCGATGATGGCGGCGAGGATCTGTGCGATCAGGCGCGTCCGCGCCGGGCCGATCAACCGGAACAGGAGAATGGTGATGGCGATCGCGATCGCCGCCGCGGACAGGCCCATCGCAATGACGACGCCGAAGGCCGCCAGCCAGCGCGCGCCGCCGCCGATCACCAGAACGTCGATGAAGGGCGTCGAGAACAGCAGCGCCAGCACGGTGACGGTCAGCGCGATCGCGGCGATGCGGACCGAGAACAGATTGGCCAGCCGCGCCGGCGAGGACATGATCAGGTCGAGATCGGCGCGGGCGTAGAATACCCGCGTCACGGATTCGATCGCCTGCGACAGCATCAAGGTCCAGGCGAGAAAGATCGTCGCCGAAATCACGATCAGAGAGGATTTGTCGAGCGGCAACTGCAGGTCGGCGAAACGGCCGATCACCGCCCAGGCCGGCAGGTGGAGCAGCGCGGCGAAGCACATGAGGCCGATCATTGCCGCGCGCGCCCGTTTGCGCCGCCCGCCCGTCATCATGGCGAGCCATTCGCGCCAGGCGAGCCGCAGCTCGTGGCGGGCAAACCAGGACAGCGCGGTGGCCGAGCTCATGCCGCTTCCTGAAGCGTCACCAGCGCGATGAAGAGGTCTTCCAGGCTGGTGTCGGCATGGCCGTTCTGGTGGCGCAGCTCGGTGAGCGTGCCTTCCGCGACCAGGCGGCCGGAGGCGATCACGCCGATGCGGTCGGCCATGCGCTCGGCGACTTCGAGGATATGCGTGGTCATGATGACGGTGCAGCCGGCGCGGACACGCGCGCTGAGCAGGCCCTTCACATGGCGGGCGGAAACCGCATCGAGCCCCGTCAAGGGTTCATCGAGAATGATGAGGCGGGGATCGTGCACCAGCGCCCCTGCGAGAGCGACCTTCTGGCGCATGCCCTTGGAAAAGCCCTCGCAGCGCTCGTGGCGGTGCGCCTCGAGGCCGAGCGAATCGAGCAGTTCCTCGGCGGCCGGTTGCGAGATCGACGGCACGATGCCCCAGAGGCCGGCGACGAATTCGAGATATTCGAGCGGGGTGAGCTTGTCGTAGATCATGGGCTCGTCGGAGACCCAGGCCATCACCTGCTTGGCGGCGACGGGGTCTTGGAGCGCATCGATGCCGAAGATCGAGACGGCGCCGGCATCGGGCCTGAGCAGGCCCGCAACCATGCGTAAAGTGGTGGTCTTGCCGGCGCCATTGGGGCCGACCAGCGCGTAGAATTCGCCGGCGTGAATGGTGAGATCGAGGCCGTCGACCGCCAGACGTCCAAAACGCTTCGTTAACCCTCGGACTTCCAGGGCCGAGTTGTCCGGCTTCATGACGGCCACACCATCCGGTTTGCATCGCCCGCGACCATGACCCGAAGATGTTTCGGCACCGTGAATCGCACTGCCGCAAATTCCGCCAACCGGATTGGACTAAAGGCAAGGCATCCCGACAAGTCACCGTTTGTTGACAGCGCGCGGGCGTTCAGGCTGAATTGATTCCGGACAAATGGCGCTAACGCGGCGAAACGACTGCGTAGCGACTGGACACAAGATGCGGCAAGGCGGCCTCGAAGAACGCCGGTTGCATCGGGGAGGACGCGCGTCAATGCTGGATTTCGTTCAGCAGCTGGTCAGCGGTGTTGCGCTCGGCTGCGTCTACGGCCTGATCGCGCTCGGCTTCGTGCTCGTCTACAAGGCCACCGAAGTCGTCAATTTTGCCCAGGGCGATCTGATGATGCTGGGCGGTTTCTTCGCCTTCACCTTCATCGGCATGATGGGCCTGAACTACTGGATCGGCTTCGCCGGTGCGGTCGCCGCCATGGCGCTGTTCGGCATGCTGGCCGAGCGCGTGGTCGTGCGGCCGATCCTCGGCTATCCCCAGTTCTCCATCATCATGGTCACGATCGGTCTCGGCTATTTTCTGCGTTCGGTCGCCGGGATGATCTGGGGCACCGACGACCTGAAGATCGAGACGCCGTTCAGCCAGGGCGTGCTGCGCATGGGCTCGCTGGTGCTCGCCTACGACAAGCTCTCGGTGATCGCAGCGACGATGATCCTGTGCACCCTGCTGTGGCTGTTCTTCAACAAGACCACGCTCGGCACCGCCATGCGCGCCAGCTCCGAGAACATGCTGGCGGCCTATTACATGGGCATTCCGGTCAAGCGCGTGGTGGCGGTGGTCTGGGCGATCAGCGCGGCGGTCGCGACCTGCGCCGGCGTGCTGCTGGCGCCTATCACCTTCATCCACTCCAATGTCGGCCTCGTGCTCGGCCTGAAGGCGTTTCCCGCCGCCGTGCTCGGCGGTTTCGGCTCGATCCCGGGCGCGGTGGTCGGCGGCGTCCTGATCGGCGTGATCGAGAGCATGGCCGGCTTTTACCTGCCTGAGGGCTGGAAGGACGCCGCGCCTTACATCGTGCTGCTCACCGTGCTTCTGCTGAAGCCCGAGGGCCTGTTCGGCCTCCACGTCCGCAAGAAGGTCTGAACGCCATGCGCTTCCTGTTCAAGACCGACTACGAGGACGACATCAAGCTGTTCCCGCATTCGGGCTACGTCGTCACCTACGGCGTCCTGCTCGCGCTGCTGCTGATCGCGCCTCACGTGCTCTCCAGCTATCTGATGAGCCAGCTCGTCTTCGTCTGCATCTATGCGATCGTCGGCGTGGCGCTGCTGATTCTGACCGGCTTCACCGGCCAGGCCTCGCTTGGGCACGCGGCGTTCCTCGCCATCGGCGCCTACACGGCGGCGTACTTGCAGAAATACAACGTGCCGTTCCCCGTCTACTTCCTCGCCGCCGGGCTGTTGACCGGCATCATCGGCGCGATGGTCGGCTTTCCGGCGCTGCGCCTCACCGGCATCTATCTCGTCATCGCCACCATCTCGTTTGCCCTGATCGTGGAGGAGATCCTGGCGCGATGGGAAAGCGTTACCCACGGTAACGAGGGCATGCGGGTCAAGACGCTGTCGCTGCTCGGCGTCGCCGTGCCGCGCGACAGCCCGACCTTCTATTACCTCTGCCTTGCCGTGCTGGTGCTGACCATCGTCGGCACGCTCAATCTGCTGCGTTCGCCGACGGGCCGCGCCTTCGTCGCGATCCGCGATTCCGAGACGGCGGCGCGCAGCATGGGCGTCAATGTCGCGCTCTACAAGGTGAAGTCGTTCGCGATCTCGGCCGCGATCACCGGCTTTGCCGGCGTCCTGTTCGCGCACAAGCTCTCCTTCATCTCGCCGGAGATGTTCACGCTTCAGCTCTCGATCGAGTTCATCATCGTGATCCTGATCGGCGGCACCTTCAGCCTGCACGGCGCCGTGCTCGGCGCGATCTTCATCGTGATGATCGACCCGTTCCTCACCTATCTCAAGGACGACATGCCCGGCATCATCGCTGGCATTGCCGCGACATTCGGCGCCGGCACGGCGACTGCGGGCAATATCCAGGCGAAGGTCGCGGCCTTCGCCTCGCTCAACGGCCTGAAGGGCGCGATCTACGGCATCATCATCGTGCTGTTCGTGCTGTTCGAGCCGCTCGGGCTCTACGGCCGCTGGCTCAAGATCAAGCTCTTCTTCCAGCTGTTCCCTCTCTACAAGCGCGCCACCTTCAAGCGGCAGAAGATCTACGTGAAGTCGGAGCGCAATCGATGAGCTATTTCCGCGCCGAGAACCTGTCGCTGCATTTCGGCGGCCTCAAGGCGGTCGATGCGGTCTCGTTCGCGGTGGAGAAGGGCGAGATCCTCTCGATCATCGGGCCGAACGGAGCCGGCAAGAGCTCGATCTTCAACCTGATCTCGCGGATCTACCGGCCGACCTCGGGCCGTATCTTCTTCGAGGACCAGGACATCACCGAGCAGCCGCCCTACGACATCGCCAAGCTCGGCATCGCCCGTACCTTCCAGAACATTGAGCTGTTCGAGAACGCGACCGTGCTGTCGAACCTTCTGGTCGGCCGCCACCGCCATTCGACCACGCAGCTGTGGCAGGAGCTCTTGTTCCTGCCGAGCGTGCGGGCCAACGAAAAGGTTCACCGCCGCCGGGTCGAGCAGGTCATCGAATTCCTCGACCTCGAACCCTATCGCGACAAGCTGATCTCGGGCCTGCCTTACGGCGTGCGCAAGGTGATCGAGCTGGCGCGCGCGCTGTGCTCGGAGCCGAAGCTGATCCTGCTGGACGAGCCGTCCTCGGGTCTCAACGTGGAGGAGACCGGCGATATGTCGTTCTGGATTCGGGACATGAGAACCGAGCTCGGCATCACGGTGCTGATGGTCGAGCACGACATGTCGCTGGTCAACCGGGTCTCCGATCGCGTCATCGCACTGAACTACGGAAGGGTGCTGGCGATGGGCTCGCCCGCTGAAGTGCAGCAGCACCCCGACGTCGTTGCCGCGTATCTGGGAGCCTGATCGATGGATGCCGCTGCGCCCCAGGATATCATCCTCAAGCTCTCCAACATCGAGAGCTATTACGGGCCGATCATGGCGATCCGCGGCATCTCGCTGGAGGTGCCGCGCGGGCGCATCGTCACGCTGCTCGGGGCCAACGGGGCCGGCAAGACCACGGTGCTGAAGACCATCTCCGGCATCCTCGATCCGCAGAAGGGCGCGATCGAGTTCATGGGCAAGCCGATCCAGCGCATGGAGGCCGACCGCATCGTGCGGCTCGGCCTCAGCCACGTGCCGGAGGGGCGCGAGGTGTTCCCGTTCCTTTCGGTGCGCGAGAACCTGATGATGGGTGCCTATCCGCGCAAGGACCGGGACGGCGTCGCGGAGGACATGGAGCGCGTCTACGGCTATTTCCCGCGCCTGAAGGAGCGCATCAACCAGCCGGCGGGCCAGCTCTCCGGCGGCGAGCAGCAGATGCTCGCGATCGGGCGCGCGCTGATGAACCGGCCGACGCTGCTCTTGCTCGACGAGCCCTCGCTCGGCCTGTCGCCGCTGCTGGTGAAGGAGATATTCACCATCATCCGCCGGGTCAACGAGGAGCAGGGCATGTCGATCCTGCTGGTCGAGCAGAACGCCAAGGTGGCGCTGGAAACCGCCCATTACGGCTATGTGCTGGAGATCGGCCGTATCGTGATGAACGATACCTGCGACCGCTTGATGCATTCCCAGGACATCCAGGAATTCTACCTTGGCGCCAAGGAAGCCGGCGCGCGCGGCGAGCGGCGCTGGAAAAAGAAGAAGACGTGGCGGTGAGGACGAGCTGGCAGTAAGATGAGCTTGCCCAACGTTGAGCAAAGACCGGCCGGCAAGGCAGGCAGCGGAGGGAAGGCGATAAGGAGGAGAGGTGCATGGCCCGACCGGCGGTGCTGACGGTCGCTGATACGATCGCGAAGAGCTTCTTGCGCGCCGCCGAGACGCGGGGCGACAGGCCGGCGATCCGCGAGAAGAAGTTCGGCATCTGGCAGCCGACGAGCTGGCGAGAATGGCTGGAGATCTCCAAAGAGATCGCCTACGCGCTCCGCGCCGTCGGCTTCATGCCCGGCGAGGTCGCCTCCATCATCGCCAATGCCGTGCCCGAATGGGTTTATGCCGACATGGGCATATTGTGCGCCGGCGGCGTCTCTAGCGGAATCTATCCGACCGATTCTTCGTCCCAGGTCGAGTACCTCGTCAACGACTCCGCCACGAAGGTGATCTTCGCCGAGGACGAGGAGCAGCTCGACAAGATTCTCACCTGCCGCGCGCGATGCCCCAGCTTGCAGAAGATCATCGTGTTCGACATGGAAGGCCTCAGCGGCTTCTCGGATGACATGGTGATGTCGCTGGACGAGTTTCGCGCGCTCGGCCGCAACCACATGGTCGGCCGCGAAGCGCTGTGGCAGGAGATGATCGACAGCCGCAGTGCCGGCGATCTCGCGGTCCTCGTCTATACGTCCGGCACGACCGGCCCGCCGAAAGGCGCGATGCACGCCAATCGCAGCGTCACCCACCAGATGCGGCACGCCAACGACTTCATACCTGCGCGAGAGGACGAGAACCGGCTGGTCTTCCTGCCGCTCTGCCACGTCGCAGAGCGTATCGGCGGCTATTACATCTCGGTCGCGCTCGGCTCGGTGATGAATTTTGCCGAGAGCCCAGAAACCGTGCCTGACAATCTGCGCGAGGTGCAGCCGACCGCCTTTCTGGCCGTGCCGCGCGTCTGGGAGAAGTTCTATTCCGCCATCACCATCGCGCTGAAGGATGCAACGCCGCTGCAGCAATGGGTCTATCGCCGCGCCATCGGCATCGGCTACCGCATGGTCGATTGCCGGCTCGAGGGCAGGGCGCCGCCGCTATCGCTGCGCATCGCCAACCGCATCGCCTACCTGGTCGCGTTCCGCAACATCCGCCGCATGATCGGACTCGACCGCTGCCGCATCGCGTTCACCGGCGCAGCCCCGATCGCACCGGAGCTGATCCGCTGGTATCTGGCGCTCGGCATCGACATGCACGAGGTCTACGGTCAGACCGAGAATTGCGGGGTCGCAACCATGATGCCCGCGGACAAGATCAAGCTCGGATCGGTCGGCACCGCGGTGCCCTGGGGCGAGGTCGCGCTGTCGCCCGCCGGCGAGATCCTGATCAAGGGCGACTTCCTGTTCATGGGCTATCTGAACCAGCCGGAGAAGACCGCAGAGACGATCGATTCCCGCGGCTGGCTGCACACCGGCGACGTCGGCACCATCGACAATGAGGGCTTCGTTCGCATCACCGACCGGATGAAGGACATCATCATCACCTCGGGCGGCAAGAACATCACGCCGTCCGAGATCGAGAACCAGCTCAAGTTCTCGCCCTACATTTCCGACGCGGTCGTGATCGGCGACAAGCGGCCCTATCTCACCTGCCTCGTGATGATCGACCAGGAGAATGTTGAGAAGTTCGCCCAGGATCACGACATCCCCTTCACCAATTATGCCAGCCTGTGCCGGGCGAGGGAGATCCAGGACCTGATCGGGCGCGAGATCGAGCAGGTCAACGGCAATTTTGCCCGCGTCGAGACCATCAAGAGGTTCTACCTGATCGAGCGCCAGCTCACGCCCGAGGACGAGGAGCTGACGCCGACCATGAAGCTGAAGCGCGGCTTCGTGAACAAGCGCTACGCCGCCGAGATCGAGGCGATGTATCGCGAGCGTGCGGTGGCGTGACGAGTCGGTCCATTTCGAGAAAGCGAAGGAGCTGTGGCCCCGCCCTTCGTGCAATACGGGCCTTTAGGAGAGGAGACGTCAATGTCGAAATCGTTCAGCGCATTCGGCCTTGCTGTGGGTGCCGTGGTGCTCACCTGTCTGCCGGCCGCAGCGCAAACCAAGGTCACCAACGAGGGCATCTCGGCAACCGAGATCGTCATCGGCACTCACCAGGACCTGTCAGGCCCGATCAAGGGGTGGGGCGTTCCGGTCGCGAACGGCATGAAGATGGCGGCCGAGGAGATCAATGCGGCCGGCGGAATTCACGGCCGCAAGATCCGGCTGGTCGTCGAGGACAGCGGTTACGATCCGAAGAAGGCCGTGCTGGCGTCGCAAAAGCTGATCGAGCGCGACAAGATCTTCGCGATGGTGGGGCCGATGGGATCACCGACGGTGCTCGCCGCGCAAGACATCCTGTTCGATGCCGGTGTCCTGCAGCTGTTTCCGCTGACGGCGGCCGAATTCACCTTCAAGTTCGATCCGGCCAAGCCGCAGGAGCGCCTGAAGTTCAACAATTTGCTGCCCTATGTCGAGAGCACGCGGGCTGCGGTGAAATACATGATCGAGTGGAAGGGCTTCAAGAAGCCCTGCATCATGCATCAGGACGACGAGTACGGTAAGAACGTGCTCGATGGCTTCAATCAGCAGCTCACTGCCATGAAGGCGCAGCCGGCCTCGATCACGAGCTACAAGCGCGGCGCCTCCGATTTCAGCGCGCAGATCGCCAAGATGAAGTCAGATGGCTGCGACCTCGTCGTGCTCGGCACCGTGCTGCGCGAGACCATTGGGGCGATGACCGAAGCCAAGAAGCTCGGCTGGGACGTCACCTTCCTCGGGGCCACCCCCACGAACGTGATGGAGGTTCCTGCGCTGGGTAAGGACGCCGTCGAGGGTCTCTATGCTGCCAGCGGCTTCGAGATTCCTTATGAGGACACCGCCAAGGGCAAGGTGAAGGATTGGCTCGTCAACTACAAGAAGATGTTCAACGCCGACGCCAACACGCAAGCCATCATCGGCTACAATGCCATGATGACTTTTGCGTTCTATGCCAACAAGGCCGGCAAGGATCTCACCGGGCAGAAGATGCTCGATGCGCTCGAGTCGGGCGAGAAATTCCTCGACATCTTCAACTCGCCGCCCACCAAGTTCTCCAAGACCGACCACCTCGCCAACACCATCACCCAGGTGCAGCAGGTCAAGGGCGGCCGCTGGGTGCTGGTGAAGGACAATCTGATGTTCTGATGCGGGCTCTCTTGCGTCGAGCTCAGTGTACCCTCTCCCCTTGTGGGAGAGGGTGGATCGCCGCGAAGCGGCGAGCCGGGTGAGGGGTCTCTATCCTTCACGCACGGTCTTGCGTGCGGAGAGAACCCCTCATCCCGCGCGCTTGCGCGCGCGACCTTCTCCCACAAGGGGAGAAGGAAGAGAGAACCCTACGATCCTCCGCCCGCGGTGCCCGAATTCACCGGGGCGAGCTCGTCTTCCCGGCAGCGCCAGCCGTCGGCGGCTTTGACGAAGGCGAAGGTTCGCTGGACCCTCAGCCGGCGCGTGACGTTGAAGACGTCTGCTGGGCGCGTCTTGTTGCCGGCTCCCTGCTGCGGCCGACCCGTCGTGGCGTCCCAGCAGGTGCCGGTGCAGATGGAGGCGATCCTGCTGCACACGGTGAAGGGAGCGAGCACGGCCATTTCGATTTCGCCCGTGACCTGTGCCTCCTGGTCGGTCACCTGGCTGTCGAGCGCATAGACGCGGTTGATGCGCAGGAAGTTGCCGCAGGAATTGGCCGCATGAATCCGCGCGGCGCAGAAATCGACGGCGTCGGCGTCGGGAATGCGGGCCGCGACCTGCCGGCCGAACACTTTTTTGGGATCGCCCTTCGCGGCGCGGATTTCATCTGTCTTGCGCTTCAAATGGTCGGCGAGACAGTCCTCCGCGGATTCCAGCTCCTGCAGCGGCACGTTCTCCTTGCCGACCAGATTGCATTTGCGGTCGCGCTCGCGCGTCCACCGTCCATATTCGGCGAAGGCAAAGCGTGCCGCAGTCGGGTCCAATTTGCCGATCAGGCCGAGCACCTGGCCGTTGAGCTCGGTTTCGGCAAGCGTCAGCGAGGGGTCTGCGCAGATCACCGCGCCCGCAGCAGTGTTGGCCGCAAGGCAGTCGAAATCCGGATCGCGAACGATCGCGGCGCGCTCCTCGGTGACCTTGAGCAGGCACGCCTTGACGGTCTCGAATTGGTCGGGGCGGATCGCGGTCTGGCCGACGATGCCGCAGCTGAGGTTGCGTTGGCGGACCCAGATCGCATTCTCCTCGATAGCGGGCAGGCGATCCGGCAGGCGGGCGAGCCGCTCCTCGATCGCGATGCTCAGCTTCTCGGCGGCGGCGGCAAGCGCGGCATCACCGCAGAACAATTGGTTGCCGGGGTCGCGAATCGGCTGGCAGTTGTTCCTGGCAAACAGCGGCAGCCTGTCGGCGATCGCGCGGTCGGATTGCGCGGACGCGGGCACCGCCGGCAATGCCAGCAGCGCAAGCACAGACAGCACGATGAATCGCATTCCAAGTCGCCCCCGCACGGAAGGCGCCATGCTAGCGTCTGGTCTTGCGCGGTGAAATGGGTTTGTGGGGACGAGCAGTGGAAGGTCTGTAGCCCGGATGGAGTGCAAGCTTAATCCGGGGCCGGTGCGAGTGGTAAGAGTCCCGGATTTTGCTGCGCTCTATCCAGCTACGAACAATCAACGTGCCTCGGCGGCCGCCATCGAGACCTGCACCGGCTCGTCGACATATTTCAGCACGGCCGACTGGTGGAGCACGAACAGTGGCTGATAGCTCCGCGTCGCGTCATCCTTGACCATCGCCATGCGGCGATTGTCCAGCATCAGCCATTGCCCGTCGAGCTTTGCCGCGGCAATTGCGTGCGCCTCGCCGGCCCTGACGTCTCGCACCACAACGATGCGGAGGTCCTCAGAGGCAATTCCCGCCAGCCGCAACGCGGCCAGCTTGGCGATGGCATAGTCCTCGCAATCGCCGGTCCCGCGCGCGAAGGTCGAAAGCGGCGAGCTCCAGACGTCGTCGGTGCCATCATTGGCGGCATGGATGGCGAGATTGATGGCGCGGTTGACCTCGCCGAGCCGCGCGCGACCGTCGCGGGCGCGGGCGTGGTCGACGATGGCGAGCAGCTCGAGCGCTGCCGGTGAAGCGCAATTGTCCCGGTCGCCGTCGCACAGCGCGAGCTGCACCATGTCGTCGTCGAGCTTGTCCTTCAGCACGGACCATCTCTGCTGCAGGCTACCGGACGAGATGGCGAAGGCGAACACGCCGAACGGTTCGGCGGATTTGCGCACGAGGACGCCGGCGCCGGGCGACAGCAGCGTGCCGGCGCGAAGCTCGGCGGCCGATCCGAGCAGGATCAAGCCGCACATGACAAGGATTGCGCGCCAGGCGCGCGAGCGAGCAGCGGTCTCCATCTGACATCCCCTTCCCAGGCTTCACGAGATCCCCCTCGATCTCGACGTGCCGGGCTTTGTTGCTTTCGCGGAGATAGTGCGAGACGGGCCGTTTTGTTCTGCTTAACGCGCCCGGCAGGGGTTCCAAAACCGGGTGACAGGCTGAAATGGGCCTACCCAAATTGCGTAAAATTTTACGATTCGCCGGCTAGGAGGTGTCGCGTTGCCGCGAAATGGAGCCAATTGCAGACACAGGTTGTGGCAGTGCCGAATCTGGGTCCTGTGGCTAACAACCCCCATTTCATGGGGTTCTGTTAGATAGGTCACAGATTTAACTCCGTATTTGCCGCAGGATGCTGCGGGAGCTCGCGAAGGAAAGATGATGAAAGTATCTGCTTCGTAACTATACAGCAGGTTACTTTGGATGGCTGGAAATGCGTGGAAAAAGGCTGAGTTCGACATACGAATATTTGAGGAATTACTTTCACTCCTCTGTCGCGGCGCCACGCCGTGGGGCCTCCTGGGGCCAAGTGATGCGAAATCACACAAGCAATAGATGGTATCGCTAAGGACTTGCTAATGCTATGCAAGCTTAGGCGGTCGATACTTACTTAAATTTTAACCCTTTATACGGTGCCCGGTTGAATTACGCTGGCCAATTTGACGGCGCGATTTCTTTGGACGGCCAGGGTTCCCGCTCGCCCGTCGGGGCAAATATCGATTCTTTTACCGCAAAGGCGAACGGTCACGTGCCCGACGGCGCGGTCGTCGTTCCCGACCCCAATCTGATCTTCAACGGCGAGTTCAAGCGTGCCGGGCTCGACCTTGTGCTGTCCCACGACGGTCATGAGTTCGTCGTTCACGATTATTTCAGGGGCGACAAGCGCGCCGCGCTCGCTTCGCCCGACGGCGCCCACCTCAGCGGCGACGTCGTCAACGCCCTCACCGGCCATGTCCAGGTTGCCCAGGCCGCGCCCGGTGCCGGTGCGGGCCAGGTCATCGGTCACGTCACCAAGCTCGTGGGAAGCGCGACCGCGATCCGCAACGGCGTCTCGGTCATCCTGAACAATGGCGACAACGTCGAGAAGGGCGACGTGGTCTCGACCGGGGCCGACTCGACGCTCGGCATCACCTTCATTGACGGCACCGTGTTCGGCCTGTCCTCCAACGCGCGGATGGTGCTGAACGAGATGGTCTACGACCCCAACGGGTCGAACAATTCCTCGCTGCTCAGCCTGGTCGCGGGCACCATCACCTTCGTCGCCGGCGAAACCGCCAAGCGCGGCGACATGAAGGTCGACACGCCGGTCGCCACCATGGGCATCCGCGGCACGGCGGTGCTGACCCAGATCAACTTCGTCGTTCCCGCCGGCGGCGGCGATCCGCAGCCGCAGGCGAGCTTCCAGGTGCTGGTCGAGCCGAACGGCACGACCGGCTCCTACATCCTGTTCGACAAGGTCACGCTGCTGCCGATCGCGACGGTCAACCAGGCCGGCCAGATGATCCAGATCAGCGGCGGCAACGTCTCGATCACCAATGCACTGATGTCGCCGGAGGTGCAGAAGCTGATCACGGACGTGTTCACGCTGAAGTTCACCGACAACAACACCAACACCAAGCTGACCACGAACTACACCGATACGATCACGCCGTTCGGCTATGAGGTGTTGCTCAAATCGTCGTCCGGCCCTAGCGCCACCGCAACATTCGTCAATCTCAATCCGCAGGGATCGGAGACGCCCACCACCTCCACGCCGCTCATCGTACGCATTCCCGGCCAGCCGATCGCGCAGAGCTTCGACGCGAGCGGCAACGTGAAGACGGCGTTCGCGTTGACGGAGCGTGCGGACACGACCGGCGACACGCGCGCCGACACGATTTCCGGCGTGATCAGGTTCGTCGATCAGAACCTCGGCGACCGGCCGACGGTGAGCATCAGCCTCGCCGAGGCGCCGAACTACGTCTACAAAACCGCGGGCCAGAACGACGTCACCGGCTCCCTCTCGGAGCTCCAGAAGCAGGGCATCGCGGCGACGCAGATCCAGATCAGCGTCGTCCCCGACCCCGCCAACAACAACAACGGCTCGGCGGTCTGGACCTACACGATCCCCGACCACGTTTTCGACTTCCTCGCGGCCGGCGAAACCCTGACGCTGACCTACATGGTCCGCGTCGACACCAATTTCACGGTGAACCCCGAGTCCAGGTTCATCCCGATCACCATCACGATCACGGGAACGAACGACAAGCCTACCGTTGCGACGTCAGGCGGCACCGTCGTCGAACAGGTCGGGACCGGCAACGAGGCGCTGGACATCATCACGGGCACGGTCACCTTCACCGACGTCGATCTGACGGACCGGCCGATCGTGAGCGCGGCGCTCTCGTCCGTCGAGCCGTTCAAATATCTCGATGCCGAAGGCAACGATATCACTGCGTCCCTGACGCCGGAGCAACTCGCGGCGATCGCTGCCGTCAAAGTGCCGCTGACCGTGGTTCAGGGTGCCGGAAACAGCAACAACGGCACGGCCACCTGGACCTACAGCGTTCCCGACCATCTCTTCGACTTCCTGGCCGAGGACGAGAAGCTGATCCTCAACTACGTGGTGCAGGTCGATGACGGGCACGGCGGCGTCGTCAGCACGCCGATCACCGTGTCCATCGACGGTGCGGACGTCAATGTCGAGGGCACCAACGACGTGCCGACGATCGTCGAGGACTCGACGACGCCCACCGGAGAAGTGACAGAGGATACGGCGGCAACCCTGACGGCGAACGGCACCGTCGCCTTCAACGACCCCGATCTCACGGATACGCACACTGCCAGTTACGTCCTGAAGTCGACGACGTCGAACGCGCATCTGCCCGGCTTCGGCAGCGGCACCTCGCATATCGGGACCTTCGCGCTGACCGCGGTGAGCGAGAGTCCGGGTGTCAGCACGCGCGGATCAGTGGGTTGGACCTTCACGCTCAACGACAACGATCCGGTGCTGCAGTCGCTGGCCGAAGGCCAGACCATCACCCAAGTCTACACCGTGACCGTCGACGACCATCACGGTGGCACCGTCACCCGGGACGTCACGGTCACCATCACCGGCACCAATGACACGCCGACCATCACGAGTGATGCAGACGCTGCAAAGGGCAGCGTCACCGAGGATGCCTGCGCGACGCTGTCGATCGAGGGCACGCTCGCGATTCAGGATCTCGATCTGATCGACACCCACACCGCGCAGGCCGCATTCAAGTCGGCGACGTCGAACGCGCATCTGCCGGGCTTCGATGGTAATGCGCCGCTCGGCACCTTCACGATCGATTGCGAGGTCGCGGAGTTCAACACCGATACCGACAACAGCGCGACGCTGGGCTGGCACTTCAGCCTCGACAACGACAATGCGGTGCTGCAATCGCTGGCGCATGGCCAGACCATCACCCAGGTCTACACCGTCACCTTTACTGACGATCACGGTGCGCAGGTCTCCCAGGACGTCACTGTCACGATCAACGGCGCCAACGACGCGCCGACGATCACGAGCGATCCCGAGGCGGCAACGGGTGCGGTTACCGAGGATGACGGCGCCTCGCTGACGACCAGCGGTACGCTGGCGATCCAGGACGTTGACCTGATCGACACCCATACGGCGCAGGTGCAGTTCAAGTCATCGTCCGTCAGTTCGGCTCTGCCGGGATTCGAGGACGACAGCACGAATATCGGCACCTTCTCCATCGGCGCGGTGTCCGAATCCAACGCCGACACCAGCACCGGCGCGACGTTCGACTGGCACTTCACGCTCGACAACAACGATCCCGTGCTGCAGTCGCTGGCGGAAGGGCAGACCATAACTCAGGTCTACACCGTCACCTTCAAGGACAATCACAACGCGACTGTCACGCAAGACGTCACTGTCACCATCACCGGCACCAACGATGCGCCGACCGTCTCCTATGTAACGTCGGACTACATGAACTTCGACGGTGCGACCATCGCGGTCGGCGACGTACCGACGGTCGCCACCGACGACGTGACGCTGGACGGCTGGGTGAACTGGAACGGAGACGCTGCCTCCGCCAGCCAGGTCTTGTTCTACAATGGCAATACCTCGACCACCGGTTTCGGCCTCATGGGCACTGTCATCAGCGGCAAGCTGGAGATCGCGATTCTCGAGGGCGGCGTCGAGATCCAGGATACCGGCTTCGCGCTTACTGCGGGGCAATGGCATAACCTCGCCTTGACGCGTGACGACGGCATCTTCACGCTTTATGTCGATGGCAACGCCGTCTATTCCCACAGTGGCGGCGTCAACGCGATCGCTGGCGCTCAGGAGCCGTCCTACATGATGATCGGAGCGGCGAGCGGCAGGTACGCTCCGGGCTTGGGTACGCAAGGCTTCACCGGCTCGATCGCCGATGTCAGCGTCTGGACCACCGCACTCACGCAGGCGCAAATCCAGTCGTACGACTTCACCGCGCTCACCGGCAACGAGGCCAATCTGGCCGCCTATTATACGCTTGGCGACGGCAGCGGGAGCACGGCCTCCAACACGGTCAACCCAACCAAGAGCCTCGCCATTGAAGGTGATGCGGATTGGGCCAGCGGGACCTCCGGGCCGGGCGGCGCATTTGCCGATCTGACGGAGACCAATGGCGGCCAGCTCTCGCATGGCGTGCTGGCGGTCTCCGACGTCGACGCGACCGATCACGTCACGGTATCGGTCGATGCGGTGCAGGTTAAGCTCGACAACGTGTTGCAAACGGGCAGCGTCGGCGGGCTGTCGCATGCCGATCTCCTGAACTATCTGACCGTGCCGTCCGGCGACATTCTCAACGGCACGGCGACCCACGCCCAGTTTACCTGGCAATTCAACTCGGCCGGCCAGGCCTTCGACTTCCTCGCCGCCGGTCAGACGCTATCGCTGCAATACACCATCGTTCCGTCGGATGCTCAGGGCTTTGGAACTAGCGCGGTCGTGACCATCAACATCACCGGCACGAACGACGCACCGACGCTGTCCGATCTCCACATCGGCCCGCTCACGGACACCGCTGACGACGACACCTTCTCCAATCTCACCGGGCAACTGGCGGGGACCGACGCCGACAGCGGTGAGACGGCGACGCTGACCTATGCCGTCCTCAATTCAGATCACCAGGCGGCCACGACGGTCGCGGGACTCTACGGCTCGCTGACGGTCAATTCCAACGGCAGCTACAGCTACGTTCCGAATGATGCTGCGATCAATGCGTTGGCGGACGGATCGTATGTCGATACGTTCACGGTCCAGACCACGGATATCCATGGTGCGACCGACACGGCAACGCTCAAGGTGAACGTGACCGGTGCGGACGACGGTGCGGGCCCGGTCATCAACACCGAGAGCTTCCAGGTCGAGCACATCACCGAGAACAGCAACGAGATCATTACCGACCTCGTCGTCATGGACGCCGATCCCGGCGCTGCGACGGACACTTTCACGGTCACGCTGTCGACCGCGAATCCGGACGTCAGCCTCGCAAGTGTTTATCCGACGACCGGCACGCTCGAGCAGATCAACACCGCCCTCGCGCAAGGCGCGGGCATCGTCTACGAGCCGACCGGCGCTGATCCCGAGGCGGGACTGCCAGCCACCGATCAGATCACGCTGACCGTTGCCGATTCGGCGGGCCGCTCGGACACGGTGAACTTCATCTTCGTCGAAGGAGCCGAGAGCCAGGGCATGACCCTGCAAGGTACCGCCGGCAAGGACGTCATTTTCGCGACCGAGTCGAGTGATACGCTGATCGGCGGCAGTGCCAAGGATCAGTTCGTATTCGCACCGGCCTCGTCGCAGGATTCGGTTCAGCACACCGTGAATGATTTCGAGTACGGCCTCGACAAGCTCGACCTGCGGCAGTTCAGCGGCATCAGCTCCTTGAACGACCTTGCCCCGACCGCCGCGCAGGATGGCGGCACGTTGCTTACGCTGGATAGCCACGAGACGATCCTGCTCAAGGGTGTCGCCGTCGCGAATCTCCAGTCCAGCGATTTCATCTTCGGCACTCACGTCGGCTAGTGGAAGCAGGCGGCGCTTCCGGTTTGCACCTCGACCGCGGCAAAAAAACCATAATCCTCAGCACTCGGGGAATAGCCAATCGCACGCCGACGCTTCATGATCGGTGCGCCCGGCATGATCTGGGTCAGGAAGTCTGACTGGCATGAAGCGTTTCAAAATCCTGCGGCGGTGGTTTGCGCAGAAGTTCGGCCTTGCGCGACTGATCTGCCTTGCGCTGCTGGTCTTGTTCGCGGGCGCGCGCCTGTGGGATCCGCCGCCGATCCAGGAATTGCGGCTGCGCACCTTCGACATGTTTCAATTGATCGATCCGCGCGAGAAGGCGGCGCGGCCGGTCGTCATCGTCGATATCGACGACAAGAGCCTCACCAGACTCGGACAGTGGCCGTGGCCGCGCACGCGCATCGCCGACATGGTCCAGAACCTCACCAAGAACGGCGCGGTGGCGATCGGCTTCGACATGGTCTTCTCCGAAGCCGACCGGCTCAACCCGGAGCAGGTCGCGAGCCAGATGCGCTATCTCGACGACGCGACCCGCGCCAAGCTGCGTGAGCTGCCGAGCAACGATCAGATCCTCGCCGACGCGATCAAGCGCTCGCACGTCGTGCTGGGCGAGACCGGGCTTCCGGAGGTCTTGTCCGAGCTCGACAAGTCGCTGCCGTTCACGGGGGTTGCAACGGTGGGGGAGGACGGGGCCGAGCGTTTCCTGTTCGAATTCCCCGGCTTGCTCCGCAACGTGCCGGTCATCGAGAGGGCCGCGGCCGGCCGCGGCCTGTTCTCGATCCGGACCGAGCGTGACGGATTGATCCGCCGCGTGCCGATGATCATGCGCGCCCAGGGCAACATCATGCCCTCACTCAGCCTCGAGATCCTGCGCGTCGTCACGGGCACGCCGACCCTGCTGGTCCGTACCGATAAGACGGGCATCAAGTCGATCCGCCTCAAGGGTTTGGAGGTTCCGACCGACAAGAACGGTCAGCTCTGGGTGCACTATGCCCGCCGGGATCCTTCGATCTACGTCTCCGCGGTCGACGTGCTCGACAATGCGGTGCCGCCCACGAGGTTTGCCGGCAAGCTGGTGCTGGTCGGCACTTCCGCGGGCGGCTTGAACGACATCAAGACCACGCCGGTGTCCCGGGCCATGCCGGGTGTCGAGATCCATGCCCAGGTGCTGGAGGGCGTGCTGAGCCGCGCGGTGATCTCGCAGCCGAACTATGCCCTGGGCGTCGAGCTGATCGCGGCGCTGATCATCGGCCTGCTCGTCATCATCTTCACGCCGAATCTCGGCCCCGTCCGCCTCGTGCTGGTGGGCGCGGCCTTCGCGGCCATCCTGATCGGCGTGTCCTGGTTCTCCTACACGCAGCACCGTTATCTCATCGACTTCACCTATCCGCTGCTGTCGACGACCGCAGTCTACCTGACGCTGATCTTTGCGAGCTTCGTGCGCGAGCAGCGCCAGCGCGTGCAGATCCGCGGGCAATTCGCGCAATATATGTCGCCTGTGCTGGTCGAGCAGCTGGCGCAGTCGCCGGAAAAGCTCGTGCTCGGCGGCGAGGAACGCGAGATGACGATCATGTTCTCCGACGTGCGCGGCTTCACCACGATCTCCGAGAGCTACAAGCACGATCCGCAGGGGCTGATCGAGCTGATGAACCGCTTCCTGACGCCGCTGACCGACGTCATCATCGACCGCAAGGGCTATATCGACAAGTACATGGGCGACGCCATCATGGCGTTCTGGAACGCGCCGCTCGACGACGCCGAGCACGAGATCAACGCCTGCGAAGCCGCGATCCAGATGCTCGAGCAGATCGACGAGGTCAACAAGGAGCGCGAGCAGGAGGCCGCCGACGGCGGTCACGTCTATATCCCGCTCAATGTCGGCATCGGTCTCAACACCGGCATCGGCGTGGTCGGCAACATGGGGTCCGACCTGAAGAAGAACTATTCGGTGCTCGGCGACAGCGTGAACCTGGCCTCGCGCCTCGAGGGCCAGTCGAAGGCATACGGATTTCCGATCATCGTGGGCTCGCGCACGGCACTCGCCGCCAAGGAGAAATTCGCGATCCTCGAGCTCGACTTCATCATGGTTAAGGGCAAGACCGAGCCGGAAGTGATCTACGCCATCGCCGGCCGCGAGGACGTGATGCATTCGGCCGCGTTCCAGCGCCTGCGCAACATCACCATCGAGATGCTCGGCTGCTACCGCAGCCGCGACTGGCAGGGCGCCCTGGATGCCATCGAGCGCGGCCGCAAGAGCGAGGACGCCGACACGCTGGAGAAGCTGTTCAGGCTTTACGAGGCGCGGATCAAGGATTTCCAGATCGATCCGCCGCCGGAGGGCTGGACCGGCGCCTATGCCCTGCTGACCAAGTAGTCGTCACGGTCACCGCTCGTGCAGGGTGGGCAAAACATTGCATGCCTACCATATGCAGGTGCATCGAGGTAAGTATGGTGGTGGGACGGCGCTTGGCGCCTCTGCCCAACCAAAAGAAAAAAGGGCGAGCTGAGTGATGGACGCACAAGTCAGACAGAACGACCGCATCGGGGTGCTCGAAGAGCTCCTCAACGAGCGCTACTCCGTTCGCGCATTTCTCCCCAAGGAGGTCGATCGCGCCACCATCGAGCATGTGCTGGCGACCGCGCAGCGCACGGCGTCCTGGTGCAACAGCCAGCCCTGGCAGGTTATCATCGCCAGCGGCGAGGCCAAGGAGCGCTTTCGCAAGGCGATCTACGCGGAGGCCTCGAAGGGCCTCGGCGATGACTACGACTTCACGCCACCGCGCGAATATGTCGGGGTCTATCTCGATCGCCGCCGCGAGAGCGGCTTCCAGCTCTACAACACGCTCGGCATCGCCCGCGGCGACAAGGCGGCCTATGCCAAGCAGGCGCTGGAGAACTACAATTTCTTCGGCGCACCGCATGTCGCCATCATCCACACCAACGAGCCGCTCGGCATCTACGGTGCGATCGATTGCGGCGCCTATGTCTCCAACTTCGTGCTGGCGGCGCAGGCGCTCGGGCTCGGCACCATTCCGCAGGCCGCGCTGGCGCGGCATTCCGGCCTGATCCGCCGCCACTTCGATCTGCCCGATGATCGCCGCGTTGTCTGCGGCATCTCGTTCGGCTATGCGGACCATGCGCACAAGGTCAACAGCTACCGCACCTCGCGGGCGAGCGTGGCCGAGACCGCAACCTTCGTGGATGTGTGATCGTGACGTGAGCCGGACGCATCGGTGTCAGACGCGCGCGCGAAGACAGCCGTGGAAGCGGCCGTCTTCGTCTCGTTCCGGTGCGATTGACGGCGGCGGTCAGCCGCCGCTGCCGCCGATCACGGCCCGCACAGTCTCGTCAGGCCCAAAATCCTCGGCGCCGTCGACATAGAGCAGCGCGGCGAGCTTCGAGCGGGCGCGGTTCACGCGGCTCTTGATGGTGCCGACTGCGCAGCCGCAGATCGAGGCAGCGTCCTCATAGGAGAAGCCGGACGCGCCGACCAGGATCAAGGCTTCACGCTGATCCTGCGGAAGCTTGTCGAGCGCGGTGCGAAACTCCTCGAATTCGAGGTGCGCATTCTGCGAGGGCTGGGTCTTCAGCGTCTTGGCGTAATTGCCCTCGGCATCTTCGACCTCGCGCCGCCGCTTGCGATAGTCCGACCGGAACAAATTGCGCAGGATCGTGAATAGCCAGGCCGGCAGGTTGGAGCCGGGCTGGAACGAGTCGATGTTGGCTAGCGCACGCAGCAGCGTCTCCTGGACCAAATCGTCGGCGCGGTCCGCATTGCCGCTGAGCGAGATGGCGAAGGCGCGCAGACTGGGCACGGCCGCCAAGATGTCGTTACGCAGGGAGTCCGTGAGAGGCATTAATCCCTCCCATTGTTGTTGTCGTTGGATCCGCCCTCATTTTCTACGTGGGGTGACGCTCCCGGCGCATCAAGCTTCTTGATCAGTTCTGCGAACCGATCCGGAACCCCCTGTCGCACGACATCGTCGTACATGGCGCGCAACTGGTGCCCGATCCGGGATTGAATCTCCGGAGTCAGGCCTCCCTTGCCGGGGGTCGTGCTTCTGCTGGCTTGAGACTTGAGATCTTTCATGACCTGTTCCACGTTTCCCCGAGTTAAGTGACTGTAAAATCGAGAAGTTTTCTCAACCGGGAGCCGTTCCCTGGATAGGCACAATTCCAGCTGCGCCAAAAAGTTCCCAGCTTGGCGGAACTTTTGTTGTCGTGAGGCGTAGACAGCCCAGCAGGGGAACCTGGGCCCCCCGCGTGATGCCTGACCTCAGGATTGGACCTCAAGGTTGGCCCAAAGACGAATGGAGTGGGGATGTCCCGTTCACAGGTAGTTGCTGAACACTTGCCGTTGTTGCGCAGGTACGCGCGGGCTCTGACAGGCAGCCAGGCCTCCGGTGACGCCTATGTCGCCGCCATGTTGGAAGCCATGCTGGGCGATCCGTCGGTGCTCGACGAGAACCATGGGCCCCGGGCCGGCCTGTTCCGGCTCTTCACCCAGATCTGGAATTCAGTCTCGATCAACGACGATGCCGAGGTGACGACCTTGCCGATGCCGCCGGAACGGCGGCTGTCGAACATCACCCCGCTGCCGCGCCAAGCCTTCCTGCTGCTCTCGCTCGAGGGCTTTTCGGAAGAGGAAGTCGCCTTCATTCTCGGCACCGATGTTGCCGAGACGCGCCGTCTTGCAGACGCAGCCGGACGCGAGATGGCCGCCGAGATCGCCACCGACGTGCTGATCATCGAGGACGAGACCTTCATCGCCATGGACCTCGAAAGCCTGGTGAAGAATCTCGGCCACAACGTCGTCGGCGTCGCGCGCACCCATGCCGATGCGGTGGCGCTGGCCAAGAACAAGCGGCCCGGCCTGATCCTTGCCGATATCCAGCTTGCCGACGGCTCGTCCGGCCTGGACGCCGTCAACGAGCTCCTGCGCACCTTCGAGGTGCCGGTGGTGTTCATCACCGCCTATCCGGAGCGCTTCCTCACCGGCGAGCGTCCCGAGCCGGCGTTCCTGATCTCAAAGCCGTTCCAGCCCGCGATGGTATCGGCGGTGGCGAGCCAGGCCCTGTTCTTCCAGCGCAACTCGCGCAATCGCACGCCCAAAGCGCCTGCGGCGTAACAAGGCGCCTGCGGCCGTCCCAATAGCGAAGTCCGGCGTGCCCAAGGCACGCCGGATTTTTTTCATGCCGCCGGCCCGCTTGACGGGCGCTGAATTCGCCGCCCATAGCTCATGTAGCAGCTGCGCGTGCGACCACGCCAATCGGAGACGTGCCCATGGACCAGCAACTCCTCGATCGTCTCGCCATCCGCGATCTCGTCGAAAACTGGGCGGTGTGGCGCGATGCCGGCGACTGGGAGCGCTTTGCCACGGTTTGGCACGAAGAAGGCTGGATGTCCGCGACCTGGTTTCAGGGGCCGGCCCGGGATTTCATGCGGGTCAGCCAGGAGGGTTTTGCCAGGGGCGTGCGCATCCTGCATTTCCTCGGCGGCACCAGCATCGATCTTGCGGGTGCGCGAGCGATCGCGCAGACCAAGATGACCATCTCGCAGCGCGGCCTCGTGCACGACGTGCTCTGCGACGTCGTCTGCACCGGACGCTTCTATGATTTCCTGGAGAAGCGGGACGACCCATCAGGTATCGGCAAATGGGGCATCGTCCGCCGCCAGCCCATCTACGAGAAGGACCGCATCGACCCGGTCGATCCCGCCGCGACGCTTCGGCTCGACCAGGATGCGCTGGCTGCACTCCCCGAGGGCTACCGCCACCTCGCCTACATGCAGGAGCTGATCGGCTACAAGGTGAAGCGCGACATGCCGGGCCTGATCGGCCCCGAGGTCGAGAAGCTCTATGGCGAGGGCCGGGAGTGGCTGGTAGGAAAGGCGAAGTAGGCCCCAGATAAAAGTAAGGCGCGACTGGCATCACCACAGTCGCGCCCTACGTCGCCGGCTTATGGGGCAGGGGGGAATAGCCGGCTGCTGAGACGACTCCTGTGCGCGAAAGTCGTTCCACGGCGCGCGAAATATTTTGCCGCCTGCTGCTTTTTTTCGCACACGGTTAAGTGATCGTAGCTGTCGAGAACCCCCGATCCTGCGGCGGCGTTGTTCCCGTGCCCGCCATGGGGCGAGGGATCGACAGCCATGTCACAGATTCAAAAGGTTTTTTTGAGCGCAATTGCGGTCGTCGCCACCCTCGGTGCCGTGCAACTGGCCTCCGGCCACGATCTTGCGGACCGCTGGCAGGCGGTCGCCGACATCCCCAGCCATAGCTCCACAGCCGCGGTGGGCCACAACGTCAACCGCGTCGCCAAGACAGACCGGCTCGCCGAGATCAAGCCGGCAGCCGTGCCCACCCGTACCGTCTCGATGCGGCTGAACGACCTCGCCGATACGTCGGTGCTGCTGCGGGTCCCCGCCGTGATCGAGACCGGCAATGCCAAGACACCGGTGCTGCTCCAGAACCAGAAGAAGCCTCGCAACAAGCCGACGATCGCCTGTGAGCCGATGGTCAGCTCCCTGACCGAGGTCGCAAGGCTGCTCCAGCCCGGCCGCTGCGTGACCTGACCCCCTCTCCGCGAGGGGGGTTGGCGGACCCAGACTTCACATCCTCTTGATCCGCCATTGCCTCGCGCTATATCCGGGTTCCCTCCCTTTTGTTTGACCGGGTAAGCGCATGACGACGTCAGATACGGCTGTGCATACGCAGCCTTTCCAGGCCGAAGTTTCCGAACTGCTGCACCTGATGGTGCACTCCGTCTATTCGGAAACCGACATCTTCCTCCGCGAGCTCATTTCCAACGCCTCCGATGCCTGCGACAAGCTGCGCTACGAGGCCATCGCCAGTCCCGCCCTGCTGGGCGAAGGCGACGCACTCAAGATCCGCATCATCCCGAACAAGACGGCCAAGACGCTCACGATCGCCGACAACGGCATCGGCATGGAGCGGCAGGAGCTGATCGACCATCTCGGCACCATCGCCCGCTCCGGCACCAAGGCGTTCGTATCCAAATTGAAAGAGGCCAAGGATGGGCTCGGCCTGATCGGCCAGTTCGGCGTCGGTTTCTATTCCGCCTTCATGGTCGCAGAGAAGATCGTCGTGATCAGCCGCCGCGCCGGCGAGAGCGATGTGTGGACCTGGACGTCCTCCGGCGGCTCCGGCTTCGAGATCGCCCGTGCCAGCGACGAGGAAGCGGCGCGCCTGACGCGCGGCACCGAGATCGTCCTGCACCTGAAGGACGATTCCAAGAAATATCTCGAGACCTACGAGATCGAGCGTATCGTCACCGCCTATTCCGACAACATCCTGTTTCCGATTGAGCTCGTGCCCGAAGACGGCGAGCCGCGCCAGATCAATTCGGCGAGCGCGTTGTGGCAGCGCTCCAAATCCGAGCTCACGGCTGACGATTACAAGAAGGCCTATCAGCAGATCGCCTCTGCCTTCGACGATCCCGCGATGACGCTGCACTACCGCGCGGAAGGACGTTACTCCTACGCCGTGCTGCTGTTCGCGCCCTCGACCAAGCCGTTCGACCTGTTCGAGCCGAACCGCAAGGGCCGCGTGAAGCTCTACGTCCGGCGCGTCTTCATCACCGACGATGCCGACCTCTTGCCGGGGTACCTGCGCTTCATCCGCGGCGTGGTCGACAGCGAGGATCTTCCGCTCAACATTTCGCGCGAGATGCTCCAGAACAATCCGCAGCTGGCGCAGATCCGCAAGGCGGTGGCGACGCGTGTGGTGTCCGAGCTCGAAAGCCTTGCCGACAAGGACCCCGAGAATTTTGCCAAGATCTGGGACGCCTTCGGCGCGGTGCTGAAGGAAGGCATCTACGAGGATTTCGAGCGGCGCGAAAAGCTGCTCGCACTGTCGCGCTTCACCACTACGTCGGGCGAGAAGCGGTCGCTGAAGCAGGTCATCGCCGATTTCAAACCGAACCAGACCGAGATCTATTATCTCGTCGGCGACAGCATTGAGCGGCTGAAGTCCAATCCGCGGCTGGAAGCTGCGACCGCGCGCGGCATCGAGGTGCTGCTGCTGTCGGATCCCGTCGACGCGTTCTGGACCTCGATGCCCTCGGATTTCGAAGGCAAGCCGCTGAAGTCGCTGAGCCAGGGCGATCTCAATCTCGATTTGATTCCGCGTATCGACGATAAGGACGAGGCGAAGAAGGACGAGCCGGCTGCGGACGAAGCAGCCACCATCGCGGTGATCAAGGCCGCGCTGGGCGAGCGCGTCAGCGACGTCAAGGTCTCGACGCGCCTGACCAGCTCGGCCTCCTGCCTCGTCGCCGACAGCCAGGGTCCGAGCCGCGAGCTCGAGCGCATCTTGTCGCAGCAGAACCGCGGCATGAAGACCAAGCCGATCCTCGAGATCAATTTGCGCCATCCGCTGGTCACCGCGGTCACCAAGGCGCAGGCTGGCTCGACAGTCGTCGACGATATCAGCCTGCTTCTGCTCGAGCAGGCGCAGATCCTGGACGGCGAATTGCCGGAAGACCCGGCGGCGTTCGCGGCACGGCTGAACCGGCTGGTGTTGCAGGGGCTCGGCGGCTAGCGCTGCCTCGCAGCATCATTCGGACCGCCAGGTTGTCAGATCGCTCATCGCGCAACGCCTCTGGCGCTGCGCGTCTCACTCACCTTGACGTCATCAGGTCTCAGGAACAGTCGCGGACGGCGAGATGTTGTGTCATATGAAGCGACGTCACCAGTTCGAGGATTTCCCATGCGCTTGTCATTCCTCACTCTTACCGCGGTCTTCACGCTGCTGGGCGCAGCGGATGCCAGCGCGCAGCGATACGATCCGGCCTATCCCGTCTGCATGCACCGCTACGTCGGTGGCGGCCCTGGTGGCGGAGGCAGTGACTATTTCGACTGCTCGTTCACCTCGTTGGAGCAGTGCCGCGCCACGGCGTCGGGCCTTGCCGCGACCTGCGACCTCAATCCCTATTACGCCTTCAACGTATCGCCGCCGCCGCGCCGGCGTCCCAAGAAGGTGCACTGAGGCGAACGGGACCAAGGCCGGGAATTCTGCATTCATCGCTCTTTCGACCTGGTCACACCCGTCGGCGCGCTGCCGGCGGGTGCGACCTTGGCTGCGCGCTGCCGACCGTTAATCGCGCCCTAACCGGGTTTTACCTTGTCTCTTAACGCCTGGGTCAGGGCGCGCGGGCTATACTGCCGGAAACCGCAGATCGCCCGAAAGAGTGAACAATATGACCACCGGCGTCATCGAGAAGCCGAAAGCCGCGCGCGCACCGTCGGCTTCCAAGATCTGGTTGAGGGCGATCGAGCTCACCGCGCGGATCGAAACGCTGCCGGGCCGCCTGTTCGCCGACGTCGTCGACGATTGGGCGCAGCGCCAGCCTAACCGCGTTGCTCTGGTGGCGGACGAGGCAAGCCTCGATTACGAAGGCCTCTCGAAGAGGATCAATCGCTACGCCCGCTGGGCGCGCTCGCTCGGCCTGTCCAAGGGCGATACCGTTGCGCTGATCATGCCGAACGGCATCGATTATATCGCGGCCTGGCTCGGCACCAGCCGCGTCGGCGGCGTGGTCGCACTGATCAACACCAAGCTCGTCGGGCAATCGCTCGCGCACTGCCTTGATGTCGCGAAGCCGATGCATGTCATCGTTGCGCATGAGCTAGCGGGGATGCTGGACAGCGCGGCACCTCATCTGAAGACGGCGGCAAAAGTCTGGACGCATGGCGATAGCCGCAGCGAACGTGCGATCGACGTCGCGCTTGCCGTTCTCGACGACGGCCCGCTATCGCCGGAGGAGCATGGCGAGGTCACCATCGACGACCGTGCGCTGCTGATCTACACCTCCGGCACCACCGGCCTGCCGAAAGCGGCCAGCATCAGCCACCGCCGCATCCTGAATTGGGGGTTTTGGTTCGCTGGCCTCACCGGCGCGACGCCGCAGGATCGGCTCTACGATTGTCTGCCGCTGTTCCATTCGGTCGGCGGCATCGTCGCGCCGTGCAGCATTCTGGCCGCCGGCGGTTCGGTAGTGATCGCCGAGAAATTCTCGGCCTCGCATTTCTGGTCCGACATCGTCCGGCACGACTGCACGCTGTTTCAATATATCGGCGAGCTCTGCCGTTACCTGCTCAAGGCCGCACCCTCGGAATACGAGAATCGGCATCGCCTGCGGCTCGCCTGCGGCAACGGGCTGCGCGGCGATATCTGGGAGGATTTCCAGGCGCGCTTCGCCATTCCGCGCATCCTCGAATTCTACGCCGCGACCGAAGGCAATTTCTCGCTGTTCAACGTCGAGGGCCAGCCGGGTGCGATCGGCCGCGTCCCGGCGCTGCTCGCGCACCGCTTTCCTGCCAGGCTCGTCAAGCTTGACCCCGATAGCGGCGCGCCGCTGCGCAATGAAGAGGGCTTCTGCATCGCCTGCAGCCGCGGCGAGGCCGGCGAAGCGATCGGCCGCATCGGCACCGCGGACGAGGGCGGTGGGCGCTTCGAGGGCTACACCGATGCCGGTGAGACCGAGAAAAAAGTCTTGCGTGACGTCTTCGTCAAGGGCGATGCCTGGTTCCGCACCGGCGATCTGATGCGGATGGACGACAAGGGATTTTTCCATTTCGTCGACCGTATCGGCGACACGTTCCGCTGGAAGGGCGAGAATGTCGCGACCTCCGAGGTGAACGATGCCGTGCGCGATTTCATTGGCGTCGTCGATGCCGCCACCTATGGCGTCAGCATTCCCGGCGCCGACGGCCGGGCCGGGATGAGCGCGATCGTCGTGAACGAGGGCTTTGACATCAGCGCGCTGCCCGCCCATCTCGCGCAACGCCTGCCGGTCTACGCCCGCCCGCTCTTCATTCGTATCTCGCGCGAGCTCGACGCCACCGAGACCTTCAAGCAGAAGAAGGGCGAGCTCGCCCGCGAGGGATTTGACCCGGCCGCGGTCGCCGATCCGCTGTTCATGCTCGACCCGATATCCGGCCTCTACGTCGCGCTGGACGCGGAGACATATGCGGCCATCTCGGGCGGTACGATCAGGCTGTAGGGCAACCAAAATCGAGAGATAGGTCCAATTTTATCTGAATTGTCCAAGAAGCCATTTACTTCTGTCGGGTAAACAGACCGCGATGGGGAGGCGGTCAGCAAGAGCCGCCGCAACAACGAGATCGATAACAAAGCGAGCCAGCCATGTCGGTAAGGTCAAAGGTCATTGAAGCGATTCAGCAGATCGCCAAGGAGCAGCACGTCACGCTTCCCGCCCTCTCGGACGATCTGTCCCTGCATGAGACGGGCTTCGACTCGCTCGCCTTCGCCATCCTGGTCGCCCGCCTCGAGGACGAGACCGGCGTCGATCCCTTCACCATTTCCGAGGACGCAGCGTTCCCCGCCACGGTGGGCGATTTCGTGCGGGCCTACGAAAATGTCCCCGCGTGAGATCTTTGCACTTCGCGACCATCTTGGCGCGGAGCTGAAAGGCCGCACCATCTCCGATGCGCATGATGTCGTATCGCTGACGGGCATCCTGTCGCACACTGTTCTGGGCGGGCGGCTGCACGAGCTCTCTGGCCGTGCCGTGCTGCTCAAGCTGTCGGACCAGCTCCGGTCCGGCCTTGCCATGATCGAGCTCGACGGTATCGCCCGCCGCATGCTGTTGTGTCCGCCGGACCTCAACCCGGCGCATCTCGACGCCTTGATCGCGGATGCCGGGATCGATGCCGTCGTCACCGACGAGCCCGAACTCTGGGCGGCGTCCGGCGTGCCGCTGGTCGTCACCGCGCAATTGCCGCCGCAAGCCGCCCCGCCGGCCAAGACCGCGCGCGGCACCGAATGGCTGATGCTCACCTCGGGCACCTCGGGGGTGCCAAAGATCGCCGGCCATACGCTGGAAGCGCTGACCGGCGCGATCGTCGCCGAAGGCCCATCGCGCGGACCTGCACCGGTCTGGGCAACGTTCTACGACATCCGCCGCTATGGCGGCCTGCAAATCTTTCTCCGTGCCATCCTCTCCGGCGGTTCGTTGGTGCTGTCCGATCCCCATGAGGCGCTCGCCGATCACGTCGCGCGGCTGAAGGCGCGCGGTGTCTCGCATATCTCCGGCACGCCTTCGCATTGGCGCAAGCTCCTGATGAGCGGCTCGGCCGCCCAGTTCGCCCCGGCTTACGTCCGTCTCTCCGGCGAGATCGCCGACCAAGCCGTGCTCGACGGCCTGAAGGCGGCATTCCCCCATGCGTCCGTCGGCCATGCCTATGCCTCGACCGAGGCCGGCGTCGGGTTCGCCGTCAATGACGGGCTGGAAGGCTTTCCGGCCGACTATCTCGGCAACCGCAACGGCGTCGAGATGAAAGTCGTCGACGGCTCGCTGCGCATCCGCTCGACGCGCACGGCTCATGCCTATATCGGCCGCAACGCCTCCGCGCTCACCGACGACGACGGCTTTGTCGACAGCGGCGACATCGTCGAGCTGCGCGGCAACCGCTATTATTTCGTCGGCCGGCGCGGCGGCATCATCAATATCGGCGGGCTGAAGGTCCACCCCGAGGAGATCGAGGCGGTGATCAACCGCCATCCGGATGTGCGGATGTCGCGCGCGAAGTCGCGCAAGAGCCCGATCACCGGCGGCATCGTCGTCGCGGACGTGATCCTCACCGAGGGCACCGATCCGGCGCGCGCGAAAGAGATCCGCGACCAAATCCTGGATCTGTGCCGCGCCCAGCTCGCATCCCACAAGGTGCCGGCGGTCCTCCGCTTCGTCGAGGCGCTCGACGTCACCCCGGCCGGAAAACTGGCGCGCACCGATGCATAATGTTCTCGTCACCGGCGGCAGCCGCGGCATCGGGCTTGCGATCGGCAAGCGCCTTGTCGCGGCCGGCTTCAACGTCATCGCGGCGGCGCGGCGCGAAAGCGAAGAGCTCAAGGCGGCCATCGCAGCTGCCGACGGGCGCCTGCATTTCCGTGCCTGCGATCTTGCCGTGATCGATGCAATCCCGGCCTTCGCAAAGCTCGTGCGCGACGAATTCGGCCCGATCTACGGCCTCGTCAACAATGCCGGTCTCGGCACCGAAGGCCTGCTGGCCACCATGCACAATTCCGAGATCGAGGCGCTGGTGCAGCTCAACGTGCTGTCGCCGATCATCCTCACCAAATATGTGGCGCGCCAGATGATGGCCGACGGCACTGGGCGCATCATCAACATCTCCTCGATCATCGCGACGACAGGCTATAACGGCCTCTCCGTCTACGGCGCGACCAAGGCCGCCGCGACCGGCTTCACCCGCTCGCTGGCCCGTGAGGTCGGCAAGCTCGGCATCACCGTGAACGCGATCGCGCCGGGCTTCATCGACACCGAGCTCACCCACAATCTGTCTGAGGAAGGCCGCAAGCGCATTGCGGGCCGCAGCGCGCTGCGCCGGCTGCCGGAGACGGATGACGTCGCGCGCATGGTGGAATACCTCCTGGGCGAAGGCGGCCGCAACGTCACCGGCACCGTGTTCACCATCGATGCCGGGAACACGGCGTAGACGGAACCCGGCTGCCACAATTGCGCTGATCGTGCGCAATGACAGCCAGCCGGATTTGGTCGTAAGATGCCCCGCAATCGATTGGTTTACGTCAATCGATCTGCCCTAAACGAAGGGGAGCAGTCGATGGCCACTTCAGACATGACCGCTTCAAGCCGGGCCCTGAAAGAGCCGGTGCGTGTGAAGTCGGATGAGGTCCGCTGCCCGCCGATGTCGCATCAGAATTCCGGCGATCACGGCCACGAGGCGTATCCGCAGCAATTCGTGCGCCTGATCGGCTGCCACGACGTCCCTGCATCCCAGCTGCGCAAGCGTCAGGACGAGAAGCTGCACTAGCCGCTCACGGCCGCTGCTTCAGCAGGTCGAATCGTTCGTGTGAAAATTCCGGCGGCCCTTCGGTGAGGCGGCGAATGCGGCGCTCGCGTTCGTCTGGCGGCAATGCCGGATCGAGCAGTAACTCGATCTCATGCACTGCGATCTCTTCGATCTTGGTCGCGTCCGATACGACCGGGTGCGCGGGCGCGGAGACGGGGAGTGCCAACTTCAGCCCCAGCTCGATCAGCTTGCAGATCGCATCCGAGCGGGTCAGGCGGTGAGCTTCAGCCCAGGCATCGACCGCCTCCGTGAATCTTTCCGGCATCTTCACCGCGCTGATCGGGTCGACACCCGTGCGCCGGCGGACCGGACAGGTGGAGTCCTTGCTGCTGAAGTCGGACACCTCGATTTTACCATGCAACCCCTTGGAGCCGACCGACGATAGCCGCTCTCCCCGGAAGGCCGTTTGATGCCGATCAATGATCCCGCCGGGGCATTGCAAGGCGGCCGCATCTTGTTGTCCGGGCCGCTTTCGGCCAATGATCGAAAGGGGGCGCGAGCCAGCGAACCCGGATCGATCCTGCCACGTATCTTGCTTCGCATTCCAACAGTCCGGCAATCCCGATGAGCTCAGGCGAGTCCTTCTATGGCGGCATTCCCGTCTTCCGAGGCTTCACCAGCCTGATGGATCCTGCGCTTTATGCGCCGCTGCCGGACGACTGGAGCATCGGTGTTGCCGATATCGTCGATTCGACCAAGGCGATCGCGGCGCAGCGCTACAAGGCCGTGAACATGGCCGGTGCCGCCGTGATCGCGGCGGTGACCAATGCGCTGCAGGGGCGGGAATTTCCCTTCGTATTCGGCGGCGACGGCGCCAGCTTCGCGGTGGCGCCAGATGACGTCGAGCTTGCCCGCCAGGCGCTGGCTGCGACCGCAACCTGGGTGCGCGAAGACCTCGATTTGACCCTGCGCGTCGCCTTGGTGCCGGTCAGCGTCATTCGCGCACAGGGCCTCGATGTGCGCGTCGCCCGGTTCGGGCCGTCGGCCAACCTGTCCTATGCGATGTTTTCGGGCGGCGGGCTCGCCTGGGCCGACGCCGCGATGAAGCGCGGCGAGTTTGCCGTCGAGGAGGCGCCTGGCGGCACGCAGCCGGACCTTTCGGGCCTGTCGTGTCGTTTCGAGGTGATGCCGGCGGCGCGCGGCCTGATCCTGTCGGTGCTGGTGATGCCGGCGCGCGGCGTCGATCAGGTGGCCTTCCGCAGGGTGATCGAGGACATCATTCATCTCGTCGAGCGCAGCCCGGAGGGCGGCCGGCCGGTGCCGCCGCAGGGGCCCCCGCTGAAATGGCCGCCGCAGGGCGTGGAATTCGAGGCCCGAACCAGGCGCGGAGGTCCGCTGCTCGCGCGCAGAGCCAGCGTACTCGCCTATACGTTGTTCGCCTATTTCATCATGCGCTTCGACATCAAGATCGGCGGTTTCGTGCCCAGCCTCTACAAGCGGCAGGTGGTCGAGAACTCGGACTTCCGTAAATACGACGACGGCCTGCGCATGATTCTGGACTGCACGCCGCAGCTCGAGCGCGCGTTGAACGATCGTCTCAAAGCCGCTGCGCGCGAGGGCATCGTGCGCTACGGCCTCTACCAGCAGGACGCTGCGATGATGACCTGCTTCGCGCCGTCGGCGCTGCGCAGCGATCACGTCCATTTCATCGACGGCGCGCGCGGCGGCTATGCCTCGGCGGCGACGGCGTTGAAGGCGATGATGGCAGCGGGTTAGCGCCCCGCGCGCGTCCAGGTCTCACCGCCGCAGAGCGCGCCGACGCAGCCTTCGACCCGCAGCGCGTCCGCGCCAGTCAGGCTGATGTTGCTCGCATAGGTGCTGCCGTCGTCCGCATTGTAGATCTGGCCCGACCATTTGTTCGGTCCCGTCGGCTCCATGCCGCTGAACAATGGCAGGCCGATCATCGGGCGCCTGGCGAGCGCGGGATTGGGATTCTTGCTGTCGGTGGCGGGCTGGCCGGTCGCGCTGTCCATGGGCTCGCGCAGCCAGACGATGTGGCCGCAGATGCCGCCGCCGCATTTGCTGATCTTGACGCGTGCATCGCCCGCCTGCGTGAGCCAGGTCCCGTCGGCGCTCTGCGCATGGGCGGAAGGCGCACCGATCAGCGCAGCCAGAATGACGGTGAGAGCGACGAATCTGAATGTCATGGAGAGGAGCCCTGGAATGGAGGCGACTCCATAGCAGCAAATCGAGCGCGCGCAACGCCCGAGGGAATCACATCTCTGAGCTTATCTGCCGGCGCTTATTTGCCTGCGATCATTTGCCCCAGCGCGCGAATGCGACCGAGGCGGCGGTCGAGAGCCCGAACACGACCATGGCGCCCCCGACCAGCGCGAACAGGGTCCAGGCCGGCGCTTGCGCGGTCATCAGTCCGATGCCGCCGATCGCAACGATCAGAAGCCGTGCCGTGGAAGCGAGCACCGGACCGCCGACGCGTGCGGCGCCTTGCGAGGAGAAGTAAAGCGACACGCCCATGCCGAAGAACACGAAAGCCGGACCGGCCCAGTGGAAATAGCTGTGCGCGGCGGCGGTGACGCCGGGATCGCGGGTGAAGAGCCCGACCCACAGTGACGGCGCGAGCGCAACGACGAGGCCGATCAGCCCCACCGTGAGTCCCGAGGCGGCAGCCGCGGTCCAGGCGACACGCCGCGCGCGCTTCACATGCCCGGCGCCGATCGCCATGCCGACCATCGGCACCGAGGCGATGCCGAAGGCGAAGGTGATCGGGATCAGCAGAAATTCCAGCCGCGAGCCGATACCGTAGCCCGCCAGCATCTCGGTGCCGAAGGTCGCGAGGATCTTCGTGAAGATCAGAATGGTGAGCACGGTCTGCAGCGGCGACAGGCAGGCCACCGCGCCGACTTTGAGAATGTCCAGGAACATCGCGCGCTCGAAATGAAAGGCGCGGACATCCAGCGGCAGCCGGCTGCGCCCCGACAACAGATACCAGATGAAGAAGATCGCCGCGCAGCTGAACGCGATCAGCTGCCCGCTCGCCACGCCCGGCATGCCGAATTGCGGCACTCCGAACAGGCCGAGCCCCAGCGTGCCGCCGAGCACGATCTGCAGCGCGCTCGCGCCGATCAGAATCATCGAAGGCAGGCGCATGTCGCCGGTACCGCGGATCACCGAGGCCAGCGTGTTGACGAGCCAGATCGCGACCGCGCCGGAGAACAGCACCTGCGAATAGCCGCTGGCCTCCTCGAGCACGCGCTCGCGTCCGCCGAGCAGCGCGAAGAAGGAGCGGCCGAAGGCGAGCATCATCACCGTGAAGAACAGCCCGCCGCAAAGGCCGATGATGGCGGCATGCAGCGCCAGCGTCGCGGCGCGGTCGCGATCCCCTGCGCCGAGGGCGCGGCTGATTGCGGACGAGACGCCGCCGCCCATCGCGCCCGCGCTCATCATCTGCGTCAGCATCGCGAACGGAAACACCAGCGCGATCGCGGCGAGCGGGATGGTGCCGAGCCGGCCGATATAGGAGGTCTCAGCCACTGCGACGAGCGTGCTGCCGACCATCGCGATCATGTTGGGGATCGCGAGCCGCAGCAGCGTCGGCAGGATCGGCGCGGTCAGGAGGCTCGCGATGGGGGAGGCGACCGGCGCAACCGGCGGGACGGCATCTGCGGGGGCGTCGATCGTCATGTTCACCGGGCGGAAAATTAAATGATGACCGACATATTATAAGAGAATGAGCCGGCCGGCGCAGCCCTGGCTCACGCAGGGCTCACCACGGCAGGCCGCATAGGTCGATGGTGCCCAGCGTCGGCGCGCGCACGATGTGGAAGACATAGGGCGCCATGTAGGTGAACCGAATCCGCCCTTCCGGCTGTTCGCAATAGACCTCGCCTTTGAACGGCAGCCAGCTCCGGGCCTCGTAGAACGCGAAATTGTGCGGCTCGCAGACCAGTAGGGCGAACCGAACCGCCTCGTTGGCGCGCATGGTATGCACCGCCGCGTCGATCGCCACGGTCGCATAGCCACGGCCGCGCTGGTCCTCGCGCGTCGAGACGCCGCCGATGCCGCCGATATGAACCTTCTGTCCATTCCAGGTGATGGTGCGGAAGTAGATGCCGACATGGCACACGAGACCATCCTCGGGCGTCTCGACCAGCACGCGGAGATCGGCATTGGCCCATTTGACATGAGCCCAGGGCTTGCCTGCGACCAACTGCGGTGCCCAGACCGCCTGAAGTAGCGGCTCGGCCCTCGGCCACGAGGCGTCGCCGTTCAATATGTCGATCTCGATGCTCATGGCGTCGTCCTCCACAGCTCCGCTTCGTGGCGCGTTTGTTCTGTCTTAAGCTCCTCAAAGGCAATGATATTTTACAGCGAACCGCAGGCCTGATCGACACGGCCGGTTGCGACGAATTTGTGCATTCAGGCAGGACGCGCCAAGTCACGCTTTTCGCAAATTCTGAGGTATTTAATGGCGGCGGAACCTTCTATAAGGGGTGACCGTTAGAACTCGTTCCCCACCAGTTGCGGACAAGAAGCCATGACCTTTACGCTGCCCCCACTTCCTTACGCCTATGACGCCCTTGGCCAGTACATGTCGAAGGAGACGCTGGAATATCACCACGACAAGCATCATCAGGCCTACGTCACCAACGGCAACAACGCGCTCAAGGGGACCGAATGGGAAGGCAAGTCCCTTGAAGAGATCGTCAAGGGCTCGTTCGGCAAGAACCCCGCGGTGTTCAACAACGCCGGCCAGCACTACAACCACATCCACTTCTGGAGCTGGATGAAGCCCAATGGCGGCGGCACCAAGCTGCCGGGCAAGCTCGAGAAGAAGATCAACGAGGACCTCGGCGGCTTCGAGAAGTTCAAGACCGACTTCCAGGCGGCCGGCGTCGGCCAGTTCGGCTCCGGCTGGTGCTGGCTCCAGGTCAAGAACGGCAAGCTCGAGATCTCCAAGACCCCGAACGGCGAGAATCCGCTGGTGCACGGCGCCACACCGATCCTCGGCTGCGACGTCTGGGAGCACTCTTACTACATCGACTATCGCAATCGCCGTCCCGACTATCTCAAGGCGTTCGTCGAGAACCTCGTGAACTGGGAATACGTGGAGTCCCTGTTCGAGAAGGCGTGACAGGTGTCATTCCGGGGCGCGGGAAGCGCGAGCCCGGAATCCATTTGTCTGCTCGGGTGACGCCCGATGGATTCCGGGTTCGGCGCTGACGCGCCGCCCCGGAATGACAGAAACAAAGGCGGTCGCAGGCGCGACCGCCTTTTTGCTGTGCGGAATTGCCCTGCGTGGCGCGCGCATGGGTCTGTCGTCACACCGTTTGCATCGGGGGAACACCGCCCTTAATCAAAACGGGCATCACCCTTCGAGCGATCCAGCCCGTTGTCAGAACCTTCCCCGAACCATCCAGCGCCTTCCGGCGACGCGGAATCCGAGCCGCGGCCGGGCCGGGTCCGCAAGCCGATCGGCTGGTCGACCGTCATCATCGCAGCTCTGGTGGCGGTGAGTGCTGCACTGGTCTGGCGGCGGGACGGCACTGACGGCGTTCTGGACATCCTCACCCACGATCTCTCGCTGTTCTCGGGCATCCTGCCGCGCGTGCTCGCCGGCTGCCTGCTCGGGGCCTTCATCTCGGAGATCTTGCCGCACGAGAAGGTCTCGCGCTCGCTCGGGCCGAAATCCGGCCTGATGGGCCTGCTGATCGGCACCGCCTTCGGCGCGATTCTGCCCGGCGGTCCCTTCACCGCCTATCCGGTCGCGAGCGCACTGCTCGCGGTCGGCGCCGATTTCGGCGCCACCATCGCCATGGTCGTGAGCTGGACGCTGATCGGTTATGGCCGGGCGGTCGCCTGGGAAATCCCGATCATGGGCACCGATTTCACGCTGTGGCGGATCGTGATCTCGCTGCCGCTGCCGGTGCTCGCCGGCGCCCTCGGCCGCTTCGTCTATGTCAGGCTCTATCCGAAGCCGCTCGCGAAGGACGACGAGAGTTGAGCGCAGCGCTTCTGATCGACATCCTGCTGTGGGGCTCGGTGCTCGGCGTCGGGCTGATCGCCTTTCGTCGTGGGCGTCCGGTGTTCGTGGCCTCGCTGCGCGAGGGCACGATGGACTTCGTCAACATCGTGCCGCGGATCGCGCTTGGCGTGATCGGCTCCGGCTACATCGCGGCCATCATCCCGCAGGAGGTGATCACCGGCTGGCTGGGCCCGGATAGCGGCTGGCTCGGGGTTGCCACCGCCGTGGTCGCCGGCGCCGCCACGCCCGGCGGTCCCGTGGTCGGCTTCTCCATTGGCACCGTCGCGCTGAAGTCGGGCGGCGGGGTGCCGCAGGTGGTCGCCTATGTCGTCGCTTGGGCGCTGTTCGCCTTCCAGCGGGTGATCCTGTGGGAGATCCCGTTCATGCCCGCCCGTTTCGTCTGGTTCCGCTGCGCCGTCTCGGTGCCGTTCCCATTCGTGGCAGCCGCCATCGCCATGGTGATCGGCAAGCCCTGAGCCGCGATGTCAGTCCCGCCGTGGACAGGCGTAATGTTATAATATAACGTCCGCAAATGGCTCCCGCCGCGTCCCACGCCCACCAGCACGACCATGCTCATGGCCATTCCCATGGTCACGGCCATGGACATTCGCACGGGCACGATCACGCCCACGCCCATGTCCACGATGCGACGTCGCCGCATCCGGCCCAGACCGCGCCTTGGTCGATCCTGCGCATGACCATGGCGGGCCGTCTCGCGGCCGCGCTCGCGGTCTGTGCCGTGCTGTGGGGCATCGTCTTGCTGGCGATGAGGTGACGATGGCAGCGTTGCACTTTCACAACGTCACGCTCGGCTATGACCGGCACCCCGCCGTGCATCATCTCAGCGGCGAGGTCGCGCCGGGCGCGCTGGTTGCGGTGATCGGCCCGAACGGCGCCGGCAAGTCGACGCTGTTGCGCGGCATCGTCGGCATCCTCAAGCCGCTCGACGGCACGATCCATCTCGGCGGGCTCGATGCCCGCGACATCGCTTATCTGCCGCAAAGTGCGGAGATCGACCGCAGCTTCCCGATTTCGGTGTTCGATTTCGTCGGCACCGGGCTGTGGCGTGGCACAGGCCTGTTCGGCGGCATCGGCAAGGCCGCGCGCGACAAGATTCTCCGGGCAATCGGAGCCGTTGGCCTCAGCGGTTTCGAGAACCGCCCGATCGGCACGCTCTCCGGCGGTCAGATGCAGCGCGTGCTGTTCGCCCGTGTGCTGCTCCAGGATGCCAGCCTGATCGTGCTCGACGAGCCCTTCAACGCCATCGACAGCAAGACCACCGCCGATCTGCTCGCGCTGGTGAGGCGCTGGCATGGCGAGGGTCGCACCGTGCTCGCCGCGCTGCACGACATGGAGATGGTGCGCAATCATTTCACCGAAACGCTGGTGCTGGCGCGCGGCCCGGTCGCGTGGGGTCCGACGGCGGAGGTGCTGACGCCGGAAAATCTGCTGGTCGCGATGCGGATGTGCGAGGCCTTCGACGACAGCGCCGCGGCCTGCGCGGCCGATGATATCAGCTCGCGGGCGGCCTGATATCCGATGCTCTATGACGCGCTGATCGGTCCGTTCACCGAATTCGAGTTCATGCGGCGCGCGCTCGCCGCGGTGATTGCATTGGCGCTGGCGGGGGCGCCGATCGGCGTGTTCCTGATGCTGCGCCGGATGAGCCTCGTCGGCGACGCCATGGCGCACGCGATCCTGCCTGGCGCGGCGGTCGGTTTCCTGCTCTCCGGCCTCAATCTGTTCGCGATGACGGCCGGTGGCCTGGTCGCCGGCTTTGCCGTCGCGATCCTCGCTGGCGTGGTCGCACGCTCGACCGGGCTGAAGGAAGATGCCTCGCTCGCCACCTTCTATCTCGCTTCGCTTGCGCTCGGCGTCACCATCGTCTCGATCAAGGGCACCAACATCGATCTCCTGCACGTGCTGTTCGGCAACATCCTCGCAATGGACGATCAGACGCTGTTGGTGGTCGCCTTCAACGCCACGGTGACGCTGCTGGTGCTCGCGGTGATCTACCGCCCGCTGGTGATCGAGAGCGTCGATCCCCTGTTCCTGCGCACCGTGAGCCGCGCCGGCGGCCCCGCCCATCTCGCCTTCCTCGCGCTGGTCGTCATCAACCTCGTCAACGGCTTTCAGGCGCTGGGCACGTTGCTGGCGGTGGGGCTGATGATCCTGCCTGCGGGCATCGCAAGGTTCTGGTCGCGCGATCTCACCGCGATGATCTGCATCGCCGTCACTGCTGCTGCGGTGTCCGGCTATGCCGGCCTCGTGCTCTCATTTCAGACCCGCGTGCCCTCGGGCCCGGCGATCATCCTAGTGGCGACGGTGCTCTACATCGTCTCCGTCCTGTTCGGCCGTGTCGGCGGCATCGTCCGGCAGCTGTTTCCCGGCCGGCATCTGGAAGCATGACGATGCGGCTCATCCTGGTCTTTGCACTGTTGCTGATCGCCTCGCCGCTGCGGGCCGCGGAGCGCCTCAACGTCGTCGCGAGCTTCTCGATCCTCAGCGATTTCGTCCGCAATGTCGGTGGTGACCGCATCAACCTGACGACGCTGGTCGGGCCCGACGGCGACGTCCACGTCTATACGCCGGCCCCTAGCGATGCCAAGCGGGTCGCGGCGGCGAAGCTCGTCATCGTCAACGGGCTCGGGCTGGAGGGCTGGCTGCCGCGCCTCGTGCAATCCGCAGGGAGCAAGGCCAAGGTGATCACCGCGAGCACCGGCATCGCGCCGCTGAAGCTGGGCTCGGCCGCTGATCCCCACGCCTGGCAGTCTATCCCGAACGCCAAGATCTACGTCACCGACATTGCGAGCGCGCTCGCCACGGCCGCTCCTGACGATGCGGAGTTCTTCCGCGCCCAGGCCAAGGCCTATCTGGAAAAGCTCGAAGCCCTCGATCGCGAGGTCCGCGACGCCGTCGCAAAAATCCCGCCGGAGCGGCGCAAGGTGATCTCCACCCATGACGCCTTCGGCTATTTCTCCAGCGAATACGGTATCCGATTCATCGCCCCCCGGGGCGTCTCCACGGAGAGCGAGCCGAGCGCGCGAGATATCGCCGCCATCATCGGCCAGATCAAGGCCGCGAGGATCCCGGCCGTGTTCCTTGAAAATATCAGCGACGATCGCCTGATCCGGCGGATCGCCGCCGAGACCGGCGCCAAGGTCGGTGGCACCCTGGTTTCGGACGGTTTGACCGGCGAAAAGGGCCCTGCACCCACTTACATTGACATGGTCAGGCACAATATAAAGGCCCTGACCAGCGCGCTTGACCATTAGGGCAGGGGCCACCCCGCCTCGCGTCGCGCGAAAAAGCCTTGAAGTCCGGAGTTGTTATGTCTGACGCGACCTCCCAGAAGATTCCCGTGACCGTGCTGACCGGCTATCTCGGCGCCGGCAAGACCACGCTGCTCAACCGCATCCTGTCGGAGAACCACGGCAAGAAATACGCTGTCATCGTCAACGAATTCGGCGAGATCGGCATCGACAACGACCTCATCATCGGCGCCGATGAGGAAGTGTTCGAGATGAACAACGGCTGCATCTGCTGCACCGTACGAGGCGACCTCGTCCGCATCATGGACGGCCTGATGAAGCGCAAGGGCAAGTTCGACGCCATCATCGTCGAGACCACCGGTCTTGCCGATCCCGCCCCCGTCGCGCAGACTTTCTTCGTCGATGAGGACGTGCAGAAGAACGCCCGGCTCGATGCGGTCGTGACGGTCGCCGACGCCAAATGGCTGTCCGACCGTTTGAAGGATGCACCAGAGGCCAAGAACCAGATCGCCTTTGCCGACGTCATCGTTCTGAACAAGACCGACCTCGTCAACAAGGGCGAGCTCGCCGAGGTCGAGGCCCGCATCCGCGGCATCAATCCCTATGCGAAGCTCCATCGCACCGAGCGCTGCGCGGTGGCGCTGGCCGACGTGCTCGACCGCGGCGCCTTCGATCTCGACCGCATCCTCGACATCGAGCCGGCTTTCCTGGAGGCCGACGATCATGACCACGATCATGATCATCACGGCCACGATCACCATCACCATGATCACGGCCACGGTCTGAAGCACTATCACGACGAGGAGATGCAGTCGCTCTCGCTCAAGACCGACAAGCCGCTCGATCCCAACGTGTTCATGCCCTGGCTGCAGAACCTGGTGCAGGTCGAGGGCGGCAAGATCCTGCGCTCCAAGGGCATCCTCGCCTTCCACGACGACGACGATCGCTACGTCTTCCAGGGCGTCCACATGATGCTGGAGGGCAACCACCAGCGGAAGTGGAAGGAGGGCGAGCCGCGCGAGAGCCGCCTCGTCTTCATCGGCCGCGAATTGCCCGAAGAGGCGATCCGCAAGGGTTTCGAGAGCTGCATCGTCTCGTGATGAAAGAGTTTACGCCCGCGCCCGAGTCCGCTTCGATCGTTTCCGTCACCGACCGCGTCAAGCCGATTGCGCTCGGCATGGCCGTGACCTCGGTGCATTTCCTGAAGGATCGCGCTGCCTTCGTCGGCGGCGAGGAGAACGTCGCATTCGTCGATGCCAATTGCGAGATCACCACGGTTGCCGTGCATAGCGGCGGCATTCTCTCGACCGCCTCCGACGGCAAGCGTCTCGTCATGGGCGGCGACGACGGCAAGGTCGTCTCGATCGATGCCAAGGGCGAGGTGACGCTGCTCGCCACCGATCCCAAGCGGCGCTGGATCGACGCGGTGGCGCTGCACGCCGACGGCGCGTTCGCCTGGTCGGCCGGCAAGACCGCGACCGTCAAGAGCGGCAAGGCTGAGGAGAAGTCGATCGACGTGCCCTCGACGGTCGGCGGCCTTGCCTTCGCGCCGAAGGGCCTGCGGCTCGCAATCGCGCATTACAACGGCGTGACGCTGTGGTTTCCGAACATGGCGGGATCGGCCGAATTCCTGCCCTGGGCCGGCTCGCATCACGCGGTCACCTTCAGCCCCGACAACAAATTCCTGGTCACCGCCATGCACGAGCCGGCGCTGCACGGCTGGCGGCTCGCCGACAACAGGCACATGCGCATGACCGGCTATCCGGGCCGCGTCCGCTCGATGTCGTGGAGCGCCGGCGGCAAGGGGCTGGCGACCTCGGGCGCCGACACGGTGATCATCTGGCCGTTCGGCAGCAAGGACGGTCCGATGGGCAAGGAGCCCGCGATGCTCGCGCCGCTGCAGGCGCGCGTCTCCGCGGTCGCCTGTCATCCCAAGAACGACATCCTCGCCGCCGGTTACAGCGATGGCACCGTGCTGATGGTCCGTCTGGAGGATGGCGCGGAGATCCTGGTCCGCCGCAATGGCACGCCGCCGGTGGCCGCGATCGCCTGGAACGCCAAAGGCACGCTGCTGGCCTTTGCCGACGAAAATGGGGACGGCGGTCTGCTCGAGCTTTAATCTGTCATGGTTCCCGCCGTATAGGGAACCATGCGATTTCTGACGACCTTCCAGCTTGCCGACTTTGGCGACACCCTGGTCAGCCTGATCACGGCCTTCGTGCTGGGCACGCTGATCGGCGCCGAACGGCAATACCGTCAGCGCACCGCGGGGCTGCGCACCAACGTGCTGGTCGCGGTGGGCGCTGCCGCCTTCGTCGATCTCGCCATGCAGCTGGATGGCGCCGACGGCGCGGTCCGGGTGATCGCCTATGTCGTCTCCGGCATCGGCTTCCTGGGAGCCGGCGTCATCATGAAGCAGGGCATGGATGTGCGCGGGCTCAACACCGCGGCGACGCTGTGGGCCTCGGCCGCGGTCGGCTCCTGTGCGGGCGCCGACATGATCGCACAGGCGGCCGCGCTGACCGTGTTCGTCATCGCCGGCAACACCATGCTGCGCCCGCTGGTCAACGCCATCAACCGCATCCCGCTGAACGAGAAGGCGCTGGAGGCGACCTACTATCTCAAGCTCGCAGTTGCGGCCGACGCCTTGCCCGACATGCGTGACCGCCTCGTCGACAAGCTCGAAGCGGCGAAATATGCCGTGGCCGATATCGAAGTCGCCGAGATCAGGGAGGGCATTCTGGAGATCGCCGCCAAGCTGGTTGCGACCGCGGTCGACCCGAACGAGCTGAACGCGGTCGCGACCGATCTGCAGCATCTGCCAGGCGTCCGGCATGCAACATGGGAAGTCAGCACGACGGAGTAGCGCGGCGTTTTGGCGCGTGCGGGTGGGTTCCGCGCGTTTTCAGGTTCCGGAACCGGCGCGCCCCAGTTTCGTTGATTCCGCGAACAAAGGCGGTGATCGACATGCCCGGCCGAGATGACAAACGTAGACTGAAGCTCAACCTGACAATCGCCGGTGCGCTGTTCGCAGCAGGCGTTGCGGTGTCGGTGATGTCCCTGGCGCAAATCCGCGCCGAAAGCCGCATGCAGCTGGCGCAGGCGACGCCCCCGCTCCAGGGCACCCCGTCCGACGAACAGAGCAAGGTGCCCGCGGAGGCGAAGCCCGGCGGTGATCGCCCGACCACGCCGGCCCCCGAGCCGGCACGGCCGGATCCGCAGACTCAGGGCGCGGCTGGTGCGGCCAAACCGGCGCTGCCGCCGGCCCCGGCCGAGAAGATCGCGCCGCCGATGGAGAAGAAGTAGTTTTTCCGGTCATTCCGGGGCGCGCGAAGCGCGAACTACGGTGCGCAATTGCGCACCGGAGAATCCATTTACCTGCAGAGTCTGCCGCCCGATGGATTCCGGGCTCGCGCCAAGTGGCGCGCCCCGGAATGACGGGCGGAGAGAGCCCGCCTCACCGCACCAGAATATTCCGGAACTGCCAGGGATCGCTGGTGTCGATATCTTCCGGGAACAGTCCCGGACGATCCGTCAACGGGGTCCAGTCGGTATAAAAGCCCTTCACCGGGCCGAGATAGGGCAGCTGAATTTCGAGCAGGCGCTCGAAATCCATCTCGTCGGCCTCGACGATGCCTTCGTTCGGGTTCTCCAGCGCCCAGACCATGCCGCCGAGCACGGCGGAGGTCACCTGCAGGCCGGTGGCGTTCTGGTAGGGCGCGAGCTCGCGGGTCTCTTCGATGGAGAGCTGCGAGCCGAACCAATAGGCGTTCTTGTCATGGCCGAACAGCAGCACGCCGAGCTCGTCGATGCCGTCGACGATCTCGTTCTCGTCGAGGATGTGGTGCTTCTCCTGCATCTTCCCGGCGCGGCCGAACATTTCATGCAGCGACAGCACGGCATCGTCGGCCGGATGGTAGGCATAGTGGCAGGTCGGCCGGTAAATCGCCTTGCCCGACGCATCGCGCACGGTGAAGTAATCGGCGATCGAGATCGACTCGTTGTGGGTGACGAGGAAGCCATACTGGGCGCCGCGGGTCGGGCACCAGGTGCGCACGCGCGTGTTGGCGCCGGGCTGCATCAGATAGATGGCAGCGCCGCAGCCGGCTTCATGGGTGTGCGCATTCTCGGGCATCCATTTCTCGTGGGTGCCCCAGCCGAGCTCGGATGGCTGCATGCCTTCCGACAGGAAGCCTTCCACCGACCAGGTGTTGACGAAGACGTCCGGCTCCTTCGGCTTCTTCGAGCGCTGGGTGTCGCGCTCGGCGATGTGGATGCCCTTGATGCCGGCCTGCCGCATCAAATCCGCCCATTCGCCCTTGGTCTTCGGCCTGGGTGCATTGAGCTTCAGATCGGTGGCGACATTGAGCAGCGCCTGCTTGACGAAGAAGGAGACCATGCCGGGATTGGCGCCGCAGCAGGAGATGGCCGTGGTCGAGCCGGCGGGACGGGCCTTCTTGGCGGCCAGCGTCGTTTCGCGTAGCGCGTAATTGGAGCGCGCTTCCGGACCCTTCGAGGAATCGAAATAGAAGCCAAGCCAGGGCTCGTTGACGGTGTCGATGTAGAGCGCGCCGAGCTCGTTGCAGAGCTCCATGATGTCGGTCGAGCCGGTATCGACCGACAGATTGACGCAGAACCCCTGGCCGCCGCCCTCGGTGAGCAGCGGGGTCAGCACCTCGCGGTAATTGTCCTTGGTCAGCCCTTTCTGGATGAAGCGGACATTGTGCTTCTCGCAAAGCGCCTTGCGGCCCTCGTCCTTGGGGTCGAGCACGGTGATGCGGGACTTGTCGTAATCGAGATGCCGCTCGATCAGGGGCAGCGTGCCTTTGCCGATGGAGCCGAAGCCGACCATGACGATGGGGCCGGTGATCTTCGCGTAGATCTGCGAGGGAGGGCTCATGGGATGGATTCTCCGGAACGTGCTGGCAGTGAGGGATGGATCAGGCGCTGCAGCGCTTGTCAGATGCTGCGGCGCTTGGCGGTGACTTCAATCTCGACCTTCATCTCGGGCCTCGCCAGGGCAGAGACGACCAGCAAGGTCGCCGCCGGCCTGATGTCGCCGAGGACCTCGCCGCAGACGGCGAAGTGGGCATCGATATAGCTGGCGTCGGTCACGTAATAGGTCGCACGGACGATATCGGCCATCTCGAATCCGCCCTCCTGCAGGGCGGCTGCGATGGTCTTGAAGCAGTTGCGTGACTGGCTCGTGACATCTGATGGCATCGTCATCGTGGTGTAGTCATAGCCGGTCGTTCCCGCGACGAAGGCGAACTCGCCGTCGATCACGGCACGGCTGTAGCCGACGGACTTCTCGAGCGGGGAGCCGGTGGAGATCAGGCGACGGGACATGGTCATGGGCCTCGACTGAAGGGGGTGTTTCGCGGGGTTAAAGGGCGTTTCCGACGCCTGCGCAACCCCAAAGGAACGGGCCTCGCGCAGGCGCGGCAGGGCGTTGCCGCTCAATGCGGCTGCGGTCGTCGCTACACGAGCGATCCCTCAGGCCGCGTGCGCCTCAGGCGCGCGAACCGACCTCCGTTTGGGCAGGGCCGCGCCGGTCGGGACGATCATCCCGGCGGCGCTATCAAGCGCGCCATCAGTGAACTCGATCGCCAGCAGGCGGTTGCGCTCGAACGGGCCGGGCAGCGACAGCTCGGCGGTCTTCTCGGCTGTGAAGCCGAAGCGGGCGTAATAGGGGGCATCGCCGAGCAGGATCACGGCGCCATGCCCGCGCGCCCGGGCGGCAGCCAGCGCTTGTTGCATCAGCGCGGCGCCGATCCCGAGCTCGCGGCAGGCAGGGTCGACCGCCAGCGGTCCGAGGACCAGAGCGGGCCTGCCTCCGGCGCTGACATGCCACAGCCGCACGGTTCCCACGAGCTTGCCCTCGCGCATCGCCGACAGGGCAAGGCCTGCAGCGGGCGCGCGTCCGTCGCGCAGGCGCTGGCAGGTGCGGCCATGGCGGTTCTCGCCAAAGCAGGCATCGAGCAGCGCTTCACGCGTCGCGACGTCTCCAGCACGTTCCGCACGGATCACGAACGGAGCGGCTTTCGAGGTGAGGGCAACTTGCGGCTTCCGAGGAGCAGTCATGGCACGTCAGTCCCCGCTTGAACCGGCGTGCGCACAGCACGCCTGTCCAAGACGTCGTCAGAAATCGAGATGTTGGATGAGGAGCCGGCGGACCGGCTCCCGGGTTCGTCAGGCCTCTGGAAAAGAGAGGCGGATCAGATGTGGTACGTCCGCAGCGGCGGAATGCCGTTGAACGCCACCGACGAGTAGGTCGACGTATAAGCCCCGGTGCCTTCGATCAGCACCTTGTCGCCGATCTCGAGCGTCACCGGAAGCGGATACGGGGTCTTCTCGTACAGCACATCGGCGCTGTCGCAGGTCGGACCTGCGAGCACGCACGGGGTCATGTCCGCGCCGTCGTGACGGGTGCGGATGGCGTAGCGGATCGACTCGTCCATGGTCTCGGCGAGACCGCCGAACTTGCCGATGTCCAGGTACACCCAGCGCACCTCGTCCTCATCGCTCTTCTTCGAGATGAGCACGACCTCGGATTCGATGATGCCGGCGTTGCCCACCATGCCGCGGCCCGGCTCGATGATGGTCTCCGGGATCTGGTTGCCGAAGTGCTTGCGCAGCGCGCGGAAGATCGAGCGGCCGTAGGTGACGACCGGCGGCACGTCCTTCAGGTACTTGGTCGGGAAGCCGCCGCCCATGTTGACCATGGACAGGTTGATGCCGCGTTCGGCGCAGTCGCGGAACACCTGCGAGGCCATCGCCAGTGCACGGTCCCACGCCTTCACCTTGCGCTGTTGCGAGCCGACATGGAAGGAGATGCCGCACGGCTCCAGGCCCAGGCGCTTGGCGAGGTCGAGCACCTCGACCGCCATCTCCGGGTCGCAGCCGAACTTGCGCGACAGCGGCCACTCGGCGCCGGCGCAGTCATAGAGGATGCGGCAGAACACCTTCGCACCGGGAGCGGCGCGGGCGATCTTCTCGACCTCGGCGGCGCAATCGACCGCGAACAGGCGAATGCCGAGCGCGAAGGCGCGAGCGATGTCGCGCTCCTTCTTGATCGTGTTGCCGAAGGAGATGCGGTCGGGCGTCGCACCCGCAGCCAGCGCCATCTCGATCTCGGCGACCGTGGCGGTGTCGAAGCAGGAGCCCATGGACGCCAGCAAGGCCAGCACTTCCGGCGCCGGGTTCGCCTTGACGGCATAGAACACGCGGCTGTCGGGCAGCGCCTTGGCGAAGCTCTGGTAATTGTCGCGCACGACCTCGAGGTCGACGACGAGGCACGGCTCGGTGTCGAGGCCTTCGTTGCGGCGGTTGCGCAGGAATTCCTGGATACGTTCGGTCATGGCACTCTCCAACGGTCCCAGCGACGGGAGCCGTATCAACGTGACGTCTGATGAGAGTGCTTCGGCCGCATCGCGCGATGGAGGCGCGCTGGGGCCAAAAAACTCAAACCAGACTGTGCTGCCGTGGATTGGTTGGGAGAGTTTCCCGCCCGCTCACCTGGCAATGAAGGACAAGCCTTTTCAGTAGCCCGCGCCGGCGTTGGACTGCCGGTAGAGACCAAAAAAGCCCGATCCGTCGTTGCTTTAAGTCGCGTCCCCCGTTGAGAGCGGGGTGCGCCGGTTCGCCTCCGGCTGCCAGTCACGGTTGCAAAGAGCGAAGTCACCTTCGACATGGCATCTCTTTGAGAGAGATGCTGGGCGCTCCGGGTTTGCTTCGGTCGCTCGACGTTTCAGTCTCGACTTCCGCACTTCCGAAGAGCCCCTCGGCTTCTTCACCCCTTGGCGGCTGTCCGGCCTCTTGTCCGGATACCTACCGACTGACACACGACCACAGGCACGTGCGAAATTGGGCAAGTCCGCACATAAGCGTTTTGACTCTGGTTCGCAAGAATTTTTTTAGGCTGCGGACAGGATTGCCTAACATCTGCTTGCGCACTGTTGCGCGAGCGACGCGGAAGATGAACGCGCGTTAAGTTTTCGCCGCGCAGCGCGTGCTGCCCACGCGCGAGACGCGTCAGCCGCGCTTGGTGAAGGGCTCGATGCGCTGAGCGCCGCGGATGAAGGCGGTCATCACGAGCACGCCGAGTGCGAACAGCACGGCCTGCAGGATATGGGCGCCTTGGTCGCCGAGCCCGAACAGGATCGCGAGTGCCCAGCCGCCGGCAAAGGCCGCGCCGAACACCTCCGCGCCGATCAGGATGGCGGCGCTGATGACGGTGATGACGCTGGACCAGACGATCTGGCGGGACGATGAAGAAGGCGCGTTCATGGCTTCAGAGGGTCCTGGCTTCGAGGGCCGCAATCTCCCCGAAAAGGCGGCCGGGGGCAAGGGCAAACGGCCCAAAAAAGCCCCACGCGTGCTATAGCTGGCCGCAACAATCGAGCCACGAAATCCGGGACTTGCGATGTCAGAAACCCGCCAAACTACGGACGCCGAGACCAATCCGCTGCTGAAGGCCTGGGTGACGCCGTTCGCGACCCCGCCCTTCGACGAGATCAAGCCGGAGCATTTCCTGCCGGCCTTCGAGCAGGCCTTCGCCGACCACGCCGCCGAAATCGCGGCGATCACCAACGATCCCGCGGCGCCCGACTTCGCCAACACCATCACGGCGCTGGAGCGCTCGGGCAAGCTCCTGAGCAAGGTCGCGGCGGTCTTCTACGACCTCGTCTCGGCGCATTCCAACCCGGCCATCCTGGAGATCGACAAGGAGGTCTCCTTGCGGATGGCGCGGCACTGGAATCCGATCATGATGAACGCCGTGCTGTTCGGCCGCATCGCCCATCTGCACGAGAACCGCGCGGGTCTCGGTCTCACGCCCGAGCAGATCCGTCTGCTGGAGCGCACCTACACCCGCTTCCACCGCTCCGGCGCCGGCCTCTCCGAGGAGGCCAAGACGCGGATGGCCGAGATCAACGAGCGGCTGGCCCAGCTCGGCACCAGCTTCAGCCACCATTTGCTCGGCGACGAGCAGGACTGGTTCCTGGAGCTTGGGGAGTCCGACCGCCAGGGCCTGCCCGAGAGCTTCGTCGCCAGCGCCAAGGCTGCGGCGGAAGAGCGCGGCATGGCAGGCAAGGCCATCGTCACGCTGTCGCGCTCCTCGGTCGAAACGTTCCTGAAGAGCTCCGCCCGGCGTGACCTCCGCGAGAAGGTCTACAAGGCCTTCATCGCGCGCGGCGACAACGGCAACGCCAATGACAACAATGCGACCATTGTCGAGATCCTGAAGCTGCGCGAGGAGAGCGCCGGGCTCCTGGGCTATCCGACCTACGCCGCCTACCGGCTCGAGGACTCCATGGCCAAGACGCCGGACGCGGTGCGCGGCCTGTTGGAGCGGGTCTGGAAGCCGGCCCGCGCCCGCGCGCTTGCCGACCGTGACGAGATGCAGGCGCTGATCGCGGAGGAGGGCGGCAATTTCAAGCTCGCCCCTTGGGACTGGCGCTTCTACGCCGAGAAGCTGCGTCTGCAGCGCGCCAATTTCGACGATTCCGCGATCAAGCCGTATCTCGGTCTCGACAACATGATCGCCGCCGCCTTCGACTGCGCCACGCGCCTGTTCGGCGTCACCTTCGAGGAGCGCGAGGACGTTCCGGTCTGGCACCCGGACGTCCGGGTCTGGGAGATGAAGGACAGGGGCGGCAAGCACAAGGCGCTGTTCTATGGCGACTACTTCGCCCGGCCGTCCAAGCGCTCCGGCGCCTGGATGACCTCGCTGCGCGACCAGCAGAAGCTCGACGGCGACGTCGCGCCGCTGGTTCTCAACATCTGCAATTTCGCCAAGGGCGCCGGCGGCGAGCCGTCGCTGCTGTCGCCCGACGATGCCCGCACCCTGTTCCACGAGTTCGGCCACGGCCTGCACGGCATGCTCTCCAACGTGACCTATCCCTCGCTGTCGGGCACCTCCGTGTTCACCGACTTCGTCGAGCTGCCGTCACAGCTCTACGAGCACTGGCAGGAGCGGCCCGAGGTGCTGCAGAAGTTCGCCCGCCACTACCAGACCGGCGAGCCGCTGCCGGACGACCTGCTGCAACGCTTCCTCGCCGCGCGAAAATTCAACCAGGGCTTTGCCACGGTCGAGTTCGTCTCCTCGGCGCTGGTCGACCTGGAATTCCACACCCAGCCGGCCGCCGCCGCGCAGGATGTCCGCGCCTTCGAGCGACGCGAACTGGAGAAGATCGGCATGCCCGAGGAGATCGCGCTGCGTCATCGCCCCACGCAGTTCGGCCATATCTTCACCGGCGACCACTACGCTGCCGGCTATTACAGCTACATGTGGTCGGAGGTGATGGACGCCGACGCCTTCGGCGCGTTCGAGGAGGCCGGCGACATCTTCGATCCCGCCGTGGCCAAGCGCCTGCACGACGACATCTATTCGTCGGGCGGATCGGTCGATCCGGAAGCCGCCTACGAGGCGTTCCGCGGCCGCCCGCCGGAGCCGGATGCGCTGCTCCGCCGCCGCGGCCTGCTCGAAGACGCCAGGGCGGCCTGATGAACATGCGCGCCCTGTTCGGATGCCTGCTCGCCGCCGCGATGTCGCTCGCGGCCGGGGCAGCGAATGCACATCCGCATGTCTGGATCACCGCCACCAGCGAATTGCTCTATGCCGCCGACGGCAGCATCACCGGCGTGCGCCATGCCTGGACCTTCGACGACATGTTCTCGGCCTATGCGGTGCAGGGGCTCGAGAGCAAGACCAAGGGCGCCTATACGAGCGAGGAGCTCAAGCCCCTGGCGCAGACCAATGTCGAGTCGCTGAAGGAATACGCCTACTTCACCTTCGCGCGAGCCGACGGCAAGAAGGAGCGGTTCCAGGAGCCGGTCGACTATTTCCTCGACTACAAGGACACCGTGCTGACCCTGCACTTCACCTTGCCGCTGAAGAATCCGGTCAAGCCCAGGCAGCTGGTGCTCGAAGTGTTCGACCGCTCCTTCTTCATCGACTTCCAGATGGCCAAGGACAGTCCGGTTAAGCTGGTCGGTGCGCCCGCGGGGTGCCAGATGAAGCTGGAGCGGCCGAACGACGGCACCGCGAGCGCGCAGAAGCTGAACGAGCAGACCTTCCTGAACGGTGAGAACTCGAATTTCGGCATGATGTTCGCCAACAAGATCACGGTGGATTGCCCTTGAAGCCGCAACTCTCTCCGCTTGCGCGTGGGCTGCTCGCCACTGCCGCTGTGCTGCTGGTCGTGGCCGTGACTGATGCCGCTCTTCATGATCTTCTCGCGCAAAACCCGTTCGGTGCGCCGCGACCAGCGCAGGCGGCCGAGCCTGAAGCGAGCGGCCTCATCGGCTGGCTGCTCGCCAAGCAGTCGGAATTCTATCGCCAGATGTCGGCAACCATCCGCGCCGCGAAGTCCGATGGCTCGGCGGTGTGGACGCTGCTGTTCATCTCGTTCGCCTACGGCATCTTCCACGCCGCCGGTCCCGGCCACGGCAAGGCGGTGATCGCCTCCTATCTGGTCGCCAACCGCGAGACGGCGCGGCGCGGCATCGCGCTGTCCTTTGCCTCGGCCCTGATGCAGTCGCTGGTCGCGATCCTCATCGTCGGCATCTCGGCCTGGCTGCTGAATGCGACGGCCAAGACGATGTGCAAGGCGGAAGGCGCGATCGAGATTGCGAGCTACGCCCTGATCGCGCTGTTCGGCCTGCGCCTGGTCTGGGTCAAGGGTCGCACCTTCATCCGCGCATTTCAGGCCATCCAGCCGGTGCCGGCGATGGCGGGCGTGCCGCACGACCATGATCACCACCATCATGATGCGCATGATCATCATCACCACGATCACGGCCATGATCAACACCATGGCCACGGCCACGCTCACCATCACCACGGGCACGACCACGTCCACGACGAGCATTGCGGCCATTCCCACGGACCCACGCCAAGCGAACTCGCCGGCCCCGGCGGCTGGCGGCGCGGCTTCGCTGCGATCCTGACCGTCGGCATCCGCCCCTGCTCGGGCGCAATCCTGGTCCTGGTGTTCGCGCTGGCGCAGGGCCTGTTCTGGGCAGGGATCGCCGCGACATTCCTGATGGGGTTGGGCACCGCGATCACGGTGGCGGCCATTGCTGTCGTCGCCGTCTACGCCAAGGACATTGCCGCCCGCCTCAGCGCCGGACGCGACGGCGGTGGCGCGCTGTTTATGCGCGGCATCGAGTTCGGCGCCGCGAGTCTGGTCCTGCTGTTCGGCGTCGGCCTCCTGTTCGGCTACATCGCCGCCGAACGGACCACGTGTTTTTGAGGCGATAGATGTCGCGCGAACACTTCTGGTTCTTCCATCCGTTCCGGGTGCGCTATTCCGAGATCGACGGCCAGGGCGTCGTCTTCAACGCGCATTATTTGACCTATTTCGACACCACCATCACCGAATATTTCCGCGCGCTCGGCTTCGACCAATATGCGGATGCAAAGGCGAGCGGCATCGATTTCCACGTCGTCAAATCGCTGATCGAGTACAAGGCGCCTGTTAGGTTCGACTGGGAACTCGACGTCGGCGCGCGCGTGGCGCGGATCGGCAATTCGAGCCTCCTGTTCGAGCTCGCCATCTTCCGGAAGGGCGGCACTGAGGCTCTGGTAACCGGCGAGATCGCCTGGGTCTACACGGACCAGAACACCCATCGTCCGGTCACGATCCCGGCATCAATGCGGGCACTGATCGCGACGCGAGAACGCCATCTTTCGGCGTGAAGCCGCTCACACCGGCAGAAACCGCTTCAATGCCGGCATGAAGAAGATGCCGAGATTGATCGCAAAGCCGATGCTCCAGAGGATCGAGCGCAGCGTCGGGCGGTTGCCGAGATACGTCAGCACATAGGCAATCCGCACGATCAGGAACAGCGCCGCGAGCTCGTCGATCAGCCGCTGCGGCGCTTCCCTGTATTCGGCGAGCAGCACCGCGAACGCAAAGAACGGAAACGTCTCGATGCCGTTCTGGTGCGCGCCAAGCGCGCGTTGCGACAGGGCGTCCTCATAGAAGGCGGGGTCGCGCGGCCGGGAATTGTCGAAGCGGCGAAACCTGATCCATTTGACCGTGACGATCGTCGACAGATAGAGCAGCAGCGCCCCGAAGACGCACCATTCCGCGAGTGTCATCCTGCCTCCCCCCGCTTGGGTGCGACCCTAGCGAACCCCGGCTCATCTTGACAAGTTCGGACCAACGCGCGACCCAACCAGTCATGAACAGCGTCCTCCCCCTCGAGACCGCGAAACCGGCCACCCGATCCGCCCTACCGCGCGTCGGCGTGCTCCTGATCAATCTCGGAACGCCCGATACGGCCGATGCTCCGGGCGTGCGGGTCTACCTCAAGGAGTTCCTCAGCGACGCCCGCGTCATCGAGGACCAGGGCCTGATCTGGAAACTGGTGCTGAACGGGATCATTCTGCGCAGCCGTCCGCGCACCAAGGCGCTCGACTACCAGAAGATCTGGAACAATGAGCGGAACGAGTCGCCGCTGAAAACCATCACGCGCTCGCAAAGCGACAACCTCGCGGCCGCCTTGTCGGACCGCGACAACGTCGTCGTGGATTGGGCGATGCGCTACGGCAATCCGTCGATCAAGTCGGGCATCGACGCGCTGATCGCGAAGGGCTGCGAGCGTATCCTGGCCGTGCCGCTCTATCCGCAATATTCGGCCTCGACCTCGGCGACCGTCTGCGACGAAGTCTTCCGCGTGCTCGCGCAGCTGCGGAACCAGCCGACTCTGCGGGTGACGCCGCCCTACTATGACGACGAAGCCTATATCGAGGCGCTCGCCGCCTCGATCGAGGGCCATCTGGCGACGCTGTCCTTCAAGCCGGAGCTGATCGTGGCATCCTTCCACGGCATGCCGAAAGCCTATGTCGACAAGGGCGATCCCTATCAGCAGCACTGCATCGCGACGACCGAGGCGCTGCGCCGCCGGCTCGGCATGGACGAGACCAAGCTGCTGCTGACCTTCCAGTCGCGCTTCGGCAACGACGAGTGGCTGCAGCCCTATACCGACAAGACCATGGAGCGGCTTGCCAAAGAGGGCGTGCGCCGCATCGCGGTGGTGACGCCGGGCTTTTCCGCCGACTGCCTGGAGACGCTGGAGGAGATCGCGCAGGAGAACGCGGAGATCTTCAAGCACAATGGCGGCGAGCAGTTTTCCGCGATCCCCTGCCTCAACGACAGCGGACCGGGCATGGACGTGATCCGCACCCTGGTGCTGCGCGAGCTCCAGGGCTGGATCTGATGGGCGTCCCATGAACCGCCGCCGGTGCCTGGCGCTTCTGGGGATGCTCGCGGCGCTGCCGGCCCCGGCCCTGGCGCAGCAGCCGAACGCGACACGGCGGCTCGGCGTGCTCTCGGTCACGGCTGCTGATGATGCGATCGGCCAGACGCGCAGCATGGCCCTGGTCGAAGCGCTCGCCGGCCAAGGCTGGAAGGAGCGCGACAATCTCAAGATCGATTGGCGCAACGGCGGCGGCGAGCGCGCCCGCATCGCGCAGTTCGCCGACGAGCTGATCGCGCTCAAGCCCGACATCCTGCTTGCGGTCGGCACACCCTCGGTCGAAGAGCTGCGCCGGCGCACCACGACGATCCCGATCGTGTTCGCCGTCGTCACCGATCCCGTCAGCCAGGGTTTTGTCGAAAACCTCGCGCATCCCGGCGGCAACCTCACCGGCTTTACCGATTACGACGGTCCGCTGGCCGGCAAATGGCTGGAGATGCTGACGCAGGTCACGCCGAAGGTGTCCCGCGTTGCGGTCGTCTTCAATCCCGCCACCGCGCCGTTTGCGCCCCTGATGCTGCGCACCATCGAGGACGCCGCACGGACGCTGCGCCTGACGGTCGAGCCCGCGCCCGTCCGTGACGCCGTCTCGATCGGGGCGCTGGCTTCCAGGCAAGACGGCGCCATCCTGGTCCTGCCGGACTTCTTCACCATGGCCAACCGCGCGCAACTGCTCTCGGCGATCGCACAGGCGCGTGTGCCCGCAGTGTTCTGGAGCCGTACCTTCGTCGACGAAGGTGGGCTGATGTCCTACAGCACCGACAGCGTCGAGCAGCTTCGCCGCGCCGCGGACTATATCGATCGGATCCTGAAGGGCGCACGGCCGGCCGACCTGCCGGTGCAGAATCCCACCAAGTTCGAGCTGGTGATCAACCTGAAGGCGGCGAGAGCGCTCGGCATCACGCTTTCCCCGGGCCTGCTTGCAATTGCGAATGACGTGATCGAATGAACCCGTCCGTGACGGACGCCTCGCCCGAATTCGTTAATCTCCGCCGCTAGAGCATGATCCGGAAAAGCGTGAAGCGGTTTTCCGAAAAGATCATGCTCAAACAATGACCTAAAGCGCGATGACGATTCATCATGATCGCATCGCGGTTCAGGCCTGCGCGCGCGCGCTTTCAAGAGCCTGTCGCAAATACATATCGCGACCGTTCTCTTGCTGTGCGTCTTGTGTGGAATTGCTCCGATACCGACGTGAATTGCGACCGCTGAACCGGTAGGATCGTGATCCCGACCAATGACAGCGCCGGAAAGGGCTTTTTCCTGACGTCTTGTCCCGGCTTGGAGGAGATATGAGCGGCTTCGACATTTTCGCGATTGTTCTGGTTTTGCTCGTCATCGTCACGCTGGTCGCCGGCGTGAAGACGGTGCCGCAGGGCTATGACTGGACCATCGAGCGGTTCGGCAAATACACCCAGACGCTGAGCCCCGGGCTCAATTTGATCGTGCCCTATTTCGATCGCGTCGGGCGCAAGATCAACATGATGGAGCAGGTGATCGACATTCCCGAGCAGGAGGTGATCACCAAGGACAACGCCACCGTGACGGTGGACGGCGTCGCCTTTTATCAGGTGTTCGATGCCGCCAAGGCGAGCTACGAGGTCGCCAACCTGAACCAGGGGATTACGGTGCTCACCATGACCAACATCCGCTCGGTGATGGGCTCGATGGACCTCGACCAGGTGCTGTCGCACCGCGACGAAATCAACGAGCGCCTGCTCCGTGTGGTCGACGCCGCGGTCTCGCCCTGGGGCGTCAAGGTCAACCGCATCGAGATCAAGGACATCGTGCCGCCCGCCGACCTGGTCGAAGCCATGGGGCGGCAGATGAAGGCCGAGCGGGTCAAGCGCGCCGACATTCTCGCGGCCGAAGGCCAACGCCAGTCCGAGATCCTGCGCGCCGAGGGCGCCAAGCAGGGCCAGATCCTCCAGGCGGAAGGCCGCCGCGAGGCCGCCTTCCGCGATGCCGAGGCGCGCGAGCGGTCGGCGGAAGCCGAGGCCAAGGCCACGCAAATGGTCAGCGAGGCCATCGCCAAGGGCGATGTCGCTGCGCTAAACTATTTTATCGCCGACAAGTATATCAAGGCATTCGGGCAACTCGCCGACTCGCCGAACCAGAAGGTCATCATGCTTCCGGTCGAAGCGATGAGCATGCTGGGCTCGCTCGCCGGCATCGGCGAAATTGCGAAGGCCACGTTCGGGGAGAGCGCGGCGACCGCCGCCCGCCGCGGCGGCTCGGTACCGTCGTCGGGCCCGACACCCCCGTCCGTGCCGCAGCAGTAATGGGACTATTCACAGAGGTCGTGTCATGACCGACATGTTCGTATCGCTCGGCAACTGGAACTGGCTGATCCTCGGCTTCATCCTGATGGCCCTGGAGGTGCTGGCGCCCGGCATCTTCCTGTTCTGGCTTGGGCTCGCTGCGCTGCTGGTCGGCCTGATCTCGTTCGCGGCTGCGATCTCCTGGCAGATCCAGCTCGTGATGTTCGCGATCTTTGCCGCCGCTGCCGTGCCGGTCTGGCGCCGCCTGGCCAAGCCGAAGCCGGACGCCAGCGCCAGTCCGTTCCTCAACAAGCGTACCGAAGCCCTGCTCGGCCGTGAGTTCACGCTGGAGAAGCCGATCATCGACGGCACCGGCACCGTGCGCATCGGCGACACGGTATGGCGCGTGGCTGGGCCCGATACGCCGGCCGGCACGCGGGTGAAGGTGGTACAGGTCGACGGCGCGAACCTGACGGTCGCCGCGGCGTGAGGACTTTTCCCCTCTCCCCTTGCGGGAGAGGGTGGCTCGCCGCAAAGCGGCGAGACGGGTGAGGGGTGTCTCTCCGCGATAGCTAAGCTGAGTTCGTGGAGAGAGACCCCTCATCCGGCGCTTCGCGCCACCTTCTCCCACAAGGGGAGAAGGAACACCAGCGCGTGGCAACGAGTGATGCTCACCTTCTCCATCGCTCCGCAAACCTGTGCAGTGGCATGAAGGTCTCGCACAATTCCCGGCCCAGCGGTGTCAGTCCGTAACCTCCGCCGTCGCCCAGCTCCACGAAGCCCGCCTCGCGCAGCTCGGTCAGCCGGGCCTGCAGCACCGTGGGCGAGGCCTCGTCGCAGGCGCTGCGCAGGGCGCGCGAGGTGAGGGGCTCTCCGCGCAACTCCCACAAGATCCGCAAGGCCCAGCGCCGGCCGAGCAGGTCGAGCAAAGCCATGATCGGCCGTCCGGTGCGCGAGCCGCGGACGCGGCGTTCTGCTGTTGTCGCCCGTTTCGCCATGGTCACCTCTTGCGTCATGCTACGGATAATGTAGCGTAGTGCTACGGTAAATGTAGCAACGGAAATCGCTCATGTCCCAGGCCTCACCGCGCATCGCCCCGCTCTCGCCGCCTTATCCCCTGGAGATCCAGGCGCAGTTCGACCGCATCATGCGCGGTGCGCCGCCGCTGGTGCTGTTCCGGGTGATGGCGGGCCATGACCGCGCCTGGGACAAGTTTCGCGCGGGCGGGCTGCTTGATCCGGGGCCGCTCTCGCTGCGCCAGCGTGAGATCGTCATCGACCGCACCTGTGCGCTGAACGGATGCGAATACGAATGGGGCGTGCATGTCGCGATCTTCGCCGGGCCGGCGAAGCTCACCGCGGAGGAGGTGCGTGCGACGGTGCTGGGTGATGCGAATTCGGCCCTTTGGTCGCCGGCCGAACAGGCGCTGATCGCAGCCGTCGACGCGCTGCATCATCGCGCGACGTTGAGCGACGATGAATTCGCCGCGCTCTCCGCGCATCACGACGAGGCGCAGATCCTGGAAATCATGCTGCTGTGCGGCTTCTATCGCACGGTGTCGTATCTGGCGAACGGGCTGCGCTTGCCGCTGGAGGAGAACGCGGCGCGGTTTCCGGCGTAGGTCTCTCCACCGTCATTGCGAGGAGCGTCTCATCCTCACCGTCATTCCGGGGCGCGCGAAGCGCGAGCCCGGAATCCATCGGGCAGCGACCTCGGGGTGAAATGGATTCCGGGCTCGCGCCAAGTGGCGCGCCCCGGAATGACGGGTGAAGCGGGCTGCGCGCCCTACGCCACGCCCGCGCGCAGCAGATCGTGCAGGTGCACGATCCCGACCACCTTGCCCGCTTCCGTCACCAGCAGCGAGGTGATCTTGCGGGTGTTCAGCACCTCGATCATCTCGGTCGCTAGCATCGAGGGCGGCACGGTCTTGGGCTGCTTCGTCATGATCTCGTCGACGGTCACCGTCAAAAGGTCGGGCCGCATGTGGCGGCGCAGATCGCCGTCGGTGATGATGCCGACGGCCTCGCCCGCATCGTTGATGATGCAGACGCAGCCGAGCCCCTTCGCCGACATCTCGACCACGGCTTCCGACATCTCGGTGCCGAGCGGCTTGAGCGGAATCTCAGCGCCCGTGCGCATGTAGTCGCGGACGAATTTCAGCATCGCGCCCAGCTTGCCGCCGGGGTGGAAATGCGCGAACTCCAGCGCGGTGAAGCCGCGTCCCTCCAGCAGCGCGATCGCGAGCGCGTCGCCGATCGCGGCCTGCATCAGCGTCGAGGTGGTCGGCGCCAGATTGTGCGGGCAGGCCTCGCGCGCCTTGGGCAGCTCGATCACGAGGTCGGCGGCCTGGCCGAGCGAGGACGACGCGCTCGAGGTCACCGCGATCATGGGGATCGCAAAGCGCGCCGAATAGTTCACGAGGTTCTTCATCTCCGGCTGCTCGCCGGACCAGGACAGCGCCAGGATGACGTCGTCGGGCGTGATCATGCCGAGGTCGCCATGACCGGCTTCGGCGGCGTGCACGAAGAAGGAAGGCGTGCCGGTCGAGGCCAGCGTCGCGGCGATCTTGCGGCCCATATGGCCTGACTTGCCGAGCCCGGTGACGATGACGCGGCCCTTGGCATTGCGGATCAGCTCGACCGCCTTGGCGAACGGCTCGCCCAGCGGGCCGCGCAGCGCGCTAGCGAGCGCATTGATGCCGCCGCTCTCCGTCTCCAGCGTGCGGAGCGCGGATTCGACGGTATCGGGAATGGAGCCGGATGATTGGGTCATCAGCGGTTTCGAGCTCGGCATGGTCGGGTCCAGAGAGGAGGGGCGTTCGCCCATTGGCGCCTGCTTAGCACGCCCCGATCAGCGAGGCGACGCGCGGCCGGATGCCCTCAACCGGTCATTAACCATAATTGTTTTAACTCCATTAACGATGGTTCTCGCCAGTCGGCGGGGATGATCGAGAAAGTGTTTGATTTCGTTGGGGTAATTCCATCGTGGGGTCGTCTCCAGGCAGGGGCCGGAGCAAGGTCGCGCATTTCCTGCGCGCCTCTTTGCCGTGCCTCGCGCTGACCACCCTCGCAAGCGGCCCGGCGGCGGCCCAGGGGCTCACGCCCGACCTGTTCAATCCCAACCGCGGCGCCTTCGCCTCGCCTGAGACGCTGCCGACCCGCCGCACCGCCGGCGTACCCCAGGCGCCCTCCGATGCCTTGCCGAAACTGCCTGATCCCAACGCCGACCCGCGCCAGCGCCAGCAGGCGCCGGCGAGCTCGCGTGTCGGTCAGGTCCCGACCTACGGCCTGCCGGCCGCCACCGGCGCGAGCGGCTCCGGCTACGACTCGCTCAACCGCAAGCGCCAGCAGCCCAAGCTCTATCCGGGCCAGCCGAAGCCGAAGCGCGCCGCCGGTCCCGGCTCACCGCCGCCGCCCGCAACGCCGGCCACGACGCTGGGCCCGCCGCGCATCGCGCCACCGCCCTCCGAGACCGCGCACAAGGTCCCGGTGCCGGCGGCGATGGCGGGCAACGTGCCCGGCCAGCCGCTGCGACGCCGCCTCAGGGCCGATGACGATCCGTTCGGCGCGGTCGGCGATTACGCCGGCAGCTTCCTGATCAAGGGCGGGCTCGAACTCTCCGCCGGCTACGACAGCAATCCGACGCGCCTCAACAGGCCCGTCGGCTCGCCGGCCTATGTCATCGCGCCCGATCTGCTCGTGGTGTCGGATTGGGAGCGCCACGCGCTGGTCGCCGATCTGCGTGGCTCGTTCTCGGGCTACACCAAGGACATGCCGGCGACGATCAACGGCTTGGCCTCGCCGTCGCCGGTCGAGGCCAATCGTCCCGATTTCAACGGCCATGTCGATGGCCGCCTCGACGTCACCCGCGATTTCAAGCTGACCTCGCAGCTGCGCCTGCGGCTCGCCACCGACAATCCCGGCAGCCCCAACGTGCAGGCCGGCCTGCAGAGATATCCGGTCTACGCCGCCTATGGCACGACGCTCGGCTTCGACCAGACCTTCAACCGCTTCCAGGTCGCGGCCGGCGCCACCATCGATCGCACCGCCTACACCGATTCCAAGCTCACCGACGGCTCGACCTTCAGCAACGACGACCGCAACTTCAACCAATATGGCGGCGTCGGCCGCTTCTCCTACGACCTCAAGCCCGGCCTAAAACCCTTCGTCGAGATCCAGGGCGATACCCGCGTCCACGACCAGGCTTCCGACCGCAACGGCTATTTCCGCGATTCCAACGGCGGCTATGCCAAGGTCGGCTCGTCCTTCGAGTTCTCGCGCATCCTCACCGGCGAGATCTCGGTCGGCTATTCCGCGCGCAGCTACACCGATCCGCGCCTCAGCCAGCTCGCAGGGTTTCTGACCACGGGCTCGCTGATCTGGAGCGCCAGCGGCCTCACCACGGTGAAGTTCTTCACCGACACGCAGATATCGGAGACCACGGTCCCCGGCTCATCCGGCGTCCTGGTGCGCACTTACTCCGCCCAAGTCGACCACGACTTCCGCCGCTGGCTCACCGCGGTCGGCAAGTTCACCTACGGCACGCTCGACTACCAGGGCCAGAACCGCAACGACAAGACCTACTCGTTCGAAAGCAATTTGATCTACAAGCTCAACCGCAACATCTGGGTCAAGGGCACGCTGCGCCACGACATCCTGAATTCGAGCCAGCCGGGCTCGAGCTCGCAGGGCACGGTGGTGCTGCTCGGGGTGAGGCTGCAGAATTGAGGCTTGTTAGCGCGTCGCACGAGACGAAGCCGAAAGGCGCGGCTCTCTCCAATTGTCATTCCGGGGCGCGCCACTTGGCGCGAGCCCGGAATCCATCGGGCGTCTGGGTTGGTGATGAATGGATTCTCAGGTGCGCAATTGCGCACCATAGCTCGCGCTTCGCGCGCCCCGGAATGACATCTCAGCGCGGCAAATCCGTCTTCCCCATAAGGAACGTATCGATCGACCGCGCGCACAGCCGGCCCTCGCGGATCGCCCACACGACGAGCGATTGCCCGCGGCGCATGTCGCCGGCGGTGAACACGTTCGGGCGCGAGGTCTGGTAGTCGAGCGTGTTGGCCTTGACGTTGCCGCGGGGGTCGAGCTCGACCGCGAGCAGCTTCAAGAGGCCCTCGTGCACGGGATGGACGAAGCCCATCGCGAGCAGGACCAGCTCGGCATCGAGCTCGAACTCGGTGCCGGCAATCGGCTTGAACTTGTCGTCGACGCGGACGCAGTGCAGCTTCTTGACCTGGCCGTTCTCGCCCGAGAACTTCTGGGTCAGCACGGCGTATTCGCGCACCGCGCCTTCGGCCTGGCTCGAGGAGGTCCGCATCTTCAGCGGCCAGTTCGGCCAGGTCAGGCCCTTGTTCTCGCGCTCTGGCGGCGCGGGCATGATCTCGAGCTGCGTCACCGAGAGCGCGCCCTGGCGCAGCGAGGTACCGATGCAGTCGCTTCCGGTGTCGCCGCCGCCGATGACGACGACATGCTTGCCGCCGGCCAGGATCTCCTGGACGCCGCCGAGCGGCTCCTCGGAGACGCGGCGGTTCTGCTGCGGGAGGAAGTCCATGGCGTAGTGGATGCCGGCGAGCTCGCGGCCGGGGATCGGCAGGTCGCGCGGGGCTTCCGCACCGCCGGTCAGCGCCACGGCGTCGTACTCGTTGAGCATCTCGCGCGGATCGACATTGCCGTCCGCGCCGACATGGCTGTTGTAGTGGAAGGTGACGCCTTCGGCTTCCATCTGCGCCACGCGGCGGTCGATGACGCCCTTCTCCATCTTGAAGTCGGGGATGCCGTAGCGCAGCAGGCCGCCGGCCTTGGCGTACTTCTCGTAGAGGTGGACGTCGTGGCCGGCGCGCGCGAGCTGCTGCGCACAGGCCATGCCGGCCGGACCCGAGCCGATCACCGCGACTTTCTTGCCGGTCTTCACAGTCGCGACTTCCGGCTGGAGCCAGCCATTGTCCCAGGCGCGATCGACGATCGCGCATTCGATGGTCTTGATGGTGACGGGGTTGTCGTCGATGTTGAGCGTGCAGGACGCCTCGCACGGCGCCGGGCAAATGCGCCCCGTGAACTCCGGGAAATTGTTGGTCGAATGCAGGTTGCGCGAGGCTTCTTCCCAATTGCCCTGGTAGACGAGGTCGTTCCAGTCGGGAATCTGGTTGTTGACCGGACAGCCCGGCGTGCCCGGCGCGACCGAGCCGGTGCCGTGGCAATAGGGAATGCCGCAATTCATGCAGCGCGCGGCCTGGTCGCGCACCTCCTTCTCGGAGAGCGGAACGACGAATTCCTTGTAATGCTTCACGCGCTCGGCGACCGGGGTGTACTTGCGGTCGTGCCGTTCGATTTCCAGAAAACCCGTGATCTTGCCCATTAAACCCGAAGTCCCTGCCGCTTAAATTCGTCTTGTTGTTTCCTCACCGTCATTGCGAGGAGCGAAGCGACGAAGCAATCCAGTCTTTTTTCCGCGGAGAGATTCTGGATTGCTTCGCTTCGCTCGCAATGACGAGGTGTAATGCCTTACGCCCCGATCGCGATTTTCGGCTCGGCGTCCGCGTTGGCCGCCATCTCGCGCAGCGCGCGCCGGTACTCGACCGGCATCACCTTGCGGAATTTGGGCAGCCAGTCCTTCCAATTGGCAAGGATGTCGGCGGCGCGCTTGGAGCCGGTGGCTTTGGCGTGGCGCGAGATCAGGACGTGCAGCCGCTCGACGTCGGAGGCGAGCAGGTTCCTGAACACGTCGACCCGGCCATGCGCCTCGAGGTCGCCGGCATGGTGATAGGTGCCGGCGTTGATCAGCTCCTCCGACAGCACCGGCTCGAGCTCGACCATGCTGAGGTTGCACAGCTTGTCGAAGTCGCCGGCCTCGTCGAGCACGTAGGCGATACCGCCGGACATGCCGGCCGCGAAGTTGCGCCCGGTCTTGCCGAGCACGACCACGATGCCGCCGGTCATGTATTCGCAGCAATGATCGCCCGCGCCCTCGACCACGGCGACCGCGCCCGAGTTACGCACGGCAAAACGCTCGCCGGCGATGCCGCGGAAGTAGCACTCGCCCTCGATCGCGCCGTACATCACGGTGTTGCCGACGATGATGCTCTCTTCCGGCACGATGGCCGAGTTCCTCGGCGGCTTGACGATGATCTTGCCGCCCGAGAGGCCCTTGCCGACATAGTCGTTGCCTTCACCTTCGAGCTCGAAGGTGACGCCGTGGGCGAGCCAGGCGCCGAAGGCCTGGCCCGCGGTGCCCTTGAGGCTGACATGGATGGTGTCGTGCGGCAGGCCGGCATGGCCGTAGATCTTGGCCACCGCGCCGGACAGCATCGCGCCTGCGGAGCGGTTGGTGCTGTTGATGGCGGCCTCGATCTTCACCGGCGCGCCGCGGTCGAGCGCTGCCTGCGCCTTCTCGATCAGCGTGCGGTCGAGCACCGCCTCCAGATGATGGTTCTGGCGCTCGGAGTGATAGATCTTCTGGCCCTTCTCTTCCTTCTGCTTGACGAAGAGCTTGGAGAAGTCGAGCCCCTTGGCCTTCCAATGCGCGACCAGCTTGGTCTGGTCGAGCAGCTGGACCTGGCCGACCATCTCGTTGAAGGTACGGAAGCCGAGCGAAGCCATGATCTCGCGGACTTCCTCGGCGACGAAGAAGAAGTAGTTGATCACGTGCTCGGGCTGACCGGTGAAGCGCTTGCGCAGGACGGGGTCCTGGGTCGCTACGCCGACCGGGCAGGTGTTGAGATGGCACTTGCGCATCATGATGCAGCCGGCCGCAATCAGCGGCGCGGTGGCGAAGCCGAACTCGTCGGCGCCCAGCAGCGCGCCGATCACGACGTCACGGCCGGTGCGGAAGCCGCCGTCGACCTGGACCACGATGCGGCTGCGCAGCCGCTCGCGCACCAGGGTCTGGTGGGTTTCGGCGAGCCCGATTTCCCACGGCGATCCCGCATGCTTGATCGAGGTCAGCGGCGAAGCACCCGTGCCGCCCTCGAAGCCCGCGATGGTGACATGGTCGGCGCGCGCCTTGGCAACGCCCGCGGCCACAGTGCCGACGCCGATCTCCGAGACGAGCTTGACCGAGACGTCGCCCGTCGGGTTGACGTTCTTGAGGTCGTAGATGAGCTGCGCCAGGTCCTCGATCGAGTAGATGTCGTGGTGCGGCGGCGGCGAGATCAGGCCGACGCCCGGCGTCGAGTGCCGGACTCTTGCGATGGTCGCGTCGACCTTGTGGCCGGGCAGCTGGCCACCTTCGCCGGGCTTGGCACCCTGCGCCATCTTGATCTGCATCATGTCGGAGTTGACGAGATACTCCGTCGTGACGCCGAAGCGGCCCGAGGCGACCTGCTTGATCGCCGAACGCATGGAATCGCCGTTCGGCATCGGCTTGAAGCGGTCGGCTTCCTCGCCGCCTTCGCCGGTGTTCGACTTGCCGCCGATCCGGTTCATGGCGATCGCGAGCGTGGTGTGCGCCTCGCGCGAGATCGAGCCGAAGCTCATCGCACCGGTGGCGAAACGCTTGACGATCTCCTTGGCCGGCTCGACCTGGTCGAGCGGGATCGGCTTGCGCTTTTCTTCCTCCGCGTTCTTGATCCGGAACAGGCCGCGCAGCGTCAACAGGCGCTCCGACTGCTCGTTGAGGATCTTGGCGAAGGCGCGGTAGCGCTCCTGCGAATTGCCGCGCGCGGCGTGCTGCAGCAGCGACACAGACTCCGCGGTCCACGCATGGTCCTCGCCGCGGCTGCGATAGGCATATTCGCCGCCGACATCGAGCGCGGTCTTGTAGACCTGCGCCTCGCCGAACGCGTCGGCATGGCGGCGCACGGCTTCTTCCGCGATCTCCCCAAGGCCGACGCCCTCGACGCGGGTGTGCGTGCCGGCGAAGAACTTGGCAACGAAGTCGGCCTTGAGGCCGACCGCGTCGAAGATCTGCGCGCCGCAATAGGACTGGTAGGTCGAGATGCCCATCTTGGACATCACCTTGAGCAGGCCCTTGCCGATCGACTTGATGTAGCGCTTGACGATCTCATAGTCGTCGAGCGAGCCGGGCAGGCGGTCCTTCATCGCGGTGATGGTCTCGAACGCGAGGTACGGATTGATCGCTTCGGCGCCGTAGCCGGCAAGGCAGGCGAAGTGATGCACTTCGCGCGGCTCGCCGGATTCGACGACGAGGCCGACCGAGGTGCGCAGGCCGGTACGGATCAGGTGATGATGCACGGCGGCGCAGGCGAGCAGCGATGGGATCGGCACGCGGTCGGTGCCGACCATGCGGTCGGACAGGATGATGATGTTGACGCCCTCGCGCACCGCGCTTTCGGCACGCGCGCAGAGCTCGTCGAGCACCTGGTCCATGCCCGCCGCGCCGAGGCCGGCGTGGAAGGTGGTGTCCAGCGTGCGAGACTTGAAGTGCGACTCGGCCACCTCCGAGATCGAGCGGATCTTTTCCAAGTCCGCGTCGGTCAGGATCGGCTGGCGCACTTCGAGGCGCTTGGTCGTGGCCATGCCCTGCAGGTCGAACAGGTTCGGCCGCGGCCCGATGATCGAGACGAGGCTCATCACCAGCTCTTCGCGGATCGGGTCGATCGGCGGGTTGGTGACCTGTGCGAAGTTCTGCTTGAAGTAGGTGAACAGCGGCTTGGCCTTGTCCGACAGCGCCGAAATCGGCGTGTCGTTGCCCATCGAGCCCGCGGCTTCTTCGCCCGTGGCCGCCATCGGCGTCATCAGGATGGTGATGTCTTCCTGGCTGTAGCCGAACGCCTGCTGGCGGTCGAGCAGCGACAGGTTGGAGCGCACGCCTGTCGTCGGCACCTTCGGCAGGTCTTCCAGCACGATCTGGGTCCGCTCCAGCCACTCCTTGTAGGGATGGCTGGCGGCGAGCGAAGCCTTGATCTCGTCGTCCGGGATTAGGCGGCCTTGCTCGAGGTCGACCAGCAGCATCTTGCCCGGCTGCAGCCGCCACTTGGTGATGATCTGGTCCTCTGGGATCGTCAGCACGCCCATCTCGGACGCCATGACGATGCGATCGTCCTTGGTGACGAGATAGCGGGCGGGCCGGAGGCCGTTGCGGTCGAGCGTGGCGCCGATCTGGCGGCCGTCGGTGAAGGCGATCGCGGCCGGGCCGTCCCACGGCTCCATCAGCGCGGCATGATATTCGTAGAAGGCGCGGCGCTTCTCATCCATCAAGGGATTGCCGGCCCACGCCTCCGGAATCATCATCATCACGGCGTGCGGCAGCGAGTAGCCGCCCTGCACCAGGAATTCGAGCGCGTTGTCGAAGCAGGCGGTGTCCGACTGTCCCTCATAGGAGATCGGCCAGAGCCGGTTGATGTCCTTGCCGTAGAGCTCGGAGCTGACCGAGGCCTGGCGTGCCGCCATCCAGTTGACGTTGCCGCGCAGCGTGTTGATCTCGCCGTTATGCGCGATCATGCGGTAGGGATGCGCCAGCGACCAGGCCGGGAAGGTGTTGGTCGAGAAGCGCTGATGCACGAGCGCCAGCGCGCTCTCGAAGTCAGCCTCGTGCAGATCGGGATAGTACTTGCCGAGCTGGTCGGCGAGGAACATGCCCTTGTAGATCACGGTGCGGCAGGACATCGAGCACGGGTAATAGCCGGCAAGGCCGCGGTCGCGGCGCTGGTAGATCGCCTGCGAGATCGACTTGCGCAGGATGTAGAGCCGGCGCTCGAACTCGTCCTCGGTCTTGGCGGTGCCGTTGCGGCCGATGAACACCTGCATGCAGGCGGGCTCGGTCGGCTTCACGGTGACGCCCAGCGAGGAATTGTCGGTCGGCACGTCGCGCCAGCCGAGCAGGGTCAGGCCCTCTTCCTTGATCTGGTCGGCGACGATGCTCTTGATGACGTTGCGCCAGGCGGTGTCGCGCGGCATGAACAACGCGCCGATGGCGTATTCGCCGGGCGCCGGCAACTTGAAGCCGAGTTCGGAGGCCTTACGGCTGAAGAAGGCGTGCGGGATCTGCACTAGAATGCCGGCGCCGTCACCCGCGCGCGGGTCGGCGCCGACGGCGCCGCGATGCTCGAGGTTGCAGAGGATGCTCAGCGCGTCCGAGACGATCTCGTGCGACTTCTTGCCCTTGATGTTGGCGATGAAGCCGACGCCGCAAGAGTCCTTCTCCAGGCTCGGATCGTACAGGCCTTCGGCTTTGGGGCGCGAATTGTGCTCTTGAATCGGTGAGGTGATCGGATCGGTCGTTTTCGAGGCGACCGTCGCCGACAGCTCTTCTGCCACGATGTTTGCGCGCTCGAATTGCGACCCGTTCATTGTTCCTGTCCTCTCCATGCGGCAAGCTGCCTCACCGCCATCTTCGGCGCACCTTGGGCGTCCCGCGGCACCCGCTCCTGGGCCACCGCTCGTCCTCTGCGAGCCGCATTTTCTTAAATTCAGGCCTAGGCGTTCTTCGTCCCCGAGAACGGCTTTGCCTGGTACCTTGCCGGCGCTCGAGAGCACCAGTTCTCGCTGCAATCCCTATGCCGGAACCGCAGGCAAAATTGAGACAGTCTTCCTGTCCTAACCATCACCTTGCCAAATTTTTGTCTAGCACACAAGCGCGCGGAAGTCCCGATTCCGCAGAAGTCAATCGATCGCTTTCCAAAAGTTGCGCAGCCCCGGTTTTGAGGCAAACACGCCCTGATCCGGCCCCGGCGGCGCCGAAATCCCAAATGAAGCTTCGGATCAACCCTTCGGAAGGCGCGCCACGCCGCGAGAAGCGAAAGAGGGCGGCCACCGGAGGGCCTGACAGGAGCGTCTGGATCATGAAGTTTTTCACAGGATGTGTGGCCGCCGCCGTGCTGGCGCTGGGTGCCAGTGCGGGGCAGGCCCAGGTTCCCGCGAGCGGTATCGCCAGAGGGGCCGTCATCGCGGTCTCGGATTTCGACGGGCCCTATGCGCCGCCGGAAGCCGCCCCGCCGCCGCGCTACGGTTATGGCTACGAGGAGCGCGGCCCTGCGCTGGCCTTGTTGCCGCCGACCGAGGTTTACGCCGTGCTGCGCGAAAACGGCTTCTCGCCGCTCGGCATTCCGCGCCTGCGCGGCGGCGTCTACACCATCGCGGTGATCGACAGAAACGGCGACGATGGCCGGCTGGTGATCGACGCCCGCGACGGGCGGATCATCCGCTTCATGCCCGCCCCTGACGCCTATGGCATGGCGCCCGCCTATGACGAGCGCGCGGTCGCGCCCTACGGGCCGCAAACCGCACTGCCGCCGACCGTGGTCCGCGGCGGCCCGCCGCGCCCGCCGGCGTCGATCCCGCATGTGGCAAGCCGCGCCGTGCCGCTGCCGAAGGCCGCCCCGCGGCGCGCCGAGCCGCCGGTCGTCGTTGCCAAGCCAGCCGAGCCGGCGGCGCAGGCAGCGCAGGCCCAACCCGCGCAGCAAGCCGCCGTGGTGCAAGCCAAGCCGACCGAAGCCGCTCCGCAAGCAACCGCGCCGACCGTCGGTCAGGTCAGGCCGGCCCCGACCATCCTGCCGACGCAGGAGATGCCAGCCGCACTGGGGCTGGATTAGGCCTCAGCAAACGGAAAGCGCCCGAGAATCTCTCGGGCGCTTTTGCGTGAACTGACTGCGCCTCAGCTCCGCGGATAGCCCGCCGCATCCAGGATCAGATTCGCCACCTCCTTTGGATGCGACACCAGCGAGAGGTGGCCGGCATCGAGCTCGATCGTGGTGGCGTTCATGCGCTTGGCGAGGAAGCGCTCGAAATCGGGGTTGATGGTGTAGTCGTTCTTCGACACCGCGTACCAGCTCGGCTTGGAGCGCCAGGCCGCCTCCGTGGTGCGGCCGGCGAAGATCGAGGCCGCCGTCGGCCATTGCACGGCGTAGAGCTCCTTGGCCTGCTCCGGCTTCACGCCGTTGGCGAAGTACTTCAGGAAGGCCTCTTCCGAGAGCTTGGTGTAGCCGTCGCGCTCGACGATGCCGGCGCGCGCCGGCCCGGCCGGAAACTGCTTCGACAGCGCCACGAAATCCTCGTTCGCATCGGGCGCACGTGCGGCGACGTAGACGAGGCCGGTGACCTTCGGGTCGGTGCCGACCTGGCTGATCACGGTGCCGCCCCAGGAATGCGCGACCAGCACCGTCGGCCCGTCCTGCTCGGCCAGCGCCCGCTTCGTCGCCTCGACGGAGTCGCTGAGCGAGGACAGCGGATTCTGCACGGCCGTCACATGCAGGCCTGCAGCCTGCAGGATCGGGATCACCTCCGACCAGCTCGAGCCGTCGGCCCAGGCGCCGTGCACCAGCACGACGTTCTTCGCCTTGACCGTCTGCGGTGTCTGGGCATGAGCGAGGTTGAGGGGAGCGGCCAAAAGGCTCGCGGCGACGAAAAGGCTGCGCCAGAGTGACATGATCTTCTCCGTGTTTTTGGTTCGATGCCCAAAGGACGGAGAGCGAGGCGACGGTGTTACGCCATCACTGCTCTGTGATGCATTGCAACGAAAAAAACGCCCCGGGGCACCGGGGCGTTTTCGCAACCTGGAAGTCGCCGGGTTTGGTCGCCTGGCTCAGGCGGCCTGCGCGGCGGAGTTCTCGATCACCTGCGCCTTGGCGCCGGCGTTGATCGCGATCTGGCGCGGCTTCTTGGCCTCGGGAATCTCGCGGACGAGGTCGACATGAAGCAGCCCGTTCTCGAGCGAGGCGTCCTTCACCTGCACGAAGTCGGCAAGCTGGAAGGCGCGCTCGAAGGCACGCGCGGCGATGCCGCGGTAGAGCACTTCGGATTTCGAGTTCTCGTTCGCGACCTTCTCGCCCTTGATCGTCAGCGTGTTTTCCTTCGCGACGATGGAGAGCTCATCCTTGGCAAAGCCCGAAACCGCAACGGTGATGCGGTAGGCATTCTCGCCGGTGCGCTCGATGTTGTAGGGGGGATAACCGGGGCTGCCGTCCGAGCTGGCCTGGTCGAGCAGGTTGAAGAGACGGTCGAAGCCGACGGTGGAACGATAGAACGGAGTGAGATCGTAGCTACGCATGGTCAAGTCCTCCATTGAGCGACTGTTGGTAACCCGCCCGCCAATCGGGCCGGGCTTTAGTCTGTGTGCAGCCTGATGTTCCGGTTCCGAAACACTGGTAGCGGCCTGCACGAAGGTGATATGGGTGGAACGAGACGGCGTTCAAGAGGGCGGGACAGGCGCCTTTTCGGCGCTTTGGCCCCTTGATTTGCAGCACTTCCCGCCCAAGCACGCCCAATGACGCTGGTCTCGATTCCCGCCAATCCGGTCCCCGAAAACGTCGTCAGCGGCACCATCAAGACCCCTGATGGCGTCGAGCTGCGCTTTGCGCGCTGGGCGCCGCCGGCGAACCGTAAGGGCACGGTCTGCGTCTTCACCGGGCGCAGCGAGCAGATCGAGAAATATTTCGAGACCGTGCGCGACCTGCGCGACCGCGGCTTTGCGGTGGCGATGATCGACTGGCGCGGGCAGGGCCATTCGTCGCGCCGCCTGCGCGATCCGCGCAAGGGCTATGTGCGCGACTTCGCCGATTTCGAAATCGACGTCGAGACCTTCGTGCAGCAGGTGGTGCTGCCGGATTGCCCGCCGCCATTCTTCGCGCTCGCCCATTCCATGGGCGGCACGGTGCTGCTGCGGGTGGCCCATGCCGGCAAGCGCTGGTTCGACCGCATGGTGCTGTCTGCGCCGATGATCGACCTGCCCGGGCGCACCACCTCGCTGCCGGTGCGTGCGCTGCTCAAGACGATGCGCCTGCTCGGGCAGGGCGGCCGCTACGTTCCCGGTGGCAGCGACCGCCTCACCGGGCTCGAACCCTTCATCAACAATCCCTTGACCAGCGATCCCGTCCGCTATGCGCGCAACGCCGCGATCCTGGAGGAAGACCCGACGCTTGGCCTAGCCTCGCCGACGGTCGCTTGGGCCGATACCGCCTTCCGCGCGATGCACACCTTCAAGCGCGTGAACTACCCCTCCCAGATCCGCCAGCCGATCCTGATGCTGGCGGCCTCCAACGATACCGTGGTCTCGACCGCGGCGATCGAGGAATTCGCCTATCATTTGCGCGCCGGCTCCCATCTCGTGATCGCCGGTGCCAAGCACGAGATCCTCCAGGAGCAGGACCGCTACCGCGCGCAGTTCTGGGCCGCCTTCGACGCCTTCGTGCCGGGCACGCCGCTGTTCAAGTGAGAAGAGATCGGGAGCCTCCACGAGGACGATGAGAATCGGAGTCGAGGAGCGTCCTCATTCTCCGTCATTGCGAGGAGCTCTTGCGACGAAGCAATCCAGGCTATCTCCGCGGCGACAGCCTGGATTGCTTCGCTGCGCTCGCAATGACGAAGCAAGATTCTTTACAGCGTCTTCAGATACTCGATCAGGTCGTAGCGTTCGGCGTCGTCCTTGAACATGCGGCCGATGACGCCGGGGCGCTTCGACTCACCGTCCTTGCGCTCGAAGGAATGGCCGAGCACGCTGTTGCCCTGGATCGGCTTGCCGTCGGAGCCGGTCGCGGAGAACTCCGTTTCACCGGTCTTGCAGCGCTCGTCGGCGGTGACTGCGAAACCGACGCTGTCGGGGTCGTAGTCGCGGCGGCCCATGCAGAATTTTTGCGGACGCTCGTTCTGCGGCTTCAGCAACCAGTACAGCGAAGGCACCGAGCCGTTGTGCAGGTAAGGCGCAGTGGCCCAGATGCCGTTCAAGGGCCGCGCGCGATAGCGCGGATCGGGCGCCGGATTGAGACAGTTCTTGCGCGCCATATTCCACATTTGCGCCCGTTCGGCCTCCGGGATCTTCTCGTCGTCCATCCATTTGCGGGCGACGAGATCGACCACCGTCATCAGCCCGAGTGCATAGACCATCTCGTTGGGCGATTTGCTGGCGGTCGGGATCTCGCACTGCCACCACGTCTGCAGGTCAGCCGTGTTGACTTTCAGAAAGCCGGGCACGTCGACGGTCCGCTTGCTGAGAACGAGGGACTGCTCGGGATCGGTCTTGATCTCGTCGAGCGGGATCGTCACCGCATTCAGCACCTTGCTGTCGCCGCTCGGCTCCCAGCGCTTCGACGACCAGAAGGCCGGGGTGTTGATGTCAGGCAGATGGCATCCGGAGCACATCTCCGCGTAGATGGCGCGGCCGCGTTCGACCCGATCGGGCTTCAGCTTCCAGGCATCGCCGAGGATGTGCGAGGGCCATTTCGGTGCGAGCAGACCGCCGAACTTCGGACCATCAGCCGCCTTGAATGGATCGGGGCCTCTCAGCATGTCCTCGATCCAGCCGAGCGTCCTGATGTTCACCGAGGAGCGCCACAGCCTGTCCTGCGGATAGGCATCGGACAAATTGAGCAGCGCCGTCACGCCGAGGGCTTCGCCGGCGTTGCGGATCAGCGGCTGCTCGATCGAGGCGTCGTACTGGGCGAATTTGAACCAGGGCACCGTCCAGATCGCGGGATAGCTGACCGGCGCGTCCTGGGCGTGCAGGTTCTTCTCGAATCCCTTGACCCCGCTCATTGCGAGGTCCTGCGAAAACACCTGGTTGCCGATGCGGTTGAGGGCATCGAGCCGGCCGAACCCTTCCTCGGTGTCCTGCTGCTGCTTGCCGTCCCAGGTCGTCTTGCCTTCGATCGTCTTCTCGTAAGTCTTGGCCCAGTCGATCAGGAAGCTGCCGATCGTGCTCAGCTTCTGCTTGAGCGCGGCGCGGTCCGCCTTGCTGGCGTCGGGGCCGAGCACGCGATCGGCGAAACGCTGGAAGCGGAACGGGACGTACAGCGTGTAGGCGATCGACAGGCCGGTCGCGAGCTCGAGCTTCTTCAGGTCGGTCATCGCCGGGCCGCCGTCGAAACGGACGTCGATGCCCTGGTAATGGATCTGGCCGGTATGACAGGCGGCGCAGGTCAGTCCGATCATGTCGTCCTCGCGGCGGCTCGTCGCGGGATCGACCACGCCGGTCATGCGCGCGAAGCCGACCGGCAGGCCGTCAACGTTCTCCGCCGGCGTCCAGCGCGTCGACCAGTCCGACGCTTGCGTGGTCTCGTAGACATTGGCGTAGCCGAAGCGGCGCAGCGTCGCCGTGTCGGTCTGGATCGTCTGCGGGCTCGGGATGAAGCCGAAGCGTTCGAGATAGGCGCTGTCCTTGATCAGGCCCGGTTTGGAGAACAGGTGGAGCTGCGGCTGCTCCAGCGCCACGAACCACTCATAGGGCACCGGGAACGTCGCGGTGCCCTGGCTGGCGTGGTGGAACCAATGTCGGTCCTTGAGCGACCAGTTTTGCTCGAGCCAATAGGCAGCCTTGGTTTCGGGCATCGCCGGCAGGGGCGGCGGCAGGAGATTCACCAGCACGCCCTTCTGCGGCAGCATGGCACGAACCTGGTTGGGGAATTCGGCGACCGCGACCAGGGCGACGAGGCCGAGGCCGATGACGAACGCCGTGAGCGCGACCGCCCAGCGAAAGCGGAGCTGGCAGGACGACAGCAGCGGCTGCGATACGATCCGCTGATTGATGCGGTCGGGGAATTGGCGCTGTTCGAACAGCGTGCGCACGTCGGCCACGCTGAGATAGCGCTCTTCGCCCTGCTTGCCCTTGCCGATGATCTTCAAAAGGATGGGCCATTCGAACTTCATCAGCAGCGGGTAGTACCAGCGAGCGGCGCTGCCGGCGCGCTCGAGGTTGTCGCGCATGAAGGTCTTGATTTGCGCGGCGTTGAGGCCGGGCTCGCTGCTGCCGGTGTTCGGGTCGGTGTAGTTCCGGCCGAAGCTCGCGAGCCGCGCGATCTCGTCCTCGTCGATCTTGCCGTCGACGCCGAGGATGCGCGAGCCGGCGCCGCGCTTGTCCAGCGGGCCGCCGCGCAGCGCGTCGAGCTGCGCGCCCGAAAAGATGCTCTTCAGAATGTGCTTGACGCCGTTGGCGATCATCGCGACGCCGCGGACCTGGATGCGGGCCGAGACCTTCTTCAGCCCCGTCTCGCCGGTCGCATTGGCGATGGTCTGCGACAGCGTGTTGAGCGGGACGGTGCCGCCCTCGACGAAGCCTTCGCCGACGAGGCCGCGCAGGAACGGGCAGGGATTGTTCGGCGAGACCGGAATCGAGGGATCGAGGGGCGGCTTCGAAGCGGGGTGATGCATGGCCCAAATCCTGAAAGCAGCGAATCTTGAAAAAGCAGGCGCGCTGTTAGAGCGCGGAAAGTCCTAACAAACCGACAGCACGATATACTACTTCAGCGTGTGACGAGTGTGGCCCATTTCACTGTCGTGTCAACAACGAGCAGGCGGTCGCACGGGAACCACGTCGGGCCTGCGGCCCTTTCGCTCAGGATTCTGCGGCCCGTTTCACGTCGCTCTGCACCAGCGTCAGCTTGCCGAGCGGCACGCCGGCCTTCAGCAGCCCCTCGCGATAATGGGCGATGTCCTCGGGCCGCTTCCAGTGGAAGTTGCGCAAGTGCCTGTCGACATTCAGCGTTGGATAATTTGCCATCAGCACGCGGGCGGCTTCGCTGGCCTCGTCGCTTCGCCCGAGCTGCGCCAACGCCGCGGCGCGGATCGCCAGCGCCTGCATGTGATTCGGGTTGATGTAGAGCTGCTCTCGCGCCCATGACAGCGTCGCGTCATATTGGCGCAGAAGGTAATGACTGAACGCGTTCAGCGCCGCCCATTGATAGCGCGGGTCGCTGTTGTCGCGCTGCGACGCCATCGAGAACAGCTCGATCGCCTCGCGGTGCTCGCCGATCATGAAATGGCAGATGCCGAGCACGCCGCGCGCGCCATTGTCGTAAGGGTTGAGCGCGACTGCGCGCTTGGCGGCGTCCATTGCTGCCTCGTGATGACCCTCCAACGCGTGCGCCCAGGTCAGGATCGAGAACGCAAAGGAGGAGCGCGGATCGAGCCGGACGCTGGTTTCAGCGAGGCTCATCGCCTCGGCCCACATCTCGCGCGTGCCCTTGACCCAGCCGAACTGAATGCTCTGGATCTGGATCGTGGCGAGATAGGCATGCGCGATCGACAGCTTGGGATCGAGCCCGATGGCCTCGCGGAACAGCTCGACAGCGGTGGCCAGATCTTCCTTGGTCTGCCGGTAGTAATGCGACAGCCCCTTGAGGAAGCGGTCCCAGGCGGTGACGTCGGTCGAGAGCCGCGCCGGCGCCGAGGCCTCGGCACGGACGATCTCGGTGGCGATGGCGGCGGACAGGTTGGTGGTGATCTCGTCCTGCATCGCGAACAGATCGCCGATGTCGCGGTCGTAGCGGCCGGTCCAGAGCTGCTCGCCGGTCTCCGGCGCGATCAGCTCGGCGGTGACGCGGATCTTGGCGCCGGCGCGCCGCACCGAGCCCTGGATCAGATAGGAGGCGTCGATCTCGCGCGCGATCAGCCGGGTGCCCACGTTCTTGCCCTTGAAGGCGAAGGTCGAGTTGCGGCTCAGCACCCGGTAGAAGGATTGCAGCGACAGCGCGTGGATCAGGTCCTCGGTGAGGCCGTCGGAGAAATATTCGTCTTGGGCGTCGCTGAGATTGGCAAAGGGCAGCACGCCGACGATGGCCGTTCGGTACTGCTGCGACAGCGCCGAGGCCTCACGGAGCTCGGGGGCAAGCGCCGGCGCCCCTTCGGGCGTCCAGGTAAAGACCCCGATCGCATCCTTGATGTTCTTGAAGCGATGGTTGCCGGCATCGGTCAGCGGCACGGTGAGATGCTTGCTCGCCTCCCGGTAGGCCTTGGCCGAGATCGCGAAGCCGCCGGGGCTCGCCACCGATTCCAGGCGGACGGCGATGTTGACATCGTCGCCGAAGACCTCGTCCTCGTCGGCGATGACGTCGCCCATGTGGATGCCGAGCCGGAACTGCATGGCGCGGTCGGCCGGCAGATGGCGGTTGCGTTCGGCCATCAGCGTCTGCATCGCGATCGCCGCCTCGGCGGCGCCGACGATCGAGGCGAATTCCAGCAGGAAGCCGTCGCCGGTGTTCTTCACGACGCGGCCGCCGTGATTGAGGATGATCGGATGGATCGCGGCGCGATGGGCCTTGAAGGCGGCATGGGTGCCGGCCTCGTCGCTGCCCATCATGCGCGAATAGCCGGCGACATCGGCGCAGACGATGGCGGCCAGACGTCTTTCCATATCCTCAAAGCTCCAAGGGACCAGATGACCGGCCACAGCGTGGCGGTTGCCGCGAATCCCGCATTTCAAGAACCCCACCTTTATAGAGCAGATGCGCCGCAGCGGAAGCATGATCCGCATTGCAAATTCGAGGTAAATCCTGCGCAATCCCGGCGGTGGACGGGAACGGGCGAACCGACTAAGCGGAACCAGGACCGCCAGGACGGCAGCGGAGGACCTTCATGCTGGGCATTCACGAGATCGGGCTTTTCATCCTCTCGGGCGTGCTGCTCAACATCACGCCGGGGCCGGATTCGGTCTATGTGATCGGCCGCAGCATGCAGATGGGCTGGCGGGGCGGCGCCGCTGCCGCCCTGGGCATCAGTTGCGGCTGCTTCGTCCATGTCGCGGGTGCGGCGATCGGGCTCTCGGCTCTGCTGATGGCCTCGTCCACGGCCTTCTCGATCCTGAAGCTGGTCGGCGCGGCCTATCTCGTCGTGACCGGGCTTCAGATGCTGTGGTCGCGCCCGACGCTGGCTTCAGACCTGGACGAGCCGGTGCGGAGCTCATTGCAGCGGGTCTTCCTGCAGGGTGTCTTCACCAACGCGCTCAATCCCAAGGTCGCGCTGTTCTTCCTCGCCTTTCTGCCGCAATTCGTCGCAGCCGATGCCCCGCACAAGCCGCTCGCCTTCCTGACGCTCGGCCTGATCTTCATCTTTACGGGGACGCTGTGGTGCCTGGTGCTGGCGGCGTTCGCCGCCAGAGCCGCCTACCGGCTGCGGCAGTCCGAGGGCGCGATCGCCTGGGTCAACCGCGCGCTCGGCGGCCTCTTCATCTATCTCGGCATCCGCGTCGCCATGCTGGAGACACGGTAGCTCCTTCTAGTGAATGAGAAGCGGTCCGATCGAGGCTGCGCTCGGGAGGTTTCGATGATCCGTGGAAGCTGTCTGTGTGGCGCCGTGCGGTTCGAGATCGAGAAGGTGCGCGCGCTGACGCACTGCCATTGCGTCAATTGCCGCAAGCTGAGCGGCGCGGCCTTCGCCACCTACGCGCATGTCGATGCCGACAGATTTCGCTTCGTGGCGGGCGAGGACATGACGGCATCTTACGAATCCTCGCCGGGCAGTATCCGCTATCGTTGCAGGACCTGCGGCTGCCCGACGCCGGGCAAGGCGAGCTATCTCCCGACCGTCAGCATTCCCGCTGGCCTGCTCGATGACGACCCGGAAGTCCGGCCTCGCCTCCACGTTTTCACCTCGTCGCGCGCGTCGTGGTGGACAATCCAGGACGACCTGCCCCAGCACGAAAAATGGGTGCCGGGCTACGGGCCGAAATCGTAAGGCGCTTAAGCGAATTCTTTCGCCAGCGCGCTGCCGGCGAGGTAAAGGCCGAGCAGGATCATCGCGATCAGGAACCAGCGGCGAAACGCCTCCGCCGGCATCCGCGCCCGCACCGATTGGCCGATGAACATGCCGGCAAAGGCCATGGCGAGTCCGATCGCGCCCGGCACGACATTGGCGGGCGTGAGCAATCCGACCGCGGTCAGGTTGAAGGCGAGCGCCAGCGTCGCGGTGGTGAAAAACACCCCAAGCGCCTGCACCAATTCGTCCTTCTCCATGCCGATCGCCTGCATGAACGGCATCGACGGGATCACCTGCACGCCGGTCGAGGCCGAGATCACGCCGGTGATGACGCCGACCACGCCGCCGACCCATTTCTCGTTCTCGGGCGCGACGCGGAACTGGAACTTGTTCAGGCCGATCACGGCGTAGACGACCAGCAGGGCGCCGAGCACGATCGTGCCGTAGCGCGCATGCGGCCCGGTCAGCGCGCCGGCATTGAGCCAGCAGCCGACCACGGTGCCGATCATCAGCGGCCACAGCCGCTTCAGGATGTCGCGCAGATGAGGGCCGACGAAGGTCTGCCAGATGTTGGTGACGATGGCCGGCACGATCACGATCGCGATGGCGCGGCTCGGCGCCATGCTCACCGCAAGCAGCCCCATCGACACCGTCGGCAGGCCGAGCCCGACCACGCCCTTGACGAATCCGGCGAGCAGGAACACGGCGGCGATGAGGATGAGCAGCGGGTCGATCATGCCAGCACATTGACCGAAGCCGCGCCGGCGCACAATCTGGAGGTTACGGAGAGAGCCTTCGGCCTCAACGAAGGCTCAAGGGAGACATCGCATGCGCTTCGACCTGGTCGATCTCCAGCTCTTCATCGCGGTCGCCGACCAGCGCAGCATCACCCGCGGCGCGGAGCGCTCGCACCTCGCGCTGGCCTCGGCCAGCGCGCGCATCAAGGGGCTCGAGGATACGCTCGGCGTCGCGCTGCTCAAGCGCGGCCGCCGCGGCGTCGAGTTGACCGCGGCCGGCGAGAGCCTGCTCGATCATGCCAGGCTCGTGATCCATCAGATCGACGCCATGCGCGGCGATCTCGCCGGCTTTGCCAGCGGCGTGCGCGCCAGCGTGCATTTTCTCGCCAACACGTCGGGCCTGTCGGAGCATCTGCCGAAGGCGCTCGCCGGCTTCCTGCGCGAGCATCGCGACGTCGCCGTCGACATCGAGGAGCGCGAGAGCACCGATATCGCGGCGGCGATCACCGCAGGCGCCGCCGATCTCGGCTTCGCCGCCGAGCACGCGCTGCCCGAGCATATCGAACGCTTTCCCTTCAGCGAGGATCGCCTGACGCTGGTGACGTCGAAACGCGGCCCGTTCGCCGGCCGCCGCCAGATCGACTTTCAGGAGGCAGGGGCTTGCGACTTCGTCGGGCTGACCAGCGCCACCGCGCTCCAGATGCACATCTCGAAGCACGCCGCGCGGCTCGGCATGCGGCCGCATTTCCGCGCGCGCCTGCGCGACTTCGACGCGATCTGCCAGATGGTCGCGGCCGATGTCGGCGTGGCGCTGGTGCCCGAAGCCGCCGCCCGCCGCTGTGCCAGGACCATGCCGCTCGCCATGGTCCGCCTGCGCGATGCCTTCGCCAACCGCCGCCTCGTGATCTGCGCGCGCAGCTTCAAGGCGCTGCCGAAGCCGGCCAAGCTGCTGGTGGAGCATTTGCGAGCCGAGGCGGTGTGAGGAGCTGTTACCCTCCCCTGGAGGGTCAATCGCAATTGAATTTTGCAGAGGTCGTCATGCCCGGGCTTGCCCCGGGCATCCACGTTCTTTGTGCCGCGTGGAAAGGCGTGGATGGCCGGGACAAGCCCGGCCATGACGCTGCCATAGCGGCATCTCATATGCGATAGCCCTGGCCCTCCAGGGGAGGGTAAGACACGTACTTCGCCATCTCCGCTCCCGCGTCGGTGATGCAAGCCCTCCGCCCGCGCGCTACTGGTTCAAAAGCTTCAACGCTGCCTCGTGCACCCGCGCGTCGCCAGCGGCGATGATGCGGCCGCCGCCCTGGGCCGGCTTGCCTTCCCAGGTGGTGACGACGCCGCCGGCGCCGGTCACGATCGGGATCAGTGCCGCGATGTCATAGGGCTTCAGCTCGGTCTCGACCACGAGGTCGACGTGGCCCGCGGCAAGCATGCAATAGGAGTAGCAGTCGCCGCCATAGCGCGACAGCCGCGCGCTCTTCTCGATGTGGCCGAAGATGGCGCGGTCGCGCTCGTTCATCAGCAGCGGGCTGGTGGTGTAGGTCGTGGCCTCCGACAGCGAAGCGCAGCGGCGGACCTGGAGCCGGCGCTCGCCCGACGGCCCTTTATAATTGGCCGAACCGTTGTCGCCGGAAAAGCGCTCGCCGATGAAGGGCTGGTGCATCATGCCGAACACCGGCGTGCCCTTGTGCAACAGCGCGATCAGCGTGCCCCAGATCGGAAAGCCGCCGATGAAGGATTTGGTGCCGTCGATGGGGTCGAGCACCCAGACATAGTCGGCGTCCTCGCGCTCGTTGCCGAATTCCTCGCCGACGATGCCGTGCTGGGGGAAGTTGGCCTTGATCAGCCGCCGCATCACCGCCTCCGCGGCGCGGTCGGCCTCCGTCACCGGGTCGAAATCCTTGGTCTTGCTCTTGTCGTCGATCGACAGCGAGGTGCGGAAGAACGGCAGGATGGTTTCGCCGGAGGCGGTGGCGAGCCGACCGATGAAGGCGGAGAAGTCGATCACCGTCACAGGCGAAATCCTCGAAGCGAAGTTGGAGAGCTTGCCTCCTGCCTAGCTCAATTCGCCTGCCGCGTGCAGCGCTGTCTTGATGTTGCTCCCTGGTATTTTGGATGCCGCGGCGGGCTGCCCCATTCCAGTCATCTGCTGGCCAAATATCGATCATGGAGTTGAAATCTTAGTTCCGACCTTGCCTTGTTCGTATGCAAATGACTATCAACCCATTGAATTCCCTTATCAAAGAAACTGAATCTGGGTTTCCATAGAAGCAACTGAGCCATGTGCGATTTGCATGGGAAACCGCGCAAAAGCCCTTGCACTTTGTGCGGCGCGGTCGCATATTGTTGCGGTGCGGTAGCGCCTCGCGTTACCGCTGCCCTCCTTGGGCGTTTCCTCCCTAGACTTGGGCCGCTTGCGTCATTCGCGAGCGGCCCTTTTTTCTGAGCCCCGCCGTTTTCATTTGGGACGCGCAAGCTTGCGAAGCGAAAACGCAGTCGCGCGCAAGGCCTCGTCGTTTCAGAGAAGAAGCTTCGTCCTATTCCGCCGCGGCCTGGAACGGGCCGAGATCGGCGAACGGAATCGTGGTCGCCAGCACGTCGGCGAGAACGCCGAAGTCGGAGGCCACTTGCGCAAAGCGAGCGCTGCGCTCGCGCCGCCGCTCGTCCATGTAGATCGCGCGGTTGAGCTCGAGCTGCACGGCGTGCAGGCCGCTCGCGGGATTGCCGTAATGCTCGGTGATGAAGCCGCCGGCATAGGGCTTGTTGCGGCCGATCGAATAGCCGAGCCCGCTCATGGTCTCCTCGACGCGATCGGGCAAGAGCGGCGTGCAGCTGGTGCCGTAGCGATCGCCGATCACGACGTCGGGCCGGCGCGGCTCGTCCCTGCTGACGCCGACCGACGGCATCGAGTGGCAGTCGACCAGCACCACCGTGCCGAACATCTGGTGCACCTTGTTGATCAGCCGGCGCAGCGCGCGATGGTAGGGCTTGTACAGCGTCTCGATCCGTCCCAGCGCATCGTCGACCAGAAGGCGGTCGCGATAGATCTCCTGGCCGTCGCCCACCACGCGCGGAATGGTGCCGAGGCCGCCGGCGACCCGCATCGAGCGCGTGTTGGCGAAGCTCGGCAGCCGGCCAGTGAACATGCGCGGGTCGAGCTCATAGGGCTCGCGGTTGACGTCGACATAGGAGCGGGGAAAGTTGACCCGCACCGTCGGAAAGCCGCGCGCGCTCAGATGGCCGATCAGCTCATCCATGAACGAATCTTCCGACCGTCGCAGCGTGGGCAGGTCGATCCGCGACGCCGCCAGGAATTCTTCAGGATAGGTCGAGCCGGAATGCGGCGAGTTGAAGATGACGGGCGCGCGCCATTCGGCAGGCTCGAAGATCTCGAAGGCTGGCGACATGTCGCCGTCAAAGCGGGTCATCTTCTCAGGCTTCGTCCCTTCGTGCCGCACGATCCGGACAAGCTCCGGGTCCAATGATTCGGCCGATCTCGCGGCTCTTATGTGTCGTCATTGTCCGGAATCGCAACCATTCTGCCAAGCGAAAAGATGTCATGGCCCCTTGGAACACGTCTTAACCGTGCAGGCATCGGGATGGGGACGCGCCGGTCCGGCTCGATTGATCTGGACCTCGTTCCGGTCCACAAAGAGCCGGCAGCGGGGCCGGCGCAGGGTTAAGATTTTCACCCCAAATTTACCCTCTGTCGGGCTTAGTGACCTCTGCTGATATCCTCTGGGGATTCGACGTTTCCTGCCATGCCAAAGATCCTGCTCGCCGAAGACGACAACGACATGCGCCGTTTCCTGGTCAAGGCGCTGGAAAACGCCGGTTTTCAGGTCTCGTCCCACGACAACGGCATGGCCGCCTATCAGCGGCTGCGGGAAGAGCCGTTCGAGATGCTGTTGACCGATATCGTGATGCCGGAAATGGACGGCATCGAGCTCGCCCGCCGAGCCTCGGAACTCGACCCCGACATCAAGATCATGTTCATCACTGGCTTTGCCGCGGTCGCCCTGAACTCGGATTCGGACGCCCCCAAGAACGCCAAGGTCCTGTCCAAGCCGGTGCATCTGCGCGAATTGGTCAGCGAAGTGAACAAGATGCTGGCGGCCTGAATCGGCCCCCTTCCGTCCTTGCGCCGGCTCCCCTGAGCCGTTATAGGGACCCCACCCGACACAAGTGGACTTTAGGGCACGTAGCTCAGCGGGAGAGCACTACCTTGACATGGTAGGGGTCACAGGTTCGATCCCTGTCGTGCCCACCACGCTTCGCCTTCGGCTTCGCGTGGCACAGCCTGGAAGATTGCGGCGAAGCGTGTCCGGCGCAGCTCGAAGAGCGAAGACGGACTGGTGCGGCTTGCTCGAAAGCTTCTAGCCCGTTGCAGCGACGCGCAATCCGGCCGCAGTTTCCCGGCCGCTGTCCCGGATGACCCTGCACTCTATCCGGGCTACAATGACATCTCCGACACGAGGCCGCCCATGACCGTGTCCGTCATCGAGCAAGCGAAGATCCAGGCGCAGGTGCTGGTGCCGCTGATCAAGACGTTGCAGGCCGAGCTCGGCGAGGCGCGCGCCAATGCGCTGGTGCGCAAGGCGCTCGGCGATCTCTATCGCGGCTTCGGCGAGGCATTCTGGAAAACCAAGAACGAGAGCAATCTCGGCAAGGCCGTGTCGTCGGCCTTCAAAACTTATGCCCGCGACGATGCGCTCGCTTATGACGTGATCGAACAGACGGCGGACGCCTTCGCGTTCGACGTGACGCGCTGCGCCTATGCCGAGTTCTACAAGGCCCTGGGCGAGCCCGAACTCGGCTTCCTGCTGATCTGCACCGCGGACTTTGCGACCGCGGAGGGGTTCGGTCCCGACGTCAGGCTCACGCGCACGCAGACCATCATGCAGGGCGCCTCTCATTGCGATTTCCGCTACCGCCGGGATGGAGGCGGATCACAGTGAGAGGAGCGATGCGGACGATCGGTCTCGCCATGGCGATGCTGGCGCTGATGGCGCCGCGCGCCGACGCCGCGATCGTCGACTGGCAAGCCGAGCTCCAGCGCTGCCGCAGCTTGCGCCAGAACGTGGCGCCGCTGCTTCAGGCCGGCGAGGGGATCTCCGCCGTCGGCCGCTCCAGCAGGTCCGTCCGCCGCTGCATCTGGATCCAGCGGATGGCGGTGCGGAAGAGAATTCCCGGCGCGGAGGTGTGTAGCCTGACCGAGCTCATGGCCCCGGCGTGACGAAGGCCGAGATGATCGTGCCGTCGTTGCCGAGCGCGATGTGCCAGTGCGAGGCTGCGCCACCCTGATGCCAGACGGAATAGACGTCCTGTCCTTGTGCGTTCACACCGAGGAATTCGATCGAGGTGATCGGACCCATTTCGGCAAGGCCCGGCTGCAGGCGCGGCAATTGCTTGCGTGTCGCCTCGGCCAAGTCGGCGCTCATCTCGCCGTAATTGGGCTGGCCCGATGCGACGCTCTCGATCAGACGGCGAAGCGCGGCCGCGGTCCCGGGATTGGCGGACCGGCTGCTCATACGAGACTCGATCGCGCGTTGGAGCTCTTGCGCCGTGCTCGTGTCGATGCGTGGCATGGTGTGATCGTTGCCGTGCTGGCGCAGGATCACGGTGGTAGGCACCCCATCCGGCCCGAGGGTAAACCGTAGCTCGACATCGATCTCCCGCGCGGCGAATTCCGTTTCGCCCACCGCGTAATATTGCGCCGAGCTTTGACCGCTCAGCCGTCCGGACAGATGATCCTGTTCACGCGTCACGGTGAAGACGGCGCTATGGAATTGGTATGTTCCGGCATAACGATCCAGCACCGCCTGCGGCAACTGAGTTTCTTTGGCTCTCGAGCGGAGCTGATCCGCAGCATCGGTCTTGGTGCTTTCCTCGTTGCTGCGGCCCGAGCCGGCCTGCTCCGCAGAACGGATTCGGGCCGCCAGGACATTCCAATCGGCCAGCCCGAATAACCTCGCGATGAGCTCGAGGCTCTCGCTGACGGTGAGGGAGACCGATCGGGCGTTGAGGGATTCTCGGAGCGTCTGCGCCATGGCTTTGGCGTCGCGGAAATCGCGCATACTCTGTTCCTTTGCAACATGAACGGAGAATGTCAGGGCTTGCGTTACTGACCCGTTCGCGTGAGCAAAGGAAGCGGGCGGCGGTCCGATACACTTCACCATACCCCGAAGGGCGCAAGCGGCCGGCGGTATCAACCTTTCGAAATTTTGCTTGAGAGCGCCATGCTTGTCAACTGACGTCGTCGGCGTCTCGACATGGATCACGCATCACTCTTCCGTTGATGCACGACGCGCAGGCTGCAGCAGCAAGTCCTTCAGTCCGGTCGGATAGAGCTTCGGCCCGCCGTCCAGGTCGAGATCGGCAAGGTCGAACCACCGCGCGACGATCTGCTCTCCATTGTCCTCGCGGAAGTCGATGCGCTCCCGGCCGGCGAATGCGCCATCCGGAAACGCGACCTCCGCGATGTACATCACCTCGTGCCCGGTCGATCCCTCGTGCACAAAGATGTTCTCCAGCATCAAGGGCTCACCCACGATGCCGACGTCGACGCCGAGCTCTTCGTTGAATTCCCGCACCAAGGCCGCGCGCCAGCTCTCGCCGAACTCGATCTCGCCGCCGAGCGGGCGCACCCCCTTGATCCGCCCCGCATCGTCGCGCACCTCGGCCGCCAGCAGCCGCCCGCCGCGCCAATGCAGGCCGATCGCGACGACGCGGATACCGGGATGTGGGCGCCAAGTGGTCATGGCGGATCGTTAATCCGTGTCGCATGCTTTCGCAACGAGGGACGAGATCGTGTGCTTGCGATGGCGAGATGAGAGACCCGTCACTCCACCAGATACTTCTTCACCGCCGCTTCGTCCCACGCGATCCCGTTGCCCGGCTCCTCGCTCGGCAGCGCAAAGCCGTCCTTGATCTGCAGCCGCGTTGCCAGCACCGCGTCGGCCCAGTCGACATATTCCAGCCAATGCGCGGTCGGCGTCACGCAGAGCAGATGCGCGCTGACTTCAGAGAACAGGTGCGACGACATCTCGATGCCGGCAGCATGGGCAAGCGAAGCGGCGCGGAGCCAGCCGGTGACGCCGCCGATGCGCTGGACATCAGGCATCACGTAGTCGCAGGCCTCTGCCGAGAGCGCGGCTTGCATGGAAAACGCGCTGTCAAAATTCTCGCCGATCTGGACCGGCGTCTGCAGCGCGTCGGCAATGCGGGCGCAGCCGGCATGATCGTCGTGGCGGATCGGCTCCTCGATCCAGCTGAGGCCCTCGTCGTCGAGCATCTCACCGCGGCGGATCGCTTCGGTGACCGTCAGCGCCTGGTTGTAGTCGCACATCAGCGTGACCTCGTCGCCGACGGCCTTGCGCACCGCGCGCACGACGGCGAGATCCTCCCGCGCATCGCGTCGGCCGACGCGGATCTTTGCGGCGTGAAACCCCTCGGCCAGCAGCTTGTGGGCTTCCTCCACCGCGGCGCCTGCCGGCATGATGCCGAGCCCCTTCGAGTTGTAGGCGCGCACCGGCTTCGGCGTGCCGCCGAGCAGGCGGGCGAGCGGCAGGCCGCGCGAGCGCGCCAGCGCGTCCCATGCCGCCATGTCGATGCCGGATTGCGCCAGCCGCTGCAGGCCGGCGAGGCCCAGCAGCGTGAAGCGCTGGCTCAGCTTGCGCTCGATCTCGAACGGCAGCAGCTCGTCGCCGGCGACGAGGTCCGACATTTCCGTGACCATCGCCGCCAGCGGCTTCAAGGCCGAGGGCGTGAGCGAGAACAGATAGGAATGACCCACCGCGCCGTGGTCGGTCTCGCAGTCGATCAGCACCAGCGGTGCCTTGGCGACCGCCCCGGTCGCGGTCTGGAGCGGCAGGTTCATCGGCACGATCACGGGACGTGCCTGGAAGCGCTTGATGCGGACGGTCTCGGTCATGGCTCTCTCCCGGCGGAGCGGATGCAGGTCGGCGCCGATCTTAAGCATCCGTGATCAAACGAAAAGGCGCTTGCTGCGACCACCATAAAATGGGGTTGCGCCGGCCGGCAATTCTTGGCTCTGTGCCGCCGCATGCATTGTCTCGGATTCCGGAAGGATTTGCGACAAAATCGCACAGAACGGAGCCACAGGGTGAAACAAGAGATCTCCGAACAACAGCGCAAGAGTGGCATTCTCACCGGCGCCGTGATCGTCTTCCTCCTGCTCGCCCTGCCGGTCGCGGTGTGGCTGGACCTGACCGAGCTCAGCAAGACGGCGCTGCGCCGGCAGGCGATCGATCTCAACTCGGTGATCACGAGCGTGCGCAGCTACTACGCCTCCAACGTGGTCGGCCGCGTGCTGGCCAATCCGAACGGCAGCACCAAGGTCGTTCACAACTACGAATCCGTGCCCGGCGCGATCCCGATCCCGGCGACGCTGTCGCTGGAACTCGGCCGGGTGATCGGCGCCCAGCAGGAGAACATCACCTATCGCTTCGTCTCGGACTTCCCGTTCCAGAACCGCGCTCCGCACCAGCTCGACAAGTTCGAGAAGGACGCGCTCGATGCGCTGCGCCGGGATCCCGAGCAGAAGATCGTGGAGACCGAGACCTCGCTGTTCAACGACAAGGTCCGCCTGGTTGCGCCCGTCACGATGGGTCCGGCCTGCGTCAGCTGCCACAACAGCCACCCCGAGAGCCCGAAGAAGGACTGGAAGGTGGGGGATGTCCGCGGCATCCAGGAGGTGATCATCGCCCAGCCGATCGCCGCCAACATCTTCTCGTTCAAGTTCCTGCTGGCCTACTTCGTGATCGCCGCCGGGAGCGGACTGGCGTTCCTGTCATTGCAGCGACGTCAGGCGCGCCGCATCAAGAACATGAACAAGGAGCTCGAATCCGCCAACGACTTCCTGGCCTCGCTGTCGATGAAGATCTCGCGCTACATCCCGCCGCAGGTCTACAAGAGCATCTTCTCGGGCCAGAAGGACGTCACCATCCACACCGAGCGCAAGAAGCTCACCATCTTCTTCTCCGACATCCAGAACTTCACCGCCACCGCCGAGCGGCTGCAGCCGGAGCAGCTGACCCAGCTCCTCAACGAATATTTCACGGAAATGTCGGCGATCGCCCACGAATATGGCGGCACCATCGACAAGTTCATTGGCGATGCCATGCTGATCTTCTTCGGCGACCCCGAGACCAAGGGCGATCGCGCCGATGCACAGGCCTGTCTGCAGATGGCCTGGCGCATGCAGCAGCGCCTTGCCGAGCTCAATGCGAAATGGCGGGCGTCCGGCATCGAGCAGCCGTTCCGCTCGCGCATGGGCATCAACTCGGGCTATTGCAATGTCGGCAATTTCGGGAGCGCCGACCGTATGGACTACACCATCATCGGTGCGGAGGCGAACCTCGCCGCGCGCCTGCAATCGATCGCTGAGCCCGGCGGCATCGTCTTGAGCTACGAGACCTTCGCCCTCGTCAGCGACATCGTCCGCGCGCATGCGCTGCCGGCGATCACGATGAAGGGCATCAGCCGCGAGGTGATCCCCTATTCGGTGGATGCACTGAGCGACAAAGCTGCGGAGAACAGCGGCATCATCACCGAACGCGCGCCGGGCCTCGAGCTCTATCTCGATCCCGCCGTGGTGAAATCAGGCGACGCCGCACGCGTGCGCTCGCTGCTGGAGAACGCGCTGGCCTCGCTCAAGCCGGCGTGAGGGGAGCTTCTTACCCTCCCTGGAAGGGGAGGGTCGATCGCGCGCAGCGCGAGCGGGGTGGGGTGATCTCTCAACACGGGCGGTGTCGTATGTGGAGAGACCGTCACCCCACCCCGCTACGCATTCCGGCTCGCTACATGCGTAGCGACCTACGGGCGAGCTACGCTCGTCCCGGACCCCTCCAGGGGAGGGTAAGTGACCTCACCTTGCCGCGCCTTCCGTGAACGCCGTCTCGATCACATCCCCGAACGGCTGCCACGAGCGCCCGTCGAACTGGACCAGCCGCATCTGCCTGATCGGCAGATAGCGATTGGGCGAGGTGTTCATCCTGATGTTGGGCAATGCGACCGAGGGCTGATAGTCCTTGAGCGAGGCCGCCTGGCGCATGATGTTGTCGCGCGAAAAATCGTCGCCGCATTGCTTCAGCACCTGCGTCAGCGCCTCGGCCGCGGCGTAGCCATAGACGGCTGCACTGTTGTTGGTGCTTTCGACCCGATGGTATTTGTCCATGAAGGCGAACCAGTCCTTCATGCCGGGATCGTCCTTCCAGGCGGGATCGCTCGGATCCTTCAAGAACGCCGCCGAAATCACGCCGGCAGAGTTTTCCAGCCCTGCGGGTGCCATCGCGTTGGCGATCGAGGCGGAGGCATCGTTGACGATGAACACCGGGTGCCAATTGAAGGACGCGGCCAGCTTGATCACCTTGGAAGCGGTCGAGGGCACGCCGAGGAAGACGAAGATGTCAGCGCCGGCGCGCTTGAGGATCGAGACGTGTCCGTCGAGATGCGCGTCATTGATGTCGAAGGCGATGCTGACGAGGACGAGACGATTCAGATCGCCAAGGCCCTCCTGAATGCCCTTGTAGAGCATGCGCCCGAACTGGTCGTTCTGCCAGAGCACGACGATCTTCTTCCTCGGATAATAGGCCTGGATGTAATTGGCATAAATGCGCCCTTCCGACCGGAACGACGGCTGCCAGCCCATGGTCCAGGGAAACGCGCTCGGCTGGCTCAGCTCCTCGTCGCCGGAGGCGACGAACAGCTGCGGAATCTTCTTCTCGTTCAGATACGAGCGCGTGACGAGATTACCGGGCGTGCCGAACGAGCCGAACATCAGGTGCACGCCATCCTTCTCGACCAGCTTGCGCGTCAGCTCCAGCGCGGTCGCCGGATCGGAATTATCGTCGCGGGTGATGAAGCGGATCTTGCGGCCGTTGATGCCGCCGCGCGCGTTGACCATGTCGAAATAGGCCGCTTCCGCCTGGCCGATCGCGCCGAATTCCGACAGCGGTCCCGAATACGGCATGACATTGCCGATGCGGATCTCCTGGTCGGTTGCGGGTTGATCCGAGTGCTGCTGCAGCGACATCGCGCCCAGCGATGCGATGGCAATCACCGAAACGAACAGCATCCTGCCGATGACGCGCATGTTCGACGCCTTGTGGTTGGCCCCCAACGAGGTCGGCTCAATCCTCACCAAGGACGATTGATCTAGGTCAAGCGTTTGGCAATCGTGTGGCTGGAGTCGCGCTTCGATGAAAGCGGCAGGCGTGCTGACGCGCCGTCGGTGCGCTGCCGCGAAGGTCTTACGTCATTCCGATTGAGGGGGTGTGCGGTGGCCTCTACCCAAAGGGGAGGGAACTTACCTGCGTGCGCGCTGAGTCCAGGTGATGACAATTCGCTTTGAGCTCTTAAACCCAGCTCTCTCCCTCGCGGCACGCTGTGCTCCCTCCCCTCTTGCGGGTCACAAGTTGGGCAGCTTGATCAGCAGAGGGCCGTTTGATGAGGTGTTCTGCTGATGTGGGCAAATGCTGCGGAGGGTTGATGGTCCTTGAGCGAAGCAGCCTGATTCTCATTCGGCGTTTTCATTTTTGGGCGAGTCATTCCAAGGGAAATTGAAAATGCCTTGTTCAGGAGTAGATGGGCTTGGCTTTGGAGAAGCTGGCTTCTTGTAGTCCACCGCAAGCCTTTCACATTTTGAAAGATTTTTGCTGAGAGGGGCCGGGTAGTCGTTGGGGTGTTCTCGCTCCAGATAGTCGATTAGCTTTTTGAAGACAGGCAAAACGGCGGCTCGCGCAGCCGATACGATTTCTGAGTCCGGTGTATTATCGTGATTCAATGGCTTCACCGAGGGGTCCTGAAATACGAGGTGTAGGATAATTCGATTCATGTGCACTGCTACCAGCTCAGCGCGCGGCAGCTCGGTCATTCTGAGCTTCTGCAATTCCTCGTCCACAGCTCGCATGACTAGAACACATCGCCAGACGCGCGCTGTTGTAAGCTCACTTGGAAAAATATCGGTATAGGGGGCGAGGTCGGTGTTAGCCCAGAGCGCGCCGATCTCTCGTTTGACTTGCACAGCCAAATACACGGACGCAGCGCAGCCAAGCGCCTGCGTAGCTTCAACAATACTGCACCCTTCTTCACCTCTCGGTTCGGGTTCGCCGGATTTATAAACGTACCTACGGCGATCCAAGGCAAAATCAGTTGCAAGTCGAAATTGAAGCGGATCCATCGCGGCGAATTCGCGGTTGCTTACCGCATTCTGTAGATTTGCGGCCCGAGTGATCCGCCTGCCAAAGTCTGGAGGGCATTTTTCTAAGGAGATGATCCTAATCTGAACCCAGCCTGTGGGAGGACTCGATCCATCCGGGATTCCGCCAATGATATTACCAATGCTGCCAACCGTTTGGGCTCCGTTGACGATGCTCACACCGTTGCAAGTAAAAACACCTACTCTGTGCTCTGGGGATCCTGCCAAGCCTCTAATAACGTTGTCGCAGATGACGGTAATACCATTGTTGAAATACCAAAAATGCTCGGGCTCATCGACGAGTGTTTGTTTCAGTGCCTCGTTGACTTCAGAACTGTGATAAAACAAACGCAAATTCTGAGTAAACAGGAAGTTGGCGTGCTTCTTCCACCATTCAGCGATTTCGCCCACGTGCACATAGCCGTAATAGGCGAGAAATGGCTTCTCGACCGATCCCCATTGGTTTAGGCCGATCTGAAGGTTGATTTTTTGAGGTTTTGACTCCGACGTGATTAGTTCGTAGGCGCCAGCCTGATCTAGATGCTCGCCGATAGCGGCAGGGACGGGATCGTTCAGTTCCGCGACTAGATCATCGACGCGTCTAGCGACGTGTGCATGTGTCGGCTGGTTCGCTGAATGAATCGTGATTAGTCGGATCCGGATCTGTCGATCCGCATATAACGCGGTGCGAATCTCTGGCTCCTTGTTTTTGATCTTCTCATTGAATCGATCAAAGCGACAGGAAAGCAAATCCCGGACACCCGCGACAAACTTACCGGTTCCTTCTACGTCGATCGGCTTGTTGCCGGTATCGCTCCATTTAGACTGTACCAAGAAGAGGGTGTCCGTTCTCGGCTCAAACCGGACAGCGTCGATACCGCCATCGTGGAATCCATCTGTGACGGATTCCCCCGCCACGTCAGCCTCAACTCCAGAGAGGCTCTTAATGCATAGCGCGGCTAGCGCCCTCGAAAGGAATGCCTGCCTAGCCTCCTCCTGGGGCTTAGTGACGTAGTCCGACATGTCAATTTTGCCGGTAAACTGCTGTTCCAGAACACTCCGGATCCGGTTCAGCGTGAGCTGGGTCATGACGAAAACATCCCCGGGTTGAGGTCGGAGAGCATATCGCCTAGATCGGCGTTCAATCAACGCCAGAACTTCTATCCTAAAGGCTCAGAATGCGGGCTGCCGAACATTCCAGCCACCAGAAGACCGCCAAACCGGTTCTTCAAACGCGAATGTTCGCCCTTTGGGAGGAGCAGTGTGACCAAATGGTGAGAACATGGTCGCGTCGCCCTACGGCGACCCCCGAGCCTCGAGTTGATGCACCAGCAACAGCATCGGCTCAGCGAGACTGTCGCTGAAGCCGTCCAGTCTGAACGCCGCGGCGATGCCGTCGCCGCTGCGCAGCAGCGTGGCGCACGGACAGTGGCCGGCGCCGCAGAGTGTCTTCTTCAGGGTCTCGGGCTGCACCACACCACGATACTGGCGAGATCGTCCGCGGCCCAGGCCAGCATGGTTGGCACGTCGACGTTGAGGATGCCTGGGAAACCGACTAGTTGTTACACTGGGTGGCGTCGCTGCCGAGATAAGCCTTTCGCTGGCGTCCCTACCCTCGCTCAATCCTCACGATCGTTACGCTCAGAGCCTGCTCGACAACCGATACGAAATCGGCCCTCGTATTGTTGTCCGACGATGGACGCCTCTGGGGCTTCCCAGAAATTGAGAAGGATCCACTGAGGTCGACTGCAGTAGCAGTTCCAAATGCGCATCAGTAATGTTTCTGGGACCTCCACGGCGGCGTGAAAGCGGTCTTGTGTGTAAAATATCCAGCTGCCGGACATCTGCGGCGACCTGGTTAGGCTCCCCGGTGTCGAGAACAGATGAACTTCCCCCGTCACCTTCCGCTTGTCGTCGTTCAACTTGCTCGACCTAACTTCAAGAGCCAGTTCGACGTCGTCCCGCGTAGAATCGTCGCTACGCCACGCCTGCATTTCCAATTGAGCACGAGTGATGATCAACTCGTGAATCAGGGACAGCGCCAACGACATTCGGATTCCCCCTCGCGGGATAGCTCCCTACAACTTAATGAAGAATACAGGGGCCTTCATAGGCCTAGCAACGCGCGAGATCCATGGCGACTGGTATTTTAGGTAATGGAAAGACCCCCTATAAAGAAAGCCTCATCCGAAACTTCCCCTCAGCTCGCAACGCCCGCTACGGCAACCCTCGCGCTTCCAGCTGACGCACCAGCAGCAGCGTCGGCTCCGCGAGGCTGTCGCCGGAACCATCGAGGCCGAAGGCGTTCGCGATGCCGTCGCGGCTGCGCAGCAGCGTGCTGCGCGGGCAATGGCCGGCGCCGCACAGCGTCTTCTTCAGCGTCTCGCCTTGCGCCACGAGGCCGGCGGAATCATCCGCGGCCCAGGCCAGCACGATCGGCACGTCGACATTGAGGATGCCGGGGAATACCGAGCGCTTGTCGTACTGGGTGGCGTCACCGCCGAGATAGGCCTTCTCGCTGTCGCTCGCGTCCTTGCCGACGCGGTAGATTCCGGACACCAGCACCACGCCCGCGACGTCGGCGCCGGCGGTCTGCAGCTCGGGATGCGCCAGCATGGTCGCGACGTGGAAGGCGCCGGCGCCGTAGCCGACCGCGACGATCTCGCGGGCATCGCCGTTGAAGAGGTCGATATTGCCATGAACCCAGGACAGCGCCGCGGCCACATCGGCCGCGCCGGCCGGCCAGGTCGCCGCGGGCGCCAGGCGATAATCGACGCGGACCCCGATCATGCCGTTGCGCGCGGCAAAGCACATCGCCTGGTCCTGGATCTGGCGCGACAGCTCCGGCGCTCCGCGGTCGCCGGTGAAGGTATCTCCCGTCACGAACAGCAGCACCGGCCGCGGCGTGTCGGCCTTGGTTGCGCTGGTCGCGACATCGAGCACATTGGCCTCGCTCTCGCCATAGCGCAGGCCGCGCGAGAAGGTGACCTGCTCGCATAGCCGTGCGGTGCCGCCTGCGGTGGTGTCGGAATCGGTGAGGCCCGCCTGCACGAGACCCGAGGGCGGCCGGAGCCGGCCCGGCACGGGTCCGTGCGCGAAGGCCGTGGTCATGGTCAGAAACAGGAAAAATGTCAGATAATTCTTCATGGATGTGGCGGCCTTGCGGGGCTCCATATCGGCTCGCTGATCTGGCCCGTCTTTCAATTCATCTCATAGTCAGCCGGCCTTGAGGCGAATTCGCGGCACCTTGGATGCGCAGCCGCCGTTTATCCCGATCCGTCAGGCCGCTGTCCAGCGCCGCCGAGGCTCGCGCCGGAAGCCGATTTCTACTGTGCATGGGGTTGTTTTCGCAGTTTTGTTTTGGATGGTCCGTCAGGCCCGCTTCATCGTCCGGAAGGTGATGGAGTAGCGCTTTGCCTCGACCGGTGGGATGCTGTGCTCCCACTGCGACCGCGCCTCGCCGTCCATCATGTAGAGCGAGCGCGGCAGGGCCGCGAGCGTGTGGCGCTCCCAGGTCCTGCCCCTGCGGCGGCGGAAGCGGAAGTTGCATGGCGAGCCCAGCGACAGGCCGAGCACCTTGTCGAAATGCGGCTTGTCGCGATGCCAGCCGATGCCGACACCGACCTCGTATTCGGTGCACAGCACCTGCCGGACGCTGCCCTCCGGCAGCGCCGCCCAGGCCTCGGCCTGCCGCGCGACCGGTCGCACCCAGTCCGGGATCGGATCGGCCTCGGCCAGACGCTGCAGCGTGTAGTCGTAGCGATAGCCGAACGACGCCACCCGGCGGTTGCCCTCGAACGCGCCGAACTGAAAGCGCTGGAGCGGCAATGCTGCGATGCGGCCGATCAGATCCTGCTCGGCGGCATGATCGATAAAATCGTCCGTGTAGTGAAGGCCGGCCGGGCCTTCCTGCGGGTCGGCGAACAAACCTAGCTGCGTCATGCCTCGCATTTCCGTGATGGAACCTGTTGGCTGCTGATGCGACTTATCTATGACGCGGGAAGAAACGTGCGAGGCTGTCATGGCAGAGAAGCATACCGCCGATCCGGTTGAGATCATGCGGGCGACCGGTCATCCTGAGTTGGAATACGCCGCCGGCTGGACTATCGCTGGTCTCGCCACCATCGGCACCATCGTCGCCGTCTGGGTCTTTGCGATCTAGGCAACCGGAAACTGGAGCTCGAAGGCTGCGCCCTCGTCGGTCGGCTTAAGCCTGATCGAGCCGCCATGGCTCGCCATCACCGCGCGCGCGATCGCCAGCCCCATCCCGGTGCCGCCCTGGTCGCGGCGGGTGGTGAAGAACGCATCGAAGATCCTGTCGCGGTTCGGCGCCGAGATCGGCTCGCCGTCATTGCTGACCGTCACGAGCACGGTCGTCCGTGCGTCGACCGCCTCCAGCCTGATCGTGCCGGCCTTGTGCCGCACCGCATTGTCGGCGATGTGCGACAGCACGATCAGCGCCTTCTCCGAGGACATTCCGATCGCCCGGTCGAGGCTGCCGCTGGCCTCGATCGCGCTTGCCGGAAACCGGCTTCTGAGATCGGCGATCACGGGTGCCAGCTCGGTGCGCTCGTTCTGCGGCAGGCTCTCGGCGCGGGCGAGCTCCCGCAGCCGCTGCGCCATCGCCTCCAGCCGCTGGGTATCCGACAGGATGTTGGCGATGAAGGTGTTCTGCTCGGCCGGCGTCAGGCCCTCGGCCTTGCCTTGAACCGAATCCTGCAGCAGCTCGGCCGCGCCCTTGATCGAAGTCAGCGGCGATTTCAGCTCGTGGGTGAGATGGGCCGAAAAGGTCGCGATATAGTCGGAGCGCCGCGCCAGCTGCTCGGCCATGCCGAGAAAGCTGTGCGAGAGCTGGGCGAACTCGCGCGTGCCGTAATGCTTCAGCGGCTGGAACGCCTCCCGGTCGCCGCGGCCGATTCGGGCGGCGCGGTCGATCAGCTCGCGCATCGGCAGCGTGATCGTGCGCGAGAACACGAGGCCGATCGCGATGGTGCCGAGGATGACGGCAAGGCCGGCCAGCACGAACTTGGCCCGCTCCTGATAGAGATGGTCGAAAATGTTGCTCGGCGTGCGCGTCGTGTAAATCACGCCGGCGACGCGGTTGTTGACGATGACGGGCATGGCCGAAAACACGTGCACGCCGAGGCCGCGGCTGAAGGAATAGATCGGCGGCGGCGGCTTGTCCGGCACGCGGTTGCGTAAAGTCGCGCGGTATTGCCCGTGCAGGGCGTCCGCGACCTCCTCGATATGGGCGAGCGACTGCCCGACCTCCTGCCGCCCGGCAATCACCACGCCTTGCGGATCGAGGATGCGAAAGCCGGCCAATGTCACCTTCTGGGTCTCGCGGATGATCGGCGTCAGCCTGGCCCCGATCTCGACATAGGCTGCTTGCGCCTGCCCGGGCGCGGGCAATGCGTCGGGCCGCCGCCGCAACAGGTCGTTCGCGGTGAGGTCGAGCGCGGGGCGGATCGGTGTGACCTGGTCGCCGGGATCGGGCAGCACGCCCGGCGGCACCTCGGCGCCGAGCACGAGGCCGCTGTCGAGCCGGGCCGTCACCTCCTGCGCATAGATCGTCGCCAGCACGCGGCTCTGTGCGATCAGCTCGGCCTGGGTCTGGCGGATCAGCTGGTTGTCGTAGAGTCGGAAGAAGAACAGGCCGACCAGCGGCAATATGCCGACCGTCGCCAGCACCGTGAAGATCACGAGCGTGAGCGACGGACGCCATTTGTCGGGCGCAGAGCTCATGCCTCTTTCTCGCAGCGGCCGAGCTTGAAGCCGACGCCGTGGATGGTCTCGATCACGTTGTCGCAGGAAAGCGCCGCCAGCTTGGCGCGGATGTTGCGGATATGGCTGTCGATGGTGCGGTCGGAAACCTGGATGTTGAGCTGGTAGGCGGCCCGCATCAGCTGCTCGCGGTTGAACACCGATGTCGGCCGGCTCAGGAACGCGCGCAGGATGCCGAACTCGATCGCGGTCAGCTTCAGCGGCGTGCCGGCAAAGGACGCGACATGCTGTTCGGGATCGATCAGCAGCCCGCCTTGCGTCAGCGCGGTGGGCCCGGCCTTGGCCTCGCCGTTGCGCGGGCTGAGGCGGCGCAGGATGACATTGACCCGCGCCACCAGCTCGCGCGGGCTGAACGGCTTCGTGACGTAGTCGTCGCCGCCGATCTCGAGGCCGAGGATGCGGTCGATCTCCTCGTCGCGCGCCGACAGGAACAGGATCGGCACGTCGGAGACTTTGCGAATCTCGCGGCAGACGTCGAGGCCGTCGAACTCGGGCATGCCGATGTCCAGCACGATGAGATCGGGCCTGTCGGCGGCAAAGCGGAGAAGCGCCTCCTTGCCGTCGCGGGCCTCGATCACGTCCATGCCGGCCTTCTTCAGGGCGACGCGGATGACCTCGCGGATGTGGCCTTCGTCGTCGACGATGAGAATGCGATGCGCCAAGAAACTCTCCGTGTCCTCGTCAACTCGCCGGCTGGCTGCCGGCCTGAGCTTTCGCCTCGGCGTCCAGCCTGCGCTGGAGTCGCCAGTTGCGAAAGCCCCAGCTTCGCCAGGCCAGGTCCTGACGCTGCTGTTCTACAAGGCGGTCGCGGCGCGACACAAGGCAGCCCTCTTTGACGGCGGGCCGTAGCGCGATCGCCTTGTCGATGGCTGGCACCGCCTGCGGCCCGAGCGTCAGGAGATAGTCGATGTCGATCTGCACGCCTTTTCCCGAAACTTCCCGGCTGTGGACGACATTGTAGTCGGCGATGAAGGCGTCGAAGTTCACGAGCGAGCAGCCATAGAGCACGATCGCCAATGCGGCGAGATTGGCGCCGATCAGCCATTGATTGGACCTGTCGAGCACGATGCGCGCGACGATCAGGATCAGGCCGAGCGCTACCAGTCCCATCCAGACGAACGCTGCAATCCGCCAATAGGTCAGCATGTAGATGTCGACATAGAGATCGAGCCGGCGGATGGAGGAGACGACCAGCAGCACGTTCTGCCCGACCCAGAGATAGACCAGCGGCCGGACCACCTTCGATTTCTCGGCCGGCCCGCCCGGACGCATCGCCACCAGCACGAAGGCAGCGGCGAGGAGGGCGGTCGCGATCAGCGGATAGGCGCCGCGATGGGAGTAGGTCGCATAAGTCATGTTGTCGGGCAGCGCCACGTGACCCCAGAGATAGATGCCGTCGAGAATGGACTGCGCCGCGAACAGCAGGTTGAACAGGATCAGCGAGCGCAGGATGGTGGAGGGGCCGAGAAATTCCGCCGAGACCATGGGCGGCAGCGGCGGTGGCACGGGGCCCTCGGCCACGGCGGCGGCGACGACCGCCCTGCGCCGCCAGCGCACATGGATGAACGGCCAGACCAGAGCCAGCATCAAGGTCCAGAACAGGACGCGCCACATGTTGACATAGTCGAGCATGACCTTGGGATTGAGCAGCGACACCCATTGCTCGATCACCGGATTTGCGGCGGCGAACAATGCGATGAAGACGGTGCTGAGCGCCGCGGGCATCAGCCAGAGCGCGATGCCGCGGGTGAAGGCCGACATGTTGAAGGCTTGGGGCGCATCGAGGAAGAACCTGAAGGGACCGAGCAGGAGGAAATTGCACAGCGCGCGGGCGCGGTCGGTGAGCCCGGTCGTATCGGGATTGGTTGCAAGCAACAGCGCAATCGTCAGCGACGCGACGAGGATCAGGAACGATAGCGTGTTGAGCTCTTCCATGGCCGGCACAAGGCCGAGCACGAGGATCGCGCCGCTGATCGCCGCGCGCCGCCAGTCCACGGCCGCGTGATTGAACAGCACCGACACGCAGGCGGTCGCGACCGCAAACAGCGTCAGCGACAGCCCGATCCGCTGACCGTAGAACAGCCAGTCGGCGAGCCCGGCCAGCAGCAGCGCCATTGCGAGCTTGGCCGACAGTGCAGAAGGCCTGATCGGTTGGATATCCGTCGTCGAAGCCAGGCTCGTCATGTCCAGAAAGTCTCCGTGAATGGTGGCATCACGAATTCTGAACGGCACTTGTGCAGACGGCGGGATCATCGTCTGCACGGCTTCAGGAGTTTCTTGCAGTTTTCGTGCAGGCGCGCTTTTGCCTCTCGCGCAGCGCGATTCGCTTTGCTAGGTGCGAAAACATTCATCGCCCATCGCACCTGGTGCATCATGCAATTGCTCAACCGCATCGGTCTCGCCCTGCTCTGGCTCGCCGCGCCGCTCGCTGCATTTGTCGCCGCGAACAAGAACGATCCCTATCTGCTCGTGCTGCGTGGCGCCGGAAACATCTCCCTTGTCGTCGCAAGCATCGCAATCGTCGCTCTTTTGTTGCGCAGCGGTCACTGGCGCACCTTCGCCGGCAAGGCGCTCGTCGTGCTCTGGTGCGTGCCGCCTGTCTTGATGTCCGCTGCGCATCTGAAGTTCGAGCTGCGCAAGCATGACGTTCTCGGCGCCGGCGCCGCCGAAGCGCGGCAGCTCGGGCCGCACTTCATGGTCGGCTATTCCTCCTTTCCCGAGGTCGCGCGTCTCGCCAGGCAGGGCCTGATCGGCGGCGTCTATGTCACCCGGCACAACATCCGCGGCCGTGCCATCGAGACGCTGCGGGCCGAGATCGCGGCGCTGCAGGATCTCAGGCGCGCAGCCGGCCTGCCGCCGCTGATCGTCGCCGCCGATCAGGAGGGCGGCATCGTCGGGCATCTTGCGCCGCCACTGACGAAAGTGCCGGCGCTGGCGACGCTCACGGGACTGGCTTCCGATGAGCAGCAGGCCAAGGCCGAGGAGTTCGGCCGCATCCACGGCCGCGAGCTCGCCCACGTCGGCGTCAACCTCAATCTTGCGCCGGTGCTCGACCTCAAGCCGCCGGCGCGGCGCAACCGCCTCGATTTTCACACGCTGATCGGCCAGCGCGCGATTGCGAGCGATCCCGCCGTCGTCAGCACCATCGCGAGCGCCTATGTGCGCGGGCTGGAAGAGACGGGCGTCGGCGCCACGCTCAAGCATTTTCCCGGCATTGGCCGCGTGCGCGCCGACACGCATCATTTCAGCGCCAATCTTGACACGCCGGTGAAGGAGCTGGAAGCAACCGACTGGCTCCCGTTCCGCGAGGTGCTGTCGCATTCGCGCAGCGCCCTCATGGTCGGCCACGTCACGCTCACAGCCGTCGATCCCGATCGCGCCGCCTCGCATTCGAAGCGCGTCGTCGAGGGGATCATTCGTGGGACGTGGGGTTACCAGGGCGTGGTGATGACCGACGATCTCATCATGGGCGCGATCTACCAGAACGACGTCTGCAAGGCCGTGGTCGAGGCGATCAATGCCGGCGTCGATCTGCTGCTGGTCGCCTACGACGGCGCGCAGTTCTACCGTGTCTTTGCCTGCGCCCTGGAAGGATCGCGACAGGGCAGGCTCGACGCGGCGATGCTGCATGCGAGCACCGCGCGCCTGGAGCGCGGCTTTTCGACCATGCAGGCACGAGCTGCCTCACGCGCCATCAGCGTCGCCCGGCAGAACTAGCCCTTCGCGAACTGGCGGTAGTCCGGTTCACGGTGAAACCAGAATTCGTAGCCGGAGATGCCCTTTTGCATGGCAACGTCGTGGATCGGCTGGTTGAGCGGAACCACGGGGACGTCGCGCATACAGAGCGCGATGAAATCCTTCACCGTCCTGTCGTATTCGGCGGCATCGGTGGTGAAGCGCGCCTTGTCGATCAGGGCGTCCATCTCCTTGTTCTTGTATGAGGAGATGTTGAAGATCGAGTTGTTGCCGTGGAAATTCCAGTAGAAGTAATATTCGGGATAATCGAGCCAGCCGCTGAAGCGGTTGAGCGCGAGCGGCAGCTCCTTCTTGTTCAGCGTCGTGCGCCAGTTCGCGCCGGGAATCTTTTCGATTGCCGCCTTGATGCCGATCTTGGCGAGATTCTCCTGGATCAGGATCGCGGTCGGCTCGCCGACGGTGGCGGTGCCGGCGTCCAGCGACAGCATCGTCTCCAGGCCGGATTCGAAACCCGCTTCCTTCAGCAGAGCCCTGGCCTTGTCGAGATCGGTGACGTAAGGAAACGGTTGCGGCCACACCGGCTTTGAGACTTCGGCGGTGCCGCCATACATGGGAACGGCGCGGCCGAAGAAGGCGCTGGTCTGAATCTGCTCGTACGGCATGGCCCAGGCGATGGCCTGGCGCAGCTTGACATTGTCGAACGGCGGCTTGGCGGTGTTCAGCGCGACGTACCACAGCGCGTTCGGGATCGGCACGCCCGAGACCTTGACCTTGCCCTCCTTGATGATCTGCTCGAAATCGCGCGGGGCAAAGCCGCTGGAAATATCCGCATCGCCCCGCTCCAGCATGGCACGGCGCGTGCCGGCGGAGGGAACGTCGCGGGCAATCACGCGCTTGACCTTCGGCAGCGGCCCGCTCTTCCAGTCGTCGAAGCGCGTCAGCACGGTCTCGCTGCCCGGCTTCCAGCTCTCGATCTTGTAGGCGCCGCCGCCGGCCTCGTTGTTCTTCAGCCAGGCCAGCGCCCACGGATCTTCCGGCGTCGCGTTCTTCCTGGCGAGCTCGGAATTGATGATGAAGGGCACGACGACGGCCACGTTGAACAGCAGCATCTTGTCATTGCGGACATAGTCGATACGGAAAGTGTGGTCGTCGACCACCACGAACTGCTCCGGCTTCTCCAGCGATCCCGCCGACATCTGGAAGGTCGGAAAGCCGCCGACCTTCACGGCGCGGTCGAACGACCATTTGACGTCCTTGGCGGTCACAGGCGTGCCGTCGTGGAATCTGGCATCCTTGCGAAGCTTGAAGGTGCAGGACATGCCGTCGGCGGCGACCTCCCAGCTCTCGGCGAGCTCGGGCGCGAGCTTCTCGCGGTCATACGACAACGTGCCGTCCGGCAGTGTCTTGGAGGCGTAGGTGAGCAGGCGGTCGTAGCAATTCCAGGACAGGCCGTTCACGGTCTGGTTGGAGCCGACGCCCTGCATGTCCAGCGAATTCGGCCCCAGCTCCTGCACCACCAGCAACGTCTCGCTGCGTCCCTGCGCCCAGGCAAGACGCGGCGCAAAGGCTGCCGTACCGGCGACACCGAGGCCGCCGAGCACGACGCTGCGGCGGTTCAAATCGAGGGGTGAAATGCTCAAGAGTGCCTCCCGTTCCGGAATTGTCCGGCATCGAGAGGCAAGCTGTATGCCAGAGCCAGGAAGCCCCAAGCCGCCCCGCGAGAAGGCGAGGCGGCTTGGATCGATAGGTGTTGCGCGTCGGCGCGGACTACTCGGCCTGCTCCAGCGCGGCGGGCATCTTCGCCACCGACATCAGCGATCGCGCGACCTGGTTGAGCAGGAGATCGGCATTCTCTTCTTCCGCAAGGGATTTGGAGAGCAGGGCGACGATCGCGCTGTGGCGCAGCTGCTGCGCGAGGTTGCGCGCGGTGGTGTAGCCGGACATCTCGTAATGCTCGACGCGTTGCGCCGCAGAGATCAGCGCGAGGTCGGCGGCTGCATCCTCCTTCTCTTGGCTTTCCTTCATGACCTCCTGGCCTTCCTCGATCAGGCCCATCATGCCCTTGCAAGGCTTGGCGCGGGCGTTCTCGCCGAGCAGCTCGAAGCACTCGTTGATGCGCTCGACCTGATTTTCGGTCTCGGCCAGATGCTGCTCGAACAGCTCGCGCAACTGATCGAAGCGGGCGGCCTGCGCCATCTTCGGGAGCGCCTTGGTCAGCTGCTTCTCGGCATGGAGGATGTCACGCAGCTCATGCAGCAGCAGATCGGTCAGGCCCGCCTCGTCGACAGGCGGTGAGCTCTCCGCGACGATCGACGGGGCAGCGCCGGGATCGGAGGATTGCAGCGCAGGCGATTCTGTGAACACCCAGTCCTCGCCCTCGTTCCAGGGACCGCGGGTATCGATTTCGCCGTGGTCGCCGCTACCGGTGGAATCGTTGAAGTACTGGTTGACGAGGCCGGGCGTCGGCGCAATCCTGCCGATGCTGAAGGCCGGCTTCGACAGGCTCTCGAGTGCGCGCGCGAACGCCTTCATATGCGTGATCTCGCGCGTCATCAGGAATTGCAGCGCGTCCTTGCTGCCGGCATCGTCGCAGAAATTGATCAGTCGCTCGTAGACGATCTTGGCACGCGCTTCGGCGGCGATGTTGCTGCGGAGATCGACGTCGAGCTCACCGGTGATCTTGAGATAATCGGCGGTCCAGGGATTGCCTTGCGAGTTGAACAGATTGACGCCGCCTCCGCCGGCAATCGCGATCAGCGGATCGGCCTCCGCCGCCTGGCGGTCGTTGCGCGAGGGCGCAAGATGCATCCGGGCGAGGCAACCGACGACCTCGAGATGGCTGAGCTCCTCGGTGCCGATATCCATCAAGAGGTCCTTGCGGTCGGGATCCTCGCAATTCAACCCTTGAATCGAATATTGCATCGCAGCCGCAAGTTCGCCGTTGGCGCCGCCGAACTGCTCGAGGAGCATATTGCCGAAGCGCGGATCGGGTTCGTCGACGCGCACGGTGAACATCAGCTTCTTGACGTGGTGATACATGGAGGGACTCGCGTGCTGGAGGGAAATATGCGCGACAACGAGACCTCCAGCCGTTCGTTCCTAAGTCTCTCCGAGATTGAGGCCGGACGTCTGCCAGGGAGCGCGATGGCTACGGCGTCACCGCACTGCGCGCGACGGCGCGCGGAGCCGTCAGTTCCCTCCAGGTCGAATTTGCCACATGCACCGGCGAAAAGGCGGGACGTTCGACGTATTGTCCGTCGCCGGCCTCGGCGCGCAGATCGCCATCCGTCCAGACGATACGGCCGCGCGACAGGGTCGCGGCCGCACCACCCGTGCAGGCAAAGCCCTCGAACACGTTGTAATCGATCCGGCTCATCTGCCGTTTGGCGCTGATGGTCTTGCTCGCCTTGGGATCCCACACCACGATGTCGGCATCCGAGCCTACGACGACCGCGCCCTTGCGCGGATAGATGTTGAGGATGCGGGCGATGTTCGCCGAGGTCACCGCGACGAATTCCTCTTTGGTCAGCCGCCCCGTGGCGACGCCCGCGGTCCAGAGCAGCGCCAGGCGATCTTCGAGGCCGCCGGTGCCGTTCGGGATCTTCCTGAAATCGCCGCGCCCGAACCGCTTCTGCTCGGTGGTGAAGGCGCAATGATCGGTCGCAACCACCTGGAGCGAGCCGGCTTGCAGGCCGGCCCAGAGGCTGTCCTGATGCTGTTTGTCGCGGAACGGCGGCGACATCACGCGCTGTGCGGCATGATCCCAGTCCTTGTTCTGATATTCACGCTCATCCAGCAGCAGATGCTGGATCAGCGGCTCGCCATAGACGCGCTTGCCGGCGGCGCGTGCCCGCGCGATGGCCTCATGCGCCTCGCGGCAGCTGGTGTGCACGATATAGACCGGCGTGCCTGTCATATCGGCGATCATGATGGCGCGGTTGGTGGCTTCGCCCTCGACCTCCGGCGGCCGTGAATAGGCGTGGCCTTCCGGGCCGGTGACGCCGCGCGCAATCAGCGCGTCCTGCATCAGGGCGACGACGTCGCCGTTCTCGGCATGGACGACAGGCATGGCGCCGAGATGGGCGCAACGCGCGAACGAGTTGTAGAGCTCGTCGTCGTTCACCATCAGCGCGCCCTTGTAGGCCATGAAATGCTTGAAGGTGTTGATGCCGTAGGTCCTGACCACGATCTCCATCTCGTCATGGATCTGCTTCGACCACGACGTCACCGCCATGTGGAAGCCGTAGTCGCTGGCCGCCTTCTCGGATTTGTGCCGCCACTCCTGATACGCCGCGAGCTTGGATTGGCCGGGATCGGGCAGGCAGAAATCCACCACCATGGTGGTGCCGCCGCTCAGCGCCGCCTTGGTTCCGGATTCGAAGTCGTCGGCGGTGACGGTGCCCATGAACGGCATTTCGAGATGGGTGTGCGGATCGATCCCGCCCGGAATGACGTAGGCGCCGCCTGCGTCGATGATCTCGCTACCTGTCGGGGCATCGAGCGAGGCGCCGATCGCGACGATGGTCTCGCCGTCGATCAGCACGTCCGCGCGGCGCGAATGATCGTGATTGACGACGGTGCCGCCGCGGATGAGGAGGGGCATGAGGTGCTCCGAGAGGTGAGGGACGGCTCGAAGGCTAAGCGCGCGACTGGCGATGCGACAGGTGAAATTTTAGTCAGCCGCCGCCGCTCCTTTCACGTCGTGCGCGATCAGCCCGTCGATCATCGCGCGCACGAGGCCCGTGATCTCCTTGCGCAGCGCCGGCAGCGGCACGGCCACCAGCTTCTGCTCCAGCCCGAGCGCCACCATGCCATGCACGGCCGAGAACAGGCTGCGTGCGGTGATGCCGAGTTCCTCCGGGCTGCGCCCAGGAAACAGTGCGGCCAGCGGCTGGTAGATATGACGGAACAGCTGCATCTGGTCGTGCACGGACCAATCCGGCACCAGCTTGCCCGTCTCCATCCGGTGCTCGAACAGCGCGCGCCAGAGCTGGAGGTTTTCGGCGGCGAAATCGCAATAGGCGAGGGCGATGCGGACCAGGGATTCCCGTGGCGATGGCTCGCCGGCATTTGTTGCGAGAGTCAGCGTCTCGTCGAGCCGGAGCAGCGTGCGCGAGCCGACCCGCAGGATCAGTTCGTCGACATCAGCCACGAGATTGTAGACCGCGCCATTGGCGCAGCCGATCTCGCGGGCCAAATCGCGGGTCTTGAGACCCGCCAGCCCCCGCTCGGCGATCATCTGTTCGGCCGCCTGGATCAGGGCCGCACGCAATTTCTCTCGCCGTTCCAGGGGTTTAGTCATCTTAACCAAATTCTTGAGCGTCGCTCAAAAATAATATTGAACGATGTTCAGGATTCCTGCTACAAACCATCTGTGAGCAACGCTCATAGATAGGGAGCAACCAATGTTCAAGACCGTCGTGACCCTCTTCCGCGGCAGCGTCGCCGCTGCGGGCGAGGAACTGGAAGATCGCACCGCCCTTCTGATCCTGGATCAGCAGATGCGCGATGCAGCCGCAGCCGTCGAGCGCAGCAAGCGCACGCTGGCGCTGGCGATCGCGCAGGACCAGCAGGAAGGCCGCAAGCTCGAGGCCACGAATGCGCGCATCGCCGATCTCGAGACCCGTGCCGTTGCGGCGCTGGATGGCGGCCGCGAGGACCTCGCCAAGGAGGCCGCCGAAGCCATTGCGGCGCTGGAGGCCGATCGCGATGCGGCCATGACGGCGCGCGCGCTGTTCGCGACCGAGATCATCAGGCTGAAGCGCCACGTCGCCAACGCGCAGGCCCGCATCACCGAGCTCGATCGCGGTCGCTGGATCGCCCGCGCCTCGGAAGCGGTGCGCTCGCTTCGCCGCAGCGGCATCGAGGCCGCGCGCCCCTATGAATCGACATTGCCGGAGGCGGAGGGGACGCTGAGGCGTCTGCGCGAGCGGCAGATGGAGGCTCAGGCGGCCGACGATGCCCTGGTCGAGCTCGACGCGGCCACCGGCCCGCTCGCCACCGCCGAACGACTCGCCGAGGAGGGCTTCGGCCCGCGGCTCAAGACGACCGCCGACGATGTGCTGGCGCGCTTGAAGTCCAGGCGCATGCCGGCGGGCTGATCTCAAGTTCCAATCCGAACGCAATCATCATTCCAATCGACAGGAGACCATCATGAACCAGAATGGCCAGCCCCACAGCGGCGCCTGGGTGAGCTTCACCTACGCGTCCTTCGCAGCTTCCGCCTTCCTCGTCGCCATCGGCATCTTCTTCCTGCCGATCAACCTCTGGATGAAGGGTTATCTCACCATGGGCATCGTGATGATGATCCAGACCTGCGTCACCCTGACCAAGACCGTGCGCGACAATCATGAGAGCAGCCGCCTCGTGAACCGCATCGAGGATGCCAAGGCCGAGCGGCTGCTGATGGAGGTCTCCAAGGCGGCCTAAGGCGAACGGTCGCAGCGCGCCTCTGAGGCGACAGGGGCGCGCGCGGCAGGCAGGGCACATTGTGCTTCGCGTGCAGGTGCGATATGGCTCTCGCGCTTTCCAGAGGCGGAGACGAGCATTGTCGAAACAATCCCTGCGCGAGGAGGCCGAGCGCCTGATCCGCGAATCGATGGAAAAGAAGACCATCGTGGTCAAGCAGGGCACGACCCGCATCGAGGCCGTCTGCGGCAAGTGCGGAGCGCCGAACCGGGTGCAGGCGGAGAAGGGCCAGACCCGCGTCAAGTTCGCCTGCAAGAACTGCGGGCATAAGCAAGAGACGTTGTAGGCGTCTTCACCTCATCCGGGTCGCCCCCGGCGATGCGCAGCATCGTCCGGCGCGATCCGGCTAGAGGCCCTACGGCCTCTCCCTCACATCACCTGATGCACGTCGATCACGACGCGATCCGCATGGCGCGCCGCTGACGCCACGAAGATGTGCTCCATCAGCCAGCGGTACGTCTCGTGCCCGGTCTCGAACTTCGGCACGGTGCGGAAATAGATCAGCTTCGGATCGACCGGCTCGCCGCGCTTGAGCTTGTGCAACAGCTCGACCGGGCCGAAGCGCATACCCTTGTTCTCGACGTAGACGGTCGCACCGTCGTCGGTCTCGAAGGCGTATTTCGCTTCGAGATCGATCAACTCGTTGGGCCGGATGGTCTGGAAATCGGCGCCGAAGGGGAGCACCTTTCCGCTGACCGCGCCCGTCACCTCGCCGCCGATGATCGGAATGATGCGGCGGACGCCGATCCCGGTCTCGCCTGCGGTCACGACGTCGCCGATCCGCGCGGTGATGGTGAAAACGTATCTTGTTTCGAGGGTCGGGGTGGTCATCTCTGCCTCCAATTATCGACGAGCCTTCCCTTCTCCCCTTGTGGGAGAAGGTGGCGCGAAGCGCCGAATGAGGGGTCTATCTCCACAAGCGTGCTCGCGGAGAGAGATCCCTCACCCGTCTCGCCGCTATCGCGGCGAGCCACCCTCTCCCACAAGGGGAGAGGGGAAGCAGCCACGCCGTGCGGCATTCAATCTTGTCACCTCTAATGCGCCATCATGCGCGTCGGCAGCCAGGTTGCCAGCAGCGGGAAGGCGATCAGGATCACGAGGCGCACGAGGTCCGTTGCCACGAACGGGCTTACGCCCTTGAAGATGGTGGAGAAGGAGACGTCCTTCACCACGCTTTTTATGACGAAGACGTTCATGCCCACGGGCGGAGTGATCAGGCCGAGCTCGACGGTCACGACGATGATGATGCCGAACCAGATCGGATCGAACCCCAGATGCATGATCACCGGGAAGATGATCGGCACGGTCAGGATGATCATCGCCATGGCATCCATCAGGCAGCCGAGCACGAGATACATCACCATGATCAGCGCCAGCACGCCGTAGGGGCCGAGGCCGAGCCCGGTGAGGAATTCCGTCACCTTCTGCGGCGTCTGCGTCACCGTGAGGAAATAGCCGAAGATCAGCGCGCCGATCAGCACGGTGAACACCGCAGCCGCGGTGCGCGTCGCCTGCAGCAGCGAGGCCAGCACCTTCTCGCGGTCGAGCCGGCCGGTCAGCACGCCGATGATGAAGGCCCCGGTCGCGCCGACGCCGCCGGCCTCGGTCGGCGTGAAGCGCGGCAGGAAGGGCAGGCCGTAGAGGCCGCCGATGACGAAGATGAACAGCAGCACCGGTGCCCAGATCTCCTTCAATCCGGCAAAGCGCTCGCGCCACGGCGTCACCTTGCCCTTGGGCAGGAACTCGGGGCGGAAATAGCCGATCAGGGAGATCGTGATCATGTACATGGTCATCGCGAGCAGGCCCGGGATGATGCCGGCGATGAACAGCTTGCCGATGTCCTGCTCGGTGATGATGCCGTAGACCGCAAGAACAGTGGATGGCGGCAGCATCGCGCCCAGCGTGCCGCCGGCCGCGATCACGCCGGTGGCGAAGGATTGCGGATAGCCGAAGCGCCGCATCTCGGGATAGGCGACGGCGGAGAAGGTCGCCGCGGTCGCGACCGAGGAGCCGCAGATCGCGGCAAAGCCGCCGCAGGCGCCGACGGTGGCAATGCCGAGTCCGCCGCGCAAATGTCCGACGAAGCCGTTGGCGGCGCGGAATAGCTCGCGGCTCATGCCGGAATTGCTGACGAAGGAGCCCATCAGCAGGAACATCGGGATGACGCCGAAGGTGTAGTCGGTCACGGTGCGCATGGTGACCTGACCGACCATCTTCAGGGCCGGTGTCGAGCCCACGAGATAGCTGAAGCCGCACACGCCGACGAGGCCCATGGCCATGCCGACCGGCACGCGCAGCAGCATCAGGGCGAACAGGGCGACGAAGCCGATGACGGCGACGGCGTCGGTACTCATGGTTACTCCGTCACCTTGATCTTGGGTTCATGCATGTCTTCGGGGTGGAAGATCAGCCGGTACGTGCGGATCGCGATCAGCAGCACGGCGCAGACGTCGCCGATCCACGCGACGAGGAAGAACGGCCATGTCGGCATGTGCAGGTCGAAGGTCTGAACGTTGTCGTTGTAGGTCAGCCGGACCTTGTCGAACAGCGTCCAGGTCTGCACGGTGACGACGAACAGCAGCACCAGGGTCGCGAACACGTCGATCCAGCGCTGATGGCGCGGCCCGACATTGCCCCAGACCAGGTCGACGGTGATGTGGGTGCCGCGATAGGAGGTTGCCGCGATGCCCCAGAAAATGAGGATGCCGAGCAGCATTCGGCCGATGTCGAAGCTGTCGGGGATCGAATAGTTCAGCGTGTTGCGCAAGAGCACCGACAGGAAGATGTCGAGCGCGACGATGCCGACGAAGCCGGCCGCGATCCATTCGATCGAGTCGATCACGCGATCCATCCAGGAGCGCTTCATGGGGTGGTCCTACCGGGTGAGGTGATTCGTTTAAGCCAGATGTCGCCGCGCACTTCGCCTCTCCCCGCGTGCGGGGAGAGGACGCAGCGCATCGAAGATGCGATGCGGGTGAGGGCGACTCTCCGCGAGTCCGTCTGTCATCATCTTTGCAGAAGCAGCCCCTCACCCCGACCCTCTCCCCGTAAGGACGGGGAGAGGGGGAGAGAGAGCTCGCCACCACGTCACTCCGCCAGCGCGTTGTACTTCTTCAGCGAGGCTTTGAGCTCCGCGAGCGCCGCATCCGGTTCGGCGCCGGCCTTCTTGGCGCCGTCGCCCCAGGTCTTGACCAGCGGCTCGGCGGCCTTCTTCCAGGCGGCGATCTGCTCGGGCGTCAGCTTGTAGACCTCATGGCTGGATTCCGCCTTTACCTTGGCGATGCCGGCGTCCTCGAACTTGCCCCAATGCTCGCCGACCGCGCCTGCCATCTCGACCGTGCAGTTCTTGTCGATCGCGGCCTTCTGCTTGTCGGACATCGCATTGTACTTGTCCTTGTTGATCACGAACACGAAGGTCGTGGTGTAGAGCGGCGCCTCCATGTCGTATTTGGTCACCTTGTCGATGCCGAACAGCACCAGTGAGCCCCAGGGGAAGGTGACGCCGTCGGCGACGCCGCGCTCGATGATGTCGCGCACTTCCGGCGCCGAGGACTGCACATTGGTGCCGCCAAGCGAGGTGACGAAGTTCGCCATGGTAGCGTGCGCCGGGCGGATCTTCATGCCCTTCACGTCCTCGGGGTTGACGATCTTCTTGGTGCGGGAATGGAACGAGGAGGGCGAGTGGACGAAGGCGAGGCAGTATTTGACGTCCTTCATCTCCTTCTCGGCATATTTGCGATACCACGCGTCGAGCCCCATCGAGCCGCCCTTGGCATCCGAGATCAGGAACGGCAATTCCCCGGCGCCTATGATCGGGAAGCGGCCGGGCTGGTAGCCGGGATTGACATAGGTGACGTCGGCGATGCCGTCGCGCGCCATGTCGTAATGGTCGAAGGCCTTGCCGAGCTGCTGGGCCGGAAACACCTTGCCGGTAATGGTGCCGCCGGAATCCTTGTTCACCGCAGCCACCCAGTCTTCCAGCGATTTCTGCAGCGGATGCGATGCCGGCACCCAGTGCGAGACCTTCAGGTCAAATGTCTTGTCCTGCGCGAGCGCGGGGCTCACGCTTGCTGCCAGCAGCAAGGCCAGACAGGCTTTCCTCATCACGCGTCTCTCCCTTTTGCGACGGCGGGCTTCGTTGGCCCGGTCTCGTTAATTAACATGTTATCTAATTCGCCGGCGCGTTCAAGCCGGAACTGAGGCCCGCCGTGTCGCGCCATCTACGTCAGTCATGTTTCATGGATTTGTCGCTGCTCGGGCGACCACCGCTCTCCCTTTGCGCAAACGTTATATGGTATAATTATCGCCTGCGAGCCTTTGCCACAAGCAGGCTGCGGCCAAAGCCTAACAGGATCGGAAGCAGCATGTATTGCGGACAAAGGTCGCAATCGTCGGGCCGTTGCGGCGATGGCGGGGCTCGTTTCAAACATCTGCACAAATTCCGTTTAAAGCTTTGTAGGTGATGCATTCCTCGCGTCATTCGCTTCCAATGCAGCCGAGGCAATGAAGCGAGACCGCCATGACCCGCACCGACATCCCCGCCGGCTACGAGCCACATTTCCGCAAAGCGCCGCTGACCGATCCCTGGGAGCCGCTCTATTCGAAGAAGACCGATAAGGGCGTCACCGTCGGACTGCGCCTGGCGACGCCGCACACCAACGCCCGCGGATTGATCCATGGCGGGCTGATCGCGGCGCTCGCTGACGCCGCCATGGGCTACAGCTGCGCCCAGGCGACGGGCTGGACCACGTCATTCGTCACCATCTCGCTGTCGGTCGACTATGTCGGCGCCGCCGAGATCGGCCAATGGCTGGCGGTCGAGGGCGAGGCGATCAAGACCGGGAACACGATCTGCTTCGCGCAGTGCCTGGTGAAGGCGGACGACGCCGTGATCGCGCGGGCCAGCGGCACGTTTCGGGTAGTGCCGAAGAAGGGGTGAGGCCCAACTCTCTCCGTCGTCATGCCCGGGGCAAGCCCGGCCATGACGGAAAAGATCACCCAAACCTCCACTCCGCCGTCTCCACCACGAGGTCGACGAACGCGCGCACCTTGGCCGAGAGCAGGCGCGAGGTCGGGTAGACGATGTGGATCGGCAGCGCCGGCTGCTCGTATTGCGCCAGTACGATCTTCAGGCGCCCGCGCTTCAGGCCCTCGGCGGCCTGATAGGCCAGCACCCGCGTCACGCCGCCGCCGGCCTCGGCATATTGCAGGGCGGCGTCGGCGCTGTTGCTGATGAAGCGAGGCGACAGCGGCAGCCCGATATCGCGGCCGTCGCGCAGGAAACGCCATTCGGACCAGGGGCCGAACTGGATGGTCTGGTGCGTGGCGAGCGCTTCCGGCGTCTTCGGCTCGCCGTTGCGCTTGAGATAACCGGGCGCGGCCACCACGATCCGCCGCATCTCGCCGACCTGGCGCGCCACAAGCGAGGAATCGGCGAGATGGCCGATCCGCACCGCGGCATCGACGGCGTCCTCGACGAGGTTGACGAGATGGTCGGACAGCCTGAGTTCGGCGGCGACCTCGGGATAGCGCTTGAGATAGGCGGTCATGACCGGTCCGACATGCAGGCGGCCGAAGCCGACCGGCGCGGACACGACGAGACGCCCGCTCGGCCGGTTGCGCTCCTCCCGCGCCGAGCCGTCGGCCTCCTCGACGTCGGCGAGGATGCGCCGCGCGCGCTCCAGGTACCGCGTGCCGACGTCGGTCAGCGCCACCTGCCGCGTGGTCCGCTGCAGCAGCCGCGCGCCGAGATGCTCCTCCAGCGCCGCGATCATCCGCGTCACCGCCGACGGCGACAGCCGCAGTTTGCGCGCGGCCGGCGCGAAGCCGCGCAGGTCGGCGACCGTGACGAAGACGTGCATGGCTTCCAGGCGGTCCATGGACATTATTGCATAAATGGCAATGATGAAGTGTCAAGCTGCTCAATTGTTTTAGACGCCGAAAGGTCCAGATTAGGCGCGGAAGACGCAGCAATGCGCCGGAATTTCAGGAGATGTTCCGATGACGGCAGTTCACACCTATGCCAGCGACGTGGCCTTTTCGCCGGCGGTGAAGACGATCCAGGCGCGCAAGGGCTCGCGCGAGGCCTATGCGCGCAGCGAGCAGCGCGGCTGGCGCACCGAGGTCGACGACAATCTCGCCGCGTTCCTGGCCGACGCCAACAGCTTCTATTTCGCCACGGCTTCAGCCGACGGCCAGCCCTACATCCAGCACCGCGGCGGCCCGAAGGGCTTTCTCAAGGTGCTGGACAAGCAGACGCTCGCCTTCGCCGACTACGCCGGCAACCAGCAGTTCATCACGCAAGGAAATCTCTCGGAGAATCCCAAGGCCTACATCTTCGTGATGGACTACGCCCACCGCCGCCGGGTGAAGATCTGGGGCGAGGCGCGCGTGGTCGAGGACGACGAAGCCCTGACCACGTCGCTGATGCCGAAAGGCTACCGCGCCCGGCCCGAGCAAGTGATCCTGTTCAAGATCGCGGCCTGGGACACCAACTGCCCGCAGCACATCCCGCAGAAGTTTGATGCAGCCGATGTCGCGGCCGCGCTCGCCGCGAGGGATCAGCGGATCGCAGAGCTGGAAGCGGAGGTTGCGGCGCTGAAGGGGTAGGCGGCGAGCTTAGCCTCTAACGAAAGCTGAAGCAGGCTGCGCGGTGCACCCTCTCCCCTTGTGGGAGAGGGTGGATTCGATGCGAAGCATCGAAGCCGGGTGAGGGGTTCTGTCCTCTCGGACGGTCTCACGCGCGGAGAGAACCCCTCATCCGGCGCTTCGCGCCACCTTCTCCCACAAGGGGAGGGAAGAAGAGCGCTGAATCGCTAAATCACACTCTCGCCTTCGTGCTGGAAGCCGAGATAGCTCGCGGCCACCCGTTCGTTGGCGGCGATGTCGCTGGCCTTGCCGCTGAGCACGAACTCGCCGAGCTCCATAACGTAGGCGTGGTCCGCGATCTTCAGCGCGGCCTGCGCGTTCTGCTCGACCAGCAGCACGGAGACGCCGGCGGCGCGGAGCTCGGTGACGATGCGGAAGATGTCGGCGACGATGATCGGCGCAAGGCCGAGGCTCGGCTCGTCCAGCATCAAGAGCTTCGGCTCGCCCATCAGCGCGCGGCCCATCGCGAGCATCTGCTGCTCGCCGCCGGAGAGTGTGCCGGCGAGCTGCTTGCGCCGCTCCTTCAGCCGCGGAAACAGCGCATAGACCCGCTCCATCGAGGCTTTGGCCTTGCTGCGCTCGATCCGGAACGCGCCCAGCTCGAGATTGTCCTCGACATTCATGGTCACGAACAATTCGCGATGCTCGGGAACGAGACCGAGCCCCATCGCGACGCGGTCCTCGATGTCGAGCCGGGCGAGATCCTGCCCGGCAAAGGCGACGCGGCCCTTCAGCGGCAGGATGCCCATGATGGCCGAGAGCAGCGTGGTCTTGCCGGCGCCGTTGGCGCCGACGATGGTGACGATCTCGTTGGCTCCGACCTCGAGCGAGACCGAACGCACTGCCTCGACCTTGCCATAGGCGACATGCGCGTCGGTGACGGACAACAGCGTGCTCATGCCGCCACTCCGAGATAGGCCTTGATCACTTCGGGATTGGTCTTGATCGTCGCCGGCGTGCCCTCCGCGATCTTGGTGCCGAAATCGAGCACCACGATGCGGTCGGCAAGGTTCATCACGAAGCCCATGTCGTGCTCGACCAAGAGGACGGACATCCCGCCGTCGCGCAGCTCGCGGAGCAGTGTTGCCAGCCGTTGCTTTTCCATGTGGCGCAGTCCGGCTGCCGGCTCGTCGAGCAGCAGCAGCATCGGATCGACGCAGAGCGCGCGGGCGATCTCGACGATGCGCTGCTGGCCGAGCGAGAGCGAGCCTGCCAGCTGGTGCATCTGCTCGGCGAGGCCGACGCGCTCGATCTGGCGCGCGGCCTCGGCGAGCAGCTTGGCCTCGTCAGCGCGGTCGAGCCGCAGCATCGAGGAGATTGGGCCGGAATGGCCGCGCAAATGTGCGCCAATCGCGACGTTCTCCAGCACGGTCATGTCGGGGACGAGCTTGACGTGCTGGAAGGTCCTGCTGATGCCGAGCTTGACGATCTCCTGTGGCGGCGCGTTGTCGACCTTCCTGCCGAGCACCGAGATCGAGCCCGAGGTTGCCGACAGCACGCCGGTAATCAGGTTGAAGGTCGTGCTCTTGCCGGCGCCGTTCGGGCCGATCAGCGCGACGATCTCGCGGGCGTGGACGTCGAAGGAGACGTTGTTCACCGCGACCACGCCACCGAATTGTTTTCGCGCCTTCTCGACCTGAAGCAGGACACCGGCCTCGGCGGGTGCGCGGGTGCGATGCTCCAGCTTCAGGGAGGTGTCCGGCTTCTTGCCGTCGGTGCGCTCGGGGAAGAACGACATCAGCCAGGGCCAGAGGCCGCCGGGCGCAAGCTGCAGCAGCGCCACCAGCATGATGCCGAACACGATGGTCTCGACCTGGCCGGAGCCGGGCAGGATCAGCGGCAGATAGCTCTGCAGTACCTCTTTCAGGATCACGACAATCGCCGCGCCCAGCACGCCGCCCCAGACATAGCCGGCGCCGCCGACCACCGCGATGAAGAGATATTCGATGCCCATATGCGCGCCGAACGGTGTCGGGTTCACCGCGCGCTGCAGATGGGCATAGAGCCAGCCGGACAGGCCGGCGAGCACCGCGGCGTGGATGAACACCAGGAGCTTTGCGCGCGGCGTGTGGACGCCGAACGCTTCGGCGGCGACATGGCCGCGGCGCAGCGCGCGGATGGCGCGGCCGGTGCGGGAGTCCAAGAGGTTCATCGTCAGCAGGGCCGAGAGGATCACGGCGACCCAGATCGCGTGATAGATCGAGCCGGGCGAGAGCATCTTGAAGGTACCGATCGACAGCGGCGGGATCGCCGAGATGCCGTCGTTGCGTCCGAGAAACTCCAGCTTGCTGAACAGGTAGAACAGCCCGAGCCCCCAGGCGAGCGTGCCGAGCGGCAGATAATGCCCCGAGAGGCGCACGGTGATTAGCCCCAGCAGCACCGCGAGCGAGCCGCTGACCAGAAGCGACAGCGGCAGCGTCAGCCAGGGCGACAGGCCATAGGCCGTCGTCAGCACGGCGGTGGTGTAGGCACCGAAACCGACGAAGGCGGCCTGCCCGAACGAGGTGAGGCCGCCGACGCCGGTCAGCAGCACGAGGCCCATCGCGACCAGCGCGGCAAGGCCGATATTGTCGAGCAGCACGATCCAGAACGGGGGCACGCCCGGGATGAGCGGGATCGCCGCCATGAGGATCGCGAAGACGAGGATGGGAAGCCGGCTCTGCATCGGGCTCAGTCCTTCTCTTCCTCGACCGCGGGCGCGGCGAGCGAGCGCAGCAGCAGCACGGGGATCAGCAGCATGAAGACGATCACCTCCTTGTAGTTGGAGGCATAGAAGGACGAGAACGCCTCGACGATGCCGACCACCAGCGCCGCCACGGCGGTGAGGGGATAGCTGACGAGGCCGCCGATGATCGCGGCAACGAAGCCCTTCAGCCCGATCAGGAAGCCGGAGTCGTAATACAGTGTCGTGATCGGCACGATCAGGATGCCGGAGAGTGCGCCGATCACGGAAGCCAGCAGGAAGGCGATCTGGCCCGACAGCGTGGTGCGGATGCCGGCAAGCCGCGCCCCGAGCCGGTTGACCGCGGTCGCGCGCAGCGCCTTGCCGTAGAGCGTCAGGCCGAAGAACAGCCAGAGCGCGACGATGAAGGCGATGGTGATGGCATAGACGGTGATGCTCTGGCCGGTGAAGCGCAATGCGCCGGCGGTGAAGGCGCCGGACAGCACGGCAGGCCCGCGCTGGCCTTCGGCGCCGAAGAACAACAGGCCAAGTCCCTGCAGCGCGAGATGGACGCCGACCGAGGCGATCAGCAGCACCAGCACCGAGGTGTGCGCCAGCGGCTGGAAGGCGATGCGGTAGAGATAGAGGCCGATCATCGCCACGATCACCAGCGACAGCGCGATGCAGACCGCGACCGGCGGTTTCTGCGCCGCGAGCGACAGGGTCAGCGCCAGCACGATCGCCGGCAGCACGACGTTGGCGATGAAGCTGCGGACGACCAGCCGTCCGTGCAGCGCCTTGCGCGCCACGAACAGGTCGAAGACGAAGGCGCCGATGCCGAGCGCCAGCGCCAGCTTTGCCGTGCCCGGCATCTGGCCGGCGGCCAGCGAGGCATAGGTCAGCGCGCCGTAGGTGACGAATTCGCCCTGGGGAATGAGGATGACGCGGGTGACGGCGAACACCAGCACCAGCGCCAGGCCGAGCAGCGCATAGATCGCGCCATTGGTGATGCCGTCCTGCACCAGGAACAGCATGATGGTGGTATTCAAGACCGGACGCTCCCCCTAATCCGGACCGGTCCCCTCGATTGCGGTGGACGGTCCGCTCACAGCCATTGAAAAACGCAGGCGATATTTGGTATGGTCCATAACAATTATCAAATATAACTTCAAGGGTGGGAACGACCCGCCCCGGAATTTAGCGGGATTACGAGCACGAGGCGATGACCGTTTCCAAAACCGCTGAAAAGTCCTCCGACAAGCCGGCCGACGTGGCCAAGGGCCGCAAGGACGCGAGCGAGCCGCAGGCGGAGGCCCTCCAGCTCGGCGAGCTTTCCGAGCAGCTCGGCTATGTCCTGAAACGTGCACAGCTCAAGGTGTTCGAGAATTTTCTGCGCTGCATGGCCTCGCTCCAGCTGACGCCGGCGCAGTTCTCGGTGCTGCTGCTGGTCGAGAAGAACCCCGGCCGTAACCAGACCGAGATCGCCTCCACGCTCGGCATCCTCAGGCCGAACTTCGTAGCCATGCTCGACAATCTGGAGAGCCGCGACCTCTGCGCGCGGATCCGCTCCACCAACGACCGCCGCTCGCACATCCTGGTCTTGACCGACAAGGGCAAGGCCGTGCTGGCGCGCGCCAAGAAGCTCGTCGCCACCAAGCACGAGGCCCGGCTGAACGACTTGCTCGGCCAGGCCAACCGCGAAGCCCTGATCGGGATGCTCGCGAAGATCGCCAACGAGTTTTGACTCTTACCCTCCAGGGGAGGGTAAGCGGACGTCAATCCACCAAAATCACCCTGATGTCGTTCACGTTGGTCAGCGTCGGTCCAGGCTGTAGCAGGTCGCCGGTCGCCTCGAAAAACGTGGTGGCGTCGTTGTTGGCGAGATAGGCCTGCGGCTCGAGCCCCAGCGCCTTCATCTTTGCGAACGTCGCCGCATCGATCAGCGCGCCGGCGGGGTCGGTCGGGTGGCCGGCGCCGCCATCGGCGCCGTCGGTGTCGCCGGCCAGCGCCGCGATGCCGGAAGTGTCCTTCAAGAGCGAGGCCAGCGCCAGCGCGTATTCCTGGTTCGGCCCACCGCGCCCGTTGCCGCGCACGGTGACCGTGAGCTCGCCGCCGGAGAGAATCGCGACGCGCTTGCCTTGGCTGCGTGCCTGAAGCGCCAGCCTGGCGTGATCGGCGGCGACCTCGCGCGCCTCGCCTTCGAGATCGGCGCCGAGATCGATGGTCTCGTAGCCGGCCTCGCGCGCGAGCTTGACCGCAGCGTCCAGCGACTGCTTGGGCCGCGCAATCAGCTCGAACGACGCGCGCGCAAAGGCGGCGTCGCCCGGCTTGCAGCTCTCGTTGTTGGGATCGTCGAGCGCGCGGCGCACCGCATCGTCGATGTCGAGCCTGTATTTCGCCACGATCGCGCGCGCATCCGCCAGCGTGGTCGGATCGGGCACGGTGGGGCCGGAGGCGATCGCGGACGGATCGTCATGCGGCACGTCGGAGATCGCGAGCGTCACGATCTCCGCGGCGTTGCTGCCAGCGCGGGCGAGGCGGCCGCCCTTGATCCGCGACAGGTGCTTGCGCACGACGTTCATCTCGCCGATCGGCGCGCCCGAGCGCAGCAGCGCCTTGTTGACCGCCTGCTTCTGCGCGAAGCTGATGCCGTCCACCGGCGCGATCCAGTTGGCCGAGCCGCCGCCGGTGAGCAGCACCAGCAGGAGATCGTCCGGCCCGGCCTCGCCCGCGAGTGCGAGCGTGTCGGCCGCGCCCTTCAGGCCCGCTTCGTCAGGCACGGGATGACCGGCCTCGACCACGCGAATGCTGCGCGTCGGCACGCCGTAGCCGTGGCGCGTGGTGGCGATGCCGACGAGGCGCTCCGGCGCCAATCCCAGCGCATCGAGATAATGCCGCTCCGCGGCTGCGGCCATCGCGCCGGCGCCCTTGCCGGCCGCGAGGCAGATCACGCGCCCCCTGGGCGCAGGTCGCAGGTGAGGGGCCAGCACCATTTCGGGATGGGCGGCGGCGACGGCCGCGTCGTAGAGCGCGCGGAGCAGGGGGCGTCGGTCGGTCATGGACAATGGCCTTGCGCAGACTGGACTGGCGGCGAGGAGGTCGCCGCCATCTGCCTACCGCATCGTGTGCCAAAGCGTAAGCGCCTTCGCCGTCATTCGATTGTGCAATCGCGTGATCATAATTGCCACACAAGCAGAAGCCCCCTCCGCGATCAGCGCAGGGGGCTCGTCGTCCGGGCTTTGAAGCTTCTAGCCGCCGGCGTCGGCGCTGATCACCTCGCCGAACAGGTCCCACTTGTCGCCCTTGAACTTCATCAGCTGCAGCGAGCTGATCGGTGCGAAGTCGTTCGGCCCGGTACTGATCTTGATGCCGGGCAGCAGCACTTCGGTGCGGAAGTCCTTCAGGCTCGCCGCCTGCTTCATGACGTTCTCGCGCGTGAGATTGTCGCCGCATTTCTTCAGCACTTCGACCAGCGTCTGCGCGACGCCGTAGCCGACGATGGTGCCGCCGTCGAGCTTGTCGCCCTCGGGGAAGTACTTCGTCATGAACTCCAGGAACGCCTTCATGCCGGCGTCGTCCTTCCACTGCGGATCGGAGACGTCCTTCAGATAGGCGGCCGAGATGATGTCCTGCGAATTCTCGAAGCCGGCGGGCTTGATCACGCTGCCGACCGAGGCCGAGACGTTGTTGAGGAAGTGGGTCGGCTTCCAGCCGATCTCGGAGATCTTCTTGATCGCCTGCGCAGCGAACTTCGGCGTGGTGATGTTGATGAAGACGTCGGCGCCGGTGGCTTTCAGCTTGACGATGTGGTTGTCGATGGTCGGCTCCGAAGTCTCGTAGCTTTCCTCCAGCACGATCATGCTCGCGGCCTTGGCCCCCAAGCCGTCCTTCAGGCCCTTCAGGTAATCCTTGCCGTAATCGTCGTTCTGGTAGAGCACGCCGATCTTGGCGTTCGGCATGGCCTTGAGGATGTATTTCGCGTAGATCTGCGTCTCGCTCTGGTAGTTGGGTTGCCAGCCCATGGTCCACGGGAAGTTCTGCGGATCGTTCCACTTGGTAGCGCCGGTGGCGACGAACAGCTGCGGCACCTTCTTCGAGTTCATGTATTTCTGGATCGCGGAGTTCGGCGGCGTGCCGAGCGAGTTGAAGACGAGCAGCACCTCGTCGCTCTCGACCAGCTTGCGCGCCTGCTCCACCGTCTTCGGCGGCGAGTAGGCGTCGTCGTAGGAGACGAAATTGATCTTGCGGCCGTTGATGCCGCCCTCTTCGTTGATCTTCTTGAAATAGGCGGCTTCGGTGCGACCGATGATGCCGTAGGCGGAGGCCGGTCCGCTGTAGGGCATGATGTTGCCGATCTTGATCTCGGTGTCGGTCGCACCGGTATCGTATTTCTTCTGGGCCGTTGCGGTTGAGGCCGAGGCCGCGATGAGCGCGAGCGCCAATGATGCGGCCGCAAGCTTGCCGGTGACAGCAGGCATTCCAATCTCCCTGTTTTTTCTTTGTGTGTGCGTCCCTTTTCTTGTCTCGTTTTTCTTCGCGACGCGGCCGCAATTCAATACGATTTGCCTGAACGCTTCAAGGAAAAGCCCCTGCGGCATGGCCGCAGGGGCTGCGTCTTTAGTCGATTTGGCTACATCTTGAGCAAGTGGTTAATGGTCAGCCGCCGACGTCGCCGCTCAGCACCTCGCCAAATGGCACCCAATGCTCGCCCTTGAACCGGATCAGCTGCAGTTGCGAGAGCGGCGCGAAATCGGTCGCCGAGGTGTTGACCTTGATGCCCGGCAACAGGCCCGCCGGCTCGAAGTCCTTGATGTTGGCGGCCTGCTTCATGATGTTCTCGCGGGTGAGATTGTCACCGCAGGCCTTGAGCACGTGAACGAGGCCTTGGGCGACGATGTAGCCGTACATTACCGAGGCATCGGCGCGGTTCGCTTCCGGATAGTACTTATCCAGAAATTCGTTCCAGGCGATCATCGCCTTGTCGTTTTTCCACTGCGCGTCGGTCGGATCCTTGAAATATTGCGACGAGATGATGTCCTGCGCGTTCTCGAATCCGGCCGGCTTGATTACGCTGCCGATCGAGGCCGAGACGTTGTTGAGGAAGTGCAGCGGCTTCCAGCCGATCTCGGCGTTCTTCTTGATCGCCTGTGCCGCGAATTTCGGCGTCGTGATGTTGAAGAACACGTCGGCGTTGGTCGACTTCATCTTGACGATGTGGGAGTCGATGGTCGGCTCGGAGACTTCGTAGCTGTCCTCGATGACGATCATCGAGGCGGCCTTGGCTCCGAGCCCGTCCTTGAACCCCTTCAGATAGTCCTTGCCGTAATCGTCGTTCTGGTAGAGCACGGCGATCTTGGCGTTCGGATGGTTCTTCAGGATGTACTTGGCGTAGATGATCGACTCGATCTGGTAGTTGGGTTGCCAGCCCATCGTCCACGGGAAGGTCTGCGGGTCGTTCCACTTCGTGGCGCCGGTGGCGACGAACAGCTGCGGAACCTTCTTCTGGTTCATGTACTTCTGGATCGCCGAGTTCGGCGGGGTGCCGAGCGAGTTGAAGATCAGCAGCACCTCGTCGCTCTCGACCAGCTTGCGCGCCTGCTCCACGGTCTTCGGCGGGGAATAGGCGTCGTCATAGGTGATGAAGTTGATCTTGCGGCCGTTAATGCCGCCTTCTGCGTTGATCTTGCGGAAATAGGCCTCTTCGGTCTTGCCGATCACGCCGTAGGCGGACGCGGGACCGCTATAGGGCATGATGTTGCCGATCTTGATCTCCGTGTCGGATGCGCCGGTGTCGTATTTCTTCTGCGCGAGCGCTGTCGTGGACAGCGTGGCGGCTAGCACGAGGGCAGCCGAGAAGGCCCCCAATCGCACATGCATTGCAGGCATTTTGATCTCCCTGGACAGGATTGAATGTGTCGTTTGTTCTTATTGGGAGCGATCGTTGCGCGTCGCTCCGTCACGCATTCAATACCTATCCACGGCCGTCAGCAAGAAGAACGCCTGCACGGGCCTCGCGCAGGCGGCGATCTCGTCGAAGGCGGTGCTGAATATTCCGGCGCGTGAGATTCTTTTTGCGGGGCAAACTCACCGCTTGAGTTGCTTTACGAGAAGGCGGCTATTTTGAATTGCGTCGTTCAGTGGCTCATCTCGCTCGAGATGATGTCGCCGAACAGCTCCCATTTCCTGCCCTTGAAGCGCATCATCTGCAGCTGCTCGATCGGGGCGAAATCGTCGGGCGCGGTGTTGATCTTGATGCCTGGCAGCAGCGTGTCGGGTGCGAAGTCCTTCAGGCTGGCGGCCTGCTTCATGACGTTCTCGCGGGTGAGATCGTCGCCGCACATCTGCAGCACCTTCACGATGGTCTGTGCGGCGGCATAGCCGTACACGACGCCGGCATCGAGCTTGTTGGCCCTGGGCTCGTATTGCGCGAGGAAACTGTAGAACTTCTTCATGCCGTCGTCGGCATTCCACTGCGGGTCGGAGCCGTCCTTGGTGTAGGTCGCCGACAGGATGCCTTGCGAGACTTCAATGCCCGCCGGCTCCAATACGCCGCTGACCGAAGCCGAGACGTTGGAGATGATGTGCATCGGATGCCAGTTGATCTCCGCGGCTTTCTTGATTCCCTGCGCGGCGAATTTCTGGTTGGTGAGGCTGATGAAGATATCGGCGCCGGCCGCCTTCAGCTTCACGACTCGCTCGTCGATTGCGGGCTCGGACGTGTCGTAGGCCTCCTCCCGCACGATCATCGAAGCCTTGGCGCCGAGGCCCTCCTTCAACCCGTTTAGATAGTCCTTGCCGAAATCGTCGTTCTGGTAGAGCACGCCGATCTTTCCGTTTGGCTTCTCCTTCATGATGTATTTGGCATAGATCCGGGCCTCGCTGACGTAGCTCGGCTGCCAGCCCATGGTCCAGGGATATTGCTTGGGGTCGTTCCATTTCGAGGCGCCGCTCGCCACGAACAATTGCGGCACCTTCTTCTCGTTCATGTACTTGCGGATGGCGCTGTTGGTGGAGGTGCCGAGCGAGCCGAAGATCAGCAGCACGTTGTCGCTCTCGACCAGTTTTCGCGCCTGTTCCACCGTCTTCGGCGGCGAATAGCCGTCGTCATAGGAGATGAATCTGATCTTGCGGCCGTTGATGCCGCCCTCGGCATTGATCTTGTTGAAGTAGGCTTCCTCGGTCCTGCCGATCGCAGCATAGCCGGAGGCCGGACCGCTGTAGGGCATGATGTTACCGATCTTGATCTCGGTATCGGACGCGCCGCTGTCGTATTTCTTCTGCGCCAGCGCCTCGCCGCTCATTGCAGTGCACAAGGCAAGCGCGGCCCAGAGCGTCGCAACCTGGGAACGAACGGCGGCCATTGCTCTCCTACCCCGGGATGGATCGATCGCATTGAACAAGATTGGCGCCTGTCGTCAACAAAAAGCCCCCGCGATTGTCCGCGGGGGCTCCTCGTCCTCGATCATCGCGTCACGCGTCACTCGGAGGCGACGTCACCGCTGATGATCTCGCCGAACAGTTCCCACTTCTCGCCCTTGAAGCGCATCATCTGCAGCTGCGCGATCGGAGCGAAGTCGGTGGCGCTGGTGTTGATCTTGACGCCGGGCAGCAGCGTATCCGGGGCAAAGTCCTTCAACGAGGCGGCCTGCTTCATGATGTTGGCGCGAGTGAGATCGTCGCCGCACATCTCCAGCACCTTGGCCAGCGTCGACGCGGCGCCATAGCCGTAGACCATGCTGGTGTCCGACTTGTCGGCACCCGGCATGTACTTGTCGACGAACTCGTTCCACTTCTTCATGCCTGGGTCGTTGGCCCATTGCGGATCCGTGGAGTCCTTGGCGTAGGCGGCCGACAGCACGCCCTGCGCGTTCTCGAAGCCAGCCGGCTTCATCACGCTGCCGACCGAGATCGACACGTTGGTGAGGATCTGGAGCGGTTTCCAGCTGAGCTCGGCGGTCTTCTTGATGGTCTGGGCCGCGAACTTCGGCGTGGTGTAGATCAGCAGCACGTCGGGATTGGCGGCCTTGATCTTGACGATATGGCCGTCGATCGACGGCTCGGAGACCTCGTAGCTCTCCTCCATGACGATCATGGACGAGGCCTTGGCGCCGAGGCCGTCCTTGGTGCCCTTGAGGTAGTCTTTGCCGAAATCGTCGTTCTGGTAGAGGATCGCGATCTTGGCGTCCGGCTTCTCCTTCATCAGCCACTTCGCGTAGATCTGCGCTTCGCTCTGGTAGGAGGGCTGCCAGCCCATGGTCCAGGGGAAGTTCTTCGGGTCGTTCCACTTGGTGGCGCCGGTCGCGACGAAGAGCTGCGGGATCTTCTTGGAGTTCAGATACTTCTGGATCGCACTGTTCGAGGGCGTGCCGAGCGGATTGAAAACGACCAGCACCTCGTCGCTCTCGACCAGCTTGCGGACCTGCTCGACAGCCTTCGGCGGCGAATAGCCGTCGTCATAGGTGACGAAGTTGATCTTGCGGCCGTTGATGCCGCCCTTGTCGTTGATCATCTTGAAATAGGCTTCTTCGGTCTTGCCGATGATGCCATAGGCCGACGCCGGACCGCTGTACGGCATGATGTTGCCGATCTTGATCTCGGTATCGGACGCGCCGGTGTCGTATTTCTTTTGGGCGAGTGCAGCGCCGGAGGTGAGAGTGATGGCCGCCGTTGCCGTGATCAGCGCGGCGGCTCGCAGTGTTCTTCCAAAATACAATTCGGTCTCCTTGGTTAATTCAACGGGTCTTCAGTTCTTCCTGAGCTTGCCGACGAGTTGCTGGCCCAGGATCGCGACCTGCCTTGCGCCGTGCGGCACGAGGTAGATGACGAGGAACAGCAGCACGCCGAATACCGCGCCGGAGAGGCCCTTGGAGATGCTCTCCGCCATGTTCGGCACGAAGATGATGAAGGCCGCACCGACGAACGAGCCGGGCAGCCAGCCGACGCCGCCGACCACCATGCCGAGGAACAGCGAGATCGCGAGCGTGATGGTGTAGCTGTCGGGCGCGACGAATTGCACCGCGATGGCGCCGAGCGAGCCGGCAACGCCGGTGATGCCGGCGGACACGCCGAAAGCCAGCGTCTTGTACAGCGCGACGTTGACTCCCATCGAGGAGGCCGCGATCTCGTTGTCGCGGATCGCCATGAAGGCGCGGCCCGAGCGGGAGCGCAACAGGTTCACCGAGAAGATGTAGATCGCGACCGTCACGGCGAGCGTGAAGTAGTACAGCCACATGTCCTGCGACATCGGCAGGCCGAACGGCGCGTCCGGCTTGGTGACGACGAGGCCCTGCACGCCGCCGGTCCAGTGCTCGAGGAAGTTCAGCTTGAGCAGCTGCGGCATCGCAGTCGCAAGCGCGAAGGTCGCGAGTGCGAGATAGATGCCGGACAGCCGCAGCGCCGGCTTGCCGAACAGGTAACCGAATCCAAAGCAAATCACGGCGGAGATCGGAATGGTCAGCGCGTAGTTGACGTTGGCATGTTCCATCAGCACCGCAGACACATAGGCGCCGACGGCGTAGAACGCGCTCTGGCCGAGCGAGAACTGGCCGCTTCCGCCGGTCAGGATGTTCAGCGCCAGCACCGCGAGCCCGTAGATCAGGAGCATCGTCATCTGGAAGATGATGAAGTTCTTGACGAACATCGGCACGATCAACAGCGCCGCCAGCACCACCAGCGAGGTGCCGGTGCCCAGCGTCATGGCCCGCTTCGGAACCGCCTCGACCGCCTCGTGGCCCTCGGCGACGACTTCTTCTGCTGCGCTCATGATCAAACTCGCTTGACGATATGCCGGCCGAACAGACCAGCGGGTTTGACGACCAGGACGGAGATGATCAGCGCGAGCGCGATCGGGAGTTTCAGCTCATTGCCGACGCCGGGGATGTAGGTACCGGCCAGATTCTCGAACACGCCGACCAGGAAGCCGCCGACCACGGCGCCGAACGGGCTCGACAGCCCGCCGAGCACCGCCGCGGCGAAGCCGTAGATCAGCACGCCGCCCATCATGTTCGGCTCGAGGAATACGACAGGTGCGATCAGCATGCCGGCGATCGAGCCGATCGCGGTCGCCATGCCCCAGCCGAGCGCGATCATCCAACTCGTGTTGATGCCGACGAGGCGGGCCGATTCGGGCACCGACGCTGCGGCTCGCATCGCAAGGCCGATGCGCGTGTACTGGAAGAAGAAATAGAGCGCGAGCAGCAGCGCCACGGTGACGCCGATCATGCCGGCCTGGTGCGTCGAGATCAGCTGGCTGCCGAGGAACGGTGCGGAGCCGAACGGGGTCGGATATTGCTTGATCGTGAAGTCCCAGATCAGGCCCGCCGAGGAGTTGATGATCGCAAACAGCGCGATGAAGCCGGCGACGTTGGTGAGCACCGGCGCCTTGACGAGCGGCTTGAACAGGATGCGCTCGATCGCGATGCCGGCAACGAAAGAAAATGCCAGCGTGATCAGGAAGGCAGCCCAATAAGACACGCCCCACTGCATCAGCTGCCATGAGATGAAAGTCGAGAACATCGCCATCTCGCCTTGCGCGAAGTTGAGATGGTCGATGGCCTGGTAGATCATGACCACGGCGAGCGCCATGCAGGCATAAATCGCCCCCGTGGCGATGCCGGCCAGGACCTGGTTGGTGAACAGCTCCATTGTGCCGGCTCCCTCAGTAACCCAGATAGGATTTGCGGATTTCTTCGTTGTTCGCGATGTCCTTGGCCTTGCCCGACATCACGATGCGCCCGGTCTCGATCACATAGGCCTGGTCGGCGAGCTCGAGCGCGAGCTGGGCGTTCTGCTCGACCACCAGGATCGAGACCTTGTCCTCGCGGTTGATCTTGCCGAGGATGCCGAACAGGTCGCGCACCACCAGCGGCGCGAGGCCGAAGGAGGGCTCGTCGAGCAGCATCAGCCGCGGACGCAGCATCAGCGCGCGGGCGACCGCGAGCATCTGCTGCTCGCCGCCGGAGAGTGTGCCGGCCTGCTGGGTATGGCGCTGCTTCAACACCGGGAAATGCGCGTACATGCGCTCGATGTCGGAGACGATGCCGGCGCGGTCCTTGCGGGTGATGGCCCCGAGCTGGAGGTTCTCTTCCACCGTCATGTTGGTGAAGGTGCCGCGGCCCTGCGGCACGTGGGCGATGCCGAACCGCACGATGCTCTCGGTCGAACGGTTGTTCAGCGGCTTGCCTTCGAACTCGACGCCGCCGGTGGAACGCACCATGTTGCAGATCGCGCGCAGTGTGGTGGTCTTGCCGGCGCCGTTGGCGCCCAGCAGCGTCACGAGCGAGCCCTCGTTGAGCGAGAAGGAAAGGCCATGGAGCGCCTGGACCTGGCCGTAATAAGCGCGCAGGTCCTTGACGTTGAGCAGTGGCGTCATTGATCCTTGCTCCCGAGATAGGCCTTGATGACGTCCGGGTCCGCCTGCACCTGGGCGGGCGTGCCTTCCGCGAGCTTCTTGCCGAAATTCAGCGCGACGACATGGTCGGCGATCGACATCACGAGGCCCATGTGATGCTCGACCAGGAGCACGGTCATATGGCGCTCGTCGCGGATTTTGCGGATGAGATCGCCGAGCACATGAACTTCCTCGTGGTTGAGGCCGCCGGCGGGTTCGTCGAGCAGCAGGATCTTCGGATCGGCCGCCAGCGCACGCGCCAGCTCGACCCGCTTCTGCGTACCGAACGGTAGGCCGGACACGACGGTATGGGCGACGTCCTCGAGGTCGAGGTAAGCAAGGATCTCGTGCACCTTCTTGTTGATGCTGGTCTCGCTGCGCCGGACCCAGGCAAGCTTCAGGGAGTCGCTGATAATGTCGCTCGAGGTCTTCGAATGGGCGCCGACGCGGACGTTGTCCATCACCGAAAGGTTGGGAAACAGCGCCACGTTCTGGAAGGTGCGGCCGATGCCGATCTCGGCGATCCGGTGCGGCGGCCGCGTCAGGATGCTCACGCCGTCCATCAAGATGTCGCCGGACGACGGCTGATAGAGGCGTGAGAGGCAATTGAAGAGAGTGGTCTTGCCGGCGCCGTTCGGGCCGATCAAGCCGAGGATCTGGCCCTTGTGCATGTCGAAGGACACGCCGTTGAGCGCGACGATGCCGCCGAACACGACGCTGACGTCGCGAACCGCGAGCAGGGGCGATCTACCCTGCGCGAGCTGTGCCTGCGTCATCTCGTCTCGCTCACGTCGTTCAGTGAGCGATGGGGCGATGCGAGCCGCTCCCGATGATGACAAAGGCTATCTGAATCCCTCGGCCACACGCGCAACTTTTCCTCCTGATTTCAGCTTTTTGCTGATGTCTTTTTTTGAATGCGGCATCAGACCCCCGAGCGCCGCTTCGATGTTCCTTACCATCGCCAAGAGACGCGGTCCAATGTCGTTGATCAAACGCTCTTCCGTGAAACGGAATGCGGGCGCGCCGCAATTGAATGCGTAAGGCCCGGTTCCGTCGTTGAGCTTGAGCGCGACGCCGGCGGCGCCGATGTCGTCGTGCCAATCGCCGACCGAAATCGCAAAGCCGTATTTCGCGACCGTCTCGCCGGAACGTTCCAAGCCCTCGCGCATCTTCGGCCAGCGGCTGCCGTAATGTTCGCGCAGGATGCGCGACACTTCGGCGCGACCTTCGTCATCGAGTGCCCAGAAATAGGCGCGGCCCATCGCACTGGTTGCAATCGGCACGCGCGAGCCGACGTCAAGTTGAACGCCGACGGTCTCGCTGCCGCGGCTCTGCCCGAAATAGATCATGCTGTGGCGGTCACGGCCGCCGACGGCGACGGCGCCGCCGGTCGCGCGCATCACCTCTTCGCGGAACGGCTCGGACAAATGCCGAACGCCCAGATTGGCCAGCGCCGCGTAGCCGAGCGACATCGCTGCCGGGGCGAGCTGATACTTCTCGAAGCGAGGAACCGGCGTCAGATAGCCAAGCTTGGTCAGCGTGTAGGTCAGCCGCGACACGGTGGGCTTGGGCAGATTGGTGCGGGACGCAATCTCCTGATTGCCCAGCAGGCCGTCATTGGGTTGGAACGCGCGCAATACTTCCAGTCCGCGGGAAAGCGCGACGACGAAATTCCGATCGGTCGCGGTCTTCTTTCCTGTACGCTTCATCCCTGATCTGCTTCTTGCGCGGAGTCGTTGACAACGTCCGTGCTTCAAAATAACCCTGCCGTCAAGATGCGGAATTAAATTCCGCAATGCGAAATCGAATAAAAGTAAATCCCCACCAAGGAGGGACACCGTGAGCGAAGTGGTCAAGCTTGAGCGTCATGATGAAGTCGGGATCGTCACGGTCAACAGCCCGCCGGTCAATGCGCTGAGTGCCGCAGTCCGCGGCGGGATCCTCGAGTGCATCAAGGCCGCGATCGCCGATCCCGCCATCAAGGGCATCGTGCTGACCTGCGCCGGTCGCACCTTCATTGCCGGTGCCGACATCACCGAGTTCGGCAAGCCGCCGAAGCCGCCCGCGCTCAACGACGTGCTGTCCGAGATCGAAAACTCGCCCAAGCCGGTCGTTGCCGCGATCCACGGCACCGCGCTCGGCGGCGGCCTCGAGGTCGCGCTGGCCTGCCATTTCCGCGTGGCGGTGAAAGAGGCCAAGCTCGGCCTGCCCGAGGTGAAGCTCGGACTTCTGCCCGGCGCCGGTGGCACCCAGCGCCTGCCCCGTGCGGTGGGCCCGGAGCTTGCGGTCAAGATGATCGTCGGCGGCGACCCGATCGGGGCGGCGGAGGCGCTGAAGAACGGCCTGATCGAGGAGATCGTCGAGGGCCCGGCCTCCGGCGGCGAGGCTTTCGTGCGCAAGCTGCTCGCGGAGAAGCGCCCGCTGCGCCGCCTGCGCGACGACGATTCCAAGCTCGCAGCCGCCAAGGCCGACCGCTCGATCTTTACCAATGCGGTCGCCGCCATGACCAAGAAGTCGCGCGGCCTCGAGGCGCCGTTCGCCGCCGCCGATGCCGTCGGCTACGCCATCGACCTGCCGTTCGACGAAGGCCTGAAGAAGGAGCGCGAGGGCTTCCTCAAGCTCGTCGCCAGCGACCAGTCCAAGGCGCAGCGCTACGCCTTCTTCGCCGAGCGCGAGGCCAACAAGATCGCGGGCGTTCCTGAAGGCACCAAGCCGCGGCCCGTGAACCGCGTCGCCATTCTCGGTGCCGGCACCATGGGCGGCGGCATCGCGATGTCCTTCGCCAATGCCGGCATTCCCGTCACCCTGATCGAGACCGGCGAGGAGCAGCTCAAGCGCGGCATGGGCATCATGCAGAAGAACTGGGAGGCGACCGCCGCGCGCGGCGGCATCCCGGCCGATGCGCCCGCCAAGCGCATGGCGCTGATCAACGGCGTCGTCGGCATCGAGAATGTCGGCGATGCCGATCTCGTCATCGAGGCCGTGTTCGAGACCATGGCGGTCAAGAAGGAGGTGTTCGGCAAGCTCGACCAGTACGCCAAGCCGGGCGCCGTGCTCGCCTCCAACACCTCGTATCTCAACATCGACGAGATCGCGAAGTCGACCAAGCGTCCGCAGGACGTGCTCGGCATGCACTTCTTCTCGCCGGCCAACGTCATGAAGCTGTGCGAGATCGTGCGCGCCGACAAGACCGCGCCGGATGCGCTGGTGACTGCGGTGACGATCGCGCGAAAAATCGCGAAGGTGCCGGCCGTGGTCGGCGTCTGCGACGGCTTCGTCGGCAACCGCATGCTGGCCCAGCGCGGCAAGCAGTCCGAGAAGCTGCTGTTCGAGGGCGCGCTGCCGCAGCAGGTCGATGCCGTGGTCACCAAGTTCGGCATGCCGATGGGCCCGTTCGCGATGAGCGATCTCGCCGGCCTCGACATCGGCTGGCGCTCGCGTAAGGACCGCGGCATCAAGTCGGAGATCGCGGACGCGCTGTGCGAGGCCGGCCGCTTCGGCCAGAAGACCGGCAAGGGCTATTACAAGTACGAGCAGGGTTCTCGTGCGCCGCTGCCCGACCCTGATGTCGAGAAGCTGATCGACGAGACCTTGCTGCGTCTCGGCCGCAAGAAGCGCGTCGTCAGCGACGAGGAGATCCTCGAGCGCATGATGTATCCGATGATCAACGAGGGCGCGAAGATCCTGGAAGAGGGTATCGCCGCGCGTCCCAGCGACATCGACGTGGTCTGGCTCTACGGCTATGGCTGGCCGATCTACCGTGGCGGCCCGATGTTCTGGGCCGACAGCGTCGGCCTCAAGCACATCGCCGAGCGCCTCGCCTTCTACGCTAAGGAGACCAACGATCCGAGCCTCGAGCCCGCCCCGCTGCTGAAGAAGCTCGCCGCGGAGGGCAAGACGTTTGCGTCGCTGGCTGCGGAGTCTAAAGCAGCGTGATCGGGGCTTCGTCCCAACCTTCGTCATTCCGGGATGCGCCGCAAGGCGCAGGCCCGGAATCCATAACCCCAGCTGGTGGTTATGGATTCCGGGCTCGCGACTTCGTCGCGCCCCGGAATGACGGTCTGTGTTAGTTGTTCGCTCGAGCAATCAGGAAAATGACCCATCCCGGCGAACAGTTTTATCCCGAGGGCGTGCGGTGGGACGATCCCATCGTCCAGGGCACGCTGCCGGACCTTCTCGCAAAGGCCGCCGCCGATTTCGGCCCGCGCATCGCGCTGGAATTCCGCGACCGGCCCATCAGCTACACCGAGCTCGCAAGCTTGGCCGATCGTGCCGCCGCGGCGTTCCTGCGCGCTGGCATCGGCAGGAACAGCTCGGTCGCGCTGTTCCTCGGCAACACGCCCGATCATCCCGTCAGCTTCTTCGGCGCGCTGAAGGCCGGGGGCCGCGTCGCGCATCTGTCGCCGCTCGACGGCGAGATCGCGCTGACGCACAAGATCACCGATTCCGGCTCGCGCCTGCTCGTCACCTCCAACCTCCAGGCCCTGCTGCCGACCGCGCTGAAATTCCTGGAGAAGGGCCTGATCGACAAGCTCGTCGTCTGCGAGGACGATCATTGGGGCAAGGTCGGCACGCCGCAGGCGGCAATCCCCGACGATCCCCGCATCGTCACCTTCGCGGCTTTCGTCGAGGGCGCCGCCGCGCCGGCGCAATGGCCTGTCGTCGCGGCCGACGACGTCGCGCTGCTGCAATATACCGGCGGCACCACCGGCCTGCCGAAGGGCGCGATGCTCACGCACGGCAATCTCACCTCGGCGGTGTCGATCTACGACGTCTGGGGCAGGCCGGCCCGCGCCGCCCGCGGCGAGACAATCGAGCGCGTGATCTGCGTGCTGCCGCTATTCCACATCTACGCGCTCACGGTGGTGCTGCTGTCCTCGTTCCGCCGCGGCAATCTGATCTCGCTGCATCAGCGCTTCGACGTCGAAGCCGTGATGCGCGACATCGAGGTCAAGCGCGCCACCTATTTCCCCGGCGTGCCGACGATGTGGATCGCGATCGCCGCGCTGCCCGATCTCGACAAACGCGATTTCTCCTCGCTGGTCACCATCGGCTCCGGCGGCGCGCCGCTGCCGGTGGAGATTGCGAGCTTCTTCGAGCGCAAGGTCGGCAAGAAGCTGAAGAGCGGCTGGGGCATGACCGAGACCTGCTCGCCCGGCACCGGCCATCCGCCCGAGGGCCCCGAGAAACCGGGCTCGATCGGCCTGACGCTGCCCGGCATCGAGCTCGACGTCGTCGCGCTCGACGATCCCAGGCGCGTGCTGCCACCGGGTGAGATCGGCGAGATCCGCATCAAGGGCCCGAACGTCACCAAGGGCTACTGGAACAAGCCGGAGGGATCCACGGAAGCCTTCGTCGATGGCCGCTTTCTCACCGGCGACATCGGCTATGTCGATGCCGACGGCTACTTCTTCCTGGTCGACCGCAAGAAGGACATGATCATCTCCGGCGGTTTCAACGTCTATCCGCAGATGATCGAGCAGGCGATCTACACCATCCCGGGCGTGCATGAGGTGATCGTGCTCGGCATTCCCGATCCCTATCGCGGCGAAGCCGCCAAGGCCTTCATCAAGCTGAGGCCCGAGGCAAAGCCGTTCACGCTCGACGAGCTGCGCGCGCAGCTTGCCGGCAAGCTCGGCAGGCACGAATTGCCGGCCGCGGTCGAGTTCGTCGACGACCTGCCGCGGACGCCGGTCGGGAAATTGTCGCGCCACGAATTGCGCCAGCAGCAGAAACCGCTATCCGGGATTCGCGCTGCTGATGCCCCCGCAATGACGAAAATGAAGTAACGTTTCACAGGAGGATCCAATGGATCTCGCATTCACTAGAGAAGAGCAGGCGTTTCGCGACGAAGTGCGGCAGTTCTTCCGCGACAACGTGCCGCCGGATACGCGGCGCAAGCTGGTCGAGGGCCGTCACCTCTCCAAGGACGAGATGGTGACGTGGTGGCGCATCCTCAACAAGAAGGGCTGGGGCGTCAGCCATTGGCCGAAGGAATATGGCGGCACCGGCTGGACCAGCGTGCAGCACTACATCTTCAACGAGGAGCTGCAGTCCTATCCGGCGCCGCAGCCGCTCGCCTTCGGCGTCAGCATGGTCGGCCCCGTCATCTACACCTTCGGCAACGAGGAGCAGAAGAAGAAGTACCTGCCGCGCATCGCCAATGTCGACGATTGGTGGTGCCAGGGCTTTTCGGAGCCCGGCTCCGGCTCCGACCTCGCCTCGCTCAAGACCAAGGCCGAGCGCCGTGGCGACAAATGGATCATCAACGGCCAGAAGACCTGGACCACGCTCGCCCAGCACGCCGACATGATCTTCTGCCTCTGCCGCACCGACAACAACGCCAAGAAGCAGATGGGCATCTCCTTCATCGTGTTCTCGATGAAGTCGAAGGGCGTCACCGTTCGCCCGATCCAGACCATCGACGGCGGCCGTGAGGTCAACGAGGTCTTCTTCGATGACGTCGAGGTTCCCTACGAGAACCTGATCGGCGAGGAGAACAAGGGTTGGGATTACGCCAAGTTCCTGCTCGGCAATGAGCGCACCGGCATCGCCCGCGTCGGCGTCTCCAAGGAGCGCATCCGCCGCATCAAGGATCTGGCCTCGAAGGTCGAATCCGCCGGCAAGCCGATCATCCAGGATCCCGCCTTCCGCGAGAAGCTGGCGGCCTGCGAGATCGAGCTGAAGGCGCTCGAGCTCACCCAGCTGCGCGTCGTCGCCGACGAAGGCAAGCACGGCAAGGGCAAGCCCAATCCGGCCTCCTCGGTGCTGAAGATCAAGGGCTCGGAGATCCAGCAGACCACCACCGAGCTGCTGATGGAAGTGATCGGCCCGTTCGCCGCGCCTTACGACGTGCACGGCGACGATGGCTCGAACGAAGCCATGGACTGGACCGCCCAGATCGCGCCGAGCTACTTCAACAACCGCAAGGTCTCGATCTACGGCGGCTCCAACGAGATCCAGCGCAACATCATCGCCAAGGCGGTGCTGGGGCTGTGATCTGCCACCTCTCTGCGACCGCGGGGAGGGCAATATTTCCACCGTCATTCCGGGGCGCGACGAAGTCGCGAACCCGGAATCCATCGGGCCCATACACTGAGGCGAAATGGATTCCGGGCCTGGCCCTTCGGGCCATCCCGGAATGACGAAGTCAAATAAGTCCGGGTACGAGGAACCAAAGAAATGGATTTTGATCTGTCCGAGGAGCAGCGGCTTCTCAAGGAAAGCATCGACGGCCTGCTGACCGATTCCTACGATTTCGAGCAGCGCAAGAAGTACATGGCGGAGAAGGGCGGCTGGAGCAAAACGGTCTGGCTCAAGCTCGCCGAGCAGGGACTTTTGGGCCTGCCCTTCAGCGAGGCTGACGGCGGCTTCGGCGGCGGCGGTGTCGAGACCATGATCGTGATGGAAGCGCTCGGGAAGGCGCTGGTGCTCGAGCCCTATCTGGCGACGGTGGTGATCGGCGGCGGCTTCCTGCGTCATGCCGGCACCGATGCGCAGAAGGCCGCGCACGTGCCCGGCATCATCGACGGCAGCAAGACGTTTGCGTTCGCCCAGCTCGAGAAGAACTCGCGCTACGATCTGTTCGACGTCGTCACGACCGCGAAGAAGAAGGGCGACGCCTACGTGATCGACGGCGAGAAGTTCGTCGTGCTGAACGGCGAGAACGCGGACACCCTGATCGTCACCGCGCGCACCAAGGGCGACCGCCGCGACAAGTCAGGCATCGGCGTGTTTCTGGTTCCGGCCAATGCCAAGGGCGTCGCGAAAAAGTCCTATCCGACCCAGGACGGCCTGCACGCCGCCGACATCACCTTCACCGGTGTCGAGGTCGGTCCCGACGCCGTGCTCGGCAACCCCGAGGATTCGCTCGCGCTGATCGAGCGCGTGGTGGACGAAGCCCGCGTCGCGCTCTGCGCCGAGGCGGTCGGCCTGATGGACGAATCGCTCAAGACCACGGTCGAGTACATCAAGACGCGCAAGCAATTCGGCGTCGCGATCGGCTCGTTCCAGTCGCTGCAGCACCGCGCCTCCGACATGTTCGTCGCCACCGAGCAGGCGCGCTCGATGTCGATGTTCGCGACCATGGCGAACGACTTCGAGGACGCCAAGGAGCGCAGCAACGCGATCGCCGCGGCCAAGGTGCAGATCGGCAAGTCGCTGAAATTCGTCGGCCAGCAGTCGATCCAGCTCCACGGCGGCATCGGCATGACCATGGAGGCCAAGATCGGCCACTACTTCAAGCGCCTCACCATGATCGAGAACACCTTCGGCGACACCGACTACCACCAGCGCCGCGTCGCAGACGCGGGCGGGTTGATCTGACCTGTCATCCCGGGGCGCGCGAAGCGCGAGCCCGGGATCCATAGCCACGATCGGGAGTATGGATTCCGGGCTCGCGCCAAGAGGCGCGCCCCGGAATGACCAGGAGGAGGCAACAACAATGAAGAACACCCCGTTCGATCTCACCGGCAAGGTCGCCGTGGTCACCGGCTCCAGCCGCGGCATCGGCCGCTCCTCCGCCGAGTTGCTCGCCAAGTTAGGCGCCAAGGTGGTTGTCTCCTCGCGCAAGGCCGACGCTTGCAAGGAAGTCGCCGACGGCATCAATGCCGCTGGCGGCGATGCCATCGTCATTCCCTGCAACATCGCGCGCAAGAACGAGGTCGAGGCGCTGATCGCGGGCGCGACGAAGCATTACGGCAAGATCGACATTCTCGTCTGCAACGCCGCCGTGAATCCCTATTACGGCCCGCTGCTCGAAATCACCGACGAAGCCTTCGACAAGATCATGGGCTCGAACGTCAAGAGCAACATCTGGCTCTCCGCGCTCGCGATCCCGCAAATGGCCGAGCGCGGCAAGGGCTCGGTGATCATCATCTCCTCGATCGGGGGCCTGCGCGGCTCCACCGTGATTGGCGCCTACGGCATCTCCAAGGCCGCCGACTTCGCGCTGTGCCGTTCGCTCGCCGGCGAATGGGGTCCGAAAGGCGTCCGCGTCAACTGCATCGCGCCCGGCCTGGTCAAGACCGACTTCGCCCGCGCGCTCTGGGAAGACGAAGCCAATCTGAAGCGCCGCACCGCCACCACGCCGCTCCGCCGCATCGGCGAGCCCGACGAGATCGCCGGCGCCGTCGCCTATCTCGCCTCCGACGCCTCTAGCTTCATGACCGGCCAAACCATCGTCATCGACGGCGGCGTGACGACGGCGGCGGTGTAGGGTTCTTCCCCTCTCCCCTTGCGGGAGAGGGTGGCATAGGCGGCCTTCGGCCGCCGTTCTCAAGAACGCCGATGCTTCGCATCGGCTATGGCGAAGCGGCGAGACGGGTGAGGGGTATCCCTCCGCACGTGACTCTTTTGCGGCTGTGTTCGCCGAAGCATACCCCTCATCCGGCGCCGTAGCCGAAGCCTTGCTTCGGCGTTCTTGAGAACGGCGGCCGACGGCCGCCTATGCCACCTTCTCCCACAAGGGGAGAAGGAAGGGCAGCGGCCCCCACTGATCCAAACCTTGACCTTGCCGCCCTAATCCGCTCCCTTTGGCGCGACACAATGACCCCTCCAGGGAAGACGCCCAAAGAAAACGCCAAGGTAAGCCGCCATGTCTTTCGTCCTCGCCATCGACCAGGGCACCACCTCTTCGCGCGCGATCGTGTTTCGCGGCGATATTTCCATCGCGGCGAAGGCGCAGGCCGAGTTTCCGCAGCATTTTCCGGCCTCCGGCTGGGTCGAGCACGAGCCGGAGGACATCTGGACCTCGACCGTGATGGTCTGCCGCGAAGCGATCGAGCATGCCGGGATCACCGCAAAGGACATCGCCGCGATCGGCATCACCAACCAGCGCGAGACCACCGTGGTGTGGGACCGCGCCACCGGCCAGGCCGTGCACCGCGCCATTGTCTGGCAGGACCGCCGCACCGCCGACATCTGCGCCAAGCTCAAGGCAGAAGGCCGCGAGCCCGTGATCTCTGAGAAGACCGGCCTGATCATCGATCCCTATTTCTCCGGAACCAAAGTCGCCTGGATCCTCGACCACGTCCCCGGCGCCCGCGCGCGCGCCGCGCGCGGCGAATTGATGTTCGGCACCATCGATTGCTATCTGCTCTGGCGCCTCACCGGCGGCAAGGTGCACGCCACCGACGCCACCAACGCCTCGCGCACGCTGCTGTTCAACATCCACACCGGCGCGTGGGACGACGAGCTGCTGGAGATCATCGGCGTGCCTCGCTCGATGCTGCCCGAGGTGAAGGATTCCTCCGCCCGCTTCGGCGAGAGCACGCCGGACCTGTTCGGCGGCCCCATCGTCATCGCCGGCATCGCCGGCGACCAGCAGGCCGCCACCATCGGCCAGGCCTGCTTCCGCCCGGGCATGATGAAGTCGACCTACGGCACCGGTTGTTTCGCGCTGCTCAACACCGGCACCACGCCCGTCGTCTCCAAGAACAAGCTGCTCACCACCGTCGCCTATCAGCTCGATGGCAAACGCACCTACGCGCTGGAAGGCTCGATCTTCGTCGCCGGCTCCGCTGTGCAATGGCTGCGCGACGGCCTCGGCATCATCAAGCATGCCGCCGAAACCGGACCGCTTGCCGATCAGTCGGACTCCATGCAGAGCGTCTACCTGGTCCCCGCCTTCGTCGGCATGGGCGCGCCCTATTGGAATCCGCGCGTCCGCGGCGCGCTGTTCGGCCTCACCCGCAACACCGGCCCCGCCGAGCTCGCCCATGCCGCGCTGGAAAGCGTCTGCTACCAGACCTTCGATCTCTGGGCCGCAATGCGCGCGGACTGGCCGAGTTCGGAAACCGCAAGCGTCGTGCTCCGCGTCGACGGGGGCATGACCGCCTCCGACTGGACCATGCAGCGCCTCGCCGATCTCCTGGATGCGCCGGTCGACCGCCCGGTGATCCAGGAGACCACGGCGCTGGGCGCCGCCTACCTCGCTGGCCTCCAGGCGGGCGTTTATCCCGAGCCGACCAAGTTCGCCGACAATTGGCGCCTCGAGCACCGCTTCAAGCCCAACATGAGCCAGGCCACGCGCGAGCGGAAGCTCGCCGGCTGGGCGCGCGCGGTAAAGGGCGTGCTGGCGAGCGACGAGGGGGAGGGGTAGCGGCAAATGTCGTAGCCCGGATGGAGCGCAGCGTAATCCGGGTCCGCTGTCGATGGTGGCACAAATCCCGGATTGCGCTGCGCTCCATCCGGGCTACACCACCGCCTCTACACCGTCATTGCGAGGAGCTCTTGCGACGAAGCAATCCAGACTGCCTCTGCGGAAAAATCCTGGATTGCTTCGCTGCGCTCGCAATGACGGAGTGTGGCGCTGCTGTGGTGCCTCAAACGGCGCCGCCCGCTAATCGCTAACAAAAGAAGAAACGAAGCATGATCGTCCCCGACGGCTATTCCGACGTCCCGAACGGCAAGATCGCCGCAATCGTCACCCATCTGGAGATGACTGCACCGCCCGCGCGCCGCGATGATCCGCCCGGCGCCTGGACCTTGCGCAAGGTCGATGCCCCCGCGCTTCCCTGGTACCGCGATCTCTTCCGCCGCGTCGGCGAGGGCTGGCTGTGGTTCTCGCGCGCGCGCATGACCGACGCCGAGCTCGCCGCGATCATCCATGCGCCTGGAATCGAGGTCTATGCCCTCGTCCTCGACGGCCGCGACGAAGGCCTGCTCGAGCTCGACTTCCGCGAGCGCGGCCAGTGCGAGCTGACCTATTTCGGCGTCACCGCTGGCCTCATCGGCACCGGCGCCGCCCGCTTCCTGATGAACCGCGCGCTGGAGCGCGCCTGGTCGCGCGACGTCCGCCGCGTCTGGGTCCACACCTGCACGCTCGACCATCCCTCCGCCGTCGCGTTCTATCAACGCTCCGGCTTCCGCGCGTTTCGCCGCCAGATCGAAGTGGCGGATGATCCGCGGCTTGATGGCCCGGCGCCGCGCGATGCGGCGAAGCACGTGCCGATCATTGAATAGTGCGCGACTGCCTCCTCACCGTCATTGCGAGGAGCCCTTGCGACGAAGCAATCCAGAGTCCGCACGGAGAGATTCTGGATTGCTTCGCTGCGCTCGCAATGATGGGAGTCTGCGCTGCCGTTCTACGATCTCAAAACACCTCCTGCTTCCCCCGCGCCAGCGAAAAACCCCGCTGCATCGCATTGAAGCACGTCAATCCCGTCTGCTCCGACCGGCACGTGAATCCCCCGCGCTGCCACACCTCGCCATAGGCCAGCACCGGCAGTGAGGGGTCCATCACGGTGTCGCCGGCGCAGATGCGGCTTGCTGCGCCCTTCGCGCTCATCTCGAAGGCGTGGCCCCAGTCGAGCTCGCAATCGGCGGGCCGGCGCGGGCGCACGTCCATGTTCATGATGTCGCAGCGGAGCACGCCCTGTCCGTTGTCGGTGAAGAACTGGCAGGCGATGTTCTTCGACGGCGTCAGAAAGCCGATCGGGCGGTCCTGCGCGTGGGCGGCGCCGATCATCGGCAGCAGGATCGCCATCAGGACCAGTCCGCGCGGTCGCGTCATGTCATTCCCGCTCAGCTCTCGAAAGTCACCGCCGTCGTGTTTGCCCCGCAGACCAGAACTGCGACGCGCTCGGTAGGTGAGGGACGATAGCGGCCGGAGAGCACCGCGGCAAATGCAGCTGCGCCGCCGGGCTCGGCCACGAGGCGCAAGTGCGACCACAGCGCAGCCTGCGCCTGCCGGATCGCATCGTCGCTGACCAGGACGACGCGCTCGACATTTGCCCGCGCGACCGGAAACATCAGCTCGCCGACACGCCGCGGCGCAAGGCTGTCGGCGGCGATGCCGCCGGCCGGCGCATCGACCGGTGCACCCGCCTCGAACGCGGCGTGCAGGGTCGGCGATTGCTCCGGCTCGACCGCGACGATGCGTGTCCGGCCGCCGTACCACGCGGCAATGCCGCCGATCAGCCCGCCGCCGCCGACCGCCACCAGCAGCGTGTCGATGCCGGGCGCATCCTGCTCAAGCTCCAGCCCGACGCTGCCCTGGCCGAGCAGGGTTTCGGCTTGATCGTAGGCATGGACGGCCAGCGCGCCGGTCTGCGCGACATGCGCCTCGCTCGCGGCGAGCGCATCGGCGTAGCGGCTGCCGGCGATCACGAGCTTTGCGCCATAGGTCCTGATCCGCTCGGCCTTGGCCGGCGAGGTGATGTCGGGCACGAAGATCGTGGCGGGAATGCCGAGCCGATGCGCGGCATAGGCAACGGCGGCGCCGTGATTGCCGCCGGACGCGGCGACCACACCGGCCTGCGGCACCTGCCGCAGCAGCAGATTGGCGAAGGCGCCGCGCGCCTTGAACGATCCGGAATGCTGCAGCATCTCGAGCTTGAAGGTAACAGGCGCGGCCGGCAGGCCGAAATCGGCGAGGTCGGCCTGAACAAGCGGCGTGCGCCTGATATGCGGACGGATGACCGGCTCGGTCGCCGCAATCCGCTCCCGTGTGATGTCCATTGTCGCTGTCATGATGCCGTCCAGGATAACCCAACTGAGAGTTGACATCAATTAGGTAATTAGCAAAATGGCTAAATGAAATTTGCCGTCGCCCTGCGCGCGCTCGCCAACGAACGCCGCCTGCAGATCCTGGAATGGCTGCGGGATCCGCGGAAGCATTTTCGCGAGCAGGAAGACGGCGACCTGGTCGAGGACGGTGTCTGCGGATTGCTGATCGCCGAAAAGCTCGGGGTCAGCGCGCCGACATTGAGCGAGCACATGCGGGTGCTGACGGCAGCCAAGCTGGTGCGCGCCAAGCGGATCAAGCAGTGGACGATGTACAAGCGCAACGAGACCGCCATTGCCGCGATCAAGCGCTCGATCCAGGACGGCCTTTGAGCGTGGTGCGCGGTGAGGCCGTCGCGGGTCGTTGCAGCCGGCGCAATGCTCCGTTTCCGAGATATTTGTTGCGCCGCGCCGAGCTGGTCGTGGAGACTGATCGGCCCTGCCTTGTTCAATGATAGAGAAGAGCGAGAACCATGTTCCTGATCGGCCAATATGATTCCCCCTTCGTCCGCCGCGTCGCGATTGCGCTCCGGCTTTACGGGCTCGCCTTCGAGCACAGGCCATGGTCGACCTTCGGCGATGCCGACAAGATCGCGCCGTACAATCCGCTCCGCCGCGTGCCGACCTTGGTGCTCGACGACGGTGAGGCTTTGATCGAGAGCACGATCATCCTCGATTATCTCGATGACCTCGTCGGCGCGGACAAGGCCATGCTGCCGCGCGGCGGCACCGAGCGGCGCAAGCATTTGCGCATCTGCGCGCTCGCTTCCGGCCTCGGCGACAAGGCGGTGAGCCTGCTCTACGAGCGCGTGCTGCGGAAGGAGCAGCTCGCGCTGTGGGTCGAGCGTTGCCAGGCGCAGATCGCGGACGTGCTGAAAGTGCTCGAGGCCGAGCGCGCCAAGGTGACGACGCCGTATTGGCTGGGCGACCGCATCGGCCACGCCGACGTTGCCGTCGCCTGTGTCGTCCGCTTCACCCGCGAAGCGCATCCGCAGCTGTTCGATGCCGCGCGCTATCCGGCGCTCGCGGCCCATAGCGAGCGTTGCGAGGCACTGGCGCCGTTCAAGGAGATCGTGCAGCCGCTGTCCCCGCCGAAGGGGTGAAGCGCTCTGTCATTCCGGGGCGCGCGAAGCGCGAGCCCGGAATCCGTGCAGCGGATGATGTGGAGCAATGGATTCCGGGCTCGCGCCAAGAGGCGCGCCCCGGAATGACAGCGCGGGGCCTGGCGAGAGTATCGGACGGCCACCGCAGTCGATGATGCAATAATACCCCTGTTTTGCCCGACGCCGCAACCGTGTTTTCGGCAAGTCAGAAAACGTCAAGCCTTTTTAACCCCATCGCTACTGTGCATGGGGTTGTTTTTCACGTTTGTGTTTCGGCGGCGTCTACCCCGCGCCGGCGCGCTTCTTCTGCCAGACCAAGTGCACCGCGCAGGTGCAGCCCGGCGGATGCGAGGCGAGGTCTTTCGGCATTTCGTCGTTCGCCGGCGTGGCGGCGAAGGGCTTGTCCTGCGACGGGATGTAGTTCAGCACCGGCGCGAGCCAGCGCTCGGCTTCGGCCACGCTCATGCCCTTGCGCGCGGCGTAGTCCTCGACCTGGTCGCGCTCGATCTTGCCGACGCCGAAATAATAGCTTTCGGGGCTGGCAAAATAGAGCCCGGAGACGGACGAGCCCGGCCACATCGCAAAGCTCTCCGTCAGCTTCACCCCGGCGGTGGCTTCCGCGTCGAGCAGCTCGAACAGCGTCGCCTTCTCGGTATGATCGGGCTGCGCGGGATAGCCGGGCGCGGGGCGGATTCCGGAGTACTTCTCCAGGATCAGCTCCTCGTTGGAGAGCGCCTCATCCGGTGCATAGGCCCAGAACTCGCGGCGGACGCGGGCGTGCATGCGTTCGGCAAAGGCCTCGGCGAGGCGGTCGGCCAGCGCCTTGCACAGGATCGAGGAGTAGTCGTCGTTCGCCATCTTGAAGCGGTCAGCCACGGCATCCTCGCCGATCCCTGCGGTGACGACGAAGCCGCCGATGTAATCGGGCACGCCGGCAGGGGCGATGAAGTCGGACAGCGCCGCATTGAAGCGGCCCTCGCGCTTCTCCAGCTGCTGGCGCAGCGTGTGCAGCGTCGCGATGCTCTTGGTCCTGTTATCGTCGGCATAGAGCACGATGTCGTCGCCTTGCGCGTTCGCCGGCCAGAAGCCGATCGTCGCCCGCGCCCGGAACCACTTCTCCTTGACGATCGTGTCGAGCATCTTGCGCGCATCGTCATAGAGCGAGCGCGCGACCTCGCCGACCTTGGAATCGTCGAGGATGGCGGGGAAGCGTCCGGCGAGCTCCCAGGTCTGGAAGAACGGCGTCCAGTCGATGCAGTCGACGAGCTCGGCGAGATCGTAATCGTCGAAGCTCTTGGTGCCAAGGAAAGTCGGCTTCACCGGCTTGCTCTTGGCAAAATCGACCGGCACGCGGTTGGCGCGGGCATCAGCGAGCTTCAGCCGCTTCTTGTCGGCCTGCGCGCGCAGATGCGCCTCCGAGATCCTTGCGTATTCGGCCCGCACCTCGGCCGCATAGGCCTCGCGTTTCTCCGGCGAGAGCAGCGCGGAGGCGACGCCGACCGCGCGGCTGGCGTCGTTGACATGCACGACGGGACCGGCGCGATAGCTCGGGTCGATCTTGACGGCCGTATGCACGCGGCTGGTGGTGGCGCCGCCGATCAGGAGCGGCAGCCTCAAGCCTTCGCGCTGCAACTCGCCGGCGAAGAACGCCATCTCGTCGAGCGAGGGCGTGATCAGGCCGGAGAGCCCGACGATGTCGGCCTTCTCCGCCTTCACCGTCTCGACGATCTTGGCGGCCGGCACCATCACGCCGAGATCGATGACCTCGAAATTGTTGCACTGGAGCACGATGCCGACGATGTTCTTGCCGATGTCGTGGACGTCGCCCTTCACCGTCGCGAGCACGATCTTGCCGGCGGACGAGGAGCCCTCGGTGCCGATGCCGCTCGCAAGGTTGCGCGCCTTCTCCTCCTCCATGAACGGCATGAGGTAAGCGACGGCCTGCTTCATCACGCGCGCGGACTTCACCACCTGCGGCAAAAACATCTTGCCGTCGCCGAAGAGATCGCCGACGACGTTCATGCCGGCCATCAGCGGGCCCTCGATGACGTCGAGCGGGCGCGAGGATTTCTTGCGGGCTTCTTCAGTGTCCTGCTCGATGAACTCGGTGATGCCATGCACCAGCGAATGCGACAGCCGCTTCTCCACCGGCCATTCGCGCCAGGCGAGATCGGCTTCCTTGCCTTCGGTCTTCTTGCCGCGGAACTTCTCCGCCAGCGCCAGCAGCCGCTCGGAGGCGCCCGCGTCACGGTTGAGGACGACGTCCTCGCACACTTGCCGCAGCTCCGGGTCGATGTCGTCATAAACGATCATCTGACCGGCATTGACGATGCCCATATCCATGCCGGCCTTGATGGCGTGATACAGGAACACCGAGTGCATGGCCTCGCGCACCGGCTCGTTGCCGCGGAACGAGAACGACAAATTGGAGACGCCGCCCGAGACATGCGCGCCCGGCAGGTTCTGCCGGATCCAGCGCGTCGCCTCGATGAAGTCGACGCCGTAATTGTTGTGCTCCTCGAGGCCGGTCGCGATCGCGAAGATGTTCGGATCGAAGATGATGTCTTCCGGCGGGAAGCCGACCTTGTTCACCAGGATGTCGTAGGCACGCTTGCAGATCTCGGTCTTGCGCGCGAACGTGTCGGCCTGGCCGACCTCGTCGAACGCCATCACGACAACGGCCGCGCCGTGGCGACGGGCGATCTTGGCCTCAAGGATGAACTTCTCCTCGCCTTCCTTCATCGAGATCGAGTTGACGACCGGCTTGCCCTGCACGCATTTCAGGCCGGCCTCGATCACCGAGAATTTCGAGGAATCGACCATCACAGGCACGCGCGCGATGTCGGGCTCGGCGGCGACGAGGTTGAGGAAGGTCACCATCGCCGCTTCGGAATCGAGCAGGCCCTCGTCCATGTTGACGTCGATGATCTGGGCCCCGTTCTCGACCTGGTCGCGCGCGACCTGGAGCGCGGCGGTGTAGTCGCCTGATGTGATCAGCTTGCGGAAGCGCGCCGAGCCCGTGACGTTGGTGCGCTCGCCGACGTTCACGAACGGGATTGCATCCGTCAGCACGAACGGCTCGAGTCCGGAAAGCCGCAGGCGCGGGGTGATCTCCGGCACGATGCGCGGCTTGTGCGGCGCCACTGCCGCGGCAATCGCCGCGATATGGTCCGGCGTCGTACCGCAGCAGCCGCCGACGATGTTGACGAGGCCATCACGCGCGAACTCGCCGATCAGCCGCGCCATGTATTCGGGCGTCTCGTCATACTGGCCGAACTCGTTCGGCAAGCCGGCATTGGGATAGGCGCAGACCAGCGTGTCGGCGACGCGGCCGATATCGGCGATATGCGCGCGCAGGTCTTCGGCGCCGAGCGCGCAGTTAAAGCCGATGGTGACGGGCTTGGCGTGCCGCACCGAATTCCAGAACGCTTCCGGCATCTGGCCCGACAGCAGGCGGCCGGACTTGTCGGTGATGGTGCCCGACACCATCACGGGAACGTCGATGCCGAGCTCTTCGGTGATCTCGGCGATCGCATAGAGCGCCGCCTTGGCGTTGAGCGTGTCGAAGATGGTCTCGACCAGCAGGAGATCGACGCCGCCGTCGATCAGGCCGCGGATCTGCTCGCCATAGGATTTTCGTAAGTCATCGAAGTTGACGGCGCGGTAACCGGGATTGGAAACGTCGGGCGAGATCGAGGCCGTGCGGTTGGTGGGGCCGATGGCGCCGGCGACGAAGCGCGGCTTGCCGTCCTCGGCTTCGACACGCCGTGCGGCATTGCCGGCGAGGCGGGCGCCTTCACGCGCCATCTCGTAGACGATGTCGGTGAGGTCGTAATCGGCCTGCGCGATCGAGGTCGTCGAGAACGTGTTGGTCGCGACGATGTCGGCGCCGGCGCGCAAATAGGCGGCGTGGATGTCCTCGATCGCCTGCGGCTGGGTCAGGATCAACAAATCGTTGTTGCCGCGCAGGTCGCGATGGAAGTTCTTGAAGCGCTCGCCGCGGAAGGCTTTCTCGTCGAGCTGCAGGTTCTGGATCATCGTGCCCATGGCGCCGTCGAGCACCAGGATGCGCTCGCGCGCGGCGTCGAGCAGGGCAGTTCGCTTCGGAGAGATGGTCACGGTCATTTTCTCTTACGCCGCCTTCTGCGCGCTTTTCGCGCGAATGCCGAGCAAATGGCTGATCGCGAACACGAGATCGGCGCGGTTCATGGTGTAGAAATGGAAGGTGTCGACGCCGTGCTTGGCGAGCTTCTGCACCTGGCCGGCCGCAACGGTCGCGGCCACCAGCTTGCGCGTCTCGGCATCGTCATCGAGGCCCTCGAACTTCGCCGCGAACCAGTCGGGCACCGTGGTGCCAGCACGGGTCACGAAATTGCGCGCCTGCTTGAAATTGTGCATGGGCATGATGCCCGGCACGATCGGGATGTCGATGCCGCGCGCACGCACGCGGTCGAGATAGCGGAAGTAGAGATCGTTGTCGAAGAACACCTGCGTGATCGCGCGTGTCGCGCCGGCGTCGACCTTGGCCTTGAGCGTGTCGATATCGGCATCGAAGTCGCGCGCTTCGGGGTGCTTCTCGGGATAGGCAGAGACCGAGACCTCGATGTCGCCGTGCCGCTTCTTGATGCCGGCGACGAGCTCGGCCGAGCTCTGATAACCCTCGGGATGGCTCGAAAAGGGCGTGCCGATGCCGCCGACGGGATCGCCGCGCAAGGCCACGATGTGGCGGACGCCGACCTCGTGATAGCGGTCGACGATCTCGTCGATCTCGCCGCACGAAGCACCGACGCAGGTCAGGTGCGCCGCCGGCAGCAGCGCGGTCTCTTTCAGGATGCGCGTGATGGTCGAATGGGTGCGCTCGCGGGTCGAGCCGCCGGCGCCATAGGTCACCGAGACGAACTTCGGCTCGAGCGGGGCCAGCCGGTTGATGGTCTCCCAGAGATTGCGCTCCATCTCTTCCGTCTTCGGCGGAAAGAACTCGAAGGAGATCGCGGGCCGCTTCAGGTGCCTGTCCTGCCGGTCGGCTGTCGCAGGCGTCGTCAGGTCAGTCATGGCGCCACTCACTCCAATGTCAGGCCGGCAATCGGGGTCTAGCCTCGGAGAGCCAAAATACGGCAAAGGCCCCTTGATCGACAGCCCATCATGCATGGGAAGTTGCCCATTCAGGTGCAGTTAGACGGGTCATTCTTGCGAATCATGTTTTGGGTGGGAAGCGCGCTGCATGACATAATGTGTTGAATTTGCAGATATTATCTCTCGTGACCCATCTTTTATGAACGATTTTCTTGGTGGGCAGATCAGAATCGTCTGCAAAGTAGCGGTCGTTGTCCCAACTCCAGCCGCTGGCGTGCCAGCCCGTCCGTACACGTCAGGCCTGCGCAGCCTGCCCATTGTCGCCGCGACCGCCTCGATTACCTTAAGCCGCCATGATCCCGCTCTCCGTCCTCGACCTCTCCGTCGTCACATCAGGCACCAAGCCCGCCGCGGCGCTGCGCAACAGCATCGATTTGGCGCGTCACGTGGATGGCCTCGGCTATGTCCGCTACTGGCTCGCCGAGCATCACAATCTCGCCTCCGTCGCGAGCCCCGCGCCCGACCTGATGATCGGCCAGATCGCGGCGGTGACGAAGCACCTCCGCGTCGGTTCCGGCGGGGTGATGCTGCCCAACCATGCGCCGCTGGTCGTCGCTGAGCGCTTCAAGATGCTGGAGGCGCTATTTCCGGGCCGGATCGATCTCGGTCTCGGCCGCGCGCCGGGCACCGATGGTGCGGCGGCTTACGCGCTCAGGAGCCGGCTCGACCGCCGCGAGGGCGACGATTTCCTGGAGCGGCTGCACGAGTTGATCCTGTGGGAGACGCGCGAATTCCCCGCGGGGCACCCCTACAACAACGTCGTCGCAATGCCCGACGACACCAGACTGCCGCCTATCTGGCTGCTCGGCTCCAGCGATTATTCCTCGGAATTGGCCGCCCAGGTCGGCATGGGCTTCGCCTTCGCCCATCATTTCGCGTCCCACGACGCGATCGATGCGATGGTGCATTACCGCAATCGCTTTCAACCCTCGGCCTGGCGTGCGAGCCCACATGCCATTCTCGCGGTCGCCGTCATTGCGGCTGATACCGACGAGGAGGCCGAAAGGCTCGCCTCGTCCTTCGACCTCAACCGTCTTCGCCGCGACCGCGGTCAATATCTGCCGCTGCCGAGCGTCGAGGAGGCGATGGCCTATCCGTATACGGACGCCGAGCGCACCTCGATCCTGCGCAACCGCTCGCGCCTGTTCGTCGGCAGTCCCGCGACGGTGCAGAAGAAGCTGCAGCCGCTGATCTACGCAAGCAAGCCGGACGAGCTGATGGTGATCACGGCGGTGTATGACCACGCGGCGCGAAAGAAGTCGTATTCGCTGCTGGCGGAGGCATTCGGGCTCAGAGCGGCGGGGTAGCTTACCCTCCCCTGGAGGGGGCGGGTCGATTGCGCGCAGCGCGAGCGGGGTGATCTCTCCACTCGGGCAGTATTCGACGTGGAGAGACCGTCACCCACCCCGCTACGCATTGCGCTGCGCTCCATGCGTAGCGACCCACGGGCGAGCTGCGCTCGTCCCGGACCCCTCCAGGGGAGGGTGAGGGATCAATCCTGCACTTCGCTGAACGTGGCGCGGAACGGATGGCCCGGATATACGCCGACGATGCGGAATTCGCGCGAGAAGAATTTCAGCTCCTCGATGGCGAAGGCGAGGCCCTTGTCATCGGGATGGCCGTCGACGTCGGCATAGAACTGCGTGGCGAAGAAATTGCCGTCGACCATGTAGCTCTCGAGCTTGGTCATGTTGACGCCATTGGTGGCGAAGCCGCCGAGCGCCTTGTAGAGCGCCGCCGGCAAATTGCGCACCCGGAAAACAAAAGTCGTGACGAGCGGCCCGGTACCTTGGGGCGCCCATTTCGGCTCGCGCGCCAGCACCACGAAGCGAGTGGTGTTGTGGGCCTCGTCCTCGATGTCCTCGGCGAGGATGTCGAGACCGTAGATCTTTGCAGCAAGGCGCGAGGCGATCGCGGCCACCGTCTTGTCCTTGCGCTCCGAGATGTCGCGGGCGCTGCCGGCGGTATCGGCATGCACGATCGGCTTGATGCCGAGCTTGCGGATGATGCGCCGGCACTGGCCGAGCGCATGCACATGGCTCTCGACGCTCTTGATGTCTTCGAGCTTGGTGCCCTTCACGGCCATCAGCTGATGCCGGACCGGCAGAAACCATTCGCCGACGATGAAGAGGCCGGACGCCGGCAGGAGGTGATGGATGTCGGCGACGCGGCCGGCGACCGAATTCTCGATCGGGATCATGCCGAGATCGGCCTCGCCCGACGAGATCGCCGACAGCGCGTCTTCGAATGTGGCGCAGGGCATCGGTTCGGCGTCGGGATAGGCCTCGACGATGGCGATGTGGGAATTGGCGCCAGGCTCGCCCTGGAATGCGATCTTCATCTTGCTCATGCTCGGCCTTGTAGCAGCGGCTCAGGATTTGGAAAGGATGCTGCGCGCGGTCTCGAGGTCCGCCGGCGTATCGACCCCGCGCGGCACGGTGTCGACGATGGTGAAATCGATGCGCATTCCGGCCTCAAGCGCCCGGAGCTGCTCGAGCTTCTCCTGCAATTCCAGCGGAGACGGCGGAAGAGAGACGTAGCGCTCCAGCGCGGCGCGGCGAAAGGCATAGAGGCCGATATGGTGATAACGCGGTCCGTCGCCGGTCGGGGCGGTCGCGCGGGTGAAATAAAGTGCGCGCATCCGCCTGCCGCCAACCGAGGTTCCGATCGCCTTCACCACGCTTGGGGCGAGATCCTCTTCCTCGGTGTGGATCCGCGAGGCCAGCGTCGCGATGTCCACGGCCGGGTCTTGCAGCGGCGGCAGCACCTCGCGGATGTTGTCGATCGTGATGGTCGGGAAATCCCCCTGGACATTGACCACGATCTCGGCCTTGCCCTCGGGATCGAGCTTCTGCATGGCCTCGTGGATGCGGTCGGAGCCGGAGGGGTGGTCGCCGCGGGTCATCACGGCCTCGCCGCCATGGGCGGTTACGGCCGAGGCGATCTCGTCGGTGTCGGTGGCCACCGCGACCCTGCCGATTGCGGCGGCCTCGGCACGGCGCAGCACATGCACGATCATCGGCAATCCCGCGATATCGGCGAGCGGCTTGCCGGGCAGGCGGGTTGCGGCCATGCGAGCCGGGATCAGCACCAGGATGCGGGGATCGATCATCGGGTTCAAAGGTCTGAGGTCAAGAGCCTGAAAACGGAGCGTTTTCCGCACCGGGACATGGGATGGGGACGGGCCTGAAGCCGGGTCGCTTATACGGGTTGCCAGACCCCGGGCAAACCGATATCTCAATGGCAAAACTCGGGGAAACAATAAGGAACGGTTGATTCTCCGAGGCTCGTCCTGCGGCCATCCGGGCCGCTGTTTCCTTCTTGCGGTGGGGCCTGGCCGGAAATGGACTCTTTCGAACTCAACAAGATTCTCGGCGCCGTGTTCGGCACCTGTCTCTTTCTGCTGGTGACGAGCTTCACCGCGAGTGCGCTGTTCTCCCCCAAGATGCCGGAAAAGCCGGGCTTCGAGATCGCGGTCAAGCAAGATGCCGGCTCCGGCAAGGAGGGCGCCGCCGCCGCACCGTCCGAACCGATCGAAAAGCTGCTCCAAACCGCCTCCGTCGAGAAGGGCGCCGCGGCCGCCAAGAAGTGTGGCGCCTGCCACACCTTCGAGAAGGGCGGCCCGAACCGAGTCGGTCCGAACCTCTATGGCGTCGTTGGCGAGCCCAAGGGCCAGGGCCGTGGTGGCTTCAACTTCTCGGCCGCCATAAAGGCCAAGGGTGGCAACTGGAGCTTCGACGACCTCAACAAGTTCCTCGCCAATCCGAAGGGCTTCATTCCGGGCACCGCGATGGGCTTTGCCGGTGTTGCCAAGGATTCCGAGCGTGCCGATATCATCGCCTATCTGAATTCGCAGTCGGAGAAACCTCAGCCGCTGCCGACGGCGTCAAAATAAGGTCCCAAGAACCGGCGCTCGAATACGGCCAGGCTGAAAAGTCTGGCCGTTTCCTTATCCGGGCCTCGCGGCGACGTTATCGGGGCGTTTGGCCGCATCCGATAGGCCGGCCGGGCTTCCAAGATGAGGAAAAAGCAACATATTCGGTCGAAACCTCGCCTATATTGGGAACTTAAAGGAGTAGCCTCCTTCAAGACAGGGATGTTGATTTGGCCATTACCCGACGAGATCTCCTGCTCACCGGCACTGCAGCCGCAGCGCTTCCAGCCCTTGGCTCCGTCGCGGGCGTTCCCGTCGGCGTGGCGCATGCGCAATCAGCAACTGAGCTGCCTTCCGGCGGGTTGCCTTGGCGCCACGCGCTGTCGCTGTTCGGAAAGGTCAAGTACCCCGCCGACTTCAAGCGCTTCGACTACGTCAATCCGGACGCCCCCAAAGGCGGTGTCGCGCGCCAGATCGCCGTCGGCACGTTCGACAATTTCAACATCGTCGTCTCGGGCGTGAAGGGCCAGGTCGCCGGTGCCGTCGCGTTCATCTATGAATCGCTCCTGACGCAGTCGCTCGACGAGGTCTCGACCGAATACGGCGCGCTGGCCGAAGCGGTCAGCCATCCCGACGATTTTTCCTTCGTCACCTATCGCCTGCGCCCGCAGGCGAAATGGCATGACGGCAAGCCTGTTACGCCGGAGGACGTGATCTTCTCGCTCGATTCCTTCAAGAAGAACCATCCGATGTACTCGGCCTATTACAGCCATGTGGTGAAGGCCGAGAAGGTCGGCGAGCGTGACGTGAAGTTCGTGTTCGACGCACCCGGCAACCGCGAGCTGCCGCTGATCGTGGGACAGCTGATCGTCCTTCCGAAACATTGGTGGGAGGGGACGGACGCGCAGGGCCGCAAGCGCGATATCGCCACCACCACGCTGGAAGTGCCGCTCGGCTCGGGCCCTTACAAGGTCAAGGAATTCGTCGCAGGACGCTCGATCGCGCTGGAGCGCGTCAAGGACTATTGGGGCCGCGATCTTCCCATCAATGTGGGCCGCAATAATTTCGATGAGCTGCGCTACGAATATTTTCGCGACGGCACCGTTGCGATCGAGGCCTTCAAGGCCGACCAGGTCGATTGGCGCACCGAGAACAGCGCGAAGAGTTGGGCGACCGCCTATGATTTCCCGGCCGTGACCGAAAAGCGGGTGATCCTCGAGGAATTCGTCAATCGCAGCTCGGGCGTGATGCAGGCCTTCGTGCCGAACCTGCGCCGCGCCAAGTTCAGCGATCCGCGCGTGCGTCGTGCGCTCAACTACGCGTTCGACTTCGAGGAGATGAACAAGCAGATCTTCTACGGTCAGTACAAGCGCATCAGCAGCTATTTCGACGGCATCGAGGAGCTGATGGCAACGGGATTGCCGCAGGGTAAGGAGCTCGAAATTCTCGAGACCGTCCGCGCCCAGGTACCGCCCGAGGTCTTCACGACGCCCTACACCAATCCGGTCGGGGGTAGTCCGGAGGCGGTGCGCGACAATTTGCGTGAGGCGCTGCGCCTGTTCAAGGAAGCCGGCTACGAGGTGCGAGATCGCAAGCTGGTCGACGTCAAGACCGGTGCGCAGTTCTCGCTGGAATTGCTCAACTCGGATCCCAGCTTCGAACGAATTACGCTGTTCTACAAGCCGTCGCTGGAGCGGCTCGGCATTGCGGTGAGCGTTCGGACGGTCGATCCGACCCAGTATGAGAACAGGACGCGCGAGTGGGACTTCGACATCGTGACGAACTCCTGGGGCGAGTCGCAATCGCCGGGCAACGAGCAGCGCGAGTTCTGGTCCTCCAAATCGGCCGACATCGCCGGGTCGCGCAACATCGCCGGTATCAAGAATCCGGCCGTGGACAAGCTGATCGAGCGGGTGATCTACGCCACTGATCGCGACGATCTCGTCGCGGCCACCAAGGCCCTCGACCGCGTGTTGCTGTGGAATCACTACGTCGTGCCGCAATGGACCTACAACAAGGTGCGCACCGCGCGCTGGGATCGCTTCGGCCGGCCGACGGAATTGCCCAGGTATGGTCTGTCCGGCTTCCCGTTCATCTGGTGGTACGACGCAGACAAGGCGGCACGGATCGCAAAGAAATCGTGAAGGACAATCCCCGCATGACGCAGATGTCACGCCGCCATGTGCTGGTCCTGGGTGTTGGCGGCGCCGTCGGGGCGTCCGTCGGCGCGCCGCTGCTGCGCAGCGCGCGAGCATCGGAAGCGGCGACCGAGGCGCACGGCATGTCGGCATTCGGCGATCTCAAATATCCCGCCGACTTCCGTCATTTCGATTACGTCAATGTCGACGCGCCGAAAGGCGGCACGTTCTCGCTAATCCCGTCGGTGCGGGCCTACAATCAGTCCTACCAGACCTTCAACTCGCTCAACGCCTTCATCCTGAAAGGCGACGGCGCACAAGGTATGGGTATGACGTTCTCGCCGCTGATGATCCGCGCAGCTGACGAGCCCGACGCAATGTACGGGTTGGCGGCCAAATCCGTGCAGATATCGCCGGACAAGCTGGTCTACCGCTTCGCGATGCGACCCGAGGCGAAATTCCACGACGGGACCAGGCTCACCGCCCACGATGCAGCCTATTCGCTGACGACTCTGAAGACCAAGGGGCATCCGCTGATCACCGTGCAGATGCGCGACATGGTCAGTGCCGAAGCCCTCGACGATGCGACGCTCGTCGTCACCTTCGCCAAGGGACGTGCACGCGACGTGCCGCTCTATGTCGCCAGCCTGCCGATCTTCTCGAAGGCGTACTACGCCTCCCGCCCGTTCGATGAATCGTCGCTGGAGATTCCGCTCGGCTCGGGCCCGTACAGGGTCGGCAGGTTCGAGGTCAATCGCTACATCGAGTTCGAGCGCGTGAAGGACTGGTGGGCCGCTGATCTGCCGCCCTGCCGCGGCAGCTACAATTTCGATGTCGTCCGCTATGAATTCTATCGCGACCGCGACGTCGCCTTCGAGGGCTTTACCGGCAAGAGCTATCTTTATCGCGAGGAGTTCACTTCGCGCATCTGGGCGACGCGCTATGACTTCCCCGCGGTGAAGGAAGGCCGAGTCAAGATGGAGGTCGTGCCCGACGATACGCCCTCCGGCGCGCAAGGCTGGTTCATCAATACGCGGCGCGACAAATTCAAAGACCCCCGCGTGCGCGAGGCCCTGATCAACGCTTTCGATTTCGAATGGACCAACAAGACAATCATGTACGGCGCTTACGCTCGTACGGTGTCACCGTTCCAGAACTCGGACCTGATGGCCGGCAATGCGCCGCCTTCGCCGGAAGAGCTGAAGCTGCTGGAGCCGTTTCGCGGCCAGGTTCCTGACGAGGTGTTCGCGGCGCCGTTCACGCCGCCGGCCTCCGACGGCTCCGGACAGGACCGCAGCCTGCTCCGCAAGGCGCAGCAATTGCTGACCGAGGCCGGCGTGCCCATCAAGGACGGCAAGCGGGTGCTGCCGAACGGCGAATTGTTCAAGATCGAGTTCCTGCTGGATGAGCCCTCGTTCCAGCCGCACCACGCGCCTTACATCAAGAATCTCGCGACGCTCGGCATCGAAGCGAGCGTGCGCCTCGTCGATGCCGTACAGCACAAAGCCCGGCAGGAAGATTTCGATTTCGACATGACCATCCAGCGCTTCAGCATGTCGGCGACGCCAGGCGATGCCATGCGCGCGTTCTTCTCCTCGCAGGTCGCAAACACCAAGGGCTCGTACAATCTGGCTGGCGTCGCCAGTCCGGCGATCGACGCCATGATCGAGAAGATCATGGCGGCCGACAGCCGCGAAGACCTGACCGTCGCCTGCCGCGCCTTCGATCGCCTGTTCCGCGCCGGCCGGTATTGGGTGCCGCAATGGTACAACAAGACGCACCGGCTGGCTTATTGGGATCAGTTCGGACATCCGCCGAAGCTGCCGCGCTATGCCAACGGCGTCGGCGCGCCCGACATCTGGTGGTATGAGCCCGCCAAGGCGGCCAAGCTCGAGCAGGCAAAATAGCCATGAGCGCCTATATCGCCCGCCGCCTCCTGCTAATGATTCCGACCCTGCTTGGGATCCTCTTCGTGTCCTTCGTCGTGGTGCAATTCGCGCCCGGCGGCCCGGTTGAACGCGTGATCGCGCAGCTCTCGGGCGCCGACACCGGCGGCACCTCGCGCATATCGGGCGGCAGCGATTTTGCGCAGCGCGCGCCGGGGCAGGTCGGTGCGGGCGGCGATTCCGTCAACTCGAAATATCGCGGCGCGCAGGGCCTCGACCCCGATTTCATCAAGAAGCTGGAAGTGCAGTTCGGCTTCGACAAGCCGGCGCCGGAACGCTTCCTGCTGATGGTGTGGAACTTCGCCCGCTTCGATTTCGGCAAGAGCTATTTTCGCGACGTCAGCGTGCTGCAGCTCATCAAGGAAAAGCTGCCGGTCTCGATCTCGCTTGGCCTCTGGCTAACACTTCTGACCTACCTGATCTCGATCCCGCTCGGCATTCGCAAGGCCGTGAACGACGGGGCGCGGTTCGACACCTGGACCTCGACGGTGCTCGTGCTCGGCTATGCCATCCCCGGTTTTCTGTTCGCCATTCTCCTCATCATCCTGTTTGCCGGCGGCTCCTTCTTCAACTGGTTCCCGCTGCGCGGACTGACCTCGGACGGCTGGTCGCAGTTTCCCTGGTATTGGAAGATCATCGATTATTTCTGGCATCTGACGTTGCCACTTATCGCCATGGGGCTAGGTGCCTTCACCACCATGACGTTCCTGACCAAGAATTCGTTCCTGGATGAGATCCGCAAGCAATACGTCATGACCGCCCGCGCCAAGGGCTGCAGCGAGAACCGGGTGCTCTATGGCCACGTCTTCCGCAACGCGATGCTGATCGTGATCGCCGGCTTCCCCGGCACTTTCATCCACGCCTTCTTTTCCGGCTCGCTGCTGATCGAGACCATCTTCTCGCTGGACGGGCTCGGACTGCTCAGCTTCGAGAGCGTGCTCAATCGCGATTATCCCGTGGTGTTCGGCACGCTCTACATCTTCTCGCTGGTCGGCCTCGTGATCAACCTGATCTCCGACCTGACCTATATGTGGATCGACCCCCGGATCGATTTCGAAGCGCGGGAGGTCTGATGACGATCACCGCGCCGACGCCGATCGAGACCACAGCGAAGTCGCCGCTCGGCGATGCCGTTCCGATCACGGGCAAGCCGTTCGCTCCATCGCCGCTTAACCGGCGGCGGTGGCAGAACTTCAAGGCGAACCACCGCGGCTACTGGTCCTTCTGGATCTTCATCGGCCTGTTCGTGATCTCGCTGTTCGCCGAGCTGATCGCGAACGATCGGCCCTTCCTGATCAAGTTCGACGGTCGGCTATATTGGCCGGCCTTCGTGACCTATTCGGAGACGACGTTCGGCGGCGATTTCGAGACGGCGGCCGATTACCGCGACCCGTACTTGCAGAAGCTGATCAAGGACAAGGGCGGCAGCGTCGTCTGGCCGCTGATCCGTTACTCCTATGACACTCACAATCTCGATCTGCCGACGCCGGCGCCGTCGCCGCCGACCTGGATGCTGACGGAGAAGCAGTGCAAGCCGGTGGTGGAGAAGAAGGGACTGAAGAGCTGCCGCGATCTCGAATACAATTGGCTCGGCACCGACGATCAGGGCCGCGACGTGCTGGCGCGGCTGATCTACGGCTTCCGCATCTCGGTGCTGTTCGGCCTTTGCCTCACCATCGTTTCGTCGGTCATCGGCATCGCGGCGGGTGCGGTGCAGGGCTATTTCGGCGGTTGGGTCGATCTGATCTTCCAGCGTTTCATCGAGATCTGGACCGCGATTCCATCGCTGTATCTTCTCCTGATCCTGTCCTCGGTGCTGGTGCCCGGTTTCTTCGTGCTACTCGGCATCTTGCTGCTGTTCTCCTGGGTCTCGCTGGTTGGCCTCGTGCGGGCCGAATTCCTGCGCGGGCGCAATTTCGAATACGTCCAGGCGGCACGTGCGCTCGGCGTCTCCAATCCTCTGATCATGTTCCGCCACCTGCTGCCGAACGCGATGGTCGCGACCATGACGTTCCTGCCGTTCATCGTTTCGAGCTCGGTGATGACGCTGACGGCGCTCGATTTCCTCGGCTTCGGCCTGCCACCGGGATCGCCCTCGCTCGGCGAATTGCTCTCGCAGGCCAAGGCCAATGTGCAGGCACCGTGGCTCGGCTTCTCCGGCTTCTTCTCGGTCGCGATCATGCTCTCGCTGTTGATCTTCATCGGTGAAGCCGTGCGCGACGCCTTCGACCCGCGCAAGACGTTCAGGTAAGGCCATGGATGCGATCAACCAGCCACTGCTCGCCGTTCGCGACCTCTCGGTGGCCTTTCACCAGGGCGGCGCCACCACGCTTGCGGTCGACAAGGTCTCGTTCCAGATCAAGCGCGGCGAATGCGTCGCGCTGGTCGGCGAGTCCGGCTCCGGCAAATCGGTCAGCGCACTCTCGATCCTGAAGCTGCTGCCGTATCCGAATGCCTCCCATCCCTCCGGCAGCATCCGCTTCAAGGGCCAGGAGTTGATCGACCAGTCCGAGCAGCAGATGCGGGAGATCAGGGGCAGCGACATCTCCATCATCTTCCAGGAGCCGATGACCTCGCTCAATCCGCTGCACACGATCGAGGCGCAGATCGGCGAGATCATCCAGCTGCACAATCCGACCAGCAATGCGCAGGCCCGCAAGCGGACGCTGGAGCTCTTGACCCAGGTCGGCATTCCCGATCCAGAGACGCGGCTGAACAGCTATCCGCACCAGCTCTCCGGCGGCCAGCGCCAGCGTGTGATGATCGCGATGGCGCTCGCCAACGAGCCGGACCTTCTGATCGCGGACGAGCCGACCACGGCGCTCGACGTCACCGTGCAGGCGCAGATCCTGGCGCTGCTCGCCGAGATCCGCGCGCGGCTCGGCATGAGCCTGCTGTTCATCACCCACGATCTCGGCATCGTGCGCCGCATTGCCGACACCGTCTGTGTCATGAAGGGCGGCGTGATCGTCGAGCAGGGTCCGGTCGAGCAGGTCTTCAAGACCCCGAAACATCCCTATACACGCGACCTGCTCGCGGCGGAGCCCAAGCCCGATCCGGCGCCGCCGCAGCCGAATGCGCCGGTGGTGATGTCGGCCAATGATCTCAAGGTCTGGTTCCCGATCAAGCGCGGCCTGATGCGCAAGACGGTCGGTCACATCAAGGCGGTCGATGGGGTCAGTGTCGCCGTACGCAAGGGCGAGACGCTCGGCGTGGTCGGCGAATCCGGCTCGGGCAAGACCACGCTGGGGCTGGCGCTGCTGCGGCTGATCTCCTCGAACGGACGCATCGTGTTCTTAGGGAACGACATCCAGGGCCTGCGCTTCAAGGAGATGCGTCCCTTCCGGCGCGACATGCAGATCGTGTTTCAGGATCCGTTCGGCTCGCTCTCACCGCGCATGTCGGTCGCCGACATCATCGCCGAGGGCCTGTCCGTGCATCAGCCGGCGCTCTCGCGCGAGGAACGCGAGGCGCGCGTGGTCAAGGCACTCGAGGATGTCGGACTCAATCCGGAGACGCGCTTCCGCTATCCGCACGAATTCTCCGGCGGCCAGCGTCAGCGCATCTCGATCGCGCGCGCGATCGTGCTGGAGCCTGATTTCGTCGTGCTGGACGAGCCGACCAGCGCGCTCGACATGCTGTTCCAGGCGCAGATGGTCGATCTGTTGCGCGAGCTCCAGCGCAAGCGCGAGCTCACCTACATGTTCATTTCGCACGATTTGCGTGTCGTCGCCTCGCTCGCCAGCCACCTCATCGTGATGCGCGGCGGCAAGGTGGTCGAGGAGGGGCAGGCGGCCGAATTGTTCAGGAATCCGAAGACGGATTACACCCGAGCGCTGTTCGCGGCCGCGTTCCGGCTGGAGACGGCCGGGAACGGGGCGGTGGCGACGTAGCGCTCCGTCAGAGCCGCTTGATCGCGACGACCTCGCTGCCAGCCGCCTTGATCCGCGCGATCGCCGGCTCGATCGGCTCGATCACCGTTGCCATGTGATGCGCATTGGCGTGAACCATGGTGGTGGCGTCGCGCACGATGGCGACATGACCTTTCCAGAAGATCAGATCGCCGCGCTGCAAGCTGCTCCGCTCATGCGGCTCCAGCGTGCGGCCGAGACCGGCGAGCTGCATGTCGCTGTCACGCGGGCAGCCGATCCCGGCTGATGTCAGCGAGACCTGGACGAGGCCGGAGCAATCGATGCCAAAGCTGCTCTTTCCGCCCCAGAGATAGGGCGTGCCGACGAAGCGCTCGGCCACCGCGACGAAATCCGGCTCGCGATGATCGAGCGGGATGAGATGCGTTCTCGGCAGATATCTGCCGTCGTGCGTCACGGCGAAGCTGCCGTCCTCGCGCGCCACGGCAAGCTTCGATCCCATCACGAGCGTGTCGGCCGGCGGCAGCTTGATCGAGGGGCCGGGGAACGCAAACGTCCGCAGTGCGCCGACCACGTGCGTTGGGGCGGCCGACGGCTTTGCGAGCGCCGCATCCGGGAGCCAGCCGACATAGCCATCGCTACTGAGCTGGCCCCAGGCCCAACCCTCGCCGTTGCGGTCGTAGATGGTGACGCGTTCGCCGCGCAGCGCTTCGGTCATCAACGTCGCGTTGGAGGACGGCTGCTCGCGCATGGGCGCGATCGGCTCGACGACCTCGAACTCGTCACCCTCGACGAAGCGCTGCGCCTCGACCTTGCCTTCGAGATATTTGGCGGCAAGGTCGCCCCGCGCCGGCGTCAGCCTCGGGTCGTGTCCTGGATCAGGCATAGCGCTCGCTCAGCAGTGCGTAGATGGCGCGTGCGGCCTGGCATTCGCCGCCCTCGGGCCGCGCCGGCTTCGCCGACGGCGTCCAGCCATAGATGTCGACGTGGAGCCAGCTCTTGGCGTGCTCGACGAAGCGTTGCAGGAACAGCGCGCAGGTGATCGAGCCGGCGAAACCGCCCGAGGGTGCATTGGTGATGGTGGCGGTCTTGGAGTCCAGCCAGGCATCGTAAGGCGGCCACAGCGGCATGCGCCACAACGGATCGTTCTCCCTCATCGCGCAGCGCGCGAGGTCGGCAGCCAGCGTCTCATCATGGGTGTAGAAGGGCGGCAGATCCGGCCCCAGTGCGACGCGGGCCGCGCCGGTCAGCGTGCCCAGGTCGATCAGCAGATCGGGCTTCTCCTCATCGGCCAGCGCCAGCGCGTCGGCGAGCACGAGGCGGCCTTCGGCGTCGGTGTTGCCGATCTCGACGGTGATCCCTTTGCGCGAGGTGAAGATATCGAGCGGACGGAAGGCATTGCCGGCGACGGCGTTCTCCACCGCCGGAATCAGCACGCGCAGCCGCACCTTCAGCTTCGCATCCATCACCATGCGCGCCAGCGCCAGCACGTTGGCTGCGCCGCCCATGTCCTTCTTCATGATCAGCATGCCGCTCGACGGCTTCAGGTCGAGCCCGCCGGTGTCGAAACAGACGCCCTTGCCGACCAGCGTCACCTTGGGATGATCAGGATCGCCCCAGACGATGTCGATCAGCCGTGGCGCGCGGCTGGAGGCCATGCCGACGGCGTGGATCAGCGGAAAGTTCTTCGCCAGCTCCTCGCCGACGGTGCAGGAAAAGCTCGCGCCGAACTCGGCGGCGAGCGCTTGCGCGGCTGCGGCGAGCTCATCCGGGCCCATGTCGTTGGACGGCGCGTTGATGAGGTCGCGCGCGAGCATTGCCGCATCGGCAATCCGCTCGATCTCGGCCGCGTCGACACTGTCAGGCGGCACCAGCCGGATCTCGGGGCGATCTGCCTTGCGGTAGCGGGCAAAGCGGTAGCAACCCAATGCGAAGGCGAGCGCGGCCAGCCGCGCATCGTGCGGTGCATTGGCAAACCGATAGGTGCCGGGCGGCAAGAGGCCGGGCAGGGCGCCGGGCCGAAACAGGTCGCGCGATCTTGCATCCTCTTCCTCGAGCCCGAACAGCACCTGCGCAATGGTGCCGTCGGTCGCGGGCAGCGCCAGATAGCTGCCCGGCTTGGCGGCGAAGGCGCTGGCACGCGCGAACTGGCGTTGCGCCGGCGGCAGCGTTTCGGCGACCTGATCCCAGCTCGATTTGGTGACGAAGGTGATCGGGGTGGCGGTGGATGACGTCTCGAAGACAGAAGGCATTGGCGGGTCCGGATCGTCAGTTCAGGCGAGTCATGCGAACGGACGAGACTTCGCAGAGTTTGGCCGCCGCTGCAATCGGCTTTGCCGTCACCGTTCAGCGAGCCGCTACTCGCCGCAAGGTGGGCATGCGGTTCGATGCGCTCGACGAGATCCGCGAGCGGCTTGCCATCGAGTATCGACCGGGCGCGACGAAACCGTCCGCGGACAAATCTCGTATCTCACGCCGAGAGCTGCCGTTCGCAACGCCACGGCCCCAGGGCTTTACTAGCGCTTCGGTTGTGGCATTATCGACGAACATTTTAGATTGTGTCGCTTGTTCTGCATGAACCCGAACGCAGACACGCGGCGGCATGGTGCCTGCCCAGGTTGGGTCGATACGGCTGAATCTGCTCGTCGAAGCATTTTTCTCATTGTTTGGGCGGCGCAGCATATGCAGATGAGCGGCGCAAAATGGATAGATCGTTCGTTGTTGCGCAGATTTCCGACCTGCATCTGGACGGGTCGGGCCGGCTGCTTCCGGCCATCGAGACGCTCAGGGCCGCGATTTGCGAGAAGATGGCGGCTGCCGCGAATGTTCCCGATCGCATCCTGCTGATCACGGGCGATCTGGTGGACGACCCAACGCCGCGCGCGCTCGACGAGGCGCTCGCCGTCATCGCATGCTTCCGGCAGACGGGGCTATTCACCGACATCCAAGCCGTGGCAGGCAATCACGACGTCAAGCGGCCGAACCAGCGTGCGGGCCGTCACGACGCCTACGACTACCTGCACCTGCCGCGGACCGCGAAGAATGTCTATTACCGTCAGGCAGGCCTCGACCTGGTGCTGCTCGATTCCAATCGCGCCAACTTGAAGGCGCTCGCGAGCGGCAAGATCGACGAGAGCGCTTACAAGGCGATGGTCGCCGATTCTGCCCGGCTGAGCGCCGAGGTCGCGGGAAGCATCGGTTCGGCCGGGCGCGCCGACTACGCCGAGCCGGCGGAAAATCTGGTTCGTGTGCTGGCCCTGCACCATCACCCACTGCCGCAGGCCACCGGCGAAGGAAAGCGCTTTCTAGGCATGCCGGACGAGCCGCTGATGTATCTCGCCGCACCCGCGACCTTCCTCGAGGCCGCCACCTCGCTCAACGTCGATCTGGTTCTGCACGGTCATCGCCATGTCGAGGGGCTGACCCGCTATTCCATCCCCGATCCGCGTGCGACGTCGAGCGAGAGCGGTGAGGCGTTCTGGCGCACGATCTACGTGCTCTCCTGTCCGTCCTCGACCGGGCAAGCCGGCGACGATGCCGGTTTCAACCTCGTCCATTTCGGCCCCGCGTCCCATGCCGGCCGCAACGAGCACCGCTTCGCGATCACCCGCTATACGAGGCTCCGCAACGATGCGGCCTTCAGGCCGCTCGATTCCAACCTGCCGGGCGGCGTCATCAGGCTGCCGGCGGGGCGGGATTTTTCCCGCGATCCGGCCGTCCAGTCGGCGATCGAGGCGGCCTCGTCCCGCACACTGAAACGCGACCAGGTCGCGGCGATCGTCCGCCGGCTGTTCATGCGTGGCAGCTTTTACGATGAGGCGGAGCCGAACTGGGCGATAGCGCTCTACACCTACATGGTCTCGGCCCATGCCTGGGCGGAGCTCGAGCGTAAGGCCGCGAGATCCCGGCCGGGATTCGACAGCGACGCGCTCGCCGCGGTGAAGACGTTGCTCGGCCGATTGATCGAGCAATCCGCTGACGTGCTCGGCATCGATCGCGCTCAGCTCGATGAGCTCTACGGGAGAGGCCTGATCAATTGTAACGACTTCCTGCGTCAGGTGCCGCGGCTGCCTTCTGAAGGTGTCGACGTTCAGCGGCGGGGGCGGCAGAGGCTGCAACTGCTGCTGGAGCTGGATCAGCAGGTGCAGGCGCTCGGCCCCGATCTCGGCCTCGGCGGCAAAGCGCCGCCGCAACCATCGCCGGCGTGAGAGAAGCGCGTCTAAGCGCTGTTAACCGGCCGTTAGGGTTAACATTCTACTGCTGACACGTTCGGCTCGATCGAGCAGCTCGAGAGTCAAAGCGTCATGCATCAACGGATCAGGCTTACCCGGCTACTTGCTTCGACGTCGCTGGTCGCGACAGTGGCGATGTGCCTCGGCGGCTGCACGGCGATGTCGAAGCTCTCGGAGGTGACGGGCTCGGTCGGCCCCCGGGCGGACGCGGCCTCCGCCGATCGCGCGCCCACCGATCCGGCGCGTGCGGTCGAAGCCTATGGCGAGCGCTACCGCGCCAATCCCAAAGATGCCGACGCCGCGCTCGCCTATGGACAGGCCTTGCGTGCCAACGGCCAGCGCGCCCAGGCCGCCGCCGTGCTCGAGCAGGCGACGATCGCCAACCCCGGCAACAAGGCGCTGCTTGCCCAGTACGGCCGCGCACTCGCCGACAACGGCAATTTCCAGCAGGCCTTCGACGTGCTGTCGAAGGCGCATTCGCCCGACAATCCGGACTGGCGCCTGCTCTCGGTGCAGGGCACCGCGCTCGACCAGATGGGCCGTCATGAGGAGGCGCGATCCTATTACGCGAGCGCGCTCAAGATCGCACCGGGTGATCCCGGCGTGCTCTCCAACCTCGGCCTGTCCTACATGCTATCGAAAGAGCTGCCGAAGGCGGAAGAGGCGCTGCGGCAGGCGCATGCCTCGCCGCGTGCCAGCGCCCGGGTCCGGCAGAACCTCGGCCTGGTCGTCGGCCTGCAGGGCCGCTTCGCGGAGGCGGAGACCATCGTCAAGGCGGACCTGCCGCCGGACCAAGCTGCGGCCAATGTCGCCTATCTCAAGGAGATGCTGAGCCGTAGCGAGGCCCCGCGCGGCGCGCCGAAGCGGACGCCGGTCGCTTCGCTGAGCCAGCCCGGCTGATCATCTGACTTCCTGGCCTTGGTGGCGGACCGTACGGTCCAGCCCGGCTCATTGCATCTCGGTGACCTTGATGGCGGTGGGTCCGAGAATGACCACGAACAGCACAGGCAGGAAAAACAGGATCATCGGCACCGTGAGCTTCGGCGGCAGCGCGGCCGCCTTCTTCTCGGCCTCGTTCATGCGCATGTCGCGATTTTCCTGCGCCATGACGCGCAGGGAATGGCCGAGCGGAGTGCCGTATCGTTCCGCCTGTTGCAGCGCCAGACACACCGACTTGACGCCCTCGAGCCCGGTGCGCCGTGCCAGGTTCTCATAGGCGACCTTGCGATCCTGCAGGTAGGACAGCTCGGCCGTGGTCAGGGTGAACTCCTCCGACAGCGCAATCGACTGGCCCACGATTTCGGTCGCAACTTTCCGGAATGCCATCTCGACCGACATGCCCGATTCGATGCAGATCAGGAGCAAATCGAGCGCGTCGGGAAACGCACGCTTGATCGAGAGCTGGCGCTTGGAGATCGCATTCCTGAGGAACAGCATCGGCGCCTGGAGGCCGAGATAGGCGGCGCCGATACAGATGCCGATCTTGATCGGCATCGACTGTTGCATGTTTCCGATCACGAACACGTAGAGGGCCGAGCCGATCAAGAACACGATCGGGGCGACCATGCGGGCAAACAGGAAGGTGATGTAGGGCGCCTGGCCGCGGTAACCCGCCATGATGAGCTTGTCCCGCGCAGCCTCCTGCGCGAGCCATTTGGTCAGGTTGAAGTCCTCGACCACCTTGGAGACGAGTTGCTTCGGCGTCTGGCGCAGCGAAACCTTCTCGCTCTTGTTGAGACGCTCACGCTCGCGCTGCCGGATGCGTTCACGCTCGCTCGCCACCGCCTTCATGCGCTTGGAGAGGCCCTCGCCGGCGAACAACGGCATCACCAGCGTATAGACGGTGGCGCTCGCGGCGATGGCCGCGAGCAGCATGGTCATGAAACGGACGTCGTGCAGTTTCGAGACGAGGAATTCGACCATGCGACACCGTCAGAAATCGAAGTTGATCATCTTCTTCATCACCAGGATGCCGATCGACATCCAGACGACGCAGCCGACCAGCATCAGCTGGCCGGTGGGATGAGTCCAAAGCACCGAGATGTATTGCGGCGTCGTGAGATAGACCAGGAACATCACGATCGGCGGCAGCGAGCCGATGATGCCGGCCGAGGCCTTGGCTTCCATCGACATCGCCTGGATCTTTTCCTTCATCTTCTTGCGGTCGCGCAGCACCTTGGAGAGGTTACCGAGCGCTTCGGAGAGGTTGCCGCCCGATTTCTGCTGGATCGACACCACGATTCCGAAGAAATTGGCTTCCGGCAGTGGCATGCGCTCGTAAAGCCGCGCGCAGGCCTCGCCCAGCGGCATGCCGATCGCCTGCGTCTCGATGATGGCCAGAAACTCGCTGCGCAGCGGCTCGGGCGAATCGGCGGCTACGACCTTGATCGATTCGAACAAGGGCAGGCCTGCCTTGATGCCGCGGACGATCACGTCGACCGCGTCGGGCAGTGCAGCCAGGAACTTGGTTTCGCGACGCTTCTTGAGGAAGCCGAGTGCCCAGCGCGGCAGGCCGAAGCCGCCGGCAAAGGCAAGACCGGCGGCGCCGATCAGGCCCCCGCCCGCGAACATAGCGGCCGCGAAAAAAACGCCGGCCACCACGGCGGACACGGTCCAGAACTTCTGCGGCGTCCAGTCGAGCCCGGCCTGCGACAGGCGGACGCTGAGCGGAGCGCTCTTCTCCTGGGCGCGCCGCGCCTCGAGGTCCTTCAGCGTGGACTCGACCTGCTCGCGGCGAGAGCGCTGGGTTTTCTCGGCCTGCCGGGCCGTGGGCGCTTCGGCGCGCGCGACCGAGGCACGGCGGCTTTCCGCCTTTCGCTCCCCAGACAGCACCGGATAGAGGAATACCCAGGCGATGCCACCAACTGCTGCGGTGGCGAGGAAGGCGAGGGCGAGGACCTGCATGTTCATGGCGCTGCCAATCTGCTCACGTCTTCGGCGCGACTTCCGCCGCGTCGAGCGCCGCGGCGAGGCGCTTCTCCTCGCCGTAATAACGGGCGCGTTCCCAGAACTTCGGACGGCCGATGCCGGTTGAGCGGTGCCGGCCGATGATCTTGCCGTTGGCGTCCTCGCCGACCATGTCGTAGAGGAAGATGTCCTGGGTGATGATGGTGTCGCCTTCCATGCCCATCACCTCGGTGATGTGGGTGATGCGGCGGGAGCCGTCGCGCAGGCGCGCGGCCTGAATGATGACATCGATCGAGGCGCAGATCATCTCGCGAATTGTTCGCGACGGAAGGGAAAAGCCGCCCATCGTGATCATGGATTCGCAGCGCGACAGCGCCTCGCGCGGGTTGTTGGCGTGCAGCGTGCCCATCGAGCCGTCATGGCCGGTGTTCATGGCCTGCAGCAGGTCGAAGGCTTCCGGTCCGCGGACCTCGCCGACGATGATGCGTTCGGGACGCATACGCAGGCAGTTGCGCACCAATTCGCGCATCGTGACCTGGCCCTCGCCCTCGATGTTGGGCGGACGGGTTTCCAGCCGCACCACGTGAGGCTGCTGCAGCTGGAGCTCGGCGGCGTCCTCGCAAGTGATGACGCGCTCGTCGTGCTCGATGTAGTTGGTGAGGCAGTTGAGCAGGGTCGTCTTGCCCGAGCCGGTACCGCCGGAGATCAGCACGTTGCAGCGGACGCGGCCGATGATCTGAAGGATCTCGGCGCCTTCCGGCGTGATCGCGCCGAACTTAACAAGCTGATCCAGCGTCAGCTTGTCTTTCTTGAATTTGCGGATGGTGAGCGCGGGGCCGTCGATCGACAGCGGCGGCACGATGGCGTTGACACGGGAGCCGTCGGCGAGGCGCGCGTCGCAGATCGGCGAGGATTCGTCGACGCGCCGGCCGACCTGGCTGACGATGCGCTGGCAGATGTTGAGAAGCTGCTGGTTGTCGCGGAAGCGGATGCCGGTACGCTGGATCTTGCCGCCGACCTCAATGTAGACGGTGTTGGCGCCATTGACCATGATGTCGGCGATGTCGTCGCGCGACAATAGCGGCTCGAGCGGGCCGTAACCGAGGACGTCGTTGCAGATGTCGTCGAGCAGCTCCTCCTGCTCGGCGATCGACATCACGATGTTCTTGATCGCGATGATCTCGTTGACGATGTCGCGGATTTCCTCGCGCGCGGACTCCGAATCGAGCTTGGCGAGCTGGGCGAGGTCGATGGCCTCGATCAGCGCGCCGAAGATGGTCGCCTTGACCTCGTAATAATTGTCCGAACGCCGGCTCTCCATGGCCGGAGGCGGCGGAGCCTTGGCGGGCGCAAGCGGCGGCGAGGCGACGGCCGGCGGAGGCGGAGCGCGCGAAACCGTCGGCGCCTGAGCCGGGGCAGGCTCGAGCGACACGGCGCCGGGCTTGGGTGCCCGAAGGTCGGTGTCTGTTCCGCTACGCTTACCGAACACTTAACAACTCCATGCGGCGGCTTATCTTCCCCGCAACTTCTCAATCAGAGGTGAAAGCAGGGACGACTTTTGCTTCTTGGTCTCGCTGCGGCCGGTCAGGCGCTGGGCGATCTGCAGGAACATCTCGATCGACTTGTGGTTGGCGGAGATCTCCGCGATCATCTGGCCGTTGTTGGCCGCCGAGCCGAAGATCTGCGGTTCGAACGGGATCGAGACGACCGGCTGGCTCTCGATTGCCTTGGCGAACTCCGCGGCGGCGATCTCGGGCCGTTTCGGCACGCCGACCTGGTTCAGGCAGTAGAGCGGCGGCCGGTCGTTGGGGCGCGCGGCCTTCAACAGATCGAACAGGTTCTTGGTATTGCGCAGATTGGCGAGGTCTGGCGCGGCCACGATCAGGATGTCGTCCGCCCCGATCAAGGCGCGCTTGGTCCAGCCCGACCATTGATGCGGAACGTCGAGCACGATGCAGGGCATGGTGGAGCGCAGCGTGTCGAATACGGCATCGAAAGCGTCAGTGCCGAAATCATAGACCCGGTCGAGCGTCGCAGGCGCCGCCAGCAGGCTGAGATGGTCGGTGCATTTCGACAGCAGGCGGTCGATGAACGCGGTGTCAACGCGGTCAGGCGAGAACACGGCGTCGGCGATACCCTGCGGCGGATCCTGGTTGTAGTCGAGCCCGGCCGTGCCGAAGGCGAGGTCGAGATCGGCGACGACGGCGTCCATCGCGAGGTCTCGCGCGATCGCCCACGCGACGTTGTGCGAGATGGTCGAAGCCCCGACGCCACCCTTGGCTCCGACCACGGCGATGATGCGGCCGACTGCCTTGGCTTCGGGGGCCGAGAACAGGTTGCAGATCGAGCGTACGACGTCGATCGCGCCGACCGGCGCGAGCACGTAATCGCTGACGCCGCGGCGCACCAGCTCGCGATAGAGCGTGACGTCGTTGATGCGGCCGATCACCACCACGCGGGTGCCGGCATCGCAGACGGTGGCAAGCTGGTCGAGTCCGCCCAGCAGGTCGTTGCGACCGTCGCTCTCGAGCACGATCACGTTCGGCGTGGGAGCCGAGCGGTAGGCTTCGATCGCGGCCGCCATGCCGCCCATCTGGATCTTCAGATGAGCCTTGCCGAGACGGCGATCCTCGCCGGCCGACTGCACCGCGGCGGCCGTCTCCACGGTTTCGCAGAAGGCCTGAACCGAGACGCGCGGCGCGGGCCCAATATGCTCCTCGACCGGCGGAGGAGCTGCTGCCGGCTGCTCTTCGTGTGTCTGGCGCGCGTAACTGATCATTTGCCGGTGTCGCTGAGTTTGGCCCTGTCGGCCTCGGGATAGGTGGTCGCCGTCGTCGTTCCCTTGCGATACTTCTCGAACCCGGTGATGCGCCGCGGCGTGTATGACGGAGTTTCGGGCCGCGGCTGCTCAAGATCCGACGGATTGTCGACCATGGCCGCGAGGTTGCGCTGATAAGCGCAGCCGTAGTTGTAATAGTCCTTGTTCTCGAACCAGCGCTTGTTCTTCATCGAGGGTCCGATGTCTTCCGGCCACAGGCCGCAGGGACCGGCGACTGCGGCAATCCTGGAATAGGTGAGCCGGATCGGGGGGAGGAAGCGCTTGTCTTGCGGCTGGTAGGGGTGAAGGCTGACGCCGCGCGGCGGAACGCCTGCCGCCGCCAGCATCGCCTGGATCTCACGCATCGTATCGGCGACCGGGCGAGCATTGGGCGTATTGGAAGGCACGTCGATGCGAATCGCGCCGGTGCCTTCTTGCAACCACGCCGATGCCACGCCCATCACGTCAGCGCGTTGGGCCGCGGTTAATCCGCCGCGGGCATGACCCACGAAGACTACGATCGAGCGATTCTGCTCCTCGACCGCGATCGGATGGCGCTGCTTGTAGTCGTCGGGAATGGACGCCGTGAGGACTTCGTCGTGCTGGCAGCCCCCGACCGCGAGCGCGAGGCCGATGAGCGCGCCACCGAGGCTGATGGCGCGCTTGCGAAGCTGGGGTGGTCTCGTGATCATCGTGAAATCCCCGTTCCGCCTCAGTCGGTAATGAAGCCGTAGGTGCCGCGGTAGTTCTTGGCCGCTTCGGTCCGGCCCGGCACGCCGTAGATCCGGTTGATATTGCCGATCAGCTGCGCCTGCGGATCCGCAGGCGGAGCGAAGCCGTCATCCGGCCGCGACAGGTCCTTCGGCGCCACCGCGCGGACCACATAGGGCGTCACGATCACGACCAACTCGGTTGCATTGTTGACGAAGTCGCGGCTGCGGAACAGCGTGCCGAGGATCGGGAGCTGCATCAGCCCCGGCATTCCGTTGACAGCTTGCTTGGTCTGCTGCTGGATCAGGCCGGCCATCGCCATCGCGCCGCCGGACGGAATTTCCAGCGAAGTCTCTGCGCGGCGTGTCTTGATTGAGGGGACCGTCAGCGAGTTGACCGTGTTCGAGGTCACCGCCTGCGACAGCGTGATCGCATTCTCATTTGACAGTTCGGAGACCTCGGTCATCACCCGCAAGCTGATCTTGCCTTCGCTCAGGACCACAGGCGTAAAGTTGAGTGAGATGCCGAACTTCTTGAAGCTGATCTGAGTGGTACAGACGCGCGTGACGGGATCGCACGAATAACCTGCAGGCACCGGAAATTCGCCGCCGGCGAGAAAGGTGGCGGACTCTCCGGAGATCGCGGTCAGGTTCGGCTCGGCCAGCGTCCTGATCACGCCCGCGCTCTCCATCGCACGCAGGGTCGCCTGCACCGAAGGCGTCGCGCCGAAACTCGCAGTGAGATTGTTGCCATCCACCAGATTACGGCCGAGGGCCGTGAACGGGTTGGAGTTGCTGAAGCTCACCACCGATGTGCCGTAGTTGAGGTTGGCGGTGAGGTCGATACCGAGCTGCTTGACGATCGTGCGCGCGACTTCGGCAACGGTCACCTTGAGCATGACTTGGTCGCGGCCGCGCACCACGATCGAGTTCACCACCTTGTCGACGCCGCCGGCCAGGCGCGCAGCGAGCTCGTTGGCCTGTTGCGCCTCCATAGGGTTGGCGGCCGTGCCGGACAGGACGATACCGTCGCCCAGGCCGTCGATCTGGATGTCTGAGTTGGGCAGAACCTGCTTCAGTGCGGCCCGCACGCCGTTGAGGTCGCGCTTCACCGCGATGTCGTAGGCCGCAATCTGCTGCCCGGCGGAATCGAAGAACACGATATTGGTCTGGCCGACCGCGGCGCCGATGATATAGGCGCGCTGTGCGGAGCGGACCACCGCATTGGCGATCTTAGGATCGGCGACCAGCACGTCCTTGATGTCGCGCGGCAGGTCGATCACGACCGACTTGCCGATGCCGAGCGAGAGGAAACGCGCGTTGATCTGGCCGTCCGCCGCGGCCTGCGGCACAGGGCGGTAATCGGCGGCGACTGCCGGGGCGATCGTCGGGCTGAGCGCCAGCGCGAGGGCGGCCGAAAACGACAGGGCGCGGACCAGTGAGGTCCGCATCGTCGCCGAATCTGCCCTGTATCTGATGTCGACTGTCTTCATCGTGCCTTAGCCGCCTGACTTGGAATGCCGTAGCGAATGATCGAGACACCGTCGCGCTTCTGCGCGGAGTCATCGAGCGTGATCTCGCTCATTTTGACGTCGACGATGCTGCGCAGCGCCAGCGACAGCGTGCCGCTCTGGCGCGCCGCGGAGAGCGTTGCGGTCTGCGCGGGATTGAGCTCGAGGGTGACGGTCTTGCCGATCACCGCGTTCTGCCCGTCCTTCTCCTTGGGTGCCTGGTCGATGGCCAGGACCCGGATATTGGCCAGGATGATCTCGGAGGTGACGATGTCGGGAGCGCCGCTGCTCTGATCCGGGTTCTTGAGCCGGCGGGTGAGCAGGACGTCGACGCGGTCGTTGGGCAGGATGAAGCCGCCCGCGCCGGTCTCCGGCGAGATCTCGGTCGAGATCGCCCGCATGCCGGTGGGCAGGATTGCCGCCATGAAGCCGGAACCCTCGGCCTTGACCAGCTTCTGGTCGCGGATCGGCTCACCCTGGATGAAGGGCGCGCGCGCGATCGAGCCGGTCACCTGGGTCGCACCGTCGGGGCGCTCGTTGCGTCGGATGAAGGTGGCGCTGGCGGTCGCGGTCGGCCAGGTCTGCCATTGCACGTCTTCGGGCTTCACGGTCTGGCCGAGGCCGATGTCGTTCTTGGCCACGAGGACGTCGACGGTCGGCAGCTGCGCGACCGGAACCGGAGGCGGCGCAGAATTGTCGGAGCCGCTCGCCAGGTACGCGGCGACGCCGCCGGCGCAGATGGCGACCGTCAGGACGACAATGCGTGCCCTATTCATACGCTTCAACTTTCCAACAATACGCCGCGACGCTGCCGCCGCCGTGATCGGCAGTTGACCAGCTATTCGTCAAAGCATGGTTAATGAGGCGTATCTAAATCGCCTTAACGCCGGGTTTACCCGGGGCGTTCAGCGCAGCGCGAGGCGAGCGAGGTCGATCGTCTTCACCCATTCGGTCTCCGGGTAGACCATCAGCGCGCTCAGCGCGAGCGCGATGCCGTAGGGAATGCCGCTCTCCTTGGCGTGCAGCCGTGCGAGCCAGGCCTGTCCTGCCAGCCCGTAAGGCAGCGGCCATTGCCGGAACTGCAGCAGGAGCAGCGTCAGCGCGCCGCCGAACAGCGAGGCGTAGAGCAGGAAGTTCATCAGATGTGGGAAGCCGAACCAGAGCGCGACGGAGGCCGCGACCTTGGCGTCGCCGCCGCCCACCCAGCCCATGGCGAAGCAGGTGAAGGCCACGACCAGAACGAGCGCACCGGCGCCGACATGACTCAGCATCTCGTAAGGTGCCATGCCCCCGGCGAGGGCGAGCGCGAAGAAGCCCGCCACCAGCGCCAGCGATACGCGGTTCGAGATCGTCATCGTGAAGAGATCGCTCGCGGCGGCGAACGCCATCAGGGCCGGGAAGAGCAGAAGGCGCGCAAGGTCGAGAATCATGGGCTGCGTCTTGAGGCCTGGGTTTGTCGCGGGAGCTGCTTCGGGCGATGCTAGCGCGCGATGCTAAACAAACCGACAACGGCGGCACGGGCGCGCCCGGGCCTCGGCCGACGAACGCGCTTTCACCAGAAGCTGGCAATACGTGCGGCGAGCGCGACCGTCGCAACCAGCAGCGCAAGGCAGATCCAATAGACCGGCGAGCCGGCCTGCGCCGCTTCCGCCTCGTGCGCCGCGACCGCGGCATCGGTTCTGAACTCGTGCAACGCCACTGGAACTCGCCGTCTTCAGAAAAACAAACGCCCCGGAGGTCCGGGGCTTTTGCCGTCGTTCGTGGACCCGCTTACTTCAGCGAGGTGCTGATCGAGCTGAACTTGGCGTTCAGCGTGGTGCCGAGATTGTTGACGACGGTGATGATGGCCAGCGCGATGCCGGCGGCGATCAGGCCGTATTCGATGGCGGTGGCGCCGGATTCATCCTTCGCGAAACGCGCAATCAAGTTCTTCATGAACAAAACTCCGTCTGGGTGGGGACCGCCTCGTTCGGCGCTGTCGTTGACGCGACGACCATGAGAGCCGAGCTCTTTCGGGAGAGTTAATTCGACCGGGTAATCCCACGTCCGGCGCGATGCTTTTGCCCAGAGTGAATTTCGCCTTAAGACGGCACCTGCAAATTCGTTGCGGTTCCGGATGTGCCGCCATCGCGGCGCGTGCTTCACCCTCCCTTAAATTTCGCGGAGTAGGCCTTGAGCTACAGCGGAATTCGCGGAGAGAGGCGACGATGTCGAGCCTGCCCATGCAAGTCGCCTTGATGTTCGGCGAGACCATCGTCAAGGTGATCCCGGTCACCTTGGTGCTCGCGGCGGTCTTCACCGTGCTGGAGCATTTCTGGGCCTGCAATCCCGGCGCGCCGTGGTGGCGCAAGCGGGAGATCGTCACCGACATCTGCTACTGGTTCTTCGTTCCGGTGTTCGCCCGCACCATGCGGATCGGGCTGCTGGTTGTCGGCGCCAGCGTCGTCTTCAACATCCACGACGCCGACGAGCTCATCGCCTTTTACGACAATGGCCACGGTCCGCTGGCGCAGCTGCCGCTGTGGCTGCAGGCCGTGCTGTTCCTGGTGCTGTCCGATTTCATGCTGTACTGGCTGCATCGGCTTTTCCACGACGGCGGCTTCTGGAAATATCACGCCATCCATCATTCGTCGGAGGAGATCGGCTGGATCTCCGCGGCGCGCTTCCATCCGGTCAATCTCTTGCTCGGGACGATCAGCGTCGACGTCGTGCTGCTGATGGCAGGCATCTCCCCGAACGTCATGGTCTGGGTCGGCCCGTTCACCACCTTCCACTCGGCCTTTGTGCACGCCAACCTGAACTGGACTTTCGGACCGTTCAAATACGTGCTGGCGACGCCGGTCTTCCATCGCTGGCACCACACCTCGCTCGAAGAGGGCGGCAACACCAATTTTGCCGGAACGTTCCCGATCTGGGACGTGCTGTTCGGCACCTTCCGCATGCCGGAGGGCAGGCTGCCGCAGGACTACGGCAAGGACGAAGCGGCCATGCCCAAGGAGATCGGCGGGCAGCTCGCCTTTCCGTTCCGGCACTAAAGCATAATCCGAAAAAGGCCGAAGCAGTTTTCCGGAAAGATCATGCGTAAACAACAACCTAAAGCGCGATGACGATTCATCCAAAACTCATCGCGCTTTAGGGGGCGGGCCCCGCAAATGTCCGTCCGTTCAAACAATACGCGGCGAGTTTGCGGAACGTTCACGAATTAAAGGCAGGTTAGCCGGGTCGGGCACCGGCTCCGCTGTATTCGTCGCTTCTGCCGGTTTGTGACGTCCCGGGGGTAAGAGTATGCGTAAAGAAATGCTGCGCCGTCATGTGCGCGTCTGTGTTCTGGTTGCCGCTGCGGTGCTGGCCTCGCCGGCCGCCAGCCTTGCCGAGCCCGTCGCCGATACCATCGCCGTCAATGTCGACCAGGCCAAGCTGGTGCGGCTGCCCGGCAAGGTGGCGACCATCGTGGTCGGCAATCCCCTGATCGCCGACGTCACGCTCCAGCCCGGCGGCATGATCGTCGTGACCGGAAAGGGCTACGGGGCCACCAACTTCATCGCGCTCGACCGCGGCGGCGAGATTCTGGTGGACCGCCAGATCCAGGTCGAAGGTCCGAGCGACCGGCTCGTCACCGTCTATCGCGGGGTCGAGCGGGAGTCCTACAGTTGCGTGCCGCTTTGCCAGCGCCGCGTGACGCTCGGCGACAGCGACACCTATTTCAACAACGCGATGAGCCAGGCCGGTACGCTGAGCAGCAGCGCCAGCGGAGGTGCGGGTGCCGGCGCGGCTGCCAAGCCAAACTAGCCCACGGGCGGGCCTCGATCCCGCCAAGCCGCTCGATTCGAGGGCGGCACCTCGTTGCATGCCGTGCTTCCTCCCGCTTGCGGGCGCTGGTTAACGCGGTGTTAACGGCGCGGTCCGTTGGAAGCGGATCGTCTGAAACACTTAGACAATCAGTTTCCGCTATTGAACGGGCAGATGATCGCCGGCCGCTGGGGAATTTGACGAGATGCCATCGCCTGCACCTACGAGGTTCACGCTCCGGAAAGCGCTGCTCCGGTTTCGCGGCAACCGCCGCGGCTCCGCAGCCGTCGAATTTGCGCTGGTCGCACCGATGTTCTTCGCGCTGCTGTTCGCGATCCTCGAGACGGCGCTCATGTTCTTCTCCAGCCAGGTGCTCGAGACCATCGCGCAGGACTCCGCGCGCGCGATTCTAACCGGCCAGGCTCAGGCGCAGGGCGGCTCGGTGGCGGCCTGCCAGTCCGCGCCCAACACAGTCGCTGCATGCGATCAGACGACGTTCAAGACCTTCGTCTGCAGCAAGATTCCGGCGCTGTTCGATTGCAGCAAGCTGTACGTCGACGTCGTCAGCACCAGCTCGTTCGGGACGCTCAGCCTCACCAATTTCGGCAATTCCTGCACCTTCAATCCCTCCGGGATGCAGTACAGTGCCGGAAGCTCCGGTCAGGTCGTCGTGGTGCGCCTGTTCTATCAATGGCCGCTCATCGTCACCGGCCTCGGCTACAACGCGGGATGCAGCAACAAGCGGCTGATGGTGGCGACGGTGGCGTTCAAGAACGAACCCTTCTGAGGCAGATGGATCTGGGCGGACCGATGCGGGCGATTGCGAACATCTGGAGGAATGCACGCGGCTCCGTGCGCGGCTTCGTCGCCGACAAGCGCGCGCTGGCGGCGACCGAATTCGCGATCATCGTACCGCTGATGCTGGTGATGTTCTTCGGCACTGTCGAATTTTCGTCCGCCGTGGCGATCGACCGCAAAATCACGTTGATCGCGCGGACATTGTCCGATTTGACCTCGCAGTCGACCACGCTCAACGATGCCAGCATGAAGGATACGTTCACGGCAAGCATCTCCGTCGTCATGCCTTACGACGCTGCGCTCGTGAAGGGCACGATCTCCCAGATCTACATCGACGCCAACAGCATCGCCAAGGTCCAGTGGAGCAGGGCCGGCACGATTGCGAGCGGCGCGACGCAAGCCACGCTTGCGACCTCGGCTCGGAACGCCGGCGACACGGTCACCACGATGATTCCCCCGGCACTCTTGATTCCGTCGAGCTATCTCATCCTGAGCGAAGCCAACTACACTTACACGCCCACCATCGGCTACGTGTTGAAGTCGAGCGTAACCCTGAGCGATCTCTCCTACACGCGGCCGCGTCAGGTCACCTGCGTGCCCTACAACAACGTGCCGTCGACGTGTTGAGATCTGTCAGCCGCCCGTGACATGAAAAAAAGGCCGTGCGTTGCGCACGGCCTTTGTGCTTTGGCTCGCTGATCGGGCCGGCGCCCGGCGGGCTCAGCCCGCAGCGCGCAGGTTGTCCGCCGCCGACTTGCCGGAACGGCGGTCGGCCACGATCTCGTAGGAGATCTTCTGGCCCTCGCGGAGCGAGCCGAGGCCGGCGCGCTCCACGGCGCTGATGTGAACGAACACGTCCTGGCCGCCATCGTCGGGCTGAATGAAGCCATAGCCCTTGGTTGCGTTAAACCACTTCACGGTTCCCATGCTCACGGGGGTAGTCCCTCTCAGATAACACTATGTCGGAGCCCGCTCGCGCGGGCAGGGTTAGATCGAATTTCTGGAAGGGTCGTCAGCGTGTCTGAACCGGCTGTACCGGTGGATGCCAATGTCGTCCGGCCGAAAATCGATTAATTCATTTTATCGGAAGCAGCGGTTCGAAACAATCCGGACGCGCACGATTTTTTGATCCGCCGTGATGTCAACGGCGGATCACCTAACAGATCGGAATTCGAACCCGCGCCGCAGCCGACTAGCGGCGGCGGAATTGGCCGCCGCGCTGTCCGGGACGGGGCGGTCCGCCCGGCGTGCTGGGACGTTCGTCCTTGTGGCGGAAAATCAGCCGGCCCTTCTCGAGGTCATAGGGCGACATCTCCACCGTCACGCGGTCGCCCGCGAGCGTCTTGATGCGGTTCTTCTTCATCTTGCCGGCGGTATAGGCAACGATCTCGTGTCCGGCGTCGAGCTGCACGCGGTAGCGGGCATCGGGGAGGATTTCGGTGACCAGTCCTTCGAACTGGATCAGCTCTTCCTTAGCCATTGATATCTCCAGGTCGTGGACGGCTAGTGCGAATAGGGTTTGCGGTTCGGTTGGCTGTTTGGCCGACTCTGGCGGCGCAAAAAGGCAACGCCTTGTATCCCATCAGGGGTCCCGGCGCTATGCGCGGAACGCTGTTCCGGACGGTCGACAGGCGACGAATGCATCTTACCACCGGAGCGGCGGCGGCGAGAACCCTTGGAAGCATTCGGGCCACTGCCGGGCCGTCCGTCGGCATGCCTCGCCTCGGCGTGCCGGCCTTCACCGTGCCTGCCGTCGCCTTGCTTACCGGCACTATGGTGGCGCCCGTCGGCATGCCGTTCGTCGGCGCGACGTCCGTCACCGTGGCGTGCGCCTTGTGGGCGCTGGCCCGAACGACCGCCCGGCCGGCCCTGTCGTTGCTGCGACGGGGCGGGACCAGCATCGCGGCGGCCGGCGTCGGTGCGGTGGTCCTCCCGCGGCAGGGCGACGCGAATCAGCCGCTCGATGTCGCGCAGATAGCCGAGCTCCTCGCCGCCCGCGACCAGCGAGATTGCGGTGCCGTCGGCTCCGGCGCGCGCGGTGCGGCCGATGCGGTGGACGTAGGTCTCCGGCACGTTCGGCAGGTCGAAGTTGATGACGTGACTGATGCCGTCGACGTCGATGCCGCGAGCGGCGATGTCGGTGGCGACCAGGGTGCGGATCTCTCCCGATCGGAACTGGGCCAGCGTGCGCTCGCGATGGTTCTGCGACTTGTTGCCGTGGATGGCGTTGGCGGCGATCCCGGCCTTGGCCAGCGTCTTCACCACCTTGTCGGCGCCGTGCTTGGTGCGGGTGAAGACCAGCGCGCGGTTGATCGCCTCGTCCTGCAGCAGCTTGGTCAGGAAGGCCGGCTTGGCCGCGAAGTCGACCTGCAGGATGCGCTGGTTGATCCGCTCGGCGGTCGAGGACACCGGGGTCACCGCGACACGGGCGGGGTCGCGCAACATGGAATCGGCGAGCTCGGCGATGTCCTTCGGCATGGTGGCCGAGAAGAACAGGGTCTGCCGCTTGATCGGCAGCTTGGCGACGATTTTGCGGATGTCGTTGATGAAGCCCATGTCGAGCATGCGGTCGGCTTCGTCGAGCACGAGGAACTCGACGCTTGAAAGCTTCAAGCCGTTGCTCTGCACGAGGTCGAGCAGGCGGCCGGGGGTGGCGACCAGCACGTCGACGCCCTGCATCAGCGCACGGACCTGGCGGCCCATCGGCACGCCGCCGATCGCGAGCGTCGAGGACAGGCGGATGTGGCGGCCGTAGGCGTTGAAGCTGTCGAGGATCTGCCCGGACAGCTCGCGGGTCGGCGACAGCACCAGCACGCGGGCGGTCTTGGGCTGCGGCTTGATGCGGTTCTCGAGCAGACGATGCAGGATCGGCAGCGCGAAGGACGCGGTCTTGCCGGTACCGGTCTGGGCGATGCCGACGACGTCGCGGCCGGTCAATGCCAGCGGGATGGTTTGGGCCTGGATCGGAGTGGGGGTGACGTAATTCTCTTCACGAAGAGCGCGCGCGATGGGTTCGGCGAGGCCGAAGTCCTGAAACGAAGTCAAAAGAGGGGTTCTTTCCATGTCAAAAGCGAACGCCCGGCGCATCAGCGCGGCGCGCGCAAAAGGGTGTCGAGAAGACACCTGCGTGTTTGGGGTGTCGGATGGCTTGGATGATATGGGGCAAGCCAGAGGCCCGTAGAGGGCTTAAGAACACGCGGCTCGCTACGACCCCTTGATTCGCAAGAGGTCTCGGACGCTCATATGGAACATCGAGGGGGCGCTTTCAAGGCACTTGCCTCCAAAACAGCGGGTGCGGTGCAAAAATACTGCTGCCAGAAATTTAGCCAGCATTAGCGATTTGCTTAGAAAGTAGTCTGACTGCCGCTTTCGCATACATTTATGTTGCCTATGATTTAGGCTGCAAGTCTGCGGAGAAACTTCAATTTCTGGCAATTAGTTTTGCAAATTCAATAAGTTGATGGGTGCCCAGCCCATGGCATGGTTCTTGCGATTCCGTTAACCGCAGGCGGCCGTGGGGCCGTTTCGCAGCGTTTTTCACGTCTGCGTCAGGGAGATGAGGCACTCATGTTTAACAAATCCACTCACGATATAGCGGCGTCATTTAGCCGCCGCGGCGTGCTCGCTGCGACCGCCGGACTGATGCTCGGTCTGGCTTCATTGACTGGCGCAAAGGCCGCCGACGACACCATCAAGGTGGGTGTACTCCACTCCCTGTCCGGCACGATGGCAATCAGCGAAACCACGCTGAAGGACACCATCCTCTTCCTGATCGACGAGCAGAACAAGAAGGGCGGCGTGCTCGGCAAGAAGCTGGAGGCCGTCGTCGTCGATCCCGCATCGAACTGGCCGCTGTTCGCCGAAAAGGCGCGCGAGCTGATCACCAAGAACAAGGTCTCGGTCGTGTTCGGCTGCTGGACCTCGGTGTCGCGTAAGTCGGTGCTCCCGGTGTTCAAGGAGCTCAACAGCATCCTGTTCTACCCCGTGCAATACGAGGGTGAAGAGAGCGAGCGTAACGTGTTCTACACGGGGGCTGCGCCGAACCAGCAGGCGATCCCTGCCGTCGACTACCTCATGAAGGACGAGAAGGTGAAGCGCTGGGTGCTCGCGGGCACCGACTACGTCTATCCGCGCACCACCAACAAGATCCTGGAGGCCTATCTGAAGTCCAAGGGCGTCGCCCAGGAAGACATCATGATCAACTACACGCCGTTCGGTCATTCCGACTGGCAGACGATCGTGGCCGACATCAAGAAGTTCGGCTCGGCCGGCAAGAAGACCGCGGTGGTCTCGACCATCAACGGCGACGCCAACGTTCCCTTCTACAAGGAGCTCGGCAACCAGGGCATCAAGGCCAAGGACATCCCGGTGGTGGCGTTCTCGGTGGGTGAGGAAGAGCTCGCCGGCATCGACACCAAGCCGCTGGTCGGCCACCTCGCCGCCTGGAACTACTTCCAGTCGATCAAGTCGCCGGAGAACGAGAAGTTCATCAAGGCGTGGCAGGTCTACACCAAGAATCCGAAGCGCGTGACCAACGATCCGATGGAAGCGCACGTGATCGGCTTCGACATGTGGGTCAAGGCGGTCGAGAAGGTGAAGTCGACCGATCCCGACAAGGTCATCGACGCTCTCCCGGGCATCGAAGCCAAGAACCTGACCGGCGGCACCTCCAAGATGCTCCCGAACCACCATATCACCAAGCCGGTGTTCATCGGCGAGATCAAGGGCAACGGCCAGTTCGACGTGGTCTGGAAGACCCCGAGCCTCGTCCCCGGCGACGCCTGGTCGAAGGAGCTCGACGGCTCCAAGGACCTGATCGGCGACTGGGTCGGCAAGAAGTGCGGCAACTTCAACACCAAGTCCAACAAGTGCCTCGGCTCGGGCTCCTGATCCCGATCTGACGCTCCATTGCAAGACCGGAGAGGGCGGCGATCCCGCCGCCTTCTCCACTCATTTCTGCCGGGGTCATTCACAGTGCCAGCCCATTTGTCCGCTCGTCTCTGTTCGCTTGCACTCTCGTTGTTCCTGATTGCGTTCGCGCTGCCGGCCTTCGCCGGTCCGTTCGAGGATGCGGTCGCCAAATTCGCCAACGATGATTTTTCCGACACGGAAGAGGCGATCGGTGTGATCGCGGGCAGCGGCAGCAAGCTGGCTTTTCCGATCATCAATGCGCTTCAGGACGGTCGCCTCATGGCCGATCCCGACAGTAAGAAGGTCTACGTCACCGATGCGGACGGCAAGTCGATCGACGCTGCGACCGGCGAGGCCGTTGCCAGCGTTCCCGACAGTGCGAGCGCGGTTCGCCTCAACAACCGCCTGCGCCGCAGCGTCGACGCCGCACTCGGGAGCCTGACGCTGCAGTCTCCGGATCTGGGAACGCGCCTGCAAGCCGCGCAGTCCGTCTTCAAGTCGCACGAGGAGACCGCGCTCGAGGCGGTCGATGCCGCGCTTGCCAAGGAAGCCAACAAATCCGTCAAGGCGGCGCTCACTGAGGCCCGAGCCGCGATCCTGCTGTTCAAGTCCGAGGCCACCGAGGTCGAGAAGCTCGAAGCGGTCGCAACCCTCAAGGCGCGGGGCGACCAGGATGCGCTGGCGCTGCTCACCGGAATGGGCGACCAGCCGGCCTCGGTCACCAAGGCCGCCGCGAGCGCGATCGGCTCGATCCAGAATTCGCTCGCGGTCTGGTCGATGGTGCAGAATGCCTGGTACGGCCTCTCGCTCGGCTCGGTGCTGCTGCTCGCCGCGATCGGGCTCGCCATCACCTTCGGCGTGATGGGCGTCATCAACATGGCGCATGGCGAGATGGTGATGATCGGGGCCTACACCACCTTCGTGGTGCAGGAGGTGATCCGCACCCGCTATCCCGGCCTGTTCGACTATTCGCTCTTGATCGCCGTGCCGCTCGCCTTTCTCGTCGCCGGCGCGATCGGCGTGCTGATCGAGCGCAGCATCATCCGCTTCCTCTACGGCCGCCCGCTCGAGACGCTGCTCGCGACCTGGGGCCTGTCGCTGGTGCTGCAGCAGGCGGTGCGCACCATGTTCGGCCCGACCAACCGCGAGGTCGGCAACCCCTCCTGGATGAGCGGCGCGTTCGAGCTCGGCCAGATCACCATCACCTATAACCGGCTCTGGATCCTTCTCTTCACGCTCGCCGTGTTCGCGATCCTGCTCGCGATGCTGCGCTACACCGCGCTGGGCCTCGAAATGCGCGCGGTGACGCAGAACCGCCGCATGGCGGCTTCCATGGGCATCGCCACCTCGCGCGTCGACGCGCTGACCTTCGGCCTCGGTTCGGGCATTGCCGGCATCGCCGGCGTCGCGCTGTCGCAGATCGACAATGTCAGCCCCAATCTCGGCCAGAGTTACATCATCGACAGTTTCATGGTCGTGGTGTTCGGCGGGGTCGGCAATCTCTGGGGCACGCTCGTCGGCGCCTTCACGCTCGGCATCGCCAACAAATTCCTGGAGCCGGTCGCCGGCGCCGTGCTCGGCAAGATCGCGATCCTGGTTCTCATCATCCTGTTCATTCAAAAGCGGCCGCGCGGCCTGTTCGCGCTCAAGGGCCGTGCGGTGGAAGCATGACCCCTCACATGCTGACGCGATCGCTGGACCGCAGCGCGACGATCTTCCTTGCCGTCGTCGCGGCCTGCGGCATCCTCATTCCGCTCTCCAACCTGCTGCTTCCCGCGGGCTCGTTCCTGCAGGTGCCGACCTATCTCGTCGCGCTCTGGGGCAAGTATGTCTGCTACGCCATCCTGGCGCTCGCGATCGACCTGATCTGGGGCTATTGCGGCATCCTCTCGCTCGGCCACGGCGCCTTCTTCGCGCTCGGCGGCTACGCCATGGGCATGTACCTGATGCGACAGATCGGCACCCGCGGCGTCTACGGCAATCCGATCCTGCCCGACTTCATGGTGTTCCTGAACTGGGAGAAGCTGCCCTGGTACTGGTACGGCTTCGACATGTTCTGGTTCGCGGCGCTGATGGTGCTGGTCGTACCGGGCCTGCTCGCCTTCTGCTTCGGCTGGCTCGCCTTCCGCTCACGTGTCACCGGCGTTTATCTGTCGATCATCACGCAGGCGATGACCTACGCGCTGCTGCTCGCCTTCTTCCGCAACGACTTTGGTTTCGGCGGCAATAACGGCCTGACCGACTTCAAGGACATCCTGGGCTTCAACGTCCAGGCGGAGGGGACGCGCGCCGCGTTGTTCGCGCTGAGCTGTCTGGCGCTGATCATCGGCTTCCTGATCTGCCGCGCCATCGTCTCCTCCAAGCTCGGCAAGGTCTTGATTGCCGTGCGCGACGCGGAATCGCGCACGCGCTTCCTCGGCTACCGCGTCGAATCCTACAAGCTGTTCGTGTTCACGGTGTCGGCCTGCATGGCCGGCGTTGCCGGCGCGCTCTACGTGCCGCAGGTCGGCATCATCAACCCGAGCGAATTCGCGCCGGGCAATTCGATCGAGGCGGTGATCTGGGTCGCGGTCGGCGGCCGCGGCACGCTGGTCGGCGCGGCGCTCGGCGCCGTCGTCGTCAACTACGCCAAGACGTTCTTCACCTCGGGCGTGCTCGCGCCGTACTGGCTGTTCATGCTGGGCGCATTGTTCATCCTGGTGACGCTGCTGCTGCCCAAGGGCATCGTCGGCACCTTCAATGCCTGGTGGGATCAGTCGAAGGAAAAACGCACCCCCGCGACTTCCGTGAGCGCTGCGGCCGAAGGCGGCGTCACCGAACCCAAGATGGCGGAGTAAGCGGTCATGAACGTCATGGACACCCGCGCCACCTCCGCGATGCTCTATCTGGACGGCGTGCACGTCTCCTTCGACGGCTTCCACGCCATCAACAATCTGTCGCTGACGCTCGAGCCCGGCGAGATGCGCGCCATCATCGGCCCGAACGGCGCCGGCAAGACCACGATGATGGACATCATCACCGGCAAGACCAAGCCGGATGAAGGCACCGTGCTGTTCGACGGCGTCACCGACCTGACGCGGCTCGACGAGACCCGCATCGCCGAGCTCGGCATCGGCCGCAAATTCCAGAAGCCGACGGTGTTCGAGAGCCAGACCGTGCAGGACAACCTCCTGCTGGCGCTCAATGTCGACCACTCGGTTCGCGGCACGCTGTTCTGGCGCGGCAGCAAGGCGGAGTCCGAACGCATCGACAAGGTGCTGGAGACGATCCGCCTCACCGAGGCTCGCAATCGTCTCGCCGGCAGCCTCAGCCACGGCCAGAAGCAATGGCTGGAGATCGGCATGCTGCTGGCGCAGGACCCGAAACTGCTGCTGGTCGACGAGCCCGTCGCGGGAATGACCGACGTCGAGACGCATCTCACCGCCGAGCTGCTGAAGGAAATCAACAAGACCCACACCGTCATGGTGGTCGAGCACGACATGACCTTCGTGCGCGAGCTCGGCGTCAAGGTCACCTGCCTGCACGAAGGCACGGTGCTCGCGGAAGGGACCATCGACCAGGTCTCGTCCAACGAGAGGGTCATCGAAGTGTATTTGGGAAGGTAGCGAATGGCGAATAGGGAATGGCGAATGGACTGGCCGCTTCTCCTATTCGCTACTCGCCATTCGCTATTCGCCCGCAAAGGTGTTTCCGATGCTTGAAGTGAAAGACATCAACCTGTTTTACGGTGCTGCCCAGGCGCTGCGCGGCGTCTCGATCTCGGCCGAGCCCGGCAAGGTCACGTGCGTGCTCGGACGTAACGGCGTCGGCAAGACCTCGCTCCTGCGCGCGATGGTCGGGCAATATCCGATCTCGTCGGGCGCAATCGTGTTCGACGGCAGCGATATCACCGGCCTCAAGCCGTACGAGCGGGCGCGCAAGGGCATCGGCTTCGTGCCGCAGGGCCGCGAGATCTTCCCGTTGCTGACAGTCGAGGAGAACCTCAAGACCGGCTTCGGTCCGCTCAAGCGCGAGGACAAGCACATCCCCGACGATGTGTTCTCGCTGTTTCCGGTGCTGCAATCCATGCTGGGCCGGCGCGGCGGCGACCTCTCCGGCGGCCAGCAGCAGCAGCTCGCGATCGGCCGCGCGCTGGTGATGCGGCCGAAACTACTTTTGCTCGACGAGCCCACCGAAGGCATCCAGCCCTCGATCATCAAGGACATCGGCCGCGCCATTTCGTATCTGCGCAACCTCGGCAACATCGCCATCGTGCTGGTCGAACAATATCTCGACTTTGCCTGCGAACTCGGCGACAGTTTCGCGGTGATGGATCGCGGCGCGGTGAAGTTCACCTGCGACCGCTCCAATCTCGATCCGGGCGAGATCAGCCGCCAGATGGCGCTGTAAGCCGGAACAGACCTGCCGCGACCGGTTGGGGGAGACGGATGCGCAGCGAATTGTCAGCCACGTCCACGCTGTTCGAGGCCAACCGTGCCCGTGGCACCGTGCGCTTCGACGTGCATGCGCGCGACGGGGTGACACGGCGCGGCACCTTGCATGAATCCGGTTCGCTCCGCGTCCGCTTTCCCTCGCCGGAAGATCAGGGCCTGTCCGGCGTGTTCGTCAACACGGCCGGCGGTGTTGCCGGCGGTGATCGCTTTGATATCGAGATAGCGGCGGCGGATGCAGCGCGGCTGACGCTGACCACAGCGGCCGCCGAAAAGGTCTATCGCACGCCCGGAGCGGCAGCGCAGCTCAACATCGCCCTGAAGGTCGGCGCGGACGCGCATCTTGCCTGGCTGCCCCAGGAGACGATTCTGTTCGACCGTGCCCGCGTCCAGCGCCGCTTCGACATCGACCTCGACGAGGCGGCCTCGCTCCTGCTCTGCGAGATCGTGGTGTTCGGCCGCACCGCCATGGGCGAGCGGATGGAGCAGGGCGAGTTCGTCGACCGCTGGCGGCTACGCCGCGGCGGGCGGCTGGTGTTCGCCGAGACGGTCCGGCTCGACGGCGATATCGGTGCCAAGCTCGGCCGGTCCGCCGTCGCCAAAGGTGGCGCGGCGATCGGCACAGCCCTGATCGTGCCCGGCGACGAAGCCCTGGTCGAGCGCATCCGCGAGGCGTCGGAATCGTTCTCCGGCGAAGCCGGAATCTCGGCCTGGAATGGCTTTGCAATGGCGCGGTTCTGTGCCCAAGATGCGGCGCGCTTGCGCGCCGACATGATGACGGTGCTGGCGCGCACCGGTGCGGCCCTGCCGCGGCTCTGGCTGAACTAGACTGGTTGAATTGACGTGTTGAACGGAAGAGATGTCGCATGAATCTGTCTCCCCGCGAAAAGGACAAGCTTTTGATCTCGATGGCGGCGATCGTGGCCCGCCGCCGGCTGGACCGCGGCGTCAAGCTCAACCATCCCGAGGCGATCGCGATCATCTCCGACTTCATTCTGGAAGGCGCGCGTGACGGCCGCACCGTCGCCGAGCTGATGCAGTCAGGCGCGCAAGTTCTGACCCGCGACCAGGTGATGCCGGGCATTCCCGAGATGATCCACGACATCCAGGTCGAGGCGACTTTTCCTGATGGCACCAAGCTCGTCACCGTGCACGAGCCGATCAGGTAGGAGCAGAGCATGATCCCCGGCGAACTCTTCATTCAGGACGGCGAGATCGAGCTCAACGCCGGCCGCAAGACCGTGACGCTGACGGTCGCCAATACCGGCGACCGCCCGATCCAGGTTGGCTCGCACTACCATTTCTTCGAGACCAACCCCGCGCTGAAGTTCGACCGCAAGAAGGCGCGCGGCATGCGCCTCGACATCGCCGCTGGCACCGCCGTCCGCTTCGAGCCCGGCCAGACCCGCGACGTCCAGCTCGTCGCCATGGCGGGGAAGAAGACGATCTACGGCTTCCGCGGCGATGTGATGGGGAAGCTGTGACCTCCGCAGGAACGAGCACGGCGCGGCATGGTTGAGGCGGAAACGGAGGTATTTCCATGCTCTCACCAATCCGCCTCGTCTCGGAAGCTGCCGAGCTCGCCGCGCAGCGCCATAACGGCATGGCGCGCAAGGGCCGCGGCAATGAGCCCTATATCAATCATCTCGCAGAGGTCGCGAACCTGCTCGCGACTGCGACCGACGGCGCCGATGCCGAGCTGGTCGCGGCCGGCTGGCTGCACGATACCATCGAGGACACCGACACCACGCGCGAGGAGCTCGCGCAGAGATTTTCCGATCGGGTCGCGTCCCTCGTTGCCGAGTGCACCGACGACATGAGCTTGCCGAAAGCGAAGCGGCGGCAGAAGCAAATCGAGGACGCGCCCCACAAATCGCCGGGCGCCAAGCTGATCAAGATCGCCGACAAGATCAGCAATACGGGCGCGCGCATTCAGACCGATCCGAATGCTGGGGAGCGCGAAGATCTCGCCGACTATATCGCCTGGGCCACGCAGGTCGTGGCGGGGTGCCGCGGCGGCAATGCGTGGCTCGACGAAAAATTCGATGACGCCGTGAAAGCAGCAAAGGCCTTGCTGTGACCAACCAGACATTCAATCGCAAACGGGGCTTGTGATGTCCGTCAAGATGAAGCGTTCCGTCTATGCCGACATGTTCGGCCCGACCACCGGCGACAAGGTGCGGCTGGCCGACACCGACCTCATCATCGAGGTCGAGAAGGATTTCACCACCTATGGCGAGGAGGTGAAGTTCGGCGGCGGCAAGGTGATCCGCGATGGCATGGGGCAGTCGCAGGTCACCAACAGGCAGGGCGCGGCCGATACCGTCATCACCAATGCGCTGATCGTGGACCATTGGGGCATCGTGAAGGCCGACGTCGCTATCAAGGACGGCATGATCGCAGGCATCGGCAAGGCCGGCAATCCCGACATCCAGCCCGGGGTCACCATCATCATCGGCCCCGGCACCGACGTGATCGCGGGTGAGGGCAAGATCCTCACCGCCGGCGGCTTCGACAGCCACATCCATTTCATCTGTCCGCAGCAGATCGAGCACGCGCTGATGTCAGGAGTCACCTCGATGCTGGGGGGCGGCACCGGCCCGTCGCACGGCACCTTCGCGACCACCTGTACGCCGGGGCCCTGGCATATGGGGCGGATGATCCAGTCGTTCGACGCCTTCCCGGTCAATCTCGGCATTTCCGGCAAGGGCAACGCCTCGCGGCCCGCCGCGCTGGTCGAGATGATCAGGGCCGGCGCCTGTGCGCTGAAGCTGCACGAGGATTGGGGCACCACGCCGGCCGCGATCGACAATTGCCTGTCGGTCGCCGACGATCACGACATCCAGGTGATGATCCACACCGACACGCTGAACGAATCCGGCTTCGTCGAGGACACGATCAAGGCCTTCAAGGGCCGCACCATCCACGCCTTCCACACCGAAGGCGCCGGCGGCGGCCATGCTCCTGACATCATCAAGGTCGCCGGCCTGAAGAACGTGCTGCCCTCGTCGACCAACCCGACGCGGCCGTTCACCCGCAACACCATCGACGAGCATCTGGACATGCTGATGGTGTGCCACCATCTCGATCCGTCCATCGCCGAAGATCTGGCGTTCGCCGAAAGCCGCATCCGCAAGGAGACGATCGCGGCCGAGGACATCCTCCACGACCTCGGCGCGCTCTCGATGATGTCCTCGGACTCGCAGGCCATGGGCCGCCTCGGCGAAGTCATCATCCGGACCTGGCAGACCGCGGACAAGATGAAGAAGCAGCGCGGGTCGCTGCCGCAGGACAAGGGCAAGGACAACGACAATTTCCGCGTCAAGCGCTACATCGCCAAGTACACCATCAATCCCGCCATCGCGCACGGCGTGTCGAAGCTGATCGGCTCGGTCGAGAAGGGCAAGATGGCCGATCTCGTGCTGTGGTCGCCGGCCTTCTTCGGCGTCAAGCCGGACTGCATCGTCAAGGGCGGCACCATCGTCGCGGCGCCCATGGGCGATCCCAACGCCTCGATCCCGACGCCGCAGCCGGTGCACTACCAGCCGATGTTCGGCGCGTTCGGCAAGGCACGTACGGCCTCCTCGGTGGTGTTCACTTCCAAGGCCGCGATCACCGGTGGCCTCGCGCGCAAGCTCGGCCTCGAGAAGAAGCTCTATGCCGTCCAGAACACCCGCGGCAAGATCTCCAAGAAGAGCATGATCCACAACGACGCGACGCCCGATATCGAGGTCGATCCGGAGACCTATGAAGTGCACGCCGATGGCGAGCTCCTGACCTGTGCTCCGGCGGAGGTGCTGCCGATGGCGCAGCGATATTTCATGTACTGAAATAGCGTCTCGACGCATGTCCCCGGCGGTGTCCGGGGACGGCTTTTTGCGGTTTTGCGTTCGGTCCCGCCTGGTCTAATGTCCCGCCCGGTATCGTAACCCTCAGAAGAAAAGCCGGAGGATTTCTCGTGATCTACGTCGTTGCTACCTTGACCATCAAGCCCGAGACGCGCGCCGAATTCATTGCAGCCGCCACCGCCTGCATCAAGGAGACGCGGAAAGAGCCCGGCAATATCGCCTATGACCTGCATGAGAGCGTCACCGACCCTGCCAAGATGGTGTTCGTCGAGCAGTGGGAGAATATGGAAGCGCTGGGGCCGCATCGCGCTGCCGAGCACATGAAGACGTTCGGCCGCGTTGCGGTGAAATGTTTCACGGCGCCGCCGAAGATCGAATACATCACGCCCGAGAAGGTCGAGACACGGTAAAGAGGTAAGACGCATGATCCGGGCGACGCAGGTCAGGGGACAGCACCGCTTCACGGAAGCACCAGTGGACACGGTCGTGCTCGATTTTGACGACCGGCACCGCCGCCGCATGACGATGACCGGAACGCGTGGTCTCGAATTCCTGCTCGACCTGGAACATGCCGTCGCGCTGCGCGGCGGCGATGCGCTGGTGCTGGAGGACGGAAGGCTGATCGAGGTGGTCGCGGCGCCCGAGCCGCTGCTCGAAATCCGCGGCCGCGATCCGCACCACCTCGTCCGCGTCGGCTGGCATCTTGGCAACCGTCATCTGCCGACCCAGATCTTGGCCAAGGCCCTGCGCATCCGCCGCGATCACGTCATCGCGGCGATGGTGAAGGGCCTCGGCGCGCGTGTGATCGAGATCGAGGCGCCGTTCGATCCCGAAGGCGGCGCCTACGCCGATGCCGGCCACGCGCATGGACACGACCATGCGCATCACGATCACGGCCATCATCACCATGACCATGGCCACCACCATGATCATGGCTCGCACGACCATAGCCACGAGCACCACCATCACCACGACGAGCATTGCGATCATCCCGACCATCACCACGGCCACAAGCATGCTCATGACCACAAATGAGCCGGTCGGCGCCGGTGATCTTGCCGAGGGCGAGGCGGCGGCGCTGTACCGGCTGATGACCTGGCTTTCGCCGGCGTTCCCGGTCGGCGGCTTCTCCTACTCCAGCGGCATCGAATGGGCGGTCGAGGCGGGCGACATCACCGACACGACGACGCTGGCGGATTGGCTCGATGCGATGCTCGGCGACGGCTCCGGCTTCTGTGACGCGACGTTTCTGGTCCACGCCTATCGCGCCACGGAATCGGGCGAGACGGCCGCTTTGAACGAGATCGCCGAGCTCGCGAGCGCCTTCGTGCCGTCGCGCGAGCGGCAGCTGGAGACGACCTCACAGGGCCGCGCCTTCATCGATATCTCGCGCGCCGCATGGGATGCCGACGGACTGGATGCCACGGTCGCGGCATGCGGCGCGCCGCTAGTCTATCCGGTCGCGGTCGGTGTGGTTGCCGCGATGCACGCCGTGCCGTTGGCGCCGACGCTGCACGCCTTCCTGCATGCGCTGGTCTCGAACTGGATTTCCGCCGCCAGCCGGCTCATTCCGCTCGGCCAGACCGATAGCCAGCGTGTGCTGGTGAAGCTGGAAGCCGCCGTCGCCGCCACCGCCAATCGCGCGCTGAATGCAACCTTGGATGATCTCGGCAGCGCGACGTTCCGGGCCGATCTCGCCAGCTTGCGGCACGAGACGCAATATACCCGCTTGTTTCGGTCGTGAGCGGTGCGGCCGTCAAGTCATCAGGAGAGAACGAGTCACATGGCGAAATCTCACGGTCCCTTGCGTGTCGGCGTCGGCGGTCCGGTCGGATCGGGCAAGACCGCGCTGATGGACCTGCTCTGCAAGACCATGCGCGAGCGCTATGACATTGCGGCGATCACCAACGACATCTACACCAAATGGGATGCGGAGTTCCTGGTGCGTTCGGGATCGCTGACGCCGGATCGCATCGCCGGCGTCGAGACCGGCGGTTGTCCGCACACGGCGATCCGCGAGGATGCCTCGATGAATCTCGCTGCGGTCGCGGACATGCGCGCCAAGTTTCCCGGACTTGACCTCGTGCTGATCGAATCCGGCGGCGACAATCTCGCTGCCACTTTTTCCCCGGAGCTGGCCGACCTCACCATCTATGTCATCGACGTCGCCGCTGGCGACAAGATCCCGTCCAAGGGCGGCCCCGGCATCACCCGGTCCGACCTCCTGGTCATCAACAAGACCGACCTTGCGCCCCATGTCGGCGCCTCCCTGGAGAAGATGGAGACGGACGCCAGGCGCATGCGCGGCGAACGTCCCTTCGTCATGACCAACCTCAAGAAGAGCGAGGGGCTCGACCGAATCGTCGGCTTCATCGAGGCCAAAGGCGGCCTGAAACGGGCGGGCTGACCGGACGCGACCAGTTGGCGCAGGCGTTTTTCGTCGTTAACGCCTGGGCCGTGCCGCAACCCACGGAACAAATTTCGGACACGGCGATTAACTACCTCCGGCGCCCGGGGCGAATTCATCCCGGCCAGACCATCGGCCGGGCGGATTAAGCTTTTCAGGCGACCCAAGTTGCGTACTGATGCCTCCTCCTTCATTATCTCCGCCACTGGGGTTTACCCTGCTTCGGCCTCTGGCCGTTCGAGCGGCGTTCATGTGCTCCGTGTTCATTGCCGACCTCCTGCTTTCGCCTGAGTAATCGCGTGGTCAGGCTGGGTTTCATCATCGGCTTCATCGCTCTGCTCGGGGCCTTGCTCTCCGGGCTTGCGGCTTATCGCGTCCACGACCAAGAGCTGGCGCTGGACCGGATCGCGCTGGCGCGTGCGATCGACGTGCATGCGAGCCTGGTTCAGGACCGCCTGACCGAGCGCGAGCTGCTCGCGCGTGTCGCCTCGGGCCTGTTCCGCGCGCCGTCGGTGATCAAGCCGAACGTGCTGGAGCCGCTGCGCTCGGCGATCTACGCCTTCAAGACCGACTTCGTGGTGGCCGGCTGGATCGCCCGGCTGAAGCCGAACGAGCTTGCGGCGGCGCAGGCCGCCATTGCCAGCGCCGGCTTCCCGAATCCGCAGATCCGCTCGTTTGACGACAAGCCGATCAACCCTGCCGATGTCACCCAGCCGATCGATGTGCTGTTGGATCTCGAGCCGCGAAGCAACGAGACCAAGACGTTGCCCGGCCGCAGCTACGATCAGGATCCGGTTCGCAGCGCGATGCTCACGCGGGCGCGCGCCGAAAAGAGGTCGGTTGCCTCCGACCCGGTGCCGTTGATCCGCGGAAACGGTCCGATCGGCATCATCGTGGCCGCGCCCGTCGTTCCCGAGGGCGCGACGGAGCCGGCCGGGTTCGTCACATTTTCCTACGAGCTCGCCTCGCTGATGCTGGCCAATGACGACATGTCGCTGTTCGCGGTGGCGCTCAGGGATCCGCGCAAGGACGGCGGCGAGCTGATCGCCAATGATCAGGGCGTGGTCTCGACGCGGATCGCGGCGGCGGACGGGGCACCGTCGGCGACGCGCACGGTGAGCTTCGGTGGCCGCGATTGGCAGCTCGGCTATTACGCGAAGACCAATTCGGTGCGCCGCGCCGAGCAGACCGCCATCATCGTGGCGGCGATCGGCTTTGCCATCACCGCAATGGTGTGCGGCCTGTTCGGTTACGTCGCCTACAACAATCTGCGGCTCAGCCGGGAGATCCAGGTCAGGATCGGATTCGAGCGGCGGTTGACCGCGGTGATCGACGAGCTCAACCACCGCGTCAAGAACATCCTGGCGGTGATCCAGTCGATCGTGACGCGCACCTTGCGCCACGGCTCGGATATCGATATTGCGCGCGAGCTCCTGATCGGGCGCATCCACGCCATGTCCAATGTGGTGTCGCTGCTCAGCGAGAGCCAGTGGCAGGGTGTCAAGTTGAAGGGCCTGTTCGAGGCGCGCGCGATTCCGCATGCCGATCGCATCGCCGTCACCGGCCCCGACATCGCGGTCAGCGCGCGTGCCGCACAGAGCCTGTCGCTGCTGTTCTTCGAGCTCGCCTCGCATTCCGACGAGGGCCTGTCGCTGGTCGGCAAGCACCCGCACATCACCGCCAACTGGACGGTGACCGGCGAGGAGGGCGACGAGGTCTTCCATTTCCGCTGGGAGGAGTTCAACACCAGCGAGGCGACGCGCCGGCCCGATTCTGATTTCGGCCTGATCCTGCTCGACCGCGTCGCGCCCGAGGCGCTGGGCGGGACCGCCAAGCGCTTCTTCACCGACGTCTCCTACGTCTATGAATTGACCGCGCCGATGGAGACGGTGGTCGACATGACCGAGCGCGACCGCACGGATAAAATCTCGGCGCCGGTCAGGCCGGTGCGAAGTTAGCCCTTCGGCCGCAACACCAGATCGACGAGGCTGCGCGCGTAGCCGGGTGTGATCGGTGCGATGCCGAAGATATAGCGGTAGAACAGGCTGCCATAGATCGCGTCGTAGAGATTCTCAGGAGGACCCTCGGCCTGAATGCTGCCGTCCTTCTGGCCGGCGGCGATCATGTCCACCAGCGCGTCGCGGCGGAATTGCAGGTACCGGGCGTAGAACAGCTCGGCCGACCCGGTCTTGGAAATGCATTCGGAGACGACGGCGAGCTGCACCTTGCCGAACTCGCCCTGCAGCGCCTCGGCATAGGCGGCGGCGTGGCGCCGCGCGCGCGCCGCGGGCGTGCCCGCGCTCGCGGGCGGCAGCGGCAGCATTTGCGCGGCATGGTGGAGGAAGGCGTCGATCAGCAGCGCTTCCCGCGACGGCCACCATTTGTAGATCGTCATCTTGGACACGCTGGAGTGCCGTGCGATCGCATCGATGGTGGTGGCGGCAAGGCCGGTGGTCGCCATCAGTGCATAGGCGCTTTCGAGGATGGCGTTGGTGGTCTCGATCGACCTTGGCCGGCCGCGCCGGGGCGCGCGCTCCGCCTCTTCACGCCCGTCTTTCGCCATCGCCACGCCCGGTCTCCTCACGCAGGGTCCCGGCATAGCCCAGGGGCGGCATTCGGCCTAGCAGAATCGCACGATTTCATCGCGAAGCGATCAGCTCTGGGCCTGCTGCCGCAGGGCTGCCGGCAGATCCTGCCGTTTCGACCAGGCGATGTAGTAGGCGAGCCCGGTCATCGCCGCGAAGCCGGTGATGCTCACCGCCACCTGCATCACCGCCAGGTTCGGCCCGGTGATCAGGATGAGGTGGCCAGCGAAGGATAGGAACACGGCGACGCAGAATACCGCGAGCCATTCCTCACCACATGCGATCACCGCTTGCAGCGGTTTCCATCTCAGGCCGGGGTGATCTGCCGGAATGAGATGGGTGGCAATGAATGCGAGGGCGAGGAAGTGGACCACCCGATAGGGAGCGAGGTTTTCCTTGTCGGTCGGAGCGATGCTGTTGAGGAGCAGATCGGGCAGGTAAGCCGACAGCGCCGGCGAATGGCGCATCAAGGTGACGGCCATCGCGAAGACCAGGTAGGCGCCGGCGAGGATCCGCAGCCAGGACATGCCGTGCAGCGCACGTCCCGGAGCGCCCGTCACGGCGAACCAGCCGCCCAGCACCATCAACATCTGCCAGCACAGCGGATTGAAGGTCCATTCCCCGTCCGGATAGATCCGAAAATTCCAGTCGAACCAGCGTGCGGCGAGATACAGCGCGACCGATGCCGCCAGCGTCAGGTTCGGGCCCCGCAGCAGGCCCCACAACGCGAACGGAAAGAACGCCATCAGCGGGACCATCAGCTGCAGCAGGTCGAGGTTCAGCGGCTCTTCCTGGAGCACGAGACCGCGGACCAGGATGCGCAGTGGATGCTCGAGAATTCCGGAGATGTTGTATTGGTGGATGATCTCCGGCGCCATCGATTGCCTGGCGACATAGGCGATGGCATCGATATAGATCACGAACAGTACGACATAGGCGGCATAGAGCCGCCAGACCCGGCGAAAGATGCGCGTCGCCGCGACCAAGTAGCCGCGTTCCAGCGCCATCCTGCCATGGATGATGGCAACCCCATACCCCACCACGAACACGAACAGGTCCGCCGCGCCGCTGAAGCCGAAATTGCGCAGCGTCAGCAGGTTGACGACGTTGTTGGGAATATGGTCGACGAATATGGACCAATTGGCGATGCCGAGCGTCAGATAGAGCCTGGCGTCATGCTGGAATGCGGCGAGGTTCGCCTTGACGGACGGTTTCATTGAGCAAAATAGCTTTGGGAATCAGGATGATGCTTTTAACGGCAACCGCCTGCTCGTCCGAGTAGCGTTTGCGTGAGCAGGGAAGAACCGCGCCAAACGGCGTCAAATGTGCCGCTTGCTCTATGAAATGCAGATAGATGCGCGCGCAGTAATTATAATGCCGGACCTCTACTCGGCAGGTTCGGCCGACACCTCGTCGGACACGCCGGCGCGGCTCGCCAGGATGCCCAGGGCGACGCCCCCGATCGCCAGGATCGGCAGCAGCCGCTTGACGCCGATGGCACGAACGATCTGGAGCCCGGTGGCGAGGAGCATCGGATCTGCAAGCATGCTCTGCGCGGCCGATTTCGCGGCGCGCTCGGCCGCGATCTGGGCGCGTTTCTGCACCTCGCGCTTGTAGCTCCAATAGGAGCCTGCCGCGGCCAGGGTGAACAGGAAGAAGATGCCGGCGCCGGCAAGACAAGCCTGCACCGGGCCATATTTCTGCAGCACCCAAATGAAGACGGCGGCACAGAGGAAGCCTGTGGTCACGAGCAGCGCGAAGGCAGCGCCCGCGGCAAGGGAGGTCAGCCGAACCGTCGTGCCGGTTGATGCGCTGATGCCGTCGATGATGCGCTGAAACATGGCCTTGCTCCTCAATCCCCGCCAGCCGAATGGTCACGAGCCAACAGCGGCGGCGTGCCGCCGCCGTATCAAATGGGCGTCGACATCCTTAGCGACGCCAGGCGACGCCGATCAGGAAGCCGATGCCGAGCGCCAGCCCGACGGTCGCCAGCGGCCGCTGCGTGATCGCCTCTTCCAGCGTCTCCTCGATCGAGCCGTAGGCGTCATGTGCAGCTTCCATCATCGCGCTGCCGCGCTCGGACATGTCGTCCATCGCGGAGTCCATGTTCTCGCGCGCCTGGCGATAGCCGCGGCGAGCCTGCTTGCTGGTGGAGTTGGCGAAAGTATTGAGCGCGTCGGTGATCTGGTCGGTGAGGGCGGCGATATCGCTTTTCACGGCTGCTACATCCTTTTCGAGGCGGTCTCGGGTGGCTTTGTCGGTCCAGTCTCTCATCCCGGCTTCGGCATTGGGCGTGGACATCGGGAGCTCCGAACTGTTGACGGCTGAGATGGGCGGAGAACGTTTCGTCGCCGGGTAAGTTCCGTTCGCTGAAACCGGTCAGGCTTGCGGCAGCTGCGGCGAATTCTCCGGCAGCAGGTGGTCCTTCAGGATCAGCGCGACGATCAGGAGCGGCGACGACAGGAACGCGCCCATCGGCCCCCACAGCCAGGTCCAGAACGCGAGCGCGAGCAGCACGGCGAGCGCGTTCAGGGCGAGCCGCCGCCCGATGATCGTCGGCGTGATGAAGTGACCCTCAAGAAAGGTGAGGCCACCGAAGGCGAGCGCGGCCATCAGGCCGCCGCCGAGGGTCGGGAAGGCGATCAGCCCGACCACGACCAGCACCACGAACATCGCCACGGGCCCGATGATCGGGATGAAGTTGAGCGTGGCCGCCAGTGCGCCGAGCCCGGCCGGATTGGGCATTCCGGTCAGCGCACAGATCAGGCCGGTGGCGACGCCGACGCCGACATTGATGAGGGTGACGGTCAGCAGATAATTGCCGAGATGGACCTCGATCTCGTTGAGGATCCGGAGCGTGCGCAGCCGCGCGTCGTGATTGCTGAAGGTCATGATCATGGCCCGCCGCAGGTCGCGCCAGCTTGCGATGAACAGGATCAGGGTGACGAAGAACAGCAGGAATTCGGTAAAGGTCGGTGACAGGAATTCCAGCGTCGGCTGCACCCACTCGATCTTGGGCATGTGCAGGCTCGGCAATCCCTCCGAGCCGCCGAGCATGGCTTGCAGCTCCCGCCAGAGCGCAAGCGGCCGGTCGAACACGTGCAGCTTGTCCTTCAATTGCGCGCCGAGCTCTGGCAGGCGCGTGCTCCACGCCATGACCGGCGAAGCGATCAACGCGACGGCGAAAGCGACCACCGCGCTCACTGCGACCACGATCAGCACGGCGCCGACGCTGCGTGGGACCTTGCTTCGCTCCAGGAAGGTGGCCGCCGGAGACAGCATGGTCCCGATGACGAACGCCATCACGACCGGCAGGAAGAACGCCCGGCCGACATAGAGCACGGCGACGATGGCGATCAGCAACAGCCCGGCCAGCGCGAACGCGACGAATTCAGTGCGGCGGATCACCGGCGGCAGCTCGACATGGCTCTCGGGAAGCGGATCGCCTTCGCTGTTGCCGGAAATCAAACGTTCACTGGGTAGGACGCGCACAATATCTCTCCCGCACGGAATCCGTGATCCGCGCGCCCATTGATGACGTGACTAATGCTTGGGCGGCGTGCTGGTTCCATCGCGGCTTCGTGAACGGATGCTCGCTTGACTGTGACGTCGCTGCCGCACGCTGCGCCGGAACTTCGATCGAGGCGGCGGAGTTTGTTGAGGCAGCGCATCACCTGATGCACATCCAACGGGGCAGCTCATGACAAAGTTGTTTGCAGTCCGTCGCAGCTTCTCGCCGCGCGCCGTCGGCGCGTTCGCCTTCGCAACCGCTCTTCTCGCAGTGCCGGTGGGCACCGCGAGCGCCCAAACCTTCGGCTATGCGCCGATGCAGCGGGTGTATCCGCAGGACCTTTACTCGCAGGGCCAATACTCGCAGGACCAAGGCTATTCGCAGGATGACATCAACGGGGCGCCGCAGGTCGCCGATGAGGATGCCCAACTGCCCGACCGGCTGCGCAGGCAGATCGTCGGCTTCGACCGGAGCGAGCCGGCCGGTACCATCGTCATCGATACCAACAGCACCTATCTCTATTACGTGCTCGGAGGCGGCCGCGCGATCCGCTACGGCGTCGGCGTCGGCCGCGAGGGCTTTACCTGGTCGGGCGTGCAAAGCGTCAGCCGCAAGGCCGAGTGGCCGGACTGGCATCCGCCGGCCGAGATGATCGCGCGCCAGCCCTATCTGCCGCGCTTCGTCGCCGGCGGGCCCGGCAACCCGCTCGGTGCGCGCGCGATGTATCTCGGCTCGAGCCAATACCGCATCCACGGCACCAATGATCCCTCCACCATCGGCAAGTTCGTCTCGTCCGGCTGCATCCGCATGACCAACGAGGACGTCGTCGACCTGTATAGCCGCGTCAATGTCGGCGCCAAGGTCGTGGTGCTGCCGAAGAACGCGCCGCTAATGGCGAAGGGAGGTGATCCCGTGCGCAAGCGTCCGGCCGTGACGACGCTGCCTTCGGGTCGGCAGGCGCTGAACATGACCACGTCGGCCGTGAATTAGTCTGCGAGGTCCTATGGCGAGACGGCTGATTGACAAACTGGCGGGCGGAGCGGCGATTGTCGTCGTCGTCTCCAGCGGGCTGGCGATGGCGCCGTCGGCGCATGCGCAGGATTTCTTCTCGGGCCTGTTCGGCGGCTTTCGGATGCGGCCGCCGCCGGAAATCCGGATGCCTTTCCCCACCGACGATATGCCGCGCTATGAGGCGCCACGCCAGCGCGCGTCATACGGCGGCGGCACCGCCTATTGCGTGCGCAGCTGCGACGGTCGCTACTTCCCGGCACAAGGCAATGATGCCGAGAGCAAGGCGCAATCTTGCAAGAGCTTCTGCCCGGCCTCGGAGACCTCGCTGGTCTATGGCGGCAACATCGACGATGCCGCGACTGAGAAGGGAAAATCCTATTCGGACTTGCCAAATGCATACCGCTACCGCAACGAGATCGTCGCGGGCTGTACCTGCAACGGCAAGGACCCGGTTGGGCTCGCATCAGTCAAGGTCGAGGACGACCCGACCCTGCGCAAGGGCGACATCGTCGCGGGCGCCGGCGGCCTCGTGGTCGCCAGCCGCAACGCCAATGACCGCCGTGGCGTCGCGATGAATTTCTCGCCGCTGCCGGAATCGGTGCGTGCCAGATTCCGTCAAGTCCCGGTGGTGGCGAAGGAGTAGGGAGCGCCCTATCGGACGGCGTCCGAACCTTGTCGGACGGCCAAATGCTGGACTAGGCCCGCCGCGGGACGTTGCGCGCAGGGTTTCCGAGATGGAACCGGCTTGGGTGCAGCGCGTTAGAACAGCGTAGCAATTGCCTGAAGGGGGCCTCGCGATGCTGGTCGGCGTACTCGTCACCTTTCTCGTCGTCATTCTCGTGCTCTATCTCATCAACATGCTGCCGATGGATGGCCGCGCCAAGCAGATCGCGCGCGTGATTGTCATCATCATCGGCATCGTTTCGCTGCTGAAATACCTGGCGGTGTTCTAGCAATCGCAGCCCGGACAAGCGAAGCGGTATCCGGGCCGCAACGAAGGCCCCGATCGCACCTCACGCCATCCGGGGCTACACCTCAAATCAAAAGCCCCGGCGTGAGCCGGGGCTTCGTTCGTGCCGCTTCAGTGCAGCGACTTCAGCCAGTCGTCGACGTCCTGACGAACCTGGTCCTTGGCCTTGCCGTAACGCTCCTGCAACCGGCCCTCGAGCTGCTCGCGGCGGCCCTCGATCAGTTGGAGGTCGTCGTCAGTGAGCTTGCCCCATTTCTCCTTGGCCGATCCCTTGAACTGCTTCCAGTTTCCTTCGATCCGATTCCAGTCCATGACCATCTCCCGTTGGTTGATGGCCCGACAACGCGAGGCGCACGCAGCCTGTTCCGTGACACAGCGCGACGTTTCCCCAACAAAAAAGCCCCGGGTTCGGCCGGGGCTTTCGATGTTCCGTGACTCTGCTCAGCCGAGCGCCTCTTTATCCAAGAGCCTCTTTTATCGAAGAGCCTCTTTATGCAAGAGCCTTTTTATGCAAGAGCCTTGGCCTCGCGGCGGCGCGCGGTGAGGATGTATTCGGTGTAGCCGTTCGGCTGCTCCCGCCCCTTGAAGATGAGGTCGCAGGCGGCCTTGAAGGCGACGCCGTCGAAGGCGGGCGCCATCGGCTTGTAGATGGGATCATCCGCGTTCTGCTTGTCGACGACGACGGCCATGCGCTTAAGCGATTCCATGACCTGCGCCTCGGTGATGACGCCCTGATGCAGCCAGTTGGCAAGGTGCTGGCTGGAAATGCGCAAGGTGGCGCGGTCTTCCATCAGGCCGACGTCGTGGATGTCGGGCACCTTCGAGCAGCCGACGCCCTGGTCGATCCAGCGCACGACATAGCCCAGGATGCCCTGGCAATTATTGTCGATCTCCTGCCTGACGTCATCGGGCGCCCAGTTCGACTTCGACACCGGAATGGTGAGGATGTCGGACAGCTTTGCGCGCGGTCCGCCCTTGGCGAGTTCCTCCTGGCGCGCGATGACGTTGACCTGGTGGTAGTGCAGCGCGTGCAGCGTCGCCGCGGTCGGCGAGGGCACCCAGGCGGTGGTGGCGCCGGCCTGCGGATGGCCGAGCTTCTGGGCCAGCATGTCCGCCATCTTGTCGGGCGCGGCCCACATGCCCTTGCCGATCTGGGCGTGGCCGGGCAGGCCATCGATCAGGCCCATGTCGACGTTCCAGTCCTCATAGGCCTTGATCCAGGCCTGCGCCTTCATCTCGTTCTTGCGGATCATCGGACCCGCTTCCATCGAGGTGTGGATCTCGTCGCCGGTGCGGTCGAGGAAGCCGGTGTTGATGAACATGATGCGCTTGGAGGCGCGCTGGATGCAGGCCTTGAGGTTGACGGTGGTGCGTCGCTCCTCGTCCATGATGCCGACCTTGAGCGTGTTCTCGGGCAGGCCGAGCATCTTCTCGACGCGGTCGAAAATCTCGCAGGTCAGCGAGACCTCGTCCGGGCCGTGCATCTTCGGCTTCACGATGTAGGCAGAACCGGTGCGGCTGTTCTTGACCTTGGAATTGCCCTTGAGGTCGTGGATCGCGAGCAGGCCAGAGACCGCGGCATCGAGCAGACCTTCTGGAATCTCTTCGCCTTTCTCGTCGAGCACGGCGTCGGTGAACATGTGGTGACCGCAATTGCGCATCAGGAGGAGGCTGCGGCCGTGCAGCTTGAGCTCGCCCTTGCCGTCGGGAGTCTTGTAGCTGCGGTCGGCGTTGAGTGAGCGGGTCAGCGTCTTGCCGCCCTTCTCGAAATCGGCCGACAACGTGCCGTTCATCAGGCCGAGCGTGTTGCGGTAGACCAGCACCTTGTCCTCGGCATCGACAGCGGCGACCGAGTCCTCCATGTCCAGAATGGTGGAGACCGCAGCCTCCATGATCATGTCGGCGACGCCGGCCGGATCGTCCTTGCCGATCGCGCTGCTGCGGTCGATCTTGACCTCGATATGCAGGCCGTTGTTGACGAGCAGCACGGCGCTCGGCGCGGCTGGATCGCCCTGGAAGCCCGCGAACTGCGCGGCATTCTTCAGCGCGGTGGCGTTGCCGCTCTTCAGCTTCACCGCGAGCTGGCTCGCGACGACGCTATAGCCGGTCACGTCGGTGTGGCTGCCGGTCGCGAGCGGCACGGCGTTATCGAGGAACGCCTTGGCCTTGGCGATCACCTTGTCGCCGCGTGCCTTGTTGTAGCCCTTGCCGCTCTCGGACGGATCATGCGGAATCGCATCGGTACCGTAGAAGGCGTCATAGAGCGAACCCCAGCGTGCGTTCGCCGCGTTCAGCGCGTAGCGCGCATTGGTGAGCGGCACGACAAGTTGCGGGCCGCAGATCTTGCCGATCTCCTCGTCGACATTGGCGGTCTCGACCTTCTGCGTCGCCGGCTCCGGGACGAGATAGCCGATCTCCTTTAGGAAGGCGGTGTAGGCATTGAGGTCGAACGCCTTGCCTTTATTGGCGCGGTGCCAGTCGTCGATCTTGGCCTGCAGATTGTCGCGAAATGCGAGCAGCTCGCGGTTCTTCGGTCCCAACTCCTTGATGATGCCGGCAAGCCCGGCCCAGAACGCATCCGGCGCGATCCCGGTTTTCGGGGCCGCTTCCTTGGCGATGAAGTCAAACAGGACGGGTGCGATCTTCAATCCGTGGGCGTCGACGCGTTTCATGATGGGCTTTCTTGTTGGAAATGGCTGTTTTTGGCTGCTTTTGACCCGACAGCAGCAAAATGCGCCCGCGCGGGGCAGCTTTCGGGGGCCTATTAGCCCCAAAAAAGAGGCCGTGAGAAGACCCCCGGGAGCTTGTCAAAATGTCAAGGAGAGGTGGGAGACGGTCCCACGCACCGGTGTCATTCCCCGCGACTCGGCTACGCTAAGGCTTCGCCGAGGTTGAGGTCTAGGGGCGCCGAAGCTTTAGCGAAGGCGGCAAGCGGGGAATCCAGTACGCCGCGGCTTCTTCGTATTCCAACGCTGTCTCTGGAATACTGGGTCGCCCGGCCGAGCCGGGCGACGACTAGGGCGGCCTCAAATGTTCGCGGCGAGGTCCACGAGCTCGTCGAACAGCACGCCTGATGCCTTCAGCATCTGCTCGATCTCGTCGGCCGCTTCCGCAACCGTCCGCTTCGACGTATCGATCACGAGCTCGGCGGCCTCAGGCTTCTCGTAGTCGTTGCCAATGCCAGTGAACGAGGCGAGCGCGCCGGCGCGGGCTTTCTTGTAATGGCCCTTGGGATCGCGCTCCTCGCACACCTCGGCGGGCGTCGCGACATGGATTTCGCGAAACGCGGTGTCGGCGATGCGACGCGCGGCGGCGCGATCTTCGCGCGCGGGCGAGACCGCCGCGACGATGGCGATGTGGCCGTTGCGGGCGAGATGCGTCGCGACCTCGGCGAGGCGGCGGATGTTCTCGCTGCGATCAGTGGCGGAGAAGCCGAGATCGCTGTTGAGCCCGGCGCGCAGCGTGTCGCCATCGAGCAGGATCGGCGAGCCGCCATTGGTGAAGAGACGCCGCTCCAGCGCCCGCGCCAGCGTCGACTTGCCGGAAGCCGGCAGGCCGGTAAGCCAGACCACGGCGCCATTGTGGCGGTAGCGGGCTGAACGCTCGTCGCTGCGCAGCGCCGATTCCACCGGCACGATGTCGACAGGCACGGCACGCTGGCCGGCATCGACCGACAGCACCAGGCCACCGCCGGCGATGCGCCCGGACACCTCGATCACGAGGCGGCCGGTGCGCGGATTTTCGGTGTAGGGATCGGTCGCGATCGGATTGGACAGGGAGATGTCGATCTCGCCGACATGGTTGCGGCCGATCGCCTTGTTCTCGCTGCTCGAGAGCTCGCCGGGATCGACCGCCTTCTCGATGGCGACCACGGTGGCGCGGCTTTCCTTGGGGCCGCAGCGCACCAAAAGCTGGTCGCCCTTGGCAAGCGGCTTGTCGTGCAGCCAGAAGATGCGCGCGCGCAGCCGCCGCGTCTCGCGCGGGGCGCTGCCCGCATGCGCGATGATGTCGCCGCGCTCGATGAACAATTCGCGGTCGAGCGTGATGCCGACCGAGCGGCCGGCGCCCTGACGGCCCGCTACCGGCGTCGCCGGCCAGCTCTCGACCGTCTTGATCTTGGCGATCTTACCGGCCGGCATGATCACGATCTCGTCGCCGGCAATCAGGCTGCCGGATTCGATGCGGCCGGCGACGATGCGGCGGTCGTCGAACTTGTAGATCGCCTGCACCGGCAGCCGCAGCGCCAGCGCTTCCAGCGGACGCGCCGGCTCGAGGTGATCAAGCGCCTCGACCACGGTCGGTCCCTTGTACCAAGAGATGCGGTCGGTGCGCATCGCAACGCCGTCGCCGTCACGCGCGGAAATCGGGATCACGGCCGTGGGGGTCACGCCGAGGCCGTTCAGATGCGCGGAGATCTCGTCGCTGATGTCCTTGAAGCGTGCGGCGGAGAAATCGACGCGGTCCATCTTGTTGACGACGGCGGCGACCTGCTTCACCCCGAGCAGATGCAGGAGATAGCCGTGCCGCCTGGTCTGGTCGCGCACGCCCTCCAGCGCGTCGATGATCAGCACCGCACCGTCGGCCTGCGAGGCGCCGGTGATCATGTTGCGGAGGAATTCGGCGTGGCCGGGCGCATCGATCAGCACGATGTCGCGCGAATTGGTGCGGAAGCGGATCTGGGTGGTGTCGATGGTGATGCCCTGGTCGCGCTCGGTCTGCAGCGCGTCGAGCAGGAACGACCATTCGAACGGCATGCCGCGCCGCGCGCTGACAGCCTTGAGCATTTCGAGCTTGCCCTCGGGCAGGCTGCCGGTTTCATGCAGGAGGCGGCCGACCAGGGTCGACTTGCCGTGGTCAACATGGCCGACGATGACGATGCGGACCTGGGGACGCGTGGTGCCGTTCGGCGTGCCGGGCGAGGCTGACGTGACGATCATGTTCATGGCCGCGTCCTTGATCAGAGATAGCCGGCGACGCGAAGGCGCTCGAAGGCGTCCTCGGTCTCGTGGTCGAGCGCGCGCCCCGAGCGCTCCGGCACCTTGGTCTGTTCGAGCTCGATCAGGATCTCGTCGATGTTCGAGGCATTCGAGGCAACTGGATTGGTGATGTCCTGGTCACCTAGCGAGCGATAACGCTTGCCGTTCTTGGCGAGGTACAGCGGAATAATCGGGATGTTCTCGCGCTTGGTGTAGGCCCAGATGTCGGCCTCGGTCCAATGCAGGATCGGATGGATGCGCAGATGCGCGCCTTGCGGCGGCGAGGCGTTGAAATGATCCCAGAATTCCGGCGGCTGGTCGCGCACGTCCCAATTGCCCTCCAAGCCGCGCGGCGAGAACACCCGCTCCTTGGCGCGCGTTGCTTCCTCGTCGCGGCGGATGCCGGCGATCAGGCCGTCAAAGCCATACTTTGCGAGCGCCATCTTGAGGCCCTCGGTCTTGCGCGCGGCGGAACGGGCGGCCGGCGGCAGCGTTGGGTCGACGGCATCGATCGGCGGGCAGGGCTCGACGCGCAGATCGAGATCCCATTCCTTGCCGTAATGATCGCGGAAGCGATACATCTCCGGAAACTTCTTGCCGGTATCGACGTGAAGGGCCGGGAACGGCATCTTGCCGAAGAAGGCTTTCCGCGCCAGCCAGATCATGACGTTGGAGTCCTTGCCGAGTGACCACAACAGGGCAATCTTCTTCAGCCGGGCAAAGGCCTCACGGAAGATGTAGATGCTCTGCGCTTCGAGCTGGTCGAGATGGTCCATGCTCGAGGCAAGTTCGGCAGCAAATTCTTGCGCGCGCACGCGCTCAGCCAGCGCCGGATTGCTCAGTCGATCAGCAGCGGAATCGTCCTTGAGAAGATGCATCTCTGCCACTTTGCGTTTGGAGGCGAAAATTCTATAGTTGCGGTGCGGAAGAGAAGAAAAAAATTTCTCTTTGCGCGCTCGAAACGAGACATATATAGAAAATAATTCCAGTCAACCCCGTTTGTGGGGAAGCGAGTGTCACATGCGGTTCTTGCCGGTGTTTCTCGATCTCAAGGCCGGCCCGGTGGTCCTCATCGGGGCGGGCGAGCTTTTGCGCGCCAAGCTGCGCGTGCTCGCCGCTGCCGGCGCGCGCCTGCGCGTGCATGCGATCGATGGCAATCACGACCTTGGCCTCGGCTCCGAAGACTTGGCGCGCATCGAGATCGCGGCAGGCGATCCGCTCACGGCGGATATTTCCGGCGTCATCGCCGTCGTCTGCGCGGGCGCAGGTGATGTCGGTGTCGCCATGTCGGCTCGCGCCAAGGCGGCTGGCCTGCCCGTCAACGTCATGGACGACCTCGAGCATTCCAGCTTCATCTTTCCGGCCATCGTCGATCGCGGCGATGTCGTGGTCGCCGTCGGCACCGGCGGCACCTCTCCGGTGGTGGCGCGGCGCGTACGCGAGAAGATCGAGGCGCTGCTGCCGGCGCGCATTGGCGAACTCGCCGAGTTCATCGGCACCTTCCGCAAGTCGATCAACGAGCGCATCGCCGAGTTTCCGCTGCGCCGCCGCTTCTGGGAGCGCGTCATCGACGGTCCGATCGGCGCCGCCGTGCTCGCCGGCCGCAACAGCGAAGCCGATGCATCGCTCAAGGCGATTGCCGACCTTTCCGCATTCGCGCGCGCCGACAAGCCGGAAGGCTCCGTCGCACTGGTCGGCGCCGGACCCGGCGATCCCGATCTGCTCACCATCAAGGCGCTGCGCGCTTTGCAGGACGCCGACATCGTCTTCCATGACGAGCTGGTCTCGCCCGAGATTCTCGACCGCATTCGCCGCGACACCACGCGCTTTGCGGTCGGCCGCCGCGTCGGCAAGCCCGGCATCGGCCAGGACGCCATCAACAAGCGCATGATCGAGGCCGCGCAATCGGGCCAGCGCGTCGTGCGGTTGAAGGGCGGCGATCCCTTCGTGTTCGGCCGCGGCGGCGAAGAAGTGGAAGCGCTGCGCGCCGCCGGCATCGCCTATTCGATCATTCCCGGCATCACCGCAGGGCTCGGCGCCGCCGCCGATTTCGAGGTGCCGCTCACTTATCGCCACGAAGCGACCCGCATCACCTTCCTCACCGCACACAAGGCCCGCGATGCGGAGAACGTGGATTGGTCGACACTGACCGACACCAAGATGACCGTCGTGGTCTACATGGGCATGACCGCAGCGCCCGCCGTGCGCGCAGGCTTGTTCGCGGCCGGCCGCTCGCCGGAGACGCCGGTCGGCGTGTTCGCCCGCGTCACGCGGCCGGATGCGCAAGGCGCAATTGGCACGCTGCGCGATCTGCCGGAACTGGTGCGGCGGATCCATGGCGGTCCCGCCATCCTCATCATCGGCGACGTGGTCCGGCATGCCGGCTCGCTTCGCCGCCAGACACCCAAACAAATCATCTCTGACCTATTGGATGCAGCCGAATGACCTCTCCGCTCGAACAAAAGAAGATCCGTATCGCCGGCCCCTCGGTCGTGACCGCCAACCGCACCTGGGACGGCATCGTGGTCTACCGCACCGCCGCCAAGAGCTGGTCCGCCGAGCTGTCGGAAGCCGCGATCGTGCGCAACTCCGACGAGGCCAAGGCGTTGCTTGCGGAAGCCGTGGCCGATGACGTCGGCGCCATCGGCCCCTATATCGCGCCCGTGCAGATCGGCGACGATGGCAAGGTCCAGCCCGGCAATCTGCGCGAACAGATTCGCCGCACCGGCGTCACCATCGGACAGCCGGCCCAGGTTTAAGGCACCCACTTATGTATGCTTACGACGAAATCGACCGCACGCTCGTCAACGAGCGCGTCTCGGAGTTCCGCGACCAGGTGAAGCGGCGCCTTTCCGGCGAGCTCACCGAGGACGAGTTCAAGATCCTGCGTTTGCAGAACGGCGTCTATCTGCAGCTGCACGCTTATATGTTCCGCGTCGCGATTCCCTATGGCACTCTGGCGACGAACCAGATGCGGGCGCTCGCCCATGTCGCGCGCAAATACGATCGCGGCTACGGCCACTTCACCACGCGGCAGAATATCCAGTTCAACTGGATCAAGCTCGCCGAGCTGCCGGATGCACTCGAAGACCTCGCCAAGGTCGGCATCCACGCGATGCAGACCTCCGGCAACAACATGCGCAATGTCACCTCGGACCAGTGGGCCGGCGTCGCGCCGGGCGAGATCGAGGATCCGCGCATCTGGTCGGAGCTGATCCGCCAGCACACCACGTTGCATCCGGAATTCTCGTTCCTGCCGCGCAAGTTCAAGATCGCGATCACCGCCTCGGACCACGACCGCGCCGCGATCAAGATCCACGACATCGGCCTGCGCTTGATCAAGAACGAGAAGGGCGAGACCGGCTTCGAGGTTCTGGTCGGCGGCGGTCTCGGCCGGACGCCGTTCATCGCCAAGACCATCAAGCACTTCGTGCACGGCCGCGACATCCTCAGCTACATCGAGGCGATCTTACGCGTCTACAATCAGTACGGCCGCCGCGACAACATCTACAAGGCGCGCATCAAGATCCTGGTGCACGAGCTCGGCATCGAGAAATTCTCGCGCGAGGTCGAGGACGAGTGGCAGCATATCCGCAACTCCTCGCTCCAGATCGACGAGGAGGTGATCGAGGACATCCGCTCGCGCTTCACCTATCCGGCTTACGAGAAGCTGCCGCATATGCCGGACGAGCTGCGCCAGGCCGCGGCCGACCCCGATTTCGAGGCATGGCGCAAGAACTCGGTGGCCCCGCACAAGGTGCAGGGTTACTCCATCGTCACGATCTCGCTGAAGCCGACCGGCGGGCCTCCGGGCGATGCCACCGCCGAGCAGATGGACGCGCTGGCAGATCTTGCCGACAAATATTCCTTCGGCGAGATCCGCGTCGGCCACGAGCAGAATCTAGCGCTGCCGCACGTCGCCAAGCGCGACCTGCCGGCACTGTGGAAGGCGCTCGACAAGCTCGGGCTGGCGACGCCCAACGTCAACCTGATCACCGACATCATCGCTTGCCCCGGGCTCGACTATTGCTCGCTGGCGAATGCCCGCTCGATTCCGATCGCGCAGGAGCTGACGCGGCGCTTCGCCAATCACGAGCTCGCTAACCTGATCGGCCGTCTGCACATCAACATCTCCGGCTGCATCAATGCCTGCGGCCATCACCATGTCGGCCATATCGGCATTCTCGGCGTCGAGAAGAACGGCGAGGAGGTCTACCAGATCACCATCGGCGGCCGTGCCGACGAGAACGCCGCGCTCGGCACCCTGATCGGTCCCGGCGTCAAGTTCGACGAGGTCGCCGACGTGGTCGAGGACATCGTGGAAGCCTATCTGGCGCTGCGCGAGCGGCCCGAAGAGCTGTTCATGGACACGGTGAAGCGCCTCGGCGTCGAACCCTTCAAGGAGCGCGTCTATGCCACTCGTTAATGGCGGAAAGATCACGGACGACCGCTTCGTCAAGCTCGCCGTCGACACGCCGCTGCCCGAGGGCGGCGACATCCTGGTGCCCGCCGAGCGCTTCCTCGGCGAGGCCGAGGGCTTGCTCAAGCGCGCCGGAAAGGTCGGGGTGATCTGGCCCAACAATCGCGACATCGCCGAGCTCGTGCCGTATCTCGGCCAGATCGCCGCCGTCGCGCTGGTGTTCCCGACCTTCCGTGACGGGCGCGCCTACAGCCAGGCGCGGCTGCTGCGCGAACGTTACAACTACCGCGGCGAATTGCGCGCGACCGGTCAGGTGCTGCGCGACCAGTTCGTGTTCATGCTGCGCGCCGGCTTCGATGCCTTCGAGGTCAAGAAGCAGGCCGATGCGGAAGCCTTCATGCAGACCGCCAAGCGCTACTCGGTATTCTACCAGCCGACCGGCGATGGCCGCATCACCGCGCTGCACCGGCGCATGCAATTGCGCCACTCCGAAGGGGTCGGCACGTGAACGCGATCGCGCCTCAGGTTTCGCCCGTGTCTGCGCTACCTTCGGCGGACGAGCTCGATCGCGCCTTGCGCGATGCCTCGCCTGCGGAGGTCATTGCCGCGGCGCTGAAGACGGTCGGGCGCGAGAAGCTTGCGCTGGTGTCCTCGTTCGGTACTGAATCGGCGACGCTGTTGAAGGTCATGTCGGATGTCGATCCCGCAATCCCCGTGATCTTTCTCGACACCGGCTGGTTGTTCGAGGAGACGCTGGCCTATCGCGATACGCTCATTGCGACGCTGGGCCTGAAGGACGTTCGCTCGATCAAGCCGGCCGAGGAGACGCTGTCGCGCGAAGATCCCGACCGCGACCTCTGGTTCTCCGATCCCGACGCCTGCTGCCGCATCCGCAAGGTCGAGCCGCTGGCGCGTGCGCTGAAGCCGTTCGGCGCCTGGCTCAACGGCCGCAAGCGCTTTCAGGGCAATGCGCGCGCCGACATTCCGGTCGTCGAGGACGATGGCGCGCGGCTGAAGTTCAATCCCTTCGCCAACGTCTCGCGCGAGGAGATCGAGGCGATCTTCACCCGCGCTAAATTGCCGCGGCACCCTCTGGTTGTGTCAGGATTCCTGTCGGTTGGGTGTATGCCTTGCACCAGCAGAACGACTGAGGGCGAGGATGCACGCGCCGGCCGGTGGCGCGGCCGGGCCAAGACAGAATGCGGCATCCATACGATGAAGACTTCGTAGCACAGTCACGCTGCGAGCTAGCGAACAAGAAAATCGGGTTCCGTTGACACAAGAGCGTTTCGCCACGAGTTATGCCTGCCGTCGATGACGCCGATGTCGTCGAGGTGAATGGAGATGGACATGATGCGCCGTATCGTTCCGCTCGCCGCAGGATTGCTCGCGACGGGGTTCTGGGCAGGCTCGGCTCTGGCCGCCGACATCAATTTGCTGAACGTGTCGTACGATCCGACGCGCGAGCTCTATGTCGAGTTCAACAAGGCGTTCGCGAGCGCCTACCAGAAGGAAACCGGCAAGAGCGTCGAGATCAAGCAGTCGCACGGCGGCAGCGGCTCGCAGGCGCGCGCGGTGATCGACGGCTTGCAGGCCGATGTGGTGACGCTGGCGCTCGCCTATGACATCGACGCCATCGCGAACAAGCGCCTTACCGCGGCGGATTGGCAGAAGCGGCTGCCGCAGAATTCATCACCCTATACCTCGACCATCGTTTTCCTGGTGCGCAAGGGCAATCCCAAGGGCATCAAGGACTGGGACGATCTGATCAAGCCGGGCGTTGCCGTCATCACGCCGAACCCGAAAACGTCGGGCGGCGCGCGCTGGAATTATCTTGCCGCCTGGGGCTTTGCGCAAAAGAAATACGGTTCGGCCGACAAGGCCAAGGACTTCGTTGGGAAGCTCTTCCAGCAGGTGCCGGTGCTCGATACCGGCGCCCGGGGCGCCACTGTGACCTTTGTCGAGCGCGGCGTCGGTGACGTGCTGCTCGCCTGGGAGAACGAGGCGTTCCTGGCCCTCAAGGAATTCGGTGCGAACAAGTTCGAGATCGTTGCACCGCCGCAGTCGATCCTCGCCGAGCCGCCGGTCGCGATCGTGGACAAGGTTGCCGACAAAAAGGGCACCCGCAATGCGGCTGACGCCTACCTTCAATACTGGTACACCAAGGAAGGGCAGGAGATCGCCGCGCGCAATTTCTACCGTCCGCGCGATGCCGAGACCGCCAAAAAGTATGAAAATTCCTTCGCCAAGGTCGAGCTGTTCACGATCGACGACGTCTTCGGCGGCTGGACCAAGGCACAGAAGGAACATTTTGCAGACGGCGGCGTTTTCGATCAGATTTACAAGAACTGATCGGGCGCTGTCGTAGGGGGCTTTAGCAGGGGGCCTGGTGAGCGCACTCGCAGCACGACGCCGGACATTGCCGGGCTTCGGTCTCACCATGGGACTGACGCTTTCCTGGCTGTCCGTGATCATCCTGATTCCACTCGCCGGCCTGTTCCTGAGATCGCTTGAGCTCAGCCCCGAGCAGTTCTGGAACATCCTCTCCAGCCGCCGCACCCTGAACGCGCTACGCGTCTCGTTCGGCCTCGCCTTTGCGGCGGCTTGCGTCAATCTGGTGATGGGCAGCATCATCGTCTGGGCGCTGGTGCGCTACCGCTTCCCCGGCCGCCGCATCTTCGATGCCATCGTCGACGTGCCGTTTGCGCTGCCGACGGCGGTGGCCGGCGTCGCGCTGACGGCGCTGTTCGCCGAGAAGGGCTGGCTGGGGGCGCCGCTCGCCGCGCTCGGCCTCAAGGTGGCGTTCACGCCGGTCGGCATCTTCGTCGCCATGATCTTCATCGGCATTCCCTTCGTTGTCCGCACCGTGCAGCCGGTGCTGCAGGATCTCGACCCTGAAATCGAGGAAGCCGCGGGCAGCCTGGGGGCCAGCCGCTTGCAGACCATCGTTCGCGTGATCCTGCCTTCGCTCGCGCCGGCGCTGCTCACGGGCCTCGCGCTCGCCTTCGCCCGCGCGGTCGGTGAATACGGCTCGGTGATCTTCATCGCCGGCAATCTGCCCAACGTCTCCGAGATCGCGCCGCTCTTGATCGTGATACGCCTGTCCGAATTCCGTTACGCCGATGCGACCGCGATTGCGGTGGTCATGCTGGTCGTCTCCTTCGTCATCATCTTCGCGGTCAATCGGCTCCAGCGCTGGGCGCAGAGCCGGATCCCGGCGCGCTGAGGGCGGACCATGACGATGCAGATCGCAGATTCCGTGTCGCTCTCGGCCTCCGACTCGCAGGCACGCGCGCACGCGGCGGCGGCGCGGAACAATTTGCGCACCGAGCCGCGCGCTGTCCGCATCGTCATCATCACGCTGGCGTTGCTGTTTCTCACCGTCTTCGTCGTGCTGCCGCTGGTCGTCGTGTTCGCGCAGGCATTTTCGCGCGGCATCCTCGCCTATTTCGCCGCGCTCGCCGAGCCGGAGGCGATGGCGGCGATCAAGCTGACGTTGATCGTCGCGGCGATCTCGGTCGGGCTCAATCTGGTGTTCGGCCTCGTCGCCGCCTGGGCGATTGCAAAATTCGAGTTTCCGGGCAAGACCTTCCTGATCACGCTGATCGACCTGCCATTCTCGGTCAGCCCGGTGATCTCGGGCCTCGTCTTCGTGCTATTGTTCGGCGCGCAAGGCTATCTCGGCAGCTGGCTGCGCGAGCACGACATCCAGATCCTGTTCGCGGTCCCCGGCATTGCGCTCGCCACCACCTTCGTGACCTTCCCCTTCGTGGCGCGCGCGCTGATCCCCCTGATGCAGGAGCAGGGCACGCAGGAGGAGGAGGCTGCGATCTCGCTCGGCGCCTCCGGCCTGCAGACCTTCTTCCGCGTCACCCTCCCCAACACCAAATGGGGCGTGCTCTACGGCGTCCTGCTCTGCAACGCGCGCGCGATGGGCGAGTTCGGTGCGGTCTCCGTCGTCTCCGGCCACATCCGCGGCGAGACCAACACCATGCCGCTCTTGGTCGAGATCCTCTACAACGAATACCAGTTCGTCGCCGCTTTCGCGATCGCCTCGCTGCTCGCAATGCTGGCGCTGATCACGCTGATCGCAAAAACCATTCTCGAACGTCATCTCGACGAAGGACAAGACGCCAGTGACCATTGAAGTCAAGAATCTCGTCAAGAAATTCGGCAGTTTTGCTGCCCTCGACGGCGTCGATCTCAAGGTCAACGACGGTGAGCTGCTGGCGCTGCTCGGTCCGTCCGGCTCCGGCAAGACCACCTTGCTGCGGATCATTGCCGGCCTCGACTGGCCGGACTCGGGCGAAGTCTCCTTCAACGGTGAGGACGCGCTGGCGCAAGGAGCCCGCGAGCGCCACGTCGGCTTCGTGTTCCAGCATTATGCGCTGTTCCGCCACATGACGGTGTTCGAGAACGTTGCCTTTGGCCTCCGCGTGCAGCCGCGCGCGGTCCGAAAGGATGAGGCTGCGATCCGCTCGCGCGTCAAGGAGCTGCTCGATCTGGTGCAGCTCGACTGGCTCGCCGACCGCTATCCGAGCCAGCTCTCCGGCGGCCAGCGTCAGCGCATCGCGCTCGCCCGTGCGCTTGCAATCGAGCCGCGCATTCTGCTGCTCGATGAACCCTTCGGCGCGCTCGACGCCAAGGTGCGCAAGGAGCTGCGCAAATGGCTGCGCTCGCTGCATCACGAGATCCATGTCACCTCGATCTTCGTCACGCACGACCAGGAGGAGGCGCTGGAAGTCGCCAACCGCGTCGTGGTGATGGACAAGGGACGGATCGAGCAGATCGGCTCGCCCGACGACGTCTACGACAATCCGGCGACGGCGTTCGTGCACGGCTTCATCGGCGAATCCATCGTGCTGCCGATCCAGATCGGCGATGGTGCGATCCGGCTCGGCGACCGGCAGCTCGATCTGGCGGCCGATGGGCTTGCGCCTGGCGCGTCGAAGCTGTTCGTGCGGCGACATGACATGCTGGTCGGCCCGCCCGGCAGCGGCGCCTTCGAGGGCGCGGTCCAGCACGTCCGCAATTTCGGTCCGGTGCAGCGGGCGGAAGTAGCCCTGTCCGGCGGCGAGACCATCGAGATCGACGCCCCCCGCGACAAGGAACTGCGCGCCGGCGACACGATCGGCCTCAATCCGCGTCGCTACCGGATTTTTGCGGGCTGAGCCCACCGTCATTCCGCCGCGGAATGACGGCTCAAATTCTCTTCAAAATTCACCTTTCAGCCATTGTTGGTATGCAACAACAGCCCCTCATTTGGGGGCCCCGATTCATGCGCGCTGCGGCCGCAATTCTCATCATGTTGCTGCTCGCCGGTTGTGCCGGCAACGAAGCACCGGTCCAGCAGCCGTCGATGTATGCCGACATGGCGGTGCCGGGCTCCAAGCTCGACGTCCAGGCAGCTGCGATCATGATCTCGCAATACCGCCAGAACAACGGGCTCGGTACGGTCGTGGTCGACCCGGATTTGACGCGGCTCGCCGAATCCCAATCGGGCGCGATGGCGGCGGCCAACAAGATGGACCACGACGTCCGCGCGCCGCTCGCCAAGCGTCTGGCCTCTGGCGGTTATCCTGCCACCGTGGCGGTCGAGAACATCTCGGCCGGCTATCATACGCTGGCGGAAGCGTTTTCCGGCTGGCGCGACTCGCCTCCGCACCGCGCGAACATGCTCAAGAGCGGTGTCACAAAATTGGGCATCGCGGCGAGCTATGCTCCAGGCACCAAATACAAGGTGTTCTGGACCATGATCCTGGCGTCCACCGAGCCTCGATAAGCCAGACTTGATCCCGGGGATGCATTGACGTCGCGGCGGAGTGTCGCCACGGTGGCCAGCCTTTTGCTATTGTTCCCGCATGACCGATCATAGTCCGGAAACCGCAACAATCCCCACGAATGCGCAACGCGTCCTGGTCCTCCAGGGCGGCGGCGCGCTCGGCTCGTACCAGGCTGGCGCCTTCCAGGCGCTGTGTGGCTACGGCTTCGATCCGGAATGGGTCGCCGGCATCTCGATCGGCGCGGTCAATGCCGCCATCATCGCCGGCAATGAGGGGCACACCCGCGTCGAGCGGCTCAAGGAGTTCTGGGAAATGGTGTCGGCCCCGGTGCCGTGGAAGCCGGTCGGCAAGAGCGACCGCAGCCGCGAGCTGTTCAATTCCACCAGTGCCGCGCTGATTGCGACGTTTGGCGTGCCCGGCTTCTTCACGCCACGCATTCCGCCGGCGCCGCTGTGGCCGCCGGGGCATCCCGAGGCCGAAAGCTATTACGATACCTCGCCGCTGAAGAAGACGCTGGAGCGTCTCGTCGATTTCGACCGCATCAACGATCTGAAGACACGCCTGTCGGTCGGCGCGGTCGGCGTCACCTCGGGCAATTTCAGATATTTCGACAATTACGCGTTCAAGAAGCTCGGCAAGAAGATCGGCCCCGAGCACATCATGGCCTCCGGCGCGCTGCCGCCGGGCTTTCCCTCCGTCGTCATCGACGGCGAGCATTATTGGGACGGCGGCATCGCCTCCAACACTCCGCTCGACTACGTGCTCGATGCCGAGGTCGAACGCGACATGCTGATCTTTCAGGTCGATTTGTTTTCCGCGCGCGGCGACCTGCCGAACTCGCTGCTGGAGGCGGCCGAGCGCGAGAAGGACATCCGCTATTCCAGCCGCACGCGGATGAACACCGACAAGAACAAGCAGCTGCACAACGCCCGCAGGGCCGTGCGCGATCTGATCGGCAAATTGCCGGACTATCTCAAGAACGATCCTTCCGTCGAATTCCTGGCGAAAGTGTCGCGCGAAAGCACCGTCACCGTGGTGCATCTGATCTACCGCAGCAAGAACTACGAATCCTCGTCCAAGGATTACGATTTCTCGCACATTGCCATGGTCGAGCATTGGGAGGCCGGCGTGCGTGACGTGCACCTGTCGATGCGCCACAAGGACTGGCTGGAGCGGCCGCAGTCCGGCGAGACCATGGTGACCTACGATCTCACGGGGGACGTCACCGCGCCCCCGGCAAAAAGGAGCGAATAGAATGGGTACTCTGTCAGGCAAGAACGCCGTCGTGACCGGATCGACCAGCGGCATCGGGCTCGCTTACGCGCGCGCCTTCGCCGGCGCCGGTGCCAACGTCGTCATCAACGGTTTCGGCTCGCCGGAGGACATCGAGAAGGAGCGCGCCAAGATCGAATCCGATTTCGGCGTCAAGGCGGTCTACTCGCCCGCCGACATGACCAAGCCCGCCGAGGTCGCCGGCATGATCGCGCTTGGCGAGAAGACGTTCGGCTCGGTCGACATCCTCGTCAACAATGCCGGCATCCAGTTCGTCTCGCCGATCGAGGAATTCCCGCCGGAGAAATGGGACCAGATCATCGCGATCAATCTGTCCTCGGCCTTCCACGCCATCCGCGCCGCAGTGCCCGGCATGAAGAAGAAGGGCTGGGGCCGCATCATCAACACGGCGTCGGCGCACTCGCTGGTGGCCTCGCCATTCAAGTCGGCCTACGTCTCGGCCAAGCACGGCATCGCCGGTCTCACCAAGACCGTGGCGCTGGAAGTCGCGACCCACAAGATCACCTGCAACTGCATCAGCCCCGGCTACGTCTGGACCCCGCTGGTCGAGAAGCAAATCCCCGACACGATGAAGGCACGCAATCTGACGCGCGAGCAGGTCATCAACGACGTGCTGCTCGATGCGCAGCCGACCAAGGAGTTCGTCACCTCCGAGCAGGTCGCCGCGCTCGCCCTGTTCCTGTGCAGCGACGCCGCCGCCCAGATCACCGGCACCAACCTCTCGATCGACGGCGGCTGGACCGCGGAGTAATTCGTGCCGACCTGACAACTCTCGGTCATGCCCCGCGAAGGCGGGGCATCCAGTACACTGCGGCCTCTCGGTTAATCACAGCCGCCTCGGAGTACTGGATCGCCCGGTCAAGCCGGGCGATGACAGCGAGAGTGGATCGGCGTTTTCGATCGTCGTCTATTTGCCGAACGCCAGCACGTGCAGCCCCAGCCGCTGCCGCACGATCCAGAACAGCAGCACCGTCTCGAAGGTGAGGGAGATCGAGGTCGCGGCCGCCGCGCCATGGCCGCCGTAGCGCGGCACCAGCGCGATGCAGAGCACGAGGTTCATCATGAAGGCTAGCGCATAGGCGAGCGCGCAGATCTTCTGCTGGCCGAGCATGTTGAGCAGGCGCTCGACCGGCCCGATCGCAGAGCGGACCACGAGCCCGATCGCGGCGACGAACATGATGTCGTAGCCGACGGTGAATTGCGGCCCGAACAGCCAGAGCAGCGGCTTGCCGAGCGCGAGCAGCACGATGGTCGCGGCCAGCGACGGCCAGAACGTCCAGGTGATGGCATGCGCGACGTAGGCCGACAGGCGCGCCTTGTCGCCGCTGGCATTGTATTCGGCGAAGCGGTGTGCCGTCGTAGCTGACATCGCGTAGTGGATGAACGAGACCAGCGCCAGCGTCTTCACCACGGCGAAATAGACGCCGACCTCGTCCGAGGGACGGAATTGCTGCAGCACCAGCACGTCGGTGTAGGACAGGAGCAGGTAGAAGCTCTCGACCAGCAGGATCGGCAGCGAGACGGCAAGCCAGCCCTTGACGTCATAGGCCTTCGGTCCCGGTGTGATGTGATCGGCGAGCTTGCGGTTCAGCACCACCATCTGCCCGGCCATCGCGATCCATACCGCGCAAAGGCTCGCCACCATCGCGGCGACGGCGCCGAGGTGATAGCCGAGCAGGAAGGCGAGCGCCGTGATGCCGATGATTAGCGCCTGGCGGATGATGAATTGCGGCATCAGGCCGAGCTGCATCCAGTCGTGCGAGCGCGCGATGCCGTCCTGGGTGTTGGCGACCACGAAAGCGGGCAGCGTCATGCAGCCGATATAGAGCGGCAGCACCTCGGCCGGATCGATCCAGGGCGACAGCAATTTGACGATGCCAGCAAGGCCGAGCGACGTCAGCGTGGACACGGCAAAGGTCAGCCAGCGGCTGCCGGACAGGAAGCCGCGCAGCAGCGCGTGCGCGCCGTTGGCGCGGTACTCCGGAATGATTTTCTGCGCGGAGGCCGAGATGCCGAAATCCATCATGCTGCCGAGCAGCAGCACCCAGGTCCAGACATAGACGTAGATGCCGTAATCGGACGTACCCATCCAGCGCGCCAGCAGCACCTGCGACACATAAGCGAGGCCGGCGCTGATGACGCGGATGATGAAGATGGTGCCGGCGAGCCGCCGCGTCAGCGACGCCTCGCTCGATCCGCCCGCGAGCTTGGCACGCAGCCGCGCGACCAGCCCGGCCGGTCCGGTCGTTGCGGGTGGTGCATCCATCACGGCCAATTCGAACAATCCCCAGCGACCTGCAGCGGCAGGCGAGGGATTAGCAACCATTCGTTAAGATTCGGTTGGGCGGACGCTAGTTCAAATTCGTGTTGAACTCGTACGCCTTCTCCGGCCCGACCAGCGTGAACTTCAGCGCTGCACCTTCGGGCTTGGCGCCCGGCGGCAGCCCGTCGAGCTCGAACGAGAAGCGCACGACCCCCGGCGGGCTGGGCTGCACCGGCGCCGGAATCGGCAGCGCCCAATCGGGCGTCGGGCCTTCCACGAACAGATTGACCTTGCGGCTGTCCGGCGCCACCACATCGACCACTACGTTCTTGGGCCCGTCCCGCTTGACGTCGCGAATGGTGAGCGGATTGGGGTCGCCGATATTGGCGGGCTTCGGCACGGTGTCGAGCGCCGCTCGCAGGTTGGCGTCCTCGGTCGAGGCGACACTGTTGAAGCCGAGCTCGGCGCTGGCCTCCACGGGAATGCAGAGCTTCTCGCAGACCGCGTAGTTGATCTCCGCGCGCAAGGTCACCGGCTTGTCCGCGGCCTTGGCGACGATGCGCAGGGGCAGCACGACCTGGTCGCGATAGCCGATGGAATGGCCGCCTGCGCCGTCGTCGAACTTCAACGGTGCCGGCCACATCACCGTCACCGCCTCGACATTGTCGGACTTGGAGAAGTCGAACCGGGGTGGAACGCCGGAATCGCCGGGCGACCGCCAGTAGGTCTTCCAGCCGGGCTGCAGCTGGAAGGCGATACCGCCGAGCAGCACCGCGCCGCTGCGCGAGCCCGCCAGGAGCCGCACCGCGGAATGTCCATCGCGCTGCCAAGGCGATGCGTCATCGGCACGGGCCGCGATAGCCAACGACGACGCGAGCAGGGTTGTCGCGACGCCAATCGCCGCACGCAGGGGAACAATGCTGGACATGGCACGTCTTTACAGGGTCACCTAGGGCCAAACCATTGAATTGCTTGTGATGGATGCACTCGAATCAACTCGCCGCAAGCCTTGATTTGACAGCCGCCCGGCCCGACATCAGGATAGGAATTGAAACCGGAGTGCTCGAGCGATGGCTCCCACAGGCAAGAGGACGGGCGAAAGCACCCGCAGCTCGGGCGCCGCGCTGCCCAGTTCCGGCGGCTATCTCGACGGCCGGCTCCTGATCGCAATGCCCGTGATGGGCGATTCCCGCTTCGAGCGCTCGGTGATCTATCTTTGCGCCCATTCGGCGGAGGGGGCGATGGGCATCATCGTGAACCACCCCGCCGGCAGCATCGACTTCCCCGAGCTCTTGCAGCAGCTCGGCATCATCAAGAAGGGTGAGCACATCAAGCTGCCGGAGAATGCCGAAAGTATGAAGGTGCTGCGGGGCGGGCCGGTCGACACCGGGCGCGGCTTCGTGCTGCATTCCAGCGACTTCTACATCGAGAACGCCACGCTGCGGATCGATGACGGCGTCTGCCTGACCGCGACGGTCGACATTCTGCGCGCCATCGCCAACGGCTCCGGCCCCAAGCACGCCATCCTCGCGCTCGGCTATGCCGGCTGGGCGCCGGGCCAGCTCGAGACGGAGATCCAGAGCAACGGCTGGCTGCATTGCGACGCGGACGCGGATCTGATTTTCGGCGACGACGTCGACGACAAGTACAACCGTGCTTTGCAGAAGATCGGTATCGACCCCGGCATGCTCTCGAACGAGGCCGGGCACGCGTAGCGTTATCGGCCGCTATTGCCACACTCTCAACTGCCCTCAGTTATTCTCCGCTGTCCCCGGATCGGCGCTTCGCGCCGGACAACGCTACGCGTTGCCCAGCGCTCCGCTTGTCCGGGACGACGACCGAATTTGTGGCTACTCCGACCCGGCCTACTCCGCCGCCTGCTGCTGCACCGTCGGCTCCGTCCCTGCCACCGTCGCGCGGCGCATGTCGCGGGGCTGGGACTGGTCGTAGCGGCGGACGCGGTGCATGGTCTGGCGGTTGTCCCACATCACGAGGTCATGCAGCTTCCATTTGTGCACGTAGACGAACTCGGGTTGCGTGGCGTGCTCGGTCAGATCGCGCAGCAATAGCCGCCCCTCGGGCATGCTCATACCGACGACCTTGCCGGCATGCGATGACAGATACAGCGACTTGCGGCGATGCACGGGGTGCGTGCGCACCAGCCGTTGCAGCACCGGCTTGAACATCTCCTTCTCTTCGTCGGTGTATTCGGTGAAGCCGAGCGATCCCCGCGAATACATCAGCGAATGCTCGCAGACGAGATCCTCGATCTCCGCCTTGGTCTCGTCGTCGAGCGCGTCATAGGCCGCGCGCATGTCGGCGAACTCGGTGTTGCCGCCCTTCGGGTTCACCACGCGCGCCGATAGCAGCGAGAATTTTGCGGGGATCGGACGGAACGAGCTGTCCGAGTGCCACAGGCAATTGCCGAGGTTGAACAGATTGGCGCGGCTGTCCTTGGGCAGCGGCTTGCCGTCCTTGCCGAGGTTGGAGACGTCGTTCAGGCCTGAGGTGAGGCGGTGTTCATCCGCCTTGGTGATGTTGCCGCCGCGCGCCTCCTCGCGCTGGCCAAAATTCAGCGCGAATGCCATCTGCTGCTCGTCGGTGATGTCCTGGTCGTGGAAGACGAGCACCGCGTACTTGTCCATGGCGGCCTCGATCTCGCGCGCCTGATCCGGCGTGAGCGGCTTGCGCAAGTCGAGGCCGGACACCTCGCCGACGAAATGTTTCTGAAGCTGCCGGATGGCGATGGTCATTGCGTTCCTCCCGCATCTACGAGCGGTTTCCCCGCTCTGTTTGTGGAAAAAATGACTCCCGCATCCGGCGATGTCAACGCGCCGCGCGCATGGCTCTCACGCGTTCCGCGCCATCAGCCCGCCATCGACCGGGATCACCGCGCCGGTGAGGAAGGACGCCGCCGGAAGGCACAGGCTCAGCGTCATATGCGCGACCTCTTCAGGGTCGCCGTAGCGGCCGAGTGCGGTGCGGCGCTTGGCGTAGATGGTCTTGTGCTCCTCCGGGATGCGGTCGGTGATTTTTGTGCGGATCGGTCCGGGGCAGATGCAGTTGACGGTGATGCCCTCGCGGCCGAGCTCCACCGCCAGCGAGCGGGTGAGGCTCACGACGCCGCCCTTCGCGGCCGAATACGGGCTGTGCAATGCGGTGGCGCCGAGCGCCTCGGTCGAGGCGATGTTGACGATGCGGGGACTCTTCGACTTGCGCAAGTGCGGCAGCGCGGCGCGGATGATGCGTGGGTGCGCCGTCAGCATCACGGCGATGCCCTTCGCCCAGGCGTCCTCGTAGCCCTCATCGTCGATCGCGACGCGCACGGAGATGCCGGCATTGTTGACGACGATGTCGAGGGCGCCGAAATGCGCGGCGACATCGCCGACCACACGTTTGATTTCGCCGCCGTCGGCGACGTCGAGCTTCCACGCCCTTGCCGCGCCTCCGCTTGCCGCAATCTCCCTGGCGACGTCATGCGCGCCTTGCTCGTCGAAATCCGTGACGGCGACGTTCGCACCTTCGTTTCCGAATACGCGCGCAGTGGCGCGCCCCATGCCGCTGGCTGCGCCAGTGACGAGCACGGTGAGCCCCTTCACGGACCGGCTGAGCTCCCTGACGTCGGACATGCTGTTCCCTCGCGCCGAGCTGGTTCTTGTTGTGATTGACAAGGCTGGCATCGATCCGCAGACAGGTCAAACAAGCAGAAAACAAAAGGGGAGGCCGACAATGGCAAACGAGCTCGATTTCTCAGGCAAGCAGGTGCTGGTGGTCGGCGGTTCCAGCGGCATCGGCAACGGCATCGCGCAGACCTTTCGCGCAAAGGGCGCAGCTGTTGCCGTCTGCGGCACGCGTGCTCACGCAACGGAATATTCAGCCGACGAAGGCTCCGATCTCGAAGGTCTTGCTTACGCGCAGCTCGACGTCAGCAATCCCAATGCCATCGAAGCATTCAGGCCGCCGTTCGACCGTCTCGACATCCTGGTGCTCGCGCAGGGCGCGGTGATCTACCGCCGCGGCGAATTCGAGATGGCGGGCTTCCGCAAGGTCGTCGAGGTCAATCTGATGAGCCTGATGGCCTGCGCGACGCGCTTTCATTCCATGTTGCGGGACGCGAAGGGCGCGCTGATCATCGTGTCCTCGACCGCGGCCTATCATTCCACCATGGGCAATCCCGCCTACAATGCCTCGAAGACCGGTGCGGTCGGATTGACGCGGACGCTGGGCGAGGCCTGGGCCGAGGACGGCATCCGCGTCAACGGCATCGCGCCAGGGCTCGTCGACACCAAGATGACGAAGGTGACGACCGACAATCCGAAGCGGCTCGAAGGCGCGCTCGCACGCATCCCGCTGCGGCGATTGGGTACGCCGGCCGACATGGCGGGCGCGGCGCTGTTCCTGGCCTCGCCGCTGTCGTCCTACATCATCGGCCAGACGCTGGTCGTCGATGGCGGCCTGATTCTATAGGAGGGCCTAAGGAACCGCGCTGCGTCTGATCGGTTACTTCGGCTGACCCCCGAGGAGGATCATCATGGACACGGATCGGATTGTTGGATCGGCGAAGGAATATGCCGGACGCGCGGAAGGCGCGATCGGAGACATGGCAGGCGATGCCAAGACGCAGGCGTCGGGCAAGGCGCGGGAAGCCGCGGGCACGGTGCAGAATCTCTATGGCCAGGCCAAGGATGCCGTGCGCGACGCCACGGACACCGCCGCGGGCTATGCCAAGGACGCCTACGAGAACAGTGGTGAGACTTTCCGCGACGGCTCGAAGGCCATTGCGCAGAAGGTGCAGGACAATCCGCTCGGCGCGCTGCTGGTTGCCGGCGGCATCGGCTTCGCGCTGGCGCTGCTGATGTCGCGTCCCGCCCGCCGCCCGCCGTCACGCTGGCGCTATTACGGCTAGTTGCCGAAACGCCTGTCACGCGTGCCCCGGCTCAGCGATGCAGCGTGAGACGCTGCATCGCTGAGCCGGGGCCATCTTTTCTGAATGCCGCACGAATTGGGTCCCGACTCTGCGCCGCATCACCAGAAGGTGCAGCGTTGCGTCCGGGACACGAGATCTTACCTTACCGGAACATCTCGGCGGAACGGCCGACGTTAGCCGGCGGACGCGGGATCCCAGGATTGGGATTCGGATTGCGCGGCCCGGGCGGCGGCGCCATTTGGCGCGGCGGCGGGGGCTGTGGCGAGCCGAAGCCGAAGAAATCACGGAATGTGGGCGTTGCCTGGGCCGGCAGTTGCGGGGCGACCTGCGGCTTCTTCGGCGCGAGCTTTGGCGGTGCGATCGCGGCGGCGGCGCCCGGTGCGCCCTGAGCCGCCCCGCCGTCCGGCGTCGTTGCCGCCATCGGCGTATCGCCCTTGGCCTGCTCGCGGCCGACTTCCCGGCGCGGCCAGGCATAATCGTCGGCGCGGCCGGCCGGGGCTGCCAGCGGTTCACCCTTTACCATGGTCTTGGCGGCGAGCGCATCGACGGCGGCGGGACGCGTGCCCGGTCCGCCCAGCAATTGATCGGTCGAGATCGAGGCTGCAACCAGCGGCACGATCGGTCCGGCCAACGGCCGCGGCGCGGGCTTGCCCGGCTCGGCGCTGGTGTCGGGCGTCGCGGGCTCGCTCGGCAGCGCGATCGGGCCGGAGCGTCCGGCAAGCAGACGCGTGATCTCGCGCTCGACATAATGCGCGAGCTTGCGCGCGCCGGCCTTGGTGAAATAGATGCCGTCGGAGCTGCGGAGCTGGCGGATCTGGCCTTCGAAGTCCGGGCCCTTCTGCAGGAAGCGGCCGGCTTCGTCGACGAAGCCGTCCCATACGTCGACATAGGTGATGCCGGCCTTGGCCGCGCCCTCACGGTACAGCGAATCCAGGAACAGCGTGTCCGCGGTGCCCTTCGGTCCGCGGACCGCGGGCAGGCCGACCCAGAGCACCGGCACGCCCTTGGTTTTGAGGACGGCCGCGAGCTCCTCGATCTTCTTGCCGTAGAGCTCGACCCAGCGCTCGTCACGGAATTCGTAGAGGCCGTTCGGATTGCGCGCGGTCTTTTCCGGCGCGGCTGCCGGCGTGTCGGCATTGTCGGCGTCGTCCTGCGGCAGGTCGGCGTCGGCAGGCTTATCGTCCGGCTTGGCGGCGCTGTCGCCGGGCTTGGCGTCGCTGGGCTTGCCTTGCGGCTTTGCGCGCGCACCCTTGTCGTTCTTCTTATCTTTGTCCTTCTCCGCGGCCGGCTTGTCGGGTTTGTCGGCGGCCGGCTCGCGGATCGCGACGCGGTCGTTGAGGCCGAGCATGACGACGATCACGTCGGGCTTTTCGGTCTCGAGAATGCCCTTGGCCGCCGCGGCCCAGTCCGCGGGCTCGCCCTTGGGCTGGTACCTGATCAGGCCGGACGTGGTCTTGTGCTTGCGGATCACGCCCATGTCGGGCTGCTCGGCGTAGGCGTCTTCGAGGCCATAAGCGAGCCAGTCGGCCATGGCATCGCCGATCACCAGCACGTTCTTCTCAGGAATGGTGTCGCGCTTGGCCGGTGCCGGCGCGCGCGAAAAATCCTGGCGCGGCGCCTGCGGCGGCGGCTGGAAGGGTGCGAAGAAGTCGCCGCCGAACCATCCGCCACCTCCGCCGCCCCGTGGTGGCGGTGGTGGGGCCGAACGCTGCGGCGGACCGCCGAAGCCGGGGAAGTTGAAGAACTGCGCCGAAGCGGGTGCCGCCACCGACACCAGGATCGCAAGCGCCGTCCCCAGCGCGATCAACGGGCCGGTCTCGGTCAGCGCCTTGAACAGGGACTTCTTCGACATGCGATCTCGGGCACGTGCAATGGGGGATCGAAGTTAGCTCAATATAATAACGGAATCAGGCGCCAAACGGGCAAATTCCATCGCAGATTCTTGTCCATAGACCGGGGAACACCAGTCCCGGTCAAGGCTATCAGCCAAAATCCCCCTTCAAGGTTACGTCAGGCGCGATTTTACCGCCCGCGCAGCCGGTCCAGCACGTCGGAGGAGGCAAAGCCATCGGCGGGGACCCCGATCGAGGCCTGGAAGTTGCGCAGGGCCTCCCTGGTCATGCCGCCGAATTGGCCGTCCGGGGTGCCCTTGTAGTAGCCGCGCTGAGCCAGCAGCTGCTGCAGCTCCAGCCGTTCGGTGCGGGACAGCTCGCGCTCCTGCCGCGGCCAGGGCTGCACGAAAGGCTGTCCCCCGCGCAGGCGGTCGGCGAAATGGCCGATCGCCAGCGCATAGGCCTCGGCCGGGTTGTACTTCATGATGACGCGGTAATTCTGCAGCATCAAAAAGCCCGGTCCCTGCGCGCCGGCGGGTGCCAGCAGGTAGGCCTTGTCCGCAGGATGCGGGAAGGCCTGGTTGTTCGGACGCTTGAGCCCGAGCTTCTCCCATTGCGCGATCGGCATCGCCTTGGCGCGGTCGGCCAGCATGTAGTTGAAGCCTTGCGGCACCACGACCTCGTAGCCCCAGGTCTGGCCGGGCTGCCAGCCGTCCTTCTTCAGATTGTTGGCGGTCGACGCGATCAGGTCGGTCGGATTGTCGACGACGTCGCGCCGGCCGTCGCCGTCGCCGTCCACCGCGAAGCGCTTGAACGCGGTCGGCATGAACTGGGTCGGGCCGAAGGCGCCGGCCCAGGAGCCGCGCAGCTGCTCCGGACGCAAATCGCCGCGGTTGAGGATCTCCAGCGCGGAGAGGAATTCGTCCTTGAAATAGGCTTGGCGGCGGCCGATGCAGGCGAGCGTCGCAGTCGATTGCAGCACGCTGCGATCGCCGATCTGCGTCGAGTAATTGGACTCGATGCCCCAGATCGAGGCGATGATGTAGCGGTCGACGCCGGTGGCTTTCTCAGTCGCGTCGAACTGCGCCTTGTATTTGGCGAGGACCTCGCGGCCCTTGGCGAGGCGGTTGTCGTTCACCAGAATGTCGAGATAGGCCCAGATCGACTTGGTGAATTCCGGCTGCGAATCCATGAGGTCCATGATGCGCAGGTCGGGCGACAGTCCGGCGGTGAAGCGCTGAAAGTTCTCCTGCGTGACGCCGCGCCGTGCGGCATCGGGCCACATCGCAGCGACGCAATTGTTGAAATTGCCGGCAGCCTCGCGGATCGCGGCGGCCGTCATCAAGGGATGGCCGGAGGCGCCGTCCTCGCCGCTCCACGGCAATGGACCCGTCGGCGCGCCGCTCGGGCCAGGTGTGGGTTGCGCCGGTGCCGGGTTCGATCCCGAGAAGATGCCGCCGAACAGGTTGGACAGGCCGTTCTGCGCCTGGGCGTGTGCGCCGGCCGGCAGCAGCAAAGCGGCCGCAACGACCGCGCCGCCAGCCCGTGTCGCCAGTCCCGCCATTGATTGCATCATGTTCCACCCGTCGGCCTGAAAAACCCGCCACAGGAGGCCTGGTTAGCGTTGCCAATAGCTTAACAAAGGTGAAATTTTGGTGGCGGCCTTTTTCTTAACTCCGTCGGGGCGAGGCCCCACATCCGCCTTTGTTGGCGGCTGCAAACAGGCTAGCAAGGATGCCATTGCTCCCGTCCCATGTGCCCCAAGGTATTCGATCGATCCCATGAAGATTCGCAAAGCCGTATTCCCCGTCGCCGGCCTCGGCACCCGCGTTTTGCCTGCCACCAAGGCGATGCCGAAGGAAATGCTGACCATCGTCGACAAGCCGCTGATCCAATACGTCTATGACGAGGCGAAGGAAGCCGGCATCGAGCACTTCGTCTTCGTCACCGGCCGCAACAAGGCTGTCATCGAGGATCATTTCGACCGGATGTTCGAGCTCGACACGACGCTGGCCGCACGCGGCAAGAAAGCCGAGCAAGACATCCTGGCGCAGAACCAGCCAGAAGCCGGCGCGGTCAGCTTCACCCGCCAGCAGGCGCCGCTCGGCCTCGGCCACGCGGTCTGGTGCGCACGCGACATCGTCGGCGACGAGCCGTTCGCGGTGGTGCTGCCGGACGAGCTCGTGCTCAACACGCCCGGCTGCCTGAAGCAGATGATCGAGATGGCGTCCTCGCTCGGCGAGAAATCCAATCTGATCGCGGTCGAGGCGGTGCCCGATCACCTGACCCATCAATACGGCATCTGCGGCGTCGGCAAGCGCAACGGCAAGATGTTCGAGGTCGACGGCATGGTCGAGAAGCCGGCCAAGGGCACCGCGCCCTCCAACCTCTCGATCACCGGCCGCTACATCCTGCAGCCGGAGATCTTCAAGATCCTGGAAACCCAGGAGCGCGGCGCCGGCGGCGAGATCCAGCTCACCGACGCCATGATCGGTCTTGCCAAGACGCAGAAATTCTACGGCGTCGAGTTCGAGGGCGAGCGCCATGATTGCGGCTCCAAGCCCGGCTTCCTGCGCGCCAACATCGCCTATGGCTTGAAGCGCCCGGAATTGCGCGACGGCCTGATCGCGGAGATGAAGAAGTATCTGGGGCAGTAGCGCCCGCCGTCATTGCGAGCGAAGCGAAGCAATCCAGAATCTTTCCGCGGAGAAAGTCTGGATTGCTTCGTCGCAAGCGCTCCTCGCAATGACGGGAAGGGAGCCTCACGCCACCAGCGACAGCTGCGGCAGGCTCGCCACCACCGACTGGTTGCGCCCGCCGGCTTTGGCGGCGTAGAGCGCCTTGTCGGCGGCGGCAACCAGTAGCGGCCAGTCCATGCCGGCGGCGGGGACGAGGCTCGCGATGCCGCAGGACACCGTCGACATCGCCTGATCGTCGGACCAGCCCTGCACCTTGAGGCGGATCATCTCCGCCACCTTGTGGGCCTCAGTGGCCGAGGTGTTCGGCAGCAGCACGGCGAATTCCTCGCCGCCGTAGCGCGCCGCGCAATCGCCGGCGCGGCTCACCGAATCGGAAATGCAGATGGCGATGCCGACCAGCACCTGGTCGCCGGCCTGATGGCCGAACGTGTCGTTGTAAGCCTTGAAGTGATCGGTATCGATCATGAGCAGCGCGATCGGCGCCTTCTGGCGCATGGCGCGCCGCCATTCGACGTCGATGACGGAATCGAATTTGCGGCGGTTTTTCAAGCCCGTGAGCGCGTCGGTCGTCGCCAACTCCTCGAGCTTGCGCTCGGCCTCGGCGCGCCGGCCGATCTCGCGCGCGAGCACGAGGGTCGATCCCAGCACGAACAGGATGAGCGCCAGCACCACGGTGCCGATGCGGAGCGCCTCCCTTTGCCAGAGTGCGAACACCGCGGCCAAAGGCTTGCCGGCGACCACGAACAGCGGACCATTGTTCTTGCTGCGGACATAGAGCCGCGGGGTCGCATCGACCGGGCCCTGTCCCGAATAGGCGGCGCCGACCCTGAGATTGTCGGCCTTCCAGTTCTGACGGTCGTTCAGGTTCGTGCCGATGATGTCGAGATCGAACGGTCGCCGCATGATGATGGTGCGGTCGCGCTTGAGCACGGTGATGGTGTCCTCAGGGTCGAGGGTGAGCCGATCGAACAGCTCGTGGAAATAGCTGAAGCGGATCGAGCCGGCGACGACGCCCATGAAGCCGCCGTCAGCGTCACTGATGCGCCGGCTCAGCACGATCGAGTAGGCGCCGCGAAACAGCATGGGACGGCTGATGAACAGGCCTGCGCCGGGATTATCCCGGTGGACCTTGAAGTAGTGCTCCTCGCTGCGGTCCTCGGGCAGGGGATCGAGCGTGGAGGCATCGATGGTCAGCCGGCCCTCGGCGTCGAACACCTGGATGGCGCCGAAATGCTTGGCGGTGGTCGCGTGGTCGAACAGGATCAGGTGACGGATCGTCTTGGAGACCGTCGCGAGCTCGGGCAGCAGCATGTTGCTGGCGACCGCCTTCAACGACAAATCGTAGATCTCGACGTTGCGGCTGACGTCGGACTCGATCGTGGTCGCGAGGTTCTCCAGCGTCTGGCGGGCGAGTGCCTCCTCGCCGCGGCGCATGTCGAGCATGACGTTGACGCAAATGGCGGAAAAGCCGATCACCGTCACCACGGACGAGATGATCAGCAGCTTCGCCGAAATCCGCCACGGCCGGCGGGCCGCAACGTCGCGCCATCCAGAGAACATTCTTCGCTCCTGTCCATAGTGGATGCGCCCGAAAGCTTGCGTAGTGTTTAAGCCGCGACGGCGCTGCCGCAATGAGTTAAGAATCGGTTTATGCGGCTGACGGTTTTGAGCAGCCTGACTTCGCCCCGGACGAGAGGACGAGTGTGAACGACTACGACGCGTTGCGCGATTATCTGCTGCGGCAGAAGCAGGAGGAGCTCGTGCTGAGCTTTGAGCAGATCGAGGAGATCATCGGCGCGGCGCTGCCGCGCGCGGCCCAGCGTGCCTCATGGTGGGACAGCCTTCGCAGCCCCGACATCCAGATGCCGCAACGCGAAGCCTGCCTCGCCGCCGGCTTCGTGGCGACACGCATGCCGGACGGCCAGAGCGTCCGGTTCAGGAAGCAGAAGGGTGAGCGGCGGCGCTAGTGCGTGACTTCCCTTCTCCCCTTGCGGGAGAAGGTGGCGCGAAGCGCCGGATGAGGGGTATGTCTCCGCGCATTCAGATGGATTTGGACGTGGGGAGAGATACCCCTCACCCCCGCTCGCTTGCGAGCGGACCCTCTCCCGCAAGGGGAGAGGGGAAGATCAGCTCGCAGCTTCCAGCCGCACTTCCGTGAGCAGCCGCATCGCCGCGTCCGCGTCCATCGGCTCGCCGAAGGCAAAACCTTGCGCGTATTCGCAGCCCATCTGGTAGAGCTCGACGGCGTCCGAATCGGTCTCGGCGCCTTCGGCGACGACGTCCATGCCGAGGTCATGCGCGAGCGCGATGATCGACTTCAGGATCACCGGCCGCGTGCCGCGGCTGGTGGTGCGTACGAACGACTGGTCGATCTTGATAGTGTCGAACGGGAAGCGCTGCAGATAGGCCAGCGAGGAGTGGCCTGTGCCGAAATCGTCGAGCGACAGCCCGGTGCCGAGCTCGCGGATCCGGGTCAGCATCTGGGCTGCGTGCTCCGGATTCTCCATCACCAGCGATTCCGTCAATTCCAGCTTCAGCGTGCCGCGCGCCACCGAGGAGCGCGACAGCACGGTACGGACATCGTGGATCAAATCGTGGCGCAGCAGCTGCCGCGAGGATACGTTGACGGAAGCGAAGATCGGCTCGCGCGAGCGCATCGCCCGCTGCCACACCGAAAGCTGCTTGGCGGTCTGGTCGAGCACGAACATGCCGAGGTCGACGATCAACCCGGTCTCTTCGGCGATGGTGATGAACTCGGAGGGCGCCATGCGCCCGAGCTTCGGGTGGTCCCAGCGCGCCAGGGCCTCGAAGCCGGCGATGGAGCGATCCTCCAGCCGCACGATCGGCTGGTACAGGATCGTGATCTCCTGGCGCTCGATGGCGCGGCGCAGTTCGCTCTCCAAGGTCAGGCGATCGGTCTTGCGCGCCCGCATCGCCGGCTTGTAGACGTCGATGCGGTCGCCGCCGATGCGCTTGGAGTGATACATCGCGAGCTCGGCGTCCTTGATGATCTCGTCCGTGAGCTGGGTTTGCGGATCGGACAGCGCGAGACCGATCGACGCCGTGAGGAAGATCTCGCGGTCGTTGAAGGCGATCGGCGCGCGGATGGTCTTGCGGATGGTCTCGGCGAAAGCGGTGATGCGGGCCGGGTCCTGCTCCGACAGCAGGATCAGGCCGAACTGGTCGCCGGCCATCCGGGCCAGCGTGTCCTGCGGCTTCAGGATGCGGGTGAGACGGCGCGCCAGCGTGAGCAGGATGGAATCGCCGACTGCAATCCCGACGGAATCGTTGACCTGCTTGAAGCGGTCGAGGTCGATCACCATCAGCGTCGGCCGCAGCGTTGGCATGGTCTTGGCGAAATGCGCGACGGCGCCCAGCCGGTCCATGAACAGTTTTCGGTTGGGCAGGCCGGTGAGATTGTCATGCACGGAATCGTGCAGCAGGCGCTCCTCGGCGTTGCGCAGCTCGGTGACGTCGGTCAGCGTGCCCACCACGCGCGAGACCTCGCCGTCCGAGCCGACCACCGGGCGCGCCTTGAGCGCGAACCACATGAAGTGGCCGTCCGGCGTGCGCAGACGGAAATCCTGCACCAGGCGGCCGCGGCGCTGGTCGAGCACGCTGTCGAGCGCGGCGCGGAAACGGTCCTGGTCGAGCGGATGCAGCACCTCTAACCAGGACGCCGCCGGGCCTTCCAGCGTGCCGCGCTTCAGCCCGAGCAGGGCTTCGGTCTCGGGACTGGTGAACACCTTGTCGGCGGATACGTCCCAGTCCCAGATCAGGTCGCCGGAGCCGGCCAGCGCCAAAGCGCGCCGCTCGATGTCGGAGACGACGCCCGTGCTGGCGCCGCCGCCGGCAAAGGCGTGCTGCATCACCGTAAAGCCGATCAGCATCACGATCAGCACGAGGCCGCCGAGCAGGGCCGGGCCGACGATGTCGTTGGTGACCGAGCCCGCCACCGTCATGCCGGCCGCGACCACCCAGACCACGAGGAGGAACCAGGTCGGGATCAAGAGCACGGCGCGGTCGAAGCCGTGGGTGGAGAGATAGACGATCAGCGCGAAGCCGGCGAAGGCGATCAGCACCAGCGAGATGCGGGCGATGCCGGAGGCCACCGCCGGGTCGAACAGCGCGAGCGCCACCAGCGAGCCGAGGAACGCGAGCCAGCCGACCGTGATGTGCGAATAGCGCACGTGCCAGCGGCTGAGATTGAGATAGGCGAACAGGAACACCAGGAGTGTCGCCGCCAGGATCGCTTCGCCCGCCGCGCGCCAGATGCGCTCGGCGTTGTTCGACATGTCGAGCACCTTGCCCCAGAAGCCGAAGTCGACGCCGATATAGACCAGCACCGCCCAGGCCAGCGCCGCCGCGGCCGGGAACATGATGCTGCCCTTCACCACGAACAGGATGGTCAGCACCAAGGCAAGCAAGCCGGAGATGCCGATCACGATGCCCTGGTACAGCGTGAAGGAGTTGACCTTGTCCTTGTAGGCTTCCGGCTCCCACAGGTAGAGCTGCGGCAGCTTGTCGGTGCGCAGCTCCGCAACGAAGGTGACGACGGCGCCGGGGTCGAGCGTGATGCGGAACACGTCCGCGGTGGCGCTTTCCTGCCGTTCCGGGCGGTCGCCGATCGAGGGCGTGATGGTCGCGATGCGCGACAGGCCGAGGTCGGGCCACAGCAATCCCGAGGAGACGATGCGATAGTGCGGAGCGACGATCAGGCGATCGAGCTGGTCGTCGGTGTTGTTGGCGAGCGCGAACACCACCCAGTTCTGTCCGCCCTCGCGGGCGCGCACCTCGATGCGGCGGACAATGCCGTCGGTGCCGGGTGCGGTGGAGACCTGGATACGATCGGCGTCGCTGCGCTGATGCTCGAGCACGCCGGTGAGGTCGATCGCGGGCGCGTCGCTACGGACGCTGACGGCGTCGAGCGCGCGCGCGGGATACGCGGCGACAAGAATCATGAGGCCCAGCGCGATGGGCGCGAGGCGCCTGATCAGACGCAAGGTCGGTTCTCCGCGTTCGACGCAAACTCGTCAGTGCAAGGCAAATCTAGAAGGCGATTTCAGACCGGACCGATGCGGTTCGGTGCGTCGCGATAGATGCCACGAAAGCGAGGAAAATCAAAGGGTTTCCGGCTTGCCCTGTCGGCCAGCGGCCTAGGCCTCCAACACAATTTTGCCAATATGTGCGCTCGTTTCCATGCGCCGGTGGGCGTCTGCCGCCTTTTCCAGCGGGAAAGTGCTGTCCATCACCGGCTTGACGCGGCCTTCGCGCAAAAGCGGCATCACTTTCTGCTCGATAGCGGCCACCATCGCCGCCTTGTCCGCATTACTACGGGGGCGCAAGGTCGAGCCGGTATGGGTCAGGCGCTTGACCATCACCTTGGCGATGTTGACGCTGACCTTGGGGCCGTTGAGGGTCGCGATCTGGACGATGCGGCCGTCGACCGCGGCGGCATCATAGTTGCGGTCGACATAGTCGCCGGCGACCATGTCGAGGATCAGGTTGATGCCAACGTTGTTGGTCTCCGCCTTCACCACGGCGACGAAGTCTTCGGTCTTGTAGTTGATGGCGCGGTCGGCCCCCAGTTTGAGGCAGGCGTCGATCTTGTCCTGCGATCCCACGGTGACGAACACTTTCGCACCGAAGGCTTTGGCAAGCTGAATGGCCATGGTGCCGATGCCGGACGAGCCGCCATGGATCAGCAGCGTCTCGCCGGCCTTGAGGCCGCCGCGTTCGAACACATTGTGCCAGACCGTCATCAGTGTTTCCGGCAGCGCACCGGCTTCCTTCATCGACAGCGCCGGCGGCACGCTCATTGCCTGGGCGTCTTGGGCGATGCAGTACTGCGCATAGCCGCCGCCGGCGACCAGCGACATCACCTTGTCGCCGACCTTGTGCCGCTTGGCGTTGCTGCCGACCGCGACGACTTCGCCCGATATCTCGAGGCCGGGCAGGTCGCTGGCGCCGGGCGGCGGCGGATAGGCGCCGGAGCGCTGCGCCACATCGGGCCGGTTGACGCCGGCAGCCATCACCTTGACCAGGATCTCGTCGGGACCGGGCTGCGGAACACTGCGTTGCTCCGGCACCAGCACCTCCGGCCCGCCGGGCTTGGAGATGGCGACCACGGTCATTTGCGCGGGCAGCTTGTCCATGATGTGTCCTTGAGCAAAAGTGCGGGAGGAAACGAGGCCCTTGCTTAGCCAGCGCGGTGCAGGCTGGCAACCGCCTTAGGCCATGTGGTCCGACCCGCGGACGGAGAGGAGCAACGACGATGCCGATCGAAGACGACGATCGCCCACGCAAGAAGATCAGTCATGAAATTGGGCAGGACCTCTCACTTTTGTCAGTGGAGGAACTGACCGAGCGCGTGGCGCTGCTCAAGACCGAGATCGCAAGACTGGAAGAAGCCGCCACCAAAAAGCGCGCCTCGCGCGATGCGGCGAACAGCATTTTCAAGTCGTAGTGGACGTCACAGCTGTCGTCGCAGCTGGGTGCGCGACCGCTCGCGGCCGTCATTCCGGGGCGGCGCGTCAGCGCCGAGCCCGGAATCCATAATCACAGGCTTTTGCAAAAGGGCGCGCTAAGAGAGCCGGGCCGTTCCATCCGCTCGTGGTTATGGATTCTCAGATGCGCAATTGCGCATCGTAACTCGCGACTTCGTCGCGCCCCGGAATGACGACGGAGAGTCTGTTCCCGCAGCACACTCGGCCACTGGCTCACATGACTAATGAACTCTGAAAAAATTAGCTCGTTTACTTCGGATTAAGCTTTCGGGTTTATGACTGGAACTGTCCTCGTTTGGACACCGAGTGGCTCCTGTCCACTCTGTTTGACGCCTCCCTGTTATCAACTTTCAAGCCGCCGGTCTCCGGCGGCTCTTTTTTTGCGTTCACTGCCCCGTTTGCACCTCTCATCCCGGTTGCATTCGAAAGGATTGACCCGCGGAAACCATATCCGCGCTTGTCACTGGACTCCGCGTCCCGCCCGCGCAATGATTTGTTCATCATAAGCCGGCGGCAAAGCCGGGCAGTCAAACAGTTGCGTAAGAGGCGTTAACCATGGAACGTTTGCAGGCCGACGGCGCGCTCGTTCAGCTCAGTGAGCGATTCACCAATTCTGCGGCGTTCGGCAATTTGTTCCGTGAGGGCATGGACCTCGTCGAGGAGACCGCCGCCTATCTCGACGGCGCCGGCCGCGTCGAGGCTAAGGCGCTCGACCGCGCGGTCAGCCTCACCTATGCGACCGAGAGCATGCGCCTCACCACGCGCCTGATGCAGCTCGCCTCCTGGCTATTGCTGCACCGCGCGGTCAAGGAAGGCGAGATGACGCTGAGCCAGGCCAATCGCGAGAAGACCAAGGTCAAGCTCACCGCCGCCGATCCCGGTCCCGCCGACACCATCGAGAAGCTGCCCGCGCAGCTTCAGGACCTGATCCATCGCTCGATGAGCCTGCAGACCCGCGTCCGCCGCCTCGACAGCACGATCCACACCCCGCCGGCCGAGCAGGCCACGATCGGCAACCCGCTGGTGCCGCACCTCAACGCGCTGAAGGCCGCGTTCGAGCGGTAGGGTCTATCAACAATCGTAATTCCGGGACGCGCCTCTTGGCGCGGGCCCGGAATCCATACTCCCGATCGAGGTTATGGATTCTCAGATGCGCAATTGCGCATCGTAGCTCGCGACTTCGTCGCGCCCCGGAATGACAGCCCTAAAACAAAAAACGCCCCCGGTCTCCCCGGGGGCGTTTTCATCTCCAGCCTTGCGGCCGGCTCAATCCTTCTTGAGAAAGCCCGAAAACTTCTTCTGGAAGCGCGAGACGCGGCCGCCGCGGTCCATGATCTGGGCGGAGCCGCCGGTCCAGGCCGGGTGCGACTTCGGGTCGATGTCGAGGTTCAGCGTGTCGCCTTCCTTGCCCCAGGTGGAGCGGGTCAGGTACTCGGTTCCGTCGGTCATGACGACCTTAATCGTATGATAATTCGGATGAATTTCGGCTTTCATGGCAATTCCTCGGCGCTCCGGCGCCTTCTTGGGTGGCTCGCGAATGACGGATTTGGGCGGCTCTATACCTCACGAAACCCCGCAAAACAAGCCATGCCGGCGCGCTGGACCGGGTTTGCCCCTAAGGGACTTCCCGGATTTGCCACTACTTATGCACCGGCCTATTGGGAGCAGATCAATGCAACGGGTCGGATCTCATGAGCGCAGTGGAACGGCTGGATGACCACGATGTCGAACGGCCCGCAATGAACGCCGCAGACACTCCCTCGATCGAGGCCGAGCTGATCGAAGCGCCGGCCAAGGGCCGCGCCAAGCTGCGGCCGCTGCTCGCGCTCGCGCCCTATGTGATCCGCTATCGCGGCCGGGCGGCGCTGGCCTTCGTCGCGCTGACGATCGCAGCGTTGACCACGCTGCTGGTGCCGGTCGCGGTGCGCCGGATGATCGATTTCGGCCTGACGCCCGAGGGCATCGAGCTGATCAACAGCTACTTCTCGGTCATGCTCGCGGTCGTCGCCGTGCTCGCGATCGCCAGCGCCGCGCGCTACTACCTCGTGATGAGCATCGGCGAACGCATCGTCGCCGATCTCCGGCGCGACGTCTTCGGCCATCTATTGTCGCTCTCTCCCGCCTTCTTCGATTCCGCCCGCAGCGGCGAATTGATCTCGCGCCTCACTGCCGACACCACCCAGCTGAAATCGGCGGTCGGTGCCTCCGTCTCGATCGCGCTGCGCAACCTGATGATGTTCCTCGGCGCGACGGCGATGATGGTGATCACGAGCCCGAAGCTGTCGGGCTTCGTGCTGCTGGCCATCCCTTTGATCGTGCTGCCGCTGGTGGCGTTCGGGCGCTGGGTGCGGCGCCTGTCGCGCAATGCGCAGGACACGCTCGCCGACGCCTCCGCCTATGCCGGCGAGCTGGTCGGCGCGATCCGCACCGTGCAGGCCTATACCAGCGAGCAATTTGCCGAGAAGCGTTTCGGCGGCGAGGTCGAGCAGGCCTATGAAGCCGCGCGCACCTCGACCCAGGCCCGCGCCGTGCTCACGGCGATCATCATCTTCATCGTGTTCGCAAGCGTGGTCGCCATCCTCTGGATCGGCTCGCATGACGTGCTCACCGGCGCGATCACGCCGGGCCGGCTCGGCCAGTTCGTGCTGTATGCGGTGTTCGCAGCAGCGGGGCTCGGCCAGCTCAGCGAGGTCTGGGGCGAGGTCTCGGCGGCGTCGGGCGCGGCCGAGCGCCTGTTCGAGATCCTCCACGTCAAGCCCGAGATCACCGCGCCTGCGACGCCGCTTGCGCTGCCGGTGCCGGCGCGCGGCGAGGTCGGCTTCGATCGGGTCAGCTTCGCCTATCCGGCGCGGTCCGACGTCAAGGTGCTCGACGCGGTGTCGTTCACCGTGCGCCCCGGCGAGAAGGTCGCGATCGTCGGTCCCTCCGGGGCCGGCAAGAGCACCATCTTTCATCTGCTGCTGCGCTTCTACGATCCGCGCAGCGGGACGATCTTGCTCGACGGCGTGCCGGTCAAGTCCGCCGACCCCGGCGATTTCCGCGCGCGCATCGCATTGGTGCCGCAGGAATCCGTGGTGTTCGCCGCGAGCGCCCGCGAGAACATCCGCTTCGGCCGGCCCGATGCGACCGATGCCGAGGTCGAGCGCGCCGCCGAGCTCGCCCATGCCGCCGAATTCATCCGCCGCCTGCCCGAAGGTTTCGAGACTGCGCTCGGCGAGCGCGGCGTGACGCTCTCCGGCGGCCAGCGCCAGCGCATCGCGATCGCGCGCGCCATCCTGCGCGACGCGCCGCTGTTGCTGCTGGACGAAGCCACCTCCGCGCTCGACGCCGAAAGCGAGACGCTGGTGCAGACCGCGCTGGAAGAGCTGATGCGCCACCGCACCACGCTCGTCATCGCCCACCGCCTCGCCACCGTGCTCTCCTGCGACCGCATCCTGGTGATGGACCAGGGCCGGATCGTCGAGCAGGGCACGCATGCCGAGCTCGTCGCGGCGAACGGGCTCTATGCGCGGCTGGCGCGGCTGCAGTTCGAGGGCGCGTAGACGCCTCACACGGCGGAAAGTACCGGGGACCTCACGCCTTCCACACCATCTTCAACACCGGCCGCCCCGAGGTCGGGTTCACGTCGTCGCCCGCATGGGCGAAGCCGCTACGCTCATAGAAGCGGATCGCGCGGGCATTGTCCTTGTTGACGAGCAGCGTGACGCCCGAGGGCGACAGGCGCTTGGCCTCGTCCACCAGCAGCCTTGCCGCGTCGGAGCCCCAATGCGCGGGATCGACGACGAGCTGGTCGAGATAGCCTTCGCCGTCGATGGTGACGAAACCGACCAGCGCGCCGTCCTGCTCCGCCACCACGATCTGGGCCTTCGGCACCAGATCCCTCAGCCAGCGCTCGCGCCACCATTCGAGCCGTGCCGCGAAGTCGATCTGCGGATAGGCCTGCTGCCAGGTGCGATGCCAGAGATCGATCGCGACGGCTTCGTCTTCGGGTCGGTAAAGGCGGAGGTGGAGCGCGCTCATTTTACGAAGGTCGTCATGCCCGGCTTGTCGCGGGCATCCACGCCTTTCTGTCGCGGCGGGCCAAAGATCGTGGATGGCCGGGACAAGCCCGGCCATGACGTTGAGGTCGTGCGTCCCTCACCACTACCGCTCCGTCAGCTTCAGCTCGATGCGGCGATTGCGCTTGTAGGCCTCCTCGGTGTTGCCGGTATCGAGCGGCTGGAATTCGCCGAAGCCGGCCGCGACGAGGCGCTGGGCGGGCACGCCGAGCGAGACCAGATATTGCACCACTGAGATCGAGCGCGCCGCGGACAGGTCCCAGTTCGACCTGAAGTTCGCGCCGCTCACCGGCCGCACGTCGGTATGGCCGTCGACGCGCAGCACCCAGGGGATGTCGCTCGGGATCTTCTTGTCGAGCTCGATCAGCGCCGCTGCCAAGGTGTCGAGCTCGGCGCGGCCCTCGGGCAGCAGCACCGCCTGTCCCGTGTCGAAGAACACTTCGGACTGGAACACGAAGCGGTCGCCAACGATGCGGATGTCGGGGCGGTTGCCGAGGATGGCGCGCAGCCGGCCGAAAAATTCCGAGCGGTAGCGCGACAGTTCCTGCACGCGTTGCGCCAGGGCGACGTTGAGGCGGGAGCCGAGGTCGGCGATGCGGTTCTGCGATTCCTTGTCGCGCTTCTCGGAGGCATCGAGCGCCTCCTCCAGCGCGGCCAATTGCCGGCGCAGCGCGCTGATCTGCTGGTTCAGCACCTCGATCTGCGCCAGCGCCCGCGCCGAGACCGCCTTCTCGGAGTCCAGCGCCTTGCCGAGCTCGGCGGTCTTGCCTTGCGCATCATTGCCGGCGGCAGCCAAGCCGTCATAAAGACCCTTGATGCGGTCGCGCTCGGACTCGGCCGAGGCGAGCCCGGCTTTCAGCGACGAGACCTGGTCGTCGAGGGTGAGCTTGCCGAGCTTCTCCAGCGACAACAGCTCGTTGAGCTGGGCGATCTTGGCGTTGAGCTGCTCCAGCGCCTTGTCCTTGCCGGTGACCTCCTGTGACAGAAAGAACTGCACCACGAGGAATACCGACAGCAGGAACACGATCGACAGCACCAGCGTCGACAGCGCGTCGACGAAGCCGGGCCAGTAGTTGAGACCGCCTTCGCTGCGGCGGGCGCGGGCAAGGGCCATGTCATCCGTCTCCACTCTTGTGTCCCGGACGCGGTGCAGCGTGCAACGCTGCTGCGCAGAGCCGGGACCCATCTTGTCCCTGACGCTGGGCCCCGGCTCAGCGATGCATCATTTCATGCTGCGTCGCGTCGGGGGCACAACACCGTCTCAACTCTTCTCGGGCTGGCGCGCGATCCGCTCCAGCAGGCGCCGGATCTCGCGGTTCTGCTCGCCCTGGCCGTCGGCCCATTCGCGGATCATCTGCTGCTCGGTGCGCATGTGCGAGACCAGCGCCTGGATGGCTTCGGCAAGGCTCGCCATCGCCGCGGTGGTGCCGCGGCCGGCGCTGCCTTCCTCGAGCACGGACCGCAGCCGTTCGACCGCGGCCTGAAGCTCGCCGCTGGCGACGCCGCCGCCGGTCGCGACAGGCGCCTCGCCGTTGCCATACTCGCGCACTGTGGTGGCGAGCCAGTCTTCGAGATCGGTGTAGAAGCGGTTCTGCGCCTGGCTCGATTGCAGATCGAGGAAGCCGAGGATCAGCGAGCCGGCGAGGCCGAACAGCGAGCTGGAGAAGGAGATGCCCATGCCGCCGAGCGGGGCGGCGAGGCCTTCCTTCAGCGTGTCGAACAGCGCCCCGGAATCGCTCCCGACCTTGAGCCCGTCGATCACCTTGCCCACCGAGCCCACCGTCTCGATCAGGCCCCAGAAGGTGCCGAGCAGGCCGAGGAAGACCAAGAGGCCGGTCATGTAGCGGGAGATGTCGCGGGCCTCGTCCAGGCGGGTCGCGATCGAATCGAGCAGGTGCCGCATCGTGGTCTGGGTGATGGTCATCCGCCCCGAGCGCTCCCCGCCGAGGATCGCAGCCATCGGCGCCAGCAGCTTGGGGTGGCGGGCCGGCGCCAGGCCGGGATCGGCGACGCGGAAATTGTTGACCCAGGAGACTTCGGGATAGAGCCGGACGACCTGGCGGAAGGCCAGGATGATGCCGATGAACAGCACCCCTCCGATCAGGGCGTTGAGCCCGGGATTGGCGAAGAAGGCCTGGACGATCTGCTTGTAGAGCACCACGCTCACCAGCGTGCACAGCACCAGGAAGACCAGCATCCGCACCAGGAAGACGCTGGGCGAGGACAGTTTGGTGTACTCGATGTCCATGGTGGATCGGGAAGTGCCAGACCGCATGCCGGTATCATCCGTTACGTAAAGCTTGCTTGCGGCGCGCACTATGGCACAGCGCCGCCCCAAAAAAAGCGCCGGATGCGCCGATTTCGGGGACAGCTCGGGGAACCCGGACCGGAAGCGGTGCTTTGATAAGCAGGTCTCTGCAGAAGTTCGCCATTCGGGGGGCGCATGAGCGTCGTTTCCGCGATCATCGGGACTGCCGAGCGTGTGCCGCTGCCGGACGTGGTGATCCGCGCCGCGATCCAGCGCCTGTGCTCCCGCATGGCGACGCGCCTGTCCGGGCTGGGCCTCGGCGACGATGCCGCCTTCGCCGGGCGGATGATGCTGCGGCCGATCGCCGAGGGCGCGGCAGCGGGGCATGACGAGGTGCCCGCGGCCTTCTTCGCCGACTTGCTCGGCCCCAAACGCAAATTCTCCTCCTGCTTCTACAAGACCGACGCGACCACCTTGCGGGAGGCGGAGGAGGAGGCGCTGCGCCAGACCGTCGAGCATGCCGGCCTGACCGACGGCCAGGCCATTCTGGAGCTTGGCTGTGGCTGGGGCTCGCTGTCGCTGTGGATGGCACGGCAATTTCCGCACGCGACGGTGACGGCGGTCGCGGCCTCGCAGGCGCAGCGCGCCTCCGTCGAGGAGGAGGCGCGGCGGCGCGGGCTGCTGAATCTGCGCGTGGTCACGGCCGACATGAACGTGTTCGCGCCCGATGGCCAGTTCGACCGCATCGTCTCGGTCGAGATGTTCGAGCGGATGAGCAACTGGCGCAAGCTGATGACGCGCGTGCGGTCATGGCTCGCGCCGGAGGGACGGTTCTTCATGCACGTCGTCACCCACCGGTCCGGCTCGCATCTGCCTGACCCGGCCGATCGCGACGACTGGATCGCGCAATACGTCTACACAGGCGGGCTGATGCCGAGCCATCACCTCGTCAGGCAGTTCGACGATATCTTTGCCATCGAGAAGGAATGGTGCTGGAGCGGCACGCACTACCAGCGCACCGCCGACGACTGGCTCGCCAATTTCGATGCGCATCGCGACCCCATCGAAGCCTCCTTGCGCAGGGTCCACGGCGAGGAGACCGCTCTCTGGATGCGTCGCTGGCGCTGGTTCCTGCTCGGGACCGCGGGCCTGTTCGGTCACGCCGACGGAACGGAATGGGGCGTCAGCCATTACCGGATGAAGGCCGCCGAGTAATTGCGATGTTCGGCCGCACACGCGGCGGTGGAACTTAGATTCACAATCAAGTTACACCGCAAAAGCCTTCTGATTTCAACGGGATAAGCTGTGTGACAATGAGCCGCCCGCGCCATGCGTTGCATCGCAGCAGATGCATTCTATTTTGGCGGCATCAGCCGCGTGCAAAAGGTCCAGAACGGGCTTCGCGCGAGCATGATCAGTTTCAACAATCGGGGCATCCCACTTCATGTTTGGAATTCGAGCGCGATCGGCATGCGTTGCAATGATGCTCGCGGCCCTTGCGCCGCTGCTGGGTGCTTGCGAGGAATCCAGTTCCGCGGTGTCCGCCGCCCAGCCGCCTGCCCCTGACGTCAGCATCGTTATCGTCAAGCCGCAGCCGCGCGCCGTGGTGCGCGAGCTGCCGGGCCGCATCGCCCCGACCCGGGTCTCCGAAGTCCGGCCGCGCGTGTCCGGCATCGTGGTAGAGCGCCTGTTCCGCCAGGGCAGCGAGGTCAGGGCCGGCGATCCGCTCTACCGCATCGATCCGCGCCCGTTCGAGGTCGAGGTCATGGCCAACGAGGCCGCGCTGGCGAAGGCCGAAGCGGCATTGGCGCAGGCCAAGCAGCAGGCGCATCGTATCGCCACCCTGACCAGGGATCGCGCCGCGCCCGAAGCCGAGAACGAGAAGGCGATTGCGGCCGAACGCCAGGCCCATGCCGAGGTCGAGGGCCGCAAGGCCGAGCTCGCGCGGGCCAGGCTTAATCTCGACTACGCCACCGTGCGTGCGCCGATCGACGGCGTGGTCGGCGCGGCCCTCGTCAGCGAGGGCGCGCTCGCCGTGCAGAACGAGACCAATCTCGCCACCATCCAGCAGCTCGATCCGATCTATGCCGACTTTACCCAGTCGGTGACCGAGCTCAACCAGCTCCGCCGCGCCTTCGAGACCGGCGACCTCGATCGCATCGCCGCCGATGCCGCCAAGGTGCGCCTCGTGCTCGACGACAACACCATCTATTCGCTCGACGGCAAGCTGCTGTTCTCCGACGCCAAGGTCGACGCCCACACCGGGCAGGTGACGTTGCGCGGCGAGTTCCCCAATCCCAAGCGCGAGCTGCTCCCGGGCATGTATGTCCGGGTCCGCATCGACCAGGGTCTCGATTCCGATGCGATCGCGGTGCCGCAGCAGGCGATCCAGCGCAATGGCGGCGGCGGCAGCGAGGTGTTCGTCGTCAAGGACGACAATCACATCGCGGTGCAGCCGGTGCGCACCGGCTCGGTGCAGGACGGCCTCTGGTTCATCACCGAAGGCCTGAAGTCCGGCGACAAGGTCGTGGTCGAAGGCTTCCAGAAATTCGCGGCCGGCGACAAGGTCAAGCCGCAATCCTGGTCGGAGGCGGAAGCGACCGCAGACAACCGGCACGCTCAGCAGCTCACGCGGTAACGCTCCGCGCAGCAAGTGTCGTCCTTAACCTGAGGAGCCCGCTGCAAGCGGGCGTCTCGAAGGATGGCCGCGGGAGAGAGCCGGGCCTTCATGGTTCTCGCGGCGATGCGCGGCATCGTCCGGAGCGCGCGTTCCGCGCTCCTCACCATGAGGGTCTAACCGAACAACGAGGATAAAACGGCCAATGCCGAGTTTCTTCATCGACAGGCCGATCTTCGCCTGGGTGGTCGCGCTGTTCATCTGCTTGATCGGCGCGATCGCGGTGCCGCTGCTGCCGATCGCGCAATATCCGATCATCGCGCCGCCCTCGATCTCGGTCTCGACCAGCTATCCCGGCGCCTCGCCGGAAAACCTCTACAATAGCGTCACGCGACTGATCGAGGAGGAGCTCAACGGCGCCGCCAACATCCTCAATTTCGAATCGACCAGCGACTCGCTCGGCCAGGTCGAGATCATCGCCAATTTCCAGCCGGGCACCGACACCAGTGCCGCCTCGGTCGAGGTCCAGAACCGCATCAAGCGCGTCGAGGCGCGCCTGCCGCGCGCGGTGATGCAGCAGGGCATCCTGATCGAGGAAGCCTCGAGCGCAGTGCTGCAGATCATCACGCTGAACTCGACTGACGGCAGCCTGGATGAAGTCGGCCTCGGCGACTTCATGATCCGCAACGTGCTCGGCGAGATCCGCCGCATTCCCGGCGTCGGCCGCGCCACGCTGTACTCGACCGAGCGCTCGCTTCGTGTCTGGGTCGATCCGGCCAAGCTGGTCGGCTATGGCCTGACCGCCGACGACGTCAACAAGGCCATCACCGCGCAGAACGCGCAGGTCGCTTCCGGCAGCATCGGCGCCGAGCCGTCGACCTCGAACCAGCGCACCTCGGCACTGGTGCTGGTCAAGGGCCAGCTCTCCTCGCCCGACGAGTTCGGCGCCATCATCCTGCGTGCCAACGCCGACGGTTCGACCGTGCGCCTGCGCGATGTCGCGCGGATCGAGGTCGGCGGCCTCAGCTACCAGTTCAACACGCGCCTCGACGGCAAGCCGACGGCGGGCCTGTCGGTCCTGATGTCGCCAACCGGCAATGCGCTGGCGACCGCCAGCGCAGTCGAAGCGAAGATGAAGGAGCTGTCGCGCTTCTTCCCGGCCAACATCACCTACGAGATCCCCTACAACATCACCCCTGTGGTCGAGGCCTCGATCGAGAAGGTGCTGACGACGCTGGTCGAAGCTGTGGTGCTGGTGTTCGTGGTGATGTTCTTGTTCCTGCAGAACATCCGCTACACCATCATTCCGACCATCGTGGTCCCGGTGGCGCTGCTGGGCGCCTGCTCCACTCTGCTGCTCGCCGGCTATTCCATCAACATGCTCTCGATGTTCGGCATGGTGCTGGCGGTCGGCATCCTCGTCGACGACGCCATCGTCGTGGTCGAGAACGTCGAGCGGATCATGGCCGAGGAAGGCCTGCCGCCGAAGGAAGCGACGCGGAAAGCCATGTCGCAGATCACCGGCGCCATCATCGGCATCACGCTGGTGCTGATGGCGGTGTTCGTGCCGATGGCGTTCTTCCCGGGCTCGGTCGGCATTATCTACCGCCAGTTCTCCGTCACCATGGTCGCCGCGATCGGCTTCTCCGCCTTCCTGGCGCTGTCGTTGACGCCGGCGCTGTGCGCGACGCTGTTGAAGCCTGTGGCAAAGGGGCACGGTCATTCGACCAACTTCGTGTTCGGCTGGTTCAACCGCATGCTCGAAGGCGTCAAGGAACGCTATTCGCGCACCGTCGGCTTTTCGCTGAATCGCACCGGCCGCCTGATGCTGGTCTATGCCGCGCTGCTGGTCGGCCTGTCCTGGGCCTTCGTCAACCTGCCCGGCGGCTTCCTGCCCGTCGACGACCAGGGCTTCATCACCACCGACGTGCAGACGCCGTCGGATTCGTCCTATGCCCGCACCGAGGCCGTGATCGAGAAGGTCGAAAAATATCTCGCCGCGCGGCCGGGCGTCGACAACGTCACCTTCCTCACCGGCTTCAGCTTCTCCGGCCAGGGCATGAACACCGCCCAGGCCTTCATCACGCTGAAGGACTGGTCGGAGCGCGGGCCGAAGGACTCCGCTGCCGCGATCGTCAACGACGTCAACCGCGACCTGGGCTCGTCGATCCGCGACGCAAAAATCTCGGCGCTGCAGCCGCCGCCGATCGACAATCTCGGCAACTCGTCCGGCTTCTCGTTCCGCCTCCAGGACCGCGGCCAGAAGGGCTATCAGCAATTGATGCGCGCCGCCGACCAGCTGATCGCGGAGGCCAATGCCAGCCCGGTGCTGCAGAAGGTCTATATCGAAGGCCTGCCCGAGGCGGGCGTGGTCAATCTCATGATCGACCGCGAGAAGGCCGGCGCGTTCGGCGTCACCTTCGAGGACATCAACAACACCATTTCGACCAATCTCGGCTCGAACTACATCAACGACTTCCCGAACCGCGGCCGCATGCAGCGCGTCGTGGTGCAGGCGGACGCGCGCGACCGCATGCGGGCCGAGGACATCCTCAACTACAACGTCAAGAACAGCCGCGGCCAGCTGGTGCCGTTCTCGTCCTTCACCACGATCGAATGGGCGCGCGGCCCGACGCAGATCGCCGGCTTCAACTATTATCCGGCGGTGCGCATCTCCGGCGAGGCCAGGCCCGGCTTCACCTCGGGCGATGCCATCGCCGAGATGGAGCGGCTCGCCGACCGGTTGCCGCGCGGTTTCGGCTATGAATGGACCGGACAGTCGCTGCAGGAGAAGCTGTCGGGCTCGCAAGCGCCGTTCCTGCTCGCCCTGTCGGTGTTCGTGGTGTTCCTGTGCCTCGCCGCGCTCTACGAGAGCTGGACCATTCCGCTCGCGGTGCTGCTCACCGTGCCGCTCGGCATCGTCGGCGCGGTCACTGCCGCTATGCTGCGCGGCCTGCCCAACGACGTCTATTTCACCGTCGGCCTGATCACGATCATCGGCCTCGCCGCAAAGGACGCGATCCTGATCATCGAGTTCGCGAAAGATCTGCGGAAAGAAGGCAAGCCTCTGGTCGAAGCCACCATCGAAGCCTGCCGCCTGCGCTTCCGCCCCATTTTGATGACCGGCCTTGCCTTCATCTGCGGCGTGCTGCCGATGGCCATCGCCCACGGCGCCGGCGGCGCCAGCCAGCAGGCGCTCGGCAGCGTGGTGATGGGCGGCATGATTGCGGTGGTGATCCTGGCGCTGTTGATGGTGCCGGTGTTCTTCGTCTCGGTGCAGCGCGTGCTGGGCGGGGACAGGGAGCCGAACGCGGCGCGGGAAGCTGAAGCGCACGGCCGACCGGCGCGGGCGCACACCGGCCACTGATGCACCCCCGTCATTCCGGGGCGTGCGAAGCACGAGCCCGGAATCCAGCGGGCCACCATTGACGAGGATCAATGGATTCCGGGCTCGCGCCAAGAGGCGCGCCCCGGAATGACAGGGGAATGTGGAGCGCGAGCTTCCGCCTTAAGCCGGCTTCCGCAAGATCTTCACCAGCTCCCCGTGCACGTACTCATTCCCGCACACGACGTGCCCGGTGACCAGCGGGTCGCCCGGCGTTGCGATATCGCTGATGGTACCGCCGGCTTCGCGCACCATCAGCATACCGGCGGCGATGTCCCAGGATTGCAAATCGCGCTCCCAATACCCGTCGAGCCGGCCGGCGGCGACGAAGGCGAGATCGAGCGAGGCGGCGCCGAAACGGCGGAGGCCCGCGACGCGGTCCTGGATCGCCATCATTTCGCGGCGGAATTCCTCGTGGTCGCCGCGGCCGATATGGGGCAGGCCGCAGGCCACGACGCATTCGCTCAGCTGGCGGCGGCCGGCGACGCGCAGGCGCTGGTCGTTGAGGAAGGCGCCCTTGCCGCGCTCGGCGATGTAGAGCTCGTCATTGGCGGGGTTGTAGATCACGCCGGCGATCACGGTGCCCTCGCGCGCAAGCCCGATCGAGATCGCGAATTGCGGGATGCCGTGCAGGAAGTTGGTCGTGCCGTCCAGGGGATCGACGATCCAGGTGTGGCTCTTGTCGGTGCCTTCGCGCGTGCCGCCTTCCTCGCCGATGAAGCCGTAGCCGGGCCGGGCCTTGGCGAGGTCCTGGTAGAGGATCTCCTCGGCGCGCTTGTCGGCAAGCGAGACGAAATTGGCCGGTCCCTTCAGCGAGACCTGCAGATGCTCGATCTCGCCGAGATCGCGCTTGAGGCTGCGGCCGGCGCGGCGCGCCGCCTTGACCATGACGTTGATAGTGGCGGAATACAGCATATGCTTCTGGTCTTGATCGGGGAGAGGGGCGCGGAAACGCGCCTGTTTGGGGGACTGGGTGCCCCGTGAGGGGCCCCGCGTCAAGTCATTTGGACCCGAGCCACTTCCTGGCGGCGGCCTCGGCCTTGGCGCGGTCATCGGCCGGCAGATCGGAGAGCTGCTTGTCGAGCTCGGGGTCGCCCTTGCCGGCGGTCTTGGCCACCAGGTGCCATTTGAAGCCTTCGATCTTGTCCACGGGCGTGCCCACGCCGTTGATCAGCACCCAGGCCAGCCGGTTCTGCGCGATCGCGCTGCCCTGGCGGGAGGCCTTGCGCAGCAGGGCGACGGCGGCCGGCTGGTTCTTCGGCGTGCCGGTGCCGTTGAACATCGCGATGGCATATTCGACCTCGGCATCGACATTGTCGGCGATCGCGGCGGCCTGGAGCAGCCGCACCGCGCGTTCGGGGTCCTTCGGCACACCGGTGCCTTCCTTGTAGAAGGTCGCGAGCGCGTATTGCGCTTCGGGCAGGCCTGCATCGGCGGCTTGGCGCAGCAGTTCCGCCGAACGCCGGACGTCCTGCGGCAGCGTCTGGCCGTCCAGGTAGAGCAGAGCAAGGTTGTAGGCCGCCTTGGGCTCGCCGAGCTTGGCGGCGGAGGCCATCAGCCTGACCGCCTCGCTTTTGTCGACCGGGCCGCCGCGGCCGGAGATGCGCAGCATGGCGAGCGCGAACATCGCCTCGCGATCGCCGGCATCGGCGGCGCGCTTGTACCATTCGGCCGCCTTGGCGTAATCGCGCCTTATGCCCATGGCATTGGAATAGAGCTCGCCGAGCATGGTCATCGCCTTGGCATCGCCGGCTTGAGCGCGCACCGTGGCGAGCTCGAACGCGGTCTTGTATTGGCCGCGCTGATAGGCGCCGAACACAAGGTCGACGTTGGGATCGTCGGACGGCGGCGCGGGGATCACGGTTGCCGGCTTGGGCGAAGCGGACGGCTTGGGAGATGCCGTAGGCTTCGGCGCCGGTGCTGCCTCCTTCTTCTTGGCAGGCGCGGGCGGCTTTGGCTTCTGCTTCTCTGCCGGTGCGCTCGGCGTCGTCGCCGGCGGGGTGATCTGCAGCTGCGCGGCCGCGGGCACTGTCAGCAGCAGCGTGGCGAGCATGGTGATGCACGGGAGCTTCATGTCGGGCGCTAGCCGTGCTCCTGGCCCGCAGGATCTTGGCCCGCAGGATCTTGGCCGGCCAGTGCCGTCGCATGAGCCTTCTTGATCGCGGCATCGACCTCGATCAGGGCGGCCTTGGGCCCGCGCGGATCGGCCCAGATGAAGTCGCCGACCAGCACGAAATCGGCGCCGCTGGCGGCGAAATCGTAGGCCTCGTCCAGCGTGGTGGCAAAGCCGACGCAGGGCGGCTCGAACAGCTCGGCCCACCAGTCGAGCCGCTCGGCGATCGCCTGCGCCGACGGCCGCTGGCCTTTCGCATCGGGCTCGCCGAACAGCACGTAATCCGCGCCCATCTCGCCGGCATCCATGGAATGGTGCCGCGTCGTCAGCCCGCCGACACCGGCGATGCGATCCGGCTTGAGCGACGGCAGCGCCTCCTTCAGCGCGGCGATGCCGGGCAGGTGCGCGCCGTCGGCGCCGCCCCGCGCGACGATATCAGGGTGGCCGTCGACGAGGAGTGCCGCGCCCGCCTTCTGCACCGGCGGCGCCAAGGCCTTGACGCGCGAGATCATGCCGCGCTGATCGGTCTCCTTCAGCCGCAGCAGCACGGCGGCGACGTCGGCGGACGCGATCAGCCCCGGCAGCTCGGCGACCAGCGTCGCGGGATCATCGACGACGGGCGTCGCGAGATAGAGACGCGGCGCCGGGCGCGGCGGAGGCGGTTTGTTCGACAAGGTCTAGGCTGCCTTCTGTTCCAGGCTGCTCTGCCATTCGCCCTTGGAGGCGAGGCCGTTCATGCGGGCGCGATGACTGAAGGCGCGCTGGCCGGCCGCGACGTTCTCAGGCTTGCCCGACCAGGCCTTCTGCGGCGCGGCCTGCAGCGCGCGGCCGTAGGAGAAGGTCAGACCCCAGGGCAGCGGACCGAGCTTGTGCATGGCGTTGAGATGCGCGGTCGCCTCTTCGTCCGACTGGCCGCCGGAGAGGAAGGCGATGCCGGGCACCGCCGCCGGCACGCAGGCCTTGAGCAGCCGTATCGTCTTCTCCGCGACCTCCTCGACCGAGGCCTGCTTTGCGCATTTCTTGCCGGCGATTGCCATGTTCGGCTTCAGCACCATGCCTTCCAGCGCCACGCGCTGCACGCGCAATTCCTGGAAGGTCTTGTTGAGCACGCGGCTCGTCACCTCGTAGCAGCGCTCGATGTCGTGGTCGCCGTCCATCAGCACCTCCGGCTCGACGATCGGCACGATCTGGGCGGCCTGGCACAGCGCGGCATAGCGCGCCAGCGCGTGGGCGTTGACGCTGATCGCCGTCATCGAGGGAATGCTGCTGCCGATGTCGATCACCGCGCGCCATTTGGCAAAGCGCGCGCCGCGCTCGTAATATTTCTTTAGGCGCTCGGCGAGCTTGTCGAGCCCGACCGTGACCAACTCTCCCGGGCACATCGGCAAGGCCTGCGTGCCTTCGTCGACCTTGATGCCGGGAATGGCGCCGGCCTGCTCGATCAGCTTGACCAGCGGCGTGCCGTCCTTGGCATTCTGCCAGATCGTCTCGTCATAGAGGATCACGCCGGAGATGTACTGGCTCATGGCGTCCTTGGCGCGAAACAGCATTTCGCGATAGTCGCGGCGGTTCTCTTCGGTCGATTCCACGCCGATGGCGTCGAAGCGCTTCTTGATGGTGCCGGAGGATTCGTCGGCAGCAAGGATGCCCTTGCCGGGCGCCACCATGGCGGTCGCGATCTTGTTGAGCTCAGTCAGATTCATCGAGAGGTCCTCCCAAAACGATTCTGCCCTTGCCCGGGAAAATAGACCGTTCTCGGGCAATTGCCGAGTTATCGTTCGTCGCAGGGTAAAGGGTCTTTCTGTCATTCCGGGATGCGCCGAAAGGCGCAGGCCCGGAATCCATAACCCCAGGCTGTGGTTATGGATTCCGGGCCCACGCTTCGCGTGTCCCGGAATGACGGGAGGATGTGACGGAGGCCTTAGGCGACCCGGGGATCGAGCTCGCCCTTGGCGTAGCGCTTGGCCATCTCGGCGGTGGTCAGCACCTTCTTGATCTTGGAGGCCTGGCCTGCGGTGTTGAACTCCTGCAGGCGCTGCTTGCACAGCTTGGTCATGGCTTCCATCGCCGGCTTCAGGTACTTGCGCGGATCGAACTCTTCCGGGTTGTCCTTCAGAACTTTCCGGATCTGGCCGGTCATCGCCATGCGGTTGTCGGTGTCGATGTTGATCTTGCGCACGCCGTTCTTGATGCCGCGCTGGATCTCGGCCACCGGCACGCCCCAGGTCGGCTTCATCTTGCCGCCATAGGCGTTGATGATGTCCTGCAGGTCCTGCGGCACCGAGGAGGAGCCGTGCATGACGAGATGCGTGTTCGGCAGCTTGCGGTGGATCTCCTCGATCACGTTCATGGCGAGGATGTCGCCGTCGGGCTTGCGGGTGAATTTGTAAGCGCCGTGCGAGGTGCCCATCGCGATCGCGAGCGCGTCGACCTTGGTTTCCTGGACGAACTTCACGGCCTCGTCCGGATTGGTCAGGAGCTGGTCGTGGCTAAGCTTGCCTTCGGCGCCGTGGCCGTCTTCCTTGTCGCCCATGCCGGTCTCGAGCGAGCCGAGCACCCCGAGCTCGCCCTCGACCGAGATGCCGCCGAGATGGGCCATGTCGGTGACGGTCTTGGTGACGCCGACATTGTAGCCCCAGTCGCCGGGGGTCTTGCCGTCGGCCTTGAGCGAGCCGTCCATCATCACCGAGGTGAAGCCGGCCTGGATCGCGGTCATGCAGGTCGCCGGCTCGTTGCCGTGGTCGAGATGAACGCAGACCGGAATGTGCGGATAGATCTCGGTCACCGCGTCCATCATGTGCTTGAGCATGACGTCGTTGGCGTAGGAGCGCGCGCCGCGCGAGGCCTGGATGATGACGGGCGCGTCGACCTGGTTGGCCGCGTCCATGATGGCCAGCGCCTGCTCCATGTTGTTGATGTTGAAGGCCGGTACGCCGTAATCGTTCTCCGCCGCGTGGTCGAGCAATTGACGTAACGTGATCCGAGCCATCTGTCTTTGTCTCCCGTTGGGGCCTCAAAGGCCGCTTGATTACTTGCTACGCAGAACTTCAACGCCGGGCAGGGGCTTGCCTTCCATCCATTCAAGGAACGCGCCACCGGCGGTCGACACATAGGTGAAGTCACCGGCCACATGGGCCTGGTTGAGCGCCGCGACGGTGTCGCCGCCGCCCGCGATCGAGATCAGCTTCTTGGCCTTGGTGCGCTCGGCGGCGTGCTTGGCGGCCGCGACCGTGCCGCGGTCGAACGGCTGCATCTCGAATGCGCCCAGGGGGCCGTTCCAGACCAGCGTCGCCGCATCGTCGATCGCGGCATGGACGCGCGCGATCGATTGCGGGCCGACGTCGAGGATCATGCCGTCGGCCGGGATCGCATCGAGTCCATAGGCATGCGACGGCGCGTTGGCGGCGAAGTGATAGGCGACGGTGGCGTCGACCGGGAGGATGATGGCGCAATTGGCGGCTTCCGCCTTCTCCATGATGCGCAGCGCGGTGGGGCTAAGATCCTTCTCGGCCAGCGACTTGCCGACCGCAACGCCCTGCGCGTGCAGGAAGGTGTTGGCCATGCCGCCGCCGATCACGAGCGCGTCGACCTTGGTGACGAGGTTTTCCAACAGGTCGATCTTGGTCGAGACCTTGGCGCCGCCGATGATGGCGATCACGGGCTTGCTCGGCGAGCCCAGCGCCTTCTCCAGCGCGTCCAGCTCGGCCTGCATGGTGCGGCCGGCATAGGCCGGCAGCTTGTGGCCGAGACCTTCGGTCGAGGCGTGGGCGCGGTGCGCGGCCGAGAACGCGTCATTGACCCAGATGTCGCCGAGCTTCGCGAGTTCCGCGACGAAGGCGGGATCGTTCTTTTCTTCCTCTTTGTGGAAGCGGGTGTTTTCCAGGCACAGGATGTCGCCATCCTTCAGGCCGGCGACCGCCTTGGCCGCGGGCTCGCCGATGCAATCCTCGGCAAACGCGACGGGCTTCTTCACCACCTTCGCCAGCGCCTCCGCGACGGGCTTGAGCGAGTCCTTGGCGTCGCGTCCCTTCGGCCGGCCGAAATGCGCGAGCAGGATGACCTTGCCGCCCTGGTCGGCGAGCTCGGTGATGGTCGGCGCCACGCGCTCGAGCCGGGTGGCGTCGGTGACGCGCCCGCTCTCCATGGGCACGTTGAGGTCGACGCGCAGCAGCACGCGCTTGCCCTTCACGTCGACGTCGTCGAGGGTGCGGAATTTAGCGGGCATCGTTCATCATCCGTGCGTCGGAGTGTCGGAATCGGGGGGAGGCGAATGGCCGTGGTCGCCGCTCCCTCCACCGTCTTTCGGAGACTTCACTGCGAGGCCCCGGCGAAATCCGTACGCGATCAACGCGATCAACAGTATGACGCCAGGGATGCCAATCCAGTGAGGAAGCACCTTGGCTTCCCTCAGATCACCTTCGCCATCGCGGCGGCGGTGTCCGCCATGCGGTTCGAAAAGCCCCACTCGTTGTCGTACCAGGACATCACGCGCACCAGCGTGCCATTCTGCACCTTGGTCTGGTCCTCGTGGAAGGTCGAGGAGTGCGGGTCGTGGTTGAAGTCGATCGAGACGTTCGGCGCATTGGTGTAGCCGAGGATGCCCTTGAGCTGCTGCTCGCTGGCGCGCTTCATCGCCGCGTTGATCTCCTTGGCGTCGGTGGCGCGCTTGGCGACGATCTTGAGGTCGACGACCGAGACGTTCGGGGTCGGCACGCGGATCGCGACGCCGTCGAGCTTGCCCTTCAGCTCGGGCAGCACGAGGCCGATCGCCTTCGCGGCACCCGTCGAGGTCGGGATCATCGACATCGCCGCCGCGCGGCCGCGGTAGAGATCCTTGTGCATCGTGTCGAGCGTCGGCTGGTCGCCGGTATAGGCGTGGATCGTGGTCATGAAGCCGGTCTCGATGCCGACGAGATCGTTCAGCACCTTGGCAACCGGCGCAAGGCAGTTGGTGGTGCAGCTGCCGTTGGAGACGACGAGGTGATCCTTGGTCAGCGTGTCGTGGTTGACTCCGTAGACGATGGTGGCGTCGGCGCCGTCGGCGGGCGCGGAGACCAGCACGCGCTTGGCGCCGGCGGTCAGATGCGCGCTAGCCTTGTCCTTCGAGGTGAAGATGCCGGTGCATTCCATCGCAATGTCGACGCCGAGATCCTTCCAGGGCAGCTTCGAGGGATCGCGCTCGGCGGTCACCTTGATCTTGCCGTTGCCGAGGCTGATGCAGTCGCCGTCGACGGTGACGGTGCCGGGAAAGCGGCCGTGGACGCTGTCGAAGCGGAGGAGATGAGCGTTGGTCTCGACCGGGCCGAGGTCGTTGATGCCGACGACCTCGATGTCCTTGCGGCCGGACTCGGCGATAGCCCGCAGGATGTTGCGGCCGATGCGGCCAAAACCGTTAATTCCGACGCGGACTGCCATGTTTCGTCTCCTTCAATGACCGTTGTCATCCCGCACAACGCGCGGATAGCGCGCCTGCGAGGTTTTTTAGGGGCGGACGCCCGGTTCGGCCGGGCGGTGCTTGATCATATGGGAGATTAGGTAGTCCTTTTTTGCGGCAAGCTCAACTCTCAGGAAACGCGCTTCAGCACAGCGTTAACCGCGGCCTCGGCGGTAATGCCGAAATGCTTGTAAAGCTCCTTGGCAGGGCCGCTTTCGCCGAACGAATGCATGCCGATGAATTCGCCATCCTGGCCAATCACGGCGTCCCAGCCCCAGCGCACGGCGGCCTCGATCGCGATCTTCACCGGCGCGTTGCCGATGATGGCGGCGCGCTTGGCCTCTGGTTGCGCTAACAACAGCTCCAGCGAGGGAACGGAGACAACGCGCGAAGCGACGCCGCGTTCCGCCAATTGTTTCTGGGCCGCGACCGCGATCTCGACCTCTGAGCCCGAGGCGAACAGCGTCGCCTTGGCTTCGCCCTGGGCGGCGACCAACTCGTAGGCACCAGCCGCGCAGGGATTGTCGTTCGGTGCGGTGGTCCGCAGCTGCGGCAGGTTCTGCCGCGTCAGTGCCAGCACGGTCGGGCCATCGACGCGGTTGAGCGCGAGCTCCCAGCACTCAGCGACCTCGATGGCATCGCAGGGACGGAACACGCGCATGTTGGGAATGGCTCTGAGCGCTGCGAGATGCTCGACCGGCTGATGGGTCGGGCCGTCTTCGCCGAGGCCAATCGAGTCATGAGTCATGACGTAGACGACGCCGGCGCCCATCAGCGCGGCAAGGCGCATCGCCGGACGCGCATAATCGGTGAAGACGAGGAAGGTCGCGCCGTTCGGCGCGAAACCGCCGTGCAGGAAAATGCCGTTCATCGCGGCCGCCATGCCGTGCTCGCGGATGCCGTAATGGATGAAGCGTCCCTTCGGCGTCTTGGCTGAGAAGGCGGTCGCCGACTTCGCCTTGTTGTTGTTGGAGCCGGTGAGGTCGGCCGAGCCTGCCAGGAATTCCATCGGCATGGCGCCGGCGATGACTTCGATCACCGCTTCCGACGACTTGCGGGTGGCCGCGGTCATCGGCTTTTCCAGCAGCTCCTTCTTGTAGGCGCGCACGGCCTTGGCGAGCGAAGCCGGACGCTCATGACGCAGGCGGCGCTCGAACTCGGCGCGCTTGCGGCTGCCGAGCTCACCGAGCCGCGCTTCCCATTCCTGGCGTGCCGCGGCGCCGCGGCTGCCGGCCGCGCGCCATGCCTTCAGCACGTCGTCGGCGACCGCGAACGGCTCGAGCGAAATGCCGAGATTTTCCTTGGCAGCCTTGAGCTCGTCGGCGCCGAGTGCTTCGCCGTGCACCTTCGAGGTGCCTTGCTTGTGCGGCGCGCCGAAGCCGATCGTGGTGCGGCAGGCGATCAGCGTCGGCTTGCTGGATTTCTTCGCGCGCGTGATCGCATCGGCGATCGCGGCCTGGTCGTGGCCATCGATCTTCTCGGCCGCCCAGCCCGCCGACTTGAAGCGCTTCACCTGGTCGACGGAATCGGAGATCGAGGTCGGGCCGTCGATCGAGATGCCGTTGTCGTCGTAGAGCACGATCAACTTGTTGAGCTTCCAGTGCCCGGCCATCGCGATCGCTTCCTGCGACACGCCTTCCATCAGGTCGCCGTCGGAGGCGAGCACATAGGTGTGGTGGTCGACGATCTTCTTGCCGAACTCGGCCGCGAGCATCTTCTCGGCCAGCGCCATGCCGACCGCAGTCGAGATGCCCTGGCCGAGCGGGCCGGTGGTGGTCTCGATGCCCCTGGTGCGGAAGTTCTCGGGGTGGCCGGGGGTCAGCGAGTCGACCTGGCGGAACTGCTTGATCTGGTCCAGCGTCATCTCGGCATTGCCGGTCAGATACAGCAGCGAATAGAGCAGCATCGAGCCGTGGCCGGCCGAGAGCACGAAGCGGTCGCGGTCCGGCCAGGCGGGCGCGGCGGCGTCGAATTTCAGGAATTGGGTGAACAGCACGGTGGCGATGTCGGCGGCGCCCATCGGCAGGCCGGGATGGCCCGATTTCGCCTTCTCGACAGCGTCCATCGAAAGGCCGCGGATCGCGTTGGCCATACGGGTGTGATCGACCTGCGTCATGTCTGAAATCCGTCTGAAATGAAGCGCTTGGCGATGGTTGCCCGCGCGGGGAGAAGCCTGGCGGCCACTGAAGGTTGGCGCTGGGATAGCACCTCGGTTCCGGGAGTCCAAGGCAATCGAACGCCGGTTTGGCCGCAAAAGTTGCCTGTGTGGACATTGGTTTTCCGCCGGGATCGCGCCGGGCGGAAGCGACGCAGCGACACGTCGTCCCGATTGAACAGTGCATAGTTTTGCGGCGGCGTTGCGCTTGGCTAGCTTGCTTTGTAAATTTCTGCTTCTAACGGCTTGCCGAACCGAGTCTTTTGCCGGACGGCAAGCTCCAGGGAAAGGCCACTGGGCAAAGGCCGCCAGGTTCCGCCGCTGACTGCATGAACGATCGCGTATCCAACAGTTCTGCCATGACGGAGTCGTCCGCCGTCGAGATCGAGATTGCGACCCGCAGACTCATGGCGGCGCTCGATGCGCTCGAAAGTGCGGTGGAGCGGCGTCGCGATGCCGATCGCGACGAGAACGAGCTTGCGGCGCGCATCCAGGCGCTCGGCGCGGATCGCTCGCGTCTTGCCGACGAGCTCGACGGCGCGCTGGTGAAGGCACGCACGCTCGAGCGCACCAATCGCGAGATTTCTGACCGGCTGGATTCCGCGATCGTGACGATACGCTCGGTGCTCGATACCGGAGAGGACGGATGAGCCACATCAACGTCACCATCAACGGCCGGCAATATCGCATGGCCTGCGAGGAGGGCCAGGAGGTGCGGCTGCTCAAGCTCGCCGAGACGCTGGAGACGCGCATCCAGTCGCTGCGCGGAAAATTCGGCGAGATCGGCGATGCGCGCCTCACCGTCATGGCTGCGCTCACCGTGTGCGATGAGCTGATCGACACCACCAACCGCGTCCGCACCCTTGAGCAGGAATTGACCGAGCTCAGGGATTTCCGCAATGCCGCCGTCGAGCGCGCCAGGATGACGCAGACCGCGGTGGTCAACGCGCTGAACGCCGCCGCCGAGCGCATCGAGAAATCGACCCAGGTCCTGAACCGGACGGTGGGGAACGGCATCGCGATCGGCTGAAGCTCGATAGGAGCCGTGCCCTTACCCTCCCCTGGAGGGCCCTGGAGGGGGAGGGTCGATCGCGCGTAGCGCGAGCGGGGTGGGGTGATCTCTCCACACGGACAGTGCCCGTGGGGAGAGATCACCCCACCCCGTCTCACATTTCGCTGCGCTCCATGTGAGCCGACCCACGGGCGAGCTTCGCTCGTCCCGGACCCCTCCAGGGGAGGGTAAGAAAGCGCGCAGCGGAAGCCGCACTCTCGTCGCACTGGCGATTCGTCAGTACAGTTGTTACATTGCCTGCGCGAGGCTGCGACGTGCGTCAGGAGCCATATATCCCCGGGGCCTTATCGATCCTTTAGGGAACTGTCCCTGGCCGGGCCCGTGGGCTCGGACATATGGTGCCCACCTACTTTCGTAGGGAACTCCGGGATCGAGTGCTTCAACGGCGTTCGCGGCTTCGCACTTTCGTTTGCTTCGTTTGTGCTTGTTGAAACGACTGCGGCCAATTCAACAGGTGTCATTCCCCCCGAGTGCGCAATTGCGCACGGGGCGGGGAATCCAGTACGCCGCGGCCCTTGTGTGAATCACCACCGCCTCTGGAATACTGGATCACCCGCATTCGCGGGTGATGACGTGGGGACCAAAGCACATGTCCAACTCCAAAGCCGAGCTCCGTGCCAAAGCCCTCGCCAAGCGCGATGCGCTGAGCGAGAAGAAACGCATCGCGGCCGCCGCAAAGCTCGCCAAGCGCGGGCTACCGTTCAAGCTGCTGCCCGACAGCATCGTCTCCGGCTATTCGCCGATCCGCAGCGAGATCGATCCGATGCCGCTGCTCGCAAAGCTCGCGGAAGAGGGCGCCAGGCTGGCGCTGCCTTGCGTTACCGCGCGCGGCCAGTCGCTGATCTTCCGCATCTTCCATCCGAACGACCGCCTGATGCTCGGCCCGCTCGGCATTCCCGAACCTTCACCTGCTGCGGCCGAAGTCATTCCCGACATCATGCTGACGCCGCTCGCCGCCTTCGACCGCCTCGGCCATCGCATCGGCTATGGCGCCGGGCATTACGATTTCACCTTTGCGCATTTGCGCAAAGCCAAGCACATCGTCGGCATCGGCCTTGCGTTTGCAGTGCAGGAGATCGAGGCGGTTCCGGCACTATCCCACGACGTGGCGCTGGATTATGTGCTAACGGAATCGGACGTGTTCGATTTCCGGAGTTCTGAAGTTGCGCATTCTCTTCGTGGGTGACGTCGTCGGCCGTAGCGGGCGCGAGGCCGTCTCAGAATATCTCCCCGGCATGGTCAAGGATTGGTCGCTCGATCTCGTCGTCGTCAACGGCGAGAATTCGGCCGGCGGCTTCGGCATCACGGAAGCGATCTACCAGGAGTTTCTCGAGGCCGGCGCCGACGCGGTGACGCTCGGCAATCACTCCTGGGACCAGCGCGAGGCGCTGGTGTTCATCGAGCGCGCCGACCGCCTGGTGCGCCCCGCCAACTATCCGCGCGGCACGCCCGGCCGCGGCGCCGCCTTGGTCGAGACCAAGAACGGCAAGCACGCCCTCGTCGTCAACGCGCTCGGCCGCGTCTTCATGACCCCGTTCGACGATCCCTTCGCCGCGCTCGAGCGCGAGCTTGGCGCCTGTCCGCTCGGCGTCGCCGCCGACGCCATCGTCGTCGATTTCCATTGCGAGGCTTCAAGCGAGAAGCAGGGCATCGGCTTCTTCTGCGACGGCCGCGCCAGCCTCGTCGTCGGCACGCACACGCATGTGCCGACCGCCGACCACCAGATCCTGTCAGGCGGCACCGCCTACATGACCGACGCCGGCATGACCGGCGATTACGATTCCATCATCGGCATGCAGAAGGAAGAGCCGCTGCGGAGGTTCACATCAGGAATTCCGTCCGGCCGCTTCGAGCCGGCCGCAGGCGCCGCGACGCTCAGCGGCGTTGCCGTGGAAACGGACGATGCGACAGGGCTCGCGCTCAAGATCGCGCCGGTGCGCGTGGGTGGAAGGCTGGAGCCGACGACGCCGAAATTCTGGTTGAGCTGAAGCGCGAGCGAAATCACCCGGTGTCGTCCCCGGACGATTATATCAACTTTGCCCTCAGCAGCGGACATCGACGGGCAACAAGGGAACTCCGCTTTGGGCCACAAGCGGAAGTCAACAGTCATTGGCGGCTGCGAGCCCTTCTCTTCGACAGATTGGATTCCGTTCAAGAAGCTGTCCGCAACATTGGTGTCATCGTCGGCGAAGAACCATGTTGTATCTCGCCGATGATCTTGAAGCCGTGGCGTTCATAAAGGGAGATGTTTCGCGGATTCGAACTTTCGAGGTAGGCGGCGATGCCCTCCTCGTCGCATCGCCGAAGAGCGTGCTTCATCAACAATGTGCCGAGACCTTGGCCGATCCAGTTCGGATCGGAGGCAATGAGAGGCAGATACCAATGGGGCTCGTGGGGATGATGTTCGGCCATTCCCTGGAGCATGTGTCCAATATCATCGGCGATCTCCGGACGCAGGGATTGCGCCATGAGTGCGTCCATGGCCGTTTCATCGGGCTCGACGCCGGGCGGCAGCCACAGGGCGGCCGCGCGAGCCCCTTCTGTGATGTAAGCTGTGCCATGCTCGAATGCCCGTCCGCCAAATGCCTTGACGAATTGAGGCATAATCCTGAGATATTCGGATGAATCGGGCCAAACCCAACGCGCCATCGGATCGGCTGCAAAGCCAAGTACAATGGTGCTGATAGTGCTTGCCTGAATGTTGGCGCCCGCAGATTTGATTTCCGAGTCTGCGCTCATGATATCGTCTCCAAGTCGTCGATGGCGTCGGCCACATTCATTCTAAGATGCAGCACAGGATAGTGGCCGGGCGCTACGGCGTCGCGCGCAATCACGCGTCAATCTCAGGTGACCGCGCCCCGCGCCGCGACTGGCCAAAGTGCCTCCACGCGGGAATCCGGCGTGTTGAAGCCGCGCACGCCGACATACCAGTCGTAGAGATTGACGGTCGGGTCGCAATGGCCGGGGATCAGCGTCACCTTGTCGCCGATCGCCAGTCGCGACGAAGCGCTGTCGAAATCGAGCAAGCCATGCTCGTCAGAGGGCCGATGATAGCGCAGATCGGGCCGGCCGAGCACGACCGGAAATCCGCTGTCGTTCGACAGAGCCTTGTGGCCGGCATCGATGACCGCGTGTTCGCCGGCGCCTGTGCTCATCACCGTCGCGATCACGAACAGCGCATGCTCGAACGGATTGGCGTTGCGCGCCCCGTCGGCGAGGTTCTTGGCGTAGTCGGCGTCCATGAAGATATAGGAGCCCGCCTGCAATTCGTTCCAGATGCCGCTCGCGCCTTCGAGCTCGAATGTGCCGGTTCCCGCACCTCCAATCGTCCGGCACTGAAAGCCCGCGTCCTTGAGGACGCGCAGTGTCTCCGCGGTCGCGTTCGCGGCACCGGCGATGGCAGCGCGCCGCTCCTCCGGCGTGCGCAAATGCTGGGCAGAGCCGTGATAGGCCTGCAAGCCGCCGAACGATAGGAAGCGTGAAGCCGCCATCTGCCGCGCCAGGGTGGCCGCCGCCGGCCCCGGCCTGACGCCGCAGCGACCGGCGCCGACGTCGATTTCGACCAGGACTTCGATTTGCGATCCTGCCCGCTCCGCGGCGTGCGACAGTTGCTCGACCATGATCGCATCGTCCACGCAAACGCTGATGCGTGCGTGGCGAGCGAGGCCTGCGAGCCGTTCCAGCTTCCGCAGGCCCACCACCTCATTGCTGACGAGCACGTCACTCACCCCGCCCGCAACCAGGATCTCGGCCTCGGCGACCTTCTGGCAGCAGATGCCGATTGCGCCGCGCGCGATCTGCTTGGCCGCAATGATCGGTGATTTGTGGGTCTTCGCATGCGGACGCAAGCGAACGCCGAGCTTGCTCACCGCCGCCGCCATCGTGTCGAGATTGCGCTCGAAAGCGTCGAGGTCGATGATCAGCGCCGGTGTATCGATCTCGGAAAACGGCGCGCCGATTTGGGCGGGTGGACAGGCCATCGAAAAACCAGCTTGTTGTGTTCGGGTTCGCGCTCCGAATGCGCGGCGGCATTTCTACGGCAACGTCGGCCGCCGCGCCAGTGCAGGCGGCTTTTGGTGCTCGGCAGGCGGCGGTGAGAACCGCCCACAATTTCGGAATAATAGCATTCTACCCCTGTTTTGCCCGACGGGTCAACGCGCGCCACGGCCTGCCGGCGCAAGCCATTGATTCCACACGCCCCGGCTACTGTGCATGGGGTTGTTTTCGAGCTTTTGTTTTGAAGATGCCGGAGCGTCCTCGTCAGCCCTGGCGAAAGCCCATCCGGAAGGCGCCCCAGTGCTTGCCGCGGATCATGATTGGTGAGGACAGGTCCTTCATCAGCACGAACTGCCCGCCGCCCATGTCGCGGCGATAGGTCTGCAGCAGGAAGGGTTTTGTGTTGGCCGCGACCTTCTTCACCGCGCGGTCGGTGAACAGGCGGCGGTTGCGGCAATTGGCGTTGTTCCAGACCGGGTCCTTGCCCTGCGGCAGGCGGTAGTTCGGATTGTGGGTCGGAAGGTAGCCGCCCCGCGCCCAGGCGACGCAGAACACGATGCGCGGATCGGTCTTCTGGATCGGGTCCTGGATCGCGGGCAGCACGCGGTCGGTGAACTCGACGTAATTGGTGAGGTACTGCTTCGGATCGGTGCCTGATATCTCGCGGTAGGTCTCGTCCATGAGCTGGTCGAGCGTGATCTCGCCGCGGTCGATCGCAGCTTCGAACTCGGCCGAGATCCGCTTCGCGGTGTCGACGACGATGCGGATCAGCGGCGCGTCCGACGTCTCCACGCCGCTGTCGGCGATCAGCGCGATCAGGCCTTCGGAGGCGTCGAGCAGCTTTGCTACCCGCTCGTCGGCGCTTCGGAGGTCGCGCGAGGAGAGGTCGACGCCCTTGGCGAGCTCGTTGAGCTCGCTGATCACGGTGTCGCAGTGGCCGAGATTGGAGGTCGCCGCGCGCGCGACGCCGTCGATCTCGGCTTCGACCGAGGCGAAGCCCTGCTGGACCCGCGAGATGATGCCGGAGATCGCTTGCGCGCCTTCGCCGGCGGTCTTGGCGCGCTGCGAGGCGTCGCTGCTCTCGCCGATCAGGCCTTCGATCTGGCCGTCGAGATCGCGCACGGTGTCGGAGATCTCATGCGTGGCCTGGCGCGTGGCCTCCGCGAGGCTCTTGACCTCGCTTGCGACCACCGCGAAGCCGCGGCCGGCAGTGCCGGCGCGCGCCGCCTCGATGGTGGCGTTGAGCGCGAGCAGATTGGTCTGCTTGGCGATCGCCTCGATCGAGCCGGAGACCTTCGCCACCTGCGCCAGCGCCGCGCCGACCGCGGACAGGCGTGCCTCGATCCGCTCCACCGCGGCGACGAGCTCGGAGATGTGGCTGACCGCGGTGTCGACGGCGCCGCGCGACTGCGCGATCTCGCCGACCGCGGCCGACGTCGTGGTTTGCACCGCCTGCGAGGCATTGGCGATGTCGTGGTTGGCCGAGACCATCGTCTCGGCCGTCTTCTGCAAATGGTGAAACCGTTCCGACTGGCTCGCGACGCGGTTGGCGACGTCCTGGACGTTGCCGGCGATGTCGGCGAGCTCGACGCCGAGACCGCCGATGCGGTCGGCGAGCTGGTCGATCAGGCGTTCGGCCAGCGTCCGGTTGGAGGCAGTGTCCAATACGGCAAGTTGTGCAGAGGACATGTACGGGCTCTCTCCAGTCGGAGCCGTTGATCGGCTCCTTGGCGGCATTCCGATTCCAGATCCGACCTTAGAGGATGATTCGCGCCCGGCGTCTTGCCCAGGAGTGCAGGTGCGTGCAGGTGCGTGCACGCGCGGGAGCGCTACAGCTTGTAGGCCGTGCGGAAGCCGCCCCAGTGCCGGCCCTGCACGCGGATCGGGACGTCGATCTCCCGCATCATCACCGTGTTCCCGTTGCCCATGTCGCGCGCATAGCTCTGGACCAGGTACGATCGCAGGTTGCGCGCGGCGGCCAGCCCCGCCGGATCGTTGAAGAGGCGCCGGTTGCGGCAGTTGGCCGTGTTCCAGGCGACATCGCCCGGCCGCTGCGGGTGCGAATAGATCTTGTTGTGCACCGGCAAGAAGCCGTTGCGGTCGACCATGGCGCAGAATGCCATCCGCGGCTCCCGCGCCAGGAAGGACTCCTGGAACGGCGGCAGGGCGCGGTCGGCCCAGTCGAGATATTTGGTGCGGTATTGCTGCGGATTGGTGCCGGCGATTTCCAAATAGTCCGTGTCGAAGAGGTCGTCGAGCTTGACCTCGCCGCGCGCAACCGCCTTCTCGAATATCTGCGTCAGCGCATTGCCGGCTTCCATGGCACGGGTGACGAACTCGGTGTTCTCCTCATGGATCGACCAGAGCTTGTCCTCGATCTTCTCGTTGAGAGCGGCGGTGGCGCCGACGAATTGCGCGCGGGCGCCGGCCTTGGATTGCTCGATCACGCGCAGGCGGCAGGCGCCGATGTCCTCTAAGCTGCCTTCGATCGTCGCTTGCGTTGCCAGCCGGCTTGCGTCCGCGCCGCCGATCAGCACGCCTTCCATCGCGATTTCATAGACCGGCATCACGGCGCGCGCGGTTTCGAATTTGAGGTGGCAGGGCAGCCGCTCGGTCTTGCGGCGGTCGTCGTGCTCGCTCTGGCGCAGCAGCACCGCGCAGCGCGATTTCAGCTTCTGGGCGAAGGTGGTGACGGCCTTGCCGGCGCTGGCGACGCTCTCGCCATGGGTCTCGGCCGCCTTGGTCGCCGCGTCGATCTCGGCCGCGCTCTCGCCGACCGAGATGATGAACTCCGAGGCGCTGGCGGCATTGCCGGAGACTTCGCTGGTCGTGGCATTCTGCTCGGCGACCGCGCCGTTGACGGTGTCGAACACCGGACGGATCGCCTCGATCGCCTGCGAGATGCGGTGCACGGCGTCCGCCGAACCGGCGGCGTCGCGCTGCAATGCGTCGATCTTCTTCGTGATCTCCTCGGTCGCACTCTGGGTCTGCACCGCGAGCGCCTTGACCTCGGTGGCAACGACGGCAAAGCCTTTTCCGGCTGCGCCCGCGCGCGCGGCCTCGATCGTCGAGTTGAGCGCGAGCAGCGTGGTCTGCCGCGCGATCTGCGCGATCAAATTGACGACGTTGCCGATGGCGGCGGAGGATTCGCGCAGGCGGTCGACATTGGCGCGGGCTTCCTGCGCGGCGGCGCTGGCCTCGTCGGCGAGCTTGCCGGCCGCGCGAACCTGTGCGCCGATGCCTTGCGCGGACTGGGTGAACTTGTCGGCGGCATGGGCGAAGGTGGAGGCGGTGGATTGCGCCGCGTTGGTCCGGCCGGTCAGGGCGTCGGTGCGGTCGCGAATGGCAGCGAGGGTCGCCGCGGTCGCCTCGGCGCCGCCAGCCACCGAATTGGCGGCGCGCTCAAGCTGGCGGATCATGGCGCCGAGCTCGAGTTCCAGCAATTCCAGGATTTCCCGGGCCGAATCACTTTCGGCGGTCGGGGCGGGTGCGGCAGGAGCCGCCGGCTGCGCAGCCTCCGGGGCTGCCGCGGGCGCGGCCGTGTCCGGCAGACGCTTCCGAAATAATCCGAACGCCATCGGGTCTCTCTTGTCGGGGGACGGTCGGGCGCTATTTTCGCAGTCCGGAATGAAATCAGGGTTAACGGTGCCCATCTAGGCAGGCGCCGTTACGGCGGCTACCTTTACAGTGCTACCTCAGGCGCAGCCGAGCCCTTTGATTCCGGTGGGTTGGCGGCCTATAAGGCCGCGCTTCCCACGCTCATCTTTGGCTGACGATTTCTCAAGAGACCACGCATGGCCGGACATTCCCAATTCAAGAACATCATGCACCGCAAGGGGCGGCAGGATGCCCAGAAGTCGAAACTGTTCGGCAAGCTGGCGCGGGAAATCACCGTCGCTGCCAAGCTGGGCACCCCCGACCCCGCCATGAACCCGCGCCTGCGCGCCGCCGTGATCGCTGCGCGCCAGGAGAACATGCCGAAGGACAATATCGAGCGCGCCATCAAGAAGGCGCTCGGCAGCGACGGCGAGAACTATGACGAGATCCGCTACGAGGGCTACGGCCCCGGCGGCGTCGCCGTCATCGTCGAGGCACTGACCGACAATCGCAACCGCGCCGCCTCCGACATCCGCTCCTTCTTCACCAAGTCCGGCGGCAATCTCGGCGAAACCGGCTCAGTCTCCTTCATGTTCGACCGCACCGGCATCATCGAATACGACCGCAGCGTCGCCTCGGACGATGCGGTGCTGGATGCCGCAATCGAAGCCGGCGCCGACGACGTCGTGTCCGGCGAGAGCGGCCACGAGATCTACGCCTCCACCGAAAGCTATCGCGACGTCGCCAAGGCGCTGGAAGCCAAGTTCGGCGAGCCGCGCAAGGCTGCGCTGATCTGGAAGCCGCAGAACACGGTTGCGGTCGACGACGAGACCGGCGAGAAGCTCCTGAAGCTGATGGACCTGCTCAACGAGCACGACGACGTCCAGAACGTCTACGCCAATTTCGAGGTGTCGGACGCGCTTGTTGCGAAGATGGGCGGGTAGGGCTCGACGGCCCTACTTCCCTTGTTACTTCCGTTCTGTTTCTGTTTCCTCCAGGGCAGCCAGCCGCTATCACTGGCGCATGACCGCGCTCCCGATTCGTGGCCCCGTTCGCATCATCGGCATCGACCCCGGCCTGCGCCGCACCGGCTGGGGCGTGATCGAGGCCGAGGGCAATCGCTTGGCCTACGTCGCCTGCGGCTCGGTGGAACCGCCGGACGATTTGCCGCTGGCGAGCCGGCTGCTCGCGATCCATGAAGGGCTCGCTTCCGTCTTGTCCAATCACCAGCCGCTGGAAGCCGCGGTCGAGCAGACCTTCGTCAACAAGGACGGCGTTGCAACGCTGAAGCTTGGCCAGGCCCGCGGCGTTGCCATGCTGGCGCCCGCAATGTTCGGCATCTCTGTCGCAGAATACGCGCCGAACCAGGTCAAGAAGACGGTGGTCGGCGCCGGCCACGCCGACAAGCAACAGATCGCGATGATGCTGAAGATCCTGCTGCCGAAGGCCGAGCCGCCGTCCGCGGACGCCGCCGACGCGCTCGCCATCGCCATCACCCACGCCCATCACCGCCAGAGCACGGCGCTCCGGCTGAAGGTGGTGGGGATATGATCGGCAAGCTCAAGGGCTTGATCGATTCCTACGGCGAGGATTTCGTCATCCTCGACGTTGGCGGCGTCGGCTATCAGGTACATTGCTCCTCGCGCACCTTGCAGCATCTGCCCTCGCCGGGTGAGGCCGCTGTGCTGTCGATCGAGACCTATGTCCGCGAAGATCAGATAAAACTGTTCGGCTTCCGCACCGATCAAGAGCGCGAATGGTTTCGCCTGCTTCAGACCGTGCAGGGCGTCGGCGCCAAGGTCGCGCTGGCCGTGCTCGGCACGCTGTCGCCGGCCGATCTCGCCAATGCCATTGCGCTTCGCGACAAGGCCGCGGTGGCGCGCACGCCCGGCGTCGGCCCGAAGGTCGCCGAGCGGATCGTCACCGAATTGAAGGACAAGGCGCCGGCCTTTGCCAATGTCGATCCCGCCGTCGTGCATCTCGCCGGCGCCGTCGACGACCAGCGCGCGCCGCGCCCCGTCGCGGATGCGATCTCTGCGCTGGTCAATCTCGGCTACGGCCAGCCGCAGGCCGCCGCGGCGATTGCATCGGCCTCGCGCAGCGCGGGTGAGGGCGCCGAGACGGCGCAGCTGATTCGGCTCGGGCTGAAGGAATTGGCAAAGTGAGTGCGTCAATGGTCAGTCTCGTAGGGTGGGCAAAGCGAAGCGTGCGCACCATCTACAAAGCGAGCAGCGACATGGTGGGCACGGCGCGAAGTGCGCCTTTGCCCACCCTACGATCCGATGGAGTTCGCTGAGTGAGCGATCCGAAGGCCAGCCGCATGGTCTCGCCCGAGCGCCGCAGCGATGATGTCGGCGACACCGCGCTGCGGCCGCAATCGCTGTCCGACTTCGTCGGCCAGGCGCAGGCGCGCAAGAATCTCTCGATCTTCATCGAAGCGGCGCGCAAGCGCGGCGAGGCGCTGGACCACGTGCTGTTCGTAGGTCCCCCGGGGCTCGGCAAGACCACGCTGGCGCAGATCGTGGCGAAGGAGCTCGGCGTCGGTTTCCGCGCCACCTCGGGGCCCGTGATCGCCAAGGCCGGCGATCTTGCCGCCCTCTTGACCAATCTCGAAGAGCGCGACGTGCTCTTCATCGACGAGATCCATCGCCTCAGCCCCGCGGTGGAAGAGGTGCTCTATCCCGCGATGGAGGACTTTCAGCTCGACCTCATCATCGGCGAGGGCCCGGCGGCGCGCTCGGTCAAGATCGAGCTGTCGAAATTCACGCTGGTCGGCGCCACCACGCGCGCCGGCCTTCTCACCAATCCCTTGCGCGACCGCTTTGGCATTCCGGTCCGGCTCAACTTCTACACGATCGAGGAGTTGGAGAGCATCGTCAGCCGCGGCGCGCGCGTGCTCAACGTCGGCATGAGCGCCGATGGCGCCAACGAGATCGCGCGCCGCGCCCGCGGCACGCCGCGCATCGCCGGCCGCCTGCTCCGCCGCGTGCGCGATTTCGCCTCGGCGGCCGATGCCGACAAGATTGACCGTAAGATTGCCGACCATGCGCTGAGCGCGCTCGAGGTCGATGCCGCAGGGCTGGACGCGATGGATCGGCGCTATCTCTCGACCATCGCGCTCAACTATGGCGGCGGACCGGTCGGCGTCGAGACCATGGCTGCGGCCTTGTCGGAGCCGCGCGACGCCATCGAAGACATCATCGAGCCCTATCTGATCCAGTGCGGCTATCTGCAGCGCACCCCGCGCGGCCGCCTGCTGACCTCGCACGCCTTCCGTCATCTCGGCATCGCCGAACCCTCGCGCGATGCGGCGGCGCAGTTCGGCCTGTTCGGCACGGATGACAGCGACGAGTGAGCTGCTGAACCTCGCGCCGTTCCGCCTATGATGAATTTCCGTTAACCTCGTGCAGACGATCTGCACGAACGCACCCCAATTCCGCTCCAATCGGATATCATCAAGGCGCCGCATCATCATCGGGCTTCCATGATCACGCGCCGTCATCTTATCCGTTCCATTGGCGGTCTGTCCGCCCTCGGCGTCTCGACCGCAGCCTACGGCGTCGGTGTCGAGCCGGTGCTGCGCCTTCGCGTCACGCGCTATCATCCGATGCCGCGGCAGTGGCCGGCGGATTTTCCGCTGAAGATTGCCGCCATCGCTGACATCCATGCCTGCGATCCCTGGATGTCGCTGGAGCGCATCGAGGGCATCGTCGACCGGACCAACGCGCTCAACGCCGATCTCATCGTGCTGCTCGGCGACTATGTCGCCGGCCTTCACCACGTCACGCGCTTCATTCCGTCGAGCGAATGGGCAAGGGTGCTGGCGCGCCTGAAGGCGCCCCTCGGCGTTCATGCCGTTATGGGCAACCACGACTATTGGGATGACAGAGCCGTGCAGCGGGCCGGGCACGGGCCGACCATCGCACATCGGGCGCTGGAGGCGGCCGGCATCCCCGTCTACGAGAACGATGCCGTACGCCTCACCAAGGACGGCCGTCCGTTCTGGCTTGCCGGCCTCGGCGATCAACTGGCCTTCCTGCCGGCGCGGCGCTTCCGGAGCATGACGCATTTCGGTGCCGACGATCTCAACGCCACGCTGGCCAAGATCACCGACGATGCGCCGGTCATTCTGCTCGCGCACGAGCCCAATGTCGCTCCGCTCGTGCCCGCGCGCGTCGCGCTGCAATTGTCCGGCCATACCCATGGCGGCCAGGTTCGCCTGCTCGGCTGGTCGCCGGCCGTCGCGCCCAAGAACGGTCTGCGGCTCGCCTATGGCCATTTCCGCCTGAAATGCGATCTCATCGTCTCCGGCGGCCTCGGTTGCAGCATCATGCCGCTCCGCTTCGGCGTGCCGCCTGAGATCGTCGAGGTGACGCTGGGAAGGTCAGGACCGGTCGTGTCCTAACACGCTTGCGCGTCCGGCTGTTTTTGCGCAAAACGTGCCGGTTACCGACCAGCGAAGAGGCTCCGGACGTGACAGCTCATCTCGACGGCGAGATCCGCGACGGCCGCCACCACATGCAGGTCCGGGTCTATTACGAGGACACGGATTTTTCCGGCATTGTCTATCATGCCAATTACCTGCGCTACATGGAGCGCGGACGCACCAATCATCTCAGGCTGATGGGTGCCGAGCAGCAGGTGCTGTTCGAGCAGACCGAGACGGACGGCGCGGGCTTCGCCTTCGTGGTGCGCTCGATGCATCTGGACTTCCTGAAGCCCGCGCGAATGGACGACGTGCTCGACGTCGTGACCTGGCCGGTCGCGGTGAAAGGGGCGTCAATCATGCTGGCGCAGGAGGTGCGGCGCGGTGACGACGTGCTGGTGAAAGCCGAGGTCCGCGTCGCCTTCATCAGCGGCGGCCGGGCCCAGCCGATTCCGAAGTCGATCCGCCAGCTGATGAAGGCCGATCTGGTTACGTGATCGCTCGATAGCGGATCGCCTATCGACTCTGCCAATTGCGACGATACATTCGCGGTCCCGATCAACCGATGAGGCCACCATGTCGCGCCCGCCGCTTCCACCCTTCACCCGCGAGACCGCCGCGCAAAAGGCCCGCATGGCCGAGGACGCCTGGAATTCACGCGATCCGGTGCGGGTCTCGCTCGCCTATACCGAGGACAGCCGCTGGCGCAACCGTTCGGAAGTGTTTCAGGGCCGCGAGGCCATCGTCGCCTTCCTCACCCGCAAATGGGAGAAGGAGCAGGATTACCGCCTGATCAAGGACCTCTGGGCCTTCGACGGCAACCGGATCGCGGTGCGCTTCCAGTACGAATGGCACGATGCAAGCGGCCAGTGGTACCGCTCCTACGGCAACGAGCAATGGGAGTTCGACGAGCACGGCCTGATGAAGCGGCGCGAGGCCTCGATCAACGACATCGCCATTGCGGAGAAGGATCGCCGGTTTTACTGGGCGGCGCCGGGCCCGCGGCCGGCCGATGTGCCGGGGCTGGGAAGCGAGCCGTTCTGAAATTAACAAAGCGACCGCTGCTTCACCCTCTCCCCTTGCGGGAGAGGGTGGCTCGCCGCATAGCGGCGAGACGGGTGAGGGGTCTCTCTCCTCACGAGCAGTCCGGCGAATGGATAGAACCCCTCATCCGGCGCTTCGCGCCACCTTCTCCCGCAAGGGGAGAAGGGAAGACGAGTGCGTCTCGAGCTTCGTAGTCAGGTGCGCTTAGCCAGAAACCGCGTAATCGCCCCGCCGAGCTTCGCATTGTCCATCGGCTCCGCCAGCGACGTCCTCGCCGTGGCAACGACATCCTCAGGTGCCTTGCCATCGCGCAGATCGCAGCACACTTGCGCGAACCCGACATCGAATTCCGGATGCGGCTGCACTGTCAGCGTCGCGCCATTGGCATAGAGCAGGCCGGCATGCGGGGTGAATTCGGAGGAGAGGATCGTCAGCGCATCGCTTGGCGGCTCGATCACCTGGTCCTGATGCGAGGCGGCGATCGCAACCGCTTCACCGTCGATGACGCCGTTCTCCGGCAGCACCTGATAGACATGCCGGCCGATGCCCCAGCCATGCTCCGATTTGCGCACGGTGCCGCCGAGCGCCTGCGCGATCAGCTGGTGGCCAAAGCAGACACCGACCATCGGTGTCTTGTTGGCGTAAGCCGTTCGCACGAAATCTTCCAGCGGCGCGATCCAGTCGAGCCCGTCATAGACCCCGGCCGCCGCGCCGGTAATGAGGATGGCCTCGAGCTTGCTCGGATCGGGCAGCGCATCGCCGCTGGGGATGCTGACGACCTCGATCGTCGCGGCCGGCTCCTCGGCGCGGATCATGCGCGCGAACATGTCCGGAAATGAACCGTGGCGCTCGCGGTATTTTTGCGGCACCTCTCCGGTCTCGATGATGGTGATGCGTGCCATGGGCCTCCCGGTCAAAAGGTTGCGAAGCTCAGCCGCTTTCTGCCCCATGTTGCTGGTGCGGCGCTGCCCGCTCGAGCAGAGCGCTCTCCTTGCGGATCTCGTTGAGAAAGGCCTTGGCCAGACGCGACAGCGGCTCGGCTTCAGACCATAGCATATAGGCGACCGCCTGCGTCGTCGGCGTGAACGGACGGACGACGAGGCCGCTGCCGCCGTTCTGCCGCGGCGAGAAAGGATCGACCACCGCCGCGCCGACGCCGGCGGCGGCCAGCACGCAGGCCGTGTTGCAGTAGCGCACCTCGACCGTCGGCCGGAACGGCGCGCCGGCGCGGGCAAAGCTGTCGCGCACGGCTTCGCCGAGCCGCGTGCCGCGTTCGAGCCCAATGAAGGGCAGGCCGGAGAGATCGGAAGCGGAGATCATCGGCCGGTCGGCGAGTGGATGCTGTGGCGGCAGCACGCAGACCATCTCGCCGGTGTGCACCACCTCATGCGCGATCCCTGGATGATGCGTGAGGCCGAGCGCGAAGCCGAGCTCGGCGACGCGGCTCAGCACACCCTCGATGATGCCCTCATAGCGCCGTACGTCGAAGAACACCCGCGTCTCCGGGCGGCGGCGCAGGAAGCCCGACAGCGCGGACGGAATGATGCTGTACGCGAGCGGCGGCGTCGCCACGATGGCGAGATGCCCGGACCGGTTCTCGCGCAAATCGCGCATGCGGTTCTCGAGCTTGGCGTGCAGCGCGAAGATCGCCTCGCTCTCCTTGTAGAGCGCCATCGCTTCGGCGGTTGGAAACAGCCGGTTGTTGACGCGCTCGAACAGCGCAAAGCCCGCCTGCGCCTCCATCGTCTTCAGCGCGTTGCTGACCGCCGGCTGCGACAGCGCCAGCTCGTCCGCCGCCGCCACCGTGGTGCGGTGGCGGATCACGGCGCGAAGGATCTCGAGCTGACGCAGGTTCATATCACTGCCGATTATAGTCAGGGCCAAAACATCATAGCAACGCGAATTGATTTTGCAGCAGTGCTTGCCCGTAATGGCAGCCGATTTGCACGTCGCATCAAAGGGTTCGTTCGCCCATTGAGGCAGCACTGCGCACAGATTGGAGGCAATCTTGGTTCGTGTCCTTCGCGCCGCCGCCGCTCAGATGGGGCCGACGCAAAAAGCCGATACGCGCGAGCACACGTTGTCGCGGATGCTCGACATGCTGGAGGAGGCGGCCGGTCGGGGTGCGAGCCTTGTGGTGTTTCCGGAGCTCGCCTTCACCACCTTCTTCCCGCGCTGGCTGCTCGAAGGCGAGGCCCTCGACCGGTATTTCGAGCGCAGCATGCCGAACCCCGCGGTGGCAAAGCTATTCGATCGCGCACGTGCGCTGCGCGTCGGCTTCTATGTCGGCTATGCCGAGCTGACGCCGGAGGGGCGGCGCTACAATTGCTCCATCCTGGTCGATCGCGACGGCGAGGTTCTCGGCCGCTATCGCAAGGTGCATCTGCCGGGCTCGGTCGAGCCGCGTCCGGGCGCGCGCTACCAGCAACTCGAGAAGCGCTACTTCGAATATGGCGACCTCGGCTTTCCCGCCTTCCGCGCCGGCTCATCCTGGGCCCACGCCATCATGGGCATGATGATCTGCAACGATCGGCGCTGGCCGGAATCCTGGCGCGTGCTTGGTCTGCAAGGCGTCGAGCTCGTCTGCATCGGCTACAATTCGGCGGCCTACGATCCCAACGGCGGCACGACCGAAGACGGAGCCTTGCGCACCTTCCACTCGACGCTGGTGACGCAGGCCAACGCCTACATGAACGCGACCTGGGCGATTTCGGTGGCGAAGGCGGGCGAGGAGGACGGCTCCGGCCTGATCGGCGGCTCCTGCATCGTCGATCCCAATGGCCGCATCGTCGCGCAGGCGCAAACGCTGGCCGACGAGGTGATCGTCGCCGACATCGATCTCGACCTCTGCCGCCAGGGCAAGGACAAGATGTTCAACTTCGCCGCCCACCGGCGGCCCGAGCAATACAGGGTGATCACCGAGCGTGCCGGCATCATCGAGCCGGCCGTTCTCGACGCAGATTGACCAACGGCCGGTCGCGGCGTTGGCAAAAGGAGCTGACATGACACGCCTCTCGTATTTGCTTGCCTGCGCAGCGCTGGCTGCGGTGACGTCGGCGCGAGCCGCCGAGCTGCCGGCGGAGATCAAGCAGGCCGGCACGCTGAAGCTCACGGTCAATTCCACCTACGCGCCGATGGAATATCGCGACCCCGCAACCAACGAGCTGGTCGGGCTCGACATCGATCTGGCGAAGGAGCTCGCCAAGCGGCTCGGCGGGCTGAAGATCGTCTGGAGCGAGACGCCGTTCGCCGAGCTGATCCCGTCACTCACGACCAAGCGGGCCGACTTCATCATTTCTGGCATCTCCGATCGTGCCTCGCGGCGCGAGACCGCCGACTTCGTCGATTACCTCGCAACCGGCCCGCAGTTCTTCGTGATGGCGGAGAGCGCGGTCAAGGACGCCACCGATCTCTGCGGCAAGAAGGTCGGCACCACCCGCAGCACCAGCTTCCCGGTCGAGATCGAGAAGTGGAGCAAGCAGAATTGCGAGCCGGCCGGCAAGCCGGCGATCCAGTACGTTCCGGGCGAGAATTCCATCGACGTCCGCAACCAGCTCAAGCAGGGCCGCATCGACGCCGCCGTGCAGGGCAGCGAGACGTTGCCTTATGCGCAGCAACAGGAGCCCGGCAAGTACCGCATCGTCGGCGAGCCCTTTGCCAAGGGCTATCAAGGCATCATGTTCCGCAAGGACGATGCCGCCTTGCGCGAAGTCGTGACCGAGAAACTCGCGGCGATGATCGCTGACGGCTCGTACAAGGCCATTCTCGACAAATGGGGCTTGGGGACCAATGCAGTCGCCCAGCCCATGCTGAACGCGGCGCCGCAATGAAGCAGGCGCCGGCACTCGCGCAAGGATTTCCCGATCTGTCGGGCATGCGGATCGCGCGCGAGCCGCACTGGTTTCGCTGGATCAGCGCGGCCCTGATCGTCCTCGTGCTGGCGGCGATCGCGCGCGCCTTTGCGAACGGCCAGATCGAATGGTCCTATGTCAGCCGCTTCCTGACCGCAAAGGTCATCCTCGAAGGCATCGTCAACACCATGGTGATGGCGGTGCTGGCGATGATGCTCGGCATCTTTCTCGGCATCGTCGTCGCGATCATGCGGCTGTCGCCCAATCCGGTGCTGAAGTCGGTCGCCGCCGGCTACACCTGGCTGTTCCGCGGCACGCCGCTGATCCTGCAGCTGCTGCTGTGGTTCAATCTCGCGCTGGTGTTTCCGACCATCGGTATCCCCGGCCTGTGGTCTGCACGCGCCGTCGACGTCATGACGCCGTTCCTTGCCGCGCTGCTCGGGCTCGGCATCAACCAGGGCGCCTACACCTCCGAAGTCATGCGCGCCGGCATGCTGTCGGTCGATATCGGGCAATATGAGGCGGCGCAGGCGATCGGTATGGGACGGCTGCGCGCGCTGCGCCGCATCGTGCTGCCGCAGGCGATGCGCGTGGTGATCCCGCCGCTCGGCAACGAGTTCATCGGCATGGTGAAGGCGACCTCGCTCGCCAGCGTGATCCAGTATCCGGAGCTGCTGCACAATGCCGAGAACATTTACTACGCCAACTCCCGCGTCATCGAGCTGCTGATCGTCGCCGGGCTCTGGTACCTGCTCGCGGTCTCGATCCTGACACCGCTCCAGATGTTGCTCGAACGCCGCTTTGCACGCGGCACATTGCGGCTGGCGCGATGACAAAGCCGCTCGTCGCGATCCGCTCCGTAGCCAAGAACTTTGGAGAGTTTCAGGCTCTCAAGAACGTCTCGCTCGACGTCTGGCCCGGCGAGGTGATGTGCCTGATCGGCGCCTCCGGCTCCGGCAAGACCACGCTGCTCCGCTGCATCAATCAGCTCGCCACGATCGATGCCGGCGGCATCTGGCTCGACGGCGAACTGCTCGGAGTGCGCGAGCAAGGCGGGAAACTCCATCGCCTGAGCGAGCGCGAAATCGGGCGGCAGCGGCTCAAGACTGGCATGGTATTCCAGCGCTTCAACCTGTTTCCGCACAAGACCGCGCTGGAGAACATCACGGAAGGCCCGACCCAGGTGCAGGGGCGCAAGCCGGATGAGGTGCGCGCCGAGGCGACCGAGCTGCTTCGGCGCGTCGGATTGTCGGCCAAGGCCGACTGGTATCCGGCGCAGCTCTCCGGCGGCCAGCAGCAGCGCGTCGCGATCGCGCGGGCGCTCGCCATGAAGCCGATGCTGATGTTGTTCGACGAGCCCACCAGCGCACTCGATCCCGAGCTGGTCGGCGAGGTGCTCGCGGTCATGAAGGAGCTGGCGCGAAGCGGCATGACCATGATGGTGGTGACGCACGAGCTCGGCTTCGCCCGCGAGGTCGCCGACCGCGTCGTCTACATGGATCAGGGCGCGATCGTCGAGCAAGGCCGCGCCTCCGACGTGTTGGGCGCGCCGCGCGAGGAGCGCACCAAGGCATTTCTTTCGGCAGTGATCTGACATTGGGGGTATGGTGATGAAGAGATTCTTGCTTGCGGCGGCGTTCCTGGGCGCCATGAGCGTGTCGGCAATGGCGGCCGAACTGCCGCCTGAGATCGTAAAGCGCGGCAGCATCAAGGTCGCGGTGGTGCCGAACTATCCGCCGATGGAGTTCCGCGATCCCGCCACCAACGCGCTCTCCGGTTTCGACGTCGATCTCGGCGAAGCCATCGGCCGCAAGCTCGGCCTCAAGATCGAATGGACCGAGACCAGCTTTGCCGAGTTCATACCCTCGATCTCGACCGGGCGGGTGGATGCGATCCTGTCCGGTTTCACCGACTATGCGAGCCGGCACGAGGTCGCGACCTTCGTCGATTATTTGCGCAGCGGCCCGCAGTTCTTCGTGCAGGCGGCACGCAAGGCGGAATTCAAGGATGCGACGTCGCTGTGCGGCAAGAAGGTCGGCGCCAGCCGACGCACCATGTTCCCGGCCCAGATTGCGGCGTGGAGCGAGAAGAATTGCGGCAGCTCTCCGATCCAGTTCGTCGGCACCGACGGCTCGGCCGATGCGCGCACCCAGCTGAGGCAAGGCCGCATCGATGCCGCCGCCCAGGGCAACGAGACGCTGCCCTACATCATGGACCTCGAGCCCAACACCTATGCGACCGTGGGCGCGCCCATCGCACAGCAATTCACCGGCATTGCTCTGCCGGTGAAGGAGAAGGCATTGCAGCAGGCAATGCTGGAGGCGGTCGACGCGCTGATCGCGGACGGCACCTACAAGACGCTGTTGGCGAAGTGGAAATTGAGCGACAACGCAATCGAGAAGGCGACCATCAATGCTGGACAGTAAGGCACTCCAGAGCATTCCGCTCGTTCCGGCCAACACCGCGGATCCCGCGCCCGAATATCCGTGGCCGAAGCCGTACACATCCGCGATGTTCCTGTCGTTCGACGTGGACGCCGAGAGTGCCTGGACCAGCAAGGACGCAGGTCATGCGCAGCGGCTCATCACCATGAGCTATGGCGGCTATGAGGCGCGCGTCGGCACGCCGAAACTCCTGGAGCTGCTCGACCAGCTCGATCTCAAGGCGACGTTCTTCGTCACGGGGTGGTCGGTCGATGCGCATCCGGCGATGGCGGAGTCCATCCTCAAGGCCGGTCACGAGATCGGCCATCACGGCTATCACCATCTGCTGCCAGATCCCGGCGATCCCTGGATCGAGGAGGAGCTGGAGCGCGGCTTCGAGGCGCTGAAGCGCCGGCTCGGCGTCAAGCCGACCGGCTATCGCGCGCCCTATGGCGAGTTCACCGAGGAACTGCGCGTCGCGCTGGTGCGCCACGGCATCGTCTATACGTCATCGTTCCGCGACGACGTCAGGCCCTATCGTCATCGCCTCGCCGACGGCAAGCCCGGCACGATCGAGCTGCCGGTGACCGCGAGCTATGACGACTGGATGCACGGCCTGTCCGCGCGCTTCAGTCCGCGCTCGATCTTCCCTAGGGAACACGTGCTCTCGATGTGGAAGGACGAGCTGGATGAGGTCCGCGACTGGGGCGCGATGGTGACAACCGTGCTGCATCCGCAATGCAGCGGCCGCCCGATGCGGCTGCGGCTGCTGCGCGAATTCCTGACCTACGCAAAATCGTGCCCGGATGTCTGGATCACCACCGGCGAGAACATCGCGGAGAACTTCCTGCGCCACGAAGCGGGTCACCGCTAATGTCCATCTCCCGCCGTTCGCTCCTCAAGGCCGGCGCGGCGCTGCCGGCGCTGTCGCTGCCGGGCATCGTCCGCGCTGAATCGCAATCCACGCTGCGCTTCATCCCCGTCATCGATCTCGCCTTCGTCGATCCCATCTATTCGACCGCGCAGGTGTCGCGAAACCACGGCTTCATGGTTTACGATACGCTCTACGGCATGAGCGCCTCGCTCCAGGTCTCGCCGCAGATGCTGTCGGGCCACGCCATCTCCGCCGACCAGCTGCAGTGGGACCTCACGCTTCGTGACGGCCTGTTCTGGCACGATGGCGAGCGCGTGCTGGCGCGCGACTGCGTCGCCAGCATCCGCCGCTGGGCCGCGCGCGACGGCTTTGGCGGCGAGCTGATGGAGGCGACCGCCGAGCTCTCGGCTGCCGACGACCGCACCATCCGCTTCCGTCTGAAGCGTCCTTTTCCGCTGCTGCCGCAGGCGCTCGGCAAGGCAGCGATCAATGCCTGCTTCATGATGCCGGAGCGGCTCGCGAGCCAGGATCCGTTCAAGCCGCTCACCGAGGTGATCGGCAGCGGTCCGTTCCGCTATCTCGCCGACGAGCGCGTGCAGGGCGCGCGCAATGCCTATGCCAAGTTCGAGCGCTATCAGCCGCGCACCGACGGCAAGCCGGATTGGACTGCGGGGCCGAAGATCGTGCACTACGATCGCGTGGTCTGGACCACTACGCCCGATGCCGGCACCGGCGTCGCCGCGCTCCAGACCGGCGAGCAGGATTGGCAGGAGACTACGCCGCACGATCTGCTTCCGGTGATCAAGGCGGCCGGCGATATCGAGACGCGCATCCTCGATCCCCGAGGCTACGCCTGCATGCTGCGCCTCAACCACCTGCAGCCGCCGTTCGACAATCCCGCCATCCGCCGCGCGCTCCTGGGTGCGATCGACCAGTCCGCATTCATGACCGCCGTCGCCGGCACCGATCCGGCGTTCCAGGTCTCACCGGTCGGCTATTTCGCACCCGGCACCCCGATGGCAAATGAGGTCGGCCTCGACGTGTTCCGCGGCCCGCGCGACTACGCCAAGGTGAAGGCCGACCTGAAAGCCGCCGGCTATAACGGCGAGAAGATCGTGCTGCTCGTTCCGACCAACTCGCTGGCGCAGAAGCCGCTCGGCGAGATCGCGGTGGATTCGTTGCGCAAGGCCGGCATGAACGTCGAATATGCCGGCCTCGATTTCGCCGTGGTGCTGCAGCGCCAGCTGAAGAAGGATCCGCTGCCGCAGGGCGGCTGGAGCGCCGCGGTCGGCAACTGGCAGGGTATCGACTGGCTCAACCCGGCCGGCAACACCAACATTCGCGGCGAAGGCAAGGTTGCCGGCTGGTATGCGAGCGAGAAGATGGGACCCTTGCGCAGCCAATGGCTGGCGGCCTCCGAACTCGCCGAACAGCAGCGCATCTGCCGCGAAGTCCAGAGGGTGGCGTTCGAGGAAATCCCCTATATTCCGATCGGCCTGTACAAGCAGCCGACGGCCTACCGCAAGGCCATCACCGGCATTCTCGACGGCACCGCCGTGTTCTGGAACGTACGCCCCGCATGAGCACCACAGCAATCTTCGGCAGCTATGTGCTGTCACGCAAAGACGGCGCGCAGGACGTGCTGCGCGACCGCTGGGTTCTGGTCGAAGGCAAGAAGATTGCGGCGATCACGCGCGACAAGCCGCGCGCCGATCAGGTCTATGATCGCCCAGGCCGCTTCGTCCTGCCGGGCCTGCTCAATCTGCACAATCATTGCTTCTCGGAAGCGGTGGCGCGCAGCCACACCGAGGACGGCAACGGCCGCAAGAACAGCCAGAGCATCGTCTACACGGTGCTGCTGCCGCTGACCAAGCGCGGCGCCGTTATCTTGTCGGCGGAAGAGCGCCTTGCGGTGGCGCGGCTCGGCATCCTCCAGCTGCTCAAGGGCGGCGCCACCACGGTGATGGAGCCGTTTCGCAACTCGATCCCCGAGATGTTCGACGCGGCGGAAGAGATGGGCATCCGCTTCTATGGTGCGCCCTATCTGTTCTCGACGTCCGACGCCAAGGCCGGGCTAGATGGTGTGGTCCAATATTCCGGCGATGACGGCGCCGCGGACATGGCGACATGGAATGCGCTCTATCAGCGCTGGAATAATCGCGGCGACGGCCGCATCAGCCTTGCCATGAGCCCGCATGCCACCGACACCTGCGGCCCCGATCTCTTGAAAGCCTGCGCCACGCGGGCGCGCGAGCTCGGCGTTCCCATCACGACGCACATGGCGCAAAGCCGCGCCGAGGTCGAGACCATCGGCAAGCGCTATGGCGGCCGCACGCCGGCAGAATATCTGGACTGGCTCGGCCTACTCGCGCCCGACCTCATGGCGGCGCATTGCATGTTCAGCAGCGATGACGATCTCAAGCTGATGGCCGCGCGCGGCATGACCGTCTTGAACTGCCCCCGCGTGTTCGCGCGTGCCGGCATCACCGCCGCGTTCAGCCGCTTCGCCGAGCACGGCGTGCGCACCGTGGTCGGCACCGACGGCTACAACATGGACCTGCTCGGCGAGCTCAATGCGGCGTCGCTGATCTCCAAGATCATTTCGGCGCGCCCTGACGTCGCGAACTCACCCGAACTGATCGAGGCGAACACGGCCGTGGCCGCCGACGTCATCAAGCGGCCCGATCTCGGCCGCATCGAGCCGGGCGCGACCGCAGATCTCACCGTCGTCGATCTCACCCATCCGCATCTGCAGCCGCTGTTCGACCCGCGCCGCGCGCTGATCGCACTCGCCAACCGCGCCAATATCGATCAGGTCATGGTCGACGGCCGTGTGCTGGTCGATGAGGGGCGCTATCTCGGCGCGGATGAAGCTGCGATCATTGCGGCGGGCACCGCCGCGATCGGCAAGATCTGGGATCTGCCGGAGGCGCAGGCGGCGTTCAACGGCTGACCCCGGCTTCGTCGTCCTCGAACTCCACCAGCGCCTTGCGCATGGTCTCGACCAGGTCCAGCGCCACGGGTGAAGGGCTGCGCTGCGCCGGAAACACCGCGGAGAATTCGAAGTCGATGCGCGGCAGGAAGCGGCGCACGACGACGCCGCGCGTTGCAAATTCCTGCGCCGTGAAGGGATCGCAGATCGCGACGCCAAGGCCGGACGACACCATGCCGCACATGATCTCCGAAAGCGTAGTCTCGACGCGCAGCACGCGGCGGACATCGTGGCGGTGGAAGACCTGATCGACGAGGTGCCGGCTCGACGATCCCGCGGACAACGAGATGAAGGTCTCGCCCTCGAAATCGCGCGGCTCCAGCACGTCCTTCTCCGCGAGGCGATGACCGGTCGGCAGCACTGCGACGCGCGCCGGCGCCGGCAGTCTCTGGCTCGGCAGACCGGAATGCGCGATCGGCACCTCGGCAAAGCCGACGTCACATTGATTGTTCAGCACCCAGTCGACCACGATCGGCGAGATGACGCCGAAGAAGGCCAGGTTGAGGTTTGGCCGCTCCTTCAGGAAGTGACCGGTGAGCCGCGGCAGATAGCCGTTCGACAGCGCCGGCAGTGCTGCGATGCGTAGCGAGCCCGTGCGCCGGCCGCGGATTTCTTCCGCCGCCGCAGTGATGCGTTCCAGCCCGACGAAGGAGCGCTCGACTTCGGTGTAGAGCGCCATCGCCGCGGCGGTCGGCACCAGGCCGGTGCCGCGGCGTTCGAACAGCTCCATCTTCAGCAGGGCCTGGAGGTCGCGCAGCAAGCGGCTGACGGCCGGCTGCGTCACCTTCATCAGCGCCGCCGCCTCGGTCACACTGCCGGTCAGCATCATCGCGCGGAAGGCCTCCACCTGCCGCGAATTGATACGCGCCATTCCACCATCCAATCATAACATTTCGGCATGCAGAGGGTGCCATTATTCATTGGACGATGGAAGTACAGGTCTGCGATCTTTTTCATCAGGACTGGAGACAGCCCGCTTTTTCGGCAGATTGGAGGGGTTCAAACCTCCAGATCGCGCCAAAACCCGCCGAATGGGGGCCGGAGCCCTGATCGAAAGCGGATTGGCGCGGAAGGGAATGCGGCAACGCGCTTCAGCCAGCGAGACTCGTCGGCACGTCACCTCATTCCGGTATTGGAGATCGGTCCACATGAAGACTTTTCGCCTTCTGACCGCGGTCAGCATCGCAGCGCTCATTGCCGTCCCCTCGGTCGCCTCGGCCCAGCAGAAAACGCTCTACGTCGCCGGCTATGGCGGCTCGTTCGAGAAGACCATCCGCGACGAGGTGATCCCGGCCTTCGAGAAGGAGAACGGCGTCAAGGTCGAATACGTCGCCGGCAATTCCACCGACACGCTGGCCAAGCTCCAGGCGCAGAAAGGCAACCAGCAGATCGACGTTGCCATCGTCGATGATGGCCCGATGTACCAGGCCATCCAGCTCGGCTTCTGCGGCAAGCTCGACGGCTTGCCCGCCGATCTCTACGACACTGCACGCTTCAAGGACGATCGCGCGGTTGCGATCGGCATCGTCGCCACCGGGCTGATGTACAACACGAAAGTGTTCAAGGAGAAAGGCTGGGCGCCGCCGACCTCGTGGAACGACCTGAAGGACACGAAATACGCAAAACAGCTCGTGATTCCACCGATCAACAACACCTACGGTCTCGAAGCGCTGGTGATGCTGTCGAAGATGAACGGCGGCGGCGAGACCAACGTCGAGTCCGGCTTCAAGATCTTCAAGGAGCAGATCAATCCGAACGTGCTGGCCTATGAGCCGTCGCCGGGCAAGATGACCGAGCTGTTCCAGTCCGGCCAGGCCGTGATCGCGGTATGGGGCACCGGCCGCGTGCAGAGCTTCGCCAATACCGGCTTCCCCGTCGACTTCGTCTACCCGAAGGAAGGCGCAGCGACGCTGCTGACCACGGCGTGCCCGATCAATAAGCCCAATGCTTCGCCGCTGGCTGCGAGCTTCGTCAAGATGCTGCTCGATCCGAAAAGCCAGCTCGTGATGCTGAAGGATTACGGCTACGGCCCGGTGCTGAAATCGCTGGTGATCCCGCCCGAGCTCGGCAAGATGGCGCCGATCGGCGAGCGCGCGGCCAAGCTCTATAATCCGGACTGGACCGTGATCAACGAGAAGCGCGAGGAGTGGACCAAGCGCTGGAATCGCGAGGTCGAACGCTGATCGGTCGCCGCGGAGACAGCGCCATGGCCTATCTCGAGCTCGATCGGGTCGCAAAGCAGTTCGGCACGCAGACTGTGGTCGATGACTTCAGCCTGTCGGTGGGGAAGGGGGAGTTCATCTCCTTCCTCGGCCCGTCCGGCTGCGGCAAGACCACGACGCTGCAGATGATCGCGGGCTTCCTCGATCCGACGCGCGGCGCGATCCGCCTCGAGGGCAAGGACCTGACCGCGATCCATCCGGCAAAGCGCGGCCTCGGCATCGTGTTCCAGAGCTACGCGCTGTTTCCGCACATGACCGCGGCGGAGAACGTCGCCTTCGGCCTCGAGATGCGTGGCGTGCCGCGCGCTGAAAGGTCCGAACGCGTCCGCGCCGCACTCGCGATGGTGGGCCTCGCCGGATACGAGGATCGCCATCCGCGCCGCATGTCCGGCGGCCAGCAGCAGCGCGTGGCACTGGCGCGTGCGCTGGTGATCAAGCCCAGCGTGCTGCTGCTCGACGAGCCGCTGTCGAACCTCGACGCCAAGCTGCGCGAGGAGATGCAGATCGAGCTGCGCCAGATCCAGCGCACCGTCGGCACCACCACGATCCTGGTCACGCATGACCAGAACGAGGCGATGTCGCTGTCGGATCGCATCGTGGTCATGAGCCAGGGCAAGATCGAGCAGATCGGCACGCCACAAGAGACCTATGAAAGGCCGGCCTCGGCCTTCGTCTCGCAATTCCTCGGCAAGACCAACGATTTTGCCGGAACGATCGACCGGACCGTCGCGCCGACGCAGTTGGTGGCCGGCTCCTGGCGCGCACCGGCGCCGGCTGGGCTCGGCGGTCCCGTCACCGTCAGCGTTCGCCCCGAAAGAATCGGCTTTGGCGATACAGGGCTCAGCGGAAAGATCATCACGCGCATCTTCCAGGGCAATCACTGGCTGTTCCAGTGTGACAGCGAATGCGGCCCGGCGATCGTCATCCGCCAGAACGACGGCAAAGCGCAGCCGGCCGAAGGCGACGCGGTTCGCCTCACCTGGCGGCCCGAGGACATGAGCGTGCGCGCGAGGGCTGGCGCATGAGCATGGCCGCGGAGGAGCGCAGCACACGCGCGCCGTGGGTGCTGACCGCGCCCGCCTTGATGCTGTTCGTCGGCGTGCTGCTGATTCCGCTGGCGATGACGGTGATGCTGTCGTTCCACGATTGGGGCCAGTACAAGGGCATCGAGCCGGTCTTCATTCTCAAGAACTGGCACGAGATCGCGACCGATCCTTACTACGCCGAGATGTTCTGGCGGACCTTCCGCATCGCGATCCTGACCACTTTGCTCACGGCGCTGCTCGGCGCACCCGAAGCCTATATCCTTAACCGCATGAGCGGCCGCTGGAAGAGTTTTTTCCTGCTTGTCATTCTCGGGCCGCTCTTGATCTCAGTGGTGGCGCGAACGCTGGGCTGGGCCCTGCTGTTCGGTGGCAACAACGGCCTCGTCAACAAGCTGCTGATGTCGCTCGGGCTGATCGGCTCCCCCATTCCCTTCATGTTCACCGAAACAGGCGTGGTGATCGCGCTCGCGCATGTGATGATGCCGTTCATGGTGCTGTCGGTATGGGCCGCCCTCCAGCGGCTCGATCCGCAGATCGAGAATGCTGCGATGTCGCTCGGCGCGGGCCCTGCGACCATCATCCGCCGCATCATCATGCCCCAGATCATGCCAGGCGTGCTGTCGGGCGCCATCATCGTGTTCTCGCTCTCGGCCAGCGCCTTCGCAACGCCGGCGATCATCGGCGGCCGCCGGCTCAAGGTCGCGGCAACGCTCGCCTATGACGAATTCCTCAACACGCTGAACTGGCCGCTGGGCGCTGCGGTCGCAACGCTGCTGCTGGCCGCATTGGTGCTGATCGTCGTCGGCAGCAACGCACTGATCGAACGCCGCTATGCGGAGGTGTTCCGATGAGCCGGAACGGTCCGCTCGCGCTGATCTTTCACACCATCTTCGTCATCGTCATGGTGGCGCCGATCCTGGTGGTCTGCCTCGTCGCCTTCACGCCTGAGGGATACCTGTCGCTGCCGACCAACGGCTTCTCGCTGCGCTGGTTCAGGACCATTGCGAACTACCCCGAATTCATTCACGCCTTCTGGGTCAGCCTCGGCCTTGGCGCGTTGTCCTCCCTCGTGGCACTGCTGTTCGCGGTGCCGGCGGCGCTGGCGATCGCGCGCTATCGCTTCCGTGGTCGTGATGTGCTGGCGGCGCTGTTCCTGTCGCCGCTGATGATCCCGCATGTGGTGCTCGGCATCGCCTTCCTGCGCTTCTTCACTTCGGCCGGTCTCGGCGGTAGCTTCGCGGCGCTGATCGTCGCGCATGTCATCATCGTGTTCCCGTTCGCGCTGCGGCTGACGCTGGCGGCGGCGACCGGCATGGACCGCACGGTCGAGATGGCGGCGGTCTCGCTCGGCGCCGGCGGCTGGACGCTGTTCCGCCGCGTGACCTTGCCGCTGATCCTGCCCGGCGTGATTAGCGGCTGGGCGCTCGCCTTCATCCAGTCCTTCGACGATCTCACCATGACCGTCTTCCTTGCGGCGCCCGGGACCGAGACGTTGCCGGTCCGCATGTTTCTCTACATCCAGGACAACATCGATCCGCTCGTGACGTCGGTCTCGGCCTGCGTGATCGCAATCACCATGGCCGCCCTCATTTTGCTCGACCGCTTCTACGGGCTCGACCGTGTGCTCGCTGGCAAGGGCGATACGGGACGATAGGAGAACTCATGTCAGGAGATTACGACGTCGCCGTCGTCGGCGGCGGACTGCTCGGCTCCGCCATTGCCTGGGGCCTCGGCCGGCTCGGCAAGAAGGTCGCCGTGCTCGACGAAGGCGACATCACCAAGCGCGCCTCGCGCGCGAACTTCGCATTGGTGTGGGTGCAGAGCAAAGGGCTCGGCATGCCGGCCTATACGCGGTGGACCGTGCAGGCCTCGCAGGCGTGGGGCCGGCTGGCCTCCGAGCTGAAGCAGCAGACCGGCCTCGACGTCGCCCTGCAGCAGAACGGCGGTTTTCATCTCACGCTCGGCGAGGACGAATTCGGCCAGCGCACCGAGCTCGTCAAGCGCATGCACAACCAGGTCGGCGCGGCCGACTACAAGATGGAGATGCTGCGGCCGTCCGAGGTGAAGGAGGCGCTGCCGCTGATCGGCCCCGAGGTCTCCGGCGGCAGCTATTGTCCGCTCGACGGCCACGTCAATTCGCTGCGCACCTTCCGCGCCTTCCACACCGGCTTCATTGCGTTCGGCATCGACTATTTTCCGGAGCGTCCGGTCTCGGCGATCAGCAAGAGCCGGGGCGAATTTCGGCTGATCACGCCGCAGGGCGAGCTGCGCGCCGCCAAGATCGTGCTCGCCGCCGGCAACGCCAACCAGACGCTGGCGCCGATGGTCGGCCTCTTTGCGCCGATGGGCCCGACTCGCGGCCAGGTCGTCGTGACCGAGCGCACCATGCCGTTCCTGCCGCATCCGCTGACCACGATCCGCCAGACCGACGAGGGCACGGTGATGATCGGCGACAGCAAGGAGGACGATCTCGATGATCGCACGCTGAAGCCGTCGATCAGCGGCGTCATGGCCGATCGCGCGCAGCGCATGTTCCCGCATCTGGCGCGGCTCAACGTGGTCAGGAGCTGGTCCGGCATTCGCGTCATGCCGCAGGACGGCTTTCCGATCTACGATCAGTCGGAGACGCATCCCGGCGCCTTCGTCGCCTGCTGCCATTCCGGCGTGACGCTCGCCTCCAACCACGCCTTCGAGATCGCGCGCATGGTGGCGCAGGGCGCGCTCGAGCCGGAGCTGGTCGGCGCGTTCTCGGCCAGCCGTTTTGGCGGCGCAGGTGCTGCGAACAGCAGCGGCTACTAGAGATTCTGAGAAGGAGCCAAGAGGCATCCCCATGTTCAAGCGATCCGAACAGGACAAGCGGCCACAGGTGCAGATCTTCGTCGATGGCGTCGCGGTCGCAGCGCGCCAGGGCGACACCGTCTCCGCCGCACTGCTGGCCTCCGGCGTTGACGCACGGCGTTCCACCGCGGTGAGCGGCGCGCCGCGTCTGCCTTATTGCATGATGGGCGTCTGCTTCGACTGCCTCGTCACCATCGACGGCGTCGGCAACCGGCAAGGGTGCCTCGTGCCCGTCGCCGAGGGCATGCAGATCGAAATCCAGAAGGGCAAGCGGGAGATCGGAAAATGAGCGTGGCTCCCAAGCGCGAAAACTATGACGTCGTGGTGATCGGCGCCGGGCCCGCGGGCCTTGCTGCTGCCGCAACATCCGCCGAGGCCGGCCTCTCGACGCTGCTGCTCGACGAGAACATCGGCCCCGGTGGCCAGGTGTTTCGCGCCATCGCCTCGACGCCGGTTACCGAGCGCAATCAGCTCGGCGCCGATTATTGGGTCGGCGCCGATCTCGTGCAGTCGCTGCGCGCGAGCAATGCGGAGGTCATTCACCGCGCCACCGTCTGGAGCCTCGACCGCAATCTCGATATCGCCGTCTCGATCGGCGGCGCCTCGGCCTTCGTCAAGGCGAAACGCGTGATTCTCGCGACCGGTGCGCTGGAGCGGCCGCTCCCAATTCCCGGCTGGACGCTCCCGGGCGTGATGACCGCGGGCGCGGCGCAGACCATGCTGAAGTCCTCGGCGCTGGTGCCCGACGGACGCACCGTGATCGCAGGGCAGGGGCCGCTGCTCTGGCTGCTCGCCGCGCAGATACTGCGGCTTGGCGGCCGCATCGATCGCATCCTCGACACCACCCAGCGCGGCAATTATTTCGCCGCGCTCCCGCACGCTTTCGCCTTCCTCACCTCGCCCTATTTCGCCAAGGGCCTGTCGATGATGCGCGAGGTGAGGGCGAAGGTGCAGGTCGTCTCCGGCGTCACCGAGCTTGCGGCTTCCGGTGATGGCCAGCTTGCCAGCGTGAGCTACGTCGCCGGCGGCAAGCGCGAGACCATCGCTGCGGACCTGTTGCTGCTGCATCAGGGCGTCGTGCCCAACGTCAATCTGGCGATGTCAGCCGGCATCGAGCATCGCTGGGATGATCTGCAATTGTGCTGGTCGCCAGTGCTCGACGCGAGCGGCAATTCGTCGGTCGCCGGCATCGCGATCGCCGGTGACGGGGCCGGCATCGGCGGCGCGAGTGCAGCCGTGGTGCGCGGTCGCATTGCCGCGCGCGCCGCCGTCGAAGCACTGGCGCCCGCTTCTGCCGCAAAACTTCCCGCAATGGCGACGCTCCGTTCCGACCTCGCCAAGGCTGAGCGTGGTCGCCTGTTCCTCGACACGCTGTTCCGCCCCGCCCCGCAGTTCCGGATTCCTTCAGGCGATACCATCGTCTGTCGTTGCGAAGAGGTCACGGCAAAGGACGTTCTCGATTCCGTCGCGATCGGCGCGACCGGGCCGAATCAGCTCAAGGCCTATCGCCGCACCGGCATGGGCCCGTGCCAGGGCCGGCTCTGCGGCCTCACCGTCACCGAGCTGATGGCGCGGGCGCGCGGCAAGACCCCGCAGGAGATCGGTTACTACCGGCTGCGCGCGCCGGTGAAGCCGATCACGCTGGCCGAACTCGCCGCCGTTCCCAAGAGCGAGGCCGACGTCAAGGCTGTGGTGCGCGGATGAGCACAAATGTGGATGCGATCGTCATTGGCGGCGGCATCCACGGGTGCTCGACCACGCTGCATCTGTGTCTCGCCGGCCTGAAGCCGGTGCTGATCGAGAAGGACTATGCCGGCCGTCACGCCTCGGGCGTCAATGCCGGCGGCGTCCGGCAGCTCGCGCGGCACATTCCCGAGATTCCGCTGTCGATCCGCTCGATGGACATCTGGGAGAAGATCACGGATCTCGTCGACGACGATTGCAGCTTCGAGAGCTACGGCCAGGTGCTGGTCGCCGAGAACGAGGACGAGCTCGCCCTTTGCCGCGCCCGCGTCGCCGAGCTCAATGCGCTGGGCTTCACCCACGAGGAGCTGATCGACGCCGCCGAACTGCGCCGGCTGGTGCCGGCGGTGGCCGAGACCTGTCCCGGCGGTGTGGTTTCTCGGCGTGACGGTGCGGCCAATCCGGCGCAGACGACGACGGCGTTCCGCCGCAAGGCCGAGCAATTGGGCGCAACTGTGCGCGAAGGCGTAGCTGCCGGCAGCATCCGGCACCGTGACGGCCTCTGGCACGTCGATGCCGGGTCGGAGAGCTTTGCCGCGCCGGTGCTGGTGAATGCTGCCGGCGCCTGGGCCGGCAGGATCGCGGCTCATCTCGGCGAGCCCGTCCCGGTCGAAACCGTGGCGCCGATGCTGATGATCACCTCGCGCGTGCCGCACTTCATCGACCCCGTCGTGATCCTGCGTGGTCGAAAGCTGTCCTTCAAGCAGTTCAAGAACGGCACCGTGCTGATCGGCGGCGGCCATCTGGCGACGCCCTATCAGGATCGCAACGAGACGGTGCTGGACTGGAAGAGCCTTGCGACCAGTGCGCAGACCGTGTTCGAGCTGTTTCCGGTGATGCGCAGCGCCAACATCGTCCGTGCCTGGGCCGGCATTGAAGCCAAGATGAAGGACGACATTCCCGTGTTCGGGCCGAGCTCGCGTCACAAGGGCCTCTATCACCAGTTCGGCTTCTCGCTGCACGGTTTCCAGCTCGGCCCTGGCGCCGGCGCCGTGATGGCGGAACTGATCGTCAACGGCGGCACCCAGACCCGTATCGGCGAACTCGGCATCGACCGCTTCCACTCTTCCACGCTCTAAACAAGAGGATATCATGAGCATCACCCGCAGCATCCGCACGCCCATCATGCACCGCGCCGTCGAAGCCAATGGCTTCGTCTTCCTCGGCGGCACGATCGCCGACGACACCTCGGTCTCGATGGGCGAGCAGACCCGCAACATCCTCGGCAAGATCGCCGGCTATCTGAAAGAGGCGGGAACCGACAAGAGCCGCGTGGTCAGCGCCTCGATCTTCGTCACCGATCTCTCCAAGAAGAAAGAGATGGACGCGGCCTGGACCGAATTCTTCGGCGACAACCTGCCGACCCGCGCCACCGTCGGCGTCGCCGATCTCGGCGGCGGCGCGCTAATCGAGGTGGTGGTGACCGCGCTCAAGGGCTGATGGCGCACGGCGAGGAAGGACGACAGCGCCAATCACGCTGTTGTCTCCTCGAGCCGCGCCTTGATCTCGCCTTTTGATGGGACTAGTTAGAGAGTTCCTCAATCAGGATCTTCGCAGCCATGGATTTCACCCCGACCGCAACGCCCATCCGCCTTGCTCACGGAGAATTCCATGCCTGCTTCAATCGTCCTGTCGAACCTGTCGCTGTCCACGCCTGACGGGCGCTCTCTTTTCTCAAACCTCGATCTGACATTCGGCGCCGAGCGAACTTGTCTCGTCGGCCGTAACGGCGTTGGCAAGACGACGCTGCTTGCGTCGATGCTCGGCGAACATGTTCCTCAGTCGGGACGCGTTCTGATCAACGGCACTATAGGCTTGTTGCGCCAGGACGTGCAGGTTCTTGCCGGCGCGACCGTGGCGGATCTGTTCGGCGTGCGGCCGGCGCTCGAGTTGATGCGCCGTGCCGAGCGGGGCGACGCCTCCGCCGACGAGGTCGCTGCGGTCGACTGGACGCTCGAGACGCGGCTTGAGGCCGCGTTGGCGCGCCTCGGGTTCGATCCGTCTCCCGATACGGCGCTGTCGTGCCTGTCCGGTGGCCAGATCACGCGGGTTCGTCTCGCCGCGCTGGTGTTCGCTGCGCCTGACTTCCTGCTGCTGGACGAGCCCACCAACAATCTCGACCAGGACGGACGCAGAGCCGTCACCGATCTGCTGGCTGCCTGGCGCGGCGGCGCGATTATCGTCAGCCACGACCGGACACTGCTCGACACCATGGATGCGATCGTCGAGCTGACGTCGCTCGGCGCGACGCGATATGGTGGCAATTGGAGCAGCTTTCGAACGCAGAAGGCCATCGAGCTCGCGGCTGTGAGGCACGATCTCGCGCTTGCCGAGAACCGGCTGTCCGAGATCGACGGGAGGGCGCGGGAGGCCGCGGAGAAGAAAGCGCGCAAGGACAGCGGCGGCAGAAAGAAGCGCGCCAAGGGCGACATGCCGCGCATCCTGGCCGGCGCCCGCAAGGATCGCAGCGAGGACACCGGCGGCAAGAATGCGCAAATCGCCGAGCGGCAGCGCGCGGAAGCGCTTCAAGCCATCGACACGGCGCGCCGGCGCGTCGAGGTTCTTCAGCCGCTCTCGGTCAAATTGCCCGCAACCGACCTGCCGGCGGGGAGGGAGGTGCTTTGGCTTGACGGTGTCAGCGCTGGCTTTTGGCCGGAGCAGCCAGTCGTGCGCGACCTCTCATTTGCGGTGGTCGGGCCGGAGCGCGTCGGGCTGGTCGGGCCCAATGGCTCCGGCAAGACGACGCTTCTGAAGCTCATCGTGGGCGAGCTGCGTCCGCTTGCGGGCATCGTGCGGCTCAGGCCGGATTTCGCGTTGTTCGACCAGAAGGTCAGCCTGCTCGACCCGGCGCGCTCCATCCTGGACAATTTTCGGCGTCTCAATCCGAAGGCCGGTGCGAACGAGTGCCATGCCGCGCTGGCCCGGTTCATGTTTCGCGCCGATGCCGCCTTGCAAATCGCCGGGAGCCTGAGCGGCGGGCAAATCTTCCGCGCGGGCCTCGCTTGCGTGCTGGGCGGGCAGCCGCCGCCGTCGCTGCTGATCCTGGACGAGCCGACCAATCATCTCGACTTCGAGTCCATCGAAGCCGTCGAGGCCGGCTTGCGGGCCTATGACGGCGCACTGCTGGTCGTCAGCCATGACGAGGCGTTCCTGCAGGCGATCGGGATCACGCGGCGGATCGAACTTGCCGCCAATTTGCCGCGCATCGATGGCGGGATCGTCTGATCCCGCTTGGCGCTCTGGATCTGGCTGTGATTTTCAAAAGCCCGACGCCCTGCCCCCAGCGCGTCGGGCGGAAAAAAATGAGTATAAATCCGTGATCCCAACGCCATTGTTGTGACGCGGGCCGCATCGATTTTCTACTCCGGGAAACTACCGCATCGGAACCAGGCTTCGTCTGCCCACCGATTGCGCGGCCTAGGATGCCGCGCCTCCACCCGGCTCCAGCGCCTCGCCGATCTCCAGCGGATGCGCCATGGTCTCGTGCAGCGCGTCGCGGTCGAGCTCGCCTTCGGAGATGCTGATGACCACGCAGGCAACGCCATTGCCGATCAGGTTGGTGAGCGCGCGGCATTCACTCATGAACTTGTCGATGCCGACCAGGATCGCGATCGACTGGATCGGGATATCAGGCACGATCGACAGCGTCGCAGCGAGCGTGATGAAGCCGGCGCCGGTCACGCCCGAGGCCCCCTTGGAGGTGATCATGGCGATGCCCAAAATGCCGAGCTCCTGCCAGATGGTCAGATGGGTGTTGGTCGCCTGCGCCAGGAACAGCGTCGCCAGCGTCATGTAGATGTTGGTCCCGTCGAGGTTGAAGCTGTAGCCGGTCGGGATGACGAGGCCGACCACGGAGCGTGAGGCGCCGAGATGCTCCATCTTCTGGATCATCTGCGGCAGCACGGTCTCGGAGGACGAGGTGCCGAGCACGATCAAGAGCTCGTCCTTGATATAGGCGATGAAGCGCAGGATCGAGAAGCCGGCGAGCCGGGCGATCGAACCCAGCACGATCAGCACGAACAGGATACTGGTCAGATAGAACGTGCCGATCAGCGCGGCGAGATTGAGCAGCGAGCCGAGGCCGTAGGCGCCGACGGTGAACGCCATGGCGCCGAAGGCGCCGATCGGCGCGACGCGCACGATGATGCGGATGATGCCGAAGAACATCTTCGCCGCCTTGTCGATCGCGTCCGCAATGGGCTCGCCGGCCTTGCCGAGAAAGGCGATGGCGAAGCCGGAGAGAATCGAGATCAGCAGCACCTGCAAGAGGTCGCCGCGCGCGATCGCCCCGAGATAGCTGTCGGGAATGATCGCCATCAGATGGGCGACGATGCCCTCTTCGTGGGCCTTGGTGACGTAGGTCGCCACCGAATTCGGGTCGATCGTGGCTGGATCGATGTTGAAGCCGTGCCCGGGCTGGAGAATCTCCCCGACCAGAAGGCCGACCGCGAGGGCCACGGTCGAGACCGTCTCGAAATAGATCAGCGATTTCAGCCCGACCCGGCCGACCCGCTTCAGATCGCCCATCGAGGAGATGCCGTGCACCACGGTGCAGAAGATCACGGGCGCGATCATCATCTTGATCAGCGCGATGAAGCCGTCGCCGAGCGGCTTCAAGGCCTTGCCGAGATCGGGATAGACATAGCCGATGAGCACGCCGAGTGCGATCGCGATCAGCACCTGGACGTAGAGGATCTTGTACCAGGGCTGATGCCGGCGCTGGATGGCTGACGGGATCGCAATCTGTGTCATAATGTAGGCTCGGGAACGGATTGATCGTGCATGATTTGCATCATGTGATGGGCGCCGCAGAAGCGACAATCACATTTTTGTCTGTTGGCACGACCATCGGTCGTTGCGTCGAACTTGGGTGGGAACATGACGATCGCAACAGGCTCGGACGAGCAGAGTTATTTTCCACGTTGGAAGCTCAAGACCTCGGGCGTGATCATGCCGGAGGAGCGGCTGTCCTGGGGCCAGACCATCGTCTCGGGTCTTCAACATTGCGTCGCGATGTCCGGTGCGACGATCATCGCGCCGCTGTTGATGGGGTTCGATCCCAACGTTGCAGTTCTGTTCTCCGGCGTCGGCACGCTGATCTTCTTCGTCATCGTCGCCGGGCGCGTGCCGAGCTATCTCGGCTCGAGCTTCGCCTTCATCGCCGTCGTCATCGCCGCCACCGGCTATGCCGGGCAGGGGCCGAACCCGAACCTGTCGGTTGCGCTCGGCGGCATCGTCGGCGCCGGAGTGCTGTATGGCCTGATTTCGCTGGTCGTGATGTGGTGTCGATCCTGCTCGGCTTCTCGCCGAAATTCGGCGCGCTCATCTTGTCCATCCCGGGTCCCGTCATCGGGGGGCTTTCGATCGTGCTGTTCGGGCTGATCGCGGCGATGGCCGGACGAATCTGGGTCGAGAACAAGGTCGACTTCGCTAATCCTGCGAACCTCATCACGGTCGCGGTGGCGCTGATCGCAGGGGCCGGCGATCTCACGCTCAAATTCGGTGCATTCACGATCGGCGGCATCGGCACCGCGACCTTCGGCGCGATCATCCTCTATCAGATCTTGACCTCGCCGCGCGCGCAGCGAGCTGACTAGATCCCGGCATCTGCGAGGGATGGAACAAAACGCCGGTTCCATCCATGATGATGCATCCCGGAGAAAACACATGCCGCAAACCGAACGCTCGACCCCGTTTCCCTCGCGCCTCGTCGGCCAGTACGCGCTGGTGACCGGCGCCTCACAAGGCATCGGCCGTGCCGTCGCCATCCGGCTCGCCCAGGAAGGCGCGACCGTCGCCATCAATTATTTCGGCAGTCCCGAGGGGGCGGACGAGACGCTCGCGCTCGCACGAACCGCATCGAGCGATCGCGGCCACGGCAGGCTCGACCATATCGTCGCCAAGGCCGATATCGGCAATGAGCAGGACATCGCCGCGATGTTCGAGACGGTCCTGGCGCGTTTCAAGCGCCTCGACTGTCTCGTCAACAATGCCGGCTTCCAGCGGGAATCGCCGAGCGAGGCGCTCGACGTCGAAACCTATCGCCGCATCATCGACGTCAATCTCAACGGCGCGGTACTCTGCTCGCAGAAGGCACTCGCCCATTTCGTCGCGCGCGGAGGAGGCGGCTCCATCATCAACTGCTCCAGCGTGCACCAGATCATTCCCAAACCCGGCTATCTCGCTTACTCGATCAGCAAGGGCGGCATGGCCAATCTGACGCGCACGCTGGCGCTGGAATTCGCCGGCCAGCGCATCCGCGTCAATGCGGTTGGTCCCGGCGCGATCGACACGCCGATCAATGCGGCCTGGACCGGCGATCCGGAGAAGCGCGGCGTCGTCACCTCCCACATTCCGATGGGGCGCGTCGGCACGCCGGAAGAGATCGCCGCGGTGTTCGCCTTCCTCGCCTCGGACGACGCCAGCTACATCACCGGGCAGACTATCTATGCCTGCGGGGGCCTGACGCTGTTTCCAGAGTTTCGGGAGAACTGGGCAAGCTGAAAACCGGCTTGGGGTTGCGCGCGCCTCGCGTGGGATAGAGGGGCGCGACCGGTTGGGGATCTGCGGCGCCGTGTGCTATCGACCGTGGATGGCGCTGCCGCTATTGGCGGGCGCCGACACGTGAAGGGCCCGTGACCACAACCATCAACATCAATGCCTATAGTGACGCGCTGGTGGTGCTCGGGACTGCCGGCGTGGTGGTGCCAATGGTCCGGCATTGGGGCATCAATCCCGTGCTGGGCTATCTCGGGGCCGGCGCCATTCTCGGTCCGCTCGGGCTCGGCTCGCTCGTCAAGGACGTCCCGGTCCTGTACTGGTTCACCGTGACGGACGCCCAGAACGTCGAGGGTATCGCCAATCTCGGCATCGTGTTCCTGCTATTCCTGATCGGGCTCGAGCTGTCTTTCAGACGGCTCATGACGATGCGGCGTCTGGTGTTCGGGCTCGGCGGCCTGCAAGTCCTCGCGACGTCGGCCATGATTTTCGGCGTGGCGCTTCTCTTCGGGCAGAGCTCCGATACGGCCGTGATCCTCGGCGCGAGCCTTGCGCTGTCCTCGACGGCGATCGTGCTCGAGCTCCTGTCCGCCGAGAGGCGGCTTTCCACCTCGGCCGGGCGCGCCAGCTTCTCGGTGCTGCTGGCTCAAGACCTCGCAGTCGTCCCCATTCTGGTTTTCGTCTCGGTGCTCGGCGCGGGAAGCGGTGGCTCGGTCGTGGCGCACATCTCCAGTGCGGTCCTGAAGGCTGTGCTGGCGGTAGCCTTCCTCACTCTGGTCGGACGGCTGCTGATCCGTCCGCTCTTCCAGATGGTCGCAGGCACCCATTCGACGGAGTTGTTCGTTGCCGCGACCTTGTTCGTCATCGTCGGCGCAGGCCTTGCCGCCCACCAGGCTGGCCTGTCGATGGCGCTCGGAGCCTTCGTTGCAGGACTGATGCTGGCGGAAACCGAATATGGCAAGGCCATCGAGGCCACCGTCGAGCCGTTCAAGGGCCTGCTGCTGGGCATCTTCTTCTTCACAGTCGGGATGGCGATCGACGTCCGTGTGTTCCTGCGCGAGCCCGGCTGGCTGCTGGCCGCCGTCGTCGGCATTCTCGTCGGCAAGGCGATCGTGCTGATCATCCTGGGGCGCCTCTTCAGGCTGTCATGGCCCGCGGCGATCGAGATCGGCTTCCTGCTGGGCCCCGTCGGCGAATTCGCCTTCGTCAGCATCGGAATGGCGGCGGCCGGAGGCATGATCGAGCCCCGCGTGTCGAGCTTTGCCGTCGCCGTCACCGCCGTGACGATGGCCCTGACGCCGCTTCTGGGCATGCTCGGGCGACGATTGGCCGCGAAGCTGAGCAGCGAACGCACGCCCGATCCCGAGCTCGCGGTCCGGCCGCCCGGCGACCGGGCGCAAGCCATCGTGGTCGGCTATGGCCGTGTTGGAAAGGTCGTCTGCTCCCTGCTGACCAGCCATGGCCTGAACTACATCGCGGTCGATCACGCGGCCGTCGACGTGGCGCGCGACCGCCGCGACGGTCACAAGGTCTATTTTGGCGATGCGACAGAGCCGGGTTTCCTCGAAGCCTGCGGCTTGATGCAGACGACCGGCGTGATCATCACCATCCAGTCGCGGCCGGCGATCGATGCCGTCGTCGAGCGGATCCGGGCGGTGCGGCCGGACGTGCTGATCGTCTCGCGTGCGCGGGACGCCGATCATGCCCGGCACCTTTACGCGATCGGCGCAACCGATGCGGTGCCGGAGACCATCGAGGCGAGCCTGCAGCTCTCCGAAGCCGCACTGGTCGGCCTCGGCGTTGCAGTCGGGCATGCGATCGCCTCGGTGCACGAGAAGCGGGACGAGTTCAGGCTGACGCTGCAGCAGGCCGCGCGGATCGCGGGACAAGAGAAAGCTCGTCCGCTCGATCTCACGGGACGGCGGTCGCCGCGATAGCGGCTATGCGGCCGCCATGCGCCGGGATTGTCGTCATCTGGCAAAACGGGCCGGCGCGAACTACATCATGCGCCATGACGAATGCCCCTCCGGCAAAACCTCCGCTCCAGGATTTCATCGGCCGGCGCGAACGCCTGTTCGTGCTGACGGGCGCCGGCTGCAGCACCAATTCCGGGATTCCCGACTATCGCGACAGCCAGGGCAATTGGAAGCGGACCCAGCCCGTCAACTTCCAGGCCTTCATGTCGGACGAGCACACCCGTCGGCGCTATTGGGCGCGCAGCCTGATCGGCTGGCAGCGGTTCGGCCGGGCGAGGCCCAACGATGCGCATCGCGCGCTGGCCCGGCTCGAGGCGAACGGCCGGTGCGGGATGCTGCTGACCCAGAACGTTGACCGGCTGCATCAGTCGGCCGGCCACCGCCAGGTGATCGACCTGCACGGCCGGCTCGATCTGGTCCGCTGCATGGGCTGCGGGGCGAAGACGCCGCGCGAGGAGTTTCAGCATGCGCTCGGCCGGGCCAATGCGGCATGGCTGACGCTCGATGCCGCCGATGCACCCGACGGCGACGCCGATCTGGAGCACGAGGATTTTTCCTCCTTCGAGGTGCCACCTTGCGAAGCCTGCGGCCGCATCCTCAAGCCCGACGTGGTGTTCTTCGGTGAGAACGTGCCGCGCGAGGTGGTCGCCACGGCGCAGGATCATCTGGCAGAAGCCGATGCCATGCTGATCGTCGGCTCGTCACTGATGGTCTATTCCGGCTTCCGCTTCGTCCAAGCCGCCGCGCGGCGCAATATCCCCATCGCCGCGGTCAATCTCGGCCGCACCCGCGCCGACGATCTCCTGACGCTGAAGGTTGAGGAGCGCTGTGAAGCGGCGCTTGCATTCCTGCTCTGATCGCTCAGGCGCGAACACGCCTTGCCTATTGCATAGGTGCCGCGCAAAATAGCCGGGCACAGCGTTGCAGGCATGTCTCATGGCACGGGAATTGCTGCGCCTTTGGACCCGAACTTGACGATCAGCACGGAGAAATTGGAATGCTCGAGGGAGCCGAGGTGCGGCTTGCCGTTGATATCGGTGGCACGTTCACCGACATCGTGCTGGACGTGGGACAAGACCGCAAAACCCGCAAGGTGCTGACGACGCCGCAGCGGCCCGAGCAGGCGGTGCTGGACGGCATGCGGCTCATTCTTGCCGATGCGCGCGCGCATATCAGCGATATCGACGTCTTCATCCACGGCACGACGCTTGCGACCAACGCTATCATCGAGCGGCGCGGCGCCAAGACGGCGCTGATCGCAACCGAAGGCTTTCGCGACGTGCTCGATATCGGCACCGAGAGCCGCTACGACCAGTACGATCTCAGCATCGACAAGCCGAAGCCGCTGGCGCCGCGCGGCCTCCGCTTCACCGTGCCCGAGCGCATCGACGCCCACGGCGCCGTCCGCCTCCCGCTCGACGAGACGGCCGTGCGCGCGCTCGCGCCGAAATTGCGTGAACTCGGCGTCGAGAGCGTCGCGGTCGCCTTCCTACACTCCTACGCCAATCCCGAGCACGAGCGACGCGCAGCGGCGATCATGGCCGAGGAGATGCCCGGCATCTCCGTCACATTGTCTTCCGCCGTCTGTCCCGAAATTCGCGAGTATGAGCGCACATCGACTGCGGTCGCGAACGCCTATGTGCAACCCCTGATCGACGGTTATCTCGCCCGCATGGCCGACGCCCTGCAGGTCGAGCAGTTCCGCGGCGCGATCTACCTCGTCACCTCAGGCGGCGGCGTCACCTCGATCGAAACCGCGCGGCGCTTTCCGGTGCGTCTCGTCGAATCCGGGCCGGCCGGCGGCGCGATCTTCGCGGCGCAGATCGCGGCGAGGCTTGGCGAGAGCAAGGTGCTGTCCTTCGACATGGGCGGCACCACCGCAAAAATCTGCCTGATCGAGAAATACCAGCCCGAGACCTCGCGCGTGTTCGAGGTCGATCGCGCCGCGCGCTTCCTCAAGGGCTCCGGCCTGCCGGTGCGCATCCCCGTGATCGAGATGGTCGAGATCGGCGCCGGCGGCGGTTCGATCGCCCATGTCGACGCGATGAAGCGCGTCACCGTCGGCCCGGAGAGCGCCTCGTCGGAGCCGGGACCGGCCTGCTATGGCCGCGGCGGTCAGCGCCCCGCGGTGACGGATGCCGACGTTGCGCTCGGAATGATCGATCCTGACGCCTTTGCGGCCGGCACGATCAAGCTCGATCCGGAGCTGTCGAAACAGGCGCTGCTGCGCGATGTCGGTGCGCCGCTCGGCCTGTCGGCGGAAACAGCGGCTTATGCCGTGCACGAGGTGGTCTGCGAGAACATGGCGAGCGCCGCGCGCGTGCACGCTGTCGAGCGCGGCGCGGTGGTCGGCCAGCACACGCTGATCGCCTTCGGCGGCGCCGCGCCGCTGCATGCGGCGCGCGTTGCCGAGAAGATCGGCGTCTCCCGCGTGATCGTGCCCTCGAACGCCGGCGTCGGCTCGGCGGTCGGATTTCTGGCGGCTCCCATCGCGTATGAATTGGTGCGCAGCCGTCACGTCCGGCTCGATGATTTCGATACCGAGGCGGTCTCTGACTTGCTTCAGGACATGGTGACCGAAGCGCGCGCGCTGGTCGAGCCGGGCGCGGCCGGCGCGCCGGTGCGCGAGCGCCGCGCGGCTTTCATGCGCTATGTCGGCCAGGGCCACGAGATCACCGTCGAGCTGCCGAACCGTCCGCTGACGACGGCCGATCTCGCCGGTCTGCGGCAAAAGTTCGAGGCCGACTATTCGGCGATGTTCGAGCGACCGATCCCGGGCGCGGCGATCGAGGTGTTGAGCTGGTCGGTGCTCGCGACCACCGAGGCGCGCAATCCGCCCGCCGTCGCTTCCGTGGCGCGCCAGCCCGCGGCCAAGGCGTCCGGCAGCCGAAAATTCTTCGACGGCCGGGCCGGCGAAGTGATCGAGATCCCGCTCTATCGGCGCGAGGACATGGCGCCAGGGGCGACCATCGCAGGCCCCGCCGTGATCGCGGAAGACGAAACCTCGACCTTCGTCTCCACCAGTTTCGACGCCCATATCGACGGTGCCGGCAGCATCGTCATGGAACGAAAGGCGGCCTGATCATGAGCAAGGCAAATGGCGCGAGCCTGATCGACCTTCAGATCATGTGGCACCGGCTGATCGCCGTGGTCGAGGAGCAGGCGCAGGTGCTCTTGCGCACCGCCTTCAGCCCGATCGTGCGCGAATGCGGCGACCTCTCGGCCGGCGTGTTCGACCTCAGGGGCCGGATGCTGGCGCAGGCGGTGACCGGCACGCCCGGCCACGTCAATTCGATGGCGGAATCGGTCAAGCACTTCATCGCTCACTTCCCGATCGAGACGATGAAGCAGGGCGATGCCTACATCACCAACGATCCCTGGATGGGGACCGGTCATCTCAACGATTTCGTCGTCACCACGCCCTGCTTCAAGGACGGCAAGGTCGTCGCACTGTTCTCCTGCACCAGCCATCTCATGGACATCGGCGGTATCGGCTTCGGGCCCGATGCCACCGACGTGTTCATGGAGGGGCTCTACATCCCCATGCTGAAGCTGATCGACCAGGGCGTCGTCAACGAGACGCTGATGGCGATGATCCGCACCAACACGCGGCTTCCGATCGACACCGAGGGCGACACCTATTCGCTCGCCGGCTGCAACGACGTTGGCTGCGAGCGCCTGGTCGAGATGATGAGCGAGTTCGGCATCGAGACGCTCGACGAGCTCGGCGACTACATCTGCGACCGCTCGCGCGAGGCCGTGCTGGCCGAGATTGCAAAGCTGCCGAAGGGCAGCTGGCGCAACACCATGGTGGTCGACGGATATGATGCCCCGGTGACGCTGGCGGCGACGCTGACCATCTCGGATACCGGCATCCACGTCGATTTCGACGGCACGTCCGCCGCGTCAAAATTCGGCATCAACGTGCCGCTGTCCTACACCACCGCCTATACCGTGTTCGGCCTCGGCTGCGTCGTCGCCTCGCAGATCCCCAACAATGCCGGCTCGCTCTCGCCGCTGACGGTGTCTGCGCCGGCCGGTGCCATCCTCAATGCGCCGAAGCCGGCGCCCGTGGCGTCGCGCCACGTCATCGGCCAGATGCTGCCGGACGTCGTGTTCGGCTGCCTGCGCCAGATCATTCCCGAGCGCGTGCCTGCGGAAGGCACCTCCTGCCTGTGGAATCTCAACGTGCGCGGCCAGACCCGCTCCGGCGCCGGCGGCAATTACGGTTTCTCGATGGCAGTCACCTCCAACGGCGGCACCGGTGCGCGCTTCGGCAAGGACGGGCTGTCGGCGACCGCCTACCCAAGCGGCGTGCGCGGCACGCCGGTCGAGATCGCGGAGACGCAGACGCCGCTGATCTTCTGGCGCAAGGAGCTGCGCCCGGATTCCGGCGGGGCAGGGCGCACCCGCGGCGGCCTCGGCCAGATCATCGAAGTCGGCAGCGGGGTCGATGCGCCGTTCGACATCCTCGCCGCGTTCGACCGCATCGACCACCCGCCGCGCGGGCGGGACGGCGGCCAGAACGGCGAGGCCGGCTATGTCGGTCTCAAGTCCGGCAAGAAGCTGCGCGGCAAGGGCTTTCAGCAGGTGCCGCCGGACGACCGGCTGGTGGTGCTGACGCCCGGCGGTGCCGGCATCGGCGATCCCAGGGAGCGCGATCGCGCGGCCGTCAACGACGACGTCGCAAGCGGTCTCGTGTCTTCGGAGAACGCAGTCAAGGTCTATGGGTACGCGCGTTGATGCATCAACGCGCTCGGTAAACGGAGGGGAGCAATGATTACGCGACGGAACTTCACTGTGGGCGCAGCGACGCTGCTCGCCGCCGGCCACATCTCGACTCGCGCACGGGCGGCAACGAGCTGGGATATGTCGACGGTCTGGCCCGACGGCAATTTCCACACCCAGAACGCGATGGCGTTTGCGGAGGAGGTGAAGAAGCAGAGCAATGGTGCGGTCGCCATCACCGTGAAGGCCGGCGGCCAGCTCGGCTTCAAGGGGCCCGAGCACTTGCGGGCCGTGCGCGACGGCCTGGTGCCGCTCGCCGACGTCCTCAACATCCAGCAGGTCGGCGACGAGCCCTTCATGGGCGTCGAGAGCATCCCCTTCCTCTGCGGCTCCGTGGAGGAGCTCAAGGTGCTGCACAAATATGTGCGGCCTGAATACGAGAAGATCGCTGCGCGCAACAACCAGAAGATACTCTACATCGTGCCGTGGCCGACGCAATATCTGCATCTGAAGGCGAAGGTCGCCGACGTCGAGGGCCTCAAGAACATCAAGATCCGCGTGCCCGACAAGAATGCGGTCGAGATGCTCAATGCCATCGGTATGGCGGCGGTGATGATCCCTTGGGGCGAAACGATCCCCGCACTCGCCTCCGGCGCGGTGGCCGGGGTCTCCACCTCGTCGGTGTCCGGCGTCGACGGCAAGTTCTGGGAGTTCCTGAAATACGTCTACCCGACCAACCATGTCTGGTCGTCGCAGATGCTCACCGTCAATCTCGATGCCTGGAAGGCGCTCGGCGCCGATCAACAGAAGCTGGTCGCTGACATCGCGGCGAAGATGGAGCCCGGCTTCTGGGCCAATTCGCTCAGGGCCGATGTCGACAGCCTCAACCGCCTCAAGGAGGGCGGCATGGAGGTGGTGCCGGTCTCGGACGCCATGATGAAGGACATCCGGGCCAAGACCGCGCCGCAGTTGGATGCCTTCCTCAAGCGCGTGCCGGCGGCCGACAAGCCGGTGCGGGCCTATCTCGCCGAAATTAAGCGCGGCTGAGGGCGAGGCGTGGTGAGCCTTTCGCCTGAAGCATCGCAAAGCCTCAACGCGGCGGCGCCTGCGCCGCTGCGCATCGTCCTCGACGGCATCGATCGCCTCGGCCGGCTCGATGGCTGGATCGGCGGCTTCTGTCTCCTGATGCTGACGCTGTTGATGCTGTGCGAGGTCGCAACCCGCTTCCTCTCGAACTTCCTACCGTTCTTCCCGCCGACCATCTCGATCGCGTGGGAATATTCCTCCTATCTGATGGCGGCGGCCTTCACTTTCGGTGCCGCCATGACGCTGCGCGTCGGCGGCCACATCCGCGTCGTGCTGCTCCTGAAGAACGCACCCGTGCCGGTGCAGCGCGCGCTCGAGATCCTCTCGGCGGCGGCCGGCTTCGCCTTCATGGCGTTCCTGACCATGGCCATGGCGAAATTCGCCTGGAGCGCCTTCGTGCGCGGCCAGGTCTCGACCTCGAGCGACACGCCGCTGTGGTTTCCGCAAGCGATCGTCACCTTCGGCATGTTGCTGCTGACGCTGCAGTTCCTGGCGCGTGCGATCCAGGCCGCGCTCGGCCTGCCGATGGAGGATCATCGCATGAAGGCCTCGCCCGTCGAATGATCGCCTTGCCCGCATCCGGATCCAAGATCGCATGACCATCGAAGTCGTCGCCCTTTTCGCGATCCTGTTTGTGCTGCTGGCTTGCGGCGTCTGGATCGGCCTCACGCTTGCGCTGACCGCGACGATGCTACTCGCGATGTTCCGTTCGGTCCCGCTCGACAAGCTGCTGCCGCAATACGCCTGGAACATCCTGACCACGCAGGAGCTGCTGGCGCTGCCGCTGTTCATCCTGATGGGTGAGTTGCTATTCCGCACCCGTCTGTCACGCTCCCTGTTTCAGGGATTGGCGCCCTGGGCCGGGCTGCTGCCCGGGCGCCTGCTGCATGTGAACGTGATCGGCTGCACCATCTTCGCGGCGATCTCGGGCTCGTCGGCCGCGACGACGCAGGTGATCGGCCGCATGTCGCTCAGCGAGCTCACGCGCCGAGGTTATTCCCGTGACATCGCGATCGGCTCGCTCGCCGGCGCCGGCACGCTGGGCTTCCTGATCCCGCCCTCCAACATCATGATCATCTACGGCGTGCTCGGCGACGTCTCGATCCTGAAGCTGTTCACCGCCGGCGTGCTGCCGGGCTTCCTGCTGGCCGCGACGTTCATGGCCTGGGTGATGCTGCACACCACCCTCAAACCCGCGATGGTGCCCGAGACCGAAGCCAAGCTCTCGCAGGTGCCGTGGAGCGAGCGCTTTGCAGCACTGAAGGATCTCGCGCCGGCGCTGTTCCTGATCGCATGCGTGCTCGGCTCGATGTATGGCGGGCTCGCAACGCCCTCGGAAGCTGCCGCGGTCGGCGTGCTCGGCGCGGCCCTGGTTGCCTGGGTGCAAGGCGCAATGTCGCAGCAGGTGATCCGCGACGTCTTGATCGGCTCGGTCGTCACCTGTTCGATGATCGCGCTGATCGTGCTGGGAGCCTCGATCCTCGGCAATGCCGCGGCCTTCCTCGGCATCCCGCAGGCGGTGGCCGCGTTCGTCAAGAGCCTCGGCCTGTCGCCCTTCATGCTGATCGTGGCGCTGATCGTCTTCTATCTCGTGCTCGGCTGTTTCCTCGACGGCTTCTCGATGATCGTGATGACGCTGCCGATCGTGCTGCCGATCGTGAAGGGTGCCGGCTTCGACGAGGTCTGGTTCGGCGTCTTCCTTGTGCTCGCCGTGGAGATGGCGCAGATCACGCCGCCCGTCGGCTTCAACCTGTTCGTGATCCAGGGGCTGACCGACGACGGTCTCGGCTATATCGCCCGCGTCACGATGCCGTACCTCATGATCATGATCGGATTCGTGCTGCTGCTGACGCTGTGGCCGGGCATCGTCACGATTCTGCCGAAGGTGCTTTACGGATAAGACGACTTGTTCCGGGATCGGCGGATCGAAAGCAAAAACGGTCAGCGTCGCTGCCGTTTCAAGTCGCGCTGCATCGAATTGACTTCGGCGCGCATTCCATATTTGCACGCCCTGTGATCCGTCGTACAGTGTAACGGCAAGCAGAAGTACAACAGCAACCACTCCGGTGAACGTGGCTCCTCGGCGCGATGCGCCGAGAGAGGGGACGTCTGTTGACGATTCGGTCCGATGGAGGACGATCGACGCACACTGAACTGCAAATACCCCTCGCAAGCCGCATTCACGAGACGCAATCAACAAACACAAGAGCGGGAGGAAGTGCAAATGAGGAAACAGTGGCTCAGCTCGGCCTTGGCTGTCGTTGTCGTTGCGACACTTGCAGCGACGGCGGCATTGGCTCAGTCCGTGGATACGGCCCGGATCGAGGCCGCCGGCCAGAACGATTGGCTCACCTATCACGGTTCGTACAAATCCCATCACTACAGCCCGCTTACACAGATCAATACGAGCAATGTCGGCAATCTGGGCGTGGCATGGATGCACATTCCCGGGCGATCGACGCGCGGCCTGCAGTCGATGCCGCTCGTCGCCGACGGCGTGCTGTACTATTCGGGCTCTTACAGCCGGGTCTTCGCGCTGAACGGCGCCAGCGGCGAGGTGATCTGGTCGTTCTTTCCGGAGCTGGATGAAGCGCTGATCAGCCGCCAGACCCACTCGCCCTATAACCGCGGCGTCGCTCTCGGCGAAGGCAAGGTCTTCGTCGGCACCATGGACGGTCGTGTCTTCGGGCTGGACGCCAAGACCGGAAAGGTTCTCTGGGAGACCAGGCTGATCGACTCGCAGAAGCTGACGGTCGGCTTCACCGGCGCGCCGCTCTACGCCAAGGGCAGCGTGATCATCGGCGCGCAAGGCGGCGAATGGCCGGGCCGCGGCCCGATCTTCGCGCTCGATGCCGCAACCGGAAAGAAGAAGTGGGAGTTCCTCACGGTCGCAGGCACCGAAGAGGCGATGAAGACCTGGGGCAACGAGTCCTGGCGCACCGGCGGTGGTGGCGGCTGGATGCCGGGCACCTACGATTCCGAGACCAACACTGTCCTGTGGGGCACTGCGAATCCGGCGCCGCTCTACGATTGGTCGGGTCCGGACTACAAGACCCAGGGGGCGCGTCCCGGCGATAACCTCTATACGAGCTCGGTGATCGGGCTCGACATCGATACCGGCAAGCTGAAATTCTACCATCAGGAACTGCCGCACGATGCCTGGGACTTCGACAGCTCGGTCGGCGAATTCGTGATGCTCGAGCGTGACGGCCAGAAATACGTCGTCCATCCGAACAAGGGCGGCTTTGTCTTCGTCTACGACCGCAATCTCAAAGTGAAGAACGTCTGGCGGCTGGTCGAGAACATCAACTTCGTCAAGGACATCGATCCCAAGACCGGCGCCCTGATCGGCCGTCGCGATTTCCCGGTCGGCAAGGTCACCGAACCGCCGCTGTGTCCGTTCATCGGCGGCGGCATCAGCTGGAACGCCGGCTCCTACAGCCCCAAGACCGGTCTCTATTACAAGATCGGACAGGAATGGTGCATGACGCTGGATATCCAGAAGACGACGCCGGTCACCACGCCGCAGGTCCAGCTCAACATCGGTGCCGATTTCAAGATGGTGCCTCCTCCGGGTGGCGAGATCTACGGACATCTCGACGCGCGCGATCCCATCACGGGCGCGAAGAAATGGGAGGTTCGCTATCCCGAGCCTCCGCTCGGAAGCGTGCTGTCGACCGCAGGCAACCTCGTCTTCGTGCCTGATTCGCGTGGCGTGCTGCACGCCTATGATGCCGAAACTGGCGCCGAGCTATGGAGGCACAACAACGGCACCGGCCATCAGGGCGGGATCGTCAGCTACTCCGTCGGCGGCAAGCAATATATCGCGGTGACGGCGGGCTTCGGCGGGATGCTGGCGGACGAATATGCGCCGAACTTCGGCGGCGTCTACAAGAGCATGCCGCGTGACGACGGCGCCCTGGTCGTCTTCAGCCTGAAATAGTCTGCCGCAGATGTTCCGATCCTGGAGCGGGCGCAAGCCCGCTCCTCGATCGATGTCGCGGCCGCGTGGCTCAGGAATGGAGCGTAGCTGTTGAGACTGTCTTGCAAGACGATTTTGGCGGGGCTGGGCGCCTCGTTGCTGTGGGCTGCGATGGCCCAGGCCCAATCCGCCACACCCGCGCCGGAGAACACGGCGTTCGAGGTCGAGCAGGTGTTTGCGGGGACTTGCGGCTTCTGTCACTCCGACGGTGGCCGGGCCGCTGGGAAGGGGCCGCAACTGATGAATTCGCCGCGCGACGACGACTATATCCGCAGTCGCATCAAGCTCGGCAAGCAAGGAGCGATGCCGGCCTTTGACGGCGCCTTCACCGACGCCCAGATCGACCAGATGGTCAAGTACATCCGCGCCCTGAAACCGCGCGACGGCTGACTAGCATAGAGTGTGGAATGAAGACATTTGCCCCGGTCATCGTCGCTGCCGCCATCGTCCTGTCGGGGCAGGCGGCGGCGCGCCCCCTGGAGGCGATCCGCTCCAGCGGCGTGATCGGGCTCTGCGCACATCCCAATTCGCTTCCCTTCGCGCACAAGACCGGCGATCCGCCCGGCTTCCAGGTCGAACTCGGTCGGGTGCTGGCACGCGAGCTCGGTGTCTCGCTGCGGCTCGACTGGATCATCACGCAGTACCAGATGCGCAGCGCCGGCTGCGACATTCTCCTGGACGTCATCGCCGATCGCGAAGCGCAAGGCGAAACCCGTCTGAGAATCTCCAAACCGTATTATCGCACAGGCGTCGCGCTCGCCGTGCCGTCATCCAGCACGCTCACGTCCTTCGCCAGCCTCAACGAATCGACCAAGGTGGGCGTGCAGGTTGGATCGATCGCAGCCATGATCATCGGTCAGCGGCGCGTGCCGATATCGACCTTCGGCTTCGAGAGCGACAGCCTGGAGGCCGTGTCGAACCGCGAGATCGACGCCGCCGCGGTCACGCCCACCGCCGCCAGCTATTTCAATCTGACCCATCCGGACAAACCGCTCCGGATCCTCGATCGCGACGAGAGCACGGCCGATCTGAACTGGAATGTCGGCGTCGGCATGGTCCGCCCGGACGATGCGTTGCGCGAAGCCATCGACGCAGCCGTGGAGCGGCTGCGCAGCGACGGCACGATCGACCGGATCTACCGCCGCTACGGCATCGCGCTGCAGGCGCCGAGATAGCGCGCTGCCGCGCGAATACGGAGCTCGCGTGCGGCCTCAGGCCGCCGCCTTCTTCCGCGCGAGCTCGGCCTTGTACAGCTCGAACTCCTCCGCGATCGCCTTGGCAATCGAAGGTCGCTGACGCAGCCGTTCGTGATACGCCTTCAGGTTCGGCCATTTCGCAAGCTCGATCGGCGGCGTCGCCATGGTCCAGTTGATGACCGTGACGAGATAGGCATCGGCCACGCTGAAATGGTCGAGCAGGAACTCGCGTCCTTTCAGGTAATTTTCGAGATAGTCGAGCCGCGACAGGTTCTTTTCCAGGGCATAGGCCTTGGCTTCCTGCGGCGCCTTGCGGTCGAGCATGGGGATGAAGAGGCCCTTGTGCAGCTCGGTGCCGATGAAGCAGAGCCATTGATGCAGCCGGGTGCGCTCGATGCCGGCGCTCGCGCCGAGGCCGGCTTGCGGGAAACGGTCCGCGACATATTGCAGGATCGCAGCGTTCTCGGTCAGCACCATGCCTTCATCGGTGCGCAGCGTCGGCACGAGGCCGATCGGATTCACGGTGCGGAAGTCGGAGCCGTCGCTCAAGACCTTCTTGGTCGGCGGATCGACTTCGAGGTAGTTCGCCTCGGCGCCGGCTTCATACAGCGCGACGCGTGTCGCCATCGAGCAGGCAAGCGGCGAGAAATAGAGATCCATCTGTAGCCTCCTTGGGCAATTCCTCTTTGGGTGTCGCTCAACCTGGCCAGATTGATTTTTGTACCATCTTGCATAATATGGGTGAGGTCAAGGAATAACTTGCGGAATGGTACAAAAATCGAAGCCGCCAGCTGCTGCCAATCAGCCCGAGCGTCGCGGCGAGTCCGAGCGTCGCGGTGGGCCTAAGCGCCGCGGCCGTCCGCGCGCCTACGAGCCCGATATCGCGCTCGGCAAGGCGCTCGACCTGTTCCGCAAGCAGGGTTTCGCGGCCACCTCGCTCGACGATCTCAGCGCAGCCACCGGCATGAACCGGCCGAGCCTCTACGGCGCCTTCGGCGACAAGCGCGAGCTCTACATCAAGAGCTATCAGCGCTACCGCGACGAGGCGGGCGCGGCGATGGTCGCGATCTTCCGCGAGGAGATGCCGCTGCGCCAGCGGCTGGAGCGCATCTACGCAGCCGCGCTGGACATCTATCTGTCCGGCGACACCGGACCGCGCGGTTGCTTCACGGTCGTGACCGCGGCCTCCGAGGCGGTCGGCGATCCCGAGATCCGCGCCATGGTGCTGGACGGCCTCACCGGGCTCGACAAGGCCTTTGCCAGTTGCTTCCGCCGCGCCAAGGAGAAAGGCGAGCTGCCGGAGAGCGCCGATCCGTTCGCGCTGGCACAGATCGCATCGGCCACCATCCACACCATCGCCATCCGCTCCCGCGCCCGCGTGCCGCGCAAGGAGCTGGAGGCGATCGTCAAGTGCGCGATCGACGTGATGATCGGCGCCAAAGGATAAGCTGGAAGCGAAGCTTCAATATCCCCGCGTTCGGTCCACCACGTTCTCCAGCGCGCCGCCCGCCTCAAACCGGGCGATCTGCTCGGCGACATAGGCCGAGATCGCATCCGCGTCGGTGTCGGCGGCATTGTGCGGCGTCAACACCACCTTGGGGTGGGTCCAGAACCGGCTGTCCTTCGGCTGCGGCTCCTGCACGAAGACGTCGAGCGAGGCGGCGCCGAGCGTGCCGTCGTCGAGGCAGGCGAGAATATCGGCCTCGTTCTGCAGGCCGCCGCGGCCGGCGTTGATCAGCACCGGCGCGCCGAGCGGGCTGGTGCGATTGAGCTTGGCGAAGACCTCGCGGTTGAGGATGCCGTGCGTGTCTGATGTCAGCGGCAGCAGGCAGACCAGGATATCGGTCTTGCGCAGGAACGCGTCCATTCCGGCGGCGCCATGGAAGCATTCGACGCCCTCGATCGTGCGCGGGCTGCGGCTCCAGCCGGCGACGCGGAAGCCGAGCCGCCGCAGCACGTCGGCCGCATCGGCGCCGAGCGTGCCCAGCCCCATGACGCCGACCGTGATCGCGCTCGCCGGCCACTGATATCTGGGCTCCCAGCGCTTCTCGCGCTGCGATTGCCGCAGGTAAAGCTCCTGGCGGTGATGCATCAGAACGTGCAGCACGACATATTCGGTCATGCGATTGGTGAGATCGGGCACGGCGACGCGCACCAGCGGCACCTCGGGCAGGCTCTTGTCCGCCATTAGCGCGTCAACGCCGGCGCCAAGGTTGAAGATCGCCCGCAGATTGGGGAACGCACCGAGATCGCCGGGCACCGGCTTCCACACCGCCGCATAATGCACCTCCGCCGGATCGAGCCCGGCGTCCGGCAGCAGCACCACGCGGCGTCCCCCGCAGACCGCGTCGAAGCGGGCCTTCCAGCGCTCCGGCAGCCAGTTCTGCTGCGTGCTGTTGATCAGGACGGCCAGTGTGCCCATGGTCATTCGAAGTGCCTCTTCAGGTTCCGCGCAAGAAGGCCCTCCTTGGCACGATCTGCCGGATTTTTCTTGCAAATTTTTTCCGCAGCGCTGTCGGGGCGGGGCATATTGGCGCGTCTTCAGAACAGACGAGGGAAGTGCTGCCCATGCTTTACGCCATTCTTTGCTATCACGATGAGGATTTCGTCGGCTCCTGGAGCAAGGAACAGGACGAGGCCGTGATGAAGAAGCTCACCGTGGTGCAGGAGAAGCTCACCAGGCAGGGTCGACTCGGGCCGGTGGCGCGGCTGTTGCCGACGACCGCGGCGGCGACGCTGCGCAAGGAGGATCCGCCGCTGGTGCTCGACGGTCCCTATGCCGAGACCAAGGAGCAGCTCCTCGGCTTCTACATCGTCGACTGCAAGAATCTCGACGACGCGCTCGACGTCGCACGCGAGCTGGGTGCCGCCAATCCCGGCGGCGCCTATGAGGTGCGTCCCGTCGGCGTATTCCGGCCCGGAGGAAACCTGACGTGAGCGAGGCCGATACCGCCTGGATCGAGACTGCGCTGACTTCGGCGCGACCCCAGGCGGTCGGCGCGCTGCTGCGCTATTTCCGCGATCTCGACACCGCCGAGGAGGCGTTTCAGAACGCCTGCCTGCGCGCGCTCAAGACCTGGCCGCAGAATGGGCCGCCGCGCGATCCCGCGGCCTGGCTGATCATGGTCGGCCGCAACGTCGCGATCGACGAAGTGCGACGCGCGCGCAGGCAGCAGCCGCTGCCTGAGGACGACCAGGCGATCTCCGATCTCGACGACGCCGAAGGCGAACTGGCCGAGCGGCTCGACGGCTCGCACTATCGCGACGACATCTTGCGGCTGATGTTCATCTGCTGCCATCCAGGACTGCCGGCGACGCAGCAGATCGCGCTGGCGCTGCGCATCGTCTCGGGCCTCACGGTGAAGCAGATCGCCCGCGCGTTCCTGGTTTCGGAAGCGGCGATGGAGCAGCGCATCACGCGCGCCAAGGCAAAGGTGGCCGAGGCCGGGACGCCGTTCGAGGCGCCGGGCGCGGTCGAGCGCTCTGAGCGGCTCGCCGGCGTCGCGGCGATGATCTACCTGATCTTCAATGAAGGCTATTCGGCGAGCGGTGACACCGCGGAGATCAGGAAGCCGCTGTGCGAGGAGGCGATCCGGCTGGCGCGGCTGCTGCTGCGGCTGTTTCCGAGCGAGCCGGAGATCATGGGCCTGACGGCGCTGATCCTGTTGCAGCACGCGCGCAGCGCGGCGCGCTTTGCCGCGGACGGGTCACTGATCCTGCTGGATGATCAGGATCGTTCCTTGTGGAACGGCACCATGATCGCGGAGGGCCTCGCGCTGATCGACAAGGCGATGCGCCACCGCCGCAGCGGGCCCTACCAGATCCAGGCCGCGATCGCCGCCCTGCATGCGCGCGCGGCGACGCCGGAGGAGACCGACTGGACGGAGATCGACCTGCTCTACGGCGCGCTCGAAGTGGTGCAGCCCTCGCCGGTGGTGACGCTCAACCGGGCGGTCGCGGTCTCCAAGGTGCGCGGGCCGCAGGCCGCGCTCGAGCTGATCGAGCCGCTGGCGCCGAAGCTCGCCAATTATTTCCATTTCTACGGCGTGCGCGGCGCCTTCCTGATGCAGCTCGGCCGCAACGACGAAGCCCGAATCGCCTTCGATCGCGCCATCGCGCTCGCCAACACCTCGGCCGAAGCCGCCCACATCCGCATGCATCTCGATCGCCTGATCCGGGACAGCCAGCCGAAGGCAAAGGAAAGCGCCAAGGCGAAGTAGGCCCGTCTGTTTCCACGCCATGACGTGGGGTGCGCAGTGCGCCAAAGAATTTCTGTCCCATTGTCGGGCCGGGGCCTCCCCCGTTCGTCCTAGGCTCCGTATCCACGGAGAGCTATCCATGCTGAAAGCCATTGCCGTCATCGCCATCGTTCTCGCCGCCGGCCTTGCCGCGGTCCTCGTCTTCGCCCTGACGAAACCCGACACGTTCCGTGTGGAACGCTCGCTCGCCGTCAAGGCACCGGCCGCTGCGATCTATCCGCTGGTTGCCGATTTCCATCGCTGGACCGCCTGGTCGCCGTATGAGACCCGCGATCCCGCCATGAAGCGGACGTTCGGCGGAACCGCGGCAGGGAAGGGTGCGACCTATGCCTGGGAGGGCAACAACAAGGTCGGCGCCGGCCATATGGAGATCCTGGAGGCGAACGGGCCCTCCAAGCTCCGCATCAAGCTTGATTTCGAGCGGCCGTTCGAAGGCCACAACACCGCCGAGTTCACCTTTGTGCCGCAAGGCGATGCCACACTCGTCACATGGGTAATGTACGGTCCGGCCCCGTTCCTGTCCAAGCTGATGCAGGTGTTCTTCAACATGGACAGCATGATCGGCAAGGATTTCGAGACCGGCCTCGCCGGCCTGAAGAAGCTCACCGAGAAGCAATAAGCCTCACTGCAAACGAAGAGGAGAGAAACGATGCTCAATCCCTATCTGTTCTACCAGGACAATTGCGAAGCAGCGTTCAACTATTACGCCAAGGTTCTCGGCGGCAAGATCGACGCGATGATGCGCGCATCGGATGCGCCGCCGGAGGTGCCGGCTACGCCCGGGCGCGAGAAGATGATCATGCATGCGCGGATGTCACTGCCGGACGGCACGGTATTGATGGCCTCCGACTCGCCGGCCGAGCATTTCCAGAAGCCGCAGGGCTTTGCAATCTCGCTTACGGTCAAGGACCCCGCGGATGGTGAGCGCAAGTTCAACGCGCTTGCCGACGGCGGCAGCGTCACCATGCCCTTCAGCAAGACGTTCTGGGCCAAGGGCTTCGGCATGTGTGTCGACAAGTTCGGCATTCCCTGGATGGTGAATTGCCCGGCCGAGGGCATGTGATAGGAGCATGATCCGGAAAAGTGTGAAGCGGTTTTCCGAAAAGATCATGCTCAAACAACAACCTAAAGCGCGATGACGATTTATCCTATCGCATCGCGCTTTGGGCGCGACCGTCGCGTTGCGATGCCTCTCTCCAATGCTGCGGGAGAGGGGACGTACGTTTCGTTACGTTAGGCGCCGATCAGCCGTTGTCCTTTCACCGGATTGATCCGGTGACGTCCTCGGGCGGCGGCGACGATTCCACGCAGCGAGGACAGATCACGAGCTTGGCGCCCAGCTTCCTGTCGTTCTCCGCCTGTATCTCGTCCTGGACCGCCCACCACGCCTCGGAATAGGGGCGCAATGTGCCGAGCACTTTTTCGCGCTCCTGATTGGGATCACTTGCAGCCGGCGCGCCGGTCGTGACGCGCCGCTTGGCCACATGCGGACGGTTCGGATCCTTGCCGAGGCCATCCCATGCAATGGCGCGGCGTTCCTGCGCTGGCGCCTCTGCGCATCCGATCAGCGCTGTGCAAAAAGTGAGCACGATCAAGCCGTGTCGAATCATGCCGGGCTTTTGCCTCCACAATCGGCGCGCAGAATCTGCGTGAGACACGCGCATCGTCGGTTCAATGGAACTCAAGGCAAAACAAACTTGCCGGCATGGCCGAATATGAGTCGTGCTTTCGCATCACTTTGCGGACGCAGTGAGGCCGCTTCGTGAAGCGAGCTGCATCGCACAACAATTGGCGCAAGATTGGGCTGTGCTCTGCACGTCAGAATCGTTATTGGTGAGTCATAAAAGCTACAAACTGGGATGGACGTCACTTGCAAGGGGAGCGACCGATGGCGGCGGCGCTACAGATCAACTTTGCTCTTTGGGGAATGCTCATTTGCGCCAGCGCGAAGCTGGCGCCAGTGATCCAGACGCTGTTTTGAAAGCGGTGGCGGCTGCCGGCTGTATCAGCGGCAACGCGGATAGATCGCGGCGAGATCGCGCCCCTTCAACAGCAGCAACCGCGAGGTCAGACCGCCACGTCGGCTGATCCAGTCGCGCACCGGACCGGGATAGGCGGCAAGCACCGCGACCGATGCTTCCGGCTCGGCATAGAAGCGGCCGCGCCGGTCAACCGAGCGTGCGGCATGGAAGCCGAGCACGGCGCGCTTGGTGACGCAGATGCGCTCGCCCGGCACGATGCTCAGCACCAGCGTGCAGGCGGACAGGCAGGGGCCGTCGATCACCACGCGCTCGCCACTGTCGCGGACCTTTTCGAACAGATCGAGGAACGGCCCGACCTGTCCGCCCGGGGACTGGATGATGCGGATCTCGGCCGCCGCAGGCGCGGCGGCGAGCAGCGCGGATGCAAGCATCAGAGCTTTGAGGAAGGTGATGCGTTGCATGAACTCTCCACCAACTCGCTTTCGTAGGGTGGGCAAAGCGTAGCGTGCCCACCATCCGCACCGCAAATTTGGGATCGGCGCGTTGCGCCTTTGCCCACCCTACAAATCCTGCGCCTACCCGTTGCGCCTTTGCCCGCGCAGCGTCGGCAGGCCGATGCCCGCCGCATCGAAGCCGCCGTCCACGGCCAAAATTTGGCCGGTGATGTAGCTCGCGCGGCCCGAGCACAGGAAATAGATCGCTTCCGCGAGTTCCTCTTCCAGGCCGTAGCGGTTGAGCGGAATGGCGTCGTGATAGTCGGCGCGGATCTCCTTGGTGTGCACCTGCTTCGCCATCGCGGTGTCGACCGGCCCCGGTGCGACCGCGTTGACGCGGATGTTGAGGGAGGCGAGCTCGACCGCGAGCTGCTTGGTAAGGTGTGCAAGGCCTGCTTTGCTGGTGCCGTAGGCCGAGCGCAGTGTCGAAGCGCGCACGGCTGAGATCGAGGTGATGTTGACGATGGCGCCGCCACCACCGTCGCGCATCAGGGGCACCGCGGCCTTAGTGCAGAGGAACGGTCCGGTGAGGTTGACCTCGAGCACGCGGCGCCAGTCGGCATCCGACGTCTCCATCAGCGGCGCGAACACCGCGATGCCGGCATTGTTGACCAGCGCGTCCAGCCGGCCGAACCGCCGCTCGATCGTCGTCATTGCGGTGCTGACTGCGGCCGCGTCGGCGACATCGCAGGTCAGCGCCAGCGTCGCCTCGCTCTGGCCGATGTCCGCGACCGCGCGGCCGAGCAGTTCGTGCTCGATGTCGAGCAGGGCCACGCGCCAGCCCTCGGCCAGGAATTTCTTCGCGGTCGCAAGCCCGATGCCGCGGGCGGCACCGGTGACGAGGGCGACTTTTTGCGGGGCTTGCGGCATTGCCTGATCTGTCCTGTGTCCGGGAGCAGCGCGCGAAGCGCCGGTTCCTTTTACTGCGCTTTCGTTCCGGCATGAAAGGCCTCGCCGAGCCGATCGAGCCCGATGCGGCCCAGAATGCGCCAGCCGCGGCTGCGCTGCGGCCTCGAAATAATTTCTGTCCCGCTGTCGGCCCGGCAGAAGGCCGTTCGTCTTGGAGGGGACGCGGGCCCGGCCGTTTCCGCCCGCAGGACATATCGGAATGACTGAGAGCAGCAAGGAACTCCCATGCGATTCATGATGCTGATGATCCCGCTCGGCTACGAGAACGCGCCGCCGGAGCTGCAGCTCGATCCCGAGCGCGTCGCCGCGATGATGCGCTACAACGAGGCGCTGAAGGACGCAGGCGTGCTGATCACGCTCGATGGGCTGCACCCGCCGTCGACCGGGGCACGCGTCTCGTTTGCGACCGGCCAGCCCATCGTCACCGACGGGCCCTTCGCGGAAGCCAAGGAAGTCCTGGGCGGCTATTGGATGATCGAGGTCGCCTCGCGCGCCGAGGCGATCGCCTGGGCCAAGAAATGTCCCGCTTCAGCCAACGAGATCATCGAGGTCCGCCAGGTGCAGGAGATGGCCGACTACTCGCCCGAAGTGCAGGAGATCGTCGCCGGGTTTGGCGACCTGAAGACGTAGACGAGACGGCGGCTGCGCGATTCCCAATCAACCCTGAGGAGAAAACCCATGAGCACCGAACACAAATTTCTCGCCGTCTATCTCGGCAGCACGAGCGGATCGAAAATGGCGGCGTGGCGCGCGATGCCCGAGGCCGAGCGGAAGGCGAAGGAGCAGGAGGGCATGGCCGCCTGGCACGGCTGGGTCGAGAAGCACAAGTCCGTGATCGTCGAGATGGGCGGCCCGCTCGGCAAGACCCGCAGGATCGACGGGAGCGGAATCACCGAGGTCAGCAACGCGCTGACCGGTTTCACGGTGGTGCGTGCCGCCTCGCAGGAGGACGCTGCAAAGCTGTTCGAGAACCATCCGCATTTTGCGGTCTTCCCGGGCGAGGCGATCGAAGTCATGCCCGTGCTGCCGATTCCGGAGATGTAGCCCTGAGCGAATAGGTATCCGGGCGGCCAAGTGGGCGTCATTCCGGGGCGGTCCGCAGGACCGAACCCGGAATCTCGACATTCTCAGGTGCGCAAGCGCGCACCATAGTTCGGCTCTATGAGCCGCCCGGAACGACTGCGGAGAATACGGGTTAATCACGAGCGATTCCCGCTAGTGACCTTCACGCCCGGCTCATGTAAAGCTCGTTCACATGAGCTGGCGCAAGGAGCAGCGCCGCGCCGAGCGCGGCTATCACCACGGCAATCTGAAGGAAGCCCTGTTGCAGGCGGCCCTCGGGCTGATCGCCGAGAAGGGGGCGGCCGGCTTCACCTTCGCCGACGCCGCGCGCATGGCCGGAGTCAGTGCGGCGGCGCCCTACCGGCATTTCCGCGACCGTGACGAGCTGCTGTCCTCTATCGCCCAGCGCGGTTTCGAGCAGTTCGAGGCGCGCCTGTCGGCGGCCTGGGACGACGGGCGGCCCGACACCGTCACCGCCTTCGAGCGCGTCGGCAAGGCCTATCTCGCCTTTGCCCGCGCGGAGCCGGCCTTCTACAACGCGATGTTCGAATCGGGCGTGCCGGTCGATGCCAATCCCGCACTTCAGGCGGCCAGCGAACGCGCCTTCAACATCATTCGAGCCGCAGCCGAGCGGCTCGCCGCACTGACGCCGCCCGGCACACCCCGCCCGCCGGCGATGATGATGGCGCTGCACATCTGGTCGATGTCGCATGGCGTGGCCTCGCTGTTTTCCCGCGGCGATGCTGCGCGACGCAAGCTGCCGATGTCGCCGGACGAGCTGCTGGAGGCCGAGGTGCTGATCTATCTGCGCGGCCTCGGCTTCCCGATCGACCGCCGTCCTCCGGCCAGGGGCGCCGAGCCGCCGCCGGTGCCGCCGGAGGCTCCCTCCGGTTCGGGCCTGCCGCCCGGCAGCCCCTGGGGCAAGCCGAAATAAGATTGCGCAAGTAATCACGCGGGCGTGTCTTGCTGCCAGCTTGACAAAATCGCGGGATGGTCTAGCTATGTAAATGTTATTTACATTCACAACGGCGCTGGTGCCGTGATGGAGAAGGGAAATGGCCTACACCGCTGATGTCAATCGCTGGCGCGGCCCGTCGGACCAACAGCAATATTACGAGCGCCCCCGCATGCTGGACACGCCCTGGCATCCCGGCTGGATCGCCGTGACCATTCTCGGCTTCATCATCTGGTGGCCGATCGGACTTGCCCTCCTCTTTTTCACACTCGGGAGCAGAAGAATGTCGTGCTGGAGCAATCAGGATCGCTGGCAGAACAAGATGGAAAAGATGCAGTACAAGATGGATCGCATGCGCGACCGCATGGAGCGCCGCGGCTTCGGCTTTGGCTTCGGCCCGCCGTCCTCCGGCAACCGCGCCTTCGACGAGTATCGCAGTGAGACACTGCGCCGGCTCGAGGAAGAGCAGGTCGAGTTCAAGAACTTCCTCGACCGCCTGCGTCACGCCAAGGACAAGGAAGAGTTCGATCAGTTCATGGCGCAGCACAAGACGCGTCCGACCCCGCCGCCGACCGACCAGCAGCAGGGCTGATCCGAAGAATTACACCTCTCAAAGGCTTCAGGCGCATGCCCCCAAAGTCCTGATGGCCCCGAGCCGCCCGCCTGCGCAACCCGCAGGCGGGCGGTTTGGTTTATGTCACACTTCGATGGTCGTCCTGGCGATGCGAAGCGCCTGCGAGGGCTTTGCGAGGCCCATCACGCAGATGTGCAGGATCGATAGAACCCGGACCGCGCTAGCACCGACCAAGCCTTGACTGCGCCTCCGCGGCGCCGACGGGCACGATCATGACCAACATTGAACGCAAACAAATCAGCCAGCGCCTCGCATTGTTCGAGCGCGCGGCCGTGTTGTTCGAGCGCTTCGGCCCTGTGGTGCCGGTGGCGATTGCGTTCCTCAATGGGTGGCCCACGGAAGTTCAGCTCTACCCGGAATGGCAGCTCGGCGAGTCCTGGCGGTTGTTTCTCAGCGCCAATCTATATTGGGGCGCATCGTACGCACTCAGCCGCGCTGTGTCGTTCGCGCAGGGAAGTATCGTCCCATGATCCTGCTCCGCGATTTCGCGCTTTTCGTCCTGCCCGTGCTGATCGCCGCAGGCGGCTGGCTCTATGCGCTCAGCCTCCGCAAGCAGGCTGACCCCGGCCGCGCCCGCGATGGACGCGCCCCGGCAACATGACCGGTGCCGGCCGGTGTCGCATGGCGTGGAGTTTCAGCGCGCCGTGGCGAGTTGCGCGTGAACCGAGGCCAGGAAGTATTCGTAGGCGTGGTCGACGATCTCGTTGAGCGATCGCGTTCGCGCGAACATCGCCTTGGCCTCCGCGAGAAACTCCTCGCGTGTCGGGATCTTCGGCAGATGCAGATGCGTCAGCGCGTCGACACCTTCATGCGCGCGATTGAGGATGTCGTGCAGCGTCGGCAGCTGCAACTGGGCGAGATCGGCCCGGCGGCGTGCCGACGAGATCGCATGCGCCAGGGTTTGCGCATCGAACCGTCCGGCGAGCTCGCGGGCCGCCCGCTGGATGACCCGCGCGCCGAGCGGCTGCTCGTTGCGCAGCACCTGTTCGGGCGGCGCCTTCATGTTCCAGACGACGCCGATCCACGACAGCAGCGTCAGGATGTAATAGGTCACGTCGACCTCCCACCAGCGAAAGCCCTGTCGCACGCTGCTCTGATAGGCGTGGTGATTGTTGTGCCAGCCTTCACCGAGCGTGACCAATGCCAGCAGCCAGTTGTTACGGGAATCATCGCCGGTCACGTAGCGCTTGCGCCCGTGCACATGGGCAAGCGAATTGATGCAGAAGGTCGCGTGATAGACCAGCACCGTGCTCCAGAGGAAGCCGACCACCAGACCCGACCATCCTGCGACCAGGAAGCAAAGCCCTGCCAGCACGAAGGCCGGCAGCAGCTCCAGCCGATGCAGCCACATCAGCTCGGGATAGGCGGCGAGATCGCCGACCTTCACGAGGTCGGTTGCGTCGTGCTGCCGGTAAAAGATCCAGCCGAGATGGCTATAGAGGAAGCCGCGGTGACGCGGTGAATGCACGTCGTTTTCAGTGTCGGAATGCAGGTGATGGTGGCGATGCTTGGCCGCCCACCACAACACGCTCTTCTGGGCGCTGCTTTGCGCAAGGCAGGCCAGGATGAACTGAAACACCCGGCTGGTCGCAAACGCCCGATGCGAGAAATAGCGATGGTAGCCGGCTCCGATCGCGAACATCCGCAAGCAATAGAGTGAGACGCAGATCGCGACCGCCTCCCAGGTGACGCCCGACCAGATTGCCGCAAGGCAGCCGAGATGGACCAGCAGGAACGGCAGGGCGGATGGATACATGATGTCGTCGTGCTGGTCGTCGGCGGGGGCGTTGAGCGGCATATTTGAGCGTGACCTCGGATGACGTGGATTCGGAACTGGCCGGCAGCTTGACGTCCGGCGGGTACCAAAACCCGCGGATGCCACCGCGGGCTCCGGCCGAAGGCTGGCCGCAGCTCTCTGGCAAGCAAGCCCGTAGCCTTACGGGGAGCATGGCGCACAGGTGGCCGCGCGTGTTGCCGACGCCAATTGGCGCGCAGGCGGCCTGCGTCCTATATTCGACAGCGAGAAGCAAGCGTCAAAACACCGCAGGCGGCAATGCGGACGGAGACTGCGATCGTGGCGAGCGACATCCTCTGGCAGGAGATACGCGGCGAGGCGCGGCGCACCGCAGCGGCGGATCCCGTCTTCGGCAAGGCTGTCGCCGATGCCATCCTTGCCCATGACGATTTTACCGCTGCCTTGGCCGATCTGATCGGGCGTCGGCTGGGCGGCAGCGCCGCCGATCGCGAGCGCTTCACGACGTTTTCCCGCGATGCCTTTCGCGGCCAACCGGATCTGGTCGAAGCGGCCGGCCGCGACCTGCGCGCCATCGTGCTCCGTGATCCCGCCATCGCCGGATTGTTGCCGCCGCTGCTGCACTTCAAGGGCTATGTCGCGCTGCAGTCCTGGCGCGTCTCGCACTGGCTATGGCGTCATGACCATCGTGATGCGGCGCTGCTGTTGCAGAACGAGGCATCGAACGTCCTGCAGGTCAGCATTCATCCGGCCGCGAGCCTCGGCTCGTCGGTTTATCTCGACCATGCCACCGGCATCGTGATCGGTGCCAATGTCGTCATCGGCGACGAGGTGACCATCCTTCAGAATGTCAGCATCGGACGCCATGGCGACCTGCCGATGCGCTCGCCTCGCATCGGTCGCGGCGTGTTCATCGGCTCCGGCGCGACCATCCTCGGCGACATCGAGATCGGCGACTTCGCCAAGATCGGCGCCGGGACTGTCGTGACCGGTGACGTGCCTGGCGGCTGTACCGCAATCGGCAATCCCGCGCGGCTCACCAATTGCCTTGCGGCCGCTTCGTCCGCTTGACTGTCGCTCAGGCGGCGCGGCGGTGGCTTTCGCCGCCATGATGCGGGTTGACCGGCTCCGAGCTGGTCTGGCCCGGCGCATCCAGCACCGCGACGTGGTGGCGATAGACCATTTCCCAGCCCTTCCATCCCGTGAACAGAAGGATGCCGACCACGACCAGGGACAGCACGACGCCCCAGGGCTTGATCGCCGCCTCCGCGCCTTGGGCGTAGCGGAGATAGAAATTGACCAGGGCCAGCACCACCGCCGCGAGATTGCCGACCATGTGGTACCAGGCATCGTTCAGGCGGCGGATGCGTGGCTCGCTGAAGAAGTCGGTGAAGCCGGCTGCGGCGGCAACCAGCGCCATGACGATGCCGGCGCCGATCAGCCACATCGCGGCGCGTGCCCAAAAACCGTCGCCGGTTCCGATGAAGGCCAGATCGGCGATGGGAGCGCCGACCAGGAACGCGACGGGGAACGGAATCAGCATGGGGTGGAGCGGGTGATCGCCGATCGCGGCGGTCGTCTTGGGGTTGATGGACATGGCAGGACCTCGCTGAGAGTGATTTTCCGGACAATTTTTGGCACGAGAGCAGGTTCCTCCGGCCGGTGCGTCTGGAACACGGGATCCGGGGTCCATCCCCCTGCAGGGACTGTCTTTCCTGCAGCCAAATGCGTCGCCGGTAACCCCGCATTAACCATCGGCGGGCTCTGGTATGTGCGGACAGGCGTGCCCGGAGCCCGACGTCAAGGCCTGGGGTCGAGGCCCCTTAGTTTTGACATCTTGGCGGGGAATGCAGGCGGCCGGCTTTTGACGAGCCTTTGGACGAGCCCTGCACCCCAGAAAGACAAGGCTTTGAGCGGGCTTGCCCGCCGCGCGGGTCCGGCGCGGCTGTTGGGGAACACCGGCCGCGATTTGCTGGCCGAAGACATTAGGTAACGATCGCCTTGAGAGGATACTGCTTATGAATCCGGCCGAATTGGCTCAGACAGCCCTTCCGGTTGCTGCCTCCGCCGACGTGTCGCTGATCGCGCTGTTCTGGCAGGCTCACTGGATCGTGAAAGCGGTGATGCTGGGGCTTCTGGCCTGCTCGGTCTGGGTCTGGGCGATCGCCATCGACAAGATCTTTCTCTACGCGCGCACCCGCCGCTCGATGGACCGGTTCGAGCAGGCGTTCTGGTCCGGCGAGTCGATCGAGGAGCTCTATCGCACGCTATCGGCAAAGCCGACGCATTCCATGGCGGCCTGCTTCGTGGCGGCGATGCGCGAGTGGAAGCGCTCGTTCGAGAGCCATGCCCGCTCGGTCGCAGGGCTTCAGATGCGCATCGACAAGGTGATGAACGTCTCGATTGCGCGCGAGGTCGAGCGGCTGGAACGGCGCCTTCTGGTGCTGGCGACCGTCGGCTCCGCCGGCCCCTTCGTCGGCCTGTTCGGCACGGTCTGGGGCATCATGTCGAGCTTCCAGTCGATCGCAGCCTCGAAAAATACCTCTCTGGCGGTGGTCGCCCCCGGTATCGCCGAGGCGCTGTTTGCGACCGCCGTCGGCCTTATCGCCGCCATTCCTGCCACTATTTTCTACAATAAGTTCACCTCCGAGGTGAACCGGCAGGCCCAGCGGCTCGAGGGCTTTGCTGATGAATTTTCAGCCATTCTGTCTCGTCAGATCGACGAGCGGGGCTGACGGACGGCATGTATAGTGTGAAGGGCAATCTGGGCACGCGATCATGGCCATGAACGTTGCGAGTTCGTCCGGCGGCGGCGGGCGCCGCGGCCGGCGCAAGCCGGTCGTGGCCGAGATCAACGTCACGCCGATGGTCGACGTCATGCTGGTGCTGCTCATCATCTTCATGGTGTCGGCACCGATGTTGACGGTCGGCGTCCCGCTCGACCTGCCCCAGACCAGTGCCAAGAGCCTCGAAAACAACGACCAGAAGCCGATCCAGATGTCGGTCGACATCAAGGGCAAGGTGTTCATCAACGACACCGAGATTGCGCTGAACGAGCTGATCCCGAAGCTGAAGGCGATCACCGATGCGCGCGGCGGCCTCGAGGAACGCATCTATCTGCGCGCCGACAAGAAGGCGGATTACGGCACCGTGGCCAAGGTGATGGGCCAGCTCTCGGGCGCCGGATTCAAGAAGCTGGCGCTCGTCACGGAAGCGGATCAGGGGTCTTGAGGCCGTGAAGGTGAACGTCGACAAGACACTCGTTGCGTCGATTGCCCTGCATGTCCTCGTGCTGGGATGGGGGCTCGTCACCTTCAGCAGCAAGGCCTACATCGCTACGCAGGAATCGCTTCCGATCGACATCATCTCCTCCGATCAGCTCGCCAAGATGATGGCGGGGCAGAAGACCGGCAAGAAGGAGGAGCCGAAGCCCAAGGTCGAGAAGATCGCGGAGCCCAAGCCGGAGGAAGACGCCGTCGGCAAGGTCACTGAGAAGAAAGAGCTGATCAAGACCAATTCGCAGCCGGAGCCGCCGCCGAAGCCGGTCGAGAAGCCGGTGGAGAAGAAGCCGGAGCCGCCGAAGCCCGTGGCGGAGGCCAAGCCGAAGGAAGAGCCGAAGCCGCAGGAAAAGAAGCCTGATCCGGCCAAGGAAGATCCGATCGCCGAGCTGCAGAAGAAGATGGAGACCAAGAAGCCGCCGCCGAAGCCCGTGGAGCAGAAGGTCGCGGCGGTGCAGCCGCAGCAGCAGCCTAAGCCCAAGGAGCGCACCTTCGACCCCGCGCAGATCCAGCGCGACCTCGACAAGCGCGCCGCGACCCGGCACGAGCAGACCGGCTCGGCGTTGAATGCATCAGCCTCGCTGGGCACAGCGACAGGGACGGCCGCCAACAACGTCGCGACTTGGCAGGGAGCTTTCGTCGCTGCCGTCAAGCACTGCTTCAATTTCCCTTATGATGCTCAGGACAGGGATCAGTTTACGGCCGACATAGACATTCAGATGCGCCCCGACGGCACGCTCGCGTCAGCGCCTGTGATTGTCGCGGTTCGAGGACCGTCTCGGGCAATTGCAAATGCGATGGCGGAGAGTGCCAAGCGTGCGATCCAACAGTGTCAGGCCTACACGTTCTTGCCCAAAGCTCAGTACGACACTTGGAAAACGATTGCGCTGACTTTCGATATGAAAGATCAGCAGTAGATGAGACATGAATTAACTCAGGTGAACAAGATGCCATTTCTGACGCGACGTGGATTCATCGCGGCCGCGGGATCGTCAGTCACCCTGCTGGCCGGAGGCGCCGCGACGGCGCAGGGGCGACTTCAAGTCAGTCCCGGCGGATTTCAGCCCATCTCGATCGCGATCAGCAACTTCGTGCCCGGCTCGCCCTCCGACAGCGACGTCGCTAACGGTGTCACGCAGGTCATCACCAACAACCTGAAGCGCTCAGGTCTGTTCGCGCCGATCGACCAGGCCGCCTTCATCGAGCGCATCAGCAACATCGACGTCGCGCCGCAATTCGAGAACTGGAAGACCATCAACGCGCAGGCTCTGGTCACCGGCCGCATGACGCGGCAGCCGGACGGCCGCCTGAAGGCCGAATTTCGCCTGTGGGACGTCCTCTCCGGCCAGCAGCTCACCGGCCAGCAATATTTCACCTCGCCGGAATATTGGCGCCGCATCGCGCACATCATCTCCGATCAGATCTATGAGAAATTGACCGGCGAGAAGGGCTATTTCGACAGCCGCGTCGTGTTCGTGGACGAGACCGGGCCGAAGGAGCGCCGCGTCAAGCGGCTCGCGATCATGGATCAGGACGGCGCCAATGTGCGCTATCTGACCCGCGGCTCCGATCTCGTGCTGACCCCGCGCTTCTCGCCGAACTCGCAAGAGATCACCTACATGGAGTTCGGCCAGGGCGATCCGAAGGTCTATCTCTACAACATCGAGACCGGCCAGCGCGAGATCGTCGGCAATTTCCCCGGCATGACCTTTGCGCCGCGTTTCTCGCCGGACGGCCAGCGCGTCATCATGAGCCTGCAGCAGGGCGGCAATTCCAACCTGTTCGTGATGGATCTGCGCTCGCGCTCGACCACGCGTCTCACCGATACGCCGGCGATCGACACCTCGCCGTCCTATTCGCCCGACGGCAGCCGCATCTGCTTCGAGTCCGATCGTGGCGGCAGGTCGCAGATCTACGTGATGAGTGCGGGCGGCGGACAGGCGCAGCGCATCTCCTTCTCCAAGGACGACACCAACGCCAGCTATTCGACGCCGGTGTGGTCGCCGAAGGGCGACTACATCGCCTTCACCCGGCAGGGCGGCGGGCAGTTCGCGATCGGCGTCATGAAGCCCGACGGCTCGGGCGAGCGGCTGCTCACCTCCGGCTTTCACAACGAAGGCCCGACCTTCTCGCCGAATGGCCGCGTGCTGATGTTCTTCCGCGATCCTGGCGGCAATGGCGGGCCGTCGCTGTACTCGGTCGACATCTCCGGCCGCAACGAATTGAAGGTGCCGACGCCGGGTTTTGCCTCGGACCCGGCATGGTCGCCGCTGTTGTCCTCGACCTCGGGCTGACCACAGCGCAGTTGAAACATCGCGCGTTCAGACGCGCGATGTTTTCGAAAAACCGCGCCGATTTTTTCCGAGTTTGCCGTGACCGGCAACACTTCCTTCACCTTGCGCCCGGCAAGGCTTGCCTACCTGCTTGATATTCCAGCGAAAATCATTTCGCTATTGCCGAAAAACAACCCGACTTTAACGATGTTCCCTCAGAAAAGCTTCATCTCGGCTGGGTAAGACTACGCGCTGAACAGGACGCGCGTACAAACCAAAATGCAGTTCGCAAGCCAGAGCGGAGAGCAGGGGCAACCGCCGCCGGTCAATCCGGCGGCGCAGATCGATTCGCTCTTTGAAGCGCCCGGACCGCTGCTGGCCGGTCTCATCTTCGTGTCGATCGGTGCTGCGCTGACTGCGCTGAAGACAGGTGAGCCCCTGATTTGGGCGTGCGTGGCACTGCTCGTCTTGGCCGGAACGGTGCGGGCGATCGATTTGCGTCGCTATCAGGGACGCAAGTCGAGCGTGACCGCCGAGGCGGCCAAACGCTGGCAGGCGCGGTATCAGATCGGCGCGAAGATCCAGGCTGCAGCGATCGGCATCTGGTGCGGCACGACTCTGCTCGCCACCGACGACGCGGTCGCGCATATGATTGCCCTGTCGGTCACGACAGGCATTGCCGCAGGGGGAGCGGGAAGGGCGTACGGACGACCGTCGATCTTCCATCTGCAGGCGCTGCTCATTTTCGCCCCGGCGGTGTTGGCATTGGCGTGGCGCGGCACGCCCTACTACATCGCGATGGCCATTGTGAGCGCGGCCTTCCTGCTGGCGATCATGCAGCTCTCGGTCAACTTGCACCGGATCTTCATGGGCGCCGTGGTGGCGCGCGAACGCGAAGCCGCACTTGCGGGCCAGTTCGATACCGCCCTCAACAACATGCCGCACGGTCTTTGCATGTTCCATCGCGATGGCCAGCTCGCGGTGATGAATCACCGCTTCGCGGCGATGATGAACCTGCCCGACCATCTGCCTCGGAGCGGCGCCAGCGCGCGCGACATCATCGCGGCGTGCGTGCAGGCAAGATCCATCTCGAGCGCGGACGGCGAGCATATCGTCGCCGGCATCGAAAGTTCGCGGGAGAAGGAGATCATCACCGCCGAGGCGAACCTGGAGCGAAATCGGTCGCTGTGCTGGACCGTTCAGCCGATGGCGGACGGAGGGGCGGTGCTGCTGCTCGAGGACATCACCGAGCGGCGCAACGCCGAGGCCAAGATCACCCATCTTGCGCGATATGACGACCTGACGGCGTTGCCGAACAGGGTCAACTTCCGCGACCAGATCGAGCACCTGCTGGCTGTCTCCCACGATGCGGCGCAGCTCTCTGCGCTGCTGTTCATCGACCTCGACCAGTTCAAGCAGGTCAACGACACGCTGGGCCATCCCTGCGGCGACCAGCTCCTGTGCGCCGTCGCCAACCGCCTGCGCGAGATGCTGCGCCCCGAGGATTTCGTCGCCCGGTTCGGCGGCGACGAGTTCGTCGTGTTCCAGCAAAACCTCACGTCGCCCGAGGATGCCGCGGCACTCGCCCGCCGCATCGTCGAGCGGTTGAGCGAGCGGTACCGCATCGACAATCATCTGGTCGAGATCGGCGCCAGCGTCGGCATCGCGCTGACCTCGCCGGAGGGCACCAGCGCCGACACGCTGCTCAAGAACGCCGACATGGCGCTGTACCGCGCCAAAGCCGACGGCCGCGGCACCTATTGTTTCTTCCGCGACGAGATGGCCGCGACCGTCGAGGCGCGCCGCATCCTCGAGCTCGACCTGCGCAAGGCGCTCGCCAACGAGGAATTCGAGCTGTTCTTCCAGCCGCTGGTCAATCTGAGGTCCGGCAAGATCACCACCTGCGAAGCGCTGCTGCGCTGGAATCATCCGGTGCGCGGCACGGTCTCGCCGGTCGACATCATCCCGGTCGCCGAGGACATGGGCCTGATCGTCGATCTCGGCCGCTGGATCCTGCGCCGCGCCTGCATGGAATGCATGAAGTGGCCGGAGGGTGTCAGCGTCGCCGTTAATTTCTCGCCGCAACAATTCCACCAGCGCGACGTCCTGAGCGAAATCCGCTACGCGCTCGAAGTGTCGGGCCTGCCGGCGCATCGTCTGGAGATCGAGATCACCGAGTCCTCGCTGCTGCGCAACACCCAGCTCACCCACGACATCCTGTCGCAATTGCATGCGCTCGGCGTGCGCATCTCGCTCGACGATTTCGGCACCGGCTATTCCAGCCTCAGCTACCTGCACAATTTCCCGATGCAGAAGGTGAAGATCGATCGCTCCTTCCTCGAAGGCATCGATTCCGACAGGCCGCTGACGCTGCTGCGCGGTGTCGCGCGGCTGTCCGCCGACCTCGGCATGGCCGTCGTGGTCGAAGGCATCGAGACCAACGAGCAGCTCGAGCTGATCAGCGCCGACGGCACCGTGACCGAAGGGCAGGGCTACCTGTTCAGCCGGCCCGTACCGGCGGTGCGGATCCGGCAATTGCTCAACGCCTCGCATGGTCGTCGCGTGCCCGACGACCAGCTCGCCCTCGTGTCGTCGCGATAGGCCCGATCCCTTCCCGGCAGCTCCACTCTCGCAATCGGCTCCCGTGTGCACCGTAGTCTTGCGGGCTCGCAAAGGTTAACCCTAACGATTCTATAGCTTTGCAATTCCGTTAAGGAACCATTAAGGTCTGGCTACTCGTGGAAGTTGCTTGGAGTCAGAGGTTGCAGATGAAGTCCGGAGCCGAACCGAACACGGCGCTCCTTCCACGAGGCGCCGCGTTGTTTGACCGCATCGATTATCGGCTCATCGAAACGCCCGAGGACAAGGACAACCTGTATCTGATGCGCTACCGCGCCTATCTGCAGGCCGGTCTGATCGAGCCATCACCTTCGCTGCGCGTCAGCGATCGTTTCGACGAAACGCCCAACACCTGGAATTTCGGGGTCTATGTTGACGGAGAGCTTTGCAGCTCCGTCCGCATCCATCTGCTGACGTCGGAATGGCGGATGTCCTATACCACCGAGGTGTTCGGCGACATCCTGCATCCCCGCCTCGATCGCGGCGAGGTTTTTGTCGATCCATGCCGGCTCGTTGCAGATCCCGACAAGCACCACCGTTTTCCCGAGCTGCCCTATTTGACCGTCCGCCTCGCCTTTGTCGCGTGCGATCATTTCAACGCCGACACCGGCCTTGCCATGATCCGGACCGATCATCAGGCGTTCTACCGCCGCATCTTCCTGCACGAGACCATTTCGCCGGAGCCGCGGGGCTTTCCGGGTTGGCCCACCAAGAAGGCGGTCCTGATGGCCACCGACGTCCGGCGGCAGCGGGACAAGGTGCTCGCGCGCTTTCCGATCATGCGCTCCAGCGCGTTCGAGCGGCGCATGCTGTTTGAACGCAGCATCCCCCGCCAGGCCGCCACGCGGCCGATTCTGCTCACCACGCCGCGGACCCTGGACGTGGCCTCTCAAGCGCTCGGTTCGGTCTAGGCGGGCGCTCCCCGGTCATTTCGGCCCAAAATTCCAGCAAGTGCCGGCCCTTTTGCCGGCCGACGCGGCTTGCCTTCACCCTCGCGCCACATTTACAACCCATTAACCATGACGTTTGCTTTTCGCTGGTTGGGGGCATTTGACCGGCTGAGGCAAGGTTCCGTCAAGGTTGACGGAACGTTCGCTTAACCAACCCCCTGTAGACCGGACAGCAGTGGACTAACGTGAGCGTGGAGGCTCCGGAATGAGACATCCTATGCGTATCCTCCAGGGATTGAAGCTGGCCGCGGTGCTCGCCGTCGCGCTGTCGATGGGCGCCTGCGCCAACAAGAATGCCGCGACGGATGCGATGGCCAATGCGGCGACGCCCGGCAGCCAGCAGGACTTCGTCGTCAACGTCGGCGACCGCGTGTTCTTCGAAAGCGACCAGACCGATCTGACCCCGCAGGCGATCGTGACCCTGGAGAAGCAGGCGCAGTGGCTGCAGACCTATCCGCGCTACTCCTTCACCATCGAAGGTCATGCCGACGAGCGCGGCACCCGCGAATACAACATCGCGCTCGGCGCCCGCCGTGCCCAGTCGGTCCGTTCGTTCCTCGCCTCGCGCGGCATCGACCCGAACCGCATGCGCACGATCTCCTACGGCAAGGAACGGCCGGTCGCCGTCTGTAACGACATCTCCTGCTGGTCGCAGAACCGCCGCGCCGTCACTGTCCTGAACGCCAGCTCCTGACGCTCGGTCAGGTCCCCGGTGGTCAGTCAGGCCCCGTTCAGCTTTGCAATTGGATGATGCCGGCGCCCTCTCGGGCGCCGGTTTCGTTTCAGCATTCTGTGACTGAAAACCCCTTGGTATCAGTCACATTTTTGGCGTACTCCACTTCGATGTGTGGCGCGTCGAGGGTTCCGTCGCAGGCCATTTCGCTTTCGTCGTCAGGGCAAGATGTCATCCAGATTTAAGGCTTTTACCGGTACCGCGGCGACCGCCGCGCTGCTCTCTTTGTGCTCGCCCGCGCTTGCGCAATCGGTCTACGGGCAGTCGGATGATGTCGACCCTGAGATGCGGATCGAGCGGCTGGAGAACCGGCTGCGCCAGCTCACCGGCCAGAACGAGGAGCTGCAATATCGCAACCGCCAGCTCGAAGAGCGCCTGCGGGCGCTTGAGGGCGGCGCGCAAGGGGCGCCCGGGCAGGCACCCAACGTCGCGGCGATGCCGCCCGCGCAGATCGCACCCAGCCAGATTGCACCAGGTCAGGTCGCGCCCGGCTATCGCCAGCCGCCGCCGCAACAGCAAGCCGCGCAGCCGAGCTACGAGCAGCCGCAGATCGCCGCGCCCGCGCCGATCGTTCAGGAGCAGCCGGCGCCCGGCGCTCCCGGCACACGCCGCCGCGGCGATGCCTTCGACCCCAACCAGAACCCGAATGCACCCGGCGCGCCGCGCGCACTCGGCGGCGGGCAGCAGCCGATGCCGGCGGTCACGCCTGGCGGCGGCCGCAATGCGGGCGAGCCGCTCGATCTCGCCAACACCAGCCCGCGCTACCAACAACGCTACCAACAAGGTGTGCCGCCGGCCGCGCAGCCCGGCTATCCGCCGGCACAATCCGGTTATCCCGCACCGGCCGGTGGCGCTGCCTTGGCCACCCTGCCGCCGTCGGCGACGCCCCGCGACGAGTTCGACCTCGGCATCGGCTACATGCAGCGCAAGGACTACGCGCTGGCCGAGCAGACCATGAAGAACTTCACGCAGAAATTTCCGAGCGACCCGCTGGTCGGCGACGCGCAATACTGGCTCGGCGAGAGCTATTTCCAGCGCCAGCAATATCGCGATTCCGCCGAAGCGTTCCTCGCCGTCACCACCAAATACGAGAAATCGGCCAAGGCGCCGGATGCGCTGCTGCGGCTCGGCCAGTCGCTCGCCGCGCTGAAGGAGAAGGAGGCCGCCTGCGCCGCCTTCGGCGAGATCGGCCGCAAATATCCTCGCGCCTCCGCCGGCGTCAAAGCCGCCGTCGATCGCGAGCAGAAGCGGGTGAAGTGCTGATCCGCTGACAAAGCGGATGGCGTTGCGCTAAACATTCGGTCAATCCGCGGATGATTGCAGCGTCATGTCAGACGACGACGATTCACCGATCTCGGCGCGCGAGGCGAGGCGGCTCTTCGCGGGCCTAAGAGATGCCCCGGCGCTGGTGCTCGCGGTCTCCGGCGGGCCCGACTCGGTTGCGCTGATGTGGCTTGCAGCGCGCTGGCAGCGCAGCCTCGCGCGAGGCCCGCAAATCACGGTCGTCACGATTGATCACGGCCTGCGCCCGGAGGCCGCCCGTGAGGCGCGCGAGGTCAAGCGGCTCGCCGCGGCGCTCGGATTGCCGCACCGGACCTTGCGCTGGCGCGGTGAAAAGCCGAAGACGGGGCTGCCTGCCGCCGCGCGCGAGGCCCGTTACCGCCTGCTCGCACAGGCCGCCCGTGCCGCCGGCGCGAGCCATGTGCTGACGGCACACACCCGCGACGACCAGGCCGAGACCCTGTTGATGCGCCTGTTCCGCGGCAGCGGACTTGCCGGACTCTCGGCCATGGCTCCATTCACCGAGCGCGACGGAATCGTGCTGGCGCGTCCGTTGCTCGACGTTCCGAAATCGCAGCTGATCGCGACCTTGCGGCGGGCGAGGATCGGCTTTGCCGAGGATCCCACCAACCGGGACACCGCCTACACACGGCCGCGGCTGCGCGCGCTGCTGCCGCTCCTCGCGGCCGAGGGCGGCGACGCCAGAAATCTGGCGCGGCTCGCGGCAAGGCTGGCGCGGGCCAATGCGGCGGTCGAGGTGCTTGCCGACGGCGCCGAGCGCTTCCTCCGCCTGCGGGATCGCGGCGATGCGCCGCAGGCGAGTGTCAGGAGCTTCGAGGCCGCGACCTTTGCCGCCCTGCCGGAGGAGGTGCGGCTGCGGCTCCTGCTGCGGGCCATCAACGCGCTCGGCCATGAAGGGCCGGCGGAACTCGGCAAGGTCGAAACCCTGATGTCGGTGCTTGATCGGGCGATCGCCGGCCCCGGTGCAGCCGCAAATGGCCGGCCGGTTCTGAAGCAGACCCTCGCGGGAGCCTTGATCAGCCTTGCCGGCGGGCGTATCCAGATCGCGCCGGCGCCGGCCCGGCGGCGCAAGGGCAGATGAGCGCGACGAGAGCGGATCATGACACCGGTCAATTCGCGTCCGTGCCGTCAGGCCACCTTAACCAGGCAGGAAAAACCCGGGTTCGGACGCCATGATTTCAGCGGGAATCGCGCTAAGATGGGATAAATAGTCCCATCTCGTTCCCTTGGCAGCGACCGGGGCGGCACCTAAATTGTATCCGTCTAACGATGAGGATTCCTTGGGATTTCCTCGCATTGACCAAATCAACTGCCCAAGGATCACGGCCGCGATCCGCGCGACCACGAAGGAAGATCGATGAACGCCAATCTGCGCAATTTCGCCCTCTGGGTCATCATTGTCTTGCTGCTGTTGGCGTTGTTCACGCTCTTCCAGAATCCGGGTCAGCGGGCCTCCTCGCAGGACATCGCCTTCTCGCAGCTGCTGAGCGAAGTTGACCGCGGCAATGTGCGCGACGTCGTGATCCAGGGGCCGGACATCCACGGCACCTTCACCAACGGCTCCAGCTTCCAGACTTACGCGCCGAACGACCCGACGCTGGTGAAGCGCCTCTATGACAGCAAGGTGCAGATCACCGCGAAGCCGCCCGGCGACAACGTGCCGTGGTTCGTCTCGCTCTTGGTCTCCTGGCTGCCCTTCATCGCGCTGATCGGCGTCTGGATTTTCCTGTCGCGGCAGATGCAGGGCGGCGCCGGCAAGGCGATGGGCTTCGGCAAGTCGCGTGCGAAGATGCTGACGGAGGCCCATGGCCGCGTCACCTTCGAGGACGTCGCCGGCGTCGACGAAGCCAAGCAGGACCTGCAGGAGATCGTCGAGTTCCTGCGCGACCCCGGCAAATTCCAGCGCCTCGGCGGCCGCATTCCGCGCGGCGTGCTGCTGGTCGGCCCGCCCGGCACCGGTAAGACCCTGATCGCGCGTGCGGTCGCGGGCGAAGCCAACGTGCCGTTCTTCACCATCTCCGGTTCCGACTTCGTCGAGATGTTCGTCGGCGTCGGCGCGAGCCGCGTCCGCGACATGTTCGAGCAGGCCAAGAAGAATGCGCCCTGCATCATCTTCATCGACGAAATCGATGCCGTCGGTCGTCACCGCGGCGCCGGTCTCGGCGGCGGCAATGACGAGCGCGAGCAGACGCTGAACCAGCTGCTGGTCGAGATGGACGGCTTCGAGGCCAACGAGGGCGTGATCCTGATCGCCGCCACCAACCGCCCCGACGTGCTCGATCCCGCGCTGCTGCGTCCGGGCCGCTTCGACCGTCAGGTCGTGGTGCCGAACCCCGACGTCGTCGGCCGCGAGCAGATCCTGAAGGTGCATGTTCGCAAGGTTCCGCTGGCGCCCGATATCAACCTCAAGACCATTGCGCGCGGCACCCCGGGCTTCTCCGGCGCCGACCTGATGAACCTCGTCAACGAGGCCGCTTTGACCGCCGCCCGCCGCAACAAGCGGATGGTGACGCAGGCCGAGTTCGAGGAGGCCAAGGACAAGGTGATGATGGGCGCCGAGCGCAAGTCGCTCGTCATGACCGAGGAAGAGAAGTTGCTCACGGCCTACCACGAGGGCGGCCACGCCATCGTCGGCCTCAACGTGCCCGCGACCGATCCGATCCACAAGGCGACCATCATCCCGCGCGGCCGTGCGCTCGGCATGGTCATGCAGCTGCCCGAGCGCGACAAGCTGTCGATGTCGCTGGAGCAGATGACCTCGCGCCTCGCCATCATGATGGGCGGCCGCGTCGCCGAAGAGCTGATCTTCGGCCGCGAGAAGGTGACCTCGGGCGCGGCGTCCGACATCGAGCAGGCCACGCGCCTGGCCCGCATGATGGTGACGCGCTGGGGCCTGTCGGAAGAGCTCGGCACCGTCTCCTATGGCGAGAACCAGGACGAGGTCTTCCTCGGCATGTCGGTGTCGCGCACGCAGAACGCCTCCGAAGCCACCGTCCAGAAGATCGATTCCGAGATCAAGCGTCTGGTCGAGGAAGGCTACAAGGAGGCGACGCGCATCCTCACCGAGAAGCGCGCCGATCTCGAGACGCTGGCCAAGGGCCTGCTCGAGTTCGAGACGCTGACCGGCGACGAGATCGTCGACCTGCTCAAGGGCAAGAAGCCGAACCGCGAGTCCGTGCTCGAGCCGACCACACCGCGCGCCTCCGCCGTGCCCCCGGCCGGCAAGCCGCGCCCGCGTCCCGATCCGGATCCCGGCCTCGAGCCGCAGCCGCAGGCGTAATTCCAAGCTGCAGCTGAGAATCGAAAAACGCGGCGGTAACGCCGCGTTTTTTATTGTCCGAGCGCGCCTTCGCGAGCTGGCATTGCGCTGGCCCCTCCCGCAAGGCAGGCGCCGCCGAACCAGAGCGTTCTGTTCCGGCGCCATCGTTCGAGCCTGGGCCGTTTTGCCACAGCCATCCGGCTGAATCGGTTGCGGTGGGTCAAGAAGGAGCATCTCGACAGCGTTAGGTTCCGACTCGTCAAAGGAGGCACACATGGCTTTCAAGGATGTTCTGTTGACCCTGGCGAGCTACCCGGAGCCGACGCCGGTTTCAGTGATCGACGATGCCGTCTCGGTGGCCGCCGCCCTGGGGGCGCACCTCGCAGCCATTTCCTGCGAGGTCCATGCGGAGGTGCGCGCAAGCCTGCTCGGGGATGTCATCCTGGACATACCCGCGCTTATTGCGCGCGAGGCCGCCAAGAGCCGCGAGAATGCGAAAGCCCTGCTTGCCGCATTCGAAGACTCCGCCGACAAATCCGGCGTCCGGCATGAGACCATCTTCGAGCACTGTGCAACCGCCAGCGAGGCCGCGCTGCTGGTTGACTATGCAAGGCTTCGGGATCTCACGATCATGGCGGTGCCGGACTGCCATGATCTGGGGTACGCCGAAGAGGTGATTTTCGAATCCGGCAGGCCGACGCTGATCCTGCCCACCGGCCCGCGGTCGCGTCCGTTGCGGCTCGACGCCATCTGCGTGGCTTGGGACTTCAGCCGCACCGCTGCGCGAGCGGTTTCCGACGCACTTCCTTTGCTCGAAAGCGCAAGAAGTGTGCGCGTCGTGACTGTCACCAATGAAAAGCCCCTGGATTCCAGACATTCCGGCCGAGAACTGGCGAAGAACCTGGCTCGTCACGGCATAGAGGTCGTGCTGGATGAGATCGATGCCGAGAGCAAGCCGATCGACGAGGTCCTCACATCTTACGTGCTGTCCCATGGCATCGACGTCCTCGTGATGGGCGCGTACGGAACGCCGAGATGGCGGGAATTCGTGCTCGGCGGCGCGACCAGGGGCCTGCTGTCCAAGCCGCCGATCCCGATCCTGTTTTCGCATTGACGCTTGGTGATGCAGGAGGTGGCGCCGCTCGGGTCTACGAAACTGGTCAGATCGCTGACGCTCACGCACGCGGTCCTCTACGGGCTCGGCGTCACGATCGGCGCCGGAATCTACGTCCTTGTGGGCGCGGCCGCCGCCCGGAGCGGAATGCATGCACCTCTGGCGTTCCTTGCTGCCGCGGTCGTGATGGGCGTGACGGCCGGGAGCTTTGCCGAACTGGGCACGCGACTGCCGGTCGCGGCGAGCGAGGCCGCCTATGTCCAGGCCGCGTTTCATCGAAAATGGCTCAGCGGTGCCACAGGGTTGCTCGTGGTGGCTGCAGCGACGATTTCCGGCGCGACCATCACCGTGGGGAGCGCCGGCTATATCAGCGTGTTCCTGCCGCTGCCTGCCAGCTGGATCATCGCCGGCGTCGTGCTCGCGATGGGAGCGATCGCCTGCCTGTCCGCGGTTCAGTCCATCAGCTTCGCCGGCTTGATGACGGTCGTGGAGATCGGAGGATTGGTCCTCATTGTCGGAGCCGGGCTGTTTGAGGGCGACGCCCTGGTCTCCCGGCTGCCCGAACTGTTGGCTCCCCTGAGCGATAAAGCAGCGTGGACCGGGATCGCACAGACGTCGCTGCTCGCCGTGTTTGCGTTCATCGGGTTCGAGCACCTCGTGAACATCTCCGAGGAAATGAAGAATCCGTCCCAAACGCTGCCTTGGGCGCTCTTCATCACCCTCGGCGTGACCGCGCTCCTCTACATGATCGTCGTCTGGGTTGCGGTGGTCGCGGTGCCCCCGGCCGAGCTCGCGCACGCCTCGGCTCCGCTTGCACTTGTCTTTCAGCGGTTGACCGGTCTTCCCCTCTCGGTATTGAGCGTCATCGCGATCGTTGCGACGGTCAACGGGATCATCGTTCACATGCTGATGATCGGACGTGTGCTGTACGGGCTTGCGGACCAAGGCAGCCTTCCGGCCTTTCTGGCCCGTGTGAACGCCAGGAGCGGCGCGCCGGTGGTTGCAACCCTCTTCGGCGTGGGCGCCATCCTGATCCTCGCCCTCGGCGTTCCCTTGACCGGATTGGCCGAATGGACCTCACGCCTGACGCTCGGGATCTTCGTCCTGGTCAACCTGGCGCTTCTTCGCATCAAGACGAGAGAATCCAAGCCTCCCGCCGGCGTGTTCTTCGTGCCCATTTGGGTGCCGATCGCAGGACTGTTCACAAGCGCCGCGTTGCTCCTGATCGATCTCGTGCGATAGCGCCCGCGTGGCGTTTCGGCGGAGGACCCGGACGTTGCGATGGCGGTTCTCTCGCTTCCGCACGCGCGATCGGTGAAACATTAAAGAACACCTTAACAATTAAGGCCTAGCTTGGCCCGCCATGACTGATCAGGTCGTCTCCAGCGCGGTTCAACCGTTTTCGGCGCGTGCAGTGCTCCCTTGGGCTGTGGGGCTCGCCGTCTACGCTGTGTTGCTGGCTGTCGGCCCGAAGCTGCTCGGAGATCCCGACAGCTATTCTCACGTCGAGCTCGGGCGCTGGATCATGGCGCATGGGACCCTGCCGACGAGCGATCCATTTTCGTTTTCGAAGCATGGCGCGCCCTGGATCACGTTCGAATGGCTGTCGGAAGTCATCTATGCCGGAGCCTACGTCCTGTCAGGCTGGTCCGGCGTCGTCGTCGTCGCGGCCGCGGCGATCGCACTCGCCTTTGGTCTGCTCACATACTTCCTGCTGCGCGAGCTGTCGCCGACCCAGACGCTGGTCATGGTGATCGCGGCCGTCATCCTGACGGCGCCGCACATGCTGGCGCGGCCACACGTGCTCGTGATGCCCATCATGGTGATCTGGGCGGCTGCCCTGGTGCGTTGCATGGATCACGGCAGGCCGCCACCATACTGGGCCCTGCCGCTGCTGGTCGTGTGGGGCAATCTGCACGGCAGCGGAGTGCTGGCGCTTGGCTTGATTGGACCCGTGGTGCTCGAGGCGCTGCTGCGCGAGGAGCGAAGCCAATGGCCACGCGTGCTGCTGCGCTGGGTGCCATTCACACTGCTTGCCGTCGCCGCATCCTGCCTGACGCCGCATGGGCCGGAACCGCTGCTGATGCCGATCACGACACTCGGCCTCGGTCCCGCGCTCGCCTGGATCGCGGAATGGCGGCCGCAGGATTTCAGCCGCATCGGCGGCTTCGAGCTGCTGTTGCTGGGGGGCATCTTCGCGCTCTCGCGCGGCGTCACGCTGCCGATCGTGCGGACCCTCGTGGTGATCGGCTTGCTCCATTTCGCGCTGGCGCAGATGCGCAATGCGGATCTGCTGGCCATGCTGGCACCGCTCTACCTCGCGGCCCCGCTGGCCCGGAGGTTCGGCGGGCCGAGCGGGAACGAGACCGACCGCTCCTCGCGTGGCTTGAACCTGGCGGCATTCGGCATCTTGGCCGCGATGAGTGGATTGGCGCTGGCGCGCGACATCCGGCCGGCTCCCCTCATCACCCCCGAGGCGGCGGTCGCCCGTGCCGACCTCGCCAAGGCGGGGCCGCTGCTCAACGATTATTCCTTCGGCGGCTATTTGGTCTTTGCCGGCATTCCAACCTTCATCGACGGCCGCGCGGAACTGTTCGGCGGACCGTTCATCGACCGCTACAATCGCGCCCTGGCGCTGATTGACCTCGGAGATTTTCTCAAGCTGCTCGACGACTACAAGATCAGCGCGACGCTGCTCGCACCGAATACGCCCGCCACAGCGATGCTTGACCGGCTGCCGCACTGGCAGCGCGTGTACAGCGACGATGTGGCGGTCGTCCACAAGCGCCGAGAGATGCAGTAAAGCCCGCTCGGCAGCAGCATTGAAGACCAGGTGTTGGCCTCACGTCCGAGATGATTGCGGCGAATCACTCGTTGATTGCGTGTTTCGCGGGTGCAGTCGCCGCCTCGTTGCGATCGAAGCCGGCTCGCTTCTGGACCACGTACAGTGGACGGCGCTTTACTTCGGCATGGATGCGGCCGACGTAAAGGCCCACGATCCCCGTCATCAGCATGTTCATTCCACACAACAGCGAGAGGAGGACGATGGTCGAGGACCAGCCGGTCACGAGATGAGCGTCGTTGCTCAGCCACATCACGACGACCCAGCCGCCGTAGAGCAGTGCGAATGCCGAGACGGTCAATCCGCACCAGATCGCCAGGCGCAAGGGCAGATCGGAAAAGCCGAGCGCGGCGTTCACCGCGAGCCGGATCATCTTGAACAGGGGGTACTTGGTCTCGCCCGCGGCGCGCTCGAGACGATGGAAGGTGACCTCGGCCTGGCGGAAGCCGAGCCAGGCGATCATGCCGCGTACGAAGCGATCCTGCTCCGGCATCTGCCTGAGCGCGTCCAGCACCTTGCGATCGATCAGGCGGAAGTCACCGACGTCGGCGGGGATGCCGACGGAGGACATCTTGCCGAGCAGCCGGTAGAACAGGTGTGCGGTCGCGCGCTTGAATCGGCTTTCGCCCTCGCGCGACAAGCGGCGGGCGTGGACGACGTCATTGCCTTCGTGCCATTTTGCGATCAATTGCTCGATCACTTCGGGCGGATCCTGCAAATCGGCGTCCATGACGATGATCGCGTCACCCTGCGCGGCGTCCATGCCGGCGGTGATGGCGACTTGATGGCCGAAATTCCGCGACAGGCCGATATAGCGAAAGCGGGCGTCGCGCACGGCGAGTGCCTGCAGCACGATCGAGCTGGAATCGCTGCTGCCGTCGTCGACGAAAATCGCCTCTGCCGGCCCGTCGAGCCGGGACAGCAGGAAGTCGAGCCGGCGTAACAATATCGGCAGTACGGCTTCCTCGTTGAAGACGGGAATGACGAGGCTGTAGCGGATCGGTCCGGAATTGGCCGCCATGCGAAGGAGTCCAGCTGGGTTGCAGGGACGGAAGTCTACGGGCAGGTGGTTAAGGTCGCCTTTCTCAGGACTTGCGGCGAATCCTGTAGAGCACGAACCGATCCGAGGTCTGCAATAGTTCCAGCAGATCCGGCAGCGGGTTTGCGGCCCGCGGTCCCAGCACATAGAGGTAGTCGAAATCCCGGTACCAGGTGCGGACAAAGCGCGGCGAGTCCGCCGGCGGGTGGCCCGCTGCTATCGCGGTGAGCAGGCCTGAGGACACCAGTCCGCCATCCGGAGTGGCAAGATGGCGCACGGCCTCGACGGCCCGAACAGGCTGCTTGCCCGCCTCCGTGAAGAGATTGGGCACGAACGCATTGGCATAGTGCACCGCCAGCGTTGGCGCATAATACATCGGATACGCCGTGAGATCGGCGAAGGGCGGGTCGCCAGCTTCGTCCGCATTGCTGACGAGGACGCGCGAGCCACGTTCGACCTTGCGGAACGACTCGACAATGGCCGCGTAGTCAGTGCGGTAGGGCAGCCATACCGTGAAGACAACGGCGAGATTGATCAGCGTGATGCCGCTGATCGCAGCGAGTGCAGCCATCCGCCAAGCCCGGCTTGGCAGCGACAGCGAGCAGAACGCCGGCAGGATCAGCGCCGCAGCAGGAAACACGCGGAGGTCGGCGAAAGAGGTCCCGAACAGCCTCGAGGGAATGGCCACGTACAGGAGCGCAAGACCGAGCGCGATCCAAATCCCGGCGGGCTCGAGCCTGAGCAAGCCGCGCCTTGCGGCGAACAGCAACGCGGTCATGAGGGTCAGCCCGGTCACCGCCGCGGCCGTCAGATTGTAGCCGTTCATGATGCGGAGCGGCCAGACCGGCTTGAATGCGAGGAACCAATCGTTGCCTTGGCTTCCGATCGCGCCTGCCGTGACATGCATGATCGCAAGCAGCGCAAGCGCCGGTAGGGCCAGCGCGCCAAGCCGCGCGGCCGCGACGGAATACGCGACCCGCCCTTGGCGGACGCGCGACAGCTCGAAAAGGCCGAGCGTTGCGCCATAGATGCCGAGCGAAAAGAAATGCGCCACATAGAGCGCGGCGACGAAGATCAGATTGGCCATGAAGCGCAGCGGCCAGGGGCCTTCCGCCAGCATCAGATAGACGGCGATGCCCCAGAGCGCGAGGCCGAGCCCGAACTCGAAGTTCACGAAACCCCAGCTGAACGGCAGGCAATAGAGCAAAGCGAGCGCGGCGAAGCCGGCGAGATGGATGCGTCCCTTCCGGACCCATTCGAGCAGAAGCGCACCGGTGACGATCAGGCATTGGCTCAGCAACAGAAACAGCCGCGTCGCGTTCTCGACGCTCATCAGGCGCGCCAGCTGCGGGACCAGCAGGTCCATTCCGAGGTTGGGATAGAAGGCCCACCTCACCTCGTAATACGGATTTGCACCCGCGGTGCCGTTCTGGCTCAGAACAGACATGCGGGCGAGGTGATTGGGATAATCGACCATCGCCGGAATGGGCGTCAGCAGCACCGGAACAAACGAGACCATAGCCAGCATCGCAAGCACGATCATCGCCACGGCTCGGTCCGGGGCGGAACGCGCCGGATCTGTCAGGATCGGGTTGCTGGAAGGAACCATCTGATGAAGTTGCTGAGGTCGAAGACGCGCGCTGGAGCGGGTCGTCACTTCGAAGGCGCCGCGGTCGCGCCGTCTGCGGCGTCGCGCACGTGGATCACGGCGATGTCGTCCGCATAGATCCGCTTCCAGCCTTTGAGCTGGTCGAGGATCTGCGGCCCCGGCGCATCCGCGCCCAGCAGCGTCGCATCGATCTTGTGCTCGTCGAGCAGGCGTGGCAGCAGCTCGGGCTTCTTGCCCTCGGTCGCCTTGAAGAAGTCCATAATGAATTTCTCGCCGTAGAGCTCGGCGCGGCCGTCGACGAAAACAGGGATATTGCGCGAGATCAGATAGCCGCCGAACTGGTAGGCGTTGAAGACGCGCTGCACCTTGCGTTCCTCGAGCAGGTCGACCGCCGCAACCGGCGTCTGCGTCATCGTGAAGGTGAAGCGGTGGTGCCCCAGATAGAGCGAGGTCGAGGTCCAGCTTGCCGCCACGATCATCAGTGCGCCGAGCGCCGTGACGTAGCGGCCCGGCCAGCTTTCGGCACCGGCGGGCTCAAGTGCCGGCTGCGGGAACATCTCGCCGAGCGGCTTTGCCAGCACCAGCGGCACCAGGAATGCAAATGCGTCGATGCTCCTGACGTGGCTCAGCGCGCTCCAGGTCAGGAACAGGATCAGGAAGATCCGGGGCGCCGACAGCACCAGGCCGCGATAATAACCGAATGCGATCAGGGCGAGCAGGGCGCCTTCGAACGGGGTGAACGTGGCGAAGTTCGCCGGCATCCATTCGACGATCAGTGTCAGCAGCTCGCCGAGGCTGAGGATGTTGGTCGCGCCCTGCAGCGTTCGCCAGCCGTACGACGTGCAGCAGCTCGCGATCAGCGCCCCGATTCCGAACAGCACCCAGCGCATGAACAGGGCGAGCCGCCGTCCCTTCTCGGCATGCTCGACCGCTTCGAGCGAGATCGGGCCGATCAGCGCGAGCCCGAGCACGAAGCCGCCGTGCAGGTTCGCCCACAGCGCCATCAGCGGCAGCCAGGTCCAGGACGGCGCGCTCCGGCGGCTCGCAGCCGTCATCAGTAAGCCGACCCACGCCACCATCACCGGCAGCGCCAGGATATGCGGCCGCGCCAGCACGTGATGGATCGACAGCAGCAGCGCCAGCATCGCGAACAGCACCGCGCGCGGGGCTCCGATATGCGCCTCGAGCAGATGGACGAAGATCGCGACGGTGAGCGCGACGGCGGCCGCGGTGAGGATGACGGGGCCTGCCCAGCCCCAGTGCGCATGCGAGAAGGCGAACGCGACCTGCGACAGCCAGGACGTCGAGATCCACGGCGCGCCCGTCCGCGTGAAGGAATAGAAGTCGATCATGGGCATGGCGCGGTGATCGAGGATCCATTGCCCGATCTTGATCTGCCAGAACGAGTCGGAATCCTGAAGCAGCGTGTCGCCCAGGAACAGGAAGAACAGATAGGCGCCGGCACCGACGCACAACGGCGCCAGAGCGCGCGCGCGGCCCTGCACCGCGATGCTGTTGGCGAAGGAAAGGGACATGCCGTCTCGTCGTCCTGGTTGTTCTTGCCGGCCCGAGCGGGCGGCATTGGACCACGCGGGTCATAACTTCGGGTAAACCGGCCGCGCCAGGCCGGGGTCAGATGCTTACAATTTAACGGATTGTTTCGAACTTGGATTTACCATGGGCCGATACACGCAATCCGCTCGGTGTTTACGCAGCCGAATTAACTGCGGTGCAATTCTTTGCCTCTACGTTCCGTTGCCATGGTCGGGCGGCGCTGGGAAGCCGAAGAGACCAGATCAGTTGTAGCCTCGTGTACTCATTTGGAGCACTCTATGAAGAACCTCGTTGCGCGTTTCATGAAGGATGAATCCGGCGCCACCGCCATTGAATACGGCCTGATCGCTGCCGGCATCGCGCTGGCGATCATCACCGTCGTCAACAACCTCGGCACCACGCTGAACGCCAAGTTCAGCTCGATCTCGACCAGCCTCAAGTAAGGCTGGACGACCAGCGGAATAGCGAGGAGCCCCGTCATCGACGGGGCTCTTTTGCTTTGCCCGGGAATTCGGCGCGGGGCGTTCGACGATCGGGCTTAAGCCTCCTTCAAGTCACTCGGGTGTATGGCTTGGACGTATCCGCCTCACATGATCGCGTAAGGAAGCCGCATGGCCGAAGCCTCCTCCGTTCCGCCTGCAATCGGCCGTCACGGTGCGGTCCCAGCGATCCTCGTCAACATCTCCTTCGTGCTGGCGATCGTCACGCTGGCGTATTTTCCGACGGCCTATCTCGCCCATCTCTGGATCTTTGACGCCGACGGGCGCGGCATCCCCACTGATTTCGTCAACGTCTGGGCGGCCGGAAGACTGGCGCTCGAGGGGCATCCCGCGCAGGCCTGGGATTGGGACATTCAGAAGCAGGTCGAGCTTGCGCTGCTCAAGCAGGATTTCGTCGGCCATTTCGCCTGGCACTATCCGCCGCCCTTCCTGTTCGTCGCGTCCTTCCTCGCGCAATTTCCCTATGCGATCGCCTTCATCGGCTGGGCCGCCTTCAGCATGGTGCCTTATCTCGCCGTGATGCGCGCGATCATCGGACGCAATGCGGGCCTTCTGATTGCGGTTGGATTTCCGGCAGCCTTCCTCAACATCCTGGTCGGGCAGAACGGTTTCCTCACGGCCTCGCTGATCGGCGGCATGCTCTATCTGCTGCCGACGCGGCCGGTGCTGGCCGGCATCTGTCTCGGCCTTCTCAGCTACAAGCCGCAATACGGTCTCTTGTTTCCGCTGGTTCTCTTCGCCGCCGCCGAATGGACCGTGCTGTTCACCGCCGCGATCGTCACCGTCGCGATCGCCGCGATGTCCTGGCTCGCCTTCGGCACCGAAAGCTGGCAGGCGTTCTTCCACTGGATTCCGATGTTCTCCCAGGCCTTCCTGACCGAAGGCAGGGCGCCCTGGTTCAAGATGCAGAGCATCTTCGCGCTGGTGCGCTATGTCGGCGGCACCGAGCAGCTCGCATGGATCTTCCAGTGGGTGTTGACCGCTTCTGTGGCCGTGGCGCTGGTCGTGGTGTGGCGGAGCCGGCTGCCCTACGCCCTCAAGGCAGCGATGCTCGCCACGGCGACGCTGCTCACGACGCCCTATCTTTTCATGTACGATCTGGTCGTGCTGGGCATCGCGGTGGCGTTCCTCATCCGCGCCGGGCTCGATGAAGGTTTCGCACGCCACGAGGTGATGGCGCTGGCGCTCGTCTTCGCGCTGCTTGCGAGCTTCCTGTTTCTCGGGCAACCGGTCGGCTTCCCGGCGATCCTGATCGTGTTCGGGCTGATCCTCGGACGCTGCGCAGCCTGGCGGAGTGCCGAGGCCGCATCGGCGCAGCTCGCTCTCACGCGAACGAGCTGAGGAGTTCAGTCATGCTCGGTCTCCGGGTGAGACGTTGGGGCGTGAGGCGTTCGCCGTCAGCGCAATGATGGAGGCTGCACCATCTATTAGGCGGCGGAACAATTGATATTCCTCAACTGCTGCGATGGGCCCGTTCCGGACACCGCGTTATCGCTTCCTTTCCCGCTCGGCGATAATTCGAGCCATCGAGGAAAACTCCTCCTCATGTGCAGCAACGGCCTGCTCAACGGTGGCGAACCATCGACTGCGTTTCTTCGGCTCCACTTCGATAAAGAGCTCGATGAATTGGCGGTCGAGCTCGCGACGGGCGTCGACCGTCACCGGCAAGGCATAGAAGTCGGCGCTTTGGACGCAGAAAAGGTGCGACGCAACATCCTCAAAGCATCTGAAGTGAACTGCTCTTTTGGCGTCAATTCGTTTCCAGATGGAGAGTTCTCGATACATCCGCGTCCACCGACTAGCTCATAATCTTCGCGCAATAGGTTTTCCGTCCTGCTGCTTAGATGCAGCGTATAGCACGAAGCGGAAAGTTCGCTTAGGTCAAAGGCGCCGGTTTGGCGAGCGCCAACAGCCAAGGCTCCCCTTTTTCGCCTGCGAGGTTCCCGTGCGAACCGTTGACATCTCGCCCGCAATTGAACGGGCACTCGATGTCTTCATCGAACTCGATGGCGTCGCGCAACAGGAAATGTCGCCACTCAAGCTAACGCTGGCGACGTCACTGACGAGGCTTGCTTTGATCTATCATTGGACAACCGCCACAGCAGACGAGCGGCGAACAAGGGGAGGATCAGTAAAGCAATCGGTATTTGCGCGAAGCCGAATGGAAACATCAGAATAGGCAACATCCACAACGCAAGCGAAAGAATTTGATCGGCGAATGCTTCGTTTCCGCGCTGACGCAGAAGCGCGACAATCCATCCGAATACGACCATGTCGTAGTTCATGATCCAGGGTGAAAACAAGAAGGTGGCGGTAACGAAGAGCGCTAGTGAGAGGACCGGATCGCGCTTGCGCCAGAACGTCCAAACCACCGCACCGACGGCGCATACCGACGCCGCTCCTTGCACTACCCAGGCCAAATCAGCCGGAAGACCCGCAAGGCGGGCGTTGATCAAGGCTGAGGCAACGATCGGCCAGCCCATGATACCTGCCACGTCGAGCAGTTCGTGCTGTTGCGGCAAAACTTTATGCCAATATGCGATCCAGATTTCTGGCCCAAACCATGCTGCAGTCGCGGCGACAAGCGACACCGTCATGACGACGGCTGAACCAATGACTCGCCAGTGCCCTCCCAGCACCAGCACGATCGGAAGCAGGAGTCCGAGTTGCGGCTTGATAGTCAGCATACCAAACAAAATTCCAGCGAGTATCGGCCGCCGCTCGAGGTTTGCCAGACCGCCGATCAAGAGCGCAGCGGTCAAGAAGCCATTTTGGCCGAGGAATACGTTAACCGTGACGGCAGGTGCGACGGCCAGAAACACCCAGTATTTTCGTTCGACACCACATGATGTTGCCGCCCAAACGTACAGGGCAAGCCCGGTGACGCACCACACAATGTACGACGGCAGAAAACCGAGCAAAAGGGCCAAATGAAGAACAGAAGATGCGGCGGATACGACCAATACAGAGGTGCCAAATCGGGAATGCCGGTCACCTTCGCTATCGCAGCCATGTAGGCGCTGGAATCAAACCAGTCCGCAGGGCCGCCGGAAAAGCCGATCGGCCGCCTATCCAAGTGTTCAGAAAATCTCGACCAACCGGAAAGCCGCCTGGGTCAAGTACGAACGATGGGAACGACTGGGCTGCTGCCAGGTGGAAGTCAAATATGACAACCGCCAGCAGAATGGCCGCAGCGACCACGGTGAGGGACGCGTAGATCCTTACTGATGCTGGATTGTCTGTGCCGAGCTTGCCATGACTCATTGTACGCTCAAAGGGTAAGGCCTCTGTTCGAGAGGCGCGATGGTTCTCAAGTTTGAGTTCCGCGCGGACGGCGACTAATGCGCAGTCCGCGCGATCAGCGGGCAACTTTCGATCACCGTGCCGGGGCGGGCGCCCTCAATGGTGACGCAGGGCCGGGAGCGATCGATGGTGAGCTCGTAGCGATCCAGCAGCGCGCTGCGGTCCGGATCGCCGCGCATGTGCAATTCGCGGACGCCGCCGGGCAGCGGCGTCTTCAGCCCGGCGCGAATGCGCTGGTCGAAGATGCCGCCGGGGACGATCGGCACGGCGATATCGGCGAGCAGGTAGAAGCGGGATTGGGAGGGCAGCTGCGGCGCGATATAGGCCAGCGGCTTGCCGAGGATGAAATAGGTCGCGGGCTGATCGAGCTCGTGGGCGATCTTCGGCCGGTAGAGGTCGGACCAGGGGCGGTGCCACCAGTCCGCCGGCTGCGACCACGCTGCGATCGCGACTGCGAGCGTCAACGTCAACACGGCGAGCGGACGAGGGGACGCCGTCAGCGATGACGGTCCGGTGCTCGCGGCGAGGCGCGTGAGCAGGAGAACGATCAGCGGACCGCACAGGAGCTCCAGAACCACCGCATAGCGCTGGATCGAGAACAAGCCGAGCCATGCGAGGTAAGAGGCCGCAAACAGCACCACCAGCTGCACGTCACCCCGGGTGAGGATCGCGCTCTTGCGCCTCGCGCGGACCCACAGGCCGAGCACGAACAGGACCATCACCACCGCGAAGCGCGCGTCGCGGAACGGATGCTCCGCGCCGCGGTGGTCGCCGATCAGCCAGTAGAAGGGGTAGGCCAATGCGTCGAGCACGCCATAAGGCATGAACTGCGCATCCATCAGGTTGACGCCGGCCACCTCGCTCGACTGGAACAGTGCATTGAACAGCGGGAAGATCGGATTGCCGGTGTCGCGCCACGTGATCAGGCACCATCCGCCGCCGGTGAGCGCCGCGCCGGCCATCCCGCCGATGCCAAGAAGCGCGATCGCGCGAAGCGGACGCGCGGAGACGAGCAGCGCCGCGGCAGCGCCGATCGCGTAGACGACATTGGTCAGCTTCAGCCCGACGGCGGCACCGATCAGCAATCCCGCGAGCAGGACGCAGATCGCGGGTCGGCGATCCGCCACCAGGATCAGAAGGCAGCCACCGATCACGGGCAAGGCCAGCAGCACGTCGGAAAAGCTCGTGCCGACTTCCGAGAGCGTCATCGGACCCGAGGCAGCGATGACGACCACTGCTGCGACCGGCGCGATGGTCGCGGCCTGGCGCAGCACCAGACGTGCGAACAGGCAGATCAGCGCGAGGTTGAGGCCGTGAACGGCGCCGATGATCATCAGCCCATAGGGCGCCGGCAGCACATGGCGGAGATAGTAGACTGGGAAATAGACGAGCGGATTGAAGTAGGTCTGAAAGCCCGGCGGGACCACATCGACGCCATAGCGGCCGTTGAGAACGGCCCAGACATTGTATTCGTGGTAGTTCTGCCAATCCCAGTTGACGTCTTCGCCCATCGCCAGGGTGTAGAGCGCGCCCGCCAGCATCGCGCAGACGACAACGGCGATGGCTGCAAGCGCATTGCCGCGCTGCTTCGCCCTCCACGACCGCCGCAGCCTGTCGGCCGCGGGAAGGGACATGACCTCTCGCGGATCGGAAGAAATCGCCGCGCGTTCCAGCATCAAGGCGCCATATGCGCCGGGAACATCAGGAGCAGAGCCGGGTCGCTGAACCGCAGAAAGCCCGCTCGTGAAATGCATTGCCGAATTCCAATTTACAACCGTATGACTATGGATAGCCAGTTAAAGTTGTATGAATCAATGCGGGAACTTTGCGTGATTGCACGTCAAAGTCGCGAGTAGTCGAGGGCTCGAATCGGTCCTCCGGGTCGACCTGCAGCGTTTAGGGCCTGATGCCCATGCGCTCGCGCTCATCGTTCCAGAATTTCTCTTCTCAACTCTGATACTCTGCCTCGCTCATCGGAAATCCGGCCAAATGCCAATGACCGCCATCGTCCGCGTACACGACGACAAAATAATCCCTCTCCAGCTCGGACTTGGTACGCGGCATCGGAATTAGGGAATGGGTTTGATCAGTTACTCCGAACGTCGCGTCGAAGACCGAGTCGACCGATGCATTTCCGCTCTGGACTTCGAGAACCCTGAGGCTGACCGCGAGACGCTCCCTGAGAGAATCGTTCCCACGGCCTCCCGGTGGAATCCGCCCACCCAGGCCGGCCGCAGTCCCCAGTAGCCGCACTCTCGCCAGCAGTACTTCCTTGGCCGTCGTGGGTAATGTTGACGTGCGAATATCGCTCGGAGGCTTATCGAGAAAGTACATAACGGGCAGCTCGGATCCGGCTGTGAGCAGCATCTTTCGTTCTCCTCTCCAAGATGAGCTTGCCGGGACCAAATGTGCCGCGAATCGGACTTGGAGCGTTTGGTTCTTGGTCGGCTGCTCGGCCGAAAAGATGGCTGTGGGCAACGCCAGAACGAGAATGGCGCAGCTTGCTCCGCGTGCAGCGAGTTTGCGTCTCATGACGACGCACCATCAACGTTCATGTCGTCGGCACGGTCGCCCAGTCTTTCGTTTTCTTCGATTGTTGCTGCCGTGGAGAGGCGTCTCTTACCGCTGCGACTCTCTATGGAATTCCATCATTGTTCGAGGCGGGACTTCTTGACATTGCACGACAGTGCGAGGTCGCGCTGCATCGCCATCGATGCCTTCAATCGTGATGGTCTGGCGGCTTCTGCTCCATACGACCCGGCGGGGGACCTCGAAATTCATCGAGAGCGTGACGTCATCCTGGCCGGCATCGGTGACTTCACCGCGAAACCCTCTTCCCTCCTTGCCACGCTCGAAGAGTGCTTGTTTCGAAGCTGCATCCATCGTGAAGTACACAGCGCCCGTGTGTTCACAGCGTACAGAGATCGGATTCAGAATGGGATCGCGAACCCCTAAGCTCAAAATGCTTCTCGGGGGCGTGACAGTGCACGGATGGGTTAATGTCGGCCGAAAGGTGGGGTCGTCGAGTCCCGGCCAAGTCATCGTCTTCTTGTTGCTATCAAAGATCAGGCCGATCCGACCTGGACGAACGCGCAGCATGAATTCGATCTTTCCATCGTTTTTGGAAATGATTTCTCCAGAACGTGTAGTGATGCCGAAATTTGTTTCGAGGTCTATCGGCGGCGTCTCAAACACGACAGCTTTGGCATCGACGTCGAACGTCGCGAAGTAGAGGCGGGCGGGAATGCCGCCTTCACACCGCACCGAAAATAATTCACCGGCTGCCGCGCGGTCTGGCGTCGGCATCAGAAAGAGAATGAGCGCGAGGCCCAAGAGCCGCTTCATGACGCACGCTCCGTTCGTCCATGAGACTGTCCACCGCAGCTTGAGAGAGCGCCGAGTCTTTCGAGGCTTCGAAAACTGCCTGGCAGTGAAGATCGATGCCATCAGCACACTGCACCAGGCGCGCGTCAACGTCTGGCTGCGAACAGGATAAATGAACCTATAAGTATATGATCGTAGCGCAATCCAGCCGGAACACTCACAGGCGAAACACCGACCACTGAATTCACATTGTGCGATCCAAGCCCTCCAAGAATACTCGTTCAGTCTCTCGACCGGTTCGTTTGACGCCCCCGTCCGCCCACCATGACGCCCCACGCATTTGCATCTTGTCATTCACCCTGAATAGTTGTTCAGTCCTTGCGGGGCGATTTGCATCTAGTGCGTGAGAAGCGTTCGGCCGCAGGGCGTGCGGCCGGCGTGTGGGACAGGAAGCGCGCCATGGTTTATCGGCGGACGCATCAAGTGGTTAAGCGCCTTGCGGCGCGGCGCAGCGCCATACTGGCGGCGGCGCGGGAGGCGGCGGCGGAAGGCGGGATGGCGGCGGTGCAGATCGCGCCGGTCGCGGTACGGGCCAATGTCGCGGCCGGCACCGTCTATCGCTATTTCCCCTCCAAGGCCGAGCTGATCTCCGAGCTCATTGCCGAGGTCTCTCGCGACGAGCTCGCGGCGATCCGAAGAGCGGCAGATGCCGCGCCGGGGCCGTCCTCGGCGCTGGCGGCCGCGGTCACCACCGTGGCGGTGCATACGCTGTCGCAGCGCAGGCTGGCTTGGGGCATCCTGGCCGAGCCGGTCGATGTCGATGTCAGCGCCTCGCGCCTTGCCAGCCGGCGCGAGATCGCCGGCGAGATCGCCTCCCGGATCGACGCCGCCGTGCGTGCCGGCCATCTGCCGGCGCAGGACACCGCGCTTGCGGCCACCGCCTTGCTCGGCGCGCTGCATGAGGCGCTCGTCGGCCCGCTCGCGCCCGACAATCTCGATGATCCCGTCAAGATGCGCGATGCGGTGCAGACCGTGACCCTGCTGGCGCTGCGCGCCGTCGGCGTCATGGACGCTCGTGCCCGCGGCCTCGTGGTGCAGCAGACGCTGCTGCCGACGACCAAGGCGCTGGTCGGCGCCTGAGCCGACCGCCACCGGGATCGCCCGGGCCCGCTGTTATCCTGCTACATCAGCATTTTCCCGGCCGGACTGATCAACCCCGGTGGGACGCTTCAGAAGAATGAGCCCGGCGGTCACAATGAGGACGGCTCCGGCGATCATGGAGCCTTGCGGGATATCCTTGAAGACAAGATAGCCGATGGCTGTGGAACCGAGCAGTTCGAGATAGACCAGCGGCGATAGGGTGGACGCTTCGGCGAAGCGAAATGCCGCGATGGACAGGACATGACTGACAGCAGAGAGCGCACCCAAAGCCAGAAAAAACATGACAGCGTCCCAAGCCGGTGTGGTCCAGGTCAAGATGGCTTGTGGCGTCAGGAGCACCATGCCGACGACACACTGGAAGGCGAGCGTCTTGACGGGATCGCTGACCAGAGAAGCCTGCCGCGTTGCGATCAGATAGAGCGCGAACGTTAGCCCGGCGCCGAGCGCCAGCAGGATGCCGGGCTCGATGTCGCCGTTCGGGCGCAGAATGACGATGGCGCCGGTGAAGCCCAGCGCCAGGCTCGCGATCTTTCGTTGCGTCAAACGCTCCTTCAGGACCATGGCGGCGAGCGCGACCGCGATGACCGGCCCCACGAAATAGGCGCTGACGGCTGTAGCCAGCGGAACGGTCGCGATGGACAGGAAGTAAAGTGTCATCCCGGTGACGAGGAACACCGTCCGCAGCATATGGGAGGCGCGCCGTTCGGCGGGAAAGATCTCTCCTTTGTACCTGATCGCGGCCACCGGAAGGACGACGGCGCTTGCCACGGCGTAGCGCGCCCAGGCGATGAAGAGCGGCGAATAGTCGGCGCTCAGATATTTGGCGATCCCATCGACCAGCGGGATCGAAAGCATCGCGGCCGCCATGAGCACGATGCCCAGCGTCGGGCGGGCGCGGGCTTCGGATTCTACGGTGGCCATGCGACCGATTCCATTCGAACAACTTCTCGCCGCCCCCGCGGCTTGGTGCAGCAGACGCTGATGCCGGCGAACCAGGCGCTGGTTTGGGACCTGAAGAAATCGCGCCGCGAGCCAAAAGGCGATCTGATCGAGCTCAGGCCATTGCCCGAGCGTGTCTTTTCGCAAAACCCCGGCAAGGTCCGGCCGAGCGGCCGGCTACTGTGCATGGGGTTGTTTTTTGACTTTTTGTTTGGCCGCCCTGGCGGACCCTCATATGTTCGCGTCGCCCTCGGGCCCGACCGAGGCGATGCGCACCATGTTGGTGGTGCCGGGGATGCCGAGCGGCACGCCGGCGACGATGATGACGCGCTGGCCGGCGCGGACGAAACCGTCGCGGAAGGCGATCTGGCCGGCGCGGCTCACCATGTCGTCCTGGTCGCGCGCGTCCTCCGCCACCACGCAATGCACGCCCCAGGCGACCGCGAGCCGGCGGCCGGCGGTGATGTTCGGCGTGATCGCCACGATCGGCGGCTTCGGCCGCTCGCGCGCCACGCGCACGGCGGTCGAGCCCGATGAGGTCCAGCAGATCAAGGCCGGCAGGTCGAGCGTCTCGGCGATCTGCCGCGCGGCGTCGGCGATGGCATCGCCCGCGGTGGATTCCGGCGCCGGACGTTGGGCCATGATCACCGAACGGTAGGTCGGATCGCGCTCGACCTCCTCGCCGATGCGGTTCATGGTCGAGACCGCCTCGACCGGGAACTTGCCGGCCGCCGATTCCGCCGACAGCATGATGGCGTCGGCGCCCTCATAGACCGCGGTGGCGACGTCGGAGACCTCGGCGCGGGTCGGCACCGGCGACTGGATCATCGATTCCAGCATCTGGGTCGCGATCACCACCGGCTTGCCGGCGCGGCGCGCCATCCGCGTCATCTGCTTCTGCAGGCTCGGCACCCGCTCCAGCGGCAGCTCGACGCCGAGGTCGCCGCGCGCCACCATCAGCGCATCGGAAGCCTCGATGATGTCGGCGAGGCGGTCGATTGCCTGCGGCTTCTCGATCTTGGCCATCACGGCGGCCCGGCCGCGGATCATCTTCTTGGCCTCGATCACGTCGTCGGCGCGCTGCACGAAGGACAGCGCGATCCAGTCGACGCCGGTGACGAGGGCGGCCTCGAGGTCGGCGCGGTCCTTGGGCGTCATCGCCGAGACCGGCAGGTCGGTGTCGGGCAGGCTGACGCCCTTGCGGTCGCTCATCTTGCCGCCGACCACGACACGCGTCACCGCATGCTCCTTCGAGGTCTCCTCCGCGATCAGCCGCACCTTGCCGTCGTCTAGCAGCAGCGCATGGCCGGGCCTGAGCGCCGCCAGGATCTCCGGATGCGGGAGCTGGACGCGCGTGGCATCGCCGGGTGTCTTGTCGGAATCCAGCGTGAAGGTCTGTCCGTTCTGGAGCTGGATCGCCCCTTCGGCAAAGGAGCCCAGTCTCAGCTTCGGGCCCTGCAGGTCGACCAGGATGCCGATCGGCCGGCCGTAGCTGCTCTCGACGTTGCGGATCGTCGCCACCAGCTCCCGCATCTTGTCATGCGGGGTGTGGCTCATGTTGATGCGGAACAGGTCGGCGCCCGCCTCGAACAGGCGACGGATCATCGCGAGGTCTGAAGAGGCTGGTCCCAGGGTCGCGAGAATCTTGATACGGCGAAGGCGCCTCATGGCTTATTTCCAGACGGGGGTGGCAGGCCGGGCGAGCCCGGGGGCGTAGCACCGGGCGGGCTATTGGGCAAACCCGGAACGCCGCCCGGGCCCACCGGGCCGGGCAGGCCAGGCACGCGCTGCTGCGCCGGCTGTTCGTTGGCGTCGGTCAGCTGCACCGTCCAGGCGCGCTGCTCGCCGGTGTCGACCTCGAAATAGCCGGTGCGGTCATAGCCGCGGGCCAGGCAATCCTCGGTGCCGCGGATGGTGAACTCCTTGTCGCGGGAGCACATGAAGGCTTGGCCCGACCATTCGCCGCCGCGGTCGTAGTCGATGGCGTAGATGTAGTAGTACCGGGCGACCAGCGTGCCGCGCAGCAGCGTCTCGCAGGAACGGGACGAGATGTTCCACCAGCCCTCGGTGGTCCAGCCCTCGGCGTCCTTGTAGCCGAGCGCGATCCCGACCCGGCTCGACGTGTTGTTGCAGAGGCGGAAATCGGCGGAGGCCGGGCCGGCGTAGAGGCACGCCAGGGCGACCACCAGCACCGGGACCAACCGGGCGAGCAGGTAAAGCGGGGAGCGGGGAGATTCGGCAGTCATTGTCGCGGAAGCTATACCAGATCATTGACGATTTGGCGTTGGGCCGGGGGCAGCCGGGCAGTGGCCCCTTTGCGCCGCGATATGGCAAAATCTGTGACAAGACCCACCTGATCCCGTAACCCTGCCCCGGAACGGACCTTGAGGAAGACAGCCATGGCAATCGACGACAAAACCAGAACGGAGCTCGAGGCGGCCGCTTTTCGGCGCTTGGTCGAGCATCTGCGGAGCCGCACCGACGTCCAGAACATCGACCTGATGAATCTGGCCGGCTTCTGCCGCAATTGCCTGTCCAACTGGCTCAAGGACGCCGCGGACGCCCAGGGCGTCGCCTTGAGCAAGGACGAGAGCCGGGAGGCCGTCTACGGCATGCCCTATGAGACCTGGAAGGCGAAGCACCAGGGCACGGCCACGCCCGAGCAGCTCGAGGCGATGAAGAAGGTCCATCCCCACGGGCATTGAACGGCCCATCGCCGAGCCCTGAGTCGCACCACACAACAGCTTTCTGTGCGTCGGCGCAGGAAGGTGTGGGCGCGCTGTGGACGAGCGTGATGCTTGCTTGAACGCTGGGAGCGCCGACCCTAAGGGTCTACCCAGCACGCGCGGTGAGGGATGCCGGCGTCACCTCGTTTTGCCAGTTCCATTGGGAGTACCAAGATGGCCACCTCCGCCGCCGTCCGCGACGACGAGCCCGCGACGAAATTCGCCAAGGACCAGCTCAAATCCATCATCGAGCGCATCGAGCGGCTGGAGGAAGAGAAGAAGGCGATCTCCGACGACATCCGCGACGTCTATGCCGAAAGCAAGGGCAACGGCTACGACGTCAAGGCGCTGCGCACCATCGTGCGCCTGCGCAAGCAGGACCCCAACGAGCGCGCCGAGGCCGAGACCATCCTCGAGACCTACATGCAGGCGCTGGGGATGCTCTGAGGCCCCCCCGCCCGGTCGGCGTTGCAGCGCACCAAGCTTGGGCAAAATCTCGGCATCTGCTAGGTTGCTCGGTGAAGGGACCGAGCGATGGATGTGCCGGGACCAGAGCGCAGGCTTGCCGCGGTTCTCGCTGCCGACATGGTCGGCTTCAGCCGGCTGATGGAGGTCGACGAGGCCGGCACTCTTGCGCGCCTCAAGACCCATCGTGTCGAGCTCATCGATCCTGCCATTGCCAAGAATCGCGGCCGTATCATCAAGACGACCGGCGACGGCATGCTCGCGGAATTCCACAGCGTCGTCGATGCCGTGCTATGTGCGGCCGAGGTTCAGCGCCGCATGGCGCGGCGCAATGCCGACGTCCCGCCGCCGCGGTGGATCCAATTCCGCATCGGCATCAATCTCGGCGACGTCATCGTCGATCAGAACGACATATTCGGCGATGGCGTCAACGTCGCGGCGCGGCTGGAGACGCTGGCCGAGCCCGGAGGAATCTGCGTCTCCGGCGCGGTGCGCGATCAGGTCGGCGACCGGCTCGACGGCGTTCAGTTCGACGATCTCGGTGAACAGAGCGTCAAGAACATCGCCCGTCCAATCCGCATCTTCCGCATTCGGCTGGCGGAGGGGCCCGCAAGCCTGCCTGACGGGTCCAATCGTGCTCTGACGCCGCCGGGTGTTTCGAAGAAGCCGTCCATCGCCGTGCTGCCGTTCGCCAATATGAGCGGCGATCCGGAGCAGGAGTTCTTCGCTGACGGTCTCACCGAGGACATCATCACCGAGCTTTCGCGCTTCCACGACCTGCTCGTCATCTCCCGCAACTCGACGTTCGTCTACAAGGGAAAGGCCGTAAAGGTCCAGGACATCGGCCGTGAGTTCGGAGTCGACTATGTCATCGAGGGCAGCGTTCGCAAGGCCGGCGAGCGCGTCCGCGTCACCGTGCAGCTGATCGATGCAGAGACCGACCGCCATATCTGGGCGGAACGCTACGACCGCGAGCTCCGGGATATCTTCGCCATCCAGGACGAGATGACCCGCGCGATCGTGGCGACGTTGCCGGGTCGGGTAGAAGCCGCAACGCACGACCGCACCAAGCGCAAGCCGACCGACAACATGCCCGCTTACGAATGCGTGTTGGCTGCGAAGCTCCTGCATCATCGGTCAACCCGCGACGACAACGCTCAGGCGCAGACGCTGCTCAACCGCGCGCTGGCGATGGATCCGAACTATGCCCACGCTCATGCCTGGAAGGCATGCGTGCTCGGTCAGTGCTGGATCTATGGCTGGTGCGCCGACCGCGAGGCGACCTTCGAGCAGGTTGCTTCGGAGCTGGAAATTGCGTTGGCGCTCGACGACAACGACGCGGACGTGCACCGAATTCTCGCCGCGCTCAATCTGACGCGACACGACTACGAAAAGGCCACCTATCACCAGGAGCGTGCACTCGCCCTCAATCCCAACTACGACCTGGTCGTCGTGCAACAGGGAGAGCTTCTGACCTGGCTGGGCCTGCCGGAGGAAGGCATCGACTGGATCAGGAAAGCGATGCGTCTCAACCCCTATCATCCCGAGCGCTTCTGGAGCCATCTGGGCCGCGCCTATTATTGCGCGGAGAAATACGCCGAGGCCGCCGAGGCGTTTTCAAGGATCACGCGCCCCGACTATACCCATCATGCGTTCCTGGCGGCGACATTCGCGCAGATGAAGAACGCGATCGCGGCCGGCGCTCACGCCGCCGAGGTCTTGAAGCGCGAACCGGGATTCTCGGTGGCAGCTTATCTTGCGACGCTGCACTACAAGCGCGAGCCCGACCGGCAGCGTCACGAGGCCGGCCTCATCGCGGCCGGCTTGCCGGCTTGATCAACCCCGGGCAAGGACGAACAGAGAGAGCTTTGCTGGTACAGAGGACTCAGCGCAGCGCGGCGGTGCGCACGACGAACGACGTCGTCTCGAGCTTTGCGGTCGCGCTGCCCGAGAAATTGTCGCAGGACAGGCCCTGCATCGGGTCGTCGGAGAAGCCCATCGCGATCACGGAGCGCGGCTTGACGAAATAGCCGCGCAGCGCCGCGGTATCGAGCTCGCCCATCAGCGTCACCGACATCGCGTGGCTGGCGCTCGGCGACAGCATCACGATCTTGAGCCAGATGCTCTCGCCCTTGGCCGCAGACAGGCGGGTCGCGGTTGCGACCCTGCCGTCGACGCTCTTGCCGACCACGCTGTTGATCTCCGGCGCCTGAGCCACGCTACGGGGGCGGGTGGTGCGCGGGATCGGCGCCGAGGCGGCGACGACATTGCCGCGGTCGACCGGGGACGCCGCCGGCGCGTAAGCCAGGGCTTGCAGGGCCGCGTTGGACACGCTCGCGGTCGGTTGCGGATCGGTGGCCGCGGCCAGCGCCTGGCGCGCCTTCAGCGCGGCGACCTGCGCCGGCGTCGCCTGCTGCGGCGTGGCCGGAACGTCATCCCAGAAGCCGCGCGCATTGATGATGTCGGCCGGGGTCTCCGGCTTTCCGTCAACAGGCTTGCCGGAACCGGGCTTGTCAGCCACGGGCGCGGGCTTCGGCTTGGGCGGCGCGACGATCTGCGCATCGGCCGACGCGAGCTGGATCGCGGCGGCGATCTGCGGCTTGGCGCGCGGCGTCGGCACCGGCTCGGCGGGCTTGGCGGCGGCTGCGACGACGGTCGGTGCCGCCGACTTCGCGGCCGGGGCGGGCGCGCCCTCGTCATCCTCGTCGCTGGCGGCCGGAGCTGCCGGCTTGCTCCTGAACAAGGCTGCGAAGAAATTCGGCTTGCTGCCGGCATCATCGCCGTTGCCGCGCCGCTCGATCTCGGCCTTGGCGAGCTCATAGTTCTTCAGCGGCACGCCATCGGTCGGCAGATGCACCGTCTTGCCGTCCGGGAAGACGCGGGCGAGCTGGTCATGCGTCATCCGCGGCCAGTGCCGGACGCTGCCGGTGTCGAGGTGCACGAAAGGCGAGCCGGATGTCGGATAGAAGCCGACCCCGCCGCGCTGCAGGCGCAGGCCGGCGAAGCGGATCTGCTCCAGCGGTACGCCGGGGATGAAGAAGTCTATCGCATGGCCCAGCATGTGCTGGCTGGCGCGCGCCACGCCGGAGGAGCGGCGGCGGAGCATGGCGTTGGTGGCGGGGGAGCGATAGGAGGAGATGATCTGAATCGGCTGCTTGCCGTCGACGTCCCGATAGACTTCCCAGAGGATGTCGAACAGGCGACGGTCCATGACCGTCTGTTCCTGGGTACGCCAGTCGCGCAGGAAGTGGTTGAGCTGCTTCAGTGCCCCCTCGTCGTAGCGCCCGTCGCGCTTGAAGGTGACGGTGAGGTCTTCGCCGGAATGGGTGTGGTGGAACGAGAGCGTCTTGGTCTCGTTCAGAGCGGCGGCGTCATGAACCGAACCGGCGGCCGCAAGCAGCAATGCAGCCGCAAGGCCGATCCGGGACCCGGCCTTCACGCCCGCATGGGACAACGACAGCACAGCAAGTTGGCGTGCGAGACCAGTCAGCACGTATGAGCCCACCCAGTCGACGAGCGTTCAAATGGACTCTCCCGCCAACCCCGTTAGCAGCGCGAAAGAGGATGAACGCTTTCTTAAAGCGAGAAGGTTAATTTGAGGTTGACCTTCTCGCCCCCAAACCAAGTCAGATTACGATCCTAAGCGGTTGACTGTGGCAAAAAAACGCCCGCCGCCCCATCGCAGGTCGCAGCATGGTTAACGTCAACGACCCCATCCTGGGGACGGGGTCGCTGATTTCCTTGCAGAATTTCAGGAAAACGAGTGCGGGACGGGCGTCAGCGGGTAAACACCCGCTGCTGTTGCGGACGGCGGCCGACCGGTGCCGGCGGCACGGCCTGGGTGGGCGCCCCGAACAGCCGCTCGAAGAAGTTCGGCCCGGACGAGCCGAAGCCGTTGCCGTTGTTGGCCACGGCCACTCCGGAGGGCAGCGTCGTTGCCGGACGCGAATAGCTCGGCTGGGAATGCGCCACGACGGCCTCGAGGTCCTTGCCGCGGTTGTTCTTCAGGACGTTGATCATGGCCGCGTCGCGGCCATAGACGTCCTTGCGGAACTGCAGCTTGCCGGCCTCATCCACGAACGCGGTCTGATAGGTGATGTTGACCGGGATTGGGGTCGGGAATTTCAGGTCGATCTCGCTTTTGCCGTACATGCTGCGGATGCGCTCCGGCGTGTACTTCTCGTTCGGCATGACGATGTTGAGCAGAACGGAGGCGTACTGATCCGGATTCTGCACGCGCATGCAGCCATGGCTGAAGGCGCGCTCTTCCTTGGCGAACAAATGCTTGTCCGGCGTGTCGTGTTGATAGACGAGGAACTTGTTCGGGAAGTTGAAGCGGATGCGGCCGAGCGCGTTGGCTTCGCCCGGCGGCTGCGAAATGTGCACCGAGCCGTCGCGGTTTTGCTCAAGCCTCAGGCCCATGCGTTGAAGCACGGTCGGGTCCTGCTGCAATGCCGGCAGGTACTCGTTGTAAACGATGGATGGCGGCACATTCCAGGTCGGGTTCACCGTGATGTACTTCATCGTCTCGGTGAGGAGCGGGGTGGCTTGCTTGCCCGGCTTGCCGGTGACGACGCGTGTGGTCCAGACCTGCTGGCCGCGTTGCATCACTTTCAAAGTGAAATCGGGAATGTTGAGGATGACATAGGCATCACCCAGCGCCGGCGCGCCGAGCTCGCGCGGCAGCCAGCGCCAGCGTTCCATGTTCACCAGCACCACGTCGATCTGCTTGTCGCGCTTGGGGGTGTTGAGCGCCTTGACCGTCTTGTCGTCGAGGATGCCGGTCGCCTTCAACTCGGCGCCGCTCTGGAATTTGCGCACGGCTTCGGCGACCGCCGCGTCATAGCGGGTGTCGCTCGCGTTCTCGGCGAGGCCGAGCTTGGCGCGCAGTTGCGGCACGCGCGGATCTTCCACGACGATCTCAGCCTGCTTCTTGCCGGCAGGGGTGTATTTCAGCGCAGGGCCGTCGGCGATCTCGATCACCGGACCGCTGCCCTGGCCGCGCAGCTCGGCGAGCTTGGCCTTCAGCTCCTTGTAGAGCTTGTGCGGCGGGTTGTAACTCTCGAGCGCCGCGGAGGCGTCCGCCGCCGTCGTGACCTTGGCGAGCACTTCGCCGGGATCGACCGGATGCTCGGGATAGAGAATGTCGCCGCTCGCCTGCGACCAATGCATGCGGCCGCTCTGGGCGTGGCGCGCATAGTCGAACATGCTGGCGGTGAGCTTGAGCTCGGCATCAGCCAGCGCATCGGGGGTCGTGGCGGCGAAATCCGGCACCGGATAGTCGGCGGGATTGAGACCGTCGGACGCCGCGTCCTTGAGCCGTGCGATCACGCCCTTGGCCGCAGCAGTCAGGTTGCCGCCTTGCGTCCAGACCGGCGCGAAGTCGCGCGCGCCATAGAACTTCTCAATCGCTGCACGCTCGTTCTTGCGGTCGAAATGGCGCGAGGTCTTAGCGCCGATGATGTCCTTGAGCTTGTCCGCGACCGGTTGGTCGGCGGTGGGCACGTTGCTTGCGGCCTTCACCGGTTCGGCGGCCGGTGCTGCGGGAGCCGCCGGCGTGGCCGTTGCGGTGTCGGCCTTGGCCGGCTCGGTTTTCGCAGTCTCGCTCTTCGGCGCTTCCGGCGCGGGTGTGGTGGCAACGTCGGAGGGCTTGGTCTCCACCTTGTCCGCCGTGGGCGCGACGTTCACCTTGGCGGAATCCCTTGCGACGTCCTTCGTGGAATCCTGCACCGTGGCGGTGGTGTCGAGCTTGATGTCGGCTGCAGTCGGGGGCGGGACGTTTGCCGGTTCGGGGCGCGGGATCGCGGCTTCGATCGCGAGTTCCGCGGCGCTGCTGCGCGGCAGATCCTGCGCCAGGGCCGAGCTGGCCGACACCGTGAGGAAGGTCGCCGCGACCGTCATCAAGACACGGTCAAAGCCCACACGGTGGTTCAAACAGTCACGCATTGTGTCGCACCCCTCGGGTGAACTGTTCCTTCATGGAACAGCTCGTTATCGCTTATTGGTGTTTCGGCTAAACCGCGCCGGCCTCTCGAAAGTTGCACGCCTGCACGCAACGATTCTGACGCAGACGATATACAGGCCCCGATTTTGCGGCCAGCGCTGCCCGGGGCAACTCACGACAAACTGACTTCAAGGGAGCCTCTTGGCAACGGATTGTACGGTTCTGCCACGCGCTTTTCCCTCTGTCTGTCACTTCCAAGTCACGGTTCAAATCGCAGACGAATTCCGTCGTCACGCGAACGGCTTAGAGCGATCTCGCACCGCCGCGCGAAGCTTCGTTCGCACTGGGCTCAATGCGTCTCCTCGCCGCTTTTGCCGCCATGCCCGGGAACCCCGGCCTCGTCGAGTTTGCGGTAGAGCGTCGAGCGGCCGATTTTGAGTCGGCGAGCCACTTCGGACATCTGGCCGCGATAATGCGAGATCGCGAAACGGATGATCTCGTTCTCCATGTCCTCCAGCGGGCGGACATCCCCGGTCGCAGTGAGCATAGACAGCGTTCCCACCGCGGTGAGCGGGGCGATTGGTATTTCATTACCCGACACTACGGAGGGCGTCGCCGCCGGCTCGAGCAGCAACGGAGCGGTCGGAATATCCGTGACGGGATGCGCCTGCGAGGCGAGCAGAGGGAAGTCGCCGAGACCAAGCTGGTCCCCGTCGCTCATCACCACGGCGCGATAGACCGCGTTCTCGAGCTGGCGGATGTTGCCGGGCCAGTCGAGCTGGGCAAGATGGGCCACCGCCTCGCCGCTGATCCCGGTGATCGGGCGGCTCTCCTCGGCGGCAAAGCGCGCGATGAAATGCCTGAGCAGGTGCGGGATATCCTCACGCCGCGCGCGCAGCGAGGGGATCGTCAGCGGCAGCACGTGCAGCCGGTAGAACAGGTCTTCCCGGAATTGTCCCTGCTTCACCCGCTCCAGCAGCTTGCGATTGGTGGCCGAGATGATGCGGACGTCGACCTTGAGCGGCTTGCGGCCGCCGACCGATTCCACGGCGCCTTCCTGGAGCGCACGCAGCAGCTTTACCTGCGCCGTCAGCGGCAGCTCGCTGACCTCGTCCAGAAACAGCGTGCCGCCATGAGCCTCGACGAACTTGCCCGTGTGCCGCTCGGTGGCCCCGGTGAAGGCGCCCTTCTCATGGCCGAACAGGATGGACTCGACGAGGTTGTCGGGAATTGCGCCGCAATTGACCGCAACGAACGGCTTGGCCTTGCGCTCGCCGCTGCCATGGATGGCGCGCGCGAACATCTCCTTGCCGACGCCGGACTCGCCCTCGATCAGCACGGGGATCGCGGAGTTTGCCGCCTTCTGGGCGGCGCGCATCACGCCCGTCATCGCTTCGGAGCGGGTGATGATGTCGGAGAAGGTGAGCCGTCCTTCGCGGCTGTGACGGATGCGCTGCAATTCCCCCTTGAGCGCGGACGTGTTGAGCGCGTTGCGAAGCGAGACCTGGAGCCGCTCGACGCCGACCGGCTTGACGACGAAATCGGCCGCGCCCGCGCGCATCGCGGAGATCACGTTGTCGATACCGCCATGAGCGGTCTGCACGATGACGGGGACGCTCAGGCCGGCTTCGCGGATCTTCGCCAATACGCCCATGCCGTCGAGGCCGGGCATGACGAGGTCGAGGATGACGGCGTCGATGGCCGGTCCGTCGGGGGCAGTGAGGGCGGCAATTGCGGCGTCACCGGAGTCCACGACGACCGTCTCATAGCCGCATTTCTGCACCATGTTCTCGACCAGCCGGCGGGCTACAGCGTCGTCGTCGGCGATCAAAATACTGGCAGCCATGGTGTTCCCCGCACGCTACTACTATCTGTCTCGAATCGGGGCACTCTGGCCGAAGCCGATTAACGCACGCTTAAACCTTGATGCCCCCGCCTGCCGCCGCGATTGTTGAACACAGGTTTCCCACACAATGAATTCGCGCTCCAAGTCCGCCTTGAACAAATCTGCCTTGAACAAGTCCGCTCTCAAGAAGTCCGCTCCCGGCAAGCCCGCTCTCCGCAAGCCAAGCACCAAAAAATCCGCCCCCAAGGCAAGGCCCTCCAAAGCTGCACCCTCCAAAGCTGCGAGCAAGACCGGCAAGCTTCCGGAGTGGAACCTGGCCGACCTCTATTCCGGGATCGAGGCGCCGGAGGTGGCGCGCGACCTCGAGAGAATGGATGCCGACTGCGTCGCCTTCGAGACGGACTACAGGGGCAAGCTGGCGACAGGGACAGCAAACGAAGATGGCGGAAAGTGGCTCGCCGAGGCGGTGCGACGCTATGAGGCGATCGACGATCTCGCCGGCCGTCTCGGCTCCTATGCCGGGCTCGTCCATGCCGGCGACAGTGTGGACCCTGCGATTTCAAAGTTTTACGGCGACGTGTCCGAGCGGCTGACGGCGGCGTCCACGCATCTGTTGTTCTTCGCGCTCGAGCTCAATCGGATCGATGACGATATTTTGAATCGCGCGATGCAGGCCGCCGAGCTCGCGCACTACCGTCCCTGGATCGAGGATCTGCGCAAGGAGAAGCCGTACCAGCTCGACGACAAGCTCGAGCAGCTTTTCCTGGAGAAGGCGCAGACCGGCTATTCAGCCTTCAACCGGCTGTTCGATCAGACCATCTCCAGCCTCCGCTTCAAGGTCGGCGCCAAGGAGCTCGCGATCGAGCCGACGCTGAATCTGCTGCAGGATCGCGACGGCGCCAAGCGCAAGAGCGCGGCGCAGGCACTGGCGAAGACCTTCAAGGCCAATGAGCGCACCTTTGCGCTGATCACCAACACGTTGGCCAAGGACAAGGACATCTCCGACCGCTGGCGCGGCTTCAAGGACGTGGCCGATTCCCGCCATCTGAACAATCGTGTCGAGCGCGAGGTCGTCGATGCGCTGGTCGCCTCGGTGCGCGCAGCCTATCCGAAACTGTCGCATCGCTATTATGCGCTGAAAGCGAAATGGTTCGGCAAGAAGCGGCTGGCCTATTGGGACCGCAACGCGCCGCTGCCTTTCGCGGCGACCGATGTCATCGCCTGGCCGGACGCGCGCAGCATGGTGCTGACGGCCTATCGTGGCTTCTCGCCCAAAATGGCCGATATCGCCGAGCGCTTCTTCACCGACCGCTGGATCGACGCGCCGGTCCGGCCGGGCAAGGTGCCCGGGGCGTTCTCGCATCCGACCACGCCGTCAGCGCACCCTTACGTTCTCATGAACTACCAGGGCAAGCCGCGCGACGTGATGACGCTCGCGCATGAGCTCGGCCATGGCGTCCATCAAGTGCTCGCGGCAAAGAACGGCGCGCTGATGGCGCCGACGCCGTTGACGCTGGCGGAGACCGCGAGCGTGTTCGGCGAAATGCTCACCTTCAAGCGGCTGCTGGCCCAGACCAAGAGCGCGAAGCAGCGCCAGGCGCTGCTCGCCGGCAAGGTCGAGGACATGATCAACACCGTGGTGCGGCAGATCGCGTTCTACTCCTTCGAGCGCGCGGTCCACACCGAGCGCAAGAACGGCGAGCTCACCGCGACGCGGCTCGGCGAGATCTGGCTGTCGGTGCAGGGCGAGAGCCTGGGGCCGGCGATCGAGATCAAGGCGGGCTACGAGAACTACTGGATGTACATCCCGCACTTCATCCACTCGCCGTTTTACGTCTACGCCTACGCGTTCGGCGACTGTCTCGTGAACTCGCTCTACGCCGTCTACGAAAACGCGGCCGAGGGTTTCGCCGAGCGCTATCTCGACATGCTCGCCGCCGGCGGCACCAAGCACTATTCCGAGCTGCTGCGGCCATTCGGGTTAGATGCGAAGGACCCAAAGTTCTGGGACGGCGGGCTCAGCGTCATCGCCGGAATGATCGACGAGCTGGAGGCGATGGGCTGACGCATTCGCCATCCGTAAAACATCCGTTGAACCGACTCGTTGGTTGTGTTATACAAGTGTATAACGCGCCGGAGGTCAGCCATGAAAATTGAGATCAAGAAGATCGGCAATTCGGATGGTTTGCTGTTGCCACGCGAGCTGATGCAGCGCCTCGATCTCAAGCGCGGCCAGCAATTGCATGTGGTGGAATTGCCTGGTGGTGGTTTTCAGCTGCTGCCCTACGACCCCGATTTCGAGCGGACGATGGAGATCGCCGACGAGATCATGGATAAGTATCGCGACACGCTCGCCGCGCTCGCAAAATAGCTGGCGATGCGCATGAGCGATCCTCAGGAGCCGCTCTGGGTCACTTACGAGCAGGCTGTCGCAATTCATGGTCGACAGCTCCGGCGCTTCGGCGGTGCGCCGGGATTGCGCGACGAAGGCATGCTGCGCTCGGCGCTGGAGCGCCCGATCAACAAATGGCGCTCGGAACAGGCGCCGTTGGACGAACTCGCTGCAGCCTATGCATTCGGCCTCGCGAAAAATCATGCATTCGTCGATGGAAACAAGCGCATCGCCTTCATGGCCATGATGGCTTTTCTTCGCAAGAACGGCGTAGCTTTCAGCCCCGATCCCGCGGAAGCGACAACGATCATCCTCTCCCTCGCCGCCGGCGAAGTCAGTGAGGAGAGTCTGACGCGATGGATCCGGGACAATTGGAATTCCAAATGACCCGATTTGCGGGAAAACCCCGCCTCGGTGCCGTTGCCCTGTCTAAATCTTTCAGGTATCCCAGCCCGAGAATTCGACGTTCGACTGGGGACATTCCATGGCTGACCATAGCGAAGTGGCGTACACCACCGCCGACGGCAACGACTACGTTGCCCACGAGCAGACCTATGAGGGCTTCATCAAGCTGGTGAAGTACGGCACGGTCTCGGTCGCGCTCATCGTGATCCTGATGGCGGTCTTTCTGACCTGATCCATCGTCGGCTGCATCCGCCAACGCCGGCGGCTGCTCATTAAATTTGCATACAAGCCGGTTTCAAAACCGGTATCCAAACGTTGCGGGAGTAACGCTAAGTTCGCGTGCGCGTTTTTGTCCGCGTCGCTGGAGGGCCTATGAAGATCGCCGTTGCCAAAGAAACAGATCCGTCGGAGCCGCGGGTCGCCGCTTCGCCTGATACGGTGAAGAAGTTCAAGGCGTTGGGCGCCGAGATCGCCGTCGAGCCGGGTGCCGGCATCAAATCGGGCCTGCCGGATTCCGAATTCACCGCGGTCGGCGCCACCGTCAGCGCTGACGCGCTCAAGGACGCCGACATCATCATCAAGGTGAAGCGCCCTGAGGCATCCGAGCTGGCGCAGTACAAGCGCGGCGCCCTCGTCATCGCCATCATGGACCCCTACGGCAACGATGCCGCGCTGAAGACGATGGCCGATGCCGGCATCGCCGCCTTCGCGATGGAATTGATGCCGCGCATCACCCGAGCGCAGGTGATGGACGTGCTGTCCTCGCAGGCCAACCTCGCCGGCTACCGCGCCGTGATCGAGGGCGCCGAAGCCTTCGGCCGCGCCTTTCCGATGATGATGACCGCAGCCGGCACCGTGCCTGCCGCAAAGGTGTTCGTGATGGGCGTCGGCGTCGCCGGCCTCCAGGCGATCGCGACCGCGCGCCGTCTCGGCGCCGTCGTGACCGCGACCGACGTGCGGCCCGCCACCAAGGAGCAGGTGGAATCCCTCGGCGCGAAATTCCTCGCCGTCGAGGACGAGGAGTTCAAGAACGCGCAGACCGCCGGCGGCTACGCCAAGGAAATGTCGAAAGAATACCAGGCCAAGCAGGCCGCGCTCACCGCCGAGCACATCAAGAAGCAGGACATCGTCATCACCACCGCGCTGATTCCGGGCCGCCCGGCGCCGAAGCTCGTCAGTGCCGACATGGTCAAGTCGATGAAGCCCGGCTCGGTGCTGGTCGATCTCGCCGTCGAACGCGGCGGCAATGTCGAGGGCGCCAAGGCCGGCGAAGTCGTCGACCTCGATGGCATCAAGATCGTCGGCTACACCAACGTTGCGGGTCGCGTTGCGGCCTCGGCCTCCAGCCTCTACGCGCGCAACCTGTTCTCCTTCATCGAGACCATGGTCGACAAGAAAGAGAAGAAGCTCGCCGTCAACTGGGACGACGAACTCGTCAAGGCTACCGCGCTGACGAAGGACGGCGCCGTGATCCACCCGAACTTCCAGCCGAAAGCTTAAGGAGAGATTGCCATGGAGCACGCTGCACAGGTCGTCGACCCCTTCATCTTCCGGCTGTCGATCTTCGTCCTCGCCGTCTTCGTCGGCTATTTCGTGGTGTGGTCGGTGACGCCGGCGCTGCACACGCCGCTGATGAGCGTGACCAACGCGATCTCCTCGGTGATCGTGGTCGGCGCGCTGCTCGCGGTCGGCGTCGGCATGGTTTCGAGCGGCTCGGGCTGGGCGCGCGGCTTCGGCTTCGTCGCGCTCGTCTTCGCCTGCGTGAACATTTTCGGCGGCTTCCTTGTCACCCAGCGCATGCTGGCGATGTACAAGAAGAAGTCGAAGTAAGCGGCCACCTCGGGCTGAAGGGATCAATGGGGACCTGAGATGAGCGCCAATCTCTCTGCATTCTTGTATCTCGTGGCGGGGGTGCTGTTCATCCTGTCGCTGCGCGGGCTGTCGAGCCCGGCAACCTCGCGCCAGGGCAATCTGTTCGGCATGATCGGCATGGCGATCGCGGTCGCCACCACGCTGGCGAGCCATCCGCCGGCGGATGGCGTGGCCTGGGTCCTCGTGATCCTCGCGGTCGCGATCGGCGGCGGCATCGGCGCGGTGATCGCCCGCCGCGTGCCGATGACCTCGATGCCCGAACTGGTCGCCGCCTTCCACTCGCTGGTCGGCATGGCCGCGGTGCTGGTCGCCGCCGGCGCGTTCTACGCGCCTGAGGCCTTCGACATCGGCAAGCCTGGCGCCATTCATGCATCAAGTCTGGTCGAAATGTCGCTCGGTGTCGCCATCGGCGCGCTGACCTTCACCGGCTCGGTGATCGCCTTCCTGAAGCTGTCCGCGCGCATGAGCGGCGCGCCGATCATCCTGCCGTTCCGCCACATCATCAACATCGCGCTGGCCGTCGCGCTGGTGTTCTTCATCGTCCGTCTCGTCCTCACCGGCGGCGCGTTCGACTTCTGGATGATCACCATCATCGCGCTGGCGCTCGGCGTGCTCATGATCATCCCGATCGGCGGCGCCGACATGCCGGTCGTGATCTCGATGCTGAACTCCTATTCGGGTTGGGCGGCCGCCGGCATCGGCTTCACGCTCGGCAATTCCGCGCTGATCATCACCGGCGCGCTGGTCGGTTCCTCGGGCGCGATCCTGTCCTACATCATGTGCCACGCGATGAACCGGTCCTTCATCTCGGTCATCCTCGGCGGCTTCGGCGGTGAGACCGCGGCGGCCGGCGGCGCCACGGGCGAGCAGAAGCCCGCCAAGCTCGGCTCGGCGGACGATGCGGCCTTCATCATGAAGAACGCCTCCAAGGTCATCATCGTGCCCGGCTACGGCATGGCGGTGGCGCAGGCCCAGCACGCGCTGCGCGAGATGGCGGACATGCTCAAGAAGGAAGGCGTCGAGGTGAAATACGCCATTCACCCGGTCGCCGGCCGCATGCCCGGCCACATGAACGTGCTGCTGGCCGAAGCCAACGTGCCCTATGACGAGGTGTTCGAGCTCGAGGACATCAACTCCGAATTCGCGCAGGCCGACATCGCCTTCGTGATCGGCGCCAACGACGTCACCAACCCGGCGGCCGAAGAGGACAAGACTTCGCCGATCTACGGCATGCCGGTGCTCCAGGTCTGGAAGGCCGGCACGGTGATGTTCATCAAGCGCTCGCTGGCGTCGGGCTATGCCGGTATCGACAATCCGCTGTTCTACCGCGACAACACCATGATGCTGCTCGGCGACGCCAAGAAGGTCACCGAGAACATCGTCAAGGCGATGTGACGGGGGGAGGGACCGTGGCCATCAATTAGGAATGGCACCAGTCCGATCGCATGCCGCAAGGCGTGCGCGAGCAGCGCGTCGCCTGGCACGCTGCCCACAAGGCGGCGTGCAGCTGCCGCGACGTTCCGGCGAGCCTGCGACCGACGTCATGAAATTGCTGCGGAGCCGTCGCAAGCCCTAGTCTCAAGCGAGGGAGCGGCCGCGCAATGATGAGCATTGTCAAGTGGATCGCCATCGTGCTCCTGACCGTCTATTGCGCCGGTCTCCTCGTGCTGTACGTCCGCCAGCGCGAGATGCTGTTTCCGATCCCGCCCGCCGGTCGCACCGCACCCGATGCTGCGGGCCTTCCTGAGGCGCAAGAGCATGTCTTGACCACGTCTGATGGCGAGCAGGTCATCGTCTGGCACGTGCCGGCCAAGCCCGGTCGTTCCGTGATCCTCTACTTCCACGGCAATGGCGATTTTCTCGCCGGCCGCGTCGGCCGTTTCAAGGCGATGACCGCCGACGGCACCGGCCTCGTTGCGCTGTCCTATCGCGGCTATGGCGGCTCGAGCGGGATGCCGAGCGAGCAGGGCCTGCTGCGCGACGCTGCAGCCGCCTACGCGTTCACCACCGCGCGCTATGCGGCGGAACGAATCGTCGCCTGGGGCTTTTCGCTCGGGACGGGCGTCGCGGTCGCGCTCGCCTCGGAGCATCGCGTTGGAAAACTCATCCTGGAGGCGCCCTATACGTCGACGGCCGACATTGCGGGGTCATCGTTCTGGTTCGTTCCGGTCCGCCTTCTGATGCGCGACCCGTTCCATTCGGACCAGCGCATGTCGCGCGTCACGGTGCCGCTGCTCGTCATGCATGGCACCAATGACCTTGTCATTTCGATCGTCTTCGGAGAGCGTCTGTTCGCGCTCGCCCGCGAGCCCAAGCGGTTCGTTCGCATCGAGGGCGGCGGGCACGACGATCTCGATCAATATGGCGCGATCGAAACGGCGAGAGGCTTCATTGGCGGCTGACGGCTTGGCTCAACGTTACATCCCCGCGCTCGCTGCCTCCTGCTTGACGCTTCTGCCGCAGAATGCGCTTGCCGCGACCGGCCTCGATGGTGCGGCGATGCGCTGGCCCTATGCGCTGCCCTTTGCCGGCTTGTTGCTGTCGATTGCAATGGGGCCGCTGCTGTTGCCGAAGATCTGGCATCACCACTACGGCAAGATCACCGCCGCCTGGTCGCTGATGGCGCTCGCCGCGCTCGTCGTCTTTGCCGGCGGCGCGGCGACCTTGGCGGCGCTGGTCCATGCCATGCTCGCCGAATATCTCGGCTTCATCGTGCTGCTGTTCGCTCTCTATGTCGTGGCCGGCGGCATCCTCATCACCGGCGACATCAAGGGCACGCCGGCGGCGAATGTCGGCATCCTCGCGCTCGGCACGCTGGGGGCGAGCATCGTCGGCACCACGGGTGCCGCGATGATCCTGATCCGCCCCTTGATCCGCGCCAACCGGCAGCGGCGCCACAACACCCATGTCGTCATCTTCTTCATCATCCTGGTGGCCAACGTCGGCGGCGCGCTGAGCCCGCTCGGCGATCCCCCGCTGTTCGTCGGCTTCCTGCATGGCGTTGACTTCTTCTGGACCACGCGGACCATCTGGTTGCAGACCGCACTCGTCGCCGTCCTGCTGCTCGCGATCTTCGCCGTCGTCGACGTCTGGCGCTTTCGCAGTGAGCCGCCGCCCGCCGACACAGGCCGGGGAGAGCCGTTGCGCATCCGCGGCCTCGTCAATCTGGTGCTGATCGCAGCCATCGTCGCCAGCCTTCTCGCTTCGGCGATGTGGAGGCCCGACATTGCCTTCGACATTTTCGGTACCAAGCTGGAGCTGGAGGACGTCGCGCGCAACCTGGCGCTGCTAGCCATCGCGGCGCTGTCGGTGTGGCTGACGCCCGACGAGCACAGGCAGGCCAACGGCTTCACCTGGGAGCCGATCCGCGAGGTCGCAAAACTGTTCGCGGGCATCTTCGTCGCCATCATCCCGGTCATTGCCATGCTCAATGCCGGCCATCACGGCGCGTTCGCCTGGCTGCTGTCGGCGGTGACGGCGCCGGATGGCGCGCCGCGCGAGGTCGTTTATTTCTGGTTCACCGGCCTGATGTCCGCGTTCCTCGACAATGCGCCGACCTATCTGCTGTTCTTCGAGCTCGCCGGCGGCAATCCGCAGGTGCTGATGCATCAGCTCTCGGGCACGCTCGCCTCGATCTCCATGGGAGCGGTCTACATGGGAGCACTCACCTATATCGGCAACGCGCCGAACTTCATGGTGAGCAGCATCGCCCGCGAGAACGGCGTCGCGATGCCGAGCTTCTTCGGTTATCTCCTGCGCGCCGGCGCCGTGCTGATCCCGCTGTTCCTGTTGCTGACGTTCCTGCCGGTCGCACCGATCCTGCACTGGCATTGAATCCGCCGGCCGATTTGCTATTGCTCGCTTTGTAGTTGGAGCCGATGGATGAGCGCGCATGATCCGATGCCCCGGTCGGCCTGGGTCTTTCCGGCGCTGGCCCTGCTGTTGTTCGCAGCCGTCAGCGCCACGGATTACGTCTTCACGCTGTCGTTTGGCGGTCTTCTCTTCACCGTCGTCCTTCTGGTCATCCTGTTCGGCACGGTGTTCGCGGCGGTTCATCATGCCGAGGTGATCGCGGAGCGGGTCGGCGAACCCTACGGCACGCTGGTGCTGACGCTCTCGGTGACCATCATCGAGGTCGCGCTGATCACCACGATCATGCTGGGCGACAAGCCTGCCCCGGCACTGGCGCGCGACACCGTGTTCGCCGTGGTCATGATCGTCTGCAACGGCCTCGTCGGGCTCTGCATCTTCATCGGCGGCCTGCGCTATCGCGAGCAGGGTTTTCAGCTCTCCGGCGCCAACGTCTATCTCAGCGTCCTGTTCGCGCTCGCGACCATCACGCTGATCCTGCCGAACTACACCACCACCACGCCGGGGCCTGTCTATTCGGCGGTCCAGCTCGGCTTCGTCGACGTGGTCACGCTGGCGCTCTATGCGGTGTTTCTCTACACCCAGACGGTCCTGCACAAGGATTACTTCGTCCACGAGCGGGCGTACGCCGGCAGCGGCGAGGTGCATCTGTCGGGCAGGATGCTGGTGCTCAGCGTCGTGCTGCTGCTGATCGCGCTGCTGGCGGTCGTGCTGCTCTCCAAGAAATTCTCGCTGGTGGTCGACGCCGTCGCGGCCAAGATTGGCGCGCCGCCGGCCTTTGCCGGGCTTCTGGTCGCGCTTCTGATCCTGATGCCGGAAGGCGTCGCGGCCGTCTCGGCGGCCCGCCAGAACGACCTCCAGAAGAGCATCAACCTCGCTCTGGGATCGTCGCTGGCGACCATCGGCCTGACCATTCCTGCCGTCGGCATCGCCACTTACGCGCTCGACAAGGAGCTCGAGCTCGGCCTCGGCGCCCAGGGCAGCGTGCTCCTGCTGCTGACCTTCTTCCTGAGCATGCTGACCTTCGGCACGGGCAGGACCAATGTCCTGTTCGGCCTGGTGCATATGGTGGTATTTGCCGTCTACGTGTTCATGGTTTTCGTACCCTAGAAGGAGCTCCCGGTGCTTGCCGCCCAGTCCGAGGTTCAGGTCGACAACGAAGAGGTCCGGGTGACGGAATGGCGGCTTGCCCCCGGCAGCGCCACCGGCCATCACACCCATGGCATGGACTATGTGATCGTTCCGCTCGCCGCCGGCGAGATGACCATCGTCGCGCCCAATGGCGAAAGGTCCAAGGCGCAGCTTGCCGCCGGGAAATCCTATTTCCGCAAGGCCGGCGTCCAGCATGACGTACTTAACGAAACCTCAACTGAGATCGTGTTCCTTGAAATTGAGCTGAAACGCTAGGGTCGCGCCACCGTTTGCCATCGATCCGTCGCAGTTGATCCCTCACAATGCCCTAAAGTTCCCGCATCAGGTCGCGCGGGGAGTGTGGTCGGAATGCTGAAATACCTCGCAAAAATTTCGATGGATATTTTCCCCTCGGTGCTCGCGACGATCATCGGGGCCTACATCGTCAATCATTACATCAACGCCAAGCCGGCCGCCGACACCCCAGCCGCCGTGACCGCGCCTGCCCAGACCGGCAGCGACGGCAAACCCACCGATACCGCCAACCTTCCCGCCTCCGGCGTCAAGGCCAAGGGCATCCCCGAGAAGAGCGTGACGGACAAGGCGGCGGTCGAGAAGCCGGTCGATCATCCGCCGGCCGCCGAGACCAAGGCCGCAGACGTGGCTCCCGCTGACACCGGTCCGCGCGGACGTCCCTCTGCCCGCGACAAGGCCGCGGCGAAATCCGCACCGGCGGCTTCTGCTCCCGTGGTTGAGGCCAATTCGGCCCCGACGGCGGCTTCCGCGGCTCCCGACGCCAACGATCTGGCGCGTGCTGCGATCGAGCGCCTGCGCAAGTCGCCCGAGGGCAAGGCTGCCGAGGCCAGGTCGTCGGAAACCAAGCCTGCCGAGGCTCGCGCGTCGGAGACCAAGCCGGCTGAGCCTGCGGTGCGGGACGCCGCCCGCACGCCGGAGGCTCCGCGTGTCGTGAATGTGGAGCCGTCTCCAGTCCGTCCGCTGCCGCCGCCGATCAATGTCTCGACGCCCTCACCCGAGGCCTATGGCAATGGGGGCTCCAATCCGCCCTACACGGCCTCGATCGGCAACGATGATCCGAATCGGGTGACGCCGCCGGCCGACATTCCCGTGCCGGTCATCGCACCGCCGCTCGACCTGCGTGCCGATGCGGGCGCCGCCCTGCCGCGGCCGAAGAAGACCAATGTCGCCGACGAGATGCTGTCGGGCATGAAGTCGATGTTCAACGCCGTTCTGCCCAAGAGCGCCACGCCCGACTAGAACTCCGCTCAGCCTCCGCCAAACCGTCAGCCGCCGACGCGGGCGAGACCGCTGCGAGCGGGTTCGTCGCGTGGACGAAGCGCAACCGCCTTGGTGTAGGACGCCGCCGCCTTGGCTTTGTCGCCCAAGCGCTCATAGACCTGACCGCGCGCGGTCCAGACCTGGGCATTGTTCGGATCGGCCTCGGAGGCTTCGTCGAGATCGGCTGCGGCCTCCTTGACCTTGCCGAGCGCGAGATAGCTGTTGGCGCGGCCCAGCAGCGGCTCGGCCTTTTGCGGGTTGAGTCCGCTGGCGGCGCTGAAATCGGCGATCGCGAAGTCGTGCTGGTTGTTGCCCTGGTAGATCAGGGCGCGGCCATAGAGCGCCTGCGCATTGTAGGGATCGAGGCCGATCGCGCGATTGAACTCGTCGAGCGCTGCCGCGGCCTCGCCTGACTTCGCCAGAGACTGAGCCTTCGCGGTATGGGCCTGGGCTTCGGTGACGTTGCCGGCGCTCACCGCGCTCTCGGCCGGCGCGGCGGCCTTGGGGGCCTCCTGCGGCTTGTCCTTCTCCGGCATCAGTGATCCCAGATCGAACGAGCAGCCGCCCAGCACGATCCCCGTCAGGGCCGCCGCGAGCGGCGGCTGCCAGATCCGGCGCCGTCGCGGAAGGCCGCGCTGGGAGAAAGGGGAGGCCATCTACGGTTGGCTCGCGCTAGAGCTTGATCCGACAAGTCCTCAAAACAATAACGCGGGCCTGGGGCCCGCGTCTTCGAAAACTAGAGTCTTGCTGAATCGGCTCAGCGCGGTCCGCGCGGACCTGCGCCGGGGCCGCCACGACCGCCGCGATCACCGCCCGGGCCGGCGCCGAACACCGGCTTCGGCTTCATCGGCAGCAGGCCTTCGCGCTGCAGCTTCTTGCGGGCCAGCTTGCGCGCGCGGCGCACGGCCTCGGCCTTTTCGCGGGCCTTCTTCTCGGAGGGCTTCTCGTAATGACCGCGGAGCTTCATCTCGCGGAAAATTCCCTCGCGCTGCATCTTCTTCTTCAGCGCCTTGAGGGCTTGATCAACATTGTTATCGCGAACGAGAACCTGCACGCGGCATCCTCTTCAGGTGGATCGGATTTGAATTCTGGTAAGTCAAAGGGGATGGCGAAACGCGCAAGCCCTTAACCTTGAGCGCGCGGATGTATCAGACAAAACCGCAGATGTCCACCGGCCAAGCGGATTTTCGGGCCAAGTTCGGCCATTAAATGCGGCGAAAATACCTCCATGCGGCCCCGATTTGGGCGATTTGGCGCCGAGGACGGGGCCGCACCGGAGCTTTGTTCCGGAATCTTTGCAATGAGGGACTACAATGGACATCAAAAAATATGCTGCCGAAGCCATCGGCACCTTCTGGCTGACATTCGCGGGCTGCGGAAGCGCGGTGATCGCCGCCGGCTTCCCGCAGGTCGGGATCGGGCTGGTCGGCGTGTCCCTGGCTTTCGGATTGAGCGTCGTCACCATGGCCTACGCGATCGGCCACATCTCCGGGTGCCATCTGAATCCGGCCGTCACGGTCGGTCTCGCCGCCGGCGGCCGCTTTCCGGCCGGCCAGATCCTGCCTTATGTGATCGCCCAGGTGGCGGGCGCGATTGTCGCCGCATCGCTGCTCTATGTCATTGCGAGTGGGGCGCCCGGCTTCGACGTCAGCAAGGGCTTCGCCTCCAACGGCTATGGCGCGCATTCGCCCGGTCAGTACAGCATGATGGCCGGCTTCCTCACCGAGGTGGTGATGACCATGATGTTCCTGTTCATCATCATGGGGGCGACCCATGGGCGCGCGCCGGCGGGTTTCGCTCCGCTGGCGATCGGGCTCGCGCTGGTGATGATCCACCTCGTCAGCATTCCCGTCACCAACACCTCGGTGAACCCGGCGCGCAGCACCGGCCCGGCGTTGTTCGTCGGCGGCTGGGCGCTGTCGCAGCTGTGGCTGTTCTGGGTCGCGCCGCTGATCGGCGGCGCGCTCGGCGGGGTGATCTATCGCTGGCTCAGCGAGGAGCCCAGCGGCGTCGTTGCGGGCGTGAAGACGGCGTAGTCACAATCGCCCGGCGGGATTGCAGCTCTTGCTGCGATCCCGTCACGTGTCGCGGGGCGGCCTGACTTCCGTCACGTGGCCCATCTTGCGGCCGGGGCGCGGCGCACCCTTGCCGTAGATGTGCACGGTCGCGCCCGGCACGCTCATCCACTTTTCGTAATCGTTGATCTCGTCGCCGATCAGGTTGGTCATGGTGACGACGTCGCCGTGGCGCACCGGCTTGCCGAGCGGCCAGCCGGCGATGGCGCGGATGTGCTGCTCGAACTGCGAGACGGAGGCGCCGTCGAGCGTCCAGTGCCCGGAATTGTGCACGCGCGGCGCGATCTCGTTGACCAGCACCTTCGGTCCGGTGCCGCCTGCCAGCACGAACATTTCGACCGCGAGCACGCCGACATAGTCGAGCGCGCTTGCGATTTTGCTCGCGATGCTGCGCGCCTCCTCGGCGAGCGCGTCAGGAATCGGCGCGGGCGCACGCGATACCTTCAGGATGTGGTCGCGGTGCTCGTTCTCGGTGACGTCGAAGCACTCGACCTCGCCCGTGGCCGCGCGCGCGGCGATCACGGAGATCTCGCGCTCGTAGGGCACGAAGGCCTCCAGGATCGCCAATTTGGTGGCGAGGCTGGTCCACACCTTCGCGATGTCGTCGCCCTCGCGGATGATGGCCTGGCCCTTGCCGTCATAGCCGAAGCGGCGGGTTTTCAGCACCGCTGGAAGGCCGATCCTGGCGATCGCCTCGCGCAGCGAGGAGATGGAGGTGACGTCGGCGTAGGCGGCAGTGCCGATCCCGAGCTTCGTCACGAAATCCTTCTCGGCGAGCCGGTCCTGGGTCGTCTCGAGGATCTTGCGGTTGGGCAGCACCGGGCGGCGCGCGTCCAATACCAGCGCGGCTGCCGCCGGCACGTTCTCGAATTCGTAGGTGATGACGTCGACATCATGCGCGAACAATTCGAGCGCCTCGACGTCGGCATATTCGGCGCAGGTCGCGTTCAGCACGACGTCGAAGGCCGGTGAATCCGGATCGGGCGAGAACACCTGGCAGCGCAGGCCGAGTCGCGCCGCGGCCATGGCCAGCATCCGGCCCAATTGTCCGCCGCCGAGGATTCCGATGGTGTCACCGGGCTTCAGCTTCACGTGCCTGGTGTCCGTCACGCCTTGTCCTCCGGCCGCTCGGCGACCGCCTCGGTCTGGGCCTTGCGCCAGGCGGCGAGGCGATCCGACAGGGCGGGGTCGGACAATGCCAGCACGGCGGCTGCCAGCAGCGCGGCATTGATCGCGCCGGCCTTGCCGATGGCGAGGGTGCCGACCGGAATGCCCGCGGGCATCTGGACGATCGAATAGAGCGAATCGACGCCCCTGAGCGTCTTGGATTCGACGGGAACACCAAACACCGGGAGTTCCGTCAGCGCCGCCGCCATGCCGGGCAGATGGGCCGCGCCACCGGCGCCGGCGATGATAATCTTGTAGCCTGCGGCCTTGGCACCCTTGGCGAATGCGAACAGCCGGTCGGGCGTGCGGTGGGCCGAGACGATGCGGCTGTCGGCAGCAATGCCGAGCGCGTCAAGCGTGTCGGCGGCGTGCCGCATCGTGTCCCAGTCCGACTGGCTTCCCATGATGATGGCGATCGGCGCGGTCATGACGTCAATTGTGCCCAGAAAAACAGAGAGATAGGCCAGATTAATGATTCCGGCCGGCGGCTCGCAAGGCGGTGGCAAGGAGAAGGGAATCCACTATCCTGTCTTGGTGAATCCCCGCAAGCCTTCATTGAGCACGATGCCCATGAAGAAACCGAAAAGGGCGAGCCCTGCGAAGGCCAGAAAGGGCCGGAACATGAGCGCCGCCCGATCCAAAGCCGTTTCGAGCCGCGCGGCCAAACCGGCCTTGCGCAGAGCGCCGGCTGCCGATGACGGCAAGGCGATCATCCGCGGCCTCAGGAGCAAGCTCAAGGCGGCCCTGTTGCGGATCTCGGAGCTCGAGGCGGCCGCCGATACCGATTTCCTGCTCGGGATTCCCAACCGGCGCGGTTTCGAGCGCGAGCTCGCGCGCGCCATCGCCTATATGAAGCGCTACCGCGCCAGCGGGGCGCTGATCGTGCTCGACGTCGATCGGCTGAAGCCGATCAACGATTCCTTCGGTCATGCCGCCGGCGATGAGGTGCTCAAGGCGATTGTCGCCACGCTGACGCGACAGGTCCGCGCCTCCGACGTGGTCGGCCGGCTCGGGGGCGACGAGTTCGCGCTGCTGCTCTGGAATCTCAGCGAGACCGATGCGAAGGTCAAGGCTGCGGCCTTGGAGCAGGCGATCGACGAATTGTCATTCGTTTTTCGCGGCCAGCACGTGACCGCGGGCGCCTCGGCCGGCGTCGCGCTGCTCGGTCCGCAATCCGCTGCAGGCCGCGCCCTGGAGGAGGCGGATGCCGCCATGTATGTGCGCAAGGCGAGCCGCCGGCACGAGCCGCGGATCAGGCTGGTCGGCGGCGAGCGCTAGTCTAGAGGGTGGCAAGATCTTCCGGCACGTTGCCGAACTTGCGCAGCAGCGTCGCGTCGCCGAATTCGCCGGTCATGGGATCGCCGCTGCGGCTGAACGCGATCGCGCCGATATGGCCGGCGCCGCGCGCCAGCATCTCTGCGCGTCGCAGCGCCGCCGTCGAGGACTGACACTCCTCTGCAGCGCCTGCGACGGGTGATCCGTCGTCATCGATCAAGAAGGGCATTGCAACGTAATAGGTCACATCCGACATGGCGTTGCTCCAAGGTTGAAGATTATGCGGCGCTGCTCTTGCTCCGCATCTTGCTGCGCGAGATCTCCGGAATGCAGCCGGCTGAAATCGCCGCCTGCAATTCCTCCAGCTCGGCTTCCAGATATTCGTTGGCCATGATCAGCGCCTTGATGGTGCTGCGCAGATTGCCGTCGCACATCGCGATCGCCTGATCGCAGGCCTGTTCGTAATGGCTGTTGTCGAAAAGGGCGGTTGCCGACATCTGCGTTGTCCTCGTGTGTTGTCCTTGAGCGTTCTCTGAGGTGTTGGGGCGCCCGCGAATGTTCCTATTTTGTTCTTATTGAGTCAAGCGGATTCGGAAGCGGCGGGGCGCCGCGCAAGACCGGCTCACGGTCAGGCGATGATGTCGGGGGTGATCTGGTCTTCGATGAATGCGATGCGGTCGCGCAACAACAGCTTGCGCTTCTTCAGGCGCTGTAACCGCAACAGGTCGGGGGCGGGCGATTGATGCAATGCATCGATCGCCGCATCGAGATCTCGGTGTTCCTGCTGCAACCGGGTGAGCTCGGCTTCGAGCTCACGCTCATCTTCATTGGTCATGTCTGCGGTGGCCGAAAACCGATAGGCGTGAGATCCGGGCTGTGGATGCCCTGTGGAAATTATCGTCCTTGCGCCGCGTGATCGCAAGCGATCTGCGATCCCTCGTCCCCGATCTCCAGCAACATATTTCTGCAGGGAGCTGCGGCGGTGCGTCGGCGTATTGATATCATGGATTTTTCCGGCGTGGTTCCCTTAGTCACGCTTCGTTACATATGAACTTTCAAAAATGACGCTGCAACGACGGATACCCATCGACAGGACGAATCGGTGATGTAGACTTGGTTGTCCGGATCGAATCCTAAAGGTTCAACCCTACCGAGGAGGTTTCGAATGACAATTCAGGCACATCTCGTTGAATTGGAACGGAAGCACAAACTTCTCGAAAACGAATTGCACGAAGCTCTCGTGCACCTTTCAACAGACGACCTGCAAATTGTTGAGTTGAAGCGCCGGAAGTTGATGGTCAAGGACCAGATCGAGCGTCTGAAGCAATCTGGCGACACGCTCCACTAGTAACCCCCGTGACAGTGTAGAGTTGATCACGTCCTTCACGCAGGGATGAGAGCATCCGTGCTCATCCCTGCTGCAAGGTGTGTACCGTGCAACACGGTTGTGCGGCGCTCACTCTTGCTTGGACCCGTGGCTCTCGACGCGCACACCTATCCGCTTCTCGAAACACTGTCGATATCTGCGAGCTCGGCGACGTGATCGGCGATCGCGAGCGAGGACGTCAGTCCCGGCGATTCGATGCCGAACAGATTGATCAGGCCTGCAACGCCGTGATCGCGCGGGCCCTGCATCAAGAAATCCTGCGTGGCCACGGCCGGCGGCACGATCTTCGGGCGGATGCCCGAATAGCTCGGCATCAGCGCGCCGTCAGGCAGCGTCGGCCAGTATTTGCGGATCGCGGGATAGAAGCGCTCGGCGCGTGACGGATCGACCTCGTAGTCGATCGTCTCGATCCATTCGACGTCAGGCCCGAAGCGCGCCTGTCCTGCCATGTCCAGCGTCAGGTGCACGCCCAGGCCGCCGGGCTCGGGCACCGGATAGATCAGACGCGAGAACGGCGCCTTGGCGTTGCAGCTGAAGTAGTTTCCCTTGGCGAGATAGGCCGGCGGAATCCGGTCCAGCGGCATGCCGTCGATGTTGCGCGCCACATGCGTTGCCGACAGCCCCGCGGCGTTGACGAGGAGGTTGCATTGCAGCGTCATCGGTGCCTCGCCGCCGGCATCGATCTCGATGAGGCCGGCCGCCGCCTTGGCACGGATCAGCGGGGTGTGAAACGCGAAAGCTGCGCCGGCGTCCTCGGCTTCGCCGCGCAGCGAGAGCATGTAGGAATGGCTGTCGATGATGCCCGTCGACGGTGACAGCAGCGCGGCGTCGCAGGCGAGCGCCGGCTCCAGCGCGCGTGCGGCCTCGCCCGAGAGCAGCTGCATGTCGAGCACGCCGTTGGCCTCGGCATGCGCCTTGATCGATTGCAGCTTCTCGGTCTCCTTCGGGCTGGTCGCGACGATCAGCTTGCCGCAATTTTTGTGCGGGATGCCGCGCTCGGCGCAGTAGCGGTACAGCGCGTGCTTGCCTGCCACGCACATGCGCGCCATCCAGCTCCCGGCCCGGTAGTAGATGCCGGCATGGATCACCTCGCTGTTGCGCGAGGAGGTGACGGTGCCGATCGCCTCGGCTTCCTCCAGCACGATCACCTCGCGCCCGGCCTGGGCGAGCTTCCGGGCCACCGCGAGCCCGACCACGCCGGCTCCGATGACGACGCAATCGACCCTATCCATGGTTGTGCAGGATACCAGTTGGAAGCACCGGTGGCGCACGGTCCGGATGCGGCGGCGCAGGCGGGGCTTCCGTTAAGAAGTCGTTTATCATGTCAGGGCAATTGCCGCATTTTATGTCACATTATTCTGTTGTGCCCACAGGCGTTTACCCGATCCAAACCCGCGAAGCCAGACAATCCGACGTTGAAATCGCGGGTGGCTGATGGCTGAGAAGAACTGGCACGTGGGCAGCACGCTTTGGATTGCTGTGCACGCCCTCCTATGCCTGGCCGTTACGGGCGCGCCTGCGCGCGCCTTTGCGGCATCGGACAGCCTTGCCGTTCCGGGCGATCTCACCAGGCTTGATCCCGGCGTGATCTGGGAAGCCCTCATCGCGGGCATCGTGGTCTGCTCGTTCCTCGCCGCGATCGGGCTGTGGATCCATTCCTCGCTGCGCCGGTCCAGCCGTTTGCAGCTGCGTCGCAACGCCTTCATCTCCTCCGCCATGAACAACCTCAACCAGGGCGTGGTGATGACGGATGCGCAGCGCCGCGTCATCTTCTGCAATGACCGCTATCTCGAGATCTATGGCCTGACGCGATCCGACCTCCGGCCCAACATGACCGGTTGCGACATCCTGAGGCTGCGCCGCGAGCGCGGAGTGCTCGGCGTCACCGATGACGAATTTTACCAAAAGGCATCGAGCGCCAATGGCCTGACCACGGAACTGCCGGACGGACGGGCTATCCTGGTGAAGTATTTCGTGTTGCCGAACGGCGGCTCGGTGGCGACCCATCTCGACGTCACCGAGCAGCGCAACCTGTCGCGGCAGCTCGCCTCCACCAAGCAGTTCCTGGAATCGGTGCTCGATCATGTGCCGGCCTGCGTGGCGGCCAAGAACATCGAGGACGGCTGCTACATCTTCGCCAACAGCGCCTATGAGAAGTTCTGGGGATTGTCGCGGGACTTCGCCGTCGGCAGGAATGCACGGGAGCTGTTTGCGTCGGCCTCGGCGGCCAGCATCGAGGCCGCTGACCAGGCCGCGCTCAATTCGCCGGATGGCCAGCACCGCAATGAGTTCGAGGTGGATCGTGCCGGCGCGCGGCGCATGGTCGCCTCGATCCGGATCGTGGTCCGCAACGAGAGCAACAAGCCCGAATTTCTGCTCATCCTGTTCGAGGACATCACCGACCGCCGCTCGCTGTCGCAGGAGCTGGAGAGCACCAAGAAGTTCCTCGAGCTCGTGGTCGACAACATCCCGGTTGCGCTGATCGTGGAGCAGGTCAAGGACGGCCGCTATCTGCTCGCCAACCGCAGCGCGGAGACGATCCTCAACCGCAGGCGCGAGGAAGCCACCGGACTGACCGCGTCCGACATCTTCAACGCCAAGGAAGCCAAGCTGATCGTCGCGCGCGACGAGGCCGCGATCAAGAAGCGCGGGATGATCACCGAGGAGCATCCGATCTCCACCAAGGGCGGCCTGCGGCTGTTCCTGACCCGCCGCGCCACTGTGGTCAACGATGCCGGCGAGCCGCAATATCTGATCAAGACCCACGAGGACGTCACCGACCGCCGGCAGACCGAGTCGCGCATGGCGCACATGGCCTATCACGACGGCCTCACCGATCTGCCGAATCGCGCCGCCTTCCTGCAGGCTCTGACCCAGATGATCGAGGCTTGCGAGGGCACCGGCGAGGAGTTCGCCGTGCTCTGCGTCGACCTCGACGGCCTCAAGGAGGTCAACGACGTCTTCGGCCATGCGCTCGGCGACAAGCTCCTGATCGAGGTCGCCCATCGGCTCCAGGATTCCGCACGCGGCGGCGTGGTGGCGCGCCTGTCCGGGGACGAGTTCGGCCTGATCATCGACGGCAAGCAGCCCGAGGCCGGCCTCGCGCTGGCGCAGCAGATCGGCGAAGCCGTCGCGAAGGATTTTCAGATCGACGGCCGGCCGGTCCGCGCCGGCATCACCACGGGCATGTCGGTCTTTCCCCACAATGGCACCGATGGCGCCTCGCTGCTCGCCAATGCCGGCGCGGCGCTGTTCCGCGCCAAGCAGAAGTCGCGCGGCACGATCAGCCTCTACCAGCCCGAGATGGACCAGCAGATCCGCGACCGCCGCGTGCTGCACCAGGACCTCTCCATGGCGGTCAAGAACGGCGAGCTCTCGCTCGCCTTCCAGCCGCAGGGGGCCGCGGGCCACAGCGTCGCCGAGAGCGAGATCATCGGCTTCGAGGCGCTGGCGCGCTGGCAGCATCCGGTGCGCGGCCAGGTTTCGCCGGCCGAATTCATTCCCATCGCCGAGGAGAGCGGCCTCATCGTCGAGATGGGCGAGTGGATCCTGCGCGAGGCCTGCCGCGAGGCGGCGTCCTGGCCGAAGCCGCTGCAGGTCGCGGTCAATCTGTCGCCGGCGCAGTTCATGCACGGCGACGTGGTCGGCCTCGTCCATTCGATCCTGATCGAGACGGGCCTCGCACCCGGCCGGCTCGAGCTCGAGATCACCGAAGGTGTTCTGATCGAGGATTTCGATCGCGGCCTTGCGCTGCTGCGCCGCCTGAAGGCGCTCGGCGTGCGCATCTCCATGGACGATTTCGGCAGCGGCTATTCTTCGCTGAGCTATCTCCAGGCGTTCCCGTTCGACAAGATCAAGATCGACCGCGCCTTCATCATCAATCTCGGCCGCAACCCGCAATCGGCGGCGATCGTGCGCGCCGTCATCGACCTCGGCCACGGCCTCGAAATGTCGATCATCGCCGAGGGCGTCGAGACGCTCGACCAGCTCGCCTTCCTCGCCAAGGAAGGCTGTGACGGGGTGCAGGGCTATCTGCTCGGCAAGCCGTTGCCGATCGGCAAATATGCCGGGCTCGTCGGCCGCGCCGAAGCCATGGAGCTTGCGCTGAAGACCGGTTAGAGCGTAGCGGAGTGGACACCGACTCGCGTCAAGAAAACGCGTCACAATATGAATCTAGAGCCACCGTTCCGATTTCATCGGAACGGAAATCGCTCTAGTGATGAGAGTGTTCGCTCCCATTCGACGGCTTCATGGCGGATTACGACCTCGCGATCATCGGCGGCGGCCTGAACGGCGTCAGCCTCGCCCGCGATGCGGCGGGCCGCGGCCTGCGGGTGATCCTGTTCGAGCAGGGCGATCTCGGCGGCGCGGCGTCGTCGGCCACACCGCGGCTGATCCACGGCGATCTCTCGGTGCTGGAGCGCCGCGGCTTTTGGCGGGTGCGCCGGGCACTGGCCGAGCGCCGGACCTGGCTCGCCATCGCGCCGCATCTGGTGCGGCCGATGCGTTTCGTGATTCCTGCACATGTGGACGAGCGTCCGCCGTGGCTGCTGCGGGCCGGCCTGTTTCTTTATGACGTCCTCGTCGGCCGGAGCGGCCTGCCCGGATCGACGACCCTCGACATCACCCATCACCCGGTCGGCAACGCGCTGAAGCGCCCGTTCGGCACGGCGTTCGAATATTCGGACTGTATCGTCGACGATTCCCGCCTTGTCGTGCTCACGGCGCTGGACGCCGCCGAGCGTGGTGCGACGATCCGGACCGGGGCGCGCTGCGTGCGTGCCGACCGAACCGACATCTGGCGGCTCGCCGTGGTCGATCGCGGCCACCGCCGCTCCGTTACAGCAAGGGCGCTGGCCAATACCAGTGGCGGCTGGACCTCGATCGTCGCGGAGACCGTCCTGCGCCAGCCGCAGCCCGCCGCGACGGCCATGCAGATGAGCCAGATCATCGTGCCCAGGCTGTTCGATTCAGACAATGTCTACGTGTTCCAGAACAGCGACGGCCGACTGATCTTCGCAAGCCCGTTTGAGCGCGCGTTCACGCTGATCGGCACAGTCACGCACGATTTCACCGGCGACCCCGCCATCGTGGCGGTGCGAGGGGCCGATGTCGGTTATCTCTGCGAAGCGGCGAGCCGCTACTTCCGCGAGCGCGTCGCCCCGACCGACGTGGTCCGGGCGGTCTGCGGCGTCAATCTGAGACCGGCGTCCGCGCGGCAACGCGAGGGCACAACCCTGTTCCACGCGCGCCGGCGCAAGGCACCGCTGATCACGATGTTCGGCGGCGACCTCACCACCGCGCGCCGGCGCGCCGAGCGGGCGGTGACGAGGCTGACGCCGTTCTATCCGATGTCGCCGCCCTGGACCGCCGGCGCAGCGCTGCCAGGTGGAGATTTCGCCTGGGATCGTTTCGACACCGAGGTCGACCTCGCACGCGAGCGCTGGCGCTTTCTGTCCGAGCCGGAAGCCCAGCGCCTGGTCGCGGCCTACGGCTCGCGATTGGCGGCCGTGCTCGGTGAAGCAAGGACGCGAAAAGAGCTTGGCCCAGCCTTCGGTCCCGAACTGACCGGCGCGGAGGTGCGATATCTCATGACCTGCGAGTGGGCGCGTTTTCCGGATGACGTTCTGTGGCGCCGTTCCAAGCTGGGCCTGACAATGCCTGCGACGGACCACGACGCGCTGGCGGCGTTCATGGCGGATCTGAGCCGGTCACTGGTGTAGCCCGGATTCCGCTTCGCTCCATCCGGGCTACGGCGGCGCGATGTAAGTTTTCCCCGAACCGGTTGAGCAAAAGCCAATCGGCCGCTAGCGTGCGGCGGAATCGGGTTTGGCAGGGACCATGGCGGAAGAGTTGCCCGGGATGAACGTTGCGGCTGAAACGGCTGGCGGAGACGCATGTCCGGCGGCCGGCCAGCCGCTGCTGCTCATCGAGGGCGTCGCCAAGACCTTCGGTACGTTCCGCGCCGTCGACGGCGTGTCGCTCGATATCAAGGCCGGCGAGTTCTTCGCGCTGCTCGGCCCGAGCGGCTGCGGCAAGACCACGCTCTTGCGCATGCTCGCGGGCTTCGAGGCGCCGGACGAGGGGCGTATCCTGCTCGGCGGCAAGGATATCGCGCAGGCGCTGCCGCACGAGCGCCCGATCAACATGATGTTCCAGAACTATGCGCTGTTCCCGCATCTGTCGGTACGCGACAACATTGCCTTCGGCCTGAAGCGCGCCGGCATGCCGCGTGCCGACATCGCCACGCGCGTCGTGGAGATGGTGGCGCTGGTCAAGCTCGAGGGATTGGAGAAGCGCAAGCCGGACCAGCTGTCCGGCGGTCAGCGCCAGCGCGTGGCGCTCGCCCGCGCCTTGGCGCGCCGGCCGCAGCTCCTGCTGCTCGACGAGCCGCTCGCAGCGCTTGACAAGAAGCTACGCGAGAGCACGCAAGCCGAGCTGATGGAGCTGCAGCGGCGGCTCGGCATGACCTTCATCATCGTCACCCACGACCAGGAGGAGGCGATGACGATGGCTGATAGAATCGGCGTGATGAACGCCGGAAAGCTCGCCCAGGTCGCCAGCCCCCGCGAGCTCTACGAGGCGCCGCGTTCGCGCTGGGTCGCCGAGTTCGTCGGCGACATCAATCTGTTCGACGGCGAATCGAAATTGCGCGACGGTCGTCGTTTGGTCATTGGCACCCGCGATGCGGGCGCGCTGGTGGTGACCGAGCCGCGCGAGGCCGTCGGCGCCGGAAAACTGGCGGTCGCGATCCGCCCCGAGAAGATCAAGCTGTCGCGCCGGGCCCCGGTCAACGAGGCCGGTCGCGAGACGGCGATCAACACGCTCGAGGGCGTGATCGCCGACATCTGCTATCTCGGCGGTACCACCACCTACAAGGTGAAGCTCGACACCGGCGGGATGCTGCAGGCGTCGGTCGCCAACAGCGCGCGGCTCGACGTCGATGCCTACAACCTGAACCAGCATGTCGTCGCCTGGTTCACGCCTGATGATTGCGTGGTGCTGCAAGCATGAGCTCCCGCCGCATCTTTGCAAGACCCGCGCGCTTTGCCGCGATCGCGCCCTATGCCTGGATGGTGCTGTTCTTCCTGGTGCCGTTCGCCTTCGTGCTCAAGATCAGCCTGTCGCAGACCGCGATCGCGCAGCCGCCTTACGAGCCGGTGTTCGACCTGACCGCGGGATGGGACGCGCTTAAGGCGGCCTTTGCCGCGCTGTCGGTCGACAATTTCAGGCTGCTCGGCTCCGACGACATCTACGTCTTCGCCTATATCCGCAGCCTCACCGTCGCCCTTACGGCGACCGCGCTGTTGCTGCTGATCGGGTATCCCATCGCCTATGGCATGGCGCGGCTGCCGAAGCGCTGGCAGGCGGTGGCGATGGTGCTTGTGATCGTGCCGTTCTGGACCTCGTTCCTGATCCGCATCTATGCCTGGATCAACATTCTTCAGCACGACGGCCTGCTCAACCAGATCCTGCTCGCGCTGCATCTGGTCAGCCAGCCAGTGGTGTGGCTCGCCACCGACGCCGCGATGTATATCGGCATCGTTTATTCCTACCTGCCATTCATGGTGCTGCCGCTCTACGCCACGCTCGCCAAGATGGAGCCGGCGCTGGAGGAGGCGGCCTCCGATCTCGGCGCGCCGCCCTGGCAGGTGTTCTGGCTCGTGACTTTTCCGCTGTCGCTGCCCGGCGTCGGCGCCGGCGTGCTGCTGTGCTTCATCCCGATCGTCGGCGAATTCGTCATCCCGGATCTCCTGGCCGGCTCCAACGCGCTGATGATCGGCCAGACCCTGTGGCTCGAATTCTTCACCAACAAGGACTGGCCGGTCGCCTCCGCTGCGGCGATCGTGCTGCTCGTCGTGCTGCTGGTGCCGCTCTTGCTGTACGAACGGCTGCAGAAGCGGCAGCTGGAGCAGGGAAGCTAGCGGCGATGCGCAGGATCTCCCGCCTGTCCCGCTTCAACATCGCCTCGCTCGCGCTGGGGCTGGCGTTCCTCTATTTGCCGATCCTGATCCTCGTTCTCTATTCCTTCAACGCTTCGCGCCTGGTGACGGTGTGGGGCGGCTGGTCGCTGCGCTGGTATCATGAGTTGTTCAACGATCGCGCCATGATCGAGGCGGCCTGGATGAGCCTGCGGGTCGCGGTCGCCTCCGCGACGATCGCGACGCTGCTCGGCACGCTCGCAGCGGTGGCGCTGTCGCGCGGTGAACGCTTTCGTGGTCGCACCCTGTTCTCAGGCATGCTCTACGCACCGCTGGTGATGCCGGAGGTGATCACCGGATTGTCGCTGCTCTTGCTGTTCGTTGCGCTGAACGCCGAGCGCGGTTTCTGGACGGTGACGATCGCCCACACCACGCTCACCATGTGCTTCGTCACGGTGGTCGTGCAGTCGCGCCTCGGCTCGCTCGATCGCTCGCTGGAGGAGGCGGCGATGGATCTCGGCTGCAATCCCGTCGGTGCGTTCGTTGCCGTGACGCTGCCGCTGATCGCCCCTGCGATCGTCGCCGGCTGGATGCTGGCGTTCACGCTGTCGCTCGACGATCTCGTGATCGCGAGCTTCACCACGGGCCCAGGCTCGGCGACGCTGCCGATCCGCATCTATTCGGAGGTGCGGCTCGGCGTGAAGCCCGAGATCAACGCGATCTGCACGCTGGTGATTGCCCTGATCGCAGTCGTCATCGTTATCGCCTCGCTCGCTTCGAAGCTGTCGAGCTCGCGAGGTGAGAGCGCTGCGCCGCTGTAGGCTCTGCTGTCATTGCGAGGAGTTCTTGCGACGAAGCAATCCAGTCTGGAGGTAGTCTGGATTGCTTCGCTTCGCTCGCAATGACGAAAGAAGAGCTTACGACTTCACCGCACCCGCCGTGAGCCCGCCCACCATGTAGCGGCGGAAGGCGTAATAGACCGCGGCCGGCGGCAGCGCGTAGATGAAGCCCGTCGTCATCAGCAGCTCCCACGGCGAGTCGTCGGCGGCGAGGAAGTTGCCGAGCGCGACGGGAAGGGTGATGTCGCGGTCGTTCGACAGCAGCAGGAACGCGTAGAGATACTCGTTCCAAGCCAGCAGCACCGCATAGGTGCCGATCGCGACCAGCGAGGGCATCATCAGCGGCAAATAGACCAGGCGGAAGATCTGCAGCGTGGTGGCGCCGTCCATCACGGCGGCTTCGTCCAGCTCCACCGGCAGCTTGTCCGAGGCCTGCTTCAGCACCCAGATCGCGTAAGGCGAGGCGATCGTCACCATGGCCAGGATCAGCGACCAGTGATTGTTGAGCAGGCCGTAATTGCCCATCGTGCGATACATCGGGACCGCGAGGAACGCCGCCGGAATGAAATAGGTGAAGAGCGCGAGGTTCAGCACGGCGCGGCCGCCCGGCACCTTCAATCGCGAAATCGCGAACGCCGCGGCGGTCGCGATGAACAGCGTGAGCACGCCCACGGAGACTGCGATCAGCGTCGAATTCCAGAACTGGGCGTAGAAGTCGCGCAGGAAGTAGTGCTGCTGCTTGAACACGATTTCGAAGTTGTGCAGCGTCGGATGATCCGGCCACAGCTTGCCCGAGAACGCGTCCTCCTTCGGGGAGATCGCGAACAGGAACATGTGGTAGATCGGGATCATCGTCCACAGGAAGACGGGAATGCCGATCAGCAGCAGCCGCGCTTCCGTCGCGACGTCACGGAGGGAGGGAAGCTTCATCGCGACAACCGTTTCATCATGAAGTAAACCAGTGGCAGGACGAACGGCATCGCGCAGACGATGGATGCCATCGCGAGCGAGAGCTGGTCGAGCCGAAGATAGCGGATGCCGAGCGTCGCCAGCACGTGCGTGAGGTCGGCAGGTCCGCCGCCGGTGAGCAGGTAGACGCTGTTGAAATCGCCCAGCGTCCAGATCATCGAGAGCAGCGTGCAGGTGACGTAGAGCGTCTGCATCGACGGCCAGGTGATGTAGCGGAATTTCTGCCACCAGCTGGCACCGTCGACCTCGGCGGCCTCGAACAGATCGTGCGAGATCGCAAGGCGCCCGGTGATCAGGATCAGCGTCCAGAACGGCAGCGACTTCCAGATGTGCACGGCGATCGCCATGCACAGCGCGACGGTCGGGTCGTTCAGCCAGTTCGGGCCGTCATCGCCGGTCAGGGAGAAGATGAAGTGGTTGACCATGCCCCATTCGGGATTGAGCATGAAGCGCACCGACAGGATGGTCGGGATCGACGGCACCGCCCAAGGCAGGATGAAGATCACCGACAGCCATCTGATCCAGGTGCGCTGCTGTGCGAAGAAGCCGGACAGGAACAGCGCAATCATCATCTTGATGTTGATGCCGACGACCAGGAAGATCAGCGTGTTGATTGCAGCGCGCGCGAAGATCGGGTCGTGATACAGCGCCACATAGTTCGCCGGATCGCGTGCCAGCCAGAGCCCGTAGCAGACGGGGTAGACGACAAAGGCAAGGAAGACGAGCAGATAAGGTGTTAGCAGGAGGATGCCCCAGACCTGCGCCGGGGTCAGCCGCGACGACAGGGGCGGGCCGGGTATTGCCTGATCGCCAGAGAGCGTGATCGCCATTCTTTCGGACTCTTCAAAGAGAAGCCGGCCGCGAGACGCGGCCGGTGTTGTTGTTGTTGCACTCTCCCCCGCAATGCGGAGAGATGGGCGGACGACTCAGCCCGCGACCTGCTTGATGCGGGCGATGAGTTCGTCGACGGCCTTGTCGACCGGAACCTTCTCACTGACGACGCGGTTCATCGCCTTCGCCCACACGTTCTCATTGTTCAAGATCGTGAACTTCCAGTTCCTGGTAAAGTCGAACTGAGAGGTGCCGCCCTTGAACTGGGTGTAGACGGCCTTGCGGTGCTTGTCGGCCTGCCAGAACGGGCTTTCCTGGCTTTCTTTCGTCACCGGGAACCAGCGGCCGAGCGCGCCCTCGATGTAGGGACGGATGTTCTCTTCCTGCAGCAGGAAGTTGAGGAACTGCTTGCCCTCGGCCTTGTTCTTGGCCGCGGTGAAGATCAGACCCGTCTTGACGTCGGAGCGATACTTGATGGTCGAGCCATCGGGAGCCTTGGGGAAGGACGCCGTGACGATGTCCTGCTCATAAGCCTTCTTGCCGGCCTCGCGCTGTTCCGGCGTGAGGTTCTGGTTCTGTGACTCCTCGTACCATTTTGCTGCGATCGAGATCGTGAAGTTGTGGGTCATCACGATCGTCTTGTTGTGGAAGGCGACATTGTTGTCCGGGTCCTTCCAGGTGGTCGCGGAGGGCGGGGCGCAGCCCTTGGTGTAGGTGTCGGTGTAGTCCTTCAGCGCCTTGATCAGGCCGTCGCGGACCTTGGGGTCGTCGACCAGCAGCTTGCCGTCGTCGTCGACCAGCTTGACGTGGTAGGCGTCCATGAAGGTGTAGAACGATTGGAACGAGTCGGTGGATTCCACGCCCATCGGCTGGCCGACGGCATAGATGCGCTGGCCTGTGGCCTTACGGATCGCCGGCTGCACCTTGTCGCACCAGAAGCTCCAGTAGCCGGTCCAGTCGTTCGGGATGTCACTCTGCTTGAAGCCGGCTTTCTCCAGCATGTCGTTCCAGATCTGGACGTGCATGCTCTGCTGCTTCAGCGGGAAGCCGTAATAGGCCTTCTTCTTGGCGACGTCGTTGTAGAGGATCGAGGCGTCCAGCGTGTTCTGCACGAACCGGCCCTTGATCGGCTCCATGACGTCGGTGAGGTCCTCGAGCTTGCCCTCATAGGCCCACTTGCCCTGTACCTGCACGTCGTAGCTGTCGGAATAGGCGACGTCGGGCACGGTGCCCGCATCGAGCGCTGCGACGGTCTTCGGAATCATGTCCTGGATCGCGTATTGCGACAATTCGACCTTGATGCCGGTCTTGGCTTCAAACTTCTTGATCGTCTCGGCGAGCGCTTCGTCCTCGGACTTGTAAAAGCCTTTGACCCACCACACCGTGATCGTCTTCTGTTGTGCAAATGCGGGCGCAGTGGCGGCAAACAGCCCGACCGCAGCGACCGCCAATGAAACTGCGCCAATAACCTTGGATTTCACGTTTTTCTCCCTCAAACGGCCGGTGTTTTAACCGGTCGTATAAAACACTAGCGCATGGTGGTAGCGCAATCAACGCATCTTGTCGGACCAAGGTCGTAGCGCGTCGGAGATGCATCATGCGCGCATCGATCCAATCGCCGCATCAATTCACCGGGATCAATTCGCGCGCGCTCCACGTCGCACAATCGTCAGTTCGACTTCGCGCCCTCTTTCGCATTTTCGGCGGTCGGCGATCCCTCCGGGCGCTTTCCACCCGTGATGCGCTGCTTGAGGAGATCGAGGAAGGGAGACGCCGCCGGCGACTGCCGGATCAGGCTTTCGGGATCGGGGAATATCAGGGGATCGTCCCAGGGGCCCTGCACCATGAAGGGCAATTGAAAGCCGGACGCCGTGTTGAGGCTCGCCACGCCCTTCATGTCGTATTCGCGGGTCGGCACCGAAGCGGTGCCGGTCAGCGTGATCTTGGCCGCCGGGCCTTCGATGCGGATGTCTTCGGCGGTTGCGATGCCGTCGGAGAATTTCACGGCGATCGTGAGCTTGTCATATGGCGTCGAGCCGCTGCGGAAATTGCCGCCGCCCGACAGCGGCCGCCGCTCCAGCCGCTTCAGCAGCTGCTCGGCATTGAAGCCCGCGATCGCGCCGTTATGCCCGGTCACGGTGGCGCTGCCGTCGAGCGACTGCACGAGGCCGAACGGGCTCGAGCCCGAGGCGAACAGCGAGACGTTGATGTTGCCGCGGCCGGACAGCTTGTTGAGGCCGAACAGCTCGGTGGCGCAGGCCTGCAGATCGACATCGGTGAACTGGAATTGCGCCTTGATGTCGGCGACCGTATCGGACCGCGCGATGCCGAACGAGCCCTTGGCGATCCCGCCATAGACCTGCGCCTCGCCGACCGAGAGCGCCAGCGTGCCGTTGCGCAAATTGGCGCCGATCGCGGTGCGGCCGAGCCGCGTGGGTCCGACGGTCAGCTTGGCCGCCGACAGGCGCATGTCGAGGTCGGTGGTCGACAATCCCTGGAGGTCGAACAGCTGCCTGTTCCAGTCGCGCGCCCCACTCGCGAGCAGGCGGAACGTCGAGATATAAGGTGTGAAGTCGAGCGCGTCGGCGGCGAGCGTGGCCTGCAGCGTCTGCCGGCCGTTATTGGCGTAGGTCATGACGCCTTCGGCGGCATTGCCGTCGAGCTCGACGTTGACATTGGTGAGCGCGATCGAGGCGCCGACGACGTTGGCGCGCGCCTTCAGCACGAAGCGGCCGAAGCCGCCGCTGCCGGGCTGCGGCTGTCCGGTCCAGCGCAGCGCGTTGCGCAAGGACGGGCTGTCCACTGTGAGCGTGCCCTCCATCATCGCGCTGGTGCGATTGGCGACGCTGCCGTCGAAGGCGAGCTTGAGCGGCGCGCTGGCGATGCGCGCCTTCAGGCCGGAGCGGTCGCCGGAGAGGGCGGCGACGAAATCGGAAAAGCTGATCGAGCCGTCGACGCGCTCGCCGCGCCAGTCGAACTGCCCGGTCGCGGCAAAAGAGCGCGAGATCGAAGGCCAGGCCAGCGACAGGTCGATGTCCTCGAGCTTCTCGTTGGCACGCGTGGCAACGTCCTCGTAATCGAGCACGCCGTCCTGGATGCGGATTTCGGAGAACGAGACCTGGTTCTCGGCCCCGGGCTTCATGGTGCGTGCGATGGTCTGGATGAATGGCGTCCAGTTGCTCTCGCCGTCCGGCTTCAGGCTGACGTGGATGCGCGGCCGCAGCAGCGTCAGGTCGGCGATCTCGAAACGCTGAAGCAGGAGCGGCAGCAGCCGCAAATTCGCGGTAAGCACGTCGACCTGGAGCGCGGGAGCGCTGGTGCCGCCGCCCTTGAGGCCGACGTCGCGGAAGGAGATGTAGCTCGCCGGAAGCACCGAGATCTCGATGCTGCCTGCGACATTGAGCTCGAGCCCGGTGACGTCGCGGATCTGCGCTTCGACCGCCTTGCGCAGCGCGTCGCGGTTGATGAGCCAGGAGGTCGCGATCAGGGCGATCAGCGCGACGCCGAGCAGCGCCGCGATCGGCGTCCCGAGGCGCTTCATTCCTTGGGCCATGGTCAATGGCATGTCCTGATCGGGTTGGTGGTTGGAGCCAGAAGGGCGGGCCGCGAAACGTGTGTGCCGACGCCCAGATCCTATGGTGTTAAGTACCGCAACTTGATGGGTTTTCTTGACGCTTTCAAGGCCGCTGCGCGGTTATGCCCACGGCATGGGCAGCTTCTATCACCCGGGGGCGGAGCGGAGAACCCCGTATCATTGACGGCTTCGGACGATTTCGCCTAATAATCGCCGCCAATGAGGCGCGACGCCCGCCAGCCCAAGGTTCAGTCGAGGTTTTTTGCATGAACAAGGTCTATCCCGACGCCAAGTCGGCGCTGTCAGGCATTCTAAAAGACAATATGATGATCATGTCGGGCGGCTTCGGCCTCTGCGGCATTGCCGAGGAGCTGTCGGACGCGATCCGGGATTCCGGCGTCAAGGGCCTGACCGTGGTCTCGAACAATGCCGGCGTCGACGGCATCGGCCTCAGCCGCCTGCTCGAAACCCGCCAGATCAAGAAGATGATCTCGTCCTATGTCGGCGAGAACAAGCTGTTCGCCCAGCAATACCTCGCCGGCGAGCTGGAACTCGAATTCAATCCGCAGGGTACGCTGGCCGAGCGCATCCGCGCCGGCGGCGCCGGCATCCCGGCCTTCTACACCAAGACCGGCGTCGGCACGCTAATCGCCGAAGGCAAGGAAGTGAAGGAATTCGACGGCGAGAAGTACCTGATGGAGCGCGGCCTGTTCGCCGACCTCGCCATTGTGCACGCCTGGAAGGGCGACACCGCCGGCAACCTGATCTACCGCAAGACTGCGCGCAACTTTAACCCGATGATGGCGACCGCCGCGAAGATCACGGTGGCCGAGGTCGAGCATCTGGTTCCCGCCGGTGAACTCAATCCCGACCACATCCACACGCCCGGCATCTTCGTGAAGCGCATCGTCGAGGTCGGCACGGCCAAGAAGCGCATCGAATTCCGCAACACCCGCCCGCGTACCGCCGCTTAAGCGCAACAGGAGACTCACATGGCCTGGACCCGTGAACAGATGGCCGCGCGCGCCGCGAAGGAATTGCGCGACGGCTACTACGTCAATCTCGGCATCGGCATCCCGACGCTGGTCTCGAACTACATCCCCGATGGCATGGACGTCTCCTTGCAGAGCGAGAACGGCATGCTCGGCATGGGGCCGTTCCCCTATGAGGGCGAGGAAGACGCCGATCTCATCAACGCCGGCAAGCAGACGGTGAGCGAGCTGCCGTCGACCTCGTATTTCTCGAGCGCGGATTCCTTCGGCATGATCCGCGGCGGCCACATGGATCTCTCGATCCTCGGCGCCATGCAGGTGGCCCAGAACGGCGATCTCGCCAACTGGATGATCCCCGGCAAGATGGTCAAGGGCATGGGCGGCGCGATGGATCTCGTCGCCGGCGTTAAGCGCGTCGTGGTGGTGATGGAGCATTCGGCCAAGGACGGCCCGAAGCTCCTGAAGAGGTGCAATCTGCCGCTGACCGGCGAGCGCGTCGTCGACATGGTCGTCACTGATCTTGCCGTCTTCACCATCGACAAGCACGGCGATGGCGGCATGGCGCTGATCGAGCTCGCCGACGGCGTCACGCTCGACGAGATCAAGTCCAAGACCGAAGCCGAATTCCGCGTCGCGCTGAAGAACACGTAGGGTCGTCGTAAAGGGGCGCGCATGACGATACGGTCCGCGCGTCCCGAAGATGCCGAATTCATCGCACAAACCATCCTGAATTCGACGCGCGGCCACCGGCCGCGCGGCTGGTTCGACGTGGCGCTCGGCTGGCCGGAAGCGGAGTGCCTCGCTTTCGTCGCGCGCGTCGCCGTCGCACGGGCGGTGTCGATGTGGCATTTTTCGCAGTTCCTGGTCGCCGAGATTGATGGCAAGCCCGCTGCTGCACTTTGCGCCGTGCCGGCAGCCGGCACCGGACCGGCGGCATGGCGCGCGGTCGAAGAGGTCGGTCTCTCAATTGGGCTGACGGCGTCAGAGCTCGACGCCATCCGCCAGCGCGGTGCCTATTCGCGAGCTTGCTGGGTCCAGGGCGGCGAGGGCGACTGGATGATCGAGCATGTCGCGACCGACCCTGCCTATCGTGGTCGTGGCTTGATGCAGGCGTTGATCGCGCATGCGCTGGACAAAGGGCGGGCAGCTGGGTTTGCCCGGGCGACGATATCGTTCCTGATCGGCAACGAGCCGGCCGAGCGCGCCTACGCGAAGGCGGGTTTTGTCTTCGCGGAAGAGAAGCGCGACCCGAATTTCGAGGCAATCATCGGCGCGCCCGGTTTTCGCATGTTCGCGCGGAAGATTTGAGCAGGTTGCAGGCACCGGCGACAACCAAGCGTTTGCTATCAATTGGTCGAAGCGCCATGAATGTGCGGACGATGTGCCCCTTCAAGCGGGGCCGCTCGGCACCTCGGAGAACCGGGTCAGCCAGGCAACTGGGCCGATGCTCGCGGCGATGATCAGGAGGGCCGCGAGCGCGCCGTCCTCGAAATTGCCGCGGCTTGCGTACTGGTAGATCGACGTGGACAGCGTTTCGACGTTGAGGGGCCGCAGGAGCAGCGTTGCCGGCAGCTCCTTCAGGCAGTCGACGAACATGATGATGACGGCGCCAAGCATCGCGGGCCGGAGCAACGGCAGATAGATCTGCCTCAACATGACCCCCTGGCCGGCGCCGACCGCGCGTGCGCTCTCGTCATAGTCGCTCGGAATGCTGTCGAACCCGGCCTTGATCATGCCGACCGGCACAGCCAGAAAACGAATCGTGTAGGCGATCACGACGGCCATCCCGGAGCCGACCAGGACCAGCCCCGGAAGCGAACGTCCGGTCCAGGTCGCGACCGCGCTCAGCGCATTGTCGACCGCCAGGACCGGGGTGAGCAGGCCGAGAGCGATGACGAGACCCGGCAGCGCGTATCCGGCCTGCGCGATGCTCAGCGCGACATATCGCAGAGGATCCGGCCGCAAGCGATGCGCGATCGTCGTGGCGAGCGCAAGCATCAAGGCCATGAGCGTTGCGAGCCCTGCAAAGGCAAACGAATGGAAGGTGTGGCGCCACAGCAGCGGGTCGAAATTTGCAAGCAGGCCGCGGCCGAGAGCCTGATGCGCCAGATAGAGCAGCGGGACCACGAAGCCGATCAGCACCGGCAGCACGCAGACCGCAAACGCGATCGACGCTCTTGCGCCCGACAGCGGGGTTCGCCGCCTCACATGCGGGCTTTCGGCCGAGAATTCGATGCTGGCGTTGCGACGGCCGTAACGCTCCATCGCGATCAGGCCGGCGACGATCGCAAGCATCAGGCATGCGAGCTGCGCTGCACCGGCAAGGCTGCCGCGGTTGAGCCAGGTGGTGAAGATCGAGACCGTCAGCGTGCGGATGCCGAGATATTCGCTGGCTCCGATGTCGTTGAGCGTTTCCAGCGCGACCAGCGCCACGCCGACCGCCAGCGCCGGCCGCGCCATCGGCAGTGAAACGCGCCACAAGATGGTCCATCGGCCGGCGCCCAGCGTCGTGGCCGCTTCCGCGAATTCGGCTGACTGAACCTGGAACGTCGCACGCGCCGAGAGATAGACGTAAGGGTAGAGCACGAGCCCGATCACGAAGATGGCGCCCGGCAGCGAGCGGAGGTTGGGCAGAAGGCCGAGGGCATCGCCCAACGGCAGCCAGATCGCCAGGGTGCGATGCACCAGGCCTAGCGGTTCGAACAGATCGGCATAGACGTACGCCGCAAGATAGGTCGGAATCGCCAGCGGCAGCGGCATCAGCCACAGCAGCATGCCCCGGCCGGCAAAATCGTGGCGCGACATCACCCATGCAGTGCCGGCGCCGATCAAAAGTGTGACCGCGCCGACCCCGACGAGCAGAAGGGCAGTGTCGAGAAGGGCGGCCGGCAGCACGTAGTTGATCAGGTCGTGCCACACATCGGATGCCGGCTGCAAAGCCAGCGAAACGATCGAGATCACGGGCGCCGCGACCAGGACCGCGGTTGCGATCGCGATGGCGGTTGCGGCGCGACCGGCCCGCACACGGCCCCTCGATCGAGGCCGTGTGCTCGTAGCTTCCAGCAGTTCGATAGACGTGGGCCGCCAGAGATCAGTTGTCAAAGCCGACCTTGTCCACCAGCGAGGCCGCAGCCTTGCGGTTGGCGGCGATCTTTGCGATCGGCAACGGATCCGGGACGAGCTTGCCGTAGCCGGCGATGGTCGCATTGACGGCGACACCGCTCCGAACCGGATATTCGTAGTTCTGGTCGGCATACATCTGCTGCGCCTGCTCGCTGACGAGCCACTCGATCAGCTTGGTACCGTTGGCCTTGTTGGGCGCGTTCTTGGCGAGCAGCACGCCGGAGAGGTTGACGTGGGTGCCGCCGCCCTCGAAGGTCGGCAGGATGACGCGGGTCGCCTCCGCCCACGGCTTCTTCTCGGGATCGTTGTTCATCATCAGCGCCCAGTAATAGGTGTTGCCGATGCCGATATCGCATTTGCCGGCGGCGACGTCACGCGCGGCTTCGCGATCGCCGCCCGACGGCTTCTGCGCGAGATTCGCCTTCAGGCCCCGCAGCCATTCCTCGGCCTTGGCCTCGCCGTACTTGGCCGCGTAGGCCGCGAACAGCGCGTTGTTATAGATGTGCTGGCCCGAGCGAATGCAGATCTTGCCCTTCCACTTGGGATCGGCGAGCTCCTCATAGGTGATCTTGTCCTGCTTGACGCGATCCTTCGAGGCATAGATCACGCGCGCGCGCATGGAGATGCCGGCCCAGTGTCCGTCCGGATCGCGATATTGCGCCGGCACGACCTTGTCGACCGCCTCCGACTTGATCGGCTGGGTGACGCCGGCCTGCACGGCCTCGTCGATGCGGCCGATGTCCACCGTCAGCAGCACGTCGGCCGGACTGTTGGCCCCTTCCGCCTTCATGCGCTGCTCCAGACCGGAGCTTGCGGAGACGACGTTGACCTTGATGCCCGTGTCCTTGGTGAACGCATCGAACAGCGGCTGGATCAGCTTGGTCTCGCGGTAGGTATAGACGTTGACCTCGCCGTTGGCGGCTGCCTCCGACACGAAAGACGTGGTCAGGCTCAACACCGCCGCAGACGCGGCGAGGACGCGAAGATAGATCATAAGGGCTGCTCCCAGGCGCGAGATTGAACGCCGATTGAGTAGCGCAGGCGGGGGGCCAACGTTAGCGACGCGATGTCGCGAGAGCATAAGCTTAGAGCAATTCCAAAGTATCTTTTAGACTCATTCTAATACTGAAGCGACGGTCATGGGAAATAATTGACGCCCTATGATCCTGCCGGCCTCATCTTGCTCAGGCGCTGCGAGACGCTGGCCAGCCACGACGTCTCCTCGCGCACCAGGCGGAAGCCGAGATTGGCGGGCGGCACGCCCTGGGCGCAGCCGCCGGCACGGGCGTCGCGGATGAAGTCGGTGACATAGGCGCGGTGCGCACCCTCGGCGACGCGCACGCCGCAATTCACGGTCGCGCGGCCGGGATTGCCGGAATCATCGACACGCGAGCGCACGAAGCACGTCGCGGTCCACTCCCAGATATTGCCGGCGAGGTCTTCGACGCCATGTTCGTTCGGGCCGAACTTGCCGAAGCGATGAGCCGTGGTGTCGGAGAGGTCGCGTTCGGATTCGCGCTCATAGCGGCTGATCCAGCGCTTCGAAGGGTCGCTTGCATCGACCGGTGCGCCGTCGTCCTTGAATCGGGAGCCGGCGGCAAAGGCCCATTCCTCGTCGCTCGGCAGGCGGTATTGATGGCCGGTCTTGCGCGATAGCCAGCCTGCGTAGGCCTCGGCATCGTGCCAGCTCACCTGCACTGCTGGGCGATCGGGGGCGATTGCCACGTCGCGATCGAGTGCGCGGCAGGCGCCATCCTGCACGCAATGCTGATAGTCGGATGAAGCGACCTGATTCCGCATGATGCGCAGCGGCCGGTTGATCCGGATGGTGCGCATCGGCGCTTCCGCCTGCTGTCCGCCGCGGGTGAAATCGCCGGCCTCGCGATAGGCGAAGCTGCCCGGGGCGACCTCGACCAAGGCCGGCTCGCCGACGGCATGGCGCATCGTCAGCTCCGAGACCAGAGGCGCAACGGCCAGCGGCCCCGCAAGCCCGGCCGCGCAGGCAAGTGCCAGCTTGAGCTTGAATGCGATCAGCACAATCATTCCTCCGCAGAAGGAAAAAAGGGGCCGGCGATGACCGGCCCCTTCGTCGCGTCTAGTTGGTGCTGGCAGGAGGTATTTCGGCAGGCGCCTTCACTTGCATCATCAGATCGTCGTTCCACTTGCCTTCGACCTTGAAGTGCGCGGTGGCGCCGAGACTGGCCGCCTCGATCAGGTTATGCGTGACATAGGCGTAGATGCCGGGCTGCTGGAACTTGTACAGCGCAGCTCCCGCCGAGCCGCCGCGGATGAACCAGGTCTCGAGCCCGACCTCGGGCGCGTTGCCGAACTTGCCGGTCTCCCAGACATAGTCGCCGTGGCCACCGATCAGATGCGGACGGCTGTCGCGATTGGCCTGCGAGTGCACGATCAGCACGTTCTCGCCGACCTTCGCGGTGAGCGCGTTCTTGCCGGTGAGCGCGCCAACCTTGCCGTTGAACACGACATGGGTCGGGGTCAGCTTCTTCATCACCTCTTCGGTCTCGGTGAAGGCTTCGCCCGGCGATTCGTAGGACTTGAAGTTGCCCTTCTCGTCGCGCGGCACGTACATGTCCTGCTCGCCGATATAGTAGACCTTGTCGTATTTCAGCGCGCGGCCCTTGCCGTCGTTCAGCCCCTCACGCGGCAGCACCATCACGGCACCGTTCATGCCCGAGACGACGTGCCAGGGGGTCATCGGGCCGCCCGGTGCGCAGTGATACACGAACACGCCGGTCTTGGTCGCCTTCCAGCGCAGCACGACCTGCTCGCCGGGATTGATGAGCGTGAGCTCGCCGCCGCCGAGCGCGCCGGTCGCGGAATGGAAGTCGATGTTGTGCGGCATGGTGTTCGTCGCGGGATTGACTAGTGTCAGCTCGACATAGTCACCCTCGTGCACGACCATGAGCGGGCCCGGCATCGAGCCGTTGAACGTCATCGCCTGGAAGGTGGTGCCCTTGTCGTCGATGACGAATTTCTTCTCCTCGATCGTCATCCTGAACTCGACGATCTTGGGGCCCTGTGTCGTGGCCTGCTCGTGCGCGTGCACGAAGGGCGGAGCGACCAGCTCTACCTTCTGACGCGGCAGCTTGAGATCGCCGGCGGCGAAAGCCGGGATCGCCAACATCAGGGCGGTCGCGGCGGCGCTGATCAATGCGGCTCTGCGGGTGAACATCGGAAGCATCCTTCATCTGAAATGGTTTTGATGACGGAGTGCAGTGTGCGCCGATTGCGGCAAGCGTGTTTGTGCTGCGACAAGCTTCCGCCGGATTCGCGTTCGGCAACATGACCTAGATTTCTCGAAGGAGCGGGATCGGCGATGGCAACTCACCGCGTCCGCAGGCGCGATGCCGATCGAGGCCGAGCGTCAACTCAGCGGCAACTCGTTTGCATGTTCAAGCTGGATGACGATCTCGGTTGCCCCGCTCATGCGCGTGGACGAGATCGCAAGACAGGCCTTGGCGAAGGCGCGTCCGTTCAGAGCAGGTTCACGGCGAGCCAGACCAATCCCCAGATCGCCAATGACAGCGCGACGAAGACGGCGATCGCGGCCGCCAGGGCGCGCACCGCGCCGGCGGGGGCCGGCGCGGCCGGGGCCGGCCGGAAGTCGTCGAAACGCGGGATATGGCCGCGGACGTCGAGCAGGGAGAGAATGAGTTCGAGTGCGAAAAGCCTCATGGCGAACGCTCCGGATGGCCGCGATTTTTTCTCACCATGGCCGGGAACCGGTATCCGCGCTTTGCGCGAGCGCAAAGCCGCGTCCGCCGATCCGGGTTATTTGAATTCATTCCGTGATTTGCCGCGATGTCTCGCGCGCGGCGGGCATTTACGAATGGGTAACTTATGAGAGCTGATCTTGCGGCGATCTACGGCGAGGAGCGCCTGCCTCGCTACACCAGCTATCCGACCGCACCGCATTTCACGCCCGCGATCGGTCCGGACGCCTATGCCCGCTGGCTGGCGGAGCTGCCGGTGGCCGCCAGCGCATCGCTCTATCTGCACGTGCCATTCTGCCGCGAGATGTGCTGGTACTGCGGCTGCCATACCCAGATCGTCCGCCGCGACGAACTGATCGCCGGGTACCAGCGGACGCTACGCAGAGAGATCGCGCTGACGGCCGAAACCATCGGCCACCGCATCAAGGTCGAGCACATTCATTTCGGCGGCGGTACGCCGACGATCATGGCGCCGGACGCCTTTGCCGAGCTGATGGCGACGATGCGCCAGGAATTCTTCGTGCTGCCCTCGGCGGAAATCGCGGTCGAGATCGATCCCCGTACATTGAGCGCGGACATGGTCGAGGCGATGCGGCTCTCCGGCGTCAACCGCGCGAGCCTCGGCGTGCAGAGCTTCGACCCGGTGGTGCAGCGGGCGATCAACCGTGTGCAGAGCTTCGCGCAGACGGCCTCCGTGGTCGAGATGCTCCGCGGCGCTGCGATCGAGGGTGTCAACTTCGACCTGATCTACGGACTGCCGCACCAGACAGTGGCTTCGTGCCTGGAGACGGTGCGACGCAGCCTCGCGCTTTCACCCAGCCGCTTCTCGGTGTTCGGCTATGCTCACGTGCCAGCCTTCAAGAAGCACCAGCGCATGATCAATGAAGGCGTGTTGCCCGACGGCCTTGCGCGCCACGACCAGGCCTGCGCCATCGCCAATGCCTTGAAAGAGGCCGGCTACGTGCAGATCGGGCTCGATCATTTCGCGCGGCCCGACGATGCCATGGCCGTGGCGTTCGAGCAGGGCACGCTGCGGCGCAACTTCCAGGGCTACACCACCGACCGGAGCGAAGTCCTGCTCGGCTTCGGCGCCAGCGCGATTGGGCACCTGCCGCAGGGCTATGTCCAGAACGAGGTGCAGATCGGCGCCTATTCGCAGAGCATCGCTGCCGGCCGCCTCGCCACCGCGAAGGGTTACGGCCTCACCGATGACGACCGGCTGCGCGCCGACATTATCGAACGCATCATGTGCGAGTTCGGTGCCGATCTCGGTGACATCTGCGCGCGCCATGGCGCGGAGGCCGGCGCCATGCTGAAATCTGCCTCGCGTCTGAAGCCGCTGATTTCCGACGGCGTCGTGAGGGTGGAGGGCGATCGACTCGCTGTCGCCAAGGACTCGCGCTTCCTGGTCCGCAGCGTCGCCGCTGCGTTCGATGCGCATCTGGATCCAGGCAAGCAGTTGCACAGTCGGGCGGTGTAGCCCCCCGTCATTCCGGGGCGCGCCTCTTGGCGCGAACCCGGAATCCATTTCACTGCACTGGTTGCTGCTCGATGGATTCCGGGTTCGCGCTACGCGCGCCCCGCAATGACGAGCCAGCTTGCGCTCCAACAAAGAAACTCGGTCCCGCGTCGCTATCGTCGATCGGAATGGAGTTGTCCATGTCCTTCCGATCCGACGATCTGGTCGATGACATCATGCATTCGGCGCCGCACACGATCCGCGTGTTTCTCGCCTTCAGGATGGCTTGCGTCGGCTGTCCGATCGCGACCTTCCACACGGTCGATGACGCCTGCCGCGAGCATGGCATTGACCGCGACAAGTTCCTCGCCGCGCTGATCGAGTGCGTGCCGGCGTGAAACGATCAGGAATCGCGCAGGTGTGCGTGGGTTCCCGGATGATGAGCGCGCTTTCGCCGTAAGCGGAAGCGCGCCTCATCCCTGACTTGAGCAGAGAGGTGTCTCTCACGCCGTGCCGCTGTCGACGCTCCGTTCCGCCAGAACCACAATCTTGTGCGGCTCGCGCAGAATGATGCGCTGGCGGCCGCTCTCGACCAGGCCCTGGCTCTCCCAGCCGCTCAGGATGCGGCTGACGGTGTGCAGCGTGGTGCCCGTCATCTGCGCGATGTCCTGGCGGCTGATCGGGAAGTCGATCTCGATGCCGTGGTCGAGCTTCTTGCCGGATTGCTTGGCGAGGCGAAGCAGCGCGTGCGCGACGCGTTGCTCGACCTGCTGGGTCGACATTTCCAGGATGCGGGTGTGACTTTCCTGCAGCCGCGTGCCGACGGTCTGGAGCGTGTTGGCGGCAAGCGCCGGAAACCGCTCGACCAGCCGCGGCCAGGCCGAAGTCGGCCAGATCAGCACGACGCTGTCGTCGACCGCCATGGCCGTCGCCGGATACCGCGCGGCTCCGATCGCCATCGCGAGCCCGAACGTCTCGCCGGGCGTGACATAGCGCACCACGATCTGCTCGCCGGCAGGTGTGGTCTTGGCCGCGCGGACATGGCCGTGCAGCAGCAGGAAGAAGGACTGCGCGTCCGCCCCCTGCTCGAAGATCGCACTGTTCTTGGGATAGCGCGCCGAGCGGGCCTCACGCAGGATCTCGTCGAGAGCTTCCGGCGTCATCCCCGCAAACAGCGGCAAATGCGCAACCAGCGATGTGTCGACCTTGGCCATTCTGCCTCCCCTGGCATCAGGGAGTGTGATGGCACCTGCAATCGTCAGGTAGTTTGCGTTAGCGCAAAACGAGGCCGCCCGGTGGCAGTATTTTTCCAAGCAACAGTCTGATTTGATTGGAGTTGACCCATGGCTGGCGCCCGATCCCGCAACTTTACGGGCTGGCCGCTGTTTGCGAACAGCTTTCGCCCCTTTTTCCTGCTCGCCGCAATCCAGGCGGCGTTGTCGATCCTGGTCTGGCTGCCGATGTTCTACGGCGAATTGTCGGTGAGTTCCGCATTCGCGCCGCGCGATTGGCACATCCACGAGATGCTCTATGGCTTCCTGCCGGCCGTCATCACCGGCTTCCTCTTTACCGCCATCCCGAACTGGACGGGGCGCCTGCCGATCCAGGGCGCGCCGCTCGCAGGCTTGGTGACGGTCTGGCTTGCCGGACGCGTCGCGGTGACGCTGTCGGCGAATACCGGTTGGACGTTTGCACTGGTCGTCGATGCCGCGTTCCTGGCATTGGTCGTTGCCGCCGCAACGCGCGAGATCATCGCGGGCGGCAACTGGCGCAACCTGCCGGTGGTGGGGCTGGTGCTGGTTCTGCTCGCCGGCAACGTCGCCTTCCATGTCGAGACGCATTACGCAGGCGCGGCCGACGTCAGCATCCGCGTCGGCATCGGCGTGGTCGTCCTGCTGATCGGCTTGATCGGCGGCCGCGTCATTCCGAGCTTCACCCGCAACTGGCTGGTCAAGTTCAATCCCGGCCGCCTGCCGGTGCCGTTCGGACGATTCGATGGCGCGGTGATCGGCTTGAGCGCGCTGGCGCTGATCGCATGGATCGCGGCACCGCTGAACATGATCACCGGCGTCGCGATGGCGGCAGTCGGCGTGCTGCATCTGGTTCGGCTTGCACGCTGGGCCGGCGACCGCACTACGCGAGAGCGGCTGCTGCTGATCCTGCATGTCGGTTATGTCTTCGTGCCGCTCGGCTTCATCCTGAACGCTGTGGCCGCCTTCGGCGAGCTGCCGCCGAGCGCCGGCATCCATGCCTGGATGGCGGGTGCTGCGGGAACGATGACGCTCGCGGTGATGACCCGCGCCAGCCTCGGCCATACCGGACAGGCGCTGACGGCTTCGCCGGCGGTCCAGGCAATCTATGCTGCAATCGTCATCGCGGCTCTGGCCCGAATCGGTGCCGTCGTGTTGCCCGCGTATGGCGACGTGCTGCTGTACGTCGCTGCCTGCGGCTGGATCCTCGCCTTCCTCGGATTTGCCGTCGCGTTCGGTCCGCTGCTCGCCGGCAGCGGGCGGCGGGCGCTCGCCACGATGGGCGTGCCCGCCCCCGCGCGCTGAAGTCAGGCTGCACTTGCCGAGGGCGGTGCGGAGCGAGGCCGCACGCCCTTGCGCCAATCGGTGATGGTGCAGCCGAAGCGGCCGCGAAACCAGCGCGCCATGGCGCTCTGCGCGGAGAAGCCGAGCTGCACCGCGATGTCGGCCAGCGGCCGGGTGTGATCCTCGATCAGCTGGAGCACGAGATCGGCGCGCTGCGCGTCCAGGATGGCCGAGAAGCTGGTGCCCGATGCGGCGAGGCGGCGGTGGATGGTGCGGCGGGTGCAGGCCAGATGCTCGGCGACGCGCTCGACCGTGCAATCGCCGCTGGCGAGCAGGGTCCGCACCACCTCGTCGACCTTGGCCTCCCAGCTTGCCGGCCTGCTCTCGATCGCCTCGATCCGCTTGCGCAAGTAACTCGCGATCAAGGGATGCGCGCTTGGGATCCGGCGCTGCATGTCGTGCGCCGACAACAGGATCGCATCATCGTCCGCATTGAAGATCACCCGGCAGCCGAAGAAGTCGCGGTAACGCTTGCGGTCGAGCGGCGGCGGGTAGTGCAGATGCACTTCCAGCGGCCGCCAATCGCCTCCGAACAGCGACTGGATGATGCGCTGAACGCTGCCGAGCGCCATGTCGATCGACTGCCGCGGCGCGCGCGGCTGCCGGCCGCGCAAATGCAGCGTGATGGTCACGGTCCGCTCGTCACGCGTGACGTCGAGCCGCATGCCGTCGTGATGGATATGGATGAAGCGCGAAAACGCCTCGATCGCTTCGCCGACGGTCGCCTGTTCGCGCACGATCAGGCCGACCGCGCCGAAATTGGTGAGGCCGCCGCGCTCGGCGAGACGCAGGCCGAAATCCTCGGCGCCGGAGGCCTTTGCCGACAGTTCGAGCAGGCGGCGCAGGCCGGTGACGGCGATGGGGATGTCGGGCTGGTCGAGGCAGGCCAGCGGCAGCCTGACCTTGCGCATCATCTGGCCGGGGTCCAGCCCGACCGACCGGGCGACCTCGGGGTAACAGCTCAAGCCTGCGCTGCGAATGAGGTCGGTCATGCAAACCGTTCCTGCCAGCCATACCCGCAGATGTCCCGAAATGTAAAGTTTCTGTCTCAATACGTCAAATCGGGGAACCCGGCGGCGCATACATAAGGAAAACCGATGCACCGGCGTGAATGCCGTGCGCACTGACGGCGGGCGCGACGGGGCCCGGCCGTCTCGGGCCATTTGACCAAGACATTGCTGGATCGGGACTATGCCGGGGAACATGCTTTCCAAGGGCGAGGTATTCGTCATCGACACTGACGCCGCCTCCCGCGAACAACTTTCCGCCGCGCTCGAACAGAGCGCCTATGACGTGATCTGCTTTGCCGATGGTGCCTCTCTGCTCTCGGAAGCCAAGACGCGGATGCCGGCCTGTGTGCTGCTGGAGATGCCGCCGGATCGCTCCGCTCTCGAGGTGCTCAGGCAGCTGCGCGAGGAGAATTGCATGGCGCCGGTGCTGGTGACGTCGGCGAACGGCAGCATCGCCATGGCGGTCGACGCCATCAAGAGCGGCGCAGCCGACTTCATCGAAAAGCCGTTCCGTACCCACGACATCGTCAACCGGATCGATGCCGCTATCGATCAATTCGCGCAACCCGGGGCGATCCGGCAACGCTGGCTGCCGGGCTGCGAACCTCTGACCGCGCGCGAAGCCGACGTGCTCGAGCATCTTGCCGCCGGCCTTACCAACAAGGGGATCGCCCGGCGGATGCATCTGAGCGCGCGGACGGTCGAAGGTTACCGCGCCAGCGTCCTGAAGAAGGCCGGCGCCAAGAACGTAACCGATCTGCTCCGGCGCATTTTCGGCCAGGGCTCTTAGGCCCAGGTCTGAAGCCGCCCGGAGCACCGGGCGTTCCGCAGACATGGTGCCGCCGCGGCGGCGCCCCACGGAAGTCTCAATCGAACCGGTTCCTTCCCTGCCGCGTCCAACCACGATGGCGAGGCATCTCATCGCGCGCGTCCGGCTGGCGGCGCGGCGATACCGGCAGGAGGGACTTTATGCGCATCACCGCAAGGTATTTGGCAACCACGGGCCTGGTCCTGGTGACCACGGCGCTGGCATCGCCGTTATGGGCGGCCAATGTGGACGCCAATTCGACGATCGACACGGTCACCGTCTATCCCGACGGTGCCACCGTCACCCGCGTCATTTCGCTAGATCTCGCCTCCGGCGATTCGACATTGGTGGCCAAGGATTTTCCGCTCTCGCTCGATCCATCTTCCCTCCGCGTCGAAGGCGAGGCGGGCGCCAAGCTCACCATCGGCACGATCGACGCACGCCCACCGAAGGCCGCGCCGCCGGTCAACCTGCCCGAGCTCGACAAGCGCATCGAAGCGCTGAGGGATCAACGGGCCGACCTGCAGGGTGCGATCGACTCGGCCAATGCCCGGCGCAAGTTCGCGCAGCATTTTGCCGAGGCGTCGCCGGCCGGCCTCGGCGAGAAGGGCGAGGCGCGCCCGATTGCTGAATGGCGCGCGGCCTTTGCCGCGGTCGCCGAGGAGATCGCGACCGCCGACAGCGCAATTCGCGATGCCACGCGAAAACAGCGCGAGCTCGACCGCCAGATCGCGCAACTGGAAGCCGAGCGCTCGGCCAAGCCGCCGAGCAAGCTGGAAGTGCGGATCGACGTCGCCTCGGCCGCCGCGACCAAGGCGACGCTGCGCGTAACCTATGCCGTGCGCAACGCGCGCTGGGTGCCGCTCTACGATGCGCGGCTCGATACCGGCGCCAAGGATCGCAAGCCGCAGCTCGAACTGGTTCGTCGCGCCGAGGTGACGCAGGCCACCGGCGAGGACTGGTCGAACGTGACGCTCGGCGTCTCCACCGTGCGCATCAGCCGCGGCGGCAGTGCTCCGGAGCTGCATTCGCTGATCGCGCAATATCCACAAGTGCCGAAGCCCATGGCCCTTGGCACGGCCTCGGATCTAGCGCGGCCTGCGCCAACTGTTCGCCAGCGCTCGTACGAGCCCATGTCCAAGGCTCCCGAAGCGACCGAGTTGCGCGAGCGCGCCGACGAGCAACAGGCCCTCGCCGAGATCGGCGACTTCCAGGCCACCTTCAGGATTCCCGGCCGCGTCAGCCTCGGCGCCGCCGACGGTGCCAAGAGCCTACGTATCGCTTCGGTGAATGTGCCCGCCGATCTCGCGGTGCGCGCCGCGCCGGTGCTGGATCCGACCGCATTCCTGGAAGCCAGCTTCAAGCAGACCGACGACACGACCCTGCTGCCGGGCAAGGTCGCGATCTATCGCGACGGCACCTTCGTCGGCCGCGGCAAGATCACGGCGTCCACCAAGGACGACATCGTGCGGCTCGGGTTCGGCGCCGACGACAAGGTCAAGATCGAACGCGCCGTGCTCAAGCGCAACGAAGGCTCGGCAGGCCTCCTGGTCACGACGTCGAAGACCGACGAGCGTTCGTTCAAGACCACGATCCGCAACGGGCATGATTTTCCGATTCGCGTCGCGATCGAGGATCAGCTGCCGGTCAGCGAGAACGAGGACATCGTCGTCGAGATGCTGCCCTCGAGCACCCAGCCGACCGCCAACAACATCCGCGACAAGCGCGGCGTGCTGGAATGGTCGTTCGACGCCAAGCCCGGCGAGGCCCGCGACATCAACTTCGCCTGGCGCATCCGCTGGCCGAAGGACAAGAGCATGGTGATCGTCCCGGCGGGCTGATTTCCTGCACAGGTGGCGCAGCTTCACCTCGCCCCGCTTGCGGGGAGAGGTCGGGTTGCATCGAAGATGCAATCCGGGTGAGGGGGTACAGGTCTCTCGACCATTTCGCGTGTGGAGAGAGGCCCCTCACCCCAACCCTCTCCCCGTAAGAACGGGGCGAGGGAGCGCACCTTCACCGTGGCGGCAGTTCAGCTTGCCCCGCAGCCCGCATCGACTGCGGCAGCACATACGGCACGCCGTCAACTTGATGCACGACCGCGTCGATCTCGAAAATATCCCGGATCCTCTCGCGCGTGACGACCTCGGCGCGCGGACCGTCCGCGGCGAGCCTGCCGCCGGCCAGCACGACCAGCCGGTCGGCAAAGCGGATCGCGAGGTTGAGATCGTGCAGGATCGCGATCACGGCGGTGCCGGCTGCCGCGCGGCGGCGCGCCGCCTCGACGAGGTCGATCTGGTGACGCAGATCGAGGCTCGATGTCGGCTCGTCCAGCAGCAAGAGCCCGGGGCCGTGCTTGGCCTCGCCGCAGGCGAGCTGCACCAGCACGCGGGCGAAATGAGCGCGCTGCTGCTCCCCGCCTGACAGCGTCGGCAATTGCCGCTCGCGGAAATGCGACAGTCCGACCTCGTCCATCGCGGCGTCGACGAGCGGGCCGGCCTCGCGCAAGCTGCGCTCGCCCGCGCCCATCAGCACGATCTCCTCGACGGTGAAGGGGAAGGTGACGTTGATGTGCTGGGACAGCATCGCACGGCGCGCGGCGAGCTCGCGCGGCGCGAAGCTGCCGATGTCGCGCTGCTTGAGCCGCACCTCGCCGGCGCTCGGGCGGAGATCGCCGGAGAGCAGCCGCAGCAGCGTCGACTTGCCGGCGCCGTTCGGGCCGATGATGGCGATCATCTCGCCGGCCGCAACCGTCAGGCCGACGCCGTCAAGCAATGTCGCGCGGCCGGCGCGCTTGCCTAGGTGTCGTGCATCGAGCACTGCGGTCATAGCGCGGCGAGCCCGCGCTGCCGCAGCAGGATGAAGAGAAAGACGGGTGCGCCGACGGCCGCCGTCAGGATGCCGATCGGCATCTCCGCGGGCGCCACGATGGTGCGCGCCAGCGTGTCGGCTCCGACCATCAGGATCGCGCCTGATAGCACCGAGGCCGGCAACAGCAGGCGATGCGCCGGGCCGATCACGAGACGGAGCAGATGCGGCACGACGATGCCGACGAAGCCGATCACGCCGCTGATCGACACCGCGACGCCGGTCATGACCGAGACCATCACGATCGAGATCCGCTTCAGGCGCTCGACGTCGACGCCGCCGTGAAAGGCGTCGGCCTCGCCGAGCACCAGCAGGTCGAGGCCGCGCGCGATGAAGACGCAGCCTGCGAGTCCGGCAATGAGCACCGGCGCGAGCACGGCGGTCTTGGTCCAGGTCGCGCCGCTCATCGAGCCTAGCATCCAGAACGTGATGTCGCGCAGCTGACGGTCGTCGGCGATGAATACCAGGAGGCCGATGCCCGCATTGGCGATCGCGGTGATGGCGACGCCGGCGAGCAGGAAGATCGCGATCGAGGTGCGTCCCGAGCGGCTGGAGATGCCGTAGAGGATTGTGGTGGTCGCCAGCGAACCCGCGAAGGCTGCGAGCGGCAACAGCTCGGTCTGGAGAACGCGCAGCGCCTCGCCGAAGCGGGAATCGGTGAAGACGATCGCGCTCGCGGCTGCGAGCGCGCCGCCGCTGGAGACGCCGACCAGGGCGGGATCGGCGAGCGGGTTGCGAAACAGCCCCTGCATGATCGCGCCGGCCGCGGCAAGCAGGCCGCCGATCATCGCCGCCGCCGCGATCCGGGGAATGCGGATCGACCACAGCACGAGCTGGTCGCGGGCCGTCATGGCCGTGTTTTCGCCGGCCAAGCCCAGCGCGGCTGGCAGCCGGGAGAGCGGGATGCCGGCGGCGCCGACCGTCAGAGCGGCGATCGCGGTGACCAGGAGCACCACGAGCAGAAGGGGAATCGCGAACGATGCTGCTCGCCGTCCCGCGCTGTGTCGCGGGCTCCGTGTTTCGATCCCGGCGGCCACGCTCATTGCCGGCAATTCGCCGTCGACAGCGCCGACGCGAACGCGCCGCCCTCGGCCAAGGCCGGATAGAGCTTGACTGAGAGATCGCGCGCCGCTGCCGCGGTGCGCGGCCCGAAGCCGAGCAGATAAAGCCCATCCATGGTGATGAAGCTCTTGTTGGCCGCGACCGGCGTCAGCGCAAAGCCGGGGTGCGTGTAGATTGCATCGGCCTGCAGCGAATCCTTGCCGCGCTCGATCGACAGCACGACATCGGGCTTTGCGGCCACGATCGCCTCGTCGCTGATGACCTTGTAACCATCGTAATCCTCGACCGCGTTGGCCGCGCCCGCGAGCTGGATGATCTCATCCGCCGCGGTCTTGTGGCCCGCCACCATCGCCCGCCCGTTCTGGAGCGACATCACGAACATCACCCGCACCGGCTTCGTCACCTTGGCGCGCAGGGCACGGAGCTGTGCAAGATCGGCGCCGACCGCGGCGCTGAGACATTCGGCACGCGCATCGACGCCCATGGCGTGGCCGACCAGCTTGATCTTCTCGATCAGGCCTTCCTCGGAAAAGGTCTCGGGCACCAGCACCAGCGGCACCTTCGCCGTCTCCAGGATGTCCATGGTCTCGCGCGGGCCCGAGCCCTGGATCGCCAGGATCAGCGTCGGGTTGAGACCGAGCACGCCTTCGGCCGAGATCTGGCGCACGTAGCCGACATTCGGCTTGTCTTGCAGTGCCGCCGCCGGATAGAGGCTCGTTGTGTCGACGCCGACCAGCCGGCTTTCCAATCCCAGCGCATAGAGGATCTCGGTGATGGCGCCGCCGATCGACACCGTGCGGGCAAAATCGGTAACAGTGACGTCGCGATTGCGCGCGTCATGCACGGTGATGCCCGCGGCGTGCGCAGCAGACGCGAACGCGAGTCCGCCGGAGAGCAGGAGACGGGTGAGGGTGCGGCAACATGTCATTGCAGTTACTTCGTCAGGATCAGCTTGTTCTGCGAGGTCAGGCGGAGACGATAGCTGTCCTCGCCATGCGCAATGATGATCTCGCGCTCGGCGGCAAACAGCTCGCGACTGTCGATCCGGCTGCCGCGCATGGTGAGAGTTCGGGTTGCCGCAGAAGGGCTTTGTGCCGGTCCTGCCGCGCTGCCGCTGCTGTCTCCTGATGTGGCTGACATTGTCGGTGTGATGCGCTTTCGAAAGCTGGAGTACCGCCCGTTTGTACAGGTGGCGCCAAGCGCATTCCAACCATCGCAGTTTACAATCGATATAAACTGTAACCCGATGTCATTGACCGTCAGAGTGTTGCCACGTAACGATTTCTCACAGCGGGGAACTCGCCCGCCTCTTGAGACAATCAGCCAGCCAGTCGCTCGCGTTGCGAGCGCGCGCCAGCCAGACGACATCAAAAACTAAAGTGAAGTGCAGGCTGGGGCTGATATGGCTGACGGGGCTAGGTATTCGCGCGCCCTGATTTTGGGCGCGTCGGTGGTTTCAATTGCGGCAATGACGGCGGAGGGCAGTCTCGCGCAGACCGCATCGCCGCAGAGTGAAAACGCGTCGTCGGACAGGCCGAAGCAGGCCAAGCGTAAGCCGGCGCCGCAAGTTGCGCAGCAGGCCGCGCCGGAGGTGATGAACGCCCGCGCCCAGGCCGGCGGCGCAGCGCCGGTGCAAACGCTCGATGCGATTACGGTCGCGGCAACGAAGACCGAGGAGCGTGCCGTGGATGCGCTGGCACCGGTCAGCGTCGTGACCTCGGCGCAGATCGAGGGACGTCAGGCCAGCACGGTTGGTGACCTCATCTATAATGTGCCGGGCGTATGGGTTCAGAATCGCGGCGACGAGCCGTCGACCTCGATCAACATTCGCGGCCTGCAGGATTTCGGCCGCGTTGCTGTCGTCGTCGATGGCGCGCGGCAGAACTATCAGCGCACAGGCCACTTCGCCAACGGCTCCTTCTTCCTCAATCCGGAGCTGATCAGCGGCATCGACATCGTGCGCGGCCCGACCGCGAACATCTACGGCTCCGGCGCGATCGGTGGCGTGGCCTCGTTCCGCACCAAGGACATCGAGGATGTCGTCCGCGTGGGCGAGCGCTGGGGCGTCGACGTAAAAACCATCCTCGGCAGCAACTACGGACGTGCACTCGGATCCGCGTTTGGCGGTGTTCACGTCAATCCGAATGTCGACGTGTTCGCAGGCGGCACCTATTCGACGCAGGAGAGCTACAAGGACGGCACCGGCTTCGAGGTCGCCAATACCGGCAATCGGCTCAGCAGCGGCATCGCCAAGCTGACGGTGCGGCCGGCGGACGGCCACGAGGTCAAGCTCGGCGCCATCTTTCAGGAAGACATCTACAGTCTGGGCCAGCCGCCGCGACGCGCCGGCGATCCCAATTCGACCAATGCGAACGGCACGAACAATCTGAACGGCACGTCCATCTACGCCTCCAACGTGAAGAATTACACCACGACGCTCGGCTGGAAATATTCGCAGCCGGATGATCAGTGGTTCGACTGGGATGCGAAGATCTACTGGAATCGCACCGAGAACGACCAGACTAAGACCAGGCACACCACCACGACGCCGTCAGTTTATTGCGGTGGCGTGCCGGGCAATGCCGTTTCGGGGTGCATCGGGAGCAACCGCGGATATCTGCTCGATACGATCGGTATCGACGTGCACAACACGACACGCTTCGAAACGGGAAGCTGGCGCCACGCGGTGACTTACGGTCTGGACGCCTTCCAGGACAAAGTATCTACCCAGGATAGGACGGGTACCGGCGAAGTGACGACGCCGGGCGGCCAGCGCACGGTGTCTGGCGGCTTCGTGCAGTGGAGGGCGAACTACACCTCGATGCTCGAGGTGATCGGTGCGCTCCGTTACGACAATTATCAGCTTTCCTCGGCATCCTCGTCGTCGGGCGGCGATCGCCTCTCGCCGAAGATCACCGTTGCTCTCGTTCCGACCGCGGTCGTGACCCCCTATGCCAGCTACGCGGAAGGCTATCGGGCGCCCTCGATCACGGAGACGCTGGTGAGCGGGCCACATGCCGGCGCGACGGTCAACGACTCGTTCTTCCGCTGTCCGTCTGGCACGCCGGGACCGGGCGCGGATTCGACCTTCTGCTTCGTGCCCAATCCAAACCTGCGCCCCGAGGTCGGCAAGAACAAGGAGATCGGTTTCAATATCAAGAAGAACGATCTGTTCACGGCGGGCGACACGCTGCGCGGCAAGATCAACGTGTTCCGCAACGACATCAGCGACTTCATCGATCAGGTCGCTTACGGAAACCCGCTCGTGGTCCCGACCGGGCCGCCTCCGGCACCTTCGATCACGGTGCTCCCGTTCCTGCAGTATCAGAACGTGGCGTCCGCGCTCATACAAGGCGTCGAGGCCGAGGCGATGTATGACGCGAACCTGTGGTTCTTCGGCCTCTCCGGGACCTATCAGAGCGGAAAGAATCTGCAGACCGGCTTCGGCCTCTACAGCATTCCGCCGCAGAAGATCACGACGACGGCCGGCGTGCGTCTGCTCGACCGCACCCTCATCCTTTCGATGATGTGGACGTCGGCAATCGCCAACTACGACATCCCCAGGACCTACACGCCCGCGACGTCGTACGATCTCGTCAATCTTTACGCGCAGTATCACCCGACGCCCGATCTCACGCTCAACTTCTCCGTCGAGAACCTCTTCAATCGCTACTATCGTCCGTACGCCATTCCGGTCGGTAGCACGGGCGACACGCAAAACGACGTGAAGTGGGCGAGCGCCGGTGCTGGGCTCGTGATCAAGGGAGGTCTCAAATACCACTTTGGCGGCACCTGAGCGAGACACCGGAGGTTATGCCTTGCCGATCTCGAAAGCCACGCTGATGCGTCAGCGTGGCTTTCGGTCCGTTCTGAAATATCCGGTCGGCAATTGCCGATCTACAAGTCACAGGAGAAAAGTCGAATGTTCATCGCCATGAATCGCTTCCAGGTGAAACCCGGCTCGGAAGCCGCGTTCGAAACCGTCTGGCGGACCCGTGAGTCCTATCTCGGCAGCATGGCGGGGTTCGTCGAATTCCATCTGCTCAAGGGGCCGGTCGCCGAGGACCACACGCTGTATTCCTCGCATACCGTGTGGGTCGACAAGGCGGCTTTCGAGGCCTGGACGCGCTCGGAGGAATTCCGCCGCGCTCATGCGCGCGCCGACAACAAGACCGGCGAGAGCCTCTATCTCGGTCACCCCAAGTTCGAAGGTTTCGAGGTCATCATGACCGAGCGCAAGGCGAGCGCGGCCGCTTGAGGCGCCGGGGTTGAGGAGCCAGATATGCTGAGCACCGATCTCGCCGACCTCAAGGCGCATATGGCGGACAATCCGGGTGCCGTGATCGAGGACGTCGCGCGCGAGCGCAGCGCCACGCCGCGCGCGGTGATCGAGGCGTTGCCGCCGTCAATGGTGCGCATCGGGAGCGGCGAACATTTTGCCGCCGCCATGCAGGACATCGCGGAATGGGGCGAGGTCACGCTGATCGTCCACACCGATGATGCGATCTTCGAGTTCACCGGGACCATTCCCGCGGGCGAGATCGGCCGCGGCTATTTCAACCTGATGCAGCCAAAGGGCCTGCACGGCCATCTCCGCCACGAGCGCTGCGCGGGAATTGCCTTCGTCGAGCGGCCCTTCATGGGCAAGTCCTCGGCCTTCGTCGCCTTCGTGAACGCCGACGGCGGCATCATGTTCAAGGTCTTCGTCGGCCGCGACGAGACGAGGGCGCTGCGGGCGGATCAGCTGGCGCGGTTCCGGCGGCTCGCGGACCGGATCGCGGCGAAGCTTTCGGCGTAACTTCCATTTGTCGGGAGATCAGGATGCAGAGCAATTCCACGCTAGGGCACGTGATCCTCACAATCGCACTGGCGCTCGTGCCGGCGCCGGCCTTTGCGATCGACGCGGCGCTGTTGCCGCGCAATCTGTCGCCCTGGGGCATGTTCCTCGGTGCCGACATCGTCGTGAAGGTCGTGATGGTCGGGCTTGCCGTTGCCTCACTGGCGACATGGACGGTCTGGCTCGCCAAGACCATCGAGCTGCGTCGCAAGGGCTCGCTCGCCTTGCAGCGGACGCGCACCCTCGAAGGCAACATGACGCTGGCCGAGGCATCCGCGCGGACCGGCGACGCCCGCGACGCAGTCGCGCAGCTGATTCAGTCCTGCGCCAGGGAGGCCGAGCTCTCCGGCGGCATTCTCGACGACGGCCTGCAGGAGCGCGTCGCGTTGCGGCTGGAGCGGGTCGAGGCGGCGATGTCCAGGCAGATCGCGCGCGGCACCGGCGTGCTCGCGACCATCGGCGCCATCGCGCCGTTCGTCGGTCTGTTCGGCACCGTCTGGGGCATCATGAATTCCTTCATCGGCATCTCCGAGAGCCACACCACCAGTCTGGCGGTGGTCGCGCCCGGCATTGCCGAAGCGTTGCTCGCGACCGCGCTCGGTCTCGTCGCCGCGATTCCGGCGGTGGTGATCTACAATCATCTCGTCCGCGGCATTGCCAATTACCGCGCTTTGCTCGGCGACGCCTCGGCGCAGCTCATGCTGCTGGTGAGCCGCCAGCGCGACCACGGCCATTTCCGTCTGGCGCGGGCAGCGGAGTAGCCATGGCCGTCAAGCTCGGAACATCGAAGCTCGGCTCGCGCGGCGAGACGAGCGATTTCGACGTCACCCACGAGATCAACGTCACGCCGTTCATCGACGTGATGCTGGTGCTCCTGATCATCTTCATGGTGGCCGCACCGCTCGCCACCGTCGACATCGGCGTCGATCTCCCGGCGACCGCCGCCGAGCCGGCACCGCGGCCCGACAAGCCGGTCTTCGTCACCGTCAAGCCGGATCTTTCGATCGCCGTGGGTGAGGATATCGTCGCTCGCGACGGGCTCAGCACCTCGCTCGATGCGGCCACCAGGGGCCGCAAGGACGAGCGCATCTATCTGCGCGCGGACAAGGCCGTCTCCTATGGCGACCTGATGGAGGTGATGAATACCTTGCGCAATGCCGGCTATCTCAAGGTCGCACTGGTCGGCCTCGACGGACGCAGCTGATGACCGCGAACGCCTTTGCCCTGCACCAGCCGGTCGACGAGCGGGAGGGTGCGCGCTGGGGGGCCTCGGCGGCGATGATCGTGGCGTTGCATCTCGGCGCCGCGTTGCTTGCAACGAGCTGGCTGAAGCAGGTGCCGGACGAGGGCGTCAACATGCCGGCCATCCTGATCGACATGACGCCGGAGACTTCGGCACCGCAGTCGACGCCGCTGGACATCGCGCCGGGACCGATGATGCAGCAGGCGGATGCGTCACCGCCCGAGCCGGTGCAGCAGCAGGCTGTCGAGGAAATGATTCCGCCGACACCGCCGCAGGAGCAGCCGGATGTGGTGGCTCCACCGGAACAGAGCCTCAAGCCGAGCCCGTCGGAGCCCGAGCCTGCGAAAGTTGCACCCGTGGAGAAGCCCGCTCCGGCGAAGCCCAAGGCGGTCCGCCTCGACGCCCGGAAGCCGTCGGATGCCCTTCCGGCGCCGCGCACCAGCGCACCGCCGCGCGCGGAGCGGCAGGCTCCGCTGGCCTCTGCCGTCAATGCCGGCTCGCTCGCGTCTGCGATGGCGACCTATTATCAGCGCGTCCGCGCGCATCTCATGCGCTTCCACCAGTATCCGACGAGCGCGAATGGCCAGAGGGGCGTGGTCAAGGTGAGCTTCACGCTCGGCCGTAACGGTCAGGTATTGTCCAGCCGCCTCGGCGGCTCCTCGGGCGTCGCAGCGCTCGATGCCCAGGCGATGGCCATGGTGCGCCAGGCCCAACCATTCCCGCCGTTGCCGGCCGAGATCACTTATGCAACCATACCCATCAACGTCCCGGTGATTTTCGGGAAGTAGCCATGGGCAATGACTCTCCCTCCCGCGGAAAAGCGGGAGGGAGAGCGAACCTCGCCTCACTTCGCCTTCAGGAAATCCGCAACCTCGAGCAGCACGAATTCGTTGTCGTCGGCCGTGTTGGGATCGCGGCTGGAGGAGAACGGCAGGTTGTTGTCGTTGCCGACGATGATGTGGGTGTCGTCGACGCGATCGACGTTCTCGATGGTGAAGAACGGGAAGGTGTAGACGCCGTCGTTGAGCGGCTTCCGCGCCTTCTTGTCGGGATCCCTGATCTTCATCAGGTCGATATAGCCGATCTTGCGCACGGGCTTGCCGACATTGGCGTCGGTCAGCTCGATCTTGTAGACGCGCTTGAACTTGGCGAGGTCGGGGAAGCAGTTCTCGCCGCGCTGGCCTTGCGGGCAGGCCTTGTCGGCGGTGCCCTCGCCATTGTCGCGCTCGATGACGAGGCCGGAGGCCTGGTCGATCATGTTGAAGTCGCCGATGGCGTTGCCGTTCTGCTCGAACACATAGTGCCAGTAGCGGCCGGTGAATTTCTCAGCAGTGACGTCGAATTCGAGGATGCGCGAGGCTTCCTTGCCGTCGACCTTCTCCCAGTCCTTCTTGTCGGCATCCCACAGCGGTCCCTCGAGCAGGCCGTAGAGGAACTTGCCGTCCTTCGACGCGGCGAAGCCCTCATAGCCCCGGGAGCGGCGGAGATTGACGTTGGTATAGGTCGCGCCCGGCGCGGCCGGCGTCCCCACCGCCCAATTGTCGGGCGAGCGCACCGGCTTGCCGTCGGCGACCGTATCGAACACGCCGAGGATTTTGCCTGACTTGTCCGCCTTCAGGACATAGGGGCCGAACTCGTCGCCGATCCAGAAGGTGTCGCCGACGATCTGGAAACCTTCGGTGTCGAAATCGGAGCCGGTGAGATAGCGCTTCTGGGTGTCCTCATGCACAATGCGGAAGGGGACGCGTTTGTCGGGGTCGTGCAGGAAGATGGTCTCCAGCCGCTCCATCTTGCCGCTGGCCCAGTCCATCTTGTAGCGGTTGAGGTACAGCATCGAATCCGGCGAGTTGGCGCGCGCGCCCATGCCGTTGTCGGTGAGGACCCGGAACGTGCCGTCGGGCATGGTCTTGATGCCGGAATGGCCTTGCAGCGGCTGGCCCTTGAACGGCAGCGACACGCCGGTCGGACGCTCGAAGGACTTGCCCATCACGGTGCCGAGCGCGTCGACCCGCTTGCCGGTGGTATATTTGCCCGCCGCCTTGAGATCGGCGGGGGCATCAGCCGGCGCCTGGATGAAGGTTTCGGCCGGCATCACCGCATGGCCGGCGAGCTTGGCGGGGAATTCGCCCTCGCTCTGCGCGAGCGCTGTGCTCGCGGTGAGGATGATCGTGGCGACGGTGCAAAGAAAAGTCGCGCGCATGTGCGTCTCCTGTTGGCGGACGCAACGCTTATGCGGATCGCATGTTGCAGTATTGTGAAGCCGGGCCAAAGGCCGCAGCGCTCTTCGCCTCTCCCCGCCTGCAGACCGTGAGAACGGGGAGAGGGGGACGAGAGAGCGGGGCTACTCCTTCACCGCACCCGTCAGCGAAGAGACGTAGTAATCCACGAACAGCGAGTAGAAGATCGCGACCGGGAGCGAGCCGAGCAGCGATCCCGCCATCAGCGCACCCCATTGATAGACGTCGCCGGTGACGAGCTCGGTCAGGATCGCGACCGGCACCGTCTTGTTGGCGCCGCTCTGGATGAAGGCCAGCGCGTAGATGAACTCGTTCCAGGACAGCGTGAAGGAGAAGATGCCGGCCGAGATCAGGCCGGGCACTGCGAGCGGCAGCGTGATCCGGCGCAGGATCTGCAGCCGCGTGGCGCCGTCGACCAGCGCGCATTCCTCGAGCTCGTAAGGAATCGACTTGAAATAGCCGATCAGGAGCCAGGTGCAGAACGGCACCAGGAAGGTCGGATAGACCAGGATCAGGGCCAGCGGCGAGTCGAACAGGCCGAACTGCACGACGACTGTCGCGAGCGGAATGAACAGGATCGACGGCGGCACCAGATAGGCGAGATAGATGCCGAGGCCGACATAGGGGCTGCCGCGGAAGCGCAGGCGCTCGATCGCGTAGGCCGCCAGCGTCGACGCGATCAGCGACAGCGTGGTCGAGCCGATCGCGACCAGCATCGTCGTCTTCAGCCATTGCGGATAGGCGGTGTTGAACAACAGATGCTTGATGTGCGCCAGGGTCGGCGAGGAGATCCAGAACGGGTTGTTGTCCCGGTAGTTCATCAGCTCCGCGTTCGGCTTGAACGAGGTGATCGCCATCCAATAGAACGGAAACAGCAGGATCAGAACGAAGCAGCCGAGCGGCAGGTAGATCATCATCAGCCGCCGCAGCCCGGAATCCCAGGCCATGGTGTCGGGCGGCGCTTTTGCGTCCGCGACGGTCGATTGCGCGACGGTTTCAGTCATTGGCCTCTCCCTGCTGCCATTTGCGGCGTGCTAGGCCGAAATAGGAGAACAGCGTCGCGAACACCAGGAACGGGATCATCGACACCGCGATCGCCGCGCCTTCGCCGAGCTCGCCGCCGGCGATGCCGCGCTGGAACGCCAGCGTCGCCAGCAAATGCGTCGAGTTCACCGGACCGCCGCGGGTAATGGCGTAGACCAGCTGGAAGTCAGTGAAGGTGAAGATGATCGAGAACGTCATGACGATGGCGAGGATCGGCAGCATCATCGGGAAGGTGATGTAGCGGAAGCGCTGCCAGGCGCTGGCGCCGTCCAGCATCGCGGCCTCGTAGAGCGAGGGCGAGATGGTCTGCAAGCCCGCCAGCAGCGAGATCGCGACGAAGGGAATGCCGCGCCAGATGTTGGCGGCGATCAGCGAGAAGCGCGCCGGCCAGGGCGAGCCGAGGAAGTCGATATTGCTGTCGCGCCAATGCAGAACGTCGACCAAGAGGTACGAGATGATCGAGAACTGCGGATCGTAGATCCACCAGAACGCCAGCGCCGACAGCACCGTCGGGACGATCCAGGGCAGCAGCACGATGGCGCGCAGCAGGCTCTTGAACGGGAAATGGTTGTTGAGCAGCAGCGCGAGCCAGAAGCCGAGCGCGAATTTTCCGAAGGTCGCCACGGCCGTGTAGAACACGCTGTAGAACACCGCGTTCCACCACAAGGGGTCCGTGAGCAGGTACTGGAAATTCTCGATCCCGACATAGATGCCGCGCCGGCCGATCGTGGTGTCGGTGAAGGCGAGCCAGACGCCGAGGCCGAGCGGGTAGGTCAGGAATACCGTGAGCAGCCCGAGCGCGGGCGCGAGGCACATCACGATCAGGAACGGCTTGTAGTCGAACAGGCGCACGATCCAGTTCGGCTGCCGTTGCGCCAGTGCGTGGGAGGAGAGGGTGGTCACGGACATAGATTGGTTTGTCCCGTCTGAAGTGTCACGACACCGTCATTGCGAGCGAAGCGAAGCAATCCAGTCTGTCTCCGCAGTGATCGTCTGGATTGCGTCGTCGCAAGTGCTCCTCGCAATGACGGCGGCTCTGTCGTCGTCGCTCTACCGCTGTCGCCGGAAGTAGCGCTTGCAGCGCTGCTCGGCTTCGGCGGCCGCGGCCTCCGGCGTGGCGGCGCCTGTGGCGACGGAGGCGCACATCTGAATCAGCACGTAATCGGCGCTGACCGCGCCGGTCGCCGTCGAGATCGGCCCCTTGTAGCCGTCATAGTAAGTGCTGTTCATCGTGTTCTTGAACAGGCTCACCTTCGGATCCTGCGACCACACGGCGGCCTCGGCATAGGCGGCCAGCGGCTGCGACCAATAGCCGGAATTGGCGTTGAGCCACGGCTCGTATTGGTCCTTCTCCAGCATGTACTGCAGGAAGGCCTTGGCGGCATTGGGGTACGGGCTGTGCTTGAACACCATGGCGTTCAGCGTCAGGCCCGCCATCGGCGAGACCTTGGCGAGGCCCTTGGGCAGCAGCTGATGCTCGCTGTCCTCGGCGATGGCCTTGGTGGCCGGATCGTTCTTCAGCGAGAAGTACAGTGAGACGCCGTTGGCCGTCAGCGCGATCTCCTGCGAGGAATAGGCCCGGTTGTTGCTGACGTCGTTCCAGGACGGCGTGCCGGCGATGAAGGTCGGATACAGCTCCTTGACCCAGTTCAGTGCGGCGATCGTCTCTTTGCTGTTGATGGTGACGTTGCCCTCCTCGTCGAGCAGGGAGGCATTGTGCGACCACAGCGCCCAGTTGGCGAAGCCGTTGCCGTCGCCCTTGGCGTTGCCGAGTGCGAAGCCGGCCGGCTTGCCTGCCTTTTGCAGCTTGCGGCAGAGGTCGAGCACGCCGGCATGATCTTCCGGAACCTTGTCGAAGCCGACCGATTGCAGGACCGACTTGCGGTAGATCAGGGGACCTGCGGTGGCGCCGAACGGCAGTCCGATCCAGGACTCGCTCTTGTTCTTCTTGCCGTAGCGTTGCGCCAGCGGCAGCCAGCCGCCGTACTTCTTGCCGAGATAGTCGGCGACGTCGGTGAGCTCGATCAGCTTGTCGATGTAGATGTGGGGCGCGTCGGAGAAGCCGATGATGATGTCGGGGCCGGCGCCGGAATTCGAGGTCACCGCGGTCTGCTGGTTGATGTCCTCCCAGCCGACGAAGTCGACCTTGACCTCGACCCCGGTGTCCTTGGTGAACTTTGCCGCATTGGCGCGGAACACGTCCTCGTCCGCCTGGACGAAGCGCACCGGGCGCAGCATGCGCAAGGACGCGCCCTTTTCGATCTCGCGCTTGGGTGCCGGGACGTCGGCAGCCTTGATAGCGGATGTTTGCGCTGCAGCACCGGTGGCCGCGAGCGTTGCAGCAGACAGGCCCAGCGCCAAGGCATCACGACGTGTGATGTCGTTCCTCATCAGTACCTCCCTATGATGTCTCCCTTCCCGGCGTTGATCGCCGGTGAAGGGGCCGTTTGGTCCTTGGCGCCTTCGCGCCGCCCGCCTAGCTGTTCGGCCCGCGGTCCATGCTGACGGGCTGCCAGCGGCGGAGCGCGGTGTTCTGCAGCACCGACGGATTGACGCAGCTTACCGGCCACATGCCCTGGAGCACCAGTGACAATTCGTAGCCCACCCGGCGCTTGCGCGCCTGGTCGAACCGTGCCGAGGCCGAGGCGACATGGGCGGTCAGGGTCACGTTCTCCATGCCGAGCAGGGGATTGTTGTGCGAGGGCGGCTCCTTTTCCAGCACGTCGAGAGCGGCGTGCGCGATCCAGCCCTCCTGCAGCGCCTTGATCAGGCTCTCCTCGTCCACGGTGGCACCGCGGCCGGTGTTGATGAAGATCGAGCCTTTCTTCATCTGTCGGAAGTGCTTCTCGGTCAGCATGTGATGCACCTCGGGCCGCGCCGGGGCATGCATCGAGACGAAGTCGGATTGCGACAGCACCTCGTTCAGCGTCGCCGGGATCACGCCGTGTTCGTACATCAGCGTTTCCTGGATGAAGGGATCGTAGGCCATCATGCGCAGGCCGAAAGGCGCGGCGCGTCTCGCGACCGCACGCGCGACCCGGCCGAACGAGATGAAGCCGAGCGTCTGGCCCATCAGCCTCGGGATTTTCAGCAGCGCCGGCCGGCCCTCGGCCCAGCGGCCGTCGCGCACCATGCGGTCCTGCTCGACCAGGCGGCGGAAGCCGGCGAGCAGCAGCATCATGGCGTGGTCGGCGACCTCCTCGATGAAGGTGTCAGGAATGTTGGTGACCGGAATGCCGCGGGCCGTGGCGGCCTTGACGTCGACACTGTCGACGCCGACCGAGCCGAGCGTGATCACCTTGCAGCTCTCGAGCGCGTCGATGATCGACTTGGTGATCGGGATGCCCTTGGCGTAGATCGCGTCGGCGTTCTTCGCGGCGGCGATGAACCCGGCCTCGTCGGCGGGCGCCTCGACGATCTCGGCATCGATCGGATCGAGCGCCTCGCGCTCATAGGAATAATCGCTGCCGGCGACCGTGAAGCTCGCACCCTTCGGCGTCACCACCCTGTATTTCGGCATTATCTGCTCCCGATTTGGTTTCTTGTCGTGGTCCGCCTCGACGAGCGGGCCTTTGCGTCTTTTACGCGAAATTCGGGCAAGTGCGTACAATTCACGGTTGTTGCGGGCGAGGTATATTTCCGTTTTTCCGTGCAAGCCCCGGGCTTCTACGGAGGTGCGTAAGTAACTTGCTAAGGGCTCCGCCACTAAGACTTGATTCGAATTTGATCGATCTCGTCATGCGCCCGTACCCCAATATTGCCGGAGCTAACCCCGTGAAGTTGAGCAATCTGAAGATCGCCCCGAAGCTTGGCATTCTCGTTGGAGTCACGCTGTTCGGCCTCTGCATCTCCGGAGTTCTCGCTGGCTATCTGATGAAGCGCGAGATGGTGAATGCGCGCATCGACCAGGCCAAGGCGATCGTCGAGCTGGCGCGCAACTATGCCGCCGCGTTGAAGAAGCGCGTCGATGCCGGCGAAATGACGAAGGACGCCGCTATGGCCGAGCTTCGCCGCTACGGCAACGCGATGACCTATGACAAGGGTGCCGGCTACCTGTTCGGCACGTCCTATGACGGTCTCACCCAGCTTGCGCCCGATCCGAAGGTGATCGGCACCAACCGAATGGACGTCGTGACCAACGGCCGCAAGCTGTCGCTGGAATTGATGAACGGCGTCAAGGCCAACGGCGAGATCCTGCTTCACTATGAATATATGAAGCCCGGCCAGGAAACGCCGATCCGCAAGATCGGTTACGCCGTCGCGGTCCCCGGCTTCGATATGTATCTCGGCACCGGCGCCTATCTGGATGACATCGACGCCAAGATGGGTCCGGTCTACTGGCTGCTCGGCCTGGCGGTGCTCGGCATCGTCATCGTTGCCGGCAGCGTCGCCTGGATGATCGGCCGCAGCATCAGTGCTCCGCTCGGGCTGCTCGGCACCCGGATGCGGGAGCTGGCCGACGGCAAGCTCGAAGGCGACATCCCCGGCGTCGGTCGTGGCGACGAGATCGGCGCGATGGCATCGACCGTGCAGATCTTCAAGGACAACGCGATCCGCATCCGCGACCTCGAGAAGACCGACGCGGACGCCAAGGAACGCGCCGCGGCGGATCGCCGCAGCGCCATGGAGGAGATCGCCAACGATTTCGAGCGCAGCGTCAACGGCATCGTCCGCTCGGTCTCCTCGGCCGCAGCCGGCATGCAGACCACGGCGCAATCGATGACCGCGACCGCCAGCGATGCCTCCTCGCGCGCGGCGACCGTCGGTGCCGCCTCGCAGAAGGCGTCCGGCAATGTTGGCACCGTTGCGGCCGCCGCCGAAGAGCTGTCGAGCTCGGTTGCGGAAATCTCCCGCCAGGTGACGCGCTCGACTGAAGTTGCGAGCCGTGCCGTCAGCGATGCCGAGCGCACCAACGCCACGGTGCAGGAGCTCTCCACCGGTGCCGAGAAGATCGGCGAGGTGGTCAAGCTCATTCACTCGATCGCGGCGCAGACCAACCTGCTCGCGCTCAACGCCACCATCGAGGCGGCGCGTGCCGGCGAGTCCGGCCGCGGCTTCGCCGTGGTCGCCTCCGAGGTCAAGGCGCTCGCCAACCAGACCGCGAAGGCGACCGAGGAGATCTCCGCCCAGGTCGCGGCGATGCAGACCTCGACCAGCGACGCGGTGTCGGCCATCTCCGGCATCACCCAGACGATCGCCGAGATGAGCGAGATCACCGCCGGCATTTCCGCATCGATCGAGCAGCAGGGCGAGGCGACGCGCGAGATCGCCCGCAACATCCAGTCGGTCGCGGCCGGCTCGAGTGAAATCAACGCCCATATCGGCAGCGTCACCTCGGCCGCCGAAGCGACCGGCAGCGCGGCCAGCGATGTGCTCACCAACGCCCGCGAGCTGGACACCCAGTCCGGCGCGCTGCGCGATGCCGTCGACGGCTTCCTCGCCAAGGTCCGCGCGGCGTAAATTCTTGCGCTGAATTCGTAGGGTGGGCAAAGACGAGAAGCGTCGTGCCCACCTTTTCTTTTTGAGTACGGTGCGACTCTTCGTGGGCACGCTGCGCTTTGCCCACCCTACGAGACCGTACTACTGCTTCTCGATCTTCGCGTTGGCGATCAGCTTCTCCCACAGCACCAGCTGCTCGTTCACGAAGGTGCCGAGCTGCTCCGGCGTGCCGGAAAAAGCGTCCATGCCGAGCGTGGCGAGCTTGGCCTTGATCTCCGGGTTCTCGATGATCTTGCGGATCTCGGTGTTGAGCCGGGTCACGATCTCCTTCGGCATGCCGGCCGGGCCGAAATAGCCCTGCCAGGACGTGATGTCGAAGTCCGGCACGCCGGCCTCCTGCATCGAGGGCAGGTGTGGCACCAGCGGCGTGCGGTTCTTGGTGGTGACGGCGAGCGCGCGCAGCGCGTTGCCGTTGACATGGGGCAGGCCGGTCAGGATGTCGACGAACATCATCGACACGCGGCCGCCCATGACGTCGTTGAGCGCCGGCGGCGAACTCTTGTAGGGCACGTGCAGCAGGTCGAGCCCGGCATTGTGCGCGAAGGTCGCGCCCGATACGATCGCCGCCGAGGAGCCCGAGGCGTAGCTCAGCTTGCCCGGATTGGCCTTGCCATAGGCCACCAGCTCTCCGACCGTCTTGGCCGGCACCTCGGGATTGATGACCAGCATGAAGGGCAGATCGCCGGTGCGGGCAATCGGGGTGAAATCCTTGACCGGATCGTAAGTGAGGCTCTTGAGCAGATAGGGATTGGCCGAATGCGTCGTGTTGGTCGTCACCAGCAGCGTGTAGCCGTCGGGAGCAGCCTTCGCGACATAGGTCGCGGCAAGCATGCCGTTGGCCCCCGCCTTGTTCTCGATCACGATGGGAACGCCGAGCGCCTGCGACAGATGCTGCGAAATCAGCCGCGTCGTGGTGTCGGTGCCGCTGCCGGCCGCGAAGGGCAGCACCAGCGTGATGTTGCGGCTGGGATAGGTGTCGGCGTGAGCGGTGGATGCTGCCGTGAGGCATAGCGCGGCCGCGGCGACGGTCCGCAGGTTTCGAATCAGCCCTGAAATCATGTCGGTCGTTCCCTCTTTTTGGTTGGCGGGGAACCTAGCTTGTCCAAAGGGGAATCGGAAGATGGCTATAGGTCGTGACCGCGTCCGTCGCGCGGAATTATGTCATCGCCGAGTCCCGCCGCGATGCAAGCACGACTCCGGCGAGCACCAGCGCGTAGCCGATCAGGTGGAACGGCTGCAGCTTCTCACCCAGCAGCACGATCGCCAGCGCCGAGCCGAACACCGGCACCAGATGGAAGAACGGCGCCGCCCGGTTCGGCCCGATCAGCGCCACGCCGCGGTTGAAGAAGAGATAGGCGAGTGTGGAGGGGAAGATCAGGATGTAGCCCAGTGTCGCCAGCGTGGTCGCGTCGAATTGCAGCACGCGGCCGCTCGCCGCCTCCCAGATCGCCGTCGGCAGCAGCATCGTCGCGCCGCAGCAGGTGGTGAAGGACAGGAAGGAGAGCTGGTGGATCTTCGGCCGGCGCGGGATGAAGGCCGAGTAGAGCCCGAACGCCACCAGCGACGAGGCGAACATGATGTCGCCCCTGTTGAAGCTGATGCTTGCCAGCGCCGCGAGGTCGCCGCGCAGGATGATGATCAGCACGCCGAGCAGCGAGATCGCGATGCCGCCGAGCTGCGCGCCGGTCAGCCGCACGCCGAACAGCACCAGCGACCACAGCGCCACGAACAGCGGACCCGCCGACTGGATCAGCAGCGCATTCAGCGCCTCGGTGTATTGCAGCGCCCAGTACGAGATCGCGTTGTTGAAGGCAAAGCCGACCAGCGACAGGAACAGCATCAGGGGCATGCTCTTGCGCAACGCAGGCCAGTCGCGCTTCAGATGCGGCCAGGCGAACGGCAACAGGATCAGGAACACGCCGAACCAGCGGATCGTGGTGATCGTCAGCGGCGGCACATGCGCCCCGACATGGCGTGCGAGCACGATGTTGCCGGCCCAGAACAGCGAGCTAAGGCTGAGCAGCAGATAAGGCTGGTTGTTGAGCCAGCTGGCCGGATTGGCGGCCGGTGGCGCGGGCGAAGCGGTCGTCATGGGCGTTGGATACAACTTGCGCCCGATTGCCGCGATGGCACAAGTCACAGCGCCGCAATGCTACAATGCAGCCGAGCCCTAAGGAGGTGCCATTGGCGGTCAATATGTTGAACATCGAGGGCCTGGAGCGGCTCGATCCGAATGCGCCGGTGGTGATGCTGAACCTGATGCGCTTCCACGCGCGCTCGCTCGATGGCGACGGGTCGGGCTGGGACGCATACTTGCGCTACAGCGCGATCACGGTGCCGATGATCAAGGCGCGCGGCGGCACGCTGCTCTGGACCGGTGAAGGCAAGGCGGTCGCACTCGGTCCGCACGCGGGCAATGATTGGGACTTCGTCGCGCTGGTCCATTACCCGTCCGTCTCGGCCTTTCTCGACATGATGACCTCGCAAGCCTACGAGCGCGAAGCCGATCCGCATCGCGTCAACGGCTGCGCCGAGCACGTGATCATTGCGACGAGCGAGGCGTACAGCAAGTTCAAGACGAAGTAGCAGCGCGTGCACTTTTCCCCTCTCCCCTTGTGGGAGAGGGTGGCTCGCCGCGTAGCGGCGAGACGGGTGAGGGGTCTCTCTCCGCGAGTCCACTCCCAATTGAATGCGCGGAGACAACCCCTCATCCGGCGCTTCGCGCCACCTTCTCCCACAAGGGGAGAAGGGAAGTGCAGCGAGCGCTTCGATGAAGCCGCCTAACTTGCCTGCTTTCGCGACGCCGCGAACACGCCCGCCAGCACCAATGCGAAACCGATGAAGTGGAACGCCTGCGGGTGCTCGCCCAGAAACGCCATCGCCATGATCGAGCCGAACACCGGCACGACGTGGAAGAACGGTGCGGCGCGGTTGGCGCCGATCAGGCGCACGCCGCGATTGAAGCAGAGATAGGCGAGCGTCGAGGGAAAGACGGCGACGTAGAACAGCGTCAGGAGGTTCGGCCCGTCGAGCTTCATCACCGGGCGAGCGGACAGTTCCCAGATCTCCAGCGGAATGAGACAGGCGGCGCCGCAGCCGAAGGTGAAGGCGAGGAACGAGAGGCCGTGCATCGGCGGCCGCCTCAGTGACAGCACCGAATAGAGCGCGAAGATCAGGAGCGCGAGCAGGAAGATCAGGTCGCCCTTGTTGAAGTCGATGCTCGACAGCGTGGTGAAATCGCCGTGCAGCAGGATGGTCAGCACGCCGCACATCGACAGCAGCACGCCGAAGGCCTGCGCGGCGGTGAGACGAATGCCGAGGATGACCAGCGACCACAACGCCACCAGCAGCGGCGCGGCCGACTGCAGCAGCAGCGTGTTGAGCGCCTGGGTGTGCTCCAGCGCCCAATATTGCAGCGTGTTGAAGGCGCCGATGCCGGTGACCGAGAGCGTGACCATCAGGCCGAGCTTGCCGCGGATCGCCGGCCAGTCCTGCACGAGGTGCTTGAAGGCGAACGGCAGCACCAGCAGGAAGGCAAAGAACCAGCGCAGGAACGACAGCGTCACCGGCGGAATGTGGCCGGCAGCGAGCCGCCCGACGATGGCGTTGCCGGCCCAGCACAGCGCGGTGATGCTGAGCAGCAGGTAAGGCTGGTTGGCGATCCAGCTGTGGCCGGATGTTTCCGCGGGCGTGGTCTGGCCGGTGGCGGACATTGTGATGGTTGAGCCCCGCGTCGAGTACGCCGAGCCCTCCGGCCCGGCGAGGTCCGGGCCGGCTGATCACCCGGCAGGTCCAAAGACACGGAAAACCAGGTTGCATCAACGGGGACGGGCGCATCGCGACCATGCTGGCGGCGAAGGCAGCCTCTCCCGCTTTGGTCGAAGCCGCCTGCGCCGGCCCGCCAGGGCCCGGGATTTTCCGCGGATATCAAGGGCTTGGACCGGACGTTGGACCCCGAAAAAGCCCCGTTCTTGCTTGCCTAGAAGGGCTGCTTCCTTTATCCGGTTGGCTGCCTTGCGTGCGGGCGGCTCCGGCTGCCGATTGGGCTGGGCGCAGGCGTGATCCCGGAAGAGTGGGCACCGGTTTTCCGCGAGGATCATGCCTTCTAGAGACAGATTGAACAGGATTACCCGCGAATGGCCAATGTTGTCGTCGTCGGCGCCCAATGGGGCGACGAAGGGAAGGGCAAGATCGTCGACTGGTTGTCGGAGCAGGCGGATATCGTCGTCCGCTTCCAGGGCGGCCACAACGCCGGCCACACGCTGGTGATCAACGGCAAGACCTACAAGCTCGCGCTCCTGCCCTCCGGCGTGCTGCGCGAGGGCAAGCTGTCGGTGATCGGCAACGGCGTCGTGTTCGATCCCGCCGCTTTCCTCGACGAGGTCGCCAGGCTCAGGTCGCAGGGCGTCGATGTCGGCCCCGACAACCTGCGTGTCGCGGAAAACGTCACGTTGATCCTGCCGCTGCACCGCGAGCTCGACGCGCACCGCGAATCCGCCAGCGCCGCGACTGCGATCGGCACCACCCGCCGCGGCATCGGGCCGGCCTATGAAGACAAGGTCGGCCGCCGTGCCATCCGCCTGATGGATCTGGCCGATCATCAGACGCTGCCACACAAGATCGACCGCCTGCTGGCGCACCACAACGCGCTGCGCCGCGGCCTCAACCTACCGGAATTCGACGGCGCGGTGATCCTGAAGGAGCTGATGGCGATGGCGCCGCAGCTGCTGCCCTATGCCGAGACGGTCTGGCGGCTGCTCGATATCGAGCGGCGCGCCGGCAAGCGCATGTTGTTCGAGGGCGCGCAAGGCGCGCTGCTCGACGTCGACCACGGCACCTATCCCTACGTCACCTCGTCCAACACGGTGGCGGCGCAGGCCGCGACCGGCGCCGGCCTCGGGCCAGGCGCGGTCGGCTACGTGCTCGGCCTGTGCAAGGCCTACACGACCCGCGTCGGCCAGGGCCCGTTCCCGACCGAGCAGGACAACGAGATCGGCCGCAAGATCGGCGAGCGCGGCCGCGAGTTCGGCACCAATACCGGCCGTCCGCGCCGCTGCGGCTGGTTCGACGCCGTGCTGGTCCGCCAGGCGGTCCGGACCTGCGGCATCAATGGCCTTGCGCTGACCAAGCTCGACATCCTCGACGGCTTCGATTCAATCGAGGTCTGCACCGGCTACAAGCTCGACGGCAAGGAGATCGACCATTTCCCGGCCGGCGAGGGCGCGCAAAGCCGGGTCGAGCCGATCTACGAGACCATCGAGGGCTGGAAGGAGCCGACCGCCAATGCGCGGTCCTGGGCCGACCTGCCGGCGCAGGCCATCAAATATGTCCGGCGGATCGAGGAATTGGTGGGATGTCCGGTCGCGCTGCTTTCCACCAGCCCGGAACGCGAAGATACTATCCTGGTGCAAAATCCGTTTGAGGCTTAACGATATCTTACCGGGACGCGCGTATAGTTGAGTAGAAATGGCTGATTACTATCCGCTGATCGCCCGCGCTATTGCCGCCCTGGACCCCAACGCTCCCGGCGAAAGCCGTCGCGCGCTCTATGAACGGGCGCGCACGGCACTGATCGCGCAGCTGCGCAGCGTGCAGCCGCCGCTCTCCGAATCCGAGATCACCCGGGAACGGCTGTCGCTGGAGGAGGCCGTTCGCAAGGTCGAATCGGAGGCCGCCCAGCGGGCCCGCGAGGCCTCGCGTCCCGGTGGCGCCGCCCGCTCCGGCTCGAGTGGCGATGCCTTCCGCCGCGCCAGCACCCGTGCCACCGAGGCGAGCCCGGCTGCGGCTCCGCCGCGCACGCGTCCGGCCCCGACGCCGCCGCGCGCCGACCGCCCGTCCTTCAACGTTGATGATCAAGGCGAGGCCCCGCGGCCGCCGCGCGCGCCCCGTTTCGACGCCCCGCGCCCACCTGGCCC